>NZ_CP118963.1:0-1200000 GCF_029024105.1 Acinetobacter lwoffii | reverse complement strand
TTTTGGAATATGGAAACCAAAACCTTCTGCTATCAGACTGATACCAATCAAAAGCAGGAAGCTTAAACACAGAATCACCACGGTTGGATGGCGGTTCACAAAGTTGGTCAATGGTTTCGATGCCAGTAGCATCACGCCCATTGCAACAATCATTGCAGCCATCATGACATAAATGTTGTCGACCATACCAATGGCGGTAATTACTGAATCTAAAGAAAAAACAGCATCTAAAACAACAATCTGTGCAACAACAGCAGTGAAACTTGCATATACCACGTTGGTAGATACTGTGACTTCAGGTTTGCCTTCAATCTTTTCATGCAGCTCAGTAACGGCCTTATACACCAAGAACAAGCCACCAAATAACAAGATCAGGTCCCGACCGGAGAAGGTCCAGTCAAACACGGTAATCAATGGTTGTGTCAAAGTGACCAACCAAGCAATGGCAAATAACAGACCTAGACGCATAAACAACGCTAAAGATAAACCAATCACACGGGCCTTATCACGTTGTTCAGGAGGTAGTTTTTCAGCCAGAATGGCAATGAAGACTAGGTTATCAATACCTAGAACAATTTCAAGAATAATAAGAGTAATTAAACCTACCCAGATTCCGGGATCTAATAAAAATTCCATTAGAGAATTACCCCGTTCGAGTAAGCTAGAAATAGAGATGGAAGATCAACGCACGGCGAGGGATCCATTAAAATAAAACCTATGCAACTTAAGACTATTCCATTATGCATAAACTGAGTATTTTGTAATGTATTAATTTACAAAAAAATTACATGATCATGATTTTACTGAGACTTTTAAAACCGACTGGTTGATGTTCAAACTAGTTAATTTTAATTTTAATTTTTCTACATCATTTATTCTAATTGAATTAAAAATAAACAACATTTAGTTCGATTTGACCATTATTTTTAAGGTTACTTAAAGATTAAAGTATAAACTATTTTTTTATTGAAAGAACAATCACTTAAAAATATCGCTTCAAACGCTCACTCAATGTAGTCACTAAAACCATTCAATAGCCTATCTTCTCCTAATGAATTAATTCATTAAAATGCAATTGCTTATATTTAAAATTAATTTAAAAGGCTGATCAACAATCATAAAATGTCTTGGCAGCAGTTCTACTCTTTAAAAATAGGCTGAAGAATTAAATTTATACAAAATATTATCGCCTTTCATCCGATTTTAAAAAACAATCTCCGCACCTGATAAGGCTCACATGCAGAACTGATCAACTCCTTAGGGTGTTAAGCAAAACTAAAAAGTGTTAGCGCTTTAACATTTTTAAAATAAAGGTTGAAACATGCATAAACTTTTTCATAAAATGAACGGGCCCTAGAAAAATAAATACAAGGAACATTTCATGACTAAGAAATATGCAAAATTTTTGCCGTGTACGGAAGAATTTAATTTAGAAAACTTTCCATATTATTGGGTAACTCAGGTTCATGCTCAATATGTCCTTAATGTCGATCATGCACTAAAAAAATATGGTGTTGACAATTCCCGCCGCCGTATCCTTCTTGCCTTAAAATCAAAGCCACATGCCAGTGTTTCTGATTTGTCAGAAATGGTTGTCTCTAAAATGTCGACCACAACTAAAATCGTTTATCGTTTAAAGGACGAAGGTCTGGTTGAAACCTATTCATGTGAGGATGATGCACGGATTACCCGAGTATTTTTGACCGATAAAGGCATGCAAATGACACATAAGATCAATGATCTAACTAATGTGGTACTGGAACAGTCATTTGAAGGTTTAACGCCTTTGCAAATTGAAAAAACCATGGAAAGTTTACGTCATATTTTCAAAAATTTAGCTCGTTAAGAGACCTACTTTTTATTTTAAATAGACGCTGGCGAATTGGCGTACACTTTACAATAATAAATAATTCGCCAGAGCTTTCTAAAAATCAAAAAAGTTCAGTTGTGGACTGACTTTTTTGATTTTTTCTTTTGGTACATGTGAACATTCGAACTCTTCTACTGGAAAGCCCTCTACAAAGCTATGAATATCTGGATGCCTTAGCGTTAGCCATTCTTGCAGTCGCTGCTGTGGAATCACAATAACCGAGCGTTTGATATTACCCGGCTCATGAAACTCCTTCATCATGGGATGATCAATTGCATCCATGGTAATCATGCTGGCAGAGCGTACAATTTCACCTTGTACCCGAGCAATCTCATACACAGCTGCAATAAAAGTCGCCTGACCATCTTTACGTCTTACACCCCAACGCTGCGGTTTATTGTCAAAATATTTAGACTCATAAAATTCCGATACCGGAATGACGCCAAAATGACATTTGGCGGTGGCTTCAGCGAAGGTGGGCTTTTGCAGTAAGGTTTCATTTCTGGCGTTATAGGTCTTGGTACCTATAGTTTTGTCTTCTGCCCATTTCGGAATGAGTCCAAAATTCACGGAACGCCATTCCAGTCCTTGAGCTGAATGAAACAAAAGCGGTGTAGCATAATTGGGATAGACCTCCTCTGGATATTCAAAAGGAATTTCTGGCAATCCCAGATTATGCAACTGTTCTAAGGTTAAAGGCTTAAAGTTGGCGCACATGGTTCATATATGTAAATCATTCGACTATCAGATTATAGCGTGATGCCAAGTCTAAGCCTGTCGTATTTCTATAGTTTTAGGCGCGTTGACTGTTATTAATTAGGTACAGTTAACCAATGTGTCCGGGTAAATTCCTCAAAAATCCAGCGGCCATTAAAACGACCCAATCCTGAATTTTTCTCGCCACCAAAGGGTGCGTTTGACTGGTCTGCAACACTAATGCCATTAATATGTGTCATCCCAATATCCAGTTGTGCGGCAAAAGCAGTGCCTCGCTCGATGTTTGAGGTACATACTGCACTGGACAAACCGAACTCAGTCGCATTGGCCAGATTTAAAGCATGTGCTTCATCCCGGGCTTTTAAGATAGGTAAAATCGGCCCAAAACTTTCTTGCTGCGCCAGATCGGAATCTTCCGCGACATCAATAAAAATATGTGGATAGACCAGATTCCCTTCGATTCCCCCTTCATACACCAGTTGCGCGCCCTGCTCACTCCCTGTTTGAATGATCTGTTGATGTTTTTCAACCTGACTCTGGTTAATGATCGGTCCAATCACGGTATCTTCCAGATTTGGATCACCCACTGGAATCATTTTGATCTGATCCAGAAGTTTATCTACATAAGCATCATGGATTGATGCATCGACAATGACCCGATTGGTACTCATGCAAATTTGTCCCTGATGCATAAAACGCCCCATCAGCGTCAGTTCAACTGCTAGATCAAGATCGGCATCATCCAGAATAACCAAAGGTGCATTGCCACCCAGTTCAAGTGCCAGACGCTTGATTCGGGAACTGGCCAAGGCTTTACTGCCGACACTTTTCCCCACTTCAGTCGAACCGGTAAATGAAATCATTTTCGGCGCTGAATGCTCAACAAAATAATCCCCGATTTCACTACCAGCCCCGGCAACGATATTCAGTGCACCTGCAGCTAAACCTGCTTCTTCAAATAGCTTGCCGATTAAGGTACCGCCAGTCACCGGGGTATCACTGGCCGGCTTCAATACAACGGTATTACCACAGGCAATTGCAGTAGCCACTGAACGTAAAGACAAATGAAATGGAAAGTTCCATGGACTGATGACTGCAATCACGCCTAAAGGCTTGCGCAAAACCAGACTTTTACGTGCGGGATCTTTACTTTCCAGCTGTTCTGTTTGTATCTGATCTGGAAAAGCCAGACTTTCCTGAATAATGCCCAGAGCAGCATCTACCTCTAGGCCTGCCTTAATACGTGTACTACCAGATTCAATGATCAGCCAGTCAATGATTTCATCACGACGCTGCTGAATAATTGTGATCACATTTTGCAGCACTGTTTTTCGTACTTCAGTGGAATTCAAAACACCCTGCTGAAAAGCCTGCTCTGCTGCGGTATAAGCACTGTCTACATCGACAGAACTGGCCGCTGCCATGCTAAAAATTTCACTCTGGGTATAGGGGTTTATATTTTTTATTGTTCTGGTTGAAGTACCGCCTTGCCACTGACCATGAATAAACTGCTGGTCTAAATTTTGATATACCGTCATCATTTTATTGTTTCCTCGCATGCTTTGCCCCACTTTAAGAGTTCAGCTGGAAAATTTCTAGTCAGAACAACGACGGCTTACCATTAGACAATAAAAAAGCCTCCGAAGAGTAATGCCAGTCAGTTAAGCAAAAAAAGTTAAAATGCTGTAAAAAGAGCGTATGTAAATACGCTCTTTTTTTATGAATTTATCTCAGAATCTAGATTTAACATTAAAACAAACCCTACCTTCACTTTCACAATTCAGTGAATTGATTGATTTAAACTGGATTGAAGATTGCTTAGACCAAACAGGTAAAGCATCAATTCGAAAAAGAAAACTGCCTGCTGAACATGTTGTTTGGCTGGTAATCGGACTTGCTCTATTTCGAAATCAACCGATTTGGTATGTGGTTCAACAATTGCAACTTGTTTTCGGTACGGCAGAATACTGTGTACCGAGTGCATCCGTACAAGCAAGACAACGCTTAGGCTTAGAACCCATGAGTGCTTTATTTTCGACATTAAGTCAGGCATGGTTTAAAGACTCACAACAACAATATAGCAACTTTCACGGTCTATGCGTTTGTGCTGTAGATGGTGTGGTTTGGTCTATGCCTCATACAGAAGAAAACTTTAAGCACTTTGGTTCATCCAAAGGCAAAACAGCAGCTGCACCTTACCCACAAGTTAGAGCGACTTGCCTGGTGAATACCAATACCCATGAAATGATTGATGCCCAAATGGGTAGTATGGATCAAGGTGAATTAACCTTAGCCAGTCAATTAAAAGCACCAGTTCGCAGTATTACCCTATTTGATCGTGCTTACTTCTCTGCTGATTTTTTAGTGAGCTGGCAATCTCAGGCAGAAGAGAGTCATTGGTTGATGCGAGCAAAGGACAACCTGCGTTATGAAGTGATTCATCATAATGCGGCCCATGACTTTCAGATCAAAATGCCTGTTTCAGCAAGAGCAAAAAAGATAAATCCGTCATTGGGTGACTATTGGGAAGCACGTTTAATTGAAGTTGAATATGCAGGAAAAATAAGACGTTACATTACATCATTAACAGATTCTAAAGTTTATCCATTCAAAGACCTTGCAATGCTTTATATCCAGCGTTGGGAAATAGAAATGTGTTATCGGGAAATTAAAAGTGATTTACAGGATGCAAGGATTTTAAGAAGCAAACAACCTGATTTGGTCTATCAAGAATTGTGGGGGGTATTTATTGCATATAATATCTTAAGAAGACAGATGAGGTTTATCGCTGAACATGCAAAGGTGAGTCCTTTAAGGATCAGTTTCCATATTGCATCTATGAGTATTATCAATATCTTAAGGCACACACCTTTAGAATCAGCAGGAAACCTACCCAAACATTTAGCGCAATTATTTGAACAATCTAAAATATTTGTATTACCTGAAAAAAGGCAAAGGCAATGTCCGCGAGTAGTGAAAATTAAAGCACAAAAATATCCAAGAAAATGCCAGTCAATTTCTTAACTGACTGGCATTACTCCGAAGAGGCTTTTTTAAGCTAGACAGGATTAATCACCTGTATAACCTTTTAACTTTAAACGCGCTGCGTGTAGAAGCGGCTCGGTATAACCTGATGGCTGCTCACCACCTTTGAAGATCAGGTCAGATGCTGCCTGGAATGCAATATTGTTGGCAAAGTCAGCAGACATTGGCGTATACAATGGATCATTGGCATTTTGCTCATCCACAATTTTCGCCATACGTTGCATGACTTCTTCTACCTGTTCACGACTTACGATACCGTGACGCAACCAGTTCGCAACGTGTTGTGAAGAAATACGTAGAGTTGCACGGTCTTCCATTAAACCGACATCATTGATGTCTGGCACTTTAGAACAACCTACACCCAAATCTACCCAACGAACCACATAACCTAAAATACCTTGACAGTTATTTTCAAGTTCTTTGGTTTTTTCTTCTTCAGACCAGTTGGTGTCTTTCGCCAATGGCGGTGTCAACAAATCATCTAGAGATAAAGGCTGAGTCGACAATAGTTCTTGCTGACGGTCTGCAACATTAATCTGGTGATAGTGAATCGCGTGGATCACCGCACCTGTAGGTGATGGAACCCATGCACAGCTCGCACCCGCTTCAGGATGTTCAGTTTTGGTTTTGTACATGTCAAGCAGCATGTCTGGCTTTGGCCACATGCCTTTACCAATCTGTGCTTTACCACGTAAACCCGCTTGCAGACCGATCATCACGTTACGGTTTTCATAAGCTGGGAACCAGATTTGGCCTTTTACTTCGCCTTTACGAACGAATGGACCAGCTTCCATAAAGGTATGGATTTCATCGCCGGTACGGTCCATGAAACCTGTATTGATGAAGATAGTACGATCTTTGGCTTGTGCAATACAGTTCTTCAAGTTCACAGAAGTACGGCGTTCTTCATCCATGATCCCGATTTTTAAAGTTTTTGCAGGTAAGCCAAGTGCCTGTTCGGCACGTTCAAACAATTCAACGGCAAATGCTACTTCTTCAGGACCATGCATTTTCGGCTTAACGATATACATTGAACCTTGACGCGAGTTCTTGATCGTGTTTTCACCTTTGATGTCTGCGAAAGACAACAATGGCGTAACCAGTGCATCCATGATGCCTTCATAGATCTCTGCGCCATCTACCAGAATCGCCGGGTTTGTCATTAAATGACCAACGTTACGCAGCAACATCAATGAGCGGCCATGAACTTTAGTTTCACCACCTTCTACATTTTTGAAAGTGCGGTCTTCATTCAGTTTACGGGTAACAGTTTTACCGTTTTTCTCAATAGACTCTTCTAAAGTACCTTTCATCAGGCCTAACCAATTACGGTAGCCTTCCACTTTTTCTTCAGCATCAACGGCTGCAATCGAGTCTTCCAAGTCCTGAATGGTCGTAACTGCCGCTTCAAGAACGACGTCTTTTACGCCTGCTGCGTCAGTTTGACCAATCGAACTATTGGCATCAATCTGGATGATTGCGTGCAAGCCATTATTTTTAAGTACGATTTCAGTCGGTGCTGAAGCTTCGCCATTGTAACCAACGAATTTAGCGGCATCTGCCACAGTTGTTTTTGAACCGTCTTTTAGGGTAACAACCAGTGCATTAGCTTCAACTGCGTATTGAGTTGCGTCTGCGTGCGAACCTTGTGCCAATGGGAAAGTTTCGTCGAGGAAATTCTTTGCAAATGCGACAACTTTTTCACCACGTTTCGGGTTATAGCCTTTGCCTTTTTCCGCGCCATCTTCTTCAGAGATGACATCGAAACCATAAAGTGCATCGTACAAAGAACCCCAACGTGCGTTTGCAGCGTTCAGGCAGTAACGTGCATTACGTACCGGTACCACCAACTGTGGACCTGCCAGTACTGCAATCTCTTCGTCTACATTTTCAGTGCTGATTTGAAAATCTTCTACTTCTGGTAACAAGTAGCCAATTTCAGTCAAGAAAGCTTTGTAAGCTTGTAATTCAAATGTGTTATTGCGGTGCCATTCATCAATTTTCGCCTGAATGTCATCACGCTTAGCCAAAAGTGCTTTATTTTTAGGGCTAAGATCAACAACGACTTGTTCAAAGTTTTTCCAGTATGTTTCGCTGTCTAAACCAGAACCTGGTAGTGCTTCATTTTCGATGAAATCGTAAAGTTCTTTAGCAATCGCTAACTTGCCTTTTTGAATACGTGCAGTCATTGTCTTTCCTGATATTGCTACTTTTTATACAAGAGATTCTAGTATACCGATTAAAATCTAGCTGAATAGTATTATCACATTGCTAAATACTGAGCATTTTTTCTAATATGAATACCCTCATAAACATATTTGATCTTTGTCAGTTGCAAATAGATATCATTCTGCTAAATACCTTAATGACAGTGTATAAAGTTTTCGAAATGTAGAAATTAGACTTAAGTTCAGATTTTCGAGTAAAAATTATGCATTCTAGTTATACACGATCATATTTAGATCAAGATTAAGCCATGTTTAATCAGGCTTGTCGATAATTTAAGTCCCTATTTTTATAAAAAAAGCGCTGGTAAATGACCAGCGCTTTTATGGTTACTCTGCGTTCACGGAGGCGATTTTCTCAATCTGGCGATGTTCAGAATTCAGGTATTCATCCGACTGCATTTCCAGCAAACGGGAACGGGTCCGTTCAATTTCAAAGGCCAGTTTTTCACCCTGGTAAATATCCACGATATTATCTTCTGAGGTTAAGAGTAACTTGACGCCGCGGTCATAAAATTCATCGACCAGATAAATAAAACGGCGTGTTCCATCATTCAGAAAATCGGTCAGGTGTGGCACATTGCTGACCAAAACCGTATTATAAATATTGGCGACTTCAATAAAATCAGCCGGACTACGTGGCTTTAAACACAGTTCAGAAAACTCGCACCACAACACATCTTCAGTATGTGAAACGGTTTCAACAATACGGTTGTTGATAATAATCGGCTCTTCAGAACAGGTCTGAGTCTGGGTCAAAGCGCTAAAACGTTGAGCAATCCAGTTTTTATGATCATGCGTTAACGGGAATTTAAACAATTGTGCCTGTTTTAGAACCCGTAGACGGTAATCGACTCCGGCATCAACATTTAAGACCACACAGTTTTTCTTGACCAGTTCGATGGTAGGCATAAAACGGTCACGATGAATGCCGTTTTTATATAAACCGTCCGGTGCGATATTCGAGGTAGCGACCAAGGTAATACCGCGTTCAAATAGCTTCTGGAACAGATCGCTTAGAATCATCGCATCCGTTACGTTGGATACAAAAAATTCATCAAAACAGATGATGACCGCTTCTTTATAAATCCGATCTGCCACGATATCTAGGGGGTTACGCTGTCCGGATAATTTGTTTAACTCACGATGCACATGCTGCATAAAATGGTGAAAATGCATCCGGGTTTTACGGCGAAACGGAATCGAATCGTAAAACTGATCCATCAACCAAGTTTTGCCACGCCCTACTCCACCCCACATATATACGCCTTTCGGAGACGTCTGACGGCGAAAGCGGCGAAATGCTTTTTTCGATGCCTTAAAACGCTGAATCAATTCCAGCCAGACACGATTCAGTTCATGTACTGCCATTGCCTGTGCTTCATCAGGCATAAACTGTCCCGAAGAGATCGCTTGTGCATAACGTTCTGCAGGAGAAATCGGACTAAAAGCGGTGCTGTGCTGTGAATTAAAATCGGACATAGAATTTCGTACTATTTGGGATCAATTTAATTATAGCGGAGTTTAATCAACACGCTATAACACTTTGGCATAAACTAGCTTAGGCTATTTTATATATTGCCGAGGACTTTGCCCAAACCAGCGTTTAAAGGCATGGTTAAAAGCGGCTGGCTCGGAATAGCCTAATAATTCTGCAATCATTTCAATCGAATACTGTTTGTATTCAATCAGTCGCAAAGCCTTATCTTTAATAATTTCTTCGCGAATCTGCTTATAACTGGTATCACATTGCTGTAACTGATGCCGCAAGGTTCGTTCCGGGATATTCAGCGCCTGTGCCGTTTCAGCCATGCTGGGCATCAGGCCGCTTTGGATCTCCAGATAATCCTGCACGCGCTGCACCACAGTCGGCGTCTGCTCATCCTGTTGCAAGCGTTCCAGTTCAGCCAGACATTTGGCTTCATAGACGGCAAAAGTCACCGCATCCGCAGAGGGAATTTTAATATCTAGCACTGCTTCATCAAACCAGAATGCTGCCCGAGATGCATCAAACTGTACCTGTGTTCCATAATAATCATGGTAGACCTTTAAGGTATTCAGATCTTCTGGATAGGCAAATGGCAACTCGATCCGCAAATCAGGTTTGGATAAGCCCATCAATTTGTAGATTTCCCGGATAAACTTAAACGTTCCGGAAATCTCTGCCTGTGCCAGCAACATTCTCAAATGATCATCCTGCTGCTTGGCTCGATAACATAGCGCGCTATGATGCTCGCTTTGCTGCAAGGCCAACTGACCGGTCAAATGCGTCAACTGCTGAAAACGGATCACCTGATTCAATGCATCACGTACCGTAGGACTGGTCACCAGCAACATGAGTAAGGGACCATAACCTGCCAAAGCATAATGCTGGCCAATCAATAATCCCTGTTCAGGTTGGATTTCCTGTCCCACCACCTTAAGCACATCATGTTCCAGACTCGGATGGATCACCGAGCTTGGATCAAAGGCATCTACACGCAGCCCAATGTTTTGCAGTTTCTGATCGACCTCCATGCCAGCCTTGCGCATTCCTTGAATCAAATACATCAGACTGAGAACAGAACGTTTCATAACCATACAAATACAATGTGATTATTCTAGTTGTACTATAAAAATAATGTGTCGGCTATTGCCGTTTAGATCAATTTTCTATCTAATCATCAAGGAGCAAATTACGATAAATATCCAACATTAAAATAAGTAAGGAATTTACTGATGCTAGATTATGCCACCGCTACACGTTCCCATCCCCATACTAAAGTTGCCATTATTGGAGCTGGTTTCGGAGGGATTGCCATGGCAATACGTTTACAACAGCATGGTATTTATGATTTTATTATTCTTGAAAAAGGTAGCGATTTTGGCGGAACCTGGCGGGACAATCAGTATCCTGGAGCAGCCTGTGATGTGCAATCACATTTATATTCCTTGTCATTTGCACCGAAAAGCAATTGGTCCAAACGTTATGCGGAAGCACCCGAGATATTTTCTTATATTCAGGATCTGGTGACCGATTATAACCTGCGTGCTTTTTGCCGTTTAAATACCGAAGTACTGGCAGCACATTACCAGGCAGAACGCTGTCTATGGCAATTACAGCTACAGGATCAAAGTATCCTTGAAGCCCAGTTTGTTATATTCGCTTCCGGACCTTTACATATTCCGCAAATCCCACATATTCCTGGTATTGAGAAATTCCAAGGTAAAGTCTTTCATTCTGCGCAATGGGATCACGCTTATGATGTGACTGGCAAAAATGTCGCATCGATTGGGACAGGTGGCAGTGCCATTCAATATATTCCGGAAATTGCCCCACAATGCAAACATCTGTATGTCATGCAACGTACTGCGGCTTGGGTCATTCCTCGTGATGAACGTGCCTACCCGAATCTTGAAAAGAAACTCTTTAAAAAATATGACTGGTTTAGAAAGCTACACCGTGCCCGCCTGTATTGGTCAAATGAATCGCGTGTGGTACCGATTGTCAAACCGGGCATTATGAAATTCACCCAAAAACTGGCAGAACTATTCATTAAATATGAGGTCAAAAACCCTGAATTGGCCAAGAAACTAACTCCCGATTACATCATGGGCTGCAAACGTATTCTGGTTTCAAATAAATACTTCCCGACGTTTAACCGCCATAATGTGGAACTGGTGACCGAGAAGATTCAGGAACTGACTGAACACAGTATCATTACACAAGATGGAAAAGAGCGGCCGATTGACTGTCTGATTTATGGCACCGGATTCATTACCGATCCACGTATCTATATGAAGAATTTTCAATGTACCGGGCTTGATGGCGTAGAGTTGAATGAAATGTGGAAACAAGGTGCTGAAAGCTATTATGGAATTTGCGTGAAAGACTTTCCAAACCTGTTTCAGTTACTGGGGCCAAATACCCTATTGGCACACAACTCTGTCATTTTTATGATTGAGGCACAAGTTGAATATATTTTGCAATTGATGCAACTGGTCGATCAATCTCATAGTGACGCCATCATGGTCAAAGACCAGGCACAGAATGCATTTAATCAGCAGGTGCAACATATGTTTGAAAAGACTGTGTGGCAATCTGGCTGTGTCAGCTGGTATCAGCAGGAAGGCGGCAAGAACTTTGCCTTATGGCCAACTTATACCTGGAAATACTGGCTCAAAACAAAAAAGCCAAATGCCGCAGATTATCGATTATTGAATAAAGTCGCCTAAAAGCTTTTTACCATCTGACATCAAGCGGTGGCATAATTTAAAGGTAATTTTTTCAATTCATTAAACTTATGCAATCGCTTTGGCTTATCTTTCAGCTTCTATTCTGTCTAGCACTCGGTTTTGCGATGGCAAAACGAATTCCGCTTTCGATTATTAAAATCTGTTTCAACCTATTGCCCTATTTTAGCTATGTTTTATTGATTGCGATTGCCTTTGAATTTTCACAATTGGTAGATGAATTACAGCATCCCCTACAGATTTTGAGTACGTCGATCAGTATTGCCTTTCTGACTTCGCTCGGTGCTTTTGCATTTTGCTATTTACTATTTAAATGGGCAGGTTCTCTTCCGAGTTCAGGTCGGGTATCCGTCGATCTAGTAGTTAAATCCTTGCTGAACATGAGTTATGCTTTTTTGGCTCTCGCAGGCGGATATTGTTTACATACAGGCTTGAATCTGTTTGATCTATCCTTGCAAATCAGCACCTGGCATTTGTTGCTAGTATTTATGTTCATGATTGGCCTGGATCTGGCTTATTCACCTTTAGATCGTTCCTGGTTAAATTTTAAAATTCTCCTGGTACCAATCGGTTGCATCTTCGGTTCATTATTCGCGGTCATGCTTTATTCATTCTGGAACACCGACATCAGTCTGAAAGATTTGATCATGCTGTCACAAGGCTATGGATTTTACTCAATGTCAGGCGTTGTCGTGACAGAACTCAGAAATGCAGAACTCGGCAGTATCGCCCTGATGAATGACCTGTTTAGAGAAATTTTTGCCATCTTACTGATGTATTGTATGGGTTGGAGATATCCAAGATCGGCCATTTCCGCAGCGGGTGCAACTGCGATGGATGTGACTCTGCCGATGGTTAAACAAGCCTGCGGGCATGATTTTATTCCACATGCCATGGTCAGTGGTTTTATTTTGTCACTGTTAGCACCAATCATGGTGAGTATACTGGCAGCGATTTAATAACTTTATCACTTTCTCAATCTCACTAAATTCCTCTTTTATAAAGAGGGACTCTCCTCCCTGGGTAATTTTTAAAGCAGAATTTTAAAACGAAGCACAAGCAAGGGGCCGGCAGAGCTGACTAAAAACTTAAATCAATATCACTTAAGGCATCGCCTACTGTTTCAATAACATCCGAAGCGAGACTGATGGCATCAGATGCCAAACTGACCACATCGATCCTCGCTGTCCGATCTGCTGAGCTTGCCTGCTTTTGTTGCTATTCTTGTTGCTTAAGCTGTTCTGCCTGTTGAATATTTTGAATCACGTCATTCTGTACTTTTTCTAATTGTGGTTCAGATGAAGTCATCATTTTTCCTTTTTATTTTATAACCATTTTTTCAATATATAAAAAAAGCCTTTCGACTGAAAGGCTTTTTGTCATTCAAACCGTATTAAAGCGTTGCCAAAATATCTTTCAAAGTCTGACGCATATTTTTAGACTGGGTAATCGGGCGACCAATTACCAGATGTGTTGAGCCATCTAGCATTGCCTGTTTCGGTGTCACAATACGTTTCTGGTCATCTGCATTCGACCCTTCTGGACGAATGCCGGGTGTCACTAATGCAAAGTCTTTTCCAATCGTTTCACGTAACATTTTCGCTTCTTGAGCTGAGCAAACCACCCCATCTAGACCACTGTCTTTTGTCAGTTGTGCCAGACGTTTTACATGCTCATTTGGCTCAATATCCAGACCAATATCTTTCAAGTCTTCACGGCCCATTGACGTCAATACAGTCACTGCAATCAACTGAGTTTTATAATTACCCGCTTGCAAACGCTCTACACAGGTTTCCATCATCTTGCGGCCACCTGAGGCATGCACATTGACCATCCACACACCCAAATCTGCTGCCGCGCATACTGCCTGTGCTGTTGTATTTGGAATATCATGAAATTTCAGATCCAGAAATACATCAAAGCCTTTATCTTGAAGTGCTTTGACAATAATTGGACCTTCATGGGTAAATAACTCTTTACCAACTTTAAGTCGACACAAGGCAGGATCTAACTGTTCTGCAATGGCTAAGGCATCAAATTGGCTTTTGGCATCTAGTGCGACGATGATACTCAAGAGATTACCCCTTCATATAGGCAAAAAATAAGCCCATTATAATGGGCTTTGATTTTCATTGGTAATATCTAATACAGTTTTTTCATGCCGGGTATGGGCTGCTGCTTCAGCGGCCATTAACTTGGCTGTATTCAACTGTTCCTTACGTAGATGTTCAATGTCTTTACGCAGTCGTTTTATTTCCCAATTCGTCTGAAAAACCCGGAAGATCTGAACGCCCAATAACAGGCCCAAAACGACACCTAAAGATAACGTGAGGAGAAGTAATAATCCCAGGCGCATTGCGGGAACTTGAGTAAATAACAAGTCCACTGACAATTCGGTACCGTTTTGCAAAACCAAAGCTAATGAATAACCAAACAGTACCAATAAAAGAATGACCAGAACGTAACGCATGAACACCCCGCAAAATATTTACAATTATTTTTGTGCAGACTCGTTCACAGCGTCACGAAGTGCCTTGCCTGGTTTAAAGTGCGGAACTGCTTTTGCAGCCACTTCTACTGATTTACCAGTTTTAGGGTTACGACCTACGCGCGGTTCACGGTGATGCAATGCAAAACTACCAAATCCACGAATCTCGATACGATTGTCAGTTGATAATGCTTCTATCATTTGATCAATCATAATTTTAACTGCTTCTTCCACTAAAGGCTCAGCCAAATGCGGATTTTTTAACGCAATACGCTCTATTAAGTCAGACTTATTAAGTGCTTCAGTAGTCATCTGCGACCTCTTTAATTATCAAGCTACTTGGGATCTATTTCCCGATAATAACCTGTTTAAATACAAAACGGTAGCGCAATAATTAAATACTACGCTACCGTTTACAGTATTTGTATAAAAAGTATTAGTTAACTTACATTAACAATACAATTCAAACGCTTACTTAGTTGCCCATTTGAGCTTTAATCAGGTCACCAATCGTCTTAGGACCATTGTCTTGACCAGCAGGAGCTGTTTTCAAGTTAGCAACTGCTTCTTTCTCTTCAGCTTCGTCTTTCGCTTTGATAGACAAGTTGATTGCGCGAGATTTACGATCTACGTTGATGATCTTCGCTTCAACTTCTTGACCAACTTCAAGGAACTTAGTTGCATCTTCAACGCGATCGCGGTTGATTTCAGATGCTTTCAGAGTCGCTTCAACTTCGTCAGCTAACTTAATAGTAGCGCCTTTAGCGTCAACTGCAGTTACAGTACCTTTAACCAACGCACCGCGTTCGTTAGCAGCAAGGAAGTCATTGAACGGATCGTTGTTCATTTGCTTGATGCCAAGGCTGATACGGTTGCCTTCAGCGTCTACAGAAAGGATAACCGCTTCAACAGTGTCGCCTTTCTTGTAACGACGAATCGCTTCTTCGCCTTGTTCGTTCCAAGAAATATCAGACAAGTGAACTAGACCGTCGATACCGCCTGGTAAACCGATGAAGATACCGAAGTCAGTGATAGATTTGATCGTACCAGAAACTTTTTCGCCTTTGTCGTGGTCTTTAGCAAACTCTTCCCATGGGTTAGCACGAGTTTGTTTGATACCAAGAGAAATACGACGACGTTCTTCATCAACTTCAAGAACCATAACATCAACTTCGTCACCAATCTGAACAACTTTAGATGGGTGGATGTTTTTGTTCGTGTGATCCATTTCTGAAACGTGTACTAAACCTTCAACGCCTTCAGCGATTTCAGCGAAACAACCGTAGTCAGTCAGGTTAGTTACGCGCGCTTTAACGATTGAACCTTTAGGGTAACGGTTCATGATCGCTAACCATGGATCTTCGCCAAGTTGTTTAAGACCTAGAGAAACACGGTTACGTTCGCGGTCGAATTTAAGTACTTTAACAGTAACTTCTTGACCCACTTCAACAACTTCTGAAGGGTGCTTGATGCGTTTCCAAGCCATGTCAGTGATATGAAGAAGACCATCAATACCGCCAAGGTCAACGAATGCGCCGTAGTCAGTAAGATTTTTGATCGTACCAGTAACTGTTTGACCTTCTTCAAGCTGAGCAAGAAGAGCTTCACGGTCAGCTGAAGATTCAGCTTCCATAACAGCACGACGTGAAACAACAACGTTGTTACGTTTAGCGTCAAGTTTGATTACTTTGAATTCTAACTCTTTGCCTTCTAAGTGAGTAGTATCACGAATAGGACGAGTATCAACTAAAGAACCTGGAAGGAACGCACGTACTGGACCGATGTCAACAGTGAAACCACCTTTAACTTTACCAGAGATAACACCAGTAACGATTTCGCCGTCTTCAAAGATTTTTTCAAGTTTAGTCCAAGTTTCTGCGCGTTTAGCTTTTTCGCGAGAAAGAACTGTTTGACCCATACCGTTGTCAAGTGCTTCAACAACTACGTCTACAGTGTCGCCAACTTGAACTTCAAGTTCGCGCTGTTCATTTAAGAACTCAGCACGGTCAACAACGCCTTCAGATTTAAGGCCAGTGTCAACAGTTACCCAATCAGAGTCAATGCTTACTACAACGCCTTGGATAACTGCACCCTTTTCAACGTTGAGGTTTAATTCGCTTGCTTCAAAGAGGGCTGCAAAAGATTCGGTCATGATATTTCCGATAAAGTCAGCGGTCTTGGATCAGACAAGGCCGGTTTAATTAAGCATCTACATAGTCCATATAAAACTGATCAAGCTATGCGTTTGCTGATAAAATTGGGTTAGTTTGCTAACTGCTGATCCACATAAGTGGTCATCAGCTGGAATACTTCATCGATATTCAAATCTGAACTATCGATAATGTAAGCATCATCCGCAGGCTTGAGTGGAGCGACAGTGCGTTCCATATCTCGTTTATCGCGAGCGATGATATTAGCTAAAATGTCGCTTATTTTAACATCCAGCCCCATGCCCTGCAACTGCTTTACACGTCTTTGCGCACGGGATTCAGCCGAGGCCGTCAAATATATTTTTGCCTGGGCGTTCGGGAAGATACTTGTCGCCATATCGCGTCCGTCTGCTACCAGACCCGGTGCCTGCGCAAAGGCATGTTGGCGTGAAACCATCGCTGTTCTAAGCTCAGGAATTGCTGCAACTTTTGAAGCAAACTCTCCTACCCGTTCAGTGCGAATAGTTTGGGACACATCTTCACCATCCAGCCACACCTGCACTCCAGTGTCGGTACTGACAAACTGGATATCTAAATTTGTTGCGATTTGTACGCATTCTGGCAATTTCGTGTCTAGAGAATCCAGCAAATCATGGTGATGCAATGACAAACCCAAAAGGCGGTATAAAGCACCAGAATCCAATAAGTGAAACTGATAATGTGCAGCCAGTTTCGCTGCTAACGTGCCCTTGCCAGACCCACTTGGACCATCAATGGTAATAATTTGAACTGTCATTGCTTTCCCGTTGTTGTTTAAACAGATTTTGCGAGTTTTGTCAGGCCTAGTTTAATCGCTGCCTGTAACTGTGCAAGGATTAATTTACTCACAAAAGGCGCACGTGCCTGCAATTCAATCGTATAAGTTACTAGCGTTTTGTCATCAGCCAGTGCTTCAAATTCAATAATACCCAAATGATGCTTGATTAACGGATTTTTAATAATCTGGTATTCGATGCGATTATTTGGCTCGAACAAGGTAATTTGTTCTTTCAGCGGCTTTATTGGCCCCATACCCATTGCACGTACCGAACCGAGTCCATCAGGATGTTCAGCATCCGCAGAATCCTTGATTCGTTCGACCTGCATCGGTGCGAAGGCAATATTATAGGTGTCATGCTTGGACATCAAATTAAAGACATCATCAAGCGCTGCCGGAAATTCTTTTTTTACTTGAATGCTGTTCATTATTGTTCCTGAAGATTGCAGATATTTGAAAGTAAGCAAATTTTAGCGGATAAAGCAGATTTATTTCTGCGTATTTAATAACTTTTCTTGTAACTTGAGTTCTCGTTTCTGCTCGCGGCGCAACTTAAAAAATGCACTGAGCTGTTCAGAACATTGCTGCTGCATGCAGCCTGCCTGGAAAGGAAATACGTGATTATAATAACCGGTTTCAAACAGTTGACGCGCACTCACCAGTGAACCTGCTTTCGCTTCAAATGCGCCAAATACTACCCGTGAAACCCGTGAATGCACCAGCGCACCAACACACATGGTGCACGGCTCTAAAGTCACATAAAGCACTGCATCATCAGGTAAACGATAATTCTGGATGTTTTGACAGGCATCACGTAGTGCAACAATTTCAGCATGCGCAGTCGGATCATTCAACGAGATGGGCGCATTAAATCCCTGACCAATGATCTGATTCTGACTGACGATAATTGCCCCGACGGGGATTTCTCCCTGTGCAGCAGCAAGTGCAGCCTGCTCGTAAGCACGCTGCATCCAGTATTCATCTGTAAATTGTGTTTCGGACATTGAGGCTTAAATCACACCATAATGCTTGAGCAGCTCATTCCAGCTTTCAATAGTCGTAACTGGAGGATTTCCAGACAGGATACCTTTTAAGCTCATATCTACACCTTTTTTCCACTCAGGACTAAGGTCTTTATCGACCAGACGCGCTCGCACTCCCTCGACAAAATCATGATGACGGATTTTCCAGTCAGAAATTTGAACGGCTTTGTTGCACAAAGATTTGAAATGCAAAGCGCCCCTAATTGAGCCAAATTTAAGGCGTAACTTGGGTAAGTGGTCGACCTAATTCCGTAAATCTGTTGAGGACTGCTACACGTGCATGAATTTCATTCACCTGACTAGGAAAGCTTCTTGCCATTAATTTATCGCCTAATAATTTGATGCAATGCATCTTGGTTTCCACCAAACTGCGCCGATGATAGCCTGACCATTTTTTCCATAATGTCCTGCCTAAACGTTTAACTGTTCGAAGTAATTCATTTCGCTCTAGCGAGCTACTCTTTGTATCTTTCCATGGTTTCGCATTTTTTCTAGGTGGAATCACCGCATGTGCTTGCCGATCTGCAATGACCTGACGGCATTGCTTGGTGTCATAAGCTCCATCGGTATAAACAGAGTCAATCTGCTCATCTTGTGGAATCTGATTAAGTAAATCACCAAGCACCTGTGAATCACTGACATTATTGGTTGTGAGCTGAATAGCGCGTATTTGTAGGGTTTTGGCATCTATACCAATATGTAGTTTACGCCATTGGCGACGATATTCAGCTCCATGTTTCTTGCGTTTCCATTCGCCCTCACCTAGAAACTTCATGCCTGTAGAGTCTACGAGTAGATGCAGCCCATCGCTACTTTTTTGGTAGCTGATTGCAATATCAATATGCTTTTGTCTTCTACAAAGCGTACTGTAATCTGGTGCGGTCCAATTTAATCCGCAAAGTTTAATCAGACTTTGCACAAAGCCAGTGACCATACGTAAAGATAGACGGAATAAGGATTTAATCATTAAGCAGCATTGGATAGCTGCGTCGGAGTAGGTTTGATTTCGCCCTTGTTTGCCTTTTGATGGAGCATACCATTGCGTAGCAGGATCAAACCAAATGGCAATATTTCCGCGACTCATGAGTGCTCGGTTATATGCGGGCCAATTGGTTGTGCGGTAGATTTTGTGTGTAGGCTTCTTCATTTGAAAATTATATCGCTGAAAAAGCCTTTACAGATAGGTTTGTGCAACAAAGCCAATTTGAACTTCCAGCTCGAAAACTTCATTCCAGGAATGTACCTGCTTACCCCATTGCCATAATAGCCAGGTCAAGGCTGCGGTAGTCGGCGAACCTTTTTTCAGGTTTTCACTGGCCTGACGCAACCAGTCACTACGCGCATCACTCAGGCCAATAATCGACTCATAATCATGCTCAAAGTTGATACCACGGCAAACACTATGAATCACATCCAAGGAGTTTTGCAGCGGTCCTGGGCCGACTGGACGGTGCATACTATTCAGGGTATCATCAATGGCACGAAAGTCACCTGCAGGATAATGCTCCCAGTCGATATTAATGACTTTATCCAAAACTGAATCACGCTGTGCATCACAAATATGCGTTGCCCAGCCAATCCCATAAGCGCCCGCAGCGGTCATGATCGAACCGGTCAAGCCAGTAAATAGACCAATCGCACCACGATCTGCTAAGAAGCGGGTTGCACCCACGTCTGGATACAAACCGATATTAATTTCAGGCATGGCCAAACGTGAATAGGGCGTCACTAAACGGAAAGGCGCCGCCATAAACAGCCCCAAGCCGCCGCCCATCACATAACCTTCACCCCAGACTAAAACGGGTTTGGCATAATTATGCAATAACAGATCAAGTGCATATTCTTGCTCAAAGAATTTATTGGCAGTCGCGACTTCATCATTAATCACTAACTGACGCAGTTTACGCACATCCCCACCCGCACAGAACGCTTTCGGTGTGGTTGAATCCAGCCAGATGGCTTTTACACTGTCATCATGATGGAAATCCTGAAATACTTCCAGAAGTGCGGAAGCGATCGATTCATCCAGCGCATGCAAAGATTTCGGGCGATTTAAACGAACGATACGCCAACCATTGTGCGCTTCTTCAACAATCAAATCTGGATGATAATGTTTAGTAAGGGGAGAATATTTCATGCGTCCAGCTGCCAATCTATAGGCTCAATGCCATGTTGTTTGAGGTAATTATTCGATTTCGAAAATACTTTGCAACCAAAAAAACCACCACGGTTTGCGGCCAAAGGCGATGGATGTGCTGCCTTTAACACGAGATGCTTGTTTTGATTAATGCGCTGTCCTTTACGCTGTGCGTATGCGCCCCAAAGAATAAAGACAATATGTTCACGCTGTTCATTTAATACATCAATGACGTGATCGGTAAATTCTTCCCAACCGCGCTTTTGATGCGAAGTCGGCTGACCTGCTTCTACGGTCAGTACTGCATTTAACAGAAGCACACCCTGCTCTGCCCAATGCGTCAAGTCACCATGCTTCGGTCTTTCAACCCCAACATCAGCATGTAACTCATGAAAAATATTACGCAAAGATGGTGGTAATGCAACCCCCTTTTGCACGGAAAAGCTTAATCCATGCGCCTGATTTGGGCCATGATAAGGATCTTGCCCCAAAATTACCACTTTTACCCGATCTAGCGGCGTGATATTTAACGCATTAAAAATCAGATGATTGGGAGGATAAATGATTTTATCTGCTTTTTTTTCTTCAACGAGAAATGCTTTTAATTCATCCATTTTAGGACTGAGCAAAAATTCACTCAATCCATATTTCCAGCTTTCATCCAGCTGAACTTTATTCAGCTTGGCCAGTTGCTGTTCATTTAAAGACATTCTTCAATCCTAAATCTATGTCAATGGATTTAAAGTCACGCAGACTTTAAATCTGTACCTGTAAATCTACTGTAGGGTTATGAAATGGTGTGCCCTGTTTGAGCTTGGCAAACATGTCCGGATCTGTCCATTCAGCCTGCACTTGTTCAGAGAACTCAAGTTGCTCCAGACTAAGGATGCCCATTTGTTCATTTTGAATATCTTCTAAAAAGCTTTGTGCATAGCCGGTGTCGGTTTCATGCACAATCACAGAATAGACTTCGACATCGCCTTCACCATTTTGAGTCACGGTCGATGCCAGCACCTGCTGTGCCAGAAAGAAGAAAATACGTGAAAACTGTTCTGCTGATGGCGATACCGGCAAAGACACCCAGCGCGCACTGAAATTCTTGCAGGCCTGAATATATTCCGGATCGTCATTTTGCCAAAAGCAGATGGCATGATCGAAAGAATCAAAGAAATCCTTAATCACACCTTTAAGCAGACCAAAGTCATAGACCATTTGACCATGATCTAGCTTCGAGGCTTTTAGCAATAACTCGACTTTATAACTATGGCCATGGATCGAACGCTTACAGCGATCTGACGTGCAGTTACGCACAATATGAGCATTCTCAAACTTAAATAACTTACGAATTAACATATGCCGTAATGTCGTCAAAAAATAGGTGAATTAATTTTGATTATAAAGCAAAAGTAAAGCTTTGAGGATTAATTTTGCTGTTTAGCATGATAGGGAAAAGGCATCAGCCCGGCATTTGCGCTTATCCAGCCTGTACAATTCATGAGCTAAAATTAAAATGGCGCCATGCTACGGTAAGCGACATAAACCTGTTTGTCCTGACGAACCAGATCGCTGCTAAACTGGCGCTTACGCTCACTTAAAACCACTTCGATTCGGGCTTTAAAATAATTGGATTGCACCCCAAGCAGACTGTTAAACAAATTACGCCTGTCCGCATCGACCTGAGCGAAAGGCTCCAGTGACCACAGATCAGTCACATTGGAAAAGTGCTCCAAATTGGCCTGACGCTGATCCAGCAATTGCTGCACTGCATTCACATCCAGCTTTTCATCCATACTAGCCAAAAGAAAAGCTGAAGCGGTATTAATATTGACCAGGCTCTCCTGCACCGGTGCAGTACTCAGATAAGGTGCTATCAGCTTATATTTATTCTCTTCAAAACCGCGTACCAGCTTTAACTCTTCTACGCTATGAAATTTTGCATTCGGTGGCAAAGCAGCATTGGGCAAGCCCTGATAATAGTTAGATTCGGCGCCCATCCCCCCACTGACCAGCTCGTCTGCATCCTGCCAGTCAATGACTGCTTCACTGAGCTGTTCCGGCAAACTGGCACGTTTTAGAATCAGCTCGAACCATGCTTTGGCATTTTCATTGACTGCGCCTTCGGCAGTAATCAGGCTATTTAAATTAAACTTGCCTGATTCATCCTGTATTATTCCGGAGACATAACCGTCATCTACCGGAAAAGCTGGCATGGGCTGCGCCCAGGTTTCCTGCAGATGGTCGACCTCTGCGGCATTTTCAGCATCATCGACCAGCAATTCAGAAAAAAAGGCCTCAGCACTTTTGGCATACATTAAGGACTGGTTTTGTCGCATCAAATAGGCAGTGCTTTCAGCAGTTGCAGCCTGATGCTGGGCAATCGTGGCAGCCAAAATAGTCGCTAGCGCTACCATCACCAGAATGGTAATCAGTGCAATGCCCTGCTGCTGCTTGATCATGATCGCTTTATTCATTTTCATTTCTTATTATTCTGAGCTGGGTTGACCGGTGTTCTGAGTATCAAGCAAAAAGTCCGTATTCAATAAACTGAACATCCATTCATAACTTACACCATTCACGGTTAAATTGATTTTAATCCCTTTAGGCAAACGCTGTTTATGCTCTAACTGATTCAGATCAGCAGAAGCATCCGGCCATTGCGTGAGTTCATTCGGATTAAGTACGATGATCTGAAATTGTTCCACTTCCGACAATAAAACACTGGATTCGGGCTGATCTTGACCTGCCTGATTTAGATTCCGGTATTTCAAGCGATAAAGTTTCTGCTCATCGGCCCGATACTGATATTCAATGCGTTCATCTGGCGAAATACCCTCCTCCAGAGGATCAGTCACGCCAGTTTTACTAAAATTAAAACGGCCATTTTGCAAAACCAGAGCCGGTTGAATATCACCATTAATATTGGCCGTTAAAGGGACTGCCTGTACCGTATCCCGTAAAATTTGCTGATAGGTTTCCTGTAGCTGACCTAGACGCTGTTCATGTACTGCATTTTGATCTTTGGTTTTGACAATATAATCAAAAACTTTCCAGCCCAAAGCAGACAGCACTGCAAAGATCGCAATCGCAACCAATAATTCGACCAGGGTAAATCCTTTAGGCTTCATGGCGTATTGTTCATGCGATGATTAAAGAACATTAAACTGCTGATCCCGGATGTAACCTGGCCGGTATCCGGATTCACCAGACTGACCTGTAGTTCAATACGCTGCACATTGGGACTGATCGTCGGTTCACTGCGCTTGTCAATTTGCCAGGTTTCGCCTTGCTGGGTCAGCTGTTTGGAGGCCGTACCATCCATCCATTGCTGATTGATTTCCATTTGAGCCACTTCGTTCAGGGCAATAAACTGTGCTTTGGTGCGCAGAATGGCATTCGAGGTTGACTGGGTATATTGCATTGCAACTTTGGTCAGCGTCATGGCTGCGGTAGCGAAAATTGCCAGTGCAACCATAACTTCCAATAAGGTAAAACCTGAGGCACGATTAAGTCGAGTAACACTCGACCTGAGCGACATTGTCGCGCAAGAAAGTCCGATAGCAGCGCAAGACGAAGTCCTATGCTTGCAGCACACATGATCAAATCCATGAACACTCGCCTTAAACAACTTGATTACACCAGACCCAGCGCTCTGCTTGAAATATCTAGATTTCATTGATTTTACCCAGATGATCCACCTCAATCGCAGAGCCGACTTCGCGATCTTCTAAAAAGAACTGAATCCGTACCGGCTTGACCTCACCATTCCCCAGCCAGATCAATTGAGGAGAATTCGCCTGCGTCAGATCACGATTTTGCGCACGGGCATAACGCTGTTGTTCTAGCCCCTGAATCCGAAAAGACACATGATCCGGCAGCTTACGTAATTTAAACTCTGTATAATTCTGCCATTTTTCATTTTGCAGGTTCTGTTTAGTCTGCGCTGCTGAACGATATTCTACAATCCCATAACGAAATGGCGAGACATCGGTCGCGGGTTGCAGATCAAGCGCCAGTATTCTGGACTGGTCATTCGCCTCACGCATGACCCGCTGCAAGTCTAATAACAAAATCTCGCGTGCCTGCATGGCCTTACGCTGATCGACACCACTGGTATTCAGCAATACCAGTGAGGCCATGATTCCCATAATCACAATCACCACCATCAATTCGATGAGGGTAAAGCCACGAACTGCGCTGTGAGATGATCTGATCATACTAAGCTCTAACCTTAGGCAAACTGCTCGGCAGAATGCACCTGCTTTGGCAAAGCCAGTGCTTGATCGATATAGGCCACGCGCAAGGTATCGCGTGAACCCAGATAACGCTGATAAAAACTGGAATTGAGAATTGCAGCGGCGCCATGGGTCAGTGACCAGATCGACGCCAGATAGTCACGCACCGACATGCGGCTATGAATTGAAACCAGATAACTTTCCGTCATGCGGATGATCAGGCGTAAACGCTGTTTGCGTACCTGATACAGTTCACTGAATAGATGCTGAATTCCCACGCCAGTCGTCGACAGACGTTCTTCAATCTGATGGAACAGCACCGTACGTTCCGGATGATGTAAATGGTGCAACATAAAGAAGGCCAGATGTTCAGGAAAAGCTTTATCACTATCCTGAATCATTTCCAGCAACATGCGCTCATTACGGATAATCAGCAACATATACAGTTCATCTTTACTCTGAAAATGTTTATAGAGTGTCCCTTTGGCCAGATCAAGTTCAGCAGCAAGCGCATCTAGCGTCATTCCTGCTTCACCATTTTCCAACAGGAGCTGCTCTGCGACTTGAAAAATCAAGGTTTCTCTTGCTCGAAACTGAGCCTGACGATCCATCTTCACCCTATAAACTCTCTTGTACTTTATATAACTTTATTTACTTTAAATTTAGAAGATTTTCAAAGTTCTGCTTTGTGATAGAAGCCATTTCTTCTAGCGACTTATCATATACATCACAAAGCGCTTTGGCTACATAAGGAACGTATTTAGGCTCATTAGATTTGCCACGATACGGCATTGGCGCAAGATAAGGACTATCGGTTTCAATCAGCACACGATCCAGCGGAACCTGTTTGGCGACATCACGCAGATCCTGCGCATTTTTAAAGGAAACAATGCCGGAAAATGACACATAATAGCCGCAGTCCAGTACCGCTTTGGCGGTTTCCCAGTCTTCGGTAAAACAATGCAAAATCCCGTGAGTCGATTTTTCCGCGCGGATAATATCAACGGTATCATGCTTGGCGGAACGGGTATGAACAACTACAGGTTTTTTGGTGATTTGTGACGCATGAATATGCCGGGCGAAACAGGCCTTTTGCTCTGCAATAAAATCGGTACTGTGATAATAATCAAGACCCGTTTCACCGAGCGCCCAGACTTTCTCCGGTTGCGCCAGTTCGACCAGATATTCAGTCGTGGCACGCGCCATGGTTGCAGCATCTTCGCAAGGATGTACGCCAACGGTATATCCGACATCTGCATGACGCGCGGCAATTTTGGCCAGCTCGATATGATCATCCAGATCGACCGAGATACTCATGAATTTGGAAACACCGGCTTCACGAGCCTGAGCCAATGCCTGATCCAGATCACCATGATATGGTGTCAAATCAAGCAGGGTTAAATGACAATGAGTATCTACAAACACGATGCGTTCCTACCAAGGGTAAATTAACTACATAGTGTAACTTTTACGTCCTTCAGATTTAAGACCTGCAACCAGACGATCTGCTTCATTTTTAAAATAAACGCCTTTTTCACCGCTTAACTGGATGCCAAAGCCTTGTGGCTTGATGCCATTCTGCTTTTGCGAGACCCAGATGACTTTACCGGTTAAAGGAATTTTCTGGGTCTGGTCAGGCAAAGTCGTCAATACAAAAACCTCTTCGCCCAGTTTGACCGGCTGCTTGGAAGGAATAAAAAGCCCACCACCCACAACATAAGGCATATAGCTGGCAAACAGTGTTTCAATGTCAGGAATAGTAGCCTGAATAATACCGCCCATACGTGGTTGCATGTGATTTCCCCTTAATTAAAGATTCATCAGCTTGATAAACAGTTCATCGATGACCAGATTGCTTTGGACATTCTGCTCGAGATATTGCTTGGCGCGCTGAAAATCTTCATAAATTTTAAAAAGTGCTTCTAATGAATATTGTTCGGCAAGCACATTCAACTCAAGATCAATGTTTTTCACCGTCTGATTTAGCATGACACAAATTAAATCGGACAACAAGTATTCAAACATTTGAGCAAATTCACCAAAACTCAGGCTTTTATTCCATTTGGTCGCAATTGCCAGTGGCATATTTTTTTGAATGACCAGTTTTTGCCAGTCTTGCAGGAATTCCTGACGCAGTGGCAGCCAGGCACTTTGTGCAACCTCTAATGCCTGTAACGGCATCTGATTAGACAGGTTCATCAATAACTGTTGCTGGCTAGCGCCTGCATCTGGGAGCTGATTCTGGACATAATCGCTAAATTGTTCTGCGGAAATCCGGTCCAAAGCAAAATGCTGCAAACGACTGCGTATAGTCGCGGGCAATTTTAAATAATGATTCGCCAGTAAAATAATGACCGTATTATCACCGGGTTCTTCCAGTGTTTTGAGTAAGGCATTGGCAGAGGCAATATTCAAGGCTTCTGCCGGCTCAATCACAATCACGCGCCAGCCATCTACAGTCTGTTGCACAAAAGGCAGCAGATCGCGAATCTTCTCGATCTTGATTTTGGCATTCTGTTTTTTATTGTCGTCATCGGTACTGATATGCACATAGTTGGGATGGGTGTCTGCCTTTAACCATTGACAGCTACTGCATTCACCACATGGCCCGGCAGGCTGACGATTCAGGCATAACACCCAAGCCAGAAACTGTTGGGTAAACGCTTCTTTACCACAGCCTTTTTTTCCATAAAACAATAAACCATGTCCAAGCTTGGGAAAGCGCCCGGTCAGGGTTTCCCAAACCTGTTGCTGCCATGGATAGATATGTGCATTGACATCAAAAGGCATGTATTTGACTCTTCTTAGGCAAAATGGGAAAGATCCATCTGATTCAGGCGATCCAGATCTTCCTGGGTATCCACCCCTGGCGGCAAATTGGCTTCAGCCACCGCAATGGCAATACGGTGTCCATTTTCCAGTACCCGTAACTGCTCTAGAGATTCCAGTTTCTCCAGCACACCCATTTCCCAGGTCACATATTCTTGCAACAGTTTTACCCGATAGGCATATAGGCCTAAATGACGATAGGCCTGATCATGCAGTTTTGGTTCAGTCAGTTTCGCACCATCACGGTCATAAGGAATGGTAGCACGGCTAAAATACAGTGCTTGCTGGTGTTTTGACATGACAACTTTTACAATGCTGTCACGTTTGAATTCATCCAGTTGATGGATCGGCTCACATAGCGTCGACATGGAAGATTCAGGCTGATCTTCCAAGAGTTGAGCAACCTGTTTTACCAGTTGCGCCGGCAGTAAAGGTTCATCCCCCTGTACATTGACAATAATGTCCTCACTGGCCCAGCCTTTGATTCGAGCCACTTCACTCAAGCGGTCTGTGCCTGAAGGATGATCCGCTGAGGTAATCACCACATCAATGCCTTCAGCACGGCAAACGGCTGCAATACGCTCATCATCAGTTGCCACACACAGATCGTCAAAACCTTGCACTTTCTTGGCTTGGTCCACTACCCGCAGAATCATGGGACGACCATGAATTTCCAGCAAAGGTTTACCCGGTAAACGTGAACTGGCGAAACGTGCAGGAATAACAATGTGTTTCATAATGAATGAGCCTTAAGAAATTTGAATACCGTATTGTTGTAACTGTTGCTGCAAGACTGTATAGCAGGCTGGCGATAGGACTGCATCGACTGGCACCACCCAGATATCCTGTTTAAAATCTGGATATTGTTTAAGTAGCGCCATAATTTTTATTGCGTCTTTTTCAGTGGTAATAATCGGATTGTTATCATCGAACTGTAAATCTTCAATGTCATAGTCATGATGGTCTGGAAACTCATGACACTGAAATTGTTCTATGCCTAAATTTTGCAAGGTCTGATAAAACCGCTGTGGAAAGCCAATGCCGACTACCGCATAAAAAGCCGCTTGAGGATCAAAGATTTTATTGTTGTCCTGATTAAGCAAATAAGGCTGTGATGCAGCCAGATGCATATGCAGTTCAGAGCTTGGGTTAGCCGAATGCTCAATTACGGTTCCCGTTTTCAAACGGGTCACTGGTTCACGTAGATAACCTTCTGGAAGCAGTTTCTGATTACCCAGACCGCGATTATTATCCAGCACAATCCACTCAATCTGGCGATTCAAGGCCCAATGCTGCAGGCCATCATCACAGATAATCAGATCCAGTTCATGTTTGTGCAGCAATAACTCGATACTTTTCTGCCGGTTGGGACCAACTGCCATCGGCACGCCTGTTGCCTGTACAATCAAGGCAGGCTCATCTCCGACAATCTCCGGCAAGGTATTAAAGTCGACATAGGCAGGAAATGGACCTTGGCCGCCATAGCCTCGACTGATCACGCCTACTCGAACATTTTTCTCGGTTAAATAATCCACCAGATGAATCAACAAAGGTGTTTTACCGCTACCACCGACTGTGATGTTACCAATTACCATAACGGGAATTGGTGCACTATAACTTTTTTTAATGCCTTTTTGATAAAGCCAGTGATTGCTGACAAAACCCAGGCGATACAACCATGACAAAGGACGCAGCACCACCAGCCACTTTGCCTGTGCATTCCAAGCATCCTGAATGATTTGTGCCAGTGCCATAAGTTACTGTTCCTCAAAGTTACGCTGATGCAACTGATAATAAGCACCATGTAGCGCAATCAGTTTGGCATGACTGCCCTGCTCAACAATACGGCCCTGATCCATCACAACAATACGATCCGCGTTTTCAATCGTCGATAGACGATGTGCAATTACGATGGTGGTACGGTCCTGCATGGCTTTATCAAAGGCACGCTGAATAAAGTATTCCGACTCGTTATCCAGCGCACTGGTCGCTTCATCCAGAATCAGAATAGAGGCATTTTTCAAAATTGCTCGCGCGATGGCGATGCGCTGACGCTGGCCACCAGACAGGTTTAAACCCTGAGCACCCAGCTGAGTATTATAACCTTGCGGTAGTGCCATAATAAAATCATGCGCATAGGCTGCCTTTGCTGCCGCGATAATATCTTCATCGGAAGCACCTTCGAGCTGACCATAAGCAATATTTTCCCGCACGGTACGATTAAACAGTACTACTTGCTGGTTCACCATAGCAATCTGGGTTCGCAAGGCGGTAATTTCAAAATCTTCAATCGGTTTCTGATCCAGCAAGATCTGCCCAGAAGTTGCATCCTGATAACGCACCAGCAGATTCACCAGAGAACTTTTTCCTGCACCAGAACGTCCTACCAGCGCTACTGTTTCACCGGCCTTGACCTGCAAATTAAAGTCATGAATAGCATGATGGCCATCATCATAAATCAAGTTGACATCTTTAAACTCGATATCGCCTTTCAGGCTATCCGTTAAAGTCCCGGTATTTTTTTCTTCAGGCATATCCAGCAATTCAAATACCGAATGAGCCGCAGCCATACCACGTTGAATTTTTTCATTGATATCCGTCAAGGCTTTGATTGGTCTTGCCAGCATACCCGCCGCAGTAATATAAGCAACAAATTCACCGGCAGAGGTGTCACCCAAGATTTGTGGGCGCAAGGCAATAAACATCACGATACTCAGTGAAATGGACATGATCAACTGAACGACAGGACTATTCAACTGTTGCACAGCGACCATTTTCAAGCCACGACGCAAGTTTTCAAGCGAGTTCTGTTTAAAGCGTTCCTGCTCAGAACTTTGCCCGCCAAAACCCTTGACGATCAGGTTGGCATTCACCGTTTCCTGCACTACATGGTTCACATCACCCATGGTGTCTTGTACTTGTTGCGATAATTTACGCATCCGTCTTGCAGCTTTACTGATAATAAAACCTATGACGGGTGCAAAAATCAGGATACACATGGTCAGACGCCAGTTGGTATACAACAGGTAGCCTAATAATGCCAGGGTGATCAAACCTTGTTGCAACAAGGTTCTTAGGGCTTCAGTTGAAGCAGCGGTTAGCTGTTCAACGTTATACATGATTTTGGCAGTAATATGCCCGCTGGTATTGTCCAGATAATACTGGGAAGGTAAACGCAGCAATTTTGCAAAAACTTCCTGACGGATATTGAATACCAGATTCCGGGAAATTACCGCAGTAAAATATCCACCCATGAACAAACCCAAGCCCCGGAAGAACATGAGTATGACCACTAAAAACGGGAAAAGTGATGTGAAACTCTGGTCTTTATTTTGAATCGCCTCAATAATATATTCCAGTAATTTAGCGACAGAAACTTCCGTAGCCGCATTAATAGAAAAACCCAACAGGACAAGCAATGCAATGCCCCAAAACGGTTTTAAATAACTTAAAAGGCGAAGATAGACCTTAAAATCGTGCTTCACTAATAACCTCGGGTGGGTACTTTGGTACTGATATTAATATTTACAAATCCGAGCTGCCCGGCCACGTCCATGACACGAATCACGTCCTGATGGCTGGCTTTTGCGTCAGCTGCAATGACAAACATTAAATCACGGCGTTCATTAGAAATCTGTTTAATTGCAGTATTTAAATCCGCGACTTCCTTACTGGCCAAGGATTGACCATTGACTGCGTAATGACCATTGGCATCCACAATCACTTCGACTTTTTGATCATAGCTTTTAGGCGGTACACCCTGCGCATCAGGCAAGGTCAGATTCATTCGGCTCATTTGGCTAAAAGTCGTCGATAACAGCAAAAAGACCAGAATAAACAGCAGACAATCAATCATCGGTGTCAGATTAATATGTACATCTTCCACCTGGTTGCGTTTGAATTTCATCATCCGCCTCCTAGCTGGCTTTTTGCATGTCTTGGTCTATGTCTGCATGATTGCGATAAAAAAGATCCGCATGAAACAAAGTCGCTTGCTGTTCAAGTTCAGCCACATATTCCTGAACCAGACGCTGAAAATAACGGTGCGCAAACAGTGCAGGAATTGCAATCAACATACCGGCTGCCGTGGTAATTAAAGCCTTGGAAATACCCGGCATCATCAATACCGGATCACTCCCGGTACCTACATCGATCATCAGGAAAGATTCAATAATCCCAAGTACAGTTCCCAATAAACCGAGTAAAGGCGCAACTGCGCTCAAAGTTCCCAGAAAATTAATGTTTTTTTCCAGATAACCAATTTCCTGTGATGCCACCACTTCCATCTGTGCGCGAGCATACTGCTCACCTTGCTGCTTGCTGGCATAGCCTGCAGTAAATACCCGACCCAAAGTGCTTTGCTTTAAGGCCGCACTTTGATTCATTTTTTGCATGACTTGTGCTGTATTTTGCGAAGGCCCCATCAACAGTGTCAACGGAAGTACTGCATTCTTTTTCAGGCGAATCAGACGCTCGATCGAAATCGCCAGCATAAAGATAGAACACAAGACCAGGGGCAGCATGAGCCAACCACCTGCTTTAACCAATTCCCACATCTAATTTATTCCCCAATAAAAAAAATATATAAATTATTCATCTTCTAAAATAGAAAGAATGCCATCAAGTTCTTCTAAAGAGTGATAGCTAATAACCAGTTTCCCTTTACCTTGCTTGTTATAGTCAATTTTAACATCTGCACTGAAACGCTCTGAAAGGCGCTGGGTCAATTGCTGAATATCTGGTGCTACCGCTTCTTTTACTTTTTCTTGTTTAGGTGTATTGAAATCACGGACTAACTGCTCGGTTTGACGCACAGACAGACTTTTTTCAATTACGATATCTGCAACTTTGAGCTGATCTTTAGCTTTTAAGGTTAAGATCGCACGTGCATGCCCCATATCCAGCAAACCTTGTTGCATAAAGTCTTTCACTTCTTCAGCCAAGCTGAGCAAACGAAGCAGGTTACTCACTGTCGTACGCGCTTTACCAACGGTATCTGCAATCTCCTGATGGCTTAAACCAAATTCTTCATGGAAACGCTGTAAGGCCAGCGCCTGATCAATCGGATTCAGATCTTGACGCTGAATGTTTTCAATCAGCGCCAGTGCAATGGCAACCTGATCATTCAGATCCCGTACAATCGCAGGAATTTCGGTTAAACCCGCTAACTGTGCCGCACGCCAGCGACGCTCACCTGCAATAATTTCATACGGATAGCGCTCATCGTCAACCGGTCGGATCACGATTGGCTGCATGATGCCATGCTTTTCAATCGATGCCGCCAGTTCTTGCAAATCCTGCTCGTTAATATAACGGCGTGGCTGGTATTCACCGCGCTTGAGCAAGTTTACATCGATCTGTTTTAGCTGACCATGATCAATGCCTTGGGCTTCCATCTGTAATTTTTCTTTTTGAATTGATCCCAGCAAGGCATCCAAGCCACGACCTTTGGCGAGTCCACGTTTCTTGACGGTCATGCTTTACTTCCTTTTTTCACTTTGCTTTTCTTTAATACTTCAGCTGCCAGATTTAAGTAAGCAACCGCACCCTTTGAACTTTTTTCAAAATAAATCACTGGCAAACCGTGCGCCGGCGCTTCAGCCAGACGGATATTTCGTGGAATCACGGTTTCATACAGTTTTTTACCAAAATATTGTTCTAATTCTTCAGATACGTCACGGGTCAAGGCATTGCGTGCATCGTACATGGTGCGTAATACACCAACTATTTGCAGATCTGGATTCAAGGCCTGTTGAATTCGGTCGATGGTTTGGGTTAAATCAGCCAGACCTTCCAGTGCATAGTATTCACATTGCATTGGAATCAGCACACCATCCACTGCAGCCAAAGCATTGACAGTAATCAGGCTTAAACTTGGTGCACAGTCGACAATGATATAGTCGAACGAACCTTCAATTTCCTGCAATGCATCACGCAAAATGAACTCGCGCCCTTCCTGCTCTGCAATCGCAAGCTCAACCCCAGCCAGATCACGGTTTGCCCCAAGAACCTTGTAGCCGACTTCTGCTTTAGAGATCGCCGTTTCAATCGGTACTTCACCCAGCAGTACATCGGTAACCGAATAAAGCAGGTCATTCTTCTGAATGCCAGACCCCATGGTCGCATTGCCTTGCGAATCCATATCGACCAGCAAAACACGTTTTTTTAACACAGCTAAAGATGCCGCCAAATTTACTGCGGTTGTGGTTTTACCGACACCACCTTTTTGATTTGCAATCGCAATAATTTGTGCCATGTTGCCCCCAATCCCTTTAAAAATCTTAAATACGTTTTAATAGAAGTAAATGACGCTGTTCGTCTAAGCGCGGAACTTTAAGTTCAATAATCTCACAACTAAATTCATTTTTTAAAGTAGCAACTTCATCTTCAGGAATTAAGCCTTTCATTGAGGCAATAATTGTTTGCTCATGCATATACGGCTTAGAAGCATCAACAAAGTCCGTTAATGATGCAAAAGCACGACTGGTAATCACATCAAATTGACCCAGTTCATTAATGCTGTCTTCATTTTCTACGCGGGTTTGTACCGCAATGACATTTTTGAGTTTCAAGTCAGCAATAAACTGCTTGAGGAAACGAATTTTTTTACCGTTAGAATCCAGTAACACACATTCACGCTCAGGCTGACATAAAGCAATGATCATGCCCGGCATACCACCACCTGTGCCGATATCCAGTAATCGACCCGCTGGAAGATCTTTCAGAATGCTCAGACTATCGAGCAGATGCTTGACCAGCATTTCCTTAGGATCACGGATTGCAGTCAAATTGTATGCTTTGTTCCACAACACCAAAGCATCCTGATACTTGAGTAATAAATTTAAAGCTTCATCAGATAGCTCTAAACCCAAAGCCTGGCTACCCTGCTTTAGTTCTTGAAAAAACATGTGCATAAACAATCTACGCTCGAAAAAGTTAGGTGGAAGTATACCGTTTTCTCTATATTGGCACAGTAGGCAGTGCTTAGCGAATATTCACTTAAGCAAACTTCCCTTCACGGATCGCCGTATCCAGTGCCGCTAAACGCTCCGGGGTTCCCACATCAACCCAAATGCCTGCCAATTTAGAAGCGGCAACCTGCTGATTCTGCATTGCCGCTTTTAGCAATGGCGCTAAAGGACGCTTGCCAGTCTCTAAGCCTTGGAACATCTTTGGATCAAGCACGGATACACCACTAAAAGTCAGGTTTTCACCTTCGACTTGCTGATCAAAGGTATAAGCTTTACCTTCTGCAAGCGTGAAATCACCCTCTGGGTGTTGTTCAGGGTTCTGCACAAGTACGAGATGCGCCAAATTATCCTTTAGATCAATATCCAGTAAAGGTGCAAAATCCATCGTGGTCCAGACATCACCATTTAACAGAATAAAAGGTTCATCACCGAGTAGCGGCAAGGCATTAATGATTCCACCAGCGGTTTCCAGACCTTCACCCTCATGTGACCAAAGGATGTTAATGCCAAATCGTGAACCATCGCCCAAAGCTTCTGCGAGTTTTTCACCGAGCCAAGCCGTATTGATGACAATTTCAGTAACACCGATCGCAGCCAGTTTCTCTATATGCCAGACGATAAGTGGCTTGCCACCGACTTCAAGCAAGGGTTTCGGGGTATGCAGCGTTAGCGGCCGCATACGATTACCGAGTCCTGCGGCCAAAATCATCGCTTTCATTCAGGCAGCCACCTCATATGAGCCATATTTAGCTTCAAATGCAGGCATCACTCTGTCACGCATAAACTGCATGAATGGCTCTAGTTCTGCATAAGCCTTAGATTCTTCAAGCAGATACCACATCACACGTGGTAAGTCCTTGAGATAACCTGACTTGCCATCACGTTCAAACAGACGCACAAAAATACCTAAAATCTTGATATGACGCTGAATCGCCATCATGTCGGCGTCTTTTTTAAACTGTTCAAAGTCACGCTCTTCTTTAGCAGATGCTGGCAACAAGTCATAAAAGTTTTTGAACCAGCGATACACACGATCGGCATTCCACTGTACATAGGCATCACGGGTAATCGAGATCAAGTCATAAGTATCCGCACCAATCACAGCATCCTGAAAATCAATCACACCGAGTTCGGTTTCATTGTCGATTTTAATCAAGTTACGACTATGGAAATCCCGATGCACGATCACCTGTGGCTGTGCCAATGCGGCATTCGCCAAAATCGCAAAAGTGCGTTTGATCAAGGCGCTTTCTGATTCAGTCAGTTGAACCTTTAACGCTGGTAACATCCAGTCAGTCAGCAATTCCATTTCCGAGATCAGTTTTTCATAAGAATATGCCGGGAAATGCCCTTCTCCAGCAATCGATTGTAGTTGAATGAGCTGCTTAAAGCTTTGCTCATAATAGGCATCTACAGTCTCGTCATTCAGCAGATTCGACAGCAGCACATCACCAAAGTCTTCGAGCAGTAAAAAGCCATTTTCCAGGTCTTTTGCCACGATATGCGGAACACGCACGCCATGTGCATCAAAAAACTCATCTATCGTCACAAAAGGCACACAATCTTCTTTTTCTGGTGGTGCATCCATCAGCATAAATGTTTTATTATTCAGTTTGATTCGTGCATAACGACGGAAGCTGGCATCACCTGCTAAAAAATGAGTTTCAAATTGATCTGAACCGAGTACAGAGGCAATCCAAGATTGTATCAATTGTTCGCGTTGTGTATTCATTTGCAATTAATTCTAATACAGGCTGAGTTTTTAAAGTGCTAAGTGTAGCTACTTATCAACTTTTTCTCTATGATGCGACAATAATTAATTGCGATAAAAGCATGATTGGTTAATGAGACAAATGAAGCATCACTTTAAAATAAATCCTCTAGCGACTGCGATCTTAACCCTTTTATGTGGCAGCTCAGCCTCCGGCTATGCTGCATCAAATGTCTCGTCCGATGTAAATGCAGAACAACTCAAACAGCGCATAAATGAGACCTATCCAGGTGAAGCATTCTTTTCGCAATACTATGTCGACAAATCCTCAGCTGAAGCACAGCAGCGGCAGGAAAAATACTTAAGTTCGGCTTATTGTGAAGGCACCTGGGTGACCCCGATTGCCCCAGATGCAGCAACCGTTGCGCCAGATCAGGCTACATCCACCATTACTGCAGATTATGGACACTACAATCCAGCAGGTGACTCTTATTTAGAAGGCAATGTCATCATTGACCAGCAAGGTCGCCAGATTCGTGCTGAACGCGTAACGATTGATCAAACCCAGACCTATGCCAAAGCAGAAGGTCGGGTACAACTTGCTCAGGGTGGCCTACTCTCGCAAAGTGATGATATTAATTATAATTTAAAGACCCAAGAAGGCGACCTAAATAACAGCTTCTATATTGCCGAGCAGCAACATGCGCATGGTCGGGCAGAAAAGATCGCCAGAACCTCGACCGAGACGGTAGAACTGGAAAATGCGACCTATACCACCTGCCCACCTGAGCAAAAACCGACCTGGAAAATCCAGGCAGAAAAGATCAAGTTGAATCAGGAAACCGGACGTGGTGAAACCCGGAATACCAAGCTTTATGTTAAAGATGTTCCGGTTTTAGCGGTTCCCTATTTCAACTTCCCGATTGATGACCGCCGCACTACCGGTATTCTGACGCCGACATTTGGCTTTACCAATGATGGTGGTCTGGAACTGGGTGTTCCGGTTTACCTGAATTTAGCACCACAATATGATGCGACAATTACGCCGCGTTATATTGGCGATCGTGGTACGATGTTAGACGGTGAGTTTCGCTATCTGACTGAGAATTATGGTGAAGGCCGTATTTGGGGAGGTTATTTACCTTCCGATGAAAGCTATAGCGACGAAGACCGTAAAAGCCTGCATTTCTTACATAACTGGCAGATCAATAATCAGCTCTCCACCAACCTTGAATATAACTACGCTTCAGACAAAGATTACTTTGCCGATCTGGATAACAACCCGAACTCTAAAACTGACCTGAACTTACGCCGTGCCTGGGAAGTCAATTACAAAAATGGTATTCCTGGCTTAAAGGCACAATTCAAAGTCGAAGATTTCCAGACCTTAGATCCAACTGTACTGGATGAAGACCGTCCTTATGCACGCTTGCCGCAGCTTTTAGTCAATTACAAAACTGGTAATCCATTGGGATTACAGCTTGAATTTAATAACGATACGGCTTATTTCCAGAAAGACCTGAGAAATTTCGCCGATACTGATCCAACGGGTGAGAAGGTATATCAACCGAGTGGTACACGGATCTATAATGACTTTTCCGTGCGTTATAATCATTTTACCCCGTGGTCATTCTTCATTCCTCAGGCAACTGTACGCAACATCAATACTTTCTATGATGAAAAAACCCAAAGCCGTAGCGCGTCTAGTGAAAATAATTCAATTGTGGTGCCACAATTCACGCTGGACACCGGCTTAATTTTTGAAAAAGAAGGTACGTATCTACAGACCTTAACGCCTCGTCTGTTCTATGCGTATTCACCTTATGAGAACCAGCAGAATCAGCCAAACTTTGATTCAGTCGTCGCTTCGATTAATTATGATCAACTTTTCAGTGCGCGTCGCTTTTATGGTAATGACCGCCTGGAAGACAATAACTTTGCCTCCTTAGGTCTGAGCTATAGCCTATTTAATGAAGAAGGTCTGGAGCGCCTGCGTGCCAGCGTTGGACAGAGCTTTTTCTTTGAAGATCGCCGTGTAACGTTGGAAAATGATGCAGATGAATTCGACCGTGAAAGTCATACTGGCCCTGTAATTCAACTGACCAGCCAGCTGTCAAATAATGTTCACGTTAATCTGAACTCAAGCTGGATGTCGAATGGATCGAATGCCCAACGAGATTTGCAGGTTTATTATACCGGTGAGCAAGGCAATCTTTATAACCTAGGCTATTTCTATCGCAAAGATATTCCGAACCGTCAAAAGAGCTATGATCATGTGGTGGGTTCATTTATCCAGCCGATTGCCAACAACTGGCGTCTGGTTGGACATGCCCAGTTTGACCTCGACAATAGTGTCGCACGGGAATATTTACTTGGCGTGAACTATGAGTCATGCTGTTGGGGAGTTTCTGTTTACGGTCGCTCATATTACAATGACTTAGACGACGTTAATGATTCAAGCGTCAAAGCCAAACGCGCCATTATGGCCGAAGTCAGCCTGAAAGGCTTAGGTGGGTTAAGCAGCAAACTCACCTCATTACTAGAAAATCGTATTCTAGGTTTTAACAATATCAATCAAACTTGGACAGAACGTTAATGAAGACAAAACAGTTAAAACAAATTTTTAAAGCAACCGCACTTGTGCTATGCCTTTCTTCAGCGATGACGACTTTTGCTGTTGCCCAACCTAAAGATGAAGTTGTAGCTGTAGTCGACAATAGTATCATTCTACGTAGTGACCTGGCTCAAGGTGTAGCCGAAATCTCACATCAGCTGCAAAAACAGAAAAAGGCAGTTCCACCACAACAATATCTTGAGCAACAAGCTTTAGAGCAACTGATTATTCGTCAGGCACAGCTTGAACAAGTTAAACGTTATAATATTCGTCCAGATGAAAAAGCTTTAAATGAAGCCGTCCTGAAAGTTGCCCGTGATTCTGGTTCACCGAGTCTGGAAGCATTCCAGCAGAAACTGGATGCCATGGCGCCCAATACCTATGCTTCTTTACGTAACCGTATCGCTGAAGATTTAGCACTGAATCGTTTACGTCAACAAATCGTGACTTCACGTATTCAAATTACAGATCAAGATGTTAAAAACTTCCTAAATACCCCGCAAGGTCAAGCTTTGCTTGGCAGTCAGGTCCATGTACTGCATTTACGGGTAAGCGGTGAAAATGCTGAACAAATTGCAACAAAGGTAAAGCAAGAATTAAATAGCAGCAATGACATTCAGGCGATCAGCAAAAAGTACAGCACTGGCGGCGTTAAAGTCGAAGCTGCTGATATGGGTGTGAGAAACCTGTCAGAAATTCCAGCAGAACTGGCTGCACGCGTGACCACCCTGCAACCAGGTCAAACTTCTGAACTGATTCCTGTCGCTGATGGTGTACATGTTCTGAAGCTCTTGGAACGTAAAGGTGGCGAACAGAAAGCCCTTGTTCCTCAATATTTAACACGACACATTCTGATTCAACCGTCTGAAGTGGTCAGTCCTGAAAATGCCAAACAAATGATTGATAGTCTGTATAACCGCCTCAAACAAGGTGAAGATTTTACTGTTTTAGCTTCAACGTTCTCCAATGATACTGGCTCGGCTCGTGATGGCGGAAGCCTTGGTTGGGTTAGCCCAGGCGTGATGGTGCCTGAATTTGAACAGCAGATGAAAAGCACCCCAGTAGGTCAGTTCAGTAAACCGTTTCAATCCCAGTTTGGCTGGCATATTCTGCAAGTGAGTGAAACACGCCAACAAGATATGACACAGGAATATCAGGAACGTATGGCTCGCCAATTACTGGGTGAACGTCAATTTGATGCCGAATTAGATAGCTGGTTACGTGAAACGCGCAATAATGCTTATGTAGAAATCAAAGATCCGCAACTGGATCCTAAACGTAACCGTTAAGCCTTACCAGAATGCTAAAAAGCCAACGACATCTCGTTGGCTTTTTTATTTAAACAGCTTAAAACGTACAGATATAAAAAAACCTCTCATTGAGAGGTTTTTTAATTTTCAAACTCGATTAACGATTGTTTTCATCGTCTGAAGAGTCTTCAAATTTAGTATCGTTGTCAAAACCAGCGCCTTGACCACCAAAGCCAGCACCTTGACCACCGAAGCCGCCTTGACCACCAAAGCCAGCACCTTGACCACCGAAGCCGCCTTGACCGCCGAAGCCACCGCTTTGACCGCCAAAGCCACCTTGACCACCGAAGCCGCCGCCTTGACCGCTAAAACCACCTTGACCACCGAAGCCGCCAGCACCTTGACCGCCACCAAAGCCACCTGCAGCACCTTGACCACCGAAGCCCGCACCTTGTGGACCAGCAGGCGCGCCAGCAGGACGTGGATTACGTGCAGGTACTACAGTTGAAATTGCATGCTTATAAACCATTTGGCTTACTGTATTTTTTAATAAAACCACGTATTGGTCAAAAGATTCGATATGACCTTGTAATTTAATACCGTTTACTAGGAAGATAGATACTGGGATACGTTCCTTACGGAGAGAATTCAAGAATGGATCTTGTAAAGTTTGACCTTTAGACATGTTATAACTCCAAAAAAAATTAAAAATCAGCGCAAAAACTATCTCTATTTTTCAATTAAAAATTATAAAAAAGATAGTCCCTAAATTTTGCTTTATCCGTGACAGTTTCGCAAGTCTTCTTGAGCCTGCTGTAGCGTAAAATATGTTGTAAATTTATGCTTTTCTTGCAAAGACCTTAACCACGTATATTGACGTTTTGCAAGTTGTCGTGTCGCAAATAAAGCTTTATCCTCCATTTCCCGTTGCTTTTCCTTGGTTTTATCAGCATTTTTTAAGAATTCCATAGCCTGACGATAACCCACTGAACGCATGGAAGGTAAATTTTCATTAAAATCGTATTTTTCAATTAAATTCACAACTTCATTTAAAAAACCGCTTTTCCACATAATTTCCAGACGTTGTTCAATACGCCCATGTAATTCTAACCGATCTGGCATCAGTGCATAATTATGGAAACTGTAACGATATGGTAAGTTTTTAGGTTGTTCTGCCTGTAGTTTTGTAATCGGCTCACCAGTCAATTTAAAAACTTCCAAGGCTCGAATAATGCGCTGCTTGTCGCTAACCTTGAATTTTTCACCGGCAATCGGATCGACTGCACATAACTCTGCATAAACCGCTTCCCAGCCCTCCTGCTCACCCTTGGCTTCAATCTCTGCCCGGATAGCATAGTCTGCACTTGGTAGGTTATCTGACAAACCTTCAAGCAAGGCCTTAAAATACAGCATGGTTCCGCCAACCAGAATCGGGGTTTTACCACGCACATGAATATCATCAATCAGGCGGCAAGCATCTTCGACAAAGTTGGCTGCAGAATACACTTCAAGTGGACTAATAATATCAATCAGATGATGCGGATAGCGCGCCAGTTCCTCTTTAGAAGGTTTGGCTGTACCAATGTCCATTTCCCGATAAACCAGTGCAGAATCGACCGAAATCAGCTCAAATCCCCCTTGCTCATACAGTTCACATGCCAAAGCGGTTTTACCACTTGCAGTTGGCCCCATTAAATTGATGACCGGCAATTGATTGGACATGTAAAACTACTCTCCTCGAGCAAAAAGTTTATCTAGTTGAGCCAATGGAAAGGCGCGCCAAGTCGGACGACCATGATTACATTGACTGGCAAATTCGGTTTGTTCCATCTGCCGTAATAAAGCATTCATTTCAGACAAACTTAGGATACGATGCGCTCGCACTGCACCATGACAGGCCATTCCCGCCAAAATTTGGTCACGCTTCTGCAATAGGCTTTGTGCTTGATCCCCCGGATCTAAATCATTCAATAATTCAGGAATCAGGGCATCAAAATCCGCCTTGTGTAGAATAGCCGGCACGCCACGTACAATGACTTGCTCATCACCATACTGATCAATTTCCAGACCCAAACGTGCGAGTTGCTCTTTCAGCTCTTCTACCCGCATCGCCTGCATCCGGCTAATGTTTACGACCTTTGGAATCAGTAGTTGCTGTGACGTCCAGAATTCAGGTTTATCCCAGGCTGATTTCATTTGCTGCAAAACAATACGTTCATGCGCCGCATGCATATCGACAATAATCAGACCTTCGGTATTTTGTGCCAGAATGTAGATACCATGTAACTGGGCAATGGCAATGCCCAATGGATGCTCATCCACTTTGGCCTTTACATGTGTCTGAAAAGACTGCTCAGGACTAAATACTTCGGTTTCCGAACTTTCTCTGAGCGGTGCTAAATAACTTTGCAAGGCATTATTCAGCTGCTGTGAACCAGAATAAGATTTACGGTAATCTTGGGAATAATGCACTGTTTGTGGACCTGAAGATGCAAAATCGGTCAGCACATCTGAAGTTTCATTTTCACTTAAGGCAGATGTCGTTCTCACCACCTGTGGCTGAGAATGCGCAGTCTGATGCAGGCTGAACTGTTCCTGATAACGCGGTTGCGGGGCCGTCAAGCCAGGCTGCTCATCCTGTTTCATTGCCTCGGCTAAATCTGCAGTTGCGGTCTGGAATTGTGCCAACGTTTCTTTGGCATAATGCCGTACGAACTCATGTACTTCACGTTGATTCAGGAAGCGAATTTCATGCTTGGTCGGATGGACGTTTACATCCACATTTTCTGGATCAACTTCTAAAAACAGTAAATAAGCCGCATGCTGATGCCCATGCAGGATGCCGTCATAGGCCATCCGTAAGGCATGGGAAATGGTTTTGTCTTTGACAATCCGGCCATTTACATAGACATACTGCAAATCAGCCTGTGCACGTGCATCTGAAGGATGGCCAAGCCAGCCAGACAAACGCATGTTGATACTGTCTGCATCCATCCAGTAGGCATTTTCAGTAAATTGGCGGCCAAGCAATTGCTGTACCCGCTGAAAACGCAAAGCGCCGCTATCCGCCACGGGTAAATTCAGTTTGATGCTTTCATTATGTTCTAGCACAAAACGGATATCAAAATGCGTCAGTGCCATACGGCGCACAATTTCTTCGATATGACCAAATTCAGTGCCCGGTTTTTTCAGGAATTTACGCCGTGCAGGCACATTAAAAAACAAATCCTGAACCCGGATATGCGTCCCTTTTGAGGCCGCAACAGCCTGAATTTCCTGATGATCAAAAGCCGTGCCATTGACTTCGACCTGATAACCGATACCCTCGTCACTTTGACTGCTGATCATGGTCAGGCGTGAAACTGCTGCTATCGACGCCAGTGCTTCGCCACGAAAGCCCAGACTGCTAATCGCATACAGTTCATCAGCACTCTGGATTTTGCTGGTGGCATGACGCATCACGGCCAGCGGTAAATCCTCATGATGAATTCCGCGTCCATTGTCGATGATTTCAATTAAAGTACTGCCGCCCTGTTCGACCCGAATGATCAGCTCTGTCGCCCCCGCATCAATCGAGTTTTCCAGTAACTCCTTGACCACAGAAGCCGGACGTTCAATCACCTCACCTGCGGCAATCTGGTTGGCAAGTGCAGGATCAAGGGCACGAATACGGCGCAGACTTAAATCATTCGACATGTGAAAATTGACGCTCCAGAGCCTCTCGTAAAGCAAGATTCGATGAAATCAGGCTTGCAGTACGGGTAAGTTCATCTTCAGATTTTAAAATTTCAATAATCAGGTCAGCTTGCGGAATTTCATCGCCACCTTTGGATGGCCATTCAAATAAAAATAGCGCATTCGGTGTTTCCAGGTAATCCCGGATGCCCATCAGTTCCAGTTCATACGGATCATTCAGACGATACAAGTCAAAATGAAAAATATCCTGACCATTAATTTGATAGGGTTCGACCAGTGTATAAGTTGGACTTTTCACTGAACCTTTATGACCCAGCTGTTGCAAATAATAACGTGTTAACGTCGTTTTTCCTGCCCCTAGGTCACCAATCAGATACACGACCCCCGCAGGGAAATTTTCCGCCAGAACCTTGGCTAGTTTTTGGGTATCGTCTTCATGATTTAAAGTGACATTAAATGAATAAGGCATATTACTCACGACATGATGCAAAAGAATAAATATGATAGCATCGCCACGCTTTAAAAGCCTATTCACCTGTGTGAGAAACTGTATTTTTTCACAGCATCTGTTCCTTAAGAGGTTAATCTGCCTGCCATGCAAACGACTGTTGAATTTAACCCGCCCATGCTGAATGGGGTCAGTGCCAGTAAAGTTTTTTTGCCAGCCAGTCCGGATGCGCCCCTGACAGTTTTTGATTATTTATGCACACAATTTGCGCATATCGCAACAGATGAATGGCAGTCCCGTTTCACCGAAGGTCTGGTCTATGATGCTCAGGGCAATCAATTAACTACAGCAAGCCTATTTCAGGCCAATAGTCACTGTTTTTATTACCGTTTTTTGGCACATGAAGTGCATGTTCCTTTTCAACATCAGATTTTATTTGAAAATGAGCATTTCATGGTAGTCGATAAACCGCATTTTTTGACCATGAGTCCGACCGGACAATATGTGCAGGAAACGCTACTGGTTCGTCTTAAAAAACAGACCGGCAATGAGCATTTAACGCCTATTCACCGGCTGGATCGTGAAACGGCAGGTGTGGTCCTGATTTCCAAACGTGTGGAATCACGTGGCCTATATCAACAGATGTTTGCCACACGTCAAGTGCAGAAGACTTATCATGCGATTGCGGCCTATCAACCTGATTTAAAATTTCCATTGATCACGCGATTAAGAATGGAAAAGGGACAGCCCTTTTATACCATGCACGTGCTAGACGGAACGCCGAATAGCGAGACGGCGATCGACCTGCTGGAACATAATACAGAATGGGCCAAATATGAGCTAAAACCACATACTGGCAAGCAGCATCAATTACGGGTGCACTTGAATCATCTGGGTATTCCGATCCGTCATGATCCCTTTTATCCACAGGTAGCGCACAAGGCGGAAGATGATTTTTCTGCACCTTTAAGTTTATTGGCCAAACATATTCAATTCATCGATCCGATCACGCAGAAAAGCATGAATTTCAGCTCGCAACTTGAATTGACACTGTAAATCTCTTGTCATTACAGATTATTTTCCAAAATCGGTCGCTTTAAGATTGAATTTCAAACGTAATTGATTAGAATAAAGGCGAAAAGTTAAGTAATTTAAAGCTTTAAAAATATTATGAGAAAAACTGAAGTTTATCAAATTCGCTTGGACTCGCAAGAGAAGAAACAAGCCTTTGCGGTATTTAAGCAATTGGGGATTACGCCAGCTCAGGCAGTGCGTCTTTTTTTCAAGCAAGTGGTGATTACCAAATCGATCCCCTTCTCGATTGAAAACCAGAATATCAACCTGGAACAACTGATTCGCCTGCGCAAGCTAAAACAAAATGAAGCGAAAACCGAGCAAAATGCGCTTTCCAGTTCTGCCCTGAATCTGCTGGATGATCAGGAGATCCAGCTGGATGATGATCATCTTGATTTATTTGAAGAACTGAATGCCATTTTGGGTGAAAGCGACAAAATTTAACATTGTTGCATTTCCAAACAATTTCTAAAGCCTGCCACTCACAAACTTCGCTATGCTTGATGCTGATAATCAATAAAAAATTAGCATGGAGTATGCAATGCTCGTACGACGCGCCCAGTCAGCAGACCTGAATCAGCTGGCGGTATTATTTGATGAATATCGACAGTTTTATGGTACGTCTTCCAATCCTGAACTCTCTTACCAATTTTTAAAACAGCGTTTTGAAGATGGACAGACCGTCATTTTCATTAATACCAAAGATGACACTTTTACCGGCTTTATTATCCTGTATCTGGGTTTTTCTTCGGTGGCTTGCTCGACTTATTATATTCTGGATGATGTCTATATCACCCCGGTTTTTCGGCGTCAGGGCGCAGCCAAACAACTGATTGATACCGCGATTTTATTTGCCAAACATGAACAGGCCTTAAGAATCACCCTGGAAACCCAAAAAAACAATTATCAATCGCATAAATTGTACGAATCTATGGGATTTATAAAGGATGATGAATTTCAGACTTATCACTGTTTCCTGAAATAAGTCCTAATCTTTTTCATCACATTTCAAGCGAATAAAAAATTTATTATTCTGAGCGGAATTTGGCCTGTGCCACCTGTTCAGCATTTAAATACAGCCATTCTCCTTCAGCCAGTTCAGGCAAGGCCAAAGCACCAATCTGTGCACGATGTAGCTGTTCCACTTTATTGCCTACGGCAGCTAGCATGCGCTTCACCTGATGATAGACGCCTTGATGAATGGTCATTTGCAGACGATTTTCAGCCAATCGTGTCACTTCGGTAGCTGAAAAAATGCCTTTTTCATTTCTTAATTCAACACCTTGTTCTAGTTGCTGAATCTGTTCATCCGTGACGGCATCCGCAGTTTGCATCTGATAAACTTTGGCGACATGCTTTTTCGGATGGGTGAGCGCTTGCAGAAACTGTCCATCATCGGTCAGCAATAATAGTCCGGTGGTATCCTGATCCAGACGGCCTACACACTGAATCCCCCGATTCAGCAAAATGTCATCAAACAGGTCAAACACACTAAAATGATGCGTCGCCTGATGCGAACACTCGTAGCCTTGTGGTTTGTTTAAGGCGATATAAACTTTTTCCCGATAGGTATGACTTTTACCATAAACCTCGAAATTTAAATGATTTAAATCCAGGTTATATTTAGGATTGTCAACCACTTCATCTTGAATTGAAACAGCACCATTTTTAATCAGTTGCTGACAATGCTTGCGGGAGCCGAAACCTTGTGACTGCAACATTTTTTCCAATAGCATCTGTTTATACCTGTATCGAGTGAAGACCTATGCATTCTATCCTGAAACAGTCATGAATTTGGTTTCTTCCGCTGTTTTCTAGGTATCATGCGTTGAAAAGCTCTACAATAGCTTTATTTTTCATTCTTTCTCTCCCGCTTATGTCGCAACTTGATCTGAATCTGATTGTTCTTTTGGTTTTACTGGCTTGCGGTATTTTCAGTCACAATAGCGCCGTCACCATTGCTGCAGCGGTGTTAATCGTTTTGAAAATCACGCCTCTCAGCAGTTTATTGCCTTATGTACAGGCGCATGGTTTAAATATCGGCATTATTATTCTGACCATCGGTGTTCTGACACCGATTGCCAGTGGCAAAATTTCAGGAGAAAGTATTCTCAAATCTTTCCTGAGCTGGAAGTCTTTGCTGGCAATCGCGATTGGGGTTTTTGTTGCTTGGCTGGGCGGACGTGGAGTGAAGCTGATGTCAAATCAGCCAGATGTGGTGGCCGGACTGTTATTAGGCACAGTGGCTGGTGTAGCAGTATTACGCGGTGTTCCAGTCGGTCCTTTAATTGCGGCTGGGATTTTATCGTTATTGATTAGTACACAATAAATGTACAAATCATCAGCGCGTATTCCCAGTATGCAATAATTTCTCAAAAATACATCACATGACCGGAAATATGCAGACCACCCGTTGATTATCTTGCGCTAAGCTCTAAAGCAGTGCTTCAGGCTTGCTCAGAAGATATTATCAGATCAACGGAATACTTTATTAATTCGATCTTTCAAAATTCAAGCAAAGGAAAGTGAATGATTTTTAAAAGCGGTGACCTGATAAAAATTTGAAATTCAATAAATGACACCTACCAGTCTAATCTTTCAAAGCATAGACCAAACTTTCTATCATCTCACCATTTTCCAAATATACTTTAACCGGAATACGTTGATATTCATCGCCTTCAAATGCATCCAGCTCATCCCAATATTGGGGAAGATTCTCGGATATGAATACATAACCCTGAACAGTCTCACCCGAATCACTGAGCTGAATACCCGGGCTACCCAGTTCAGCACCCCAGCCACGCTGCTGCAAATGCCCACGAATATAACCGGCTTTCCAGCTTCCCCCAATCCGTTCCATGACATGGGCATTGGGTTGCTGGGGACGAAGCGTGCCGTATACAAATAAACTGTGCATCTTAAGAACTCTTAAACATCATTGTGATAATTATTCTACAAATAGTAGTGCCAAACGCACCTGGTCATAAGCCATTTTAGGCGTAGTCAATTCCACAATCGGACGCAGCTTAATAGAACCGTCATCATTAAAATGTTCCGAGTTTTGACGCTTGGTCAGACGTTTATAAATCTTGCGAACCTGTTCCACCACTTCCTCACCCGGATGCGCAAGCGAGATATCCAGCCCCTGCTCTTTATGCAAACGTCCCAAATGATTGATGATGGTTGCCGGAGTCAAACCACGTTCAGTCGCGATATCGGCAATTTCATAACCTTCTTCAAACAGTTCACGCGTTTCGTCTAGCGTTGCCGTGGCATAGCTTTGTTTTCCAGCATTCTTGGAAATTTTCTTTTCATTGCGCTGGATTTCAACTTCATTCAAAGTCCCGCCACAATGCCGGATAAAGGCTTTGTGCTGCGCAGTCAAATCGACATTTTCAAAATTCGCTTCGGCTTCATCAGAAAGTTCCTGAAAACGGCGATCAGCTTTAATCGCCAGACTGTCGAGCTCCAAAGCCTGTTCATTAAAGCCTTTTAAACGTAAGCCATTTAAGCTTTTCAAACGGGACAAGGCGACATAGCCCTGACCTTTTTCAAAGGTATGACTCAGATCAATTTCAGCAGCTTCCAGGGTCATGCCTTGTGATTTATGAATGGTAATTGCCCAGGCCAGACGCAATGGAATCTGCTGGAAACTGGCAATGGTTTTACCGGCCTCATTGTCTACCGACCAGGTTTCAGGCTCAACCACCAGTGTAGTACCATCGGTCAGTTTGACTTTGGGCAGCACGCCATATTCATCATCTTCCTCAAAACTGATCACCTCGCCCAGACTGCCATTGATATAACCCATATCAAAGTTGTTTTTCACAAACATGACTTTGGCATGTTTTTTCAGGGTTAAGGCTTCAGGCGCTCGCACTGACGATTTTAAAGTCTCGATCAGCTTTTCATTGCCATCACACTGCGCGTCAAACTGGCGTGGATCATTGTCAATTTCATTCAGATGTTTAAAGTTAATACTGTCTACATCCATATTATGCGTATACAGGCGCGTATAGGTCTCGCCGATTTCTTGATGTCGGGTGGCCTGTAAAGCCGTGCGATGTTCATGGCTAATCGCCTGGGCACGAATCGCATTCAGAATATCATTCAGATAATCATTGCCCTGACGATGCTGCTCAGTCAGGTAGCAAACGCGGAACTTGGCTTCAACCCAGGCATCCGACATAAAGCAAAATTTGTCCCGGTTGCGCTCATCATTTTTACCGACTGGCGGTAACTGGAAAAAGTCCCCTGCTACAATCACCTGAATACCACCGAAAGCTTCATCACTTTCCTTGAAATATTTCAGTACCTGATTGACCAGATTCAACTGCTTGGCATGCAGCATGGAAATTTCATCAATAATCAGGACTTGCGCATTTTCCAGATGTTCTTTTAAGTATTTTCGCTCTTTCATCCGCTTTAAATCTTCTTCAGACAAAAAGTCTTTAATACCAATGCCTGCCCAGGTATGAATGGTCATACCATTCATATGTGTGGCTGCAATACCGGTCGATGCGGTAATTGCGACGGCGACCTTACGCGCCTTTAAATAGTTAATATATTGATTCAGCGTATAGGTTTTTCCCGCACCGGCAGAACCGGTTAAAAAGACATTCTCTCCTGCTTTGAGTAACTTAAGGGCAGTTTCCTGTTTCATAAGAGCAACACCGTAAAAGAACGGCTATAGCCTAACGATTTTTAGCGGAAAAGTTAAGCGTCATGGCGGAAAACAAGCTGTATTGAATTGTCAGGCCTGCAAGTTGAGCCAATTAATAAAATGCATGGCGATATTGCTGTATTCGGCTTCTGCTTTCTGGTTATTCGGATATTCCAGCTGATCAAAAATCACCTGTCCATTCACCAATTGACACCCCAAGATTAAGGGTAGGTGCACAGCGGGATGAGACATGCGAAAGGCCACATACTGCCTTTCCACAATTTGCTGAGCATAGCTTGCCGCCAGACAGTTCCTGAAAATTTTAGATTCCTCTAAAATCCGATCCAAAGTTTTAAGCTCTTCAAAACGCCAGTTGAAATACAGTAAAAATGAAACCTGAGTGATTGGCGTCCAGTTCACCAGTGCAAACTGTTTTTTCAGCTTGGCGATCATTTCCTGCTTTTGAATCTGATCATGCCAGACGACCGCCTGATTAAACAAACTGGTCCAGCTCAGATTTTTCGGTATTTCTGTATGGCTGGAAAAATACTCTACCAGATAGTCACGCACATAACTGTCAAAGAGCGACTCCCGTACATGCCCGCTTTGCAAATAAAATAGCTGCCTGAACTCAGTAAAAGGAATTCGATAGCGGTGCAGAACATTATAGAAATCACGGTTCTGCTGGCTTGGAGGCTGAATATACACCAGAACCTCATCTGGCAAATGCGCCGTAATTTTATATAAATACTGCATATAAGCCTGCATCATCCGGCTCAAGTTCAGATAAACCTTTTTGGTCAGCTGATCATCCATTTTGACCACATTGCGCAGCAGCTCCATCCATTCATCCAGATACAGAATTGAGGGACTAATCGCAATCCGTTGATCCTCAATCGATTGGCGTGTGCCTTTTAATACCACCGCCTGATTATGCTGGTGCTGAAACCAGTCGTGCTGGATTGCATATGCATGCATGCTATGAATAAACAATCGCGCCGAGACATATTGAAAATATTGTAAAGTCACCAGAATAATCTGTGGATGTATATGATGGCTGTCTATAAAACTTAAGGCCGTTACTGCGACCCGCACACTGCTATGCTGGATATTATTACTAATCCAGTCCAGTACCTCGGCCGGTTGCTTAAAGATCCAGTTCACGGCACGATGACAGTCAAAAAGTGGCAATCGGGCTACTTTTTTCTGCCATAAATACGGATGATTTTCCAGGAAATTCCGTTTGGATAATAAATCATCCCGATGCCACACGTCCCGGTTCATCAGACGGACAAAACCGAGCAGGTTACTCTGCTCCTCAGCATGCCGATACAGCAAGCGGATATCATCGGTGTGATCATTCAGTTCATGCAAATTAAAGCGCTCTTCAAAAGACAGCGACATAATCCGGAACATCGCCGGAGGCAAAAACTGTGCGGCGCTAAAACAGAACTCATCCAGACTGTCCATCAATGACTGGATCGACAGGAATTCAGCCTGCTGTAGACACTCCAAAGAAAAAGCCTGTTGCAAGCTTTCAAGAATCTGCTGTGGAATCTCTTGTTCATCCTGAATAAAGTTTTGCATGACAGGTGCTGTATACAACCCGGCCTTGATCAGCTGCTGGTCGATAATCTCAGCTTGAACAATCGACATTTGCTGCAAAAATTCGGACACCCGTTCCAGGCCATTAACCCACGCATAAACCTGAGCCAGGATAAGCTGACGTAACTGTTTGGCTTTGTCGCGTAAATACAGCGAATGCTGTGGTTTTAAATCGCCAGTCAGGAAATAGATATCCTGTAAAAAGAATTCCTCCAGGGCTTCTGCCTTACATTGCTGAAAATAAAAATGACTGTCAACCAAAGCAGGTGCAGCTCCAGAGTCTAGTGCATAGGGAGTATGAAACTGGATATAAAACAGGCCATCCACCAATTCAATCCGGTGTTGATCCTGCTGAATTTTTATTAAATTTTGTGCATTCAGATGACCAATCATCGCCATCTGGTCAAGATAAAGCTGGTTCAGCTCTGGAGAAATCCGTAAACATTGTTGTGCCAATAACCTTAAAGATGCTACCAAGCTTTCCTGTTCCATACGTGCACCTCGGTCATCTTAGAATCATCTTATTTTTATATTGGATCATGCTGAGTCCTTGATCGCCAATCAGTGAACATTTAAAAATACATTATGGCATCACTTGCACTATAAAACCGTCCATGCATCCTCATTGCTAAAAATAGAACATTTCAATAGATCATAGCCTAGATTTTACAGGAAGAATTTTTCTTTTTTAGTCTTGCTGACGTAGCGCCTTAAGCTCGGCCAAGCCGGTATAAATATGTTGCTGCAAGCTGTGTCGAAATGCAATCAGCTCTTCCTGAGTCTGAACCTGAGCAATCGATTGTCGCGGCATAAACTGAAAATAAAATGGCAGGCGTTTTGGGAATAATCGTTTAGGCAAAGATGGAATCACATCGCCCTGACGTAGTAATTTATTGAGTTGTGGTACTTTGAGGAGTTTTTGAAAATATTTATGCTGGATGATCTTATTGGCATCAAAGCCAATCTCATAGACTTCATCCCCACCGAGCGCGGCAAAAGGGACAATATCATAGTTGAATTCCTGAGCCAGCTTTAAAAATCCGTAACGCTGCTTCCAGATCAGTTGATACTGTTCACCCTGACGTTTAAGTACTTCGCGCCCACCTCCCGGAAACACCAGAATAGAATAACCCTGCTGCATCACAGCACGTACATAATGCTGGATGCCATCGACTGCCCCAAACTTCTTCACGGCTTCACGCCATAACGGTACATAAAAATGGCTATGATCCGCAATACTGACCACAGCCACCTTATGTTCGTTGTAGAGGTAATCAATCAGCATCGGCGCATCAAAGATGCCATACATGGAATGATTACCGACATACATTGCAGGTCGACTGGCATCCATATACTCAGCCCCTAAAAATGTCGGGGTAAAATATAACTTGGAGAAGGCACTTAAGCGCCTGATCCACTGCCCGTCATGCTTGGCCTGCAATCTGTCTACTCTCTATTTATTGCGGATTATGCCACGCGCTTTTGGACCAGAATCGAACCTACCGAATAACCCGCACCAAATGAACACAACACGCCGTATTCACCATCTTCAACTTCATGTGCAGTACGGTGTAAGGCGATGATCACCCCGGCAGAAGAAGTATTGGCAAACTCATTCAGAATGATCGGTACCAGACCAGGTTTGGCATTTTCTTTACCAACGACCAGTTTCAGAATCAGTTCATTCATACTGGCATTGGCCTGGTGTAACCAGAAGCGTTTAACACCTGTCGGCTCAATCTGATTCTTTTCCAGTTGCGCAGTAATCATTTTCGCAACCAGTGGACAGACTTCTTTAAATACCTTACGACCATCCTGACGGAAACGTTTGTCGTCAATGTCAGCATCTTCAGAGGTATTCAAGAAACCAAAGTTATTGCGGATGTTATTCGAGAACTGGGTAAACAACTCAGAATCTAGAATTTCAAAACCGGTTTTGCTGTCAGTATTTTCAATAATTGAAGCGGTTGCCACATCACCAAAAATAAAGTGACAGTCACGTGAACGGAAATCGGTATGTGCAGAGGTAATTTCTACATTGACCAATAACACACGGCGCGCGCCTGCTTTGATCGCATCATAAGCCTGTTTCAGACCAAATGTTGCTGCAGAACACGCCACGTTCATGTCATAGGCATAGCCTTTGATACCTAGAGCGGTTTGAATCTCGATGGCTACGGCAGGATAAGCGCGTTGCAAATTCGAGCATGACAGGATCACGATATCAATATCTTCGGCAGTCACACCGGCATTTTCCATCGCCTGCTTGGCTGCGATTACGCCCCATTCTGCTTGCAGTGAAATTTCATCATCTGCACGTTCACGTAAATTTGGACGTAAGCGTTTTGGATCAAGAATACCTGATTTTTCTACGACATAACGGCGTTGTACGCCAGATGCTTTTTCAATAAAGTCTGCACTAGAACCACGACGCGCTTCAACTTCGCCTGCAGCGATTTTGTCAGCATTTTCGTGATTAAACAGTTCCACATAAGCATTTAAACTTTCAACTAATTCTTCATTGGTGATGACGTGTTCCGGATGGAATAAGCCCGTACCCGTAATGCGGATGCCCATGTAAAATTCCTTATCTGAATTACCTATATCTTAACTGATTCCAAGACGATCCCATACTTTTTGCAAGCGAGTTGGAGACACGGGTGCTTTTGTTTTCATCGGTTGTGAAAACAATGAGATTCTTAACTCCTCGACCATAAAATACAATTCTTTCAGGCGAGGGTCATCTTTAAACTTGAATAATTTTTCCATCCATTGATCAATTTGGTCAATGGCGGAATTGTCCCTTTGTAGATTATTGGGCAAGCGCTCTAAACGCAAGATCAAGGCTTTCAAATAACGTGGAAATTCGCTCCATACATCGGAAGGTTTACGATATACAAAGTCTGAAAGGCTCATTAAATCAAGCTGATCTTCAATATCATTAATATTTTTTTCAAACACAGAATGGTCTAAAACCAATAATTTCCGGCGAATTTCCTGCCACTGGATATAAATATCCGTGATCTCTTTCAGGGCAACTTGACCATAAGTCAGGAAAGATTTTTTTACATCTTCAACCAGCTTTTGGAACTCTTGCGCATTGACAGGCAGCTCATTAATGGACATGTGTAGTGTGGCATAAACTAACATTTGTTCCAGTTGCGCTTTATCTCCAAGTGGCGAATAAGCCAGCGCCAAAGGTTTGGAAATCTGTTTTTTCAACTGGCGGGTCAAGTCTCCGAGTTGCATATGCACCAGTCGGATCACCCCTTCACGATGTTTTTTAACCGCTTCAGCCTGATCATTAAAAGTCTGAATCACCACACCCGATTCATCTTTCTGCTCCAGGGCAGAAAAAGCTTTAGTCGGAACCAGCGCCTGGTACTGCTTGACCACGACACCGGTGACTTTTTGTGAGGCTTCAAATACAAAGCTTTCCGGGAAGGTTTTAAATTCACCTTTAAGCTGTTTGACCGGACTATGCGTTTCAGTCCGACAGCGCGCTTTCAGCTCGGCAAGATCACGCCCCTGCTCAATGACACGACCTTTTTCATCAGTCACTTTAATAAAAGGCAACAGATATTGGTCTACCCGGTCAAAGCTGAAATCTTTCTCCGTGATTTGTTCGCCTCGCAGCTGGAATGCCAAGAAACTAAAAATATGTTTCTGTAAATCCTGCGCATCTACTTTTGCTATGAGTTTTTGTGCAGTATCCGGAATCGGCACCAGATTACGGCGCTTATCCTTCGGCAAAGCTTTTAGCAATGCTTCAATCAGATCCAGACGCCAACCCGGAATCCCCCATGACCAGATACCTTCATCGACCTGGGCCAAGGCTTGCAGGGGAATTTTAACTGTCGCGCCATCTTCATCATGACTCGGGTCAAAACGATAGGTTGCAGCCAGACGCAGGCTACCATTGTGCAAATAGTCCGGAAATTGTTGTGTCGTCGGCCGGTCATTCAGCCATAGCGCATCATCATCGACAAATAAATAACGCGGATTCTGAGGCTCAACCGTGGCACGCCAGTCTTCAAAAGTACGACGGCTGGCCACTTCAGGCGGCACTTTCGAGGCATAGAACTGGTAAATGGTTTCTTCATCAACCACTAGATCACGACGGCGTAATTTGTCTTCTACTCGCTCGACTTCTTCCAGTTTAAGCAAGTTATGCTTTAAAAATGGTGGAGTAATGCCTAAATGCCCAGTGGTTAAAGCATCCCGCAAGAAAATTTCATGCGCGGCCGCCTGATCTACTTTTTCATAATTGATTGGGCGTTTCGGCTCAATAATCAGACCAAATAATGAAATCTGATCATAGGCATTCACCACACCAGCTTTTTTCGACCAGTGCGGTTCAAAATAATGATGCTTGAGCAGGTCACGCGCGGCCAGCAGAATCCATTCCGGCTCAATCTTGGCTAGGGTACGCAAATACACCTGGGAAGTCTCGACCATTTCAAAGGCCATCACCCACGGCGTATTGGTCTTGTGCAAGGTAGAAGCTGGGAAAATCCGTGCTTTTTGCTGACGCACCGCCATAAAAACATTACGCTCATCGGTCTTGTTGGCGATAAATGATAAGAGACCGGTCAACAAGGCACGGTGCAGATTCTCATAACTGGCTTTATTTTCATTAAATGACAGTTTTAAACCCTTAGCCAAATCCACCAGCTGCTCATGAGTTTTCTTCCATTCACGTAAACGCAGCCAGCTCAGGAAGTGATTACGCGCAAAAGTACGGCGCTTATTTTCACTCATGCTGCCGCGGTTATTATGCAGCGTCTCCCAGAGTTTGATATAGAACAGGAAATCAGAATCGGCTTCACGGAATAGTGCATGTTTCTGATCCGCCTGCATCTGCTTGTCCGCAGGGCGTTCACGCGGGTCCTGAACTGCAAGTGCGGCCACAATCACCAGCACTTCATTCAGCACGCCAAAATGTGCACCACCAAGAATCATGCGGGCCAGACGTGGATCGATCGGCATTTTCGCCATTTGCTGACCGATCTTGGTTAAGCCACGGCTTTGAAGTCTCCCTTTCTCGAAGGGTGAGGCGTTATGCGACGCAAGAGAGGGATTTGCTTGATCATCTTCAGTTTTAGGAGAATTTTTCTCAGCCATTGCCCCCAGTTCAATGAGGAGCTTGCGGCCATCATTGACCAAACGATGATCTGGTGGTTCGATGAAATCAAAATCTTCGAGTGAACCCAAGCTCAGACTTTGCATCTGCAAAATTACAGATGCCAGGTTGGTTCGCTTTATTTCTGGTTCGGTAAACTCAGGACGGCTGAGGAAATCATCTTCAGAATACAGACGAATACAGACACCCGGTGCAATACGGCCACAGCGGCCTTTACGCTGATTGGCTGCTGCCTGAGAAACGGCTTCAATTGGTAGACGTTGCACCCGTGAACGATAGTTATAACGCGAAATACGGGCAAAACCGCTATCAATCACATACCGGATATTCGGAACGGTTAAAGCTGTTTCTGCTACGTTGGTGGCAATAATAATGCGTCGCCCGCCACCAGAAGGATTAAAGATTTTCTGCTGTTCGGCCAGCGCCAGACGCGCATATAAAGTTAATACTTCCGTATGGCGTGGCCCATGTTTGATCAGGGTTTCCTGTAACTCGCGAATTTCCTGCTCGGTACTGGCAAAAATCAGGATATCGGCATGTTCGGGATGACCTTTTTCCTGTGCATCCTGAAAGCATTCTTCGACTGCTTTGACCACAGCGCGAGGCAGGTTTTCTTCAAAATCATCAAACTCATCATCATCACTACCGCCAATGCTCATTTCCGAGATCGGGCGATAACGCAGCTCTACCGGGAAGCTGCGGCCTTCCACTTCAAAAATTGGTGCACCATTAAAGTAACTGCTAAAACGGTTTACATCCAGGGTTGCTGAAGTAATGATGACTTTCAGATCGGGACGACGTGGCAATAGCTGCTTCAGATAACCCATAATGAAGTCGATATTCAGCGAACGTTCATGCGCTTCATCAATAATAATCGTGTCATATTTGGTCAGGTATCGGTCATGCGTCAGTTCGGCCAGTAAAATACCGTCTGTCATCAAACGCACAATTGAGTCTTGTGAACCCTGTTCCGTAAAACGTACTTTAAAGGAAATTGATTCACCGAGTTTTTCGCCAACTTCTTCGGCAATACGCTGTGATACGCTGCGGGCTGCCAGTCGACGCGGCTGGGTATGTCCGATCATTCCGGTCAGGCCACGTCCAGCCAGCATAGCAATTTGCGGTAACTGGGTGGTTTTACCAGAACCGGTTTCACCAGCTACAATAATAACCTGATGCTTTTGAATCGCGGTAATCAGCTTGTCAGCATACTGGGTTACCGGCAGATCCTGATTTAGCTTGATGTTCGGAAGACGCTCAAGCCGTTGCCGTACTTTCAGATTGGATTTTTCAAATAATTCCTGATACTGCTTAGCATCTGCGTCTTTCCCTTTTTTCAGTCGATTTAAACGGTGACGGTCACGCGCCATTATCCATTGATCTACATTTAAATGACTCTGCACAGAGAAAACACCCACATCAAAAAACCGGAAAGGTTTATTTTACTTGGTTCATTAGATTTCAGATAGTCGTAGTTCTGTTAAGTGCCGGACAAATTGGCTTTGGCTGCCTGATTTCTCTCAATTCCGCACTATAAACCTGTCAAAATATCTAAATGACACGCATGAGTTTCCCTGATTAGATTTAATCATAAGTCCAAGTTTGGAATTGATATTTAAATTATTTTGTGGAAATTATGCTTTTTTCCGAATTGACCCTTGAATTTTTTGGTTTCAACATCATGTTTGCTAGCACGAGGAAAAAGAGATAATTTTGTCATCAGGCCATCATCTTGATGCTGCTCAATGAACAAAGCGATTTTGCCAAAGTGGCGCGTTTTTACTTAATTCGGTTTTTCCGATGTTTGTAATGTAAAAATACCATTTTAGCATCAACCAAAATTTCGATACTCTTATTCAAAATCAAAGACTACCTCAATCATGGAGACAATGATGAGCTTAATTAATACTGAAGTTAAACCATTTAAAGCAACTGCATTCCAAAACGGCAAATTCATTGAAGTTACTGAAGCTGACCTGAAAGGCAAATGGTCTGTTGTATTCTTCTACCCAGCTGACTTCACTTTCGTTTGCCCGACTGAACTTGGTGACCTTGCTGACAACTACGCTGAATTCCAAAAACTAGGCGTTGAAATCTACTCAGTTTCTACTGACACGCATTTCACTCACAAAGCTTGGCACGATTCTTCAGAAGAAATCAAAAAAATCCAGTATGTAATGGTTGGTGATGCAAACTGGACTCTTGCTAAAAACTTTGACGTATTAATCGAAGCTGACGGCCTTGCTGATCGTGGTACTTTCGTGATCGATCCAGAAGGTAAAATCCAAATCGTTGAAATCAACGCTGGTGGTATCGGCCGTGACGCTCAAGAACTTCTTCGTAAAGTTAAAGCAGCTCAGTATGTACACGCTCACCCAGGCGAAGTTTGCCCAGCTAAATGGAAAGAAGGCGATGCAACTCTTGCTCCTTCAATCGACCTAGTGGGTAAAATCTAATTTTAATTAGATTGAACTGATTCAAAAAAACCACGCTTTTTAGCGTGGTTTTTTATGGTTTGAACTTTTATGTCAGTGCAATACTGGATTTTATTTTTTTAAATTATTTTGTTAGGACTTTAAATATTGCAGTCCTATTTCTTTCTTGATCCATCATATAAAAATTCAGGCATATCTTTTGCTTCGCTTTCTCATAATCCTTACCGATTCTTACAATTGAGCTATACATCTGCAGAGCCATATGGCATAAGTTCAAATGATAAGATAAGAAATATTCAGTGGAGGAACGCATATGCAAAAACTGCTTACCGTGATTTCTTGGAAATACAATCCCTCAAGCCGCCACCTGAAAATTGTATACAGTAATGGTCATGCCGAGCTGTATCATCCCGTACCTGAATTTATTTATGACAACCTGTTAAGACGCCAAGACAAAGCCGCATTCGTAGAAAAGTATCTCGAATATAATTTACATTTTAATAAAATTTGCATGGATTGAAGTGAATCCATTTAACGAAATCCCAGCATCAGCAAAACTGCGCCTATGGGTACAATACTCATGATAAAACGTGGGTCTTGCTGAATTAAGGCAATAAACTCTTCGACTTCTGCTGCATGTGAAATGACATTATCGACCACCAGTAACCCGCCCTTTGCTTTAAGTAATCGACTCAAATGTGGCCAGTAACTGACATAAGCATCTCGTTCAGCATCTAACAGGATAAAATCAAATATTTCCTGTTCTGCCTCCAGATAAACCTGAGCATCAATTACTTTAAAATTGATTAAATCTGCAAGATCTATTTCTGTCGCATATTGCTTTGCCTGAGTAACCCGTTCTGCATCAACTTCAAGTGTTGTAATCATGGCTTGAGTCTGCCGAGCCGCTTCTGCCAGCCATAAGGTGGAATGACCAGTAGAGGTGCCAATTTCCAGAATATTTTTCGATTGTTGTGCACGAATCAGCATAGACAAAAATTGACCGGATTCTGGCTCTATATTCCGGTATCGGTGCAGGCGATCTGCCTGCTTAAGATCATGCCTATGAAATTTTTCATATAATTCTTGCATGAATATTTCAAATTCATCTGAGTTTTGCATCACTCTTCCCTGAGTCTGTTGGGCTTAAAGTGCCTGAATCAATTTAAAACGCTCCACTTCACGATCATCGTTGGTGGTAATGGTTTCAGTGAACATCGTTAAAGGACGTACCCAAATTGAATAATCACCGTAGAGACATTGATAAACCACTAGCTTTTCTTCAGTTTCACTGTGCGTGGCGACATTAAACACCTGATAAAGCTGTCCCTTATAATGTTGATAAATACCGCGTTGTAATTCCATCATTCGAGTCTCAAATATCTTGTTTTAATCTTAGCTGAAAATCCTTATTCTTGCTCTAAACTACTTGAAAATTAATCTTTCGCCCCCATATAGAACTTTGAAATTAATGATGAATTTTTTAATAAATCTGTAAATCCGATCAATAAAATAAAAACAAACTGTTTTACCTATTTATTCAATTCATTTAATATCCTGTTATCAAATAAACATTTACTCCTTTGGAGACGTTAGCAATGTTAGACCAAAATACTTCAGCTCAACTTAAAACCCTATTAGAACGTTTGGAAGGCCCGATTGAACTGGTGGCTACCCTTGATGGCTCTGACAAGTCAGACAAGATCAAGGAACTGGTCGAAGAGATTGCGGCACTTTCTGATCAGGTGACTACCCGTTTTGATGGCAGCAACAAACGTGTGCCAAGTTTTGGTATTGCCAAGGCCGGTGAACAGCCACGCGTGTTCTTTGCAGGCTTGCCAATGGGCCATGAGTTCACTTCGCTGATCCTGGCATTGCTGCAAACTTCCGGTTATGCACCGAAAGTCTCGGATGAAGTTCTGGCGAATATCAAGAGCCTGGGTGTTCAATCTAATTTTGACGTGTTCGTATCGTTAAGCTGCCATAACTGTCCGGATGTGGTTCAGGCACTCAACCTGATTGCCATCTATAACCCGGGCACTACTGCCACCATGATTGATGGGGCTTTCTTCCAGGACGAAGTCGAAGAACGCAAAATCATGGCGGTGCCGATGGTATTCCAGGACAACCAGCATATCGGTCAGGGTCGTATGACACTGGAAGAAATCATTGCCAAGCTGGATAGCAATACCGCTGCCAAAGATGCGGAAAAGCTGAATGCCAAAGATGCCTTTGATGTCCTGGTGATCGGTGGTGGACCTGCAGGGAATACTTCTGCGATCTATGCAGCACGCAAAGGCATTAAAACCGGGATCGTGGCTGAACGCATGGGCGGTCAGGTCATGGATACCATGGATATTGAAAACTTCACGTCTGTACAGAAAACTCAAGGTCCTAAATTTGCAGCCGAGATGGAAGCCCACGTGCGTGAATACGGGGTTGACATCATGAACCTGCAACGGGTATCCAACATCAAAGGTGCAGATGAAACTGCCAATGGTCTGGTGGAAGTGACCTTAGAGAATGGTGCCAAACTGGAATCTAAAACCGTGATTCTGTCGACCGGTGCACGCTGGAGAGAGATGAACGTTCCAGGTGAGCAGGAATACAAAACCCGTGGTGTGGCATATTGCCCGCACTGTGATGGTCCTCTGTTCAAAGGCAAACGTGTCGCTGTGATTGGTGGCGGTAACTCGGGTGTCGAAGCTGCGATTGACCTGGCAGGGATTGTAGAGCATGTCACGCTGGTCGAGTTTGATACCAAACTACGTGCGGATCAGGTGCTGCAAGACAAACTCAACAGTCTGCCAAACACCACCGTGATCAAGAATGCCTTGTCGACTGAAGTACTGGGTGATGGTGCACAGGTGACGGGTCTGAAATACAAAGACCGTGCCACAGATGAAGAGCATGTGGTTGAGCTGGCAGGAATCTTCGTGCAGATCGGTTTGTTGCCAAATACGGACTTCTTGAAAGAAACCCCAGTTGAGCTAACCAACCGTGGCGAGATCGTGATTAACGACCGCAACGAAACCAATGTGAAAGGGGTGTTTGCAGCAGGTGACTGTACCACAGTGCCGTACAAGCAGATCATCATCGCGACCGGTGAAGGTGCCAAGGCATCCTTGTCTGCTTTTGATTACATCATCCGTTCAGGGCAGTAAGTTTTAGACTAGCTCAAATAAAGCCCGCTTGATGCGGGCTTTATTTTTAATTGATGTTGTCATTATCTTTTTAGATTCAACTATATTTTCAAATAATGAATCATTTAATCATTTTCTTGATATGATCTTAGTCATGTAATTAATTTTTATCCTATATAGATACTATGTAATTGTCGGCAATCTCGTCTTGTCAGCCTAGAAAAGCTCTCCTATGATAGAGCAACAAATCATCTTTCATGATCGAAGAATAAAAAGGATAACATCCTGGGAGAAGAAAAATGCAGTATCAATATCATTGTGCCTGCTGTGAAAAAGTAGTCGACTCTACAGAAAAATCATGCTCAAACTGCGGCTCACATCATATCCGCAGCCCTTTTGGTTTTTGGGTTTTGTGTCTAGTAGCCTGCCTCGTTACAGCAATTGTGTTTAAAGTGGTGCATTTGTATGTGCAGTCACAACAAGAAGTTCCTGTACAACACTCATTATTGGATGTTTTAAAAGAAGAAGATAAAAGACTTCGCTAAATTTATTCATCTGACAGTAAAGACCTGTTGGTTCAAACAGGTCTTTTTATTAATCTTGAATAATTCAGATAGCTATGCGGAAAATAGCCTCATCAAATCCAGATTTGATTTACAATAGCTGTGGATTTGAATGAGAGATGTACCATGGTTCAGTTAATTAAAAAAGGTGGATTGCGTGAGCGCGCCAACCGTAGCCGCAGCTATCAAGGCTCTGAAAATACTGAAACCACTTTAAAGCCTAATCGTTATCAAATGGCAGTTAAAACACCAGACAATTTAGCCTCTCCTGCCCAGACCTCACCAATATCTCCAGCATTAAATGAAGATATACCACTTAATTCATCAGAATAAGTGCGTCATACCATAACCACAATGCAAATAGCAGAAATAGTCCGCCTGAAATCATATCAATATAACTCCCCGAACGCTGGTACAAGGTTTTAATTTTTGGTTGGGAAATCAGCATCATCAATAAAGCAAACGTAATAAAGGTCTGCAAGGGAATAATCACAGCCAACTGTGTTTTCAAATAATCGGAAGCAGACGAACTCAAGGCCAGTGAAAATACGCTACTAAAATAGATCAGTGTTTTAGGATTAGAAAGGTTGGTCCATAAGCCCAACATAAAATAGTTTTTAGCTTGCACCTGTCCATTTGTATCGTCGTCAGTCTGATGTCTATTTTTAAAGCTATGCACACCACCCTTTAACATGGCCCATCCCATTTTAGCCAAGAATATGCCACCCAAAAGCATTAAGGCGTGCTGGACCCATGGAAACTGGTCAATTAACACAGTAAAACCCGCAAGTGTCAGTACTACCCAAACCACAATACCGGCAGAGATCCCTGCAATAATTTTCAAGGCATTCTGGCGTGTGGTAGATGCGGCACTTTTGGCAATGAGCAAAATATCGGGACCGGGACTGAGTTGAGCAACAAAATGCAGGAGACAGATCGTAAAAAGCAGAGACATTAAAATAAGGTAAATTTATAAAAATATATTATAACGTTTGTTCAAAGAGATTAGAAAGCTCCAATAAAAAACCGAATCATCAGATTCGGCTTAAATAGAGTTTTTTAAATAAAACATTTATTTTGGATTGATATCTTTCATTTCAATTTTTTTCGCCTCAGGTCTCACTTCACGTGCTTCACCATCAATAATGGTGGAATCACCGCGACCTGATTGCTGATTTTGCATATCCTGCATTTGACGCATCATCTCGGCAAATGGGTTCTGGCCTTGTGCCCCACCCATATCGCCCATCATGCCACCCATCATTTTTTCCATCATGAGTTGCTGACGTTTCATCATCGCTTTCATTATAGCAGCCTTAAAAACCTGCTGAACCGCTGGAATGAGCATCAATACTGCCAATACGTCGGTAATCAATCCAGGAATAAGCAGAAAGAAACCTGCCAGAATTTTAGGTAAATTTCCTGTTAATGCAGGATCTGCACTCATCTGTCCCATCTGCATTTGCTGCATTTGTGGCATTACACCGGCCGAGTATTTACGGATCATATTCATACCAATAAAAAATGCGGCCACAAACCAGAAAAATACGTACCACATGCTCCCGACGAGGTCACCCACGCCAATCCAGACAAATACTTCTAGGATTAAGCCTGCAAGGATAATAAGAAATAATTTCATGAAAATTAATCTAATCTCAGTAAAATAAATAATAGGATGCTGGAATCAACTGCTTCATCAGGATCAAGCTTTTTTGATACGCTTATGTAACAATATGGGCATTATTCTATTTTTAAAGTGCGGGCATGTCATTAATTATTGGGATTGACCCCGGTTCTCGTTTAACCGGTTACGGAATTATCGAAAAAGACGGCTCCAAACTGACTTTTGTTGATGCCGGCACCATCAGAACAGAAACGACAGAAATGCCTGAACGTTTAAAACGGATCTTTGCCGGCGTGGAGCGCATTGTAAAATTTTATGGTCCCACTGAAGCTGCAGTCGAACAGGTCTTTATGGCACAAAATCCGGATTCTGCCTTAAAACTCGGTCAGGCCCGTGGTGCTGCTGTTGCGGCACTGGTCAATCTGGATTTGAAAGTCGCTGAATATACTGCGCGCCAGATCAAGCAGTCGGTAGTGGGTTATGGCGCTGCGGATAAAGAACAGGTGCAGATGATGGTAATGAATATTCTAAAACTCAGCATCAAACCGCAGCAGGATGCCGCCGATGCTTTAGCTGCTGCTATTTGTCATGCCCACGCCTCAGGCAGTATGAGTAAAATGGCGGTATTGAATGCGTTGGGTGGTATGGCACGCGGCCGGAGTCGCGTCAGTAGCCGTCGTCGATAAGGTTTAACGCAATATACTAAAGTCTTGAACATCGAGATCGGATTTCAGATATTCCTGAATAATCGCTTGTACAGTTGCACGAGCAGGCCCTTGCCAACTTCGTGCAATCATTTCGCTAAGCTGTGAATCTGTTCCAACAATAACCGCCTCCACTTCACCCGTACTCAAGTTCTGCACACGCCCTTTCAGCCCAAGTGCTTGAGCCTGCTCGGCAAACCAGTAACGGTATCCGACTCCTTGGACTTGGCCTGAAATATTCAGTTTGATGACTGGCACACTATTCTCCTTAGCGATTCACAACCTGATAAATCGCATGTTTCATATTTTGAGCCTGTAAACCGCGTTCGCCATTTTTGGCCAGTTCATCACCTGCAAGTGCATGCAGCGTCACAATTTCATGCAAATAAATTTTTTGCGCAAATTGCGCCTTTAGACTGGCAATCATGCCGGCCAGCACATCCCCCATTCCGCCCGTGCCCATACCGGCATTCCCGGCATTGCAGATGTAAAGCCTTTCTTCCAGAATCAGGCTGCCTGAACCTTTTAGCACCCACTGTCCCTGATATTTTTGTTGCAGGGCATGAATGGCTGCAATCCGATCCATTTCCACTTCCGCAGTGCTACATGCTAGCAAAGTTGCAGCTTCTCCTGGATGTGGTGTGGCATAAGTCTGGGAATTCAAAACTTGAGGCTGCTTGGCCAGAAACCATAAGGCATCCGCATCCAAAACAACCTCCAGATCAGATTGCTGAGTCAGCTCAAACCAAGCTGTATATTGTTGCTCTGACCAAGAATCACGACCTAATCCCATGCCAAAACAGACTGCATCGACCTGCTGAATCAATGCTTGGCGTTGCTCCTGAGTTAAAAGATTGATATCACGCAGCATGACATTTGGTGCACGTGACAAAATCGCAGTATGGTGTTTTGCATCACAAACGATGGTGACTTTACCTGCTCCTGCAGCAAAGGCCGCCTCTGCCGCCATGATCACTGCTCCGCCCATATCGGCATGACCACCAATCACCAAGACATGACCATAACTGCCTTTATGACCAAAGGCTTCACGCTTGGGCAATTGAATCTGATGTGATGCAAGCTGGGCAATCGGTTGAAGTTCTGCGTCTGTTGGAATAGCAGAAATCAGTTCGATCTTGCCCGCATATTCTTTGCCTTGTCCGGTAAACAGTCCTGCCTTAAGCCCTAAACCCGTGAAAGTATAGTCAGCCTTGATCGCTACTGGCAAAGGCTGACCGGTATTGGCATCCAGTCCACTCGGAATATCGATCGAGATTTTGAGTCCAGTTTGCTGATTGACCGTTTGAATAACATTTTGCCAGTCAGAATCCAGTTGACGGTTTAGACCAATTCCGAATAAGGCATCGATATAGGCCTCATATTCGGTTTGAAAGTCAAAATGCGAATAAGGCTGCAAGTCAGCCTGTTTGGCATCTTGAATCGCTTTGACCAGATCTGGAGATGGGCCAAGCTCTGCCGCATAAATATCAACTTGGAAACCGGCCTGTTTGAGATATTTGGCTACGAGATAACCATCACCGGCATTATTGCCCGGACCACAGCAGACAGCGATCTTTTTAATTTTTTGCTCGGAAAATAAGGTGATCAGCCGCTGACTAATCCCCCAGGCGACTTGTTGCATTAAACCATAGGAACTATTTTGCTGCTGAAACCAGCGCTGCTCCCATGCTTGTAGATCGCGGCTATGGTAAACTTGTTGCTGCATTTCTTATTCCCTGTCTTTGGTTTATGACAACTCCCGATTCTCACGCGCAAATTCAAGTTTATCAACAAGATCCAGCCGAACTAAAAGCATGGATTAAAGCGCAGGCTTTAGAATTGGGTTTTTCTGATTGTGTCATTGCCAAACCGGATGCTCAAGCAGAATTAGTACGCTTACAGGAATATCTGGATCGTGGTTATCATGGTGATATGAAGTTTCTGGAAGACAATCTGGAAAAACGCGCCAATCCCGCCTTACTGGTTCCCAGCACACGCAGCATTATCTGTGTGCGTATGGATTATCTGGTCGAGGCACCAGAACCACGTTATATCCCTTATGCACCTAACTCTGCCATTATCGCGCGTTATGCCCGTGGCCGGGATTATCACAAAACCATGCGGGGTCGCTTGAAAACCCTGGCAACAAGAATCCGGGAAAAAGTCGGAGATTTTGAATCACGCCCATTTGCCGATTCTGCGCCAATTTTTGAAAAATCGCTGGCTGAAAGTGCAGGTATGGGCTGGACAGGTAAACACACCCTTCTGATTCATAAAACATCCGGCTCATTCTTTGTTTTGGGTGAATTGTTTACTTCATTGGAACTGCCTTTTGATGAACCTGCAACGAAACATTGTGGCTCCTGTACTGCCTGTATCGACATTTGTCCGACTCAAGCCATTGTAGAACCGTATATGCTGGATGCACGACGCTGTATCGCCTATCTGACCATCGAATATAAAGGCATTATTCCAGAAGATTTGCGACGCGGAATTGGCAACCGTGTTTTTGGTTGTGATGACTGCCAGCTGATTTGCCCCTGGAATAGTTTTGCCCAAGTCACCTCAGTAGAGGATTTTCAGTCACGGCATGGCTTGGATCAGGTCAGTTTACTGGACTTATGGCAATGGGATGAAGCCACCTTTTTAAGTACGACTGAAGGCAGCCCGATGCGTCGTACGGGTTATCAAAGTTTTATGCGCAATATCGCCATTGGTTTGGGCAATGCGCCTTTTGATGGGCAGATTATTCAGGTCCTTCAGCAACAGCGTGATCAGCATGATGAAATTGTACAGGTACATATCGATTGGGCGATTCAAGAACAACTGGCAAAATCCAGCTAATTTTCCCTCACCATTAAAATATATTTCAACTTTACCTAGATTCACAGTTTCACTTAAAAGCCTTACACACCCATGTTTCAGACTATGGCATAAATAAAAAGAGTCAGAAATGAAGTGGAGGAAAGATGATGTCATCAAAAAATCCAAATCAAGAACTGCTTGAGCAGCTTCAGCATGACCAGCAGAAGCAACAACAGCAACAGCCGCAACATGGCCCGATTAATTCCCCAAAAAACAATCAGCATGAACAGGATCAGCGCGTGTTTAACAAACAGCACCGTAGTGATCTGCATGGCCAGGATATTCATGGAAATCACAGTAATAAATAATCTGGTAACTGAAAAACAAAGCTCACCTCGTGTGGGCTTTGTCATTTATATAAGGTCATATTTTGCTAGTGAAGCAAGGTCGAATTTTTATTAAGATGAACCGAATGATAAATAAGCATAGATAGGGAAAGAGATGAACAGTAGTGATGCGGTACGTAATGATTGGTCACGTGAAGAAATACAAGCACTTTATCAGCAGCCTTTAATGGACCTAGTGTTCCAGGCGCAACAGGTTCATCGTGAACATTTCACCGCCAATACCGTTCAGGTCAGTACCCTGCTCTCAATTAAAACCGGTAAATGTCCTGAAGACTGTAAATACTGCTCACAATCAGCGCATTATGATTCCAAACTGGAAGCTGAAAAACGCATTGCAGTCAATAAAGTGATTCAGGAAGCCAAACAGGCGCTGGCATCAGGCAGTTCACGTTTTTGTATGGGGGCTGCATGGCGCAACCCGCATGAACGCGATATGCCTTATGTGCTGGAAATGGTACGTGAAGTTAAAGCACTCGGTCTGGAAACCTGCATGACACTGGGGATGCTAAATGGATCTCAGGCTGAACGCTTGAAAGATGCGGGACTGGATTATTACAACCATAATCTGGACACTTCTCGTGAATACTATTCACATATCATCAGCACGCGTAGCTTTGATGATCGTCTGGATACTCTGGATCATGTACGTCAGGCTGGTATGAAAGTCTGTAGTGGCGGTATTGTGGGTCTGGGTGAAAGTCGTGATGACCGAATTGGTTTGTTATATGAACTTGCAACTCTGGCAATTCATCCTGAATCTGTGCCAATTAATATGTTGGTGCCGATTGAAGGTACACCGATGGCAGATGTAGAAAAACTGGATGTGATTGAATGGATTCGTACTATTGCCGTGGCACGCTTGCTAATGCCTAAAAGTTATATTCGCCTTTCTGCCGGCCGCGAATCCTTAAGCGATTCGGATCAGGCTTTGGCGTTTATGGCCGGTGCCAATTCTATTTTTTCTGGTGAAAAACTGCTGACGACCCCTAATACATCCCAAGGCCGGGATCAGCAACTTTTTGCAAAATTAGGTTTAGTTGCAGAACAGCCAAAACCGAGTGTTCGCAGTCTGGCTACAGATGCAATGGCAAGCTAATCACTGTTTAAGTTAATGAACTCGCAGAAAAGTTATGTGCAGTAATTAAAATGCCATAACGGGCATTCAGATAATCTCCGACTCGGATTTGATCTACTCCATTGGCATGATGCACCATCAGCGCTTGCGTGACTGCATCATAGCTAAAGGAGTCATAACTATCTTGATGCAGGCTGAGCCAGTGCAGCGTATCTGCCAGGTTGCTGTCTACGATATAGGTATCTGCATGAAAATCTTTACTCATATGCCTGTTCATCGTGATGAAATTTCCCTTTAATTTTAACGGAAATTAGCCCATAACAAGCATAAAAAAAGTGAGCCATTGCTCACTTTTCTTGCAAAAACTTTAGTCCTTATTCGTACCGCACTTACGACACTCCCTGTGTTCCCCGATTTCTTGCATTTGCTCATATTCATAAATATGCAAACAAAACAATTTTCTTAAAAGCTGAAGCATCATTGAAACTCCTGTTTAATCATTTTTTTTTAATACGCTTCTTAAGATATTCCGTCCTGAAACATCATGATTTTTGACTAAAAAATCATCTCATATTAATTAGCATAATTTTTTCAGTTGTAAAATGCATTTCATCTACTTTTCACTTTTTTTGCAGATATTCTTTAAACTACATCACAATTATTCCATAAATATGAGCTTTTTTTGATTAAAGAGGATGTTTATGGAATCTAGATAACAAAAGTAATATCTGAGGGAGATGCTTTTTTATTAAGCTGGGAACGAAGAATCTTTATTTAAAGGCAAACTAGAAAAGTTCATTATCAGTGGAGGCAACCCATTTTAAGTCATTCGAGATAAGAGCGACGATCAACTAAGTGAATTGCTTACTTCAGATTTCATAATATCCAAAAACAAAAAACCACCTAGGATTAATGCACCTAAGTGGTTGTTTTATATGGTGGGCCCAGACAGACTTGAACTGTCGACCAACGGATTATGAGTCCGCTGCTCTAACCAACTGAGCTATAGGCCCTATATGCTGAAAACTTTATTTATCAATAAGTTCAGGCGTCATGAATACTAGCTAAGATTTTTTGGAAAGACAAGTGCTTTTATAACTGCTTGAACATTTAGGCAGCAATCATGGGCGACTTGTCTTAGTCAAAATTCAGTTACTTAAGACTTCAGTATAGGAGGCATATAGAAAAATGAGATACATGCTGCATCATTTAAGACAAATGAGCCTGTCATCTTGAATTTAATCCGGTCTACTAAGGGTAAAACTGATAGATTTAAGGTCTTAGTATATCTATAAGGTATTAAAATTCTTTATTGCTCAGGCAGCACTGTTAAAGGAATAGCCTTGAGCTCAAGAAGATAGAATGACTAGAATTCAGACTTCATTTCTTCGTCTTTATGTAAATCCTGCTTAATTTCGATCAAAGACCATACAATTATAAGCGCAAAAATCAATAGGGAGACTACGAAGGCTGTCATGTACGTCATACTTTTCAATCTCAGAGTAGAAAGAATAAGAAAATAGAAAAGACCTGTATCAGTCTTCTTCTTCGACAAAAGTCTAATAACTAAAGTGTGCTCTGGGTAGTCATTTTTTCATCATTTTAAGACTTTTTTTGTATCTAATGATATTTTTAAGATCTTAATATTGTTTTATTTATATATATTAACTCTTAATCTTGCAGCTTAAAAAGATGAATAAATCATAGATTTTTACATTATTCGCTGATTTTATTGGAAAGCCTATTGACTGTATGGGCGAACAAGATGAAATTATGCAGTTCTCTACATACAGCTTTTACTTCTCCGTACTTATGCTAAATAAATTCCTTGGCGAATCTGCATTTAAACTTGCAGGTTGGCAATATCATGTCGAACCCGATGTGCTTGAAGATAAACAGGTCATTATTGGGTTTGAACATACCTCAATGATGGATGCGGTACTGTCAATTGCCCTGTTCCAGATTTATGACCTCAAGGTTCATACCTTGATTAAAAAAGAATTATTTAAAGGACCGTTTAAACCGCTATTGAACGCTGTGGGTGGTATTCCGGTTGACCGCAAGGCCAGTAAAGATATCGTGACCCAGATGGTGGAACATTTTCAGAACAATGAAAAGTTCAATCTGGTGATTGCTCCCGAAGCAACACGGGCTAAACAAGGTGAAGCACGCAAACCAATCCGTACCGGTTTCTGGCATATTGCCAAGGCTGCCAATGTACCAATCGTGTTGTTATACGCCAATTCCAAAACTAAGCAAGGTGGCATTCTTGGCAAGATCTATCCGACAGACCTTGCGCATGACCTGGCTTTGATCAAGCAACTATATAAAGACAAGGTTGGCCTGGATATCGTTATTCCAGAATAAGCTTTTTAAAAATAAAAGCACGGACATAATCAGCGATTCTGCTGTTTATGTCCAAGTCATCTGTCCATATAAATGTATAAATAGAATTATAAATCCCCCTATCCTCTTTCTATTTTTCCTCGATATTTCACTTTTTTTGTTTTTATCCTGAAATCTCAAATCCAGGCACTTTTTTTTAAAAAAACGCTTATGGTAGAATTTCGGCATTCTGATAGGCATACAGCCAATCTACAAGGAGCATAGTTCGCATGGCGGGTCATTCCAAGTGGGCCAATATTAAGCATCGCAAAGCAAAACAAGATGCGAGTCGTGGTAAAGTTTTTACCAAATACATTCGTGAATTAACCACTGCTGCAAAGCTTGGTGGTCCAGATACTGCAAGCAACCCTCGTCTACGTGCTGTGGTTGAAAAAGCATTATCAGTGAATATGACACGTGACGTGATCAACCGTGCCATTCAACGTGGTGCTGGTGGCGAAGATAACGACGACCTGAAAGAAGTGACCTACGAAGGTTATGGTGTAGGTGGTGTTGCGGTTATTGTTGAAACCATGACTGACAACTTGAACCGTACTGTGCCTGACGTACGTCATTGCTTCTCTAAAACTGATGGTAACTTAGGCACCAATGGTTCGGTGGCATTCCTGTTCACGAAACGTGGTGAGATCACTTTTGAAGATGTGTCTTTGGAAGATCAAATCATGGAAGTGGCATTAGAAGCAGGTGCTGAAGACATCGAAGTCACTGAAGATGATATCTTGGTCATTACCACACCTGAAGCCTTCGGTGAAGTTCAAGATGCTTTAACTGCTGCAGGTTTAAAATCTGACAATGCTGAAGTAGTGATGAGTCCTTCAACCAAAGCAGAAATCACAGACATCGATCAAGCGAAAAAAATCATGAAAATGATTGATATGCTTGAAGATCTGGATGATGTACAAAACGTTTATACCAACGTTGAATTCTCAGACGCAGTTTTAGCAGAACTTGATGCTTAAATATGTCTGATTCAAAAAACGCACCTTAGGGTCACTGCTGTCCCATAGTTTGCTTTAAATAAAAAAACCTGAGTCCTAACAGTTAAAATATGAGTGCAAACAAACACTTTAACGACCAGGATTCAGGTTTTGTCACATCAGAATACCGTATTTCATGAGCTAATTAAACCTGTTGTGCGACAGGATTTTGAACAACTTGCTAAAGTACACCATGTTGGACAGAAATTTAGAGCGGCTTCCCGGTGGGATCAGTTTATTGCCATATTGATGTCTCAATTCTCTTGTAGACAAAGTCTGAGAGATATTCAATCCAATTTGGAGTGCCAACAGGAAAAGCTAAGTCATCTCGGAGCAAAGTCTATTCCCCGAAGCACGCTGGCACGAATCAATGAGCAGCAGCCTGCTGCCTTGTATCAACAGCTATTTCACAAGTTGCTTAAATACTATGAACACTCAAAAGTAGCTCATAAATTTCGCTTTAAGAATCCCTTGTATTCCTTGGATGCCAGTCATATTGACCTGTCGCTTTCCTTATGTGAATGGGCCAAAGTTCACGACTCAAAAGCCAGCATGAAACTCAGCATAGGATTGAATCACAGCAATGATATTCCTGAGTTTGTTGCAGTTGAAAATGGCAAAGAAAATGACATGGTACAAGGCCGCAAATTCCAGTTTCCTGCTGGCAGCATTGTAGTTTTTGATAAAGGCTATGTCGATTACCAATGGTATGCAAATCTGACTGCTCAAAACATTGGATTTGTCACACGTTTTAGGCCTAAATCTGTGTATCAGGTGATCCAGCAACATCCAGTGCTTGAATCCAAAGGTATTCTAAAAGATGAAACCATTCAGCTGAATAGCGCACATGCCCTAAAAAGAAAAGCCCCAGTGTTAAGAAGAATTGAATATAGAGATCAGCAAAGTGGCAAGCACTTTAGCTTTCTCAGCAATAACTTTCATTTAGCCGCCTCCACCATTGCGGCGATTTATAAAGATCGTTGGAAAGTTGAGCTGTTCTTTAAGGCGATTAAGCAGAATCTCAAATTAAAAGCGTTTCTAGGCCGCAGCAGGAACGCAATTCAGACACAAATCTGGATTGCGATGATCGCCTATTTATTGGTGAGTTTCGCTCAACATTTAGGGAAAACAGGTTGGACAGTTCAACGTTTACTCAGAATAATTCAAGTGAATTTGTTTGAAAGAAGAACTTTAAAAGCTTTATTTTCACCCGATAAAATACCCATAAAACAAGAGGAAGCTCAAATGAGCTTCCTCTTGTGAAAAATTGTGGGACAGCAATGACCTTAGGGTGCGTTTTTTTATGGCTGTCCACCACCCTAGCTTTGATTAAACTTTATTGAGTAATCCGCTACAGTTAAAGACATTATATTCTTTAATCACAAAGCTGGAATGCAGTGCCACCACATGCTCAATTTTTCCAATCCGCTTAAGCAGGATTTCACTATAATTTTCCATATCCCTTGCCACCACTTCGACAATAAAGTCCGCAGACTGACCGGTGACCAAAAAGGCATTAATCACTTCGGGAATACTTTCCAGTTCTTCCAGGAATTTAGCAAAAGTATCGCTATCATGTTTGCTTAAGGATACCTGTAACAGCACATGCAGGCTGAAACCTAATTTCTGGTAATTGATTTCACGTTTTAAGCCACTGATAATATTATGATCGATTAAGTGTTTGATCCTACGATGCACCGAACTGACAGATAAATTCACCCGCTCGGACAGTTCATTCAGATTGACATCTTCATGGGTCAATATTTCTAGAATATGTTTATCGAAACGATCCAGTTCCATTTTTATACTCTTATATCAATAATCAATAGATGCAGAAAATTTTGCGCCATCTCTGTTATACAATATTTATTTATTTTTCACAAAATTTTCATATTCTGAAATTTTTTCCCAAATGGGATTTCATTTTATAAATACGGTTTTCAGGAGGGTTTAAATGACCGTTAATCGCATAAATTAAAAACATGACCAATGGTATTTTTGATTAAATCTTTATTCGCAGATTCAAATCCCAAGTGCAACACATTTGTAGTTAGTTGAAAAAGTTAGGTGTATTCATAGAATCATTAGACTTTTTCAACTCGCAATTGGAAAGCACACAATGAAGAAATACACCCAACTTTCTCAAGATGAAAGATACGAAATTTATGCTACTTTGAAAAGTAAAAGTTCAATCGCTACCCTTGCTCGGGAATTAGGACGTTCACGATCAACCATCTACCGTGAATTAAAAAGAAATACTGGGCAACGTGGATATAGAGCTCAACAGGCAGCTAAATTTGCAAGTCAAAGACGCTACCGTCCTTCATCATCAATGACAGCATTTGCCTTCGCTTATATTGATTATTTGATTGGTTTGGACTGGTCACCCGAACAAATTTCAGGTGCTTTAACACAACGCGGTTGGCTGGATGTACCTTCACATGAGTGGATTTACCAGTACATTTATCAAGATAAATCAAAAGGCGGTAAACTTCATCTACATTTAAGGCATCAGAAGAAATATCGAAAACGCGGTTACAAAAACACGGATCGTAGGGGTCAAATCATTGATAAAACAAGTATTCACTGCCGACACTAGGTCATTGATCAACGACAACGTTTAGGAGATTTCGAAGGTGACACGGTGATTGGTAAACATCATAAAGGTGCTTTATTGACTCTCGTTGATCGAAAGAGCCTGTATGTACATATTGTTCATTTAGGGCCAACAAGAGCATCCTCTCAAACGATTACTTGTGCATTAGATCGTTTACAAATGAGCCATGCTTATAGTGTGACATTTGATAATGGCAAAGAATTTTCCGAACACAAAAGAATTACTGATGCTGGCATAGAGACGTATTTTGCTGATCCTTACAAGTCTATTCAGCGAGCTAGAAATGAAAATACGAATGGTTTAATCCGTCAATATCTGCCAAAATCATCATCGTTTGATGGCGTGTCAAACGAACAAATAGAGCAGATAGAATTTGCACTCAACCATCGTCCTAGAAAAACACTAGGTTGGTATACACCGAGTGAAGTTATGGCTGGTTTTTATACCGTTGCACTTGCCGCTTGAATCCGCCATTTTTAAATTATTTAAATTGGGTAAACATGGCAACAGATAGGCTATTCCTGTCAGCCCCTACACGACTTAACCGTCCATCTTTTACAAGTGTATAGAAATAGATTAAAACAAAGGCGCTTTAAAAACAAAAATAGCGCATTTCAAAAATATTACACAAGGAACGGTCATGGCTTCTAAACTTTTAAGCTTGATAAAAACAAAAGTGAGTCCTGTTTTAACCGTCGAAACCCAAAACGAAGAGCTTATTGGGCGGCTTATTCGGTGGAACGACATCAGGTACCCTCACCAATCTTATTGGCAATCTCACCGGATCCAATACTCAACCTTCAGTCAGCTCATTATTAAATAATCTCCTTTCTGGAAGCAGCCTGAGTACGACAAATCTCAGCAATTTATTAACTCAATTTTCTGGTTCGAATGCCTCAAGTTTAAATATTCAAAGCCTGATCAGTAGCTTAACCCAATCCAATGGCGGTAGCTTTAATATTACCCAGGTCACCAACTTATTAAAGAGCTTAATGGGGAGCAATAGCAGCAGCCTAGATCTTGAGGCTATTTCTAAACTGGTGGGCGGCTTATTGGGCGGCAGTACGGGCAATATTGATATTGGTAAAATTTCTCAACTGGTCGGTGGCCTGATCGGCGGTTCTGGCAGTTTAGGTGATATAGATATTGGAGCAATTGCAGGCTTGGTGGGTGGTTTAATCGGTGGCAATGCAGGCGGTGATTTTGATCTTGGTGCTATTACCGATTTAATTAGCGGCTTTGTAGGCGGAAATGCAACAGGTGGTTTTGATGTCGGTGGCTTCACTGACTTACTGAGCGGTCTGATTGCGAATGGTTCAAATGGCATAGATTTAGGTGGATTATTAGGCAATCTCAATCTCGGTAGCGATCTGGATCTGGGTGGTATGATCGAAGGTATTTCCTCTGCTTCAAACGGCTTTGACTTAGGCAGTATTGCCGAAGGTGTTGGTCAGTTGGTTGGTAGTGGCTCTTCGATTGAATTGCCTGACCTCGGTGATCTTGTCCAAGTGTGGGTACGACTGATTCCAATATTGATCTGTCTGCTATCCTGCCGGGCATTAAAGATACAATTCAGAATATCGGCAGTGGCGGTTCTTCATCCGGATTTGATTTTGGTTCACTCCTCAATAATTTTACTAAAAATATTGATATCGACCAGACTAATCCTTGGGGTTAATCATAATCTCATTAAAAAACGCGCTTCATGCGCGTTTTTTTAATTCTTGAATTAGCATTTAAACTTATACACCACGCCAGTCTACCCGTGCATTGCGTTCGGTTCGGTAAATACGGCAAATATATTCACCCAGTGGTAGCTCATTCAAATACTGCTGATAGTCGCGATATTCTTCGGACAAGGTTTCAAAATTTTCTTTTTCCCACGGCGTACCTGGAATCGCCAGAAGCGGTGCCAACATGGAACAGACTGCAATATCCGCCAGACCTAAACGATTTCCGACAAAATAATGCCCACCTTGGCTGACCAGCATCTGATTGAGCTGCTGTACAGCAACATCGATGTGTTGTTTAGATTCCGCCACGGTTTCCTCATTCAATGCATACCCCTTGGCCACCATCGCTTTCAATAAAGGTTTAGAAAATTTTTCAAACTGGCGCAGATAGCCCTGCTCACCAATTAAAATATCCAGAGATTCATGATCAGAAGTCAGTGCTTGAGAGAGCATCCAGCGACGGACATGACGACCCAATTCCAAAGTAATTTCATTAATTTCTAAAGCTTTATTTCGAAAATATCCTTCCGCGTGCAGTAAACGATGTTCTGGATAAGTATCATCCAGATACAGAGCAATCTGGGTGGAATCTGCGATCCATCGATCCTGATCACGCAAAATAGGCAGACGATTCTGACCTGTTTTCAGGCGGGCAAAAGCGCGGTGTACCCCGGGTATCAGATTGTGAGCAACATAGTACAGCTCTTTATGGTCCAGCATCCAACGTGCTTTTTCGCAAAAGTGAGATAAAGGAAACTGGTATAAAGTTCGCATGTATGCTCCATGTTTATCGTTATTGGATCAGGGCGTGTAGGCCGCCGTTTTATTCAGATACTTTAGTCACTCACTTTTAGAAAAACAATGTGATTTTTATTCAAAAGTAAAATACTGGCTGATTATTCCTCTATGGTTGGTGGACTCACTACACATCCCGGAAAGCTCAGCGAGTCATTTTAGGTCGCCAGAAGCATTTGATTGCAATAAACCACAAGCACATGACCTGACTTTAGTCATGCTTTCATGTAAAATCGGGGGCAATTTTTATATAACGCTTTTGTGAGTTATTTCATGGGTTTTAATTGCGGTATTGTCGGCTTGCCGAACGTTGGTAAATCTACACTTTTCAATGCCTTAACCAAAGCTGCTATTGCTGCAGAAAACTTCCCTTTCTGTACGATCGAACCAAACACCGGGATTGTACCTGTTCCTGATCCACGTTTAGACAAATTGACTGCAATTGTTAAACCGCAACGTGTTATTCCGACTTCTATGGAATTTGTAGACATCGCAGGTCTGGTAGCGGGTGCTTCTAAGGGCGAAGGCTTGGGTAACCAGTTTCTGGCCAACATTCGTGAAACTGATGCAATTGCTCACGTTGTGCGTTGTTTTGAAGATGAAAACGTCATTCATGTGAATGGTCGTATTGATCCACTAGATGACATCGCTACGATTAATACCGAACTTGCGCTCGCAGACTTAGATGCTGTAGCCAAAGCAATTACGCGTTTGACTAAATCTGCTAAAGGTGGTGACAAAGAAGCGCTAGCCACTAAAGCTGTTCTGGAAAAAATCCAGCCTTTACTGGATGAAGGTAAACCGGCTCGCGCAGCAGACCTAGATGATGACGAACGTAAACTGGTTCGTGGTTTTGGCTTAATGACCCTTAAACCAACCATGTATATTGCCAACGTTGCTGAAGACGGTTTTGAGAACAACCCACATTTAGATGCAGTGAGAAAATTGGCTGCTGAAGAAAATGCGATTGTAGTTCCACTGTGCAACCAGATTGAAGCTGAAATTTCATTGCTTGAAGATGAAGACCGTGCTGAATTCCTTGAAGCAATGGGCATGGAAGAACCTGGCTTAAACGTGGTGATTCGTGCGGGTTATTCACTGCTTGGCCTACAAACTTACTTCACCGCGGGTGTACAAGAAGTTCGTGCCTGGACCGTAAAAGTTGGCGCAACTGCACCACAGGCAGCAGGCGTGATTCATACCGACTTTGAAAAAGGCTTTATCCGTGCAGAATGTATCGCTTATGATGATTTCGTGCAGTACAACGGCGAAGCCGGTGCGAAAGAAGCAGGCAAATGGCGTCTAGAAGGTAAAACTTACATCGTTCAGGATGGCGATGTTTTACACTTCCGTTTTAACGTTTAAGTCATTGCTGTTAAAAAAAGCCCCTTCTTGGGGCTTTTTTATTGCTTATAAAAAGAGGATTCATACGTATAACAGGCTTTCTGGAAGCGCATAAGATCAACATATATTAACAATAATGATAACTATTCTCATATATGAATATTAAATTAGAGTGTATCTTAAATCTAATGAAAAATAACCTAACTCCATTCTCCCCAAGGAATTCTGCCAATGAGCTACACCTTGCCTGTACTGCCTTATGCTTATGATGCGCTAGAGCCTCATATCGATAGCAAGACTATGGAAATTCATCATAGCAAGCATCATCAAACTTATATCAATAATATCAATGCAGGAATCGCGGGTACAGAATGGGAAGATTTATCAGTCGAAGCCTTAATTAGCAAATTCAATGAAGTGCCCGAGCAACTCAGACAGAACGTGATTAATAATGCTGGTGGACATGCCAATCATTCCCTGTTCTGGACAGTGATGAGTCCAGACGGCGGTGGTCATCCTGAAGGTGAAATTGCCAAGGCGATCGAACATGAATTAGGAGGATTCGAGGCATTTAAAGAAGCGTTTACCCAAGCAGCGCTTAGCCGTTTTGGTAGTGGGTGGGCTTGGTTAAGTATGGCGCCAGATCAAACACTTATTGTAGAAAGCAGTGCTAATCAGGGTTCTCCACTGATGCATGGCAATATTCCCCTTTTAGGTCTGGATGTCTGGGAACATGCCTATTATTTACAGTATCAAAACCGTCGTCCGGAATATATCTCAGCTTTTTTCAATGTCGTGAACTGGAAAGAAGTAAATCGTCGTTATCTGGAAGCGTTAAACGCACTTTAAATCTTTGAGGAGATCTGCCATGTCTACACGTATGCTGATTCAACGCATGATTGGCAGCACCCTGCTGATCTGCGGTGTCATGGTGCTTTTATTAGAACATGTGTGGATGCCCTATTTTTAAAGTTTATTTTGCTAAAAAAGCCAGTCTAAATGACTGGCTTTTTATAGGTACATTTAAATGGGCAAAGGTTTATTGCATATTGGCAATTGCAGTACCTTTTTGCTTAGGATCAGTATTTCCGAGTGCAGGATGGGCAATGGCATTCTGGCATTGCAGTTTATCCCGCTCATAATCCGCCTGTTTTTGTTGCAGACTATTACCATTTTCCATGGTCGTCCGCGCCCAGATTTCCAGACTGGTCAAGGCTTTACGACACAGGGCATATTTGCCTTCGGTTACCGAATCAGTCATTTTGACATTAATACGCCAGTCTGTACTCAATTTACGTGCTGGTTGACGTACCTGTGTTTCCAGCTGATCCACTTCTTTATTATAGACCAGAGGATCCACTTCATTGATCAGTTGCCATGCGGCATTGGCATAAGTCGTCGCATCATTAGTCAGTTTAGGTGCCGGTTTAATTTCTGGCTTATCAGTCGATTGACTGTCATTCCCACACGCTTGTAACAATATTGCCGTGCTTATTAAAGCAGCAATCAGCATCGCACGTGTCTTGAACATCCACATATCAGGCTCGCCAATTTAAACATTTCGGCACTATGCTATTAAATTCACGTAGAATACACAATCTTCATTTGACCCATCGTTCAACTCTCCTTCAAGGTGTGTCGTGTCTGAACCGAATCAACTCGCTACGCAACCTGCTGGCTTCTGGCAAGGTGCAAAAGATAGCCAAGCGATTATCTTCACTTATTTACCAGTGTCGTTTGCTTTTGGTGTTTCAGCCACTCAGTTTGGCTTTACCGCCTGGGAAGCACTGTTCCTGTCCTGCTCGATGTATGCAGGTGCCAGCCAGTTCCTGGTGGTCGCTCTCTTAGGTAGTGGAACATCTATCTGGATGACGGCATTAACCGTGATTGCCTTAGACATTCGTCATCTGCTTTATGGCCCTGCGTTACAAAATCTGATTCAAGACCGGCTGAATTTAAAGAAAACGGCAATCTGGTCTTGGGGTTTGACCGATGAAGTTTTTGCCTCCGGCATGATCAAGCTCTCGCAACGGCGACAGGAATGGTCAGAATCCTGGATGCTCGGTTTAAGCCTGTTTAGCTGGATGTCCTGGGCACTCGGATCTTTCCTCGGTGGATTGTTTGCCGATCAGGTCAGCAACCTGCCGCAATTCTTACAGGCTGCGCTGGATTTCTTGTTACCTGCGCTGTTCCTGAGCTTCTTGTTAGCCGCTTTTGAGAAAAAACATACTTTTGTTGTAGCTGTCACAATTCTGGTGTCTGCGATTGCCTGTTATTTTATCGACCTGTCTGCCGCGATCTTTATCGGTATAAGTTCTGGTATTTTCGCAGGCCTGTTCAAGCACTATATTTTGAAACAGCCAGATCCTGAACACGCAGGAGATCAAGCATGAATCTAGAGATTATTCTGGTCGGGATTTTAGTCGGGATTGCCAATTTTGCCTCGCGCTTTGGTCCTTTTTTTGTCATTCAAAAATTTCAGCAAGGTTCGCAAAAACGCGGAGCGTTGTGGCTAAAAATTGCCTTGGGTTCAATTGGCATCGCTGCGATCAGCTCCATGTTGGTAGTTGCTACCCTGCCACCTTTATTAGAAACGCCGAATAAAAGTTTTGCGATGCTGGTTGGCTTTATTGTGCTCACGGTTTTGTACTTTAAGTTTAAACGTATTGTGATGGCGACACTGACCGCAGCGCTCACCTATGGGTTGGTTTACACTTATGTTCCGGTACCCTTTTAAGCTTTAAATAGTTGATCAATTGAAACAAAGACTTATGCTAAACTCATAGTACAGGTCTTTTTTATATAACAATAAAAACAAGGAAGGATGCGCATGTTTGAGGTCAAACAGGTGATTGAAGGCAAAATCTTTATTCATCATCGGCGCGATGAAATGTTAACCGTATTCCATCGACATGAAGTGCCGGCACAATATTTTGAATGTTTTATCAATGCTCAAAATTTTACCGGACATTTTGTCGAAATGCATGCTCAACCAGCAGATCAAGTTCGGGTGGTTTATATTAAAAAGAATAGCACCCATCAAATTATTGCTATGCTTAATCAGAGCCAATACGTGCTGCATCTTCATCCTTTGACATTGATTTTGGGTAAATGGAGCTTCAGACATCGTGTCCTGCCGAATACTCTAAAAATTTTTGCTGGTTTATTTGCGCTCCTTTTTATTCTTTTTTCAGCTACCGCCTTTTCAGCAGATCAGTTCCAGCTCACCACCATCTTGCGAGACTGCATTCAATTCACAGTTTTTGGGCTACTGTTATTTTTGCTGTGCTTTGTACTGCCTTTTGTATTGCCCTATGCGTATTTCCTGCATGTTCGTACATTACGTCTGTTAAAGATGCTAAATATCAATACTGAACAAGTTGCACAAATAGAAAAGCTCAAGTCTCAAAGCGGGATTTATCTTCTGCAAACGCAGTCTGACAGCGATGTGAAAATGACAGCGCCTCCTTATTAAAATCTAGAAAAACTTTATAAATAAAACTGTTGGTCAATATCACAATTTTGTATGAATCTTGGCTTAACTGTCGGCTCAGTTCTGCTATGCTAAAAGTCCATAAAATCAAGCATGGATGATCCACATGAGCGTGACTATTGGTACTCCCCTTCAATCTTCTGCCTATAAAGTTCTATTATTGGGTTCTGGTGAACTGGGCAAGGAAGTGGTGATTTCACTACAACGCCTTGGAGTCGAAGTTCATGCTGCTGACCGTTATGATCATGCCCCTGCCATGCAGGTTGCGCATTATTCCTATACCTTGAATATGGCAGATGCTGTAGAACTCAAACAACTCATCAATCAAATCCAGCCACATTTAATTGTTCCTGAAATTGAAGCGATTGCGACCGAAGTTCTGCTTGAAATAGAAGCCCAGAACATTGCTACAGTCATTCCTTCTGCTAAAGCCGTCAATCTGACCATGAACCGTGAAGGTATTCGTCGTCTGGCTGCGGAAGAACTCGGTCTGCCAACTTCAGCTTACCGTTTTGCCGACAGTTTAGAATCCTTCCGCGCGGCCTGTGACGATGTCGGCTATCCAAACTTTGTGAAACCGGTGATGTCATCTTCAGGCAAAGGTCAGTCTCGTGTTACCCGTTTTGATGAAGTCGATGCTGCCTGGGAATATGCGCAAACCGGTGGCCGGGTCAATCAGGGTACTGTGATTGTAGAATCACAAATTGACTTTGATTTTGAAATTACCTTATTGACTGTTCGTGCAAAAAATCCAGAAACCGGCGAAATCGAAACGTCTTATTGCGACCCGATCGGACATCGTCAGGACTCAGGTGATTATGTGGAAAGCTGGCAGCCTCAACCGATGACTCCAGCCGCGCTGGAAGAATCCAAGCGCATTGCCAACAAGGTCACTACAGCACTTGGTGGCTGCGGAATCTTTGGAGTGGAACTCTTTGTAAAAGGCGACAAAGTATGGTTTAGTGAGGTTTCCCCACGTCCACACGATACTGGACTGGTGACTTTAGCCTCCCAATTTCAAAGTGAATTTGAGCTGCATGCACGTGCTATTTTAGGCTTGCCGGTGAATACTGCACGACATAGTGTGGCTGCCAGTGCGGTAATTTATGCTGGAGTAGATGGCCGTAATCTTTCATTTTCTGGCCTGAATCTTGCTTTAGCAGACGGCAATACCGATTTGCGCCTGTTTGGCAAACCAGAAGGTTTTAAACGTCGCCGTATGGGCGTTGCCACGGCACGTGCAGAAACTATTGAACAGGCACGTGAACTGGCCCTACAGGTCGCTAACCAAGTTAGCGTCAACCAAAACTAAGCTGAAATACCAACGGACGACTGTACATGATCAACACCCATCCACTGCTGAATTACGCTAAAAGCAACCATGACATTAAAGCCATCAATCAATGGCGCAGTGATGTCGAAAATCAGCTTCAGGAAAGTTTTGAAAATGGCCAGTCGATTCGGGATATTATTCTGGCGCGTTCCAACCTGATTGATGAAGCATTGCAGTTTCTCTGGCAGCATGCCGAACTGGATCAAACTGATTTGGCCCTGTTTGCAGTCGGAGGCTATGGCCGTCGTGAAATGCTGCCTTATTCTGATGTCGACATCATGATCTTGTCAGAAGACGAGATTAACCCGGAACAGGAACAACTGATTTCTACATTCATTTCATCGCTTTGGGACGTGGGGAATTTCAAACCCGGTATCAGTGTCCGCACCATCAATGAATGTGTCAATCAGGCCAGCAGTGATCTGACCGTCGCCACCACCCTGATCGAAGCCCGCCTGATTATTGGCAATGAAAACCTGTGTAGATGGCCACGTCGTATCGTGTCACGTACCTGGACTGACAAAACTTTTTTTGATGCCAAGATGGATGAGCAGCATAAACGCTATGCTCAGCACAACAATACCGAAAGCAATCTGGAACCGGATATTAAAAATGCGCCGGGTGGCATCCGTGATATCAACCAGATTGGCTGGATTGCCAAACGGCATTTCCGCGTCAATCGCATTTATGATCTGGTACATCTCGGTTTTATTTCAGAATTTGAACTCGGTGTGCTTGAGGAAGCCGAAAGTTTCCTCTGGGAAATCCGTCATCACCTGCACCGCCTGACCAAGCGCGATGAAAACCGCTTATTGTTCGATTATCAGCGTGATATTGCTGCCAAATTTGGCTATGTACGTGAAGAGGCGCATCATCCGAACTATCCAATTGAACAGTTCATGAAGCGCTATTATCGCAGTGCACAGCAAGTGTCTACGCTGAACGAAATGCTGCTGGCCTATTTTAATGAATCGGTCATTACGCCACGTTTACCGCAATATGAACGCCAGATCGAAGAAATCAACCAGAACTTTAAACTGGTCGATGGCAAACTGGCTGTGCAGCATCACAAGATTTTCTCGGAAAATCCAAACGCAATTCTGGAAATTTTCTATTTACTAGCCAATCGTCCTGAGATCGAAGGTATTCGTGCGCGTACTTTACGCCTGCTGACCCTGGCTGGAAAACGCATTGATCAGGATTTTCGTGATAATCCGGTGCATCAGGCGCTATTTATGGCGATTATCCGTTCACCGCATCGACTCTACGATACTATGGTCGCGATGAAGCGTTATGGTGTGCTTGGAAATTACATCCCGGCCTTTGGACAGATTCTGGGACTGATGCAATATGACCTGTTCCATATCTATACGGTCGATGCACATACCTTATTGCTGCTGCGTAATTTAAACCGCTTTAAAGAACCTGAATTTGCCAAAGAATTTCCGGTGGTCAGTTCAGTGTTCCAGCGTTTGACCCGTCGTGACATTGTCTATCTGGCGGCAATTTTCCATGATATTGCCAAAGGCCGTGGCGGCGATCACAGTGAACTTGGCGCCAGTGATGCGATTAAATTCTGCCGTAGTCACGGTTTTACCGAACGCGAAAGCAACCTGGTGGCCTGGCTGATCCAAAATCATCTGGTGATGTCTGTCACTGCCCAGAAAAAAGATATTTCCGATCCGGATGTGGTCAAAGAATTCGCCGAAAAAATGGGTGACATGGAACATCTGGATTATTTATACACCCTGACAGTGGCAGATATTAATGCCACCAATCCCAAGTTATGGAATACCTGGCGCGCCTCGTTAATGCGTCAACTATATACTCAAGCACGTGACGTGATCCGTTCCGGTCTGGGCCGTCCGGTTGATTATCAGATGCTGATTGAAGATACCAAATTTGCAGCCAGTGAACTTCTGGTTCAGGACTTCTCACTGGATGAAGTAGAAAAAGTCTGGCAGGAACTTGGTGATGACTATTTCCTCAAAGAGACAGCAGATGAAATCGCCTGGCATACCCGTGCCATTTTACAGCACGGCGACAATCCTGCCCCACTGGTGCTGATGCGGGCACACCGTAAATATGCTCAAGATGCGGTACAGATCTTTATTTATACGCAGGATCAACCCAACCTGTTTGCCACCACGGTAGCTATTCTGGATCGTATGAATCTGGATGTACAAGATGCTCGAATTATTACTGCCACCAAAGCCTTCAGTCTGGACACCTACGTGGTACTCGACCGTTTTGGTACCTTATTGACCGATCCGGAACGCGAAGCCACAGTCATTGAAGCCCTAAAAGATGCCTTAAGTCATTCAGATGAATATCCGGGCCTGATGCAGCGCCGGATTCCACGTCAATTACGTCATTTCGATATTGAAAATACAGTCGATATCAGTATCAATCCTGCCTTGAATCAGAATATGGTTGAAATTGCCACTCTCGATCATCCCGGTTTACTTGCCAAAATCGGTGGTTTATTTATGATGCAAGGGCTGGATATACACTCTGCCAAAATTGCCACACTTGGCGAACGTGCCGAAGATATATTCTTTGTCACCAAAAAAGATGGCAACCCTATGACACCTGGAGAATCTGCCGAATTTGCAGCTGCACTTAAAACTGCGCTGGATGAAGCCTCTCATCAGGTTTGTAGTCAACACTCACATTAAAACGCGGTTACTTATTCATGAACTCTAGCTTGTCTCTACTGCACCCTTATCCGTTTGAAAAGTTAAATCAGCTTTTTGCGGATATCCAGCCTGCAAATATGCCCTTAATTTCCCTGTCGATTGGTGAACCAAAGCATCCTGCACCGGAGTTTGTGAAACAAGCGATTATTGATAACTTTAAACATTTATCGACCTATCCAAACAGTAAAGGCCTGCCTGAGCTACGCGAAAGTATTGCCCAATGGCTGACACGCCGTTTTAAGCTCAATAGCATTAGTACAGACAGCAATATCCTGCCTGTTTCCGGTACGCGTGAAGCGATTTTCTCGTTTGTACAGGCTTTGGTGAATCGTGAAGATGCACCTTATGTGGTGATGCCAAATCCGTTTTATCAGATTTATGAAGGCGCAACACTGCTCGCAGGGGCCAAACCTTATTTCATCAACTGTACTGAGGAAAATAACTACCTTGGTGACTTTGATGCTGTTCCGGCAGAAGTCTGGGAAAAAACTGCACTGCTATTTGTCTGTACCCCGGGCAATCCAACCGGTGCAGTGCTGTCGAAAGAACAGTTTAAAAAACTGATTGCCCTGTCGGATCAATACAACTTTGTGATTGCTTCAGATGAATGTTATTCAGAACTCTGGTTTGATCAGGCACCCGTAGGTTTACTGGAAGTTTGTGCTGAAATCGGCCGGGATGACTATAAAAACTGTGTGGTGTTCCATTCACTGTCTAAACGCTCTAACCTCCCAGGCATGCGTTCAGGTTTTGTTGCCGGTGATGCCAGCCTGTTAAAACCTTATTTGCAATACCGTACTTACCACGGCGCAGCGATGCCGGTGCAACATCAACTGGCGTCAGTTGCTGCCTGGGATGATGAAGCACATGTGGAAGAAAACCGGGTGCAATACCGTGCCAAGTTTGATTTATTCCAGAAAGAACTCGGTCACCTGCTGCCACTGAAAAAACCGGATGCAGGTTTCTACTACTGGCTAAAAGTCGATAATGATGAAGCCTTTGCCAAGCGCCTGATGGAGGAAGCACATATTAAAGTTCTTCCGGGTCGTTATTTATCCCGCGATACTGAACAGGGTAATCCGGGTGAAAATCATGTACGTTTAGCCCTTGTTGCCGATCTGGCGCAATGTGAAGAAGTCATTCAACGTCTGAAAGCCATTCTCTAAATTTTATCATGACTAAAAAACCCACTGTAGATCAGTGGGTTTTTTAATTGAAATCAGATGAGTTCTATCTTCATCTCATACTGAGAAAACAACACAGAGTCTTACAACACTTTTGCAATTTCATCTTCAAGATCTTCAGGCTTGGTGGTCGGAGCAAAACGGTTCAATACCTTGCCATCACGGCCAATCAGAAACTTGGTAAAATTCCATTTAATTCCATTACCTAAAATACCTTTGGAATTATTGGTTAAATAGCGAAAAATAGCATGTGCCTCAGGGCCTTTGACATCCACCTTGGAAAACATCGGGAAAGATACCCCGTAATTCTTCTGGCAAAATTCACCAATCTGTTCATTGGAACCCGGATCCTGGCCGCCAAACTGGTTACATGGAAATCCCAAAATTTCCAGACCTTGATCTTTATATTTTTCGTAAAGTTTTTCTAATCCTGAAAACTGTGGGGTAAAACCACACTTACTCGCTGTATTGACGATCAAAAGCACCTTGCCTTCATAATCTGCAAGTGGCTTGCTTTTGCCATCTAACAATTCAGCTTCGAACTGATAAATGTTAGTCATGGATAGGTTTCCTCATCATTTTTTTCTTGTGTTTCTAAGTCCAAAGAAGCCGAGTTGACACAATAACGCAAACCGGTCGGTTCTGGGCCATCCGGGAAAACATGCCCTAAATGTGCGTCACAATGATGACAAACAATCTCAGTTCTGACCATTCCGTGTGAAGTATCAGGTAATTCTTCTACCACCGAACTGCTGACAGGACGGTAGAAACTTGGCCAGCCACAGCCGCTGTCATACTTGGTCTCCGACGAGAACAATGGCGTGCCGCAGCAACGACATACATAAGTGCCATCTTGCTTGGTATTCCAGTATTTTCCAGTAAATGCCGGCTCGGTTCCCTTCTCGCGCGTAATGCGAAACTCCTCAGGTGATAACTCTCTTTGCCATTCCCGGTCTGATTTATTGAGTTTTCCCATGATCACATACCTTTTTATCTTGCTATTTAAAATAGGATAATCCTATATTTACGTGATTCATTTTAAAAATTCTAGTCTTTATTCAACATTTTACAAAAGACATATAATGCCCAAAAAAGCAAAAAGAAAGCAAATATAAAAATAAAAGTAAGCAATTTTTACATTAAATGTTTTTTAGTGAGCAAATTTAATGGTATTCTTAGCTCTAAATTTGCTCAGGATTAAAAAATGTCGCAAAAAAAGAGCGTAATTTTTAAAAATCTGCTGCCTGTGATCAAACAATATCAGCAGCTTGGATTTACGCATGAAAAAATTGTTGCACTACTTCGAGATGAACATGATCTCGATCTAGTCACAACTGAGACATTTAAAAGTTATTTATATCGTTATGCAAAAGTGACCTCCACTCCATCCGAGAACATCAAAATGCCGAACACTTTCCAATCCCCTCGCGAAATCAAGAAATCATCCAAGCTTGATCATGTTTGCTACGACATTCGCGGACCTGTGTTACGAGCGGCCATCGAGATGGAAGAAGCTGGTCACAAAATTATTAAATTAAATATTGGTAACCCTGCCCCATTCGGTTTTGAAGCACCACAAGAAATTATCAACGATGTGGCTTTAAACCTGCCGAATGCGATTGGCTACACGGATTCCAAAGGGATTTTCCCGGCGCGTAAGGCGATCTGTCAGTATTATCAGCAAAAAGGCATTCTAGATATGCACGTCAATGACGTCTATATCGGTAATGGTGTGTCTGAACTGATCGTGATGGCCATGCAGGGTCTGCTGGATGATGGCGATGAAATGCTGATTCCAATGCCAGATTATCCACTCTGGACGGCGGCAGTGAATCTATCTGGCGGTACAGCGATTCACTATAAATGTGATGAAGAAAATCACTGGTATCCAGATATTGCTGATATGGAAAGCAAAATCACGCCAAATACCCGTGGTATTGTGATTATTAACCCGAATAACCCGACCGGTTCGGTTTACCCACGTCATGTGTTGCAGCAAATCGTCGACTTGGCCAAGAAATATGACCTGATTTTATTTGCTGATGAAATCTACGACAAAATTATTTACGATGGAATCGAGCATGTTGCTGTAGCAGCTCTGGCTGGCGATCAGCTCTGTGTTTCGTTTAACGGTTTATCTAAAGCCTATCGTATTGCTGGTTTCCGTTCCGGCTGGATGGCCATTACCGGCAATAAAGCACGTGCAGCAGACTATATCGAAGGTCTGGATATGCTTGCATCGATGCGTCTGTGTGCCAACCATCAGGCACAATATGCAATTCAGACTGCACTGGGCGGTTATCAGTCAATTAACGACCTGATTCGTCCGGGTGGGCGTTTATATGAACAGCGCAATATTGCCTGGGAAATGCTGAACGAGATTCCAGGTGTGTCTTGTGTCAAACCTGAAGGCGCAATGTATTGCTTCCCGAAACTGGATCCGAATGTGTATCCAATTCAGGATGATGAAAAACTGATGCTGGATTTGTTACGTGCAGAGAAAGTACTTCTGGTTCAAGGGACAGGCTTTAACTGGCCAACACCGGATCATTTCCGTGTAGTGTTCCTGCCGGCTGAAAATGAACTGCGTGAAGCCATTACCCGTGTTGGCCGTTTCTTGGCCAAGATACGTTAATTCTTGAAATAGACAATATAAAAAACCGCGTTGAGACGCGGTTTTTTATTTCTATGAAAAAATTCAGGCTTTTGACTGATGAAATCTTAAAAATCTTACCGGTTTCTTTGAGCAAATTTCTGCACTCAATAGTTTTTTATCAGGTAATTTCTCCTCAATTATGAAGATTCATGTTATTTTTTGACCAAATATAAAATTCTATGAGTACACGGATGTCCTCAAACACAATGAAGCTCAGCCTGTTTCTCTGCCTTAGTATGTGCTTGGGCATAGGCATTCTTCGCTTTTCTTATACCGCGTTGTTACCTGGTACACGAGAAGCCTTTGGCTGGAGTGCAGATTTTGCTAGCCTCTTGGGCAGTGCCAATTTGCTGGGTTATTTAATCGGTGCTTTTACCGCGATGCGTCTTCCTCAAGACCGCAGTATGAGTACCTATATTCAAATTTCAGCCTTTGCCGGTATGTTCAGCCTGATGTGCTGTGCATTTTCTGGTTTCTCTGAAGCGTGGTATATCGCTTGGCGGGTTATTTCCGGGATCAGCGGTGGACTGATGATGATCTTATCGCCGAGTGTGGTCGCGCAGTGTTGTGAACTTCAGGATCGTCTTAAAATCAACTTTATTGGTTTTAGCGGGATTGGACTAGGCGTTTTAATTGCGACCCTGTTTCTGCCTTATCTGGATCAAATTTCCATACAGACTGCATGGCTGATCTTATGCGGTTTTGCTTTGCTTATCTGTATCGTTTTAAGTTTACTGATTCAGAAATTTAAGCCGTATTTGTCCACACAAGCTCTTGCAGTTACCTCTCCTCTCTCTTTGAATAGCGTCTTTTATAGTTTATTGACGGTCTACGCGTGTAGTGCATTCGCCTATATACCGCATTCACTCTTCTGGATTGATTATTTAAGCCAGCAGTTGGGATTGAGCTTGTTCTGGATTAATTTCAACTGGATTCTGTATGGAATAGGCAGTGCCTTGGGTGCCTTTAGTGCTTATGTGCTGGCCAGAAAATGGGGTAATTTTGCTGCCCTGAAAATTCTTTATAGTCTTTATATTGTGGCTATTTTTATTGCGACTCTAGATGCCTATCCCTTACTCACTTTTAGCTCTTCCTTTTTTACCGGGATGTTAAATCCGGCTGTGGTCTTCCTGACCTCCTATACCATTTTACAACTGTATGGACTGGCTTATAAAAAGCTCTGGAGTATTGCTACCTTGTGTTTTGCCTCGATTCAGCTGATCGGTGGACTCAGCTTTAGTGCGCTGCAATATTTTGGATTGAGCTATCATCAACAGTTCATACTGGCCACATTGGTTCTTTTATTAGGAACATTGCAACTGTTCTGGTACACACGTCCTGTCAGACTCAAGTCTGAACAACAAACTCCGCCAATTTCTGCTCATGGAGAAGGAACTAAATAAGGATAAGGATTGGTTGCTCCTTGCCCACCTAAATAAATGCCATAATGTAAGTGCGGCGGGGTATTTTTGGCATTACCTGTATTCCCCACATAAGCGATGACTTCACCTGCCTCAACCCAGTCGCCTTCCTGAATATGTTCTGCATAGTCATCCAGATGTGCATAATAATGTTGGCTCATATTTGGACCGGTCACCCAGATGATTTTTCCACCCAGCTTGTTGGTGCCAATCCTACGCACAATACCTGGGGTCGCGCTAAATACTGGCGTACCGCGTTTGGCAAAAATATCCGTACCTTCGTGTTTACGACCGTCACTACGCGCTGCTCCCCAAGTATCATTAATCTGACCAACTCTGACGCCTTCAACCGGAATCTGTAGCGGAGCTTCTAACTGGGCTCTCTGTAATTGCCAATACAGATAAGGGCTTTTCCAACCTGCTGCTTCACCTGAAGGCGGTGGCTGACAGGCAGTTAGTAGAAAACCTATAGATAACAGTAAGCTTATAATCCGAAGAAATTTCACCAATATTCGCATTAAATTAAATAGATGACTTTTATCTTAATCACAACCGCCTAATTTAAAGTCACAATCCTGTTATTTTTAGTGATGATTTTATACAAGCGTTCAAATAACAAAACCCTCAAATGAGGGTTTTGTTATTTTAGGTGGATAGGAGATTATCTACGTTTTTTAGCACGAGATGGTTTCGATGGTTGTTGCTGTTGTTGCTGTTGCTGCTCTTCATTCTGAGCATTGTCCTGCTTGTCTTTTTGTTGGACCTGCTTATGTCTCGCTTTAGCTTTAGCCATGATTTACTCCTTTGGAGAAACATCTCTATATCACTGGAAGTTCCATTCATCACTGTAACGTTTATACAAAATAAGCCAATCGCTGAGCTGTATCCAAATACGTCAATGTAATACAGTGTTTACTAAGTTATTCAGCTTAGAACGAATCATTTCTAGGCTCATTACACTTCTTACATGATCTTGCAGCCTGATACTTATTTTAACGTTTAACCTTAAACCGTTCAGCCTTTGCTTCCCAATAAAGTGATAAAAAAACCCGCCGTAATTGCGGGTTTTTTTATTCATAAATTGCATCGCAATTTCAGGCATCCATATTGGCAATAATCGCTTCACCAAACTCGGAACAACGCAGCAAGGTCGCCCCTGGCATTAAGCGCTCAAAATCGTAGGTCACCGTTTTTGCCGCAATCGCACCCGAAATCCCCTTGATGATCAGGTCGGCAGCTTCTATCCAGCCCATATCACGCAGCATCATTTCTGCTGACAGAATAATCGAACCCGGATTTACTTTATCTTGTCCAGCATATTTAGGCGCTGTACCGTGGGTTGCTTCATAAACTGCAATCGAACCGCCGATATTGGCACCCGGTGCAATCCCGATCCCGCCGACTTCCGCAGCTAGCGCATCAGAAATATAATCACCATTTAAGTTCAGTGTCGCAATTACAGAATAATCCGCCGGACGCATCAAGATTTGCTGCAAGAAGGCATCAGCAATGACATCTTTAATAATAATGTCTTTGCCTGTTCTTGGATTTTTGATTTTAACCCATGGACCACCATCTAAAAGCTCACCGCCGAAACGTTCCAATGCGACCTCATAGCCCCACTCTTTAAATGCCCCTTCGGTGTATTTCATGATATTGCCTTTGTGTACCAAAGTCACACTAGGCTTGTCATTTTCGATGGCGAACTGAATCGCTTTACGCACCAGACGCTGGCTACCTTCTTTGGAGACAGGTTTGATCCCGATCCCACAATTGTCTTCAAAGCGGATGTTGGTTACACCCATTTCTTCTTTCAAAAACTTGATAACCTTTTTCGCTTCCTGAGAATCTGCTTTCCATTCAATACCGGCATAAATATCTTCTGAATTCTCACGGAAGATCACCATATCGGTTAGTTCCGGATTATGCACCGGTGAAGGCACCCCTTCAAACCAGCGTACCGGACGTACACAGACATATAAATCCAGTTCCTGACGTAAGGCTACATTCAGGGAACGAATACCGCCACCAACTGGTGTGGTCAGTGGACCTTTGATCGATATCACATAATCGCGCAGCGCTTCGAGAGTTTCTTCAGGCATATAGGTGCCGTAAATTTTGTCAGCTTTTTCACCGCAGTAGACTTCCATCCATTCGATGGAACGCTTCCCGGCGTATGCTTTTTGCACAGCAGCATCTACCACAGTTCGCATTGTTGGTGTAATATCTGCACCGATTCCATCCCCTTCGATAAATGGGATAATTGGATTATTTGGTACGTTGAGTGACAGGTCTGCATTAACGGTAATTTTGGTACCATCCACAGGTACTACGATTTTTTGATATCCCATTATTAGTATTCTCCCGGATGCCGCTGACAAATCTAAAATAATTGCCGATTAGGCAATACTTTCAACTGTTCTTAACGCATAATATTCTAATCCAGATTTGTTGTTTTTGAGATTTATACGGGAAATAACTAAATTTCCCTTTTAAATAAACCTCTACATTTTTTAAATTAATGTAATTATAGAAGTTATTTCCTATGAAAATCGTCATTCTAAACAAACCTTATGACGTCCTCTCCCAATTCCGTGCGGATGAAAAGCACCCAACCATGGCTGATTTTGTCAACGACAAAGATTTACGTCTTGCGGGTCGTTTGGACATGGACTCAGAAGGTCTGGTTTTCCTCACCGATCACGGTGGTCTCAACCAATATATCACCAATCCTGCCAATAAAAAGTTTAAAACTTATATGGTGCAAGTGGAAGGTGATGTCACTGAAGAAGCACTTGAGCAGCTTCGTAAAGGTGTGGAACTGAAAGATGGCATGACGCTTCCTGCACGTGCTGAAAAAGTGTCTGAACCGGAATGGTTGTGGGAGCGTAATCCTCCTGTACGTTTCCGTGCCTCTGTTCCGACGTCTTGGGTTGAGATTTCGATCTGTGAAGGTCGTAACCGTCAGGTTCGTCGTATGACCTCTGCTGTGGGCTTCCCTACACTGCGTTTGATCCGTACTAAAATTGGTGAGATTGATTTGGTTCGTATGGGATTGCAACCGGGCGAGACTAGAGAAATTGAACCATTATTATATCCAGACTTCCAGAATGTTCCTGCGGAAGAACCATACCGTTCACGCTCTTATGTGAAAAAGCCGGGTGGTACTGGCGGTAAGCCAATGGTTCGTAAGAACAAAGATGGTTCTGTGAAAAAGTCTGGCACCAAACGTATCTGGCAAATGGATGAAAGTGAAAAGCCGAAACGTCGCACCAATGGTACTACTCGTCCAAATACCAAGGCACCACGTGGTCGCGGCCGCGGTCGTGGCTAAGTTTGAATAGATTCAATCAAGCTCACTTCGGTGGGCTTTTTTTATTACATAACTTAAATATTTTTTTATTTTTCAATCTATTAGAATTAATTAAAGTATTCATTTTAATGTGAGTCTCATGAAAAAAATAATTTTCGCTTTAGCTGCGACTTCCCTTTCAACTTTTAGCTGTGCCAATCCACTAAGTGTTCATGTGCTTAATCAAGAAACTGGCCTACCCTCTGCTAATGTCACGGTCACCCTAGAAGCTCAGCAAGGTGAGAAATGGGTAAAGCTCAATGAAGCCAAGACAGACAGTAATGGTCGTATTAAAGAATTTTATCCTAAAGACACCGCGTTACAAAAAGGCGTTTATAAAGTAACGTTTAAAACGGGTGATTGGTTTAAGGCCAATAATCAACGGACGTTCTTCCCTGAAGTACCGGTGGTTTTTGTGATTGATGGTGCTTTAGAGCACTACCATATTCCACTGCTATTAAGTTCTTATGGGTATTCGACGTATCGGGGGAATTAAAATGTAGGACATGTTGTCACCAAATTTTTAACCCATATTCAAAAGGCTATATTTTTCATTGACTTCATCCAAAGTGAAATATCTTTTAATTTGGCGTAAATTATTCTTTTCATAAAAAAATCCTGCGAAGATAACAGGCTGATTTTTCTTAATCGATTCTTCCTTCGAGATATGGATACTAGGGTCTGTTGACATTTACTGTTCAAAAAAATAGCGAGAAAGTAAAATTTAATCGCCAAACTAAATTTACTTCTCGCTATGCCTCGTACAATGCTGAATGATCAACACTGGTCTAAGTTACTTTCTATTTTCCGAAATTTTGATATCTATTTCAAATCTAATTTGAGAAATTTTGTCGAAGCAATACTTTATAGAATAAGAACAGGCTGCCCATGGCGTGATTTGCCTAAAGAATTTGGTTCGTATAACTCAATCTTTAAAAAATATAATCGTTGGTGTAAAAATGATAAGTTAATGAAAATATTTAAATTAATTTCTTCAAGTGCTGATATGGAATGGGTTTTTATTGATGGTAGTCATGTTCGGGCACACCAACATTCTGCTGGAATAAAAGATCAGGATATTTCTAAAAGCATTGGTGGAAATAGTTCTAAAATACACTTAGCTGTTGATGCGGATGGCAATCCAATCGAAATTATTATCTCCGATGGAACGATACATGATGTCAAGATTGCTCCCAAAATGATTGAAAAACTTGATTTGAGTGAAACGGAAGTATGTTGTGCAGACAAAGGATATGACTCTGAATCATTAAGAGAACAAATATCTGCGAAAAAAACTAAAGCGAATATTCCAAGAAAATCAAATACTCAGTCAAATAATGATCATATGGATTGGTATTTATATAAAATCAGACACTTAGTTGAGAATGCATTTTGTAGGTTAAAGCAGTTCAGAGGAATAGCAACACGATATGATAAGCTAAAGTGTAGCTATGAGGGGGCAGTTGCATTAGCTTGTATATTTATTTGGCTACCTTTATCGGGTAAATTCTATACTTGAAATGTCAACAGACCCTATTTAGCTCATAAAAATATGGTTCTTTACTAATGATTTCTGCAACCTTATCAAAATAACCTCTTTCAACCCCTCGACCATAGTCATTATAGTCAATCAAATTCTTTGGAATTAGATGAACTTTGTCTTTGTATTTTTGAGAATTTTGATAAATATCTGCTATCTCATAACAATCAAACTCATAACTATCCTCTTTTAATTTCATTTGATAATACTTAATACCTCTTCCTTTCAATACTTCCATAACTTGCTGTTGGCATACTTTTGCATAAGAATCAGGCAATTTGTTATTGTTTTTTACGAGATCAATTTTTGATTTAGGCATCCTCATTCCGAAGTAGATTGCTTTCACTGCCCTATAATCATAGTTAAATCTACCAAAAGGTTCGATACAAATCCTGTACTCTTCTTCGTGTCGCCATTTTATAGATTTAGTCCCTGTTGTAACTCGCAATAATTTTTCCACAGCTGTCGCTCCATTTTTGAATACATGATCAAACTTCAATTCTGGTCTTTGTTCAGCATAATCAATCTCAAACGCAGCACTTATAGATCTCAGTTCATCAAGCTTTTCAAAATCATATTCAATACAGAATCCTGTATGTGAATCGGCATAATATGCCCAAAGCAATTCGTCCTTTTGAATTCGACTTAGAGAGTAAATCCCGACCTCCTTCCTAACTTTTTGACATAGTTGATCAAATTCTTTCCTAATATCAGAAGTCGAAAAACTAAATATATTATGAAACAGCTCAAATACTTTATGAATGTCTTTTTCACTGAATAGATTCTCAGATGGATCATTCAGCTGTGTCGAATGTGGAGCATAAAAATAATTGTTCTGTAAAGCTTCCAAATCACGTTTTGAACCATATCTATATTTATATAATTTCATTTTATCCAATAAAAAACCCATACCTGAATATTGGTTTTACCTACTTTTTCTTATGTGTGCAAACAAGATTTCTGACTCTGCCCTCTTGTCATTCTGCCTACCCAATGCTATTTATGATTCATATAATTTATATTTTAAAATAAAACGTATCTAAAAAGGAGTTTTGCAATGGATCAGCAAGTCAGCCAGATGTTTAATCAGGACCGGTTAATTCAGCATCTTGGTGCTCATCTGGTTTCTTATAATCACAATTATGCAAAGATCGAATTAAAGGTGACTGAACAACATTTACAAGGTCATCAGACCTGTAACGGTGCCGTGATTTTCGCACTGGCAGATGCAGCTTTTGCAATTGCCTGCAATACCGGTGAACATCCGGCAGTCGGTCAACATTGCGGTATTCATTATTTAAAACCGGGCTTGCTTGGCGACACACTGACTGCTGTAGCAGAACACAAAGCCAGCAGTGGCCGTAGTGGCATTTATGATATTCAGGTAATGAATCAACATAATCAAATCGTAGCGGAATTCCGTGGCACATCACGACTGATTATTAAATAATGTTTTCTCAAAGTTTAATACAATAAAAAACCGGTGACGAAGCACCGGTTTTTATTGAATGACAAACACTTGTAGATTTAAGCTTTAAGCCATTTCTCGGCTTTAGCCGGATCTTCCACTTTCAGTTCAACTTCGGTCAGTTCAGAACCCGCAGCTTGAACCTCGAAGGTCATCAGCTCATCACGACGGAATGCATACACTGTAAAAGTACCTTGCTGTTTTGCATAGCTTTCAACAAGTTTGGTCGTTGCTTTTAAGCCATCAATTGCAATAATGACATCATTGGCAGAAAGGCCAGCGAGTACAGCAACCCCATCACGACGCGCAGATTGAACCAGCACACCTTCCGGCTTATCTGCCAGTTTTAAACCGAATGGCAAAGACTTTTCATTTCTCAGGCTATAAGCCATACCAAATTCAGGGAAGAGTTGATCCAGCGGCAATTCATCTGTAGTATTGATCAAGTGATTAATCTGTTCTGACCAATCATCTCCTGTCAGCTCTTTGCATAATTCAAAGATTGTCCGTTCATGTACCTGAACACCCTTCTGAGCGTTTTCATACAAACGACGCATCAGGGCATCCAGACTTGAACCACGTAAACGCAGACCCAAATCCAGGCACAATGCAACTAAACAGCCTTTGTTATAATAGCTGGTACCTGCATTATTCGAGTTTTCATCCTGACGATAGAATTTCACCCAAGCATCAAAACTGGATTCAGAGACTGACTGAATCGCACGTCCCGGATTTTGCAAATAGCGGTCAATCTGTGCTTTTAACAAAGTAATATATGATTCCTGATTAATCACGCCGCTGCGTAGCAAGATCAAATCGTCATAATACGAGGTGAAACCTTCAAAGATCCACAACAAAGAAGTATAGCCTTCTCTGTTTAAATCATAATTGACGAAGTTTTCAGGGCGAATGAATTTCACCAACCATGAATGGAAATATTCATGGCTACATAAGCCCAAGAAACGCTGATAATCTTTAGATGGCTCTTCTGGCTCATTAGCTTTCGGCAAGTCATCACGTGGTGAAATCAGGCTGGTAGAATTTGGATGCTCCAGACCGCCATAGCTATTGCCGGTTGCCATGGTCATAAAGGTATAGTCTGTAAACGGCGCCGAACCAAACATTGAAATTTCTGTAGCACAGATTTTTTCAATGTCCTGCTGCATACGCGCCGCATTCATCGCGTGTTTGCCTGACACCACAAACTCATGCGGAATACCATTTGCTTCAAAACTGAAACGGGTTTGTTCTGCTAGCTCAAATGGCGCATCAATCAGTTCGGCATAGTTTTTAGCTTTCAGCGTGAAACGGCCTCTGACCAGACTTTTGGCTTTCATGCCGCTTGCCAGCTGAAAATGCTTTAATTCATCTGGCAGGAAGATTTCCAGTTCAATTTCTTTATTTTCCTGACCTTCTAGCCCTAAACATGCACAAGCTGGGTTCACGTAGAGACGATTTTGATCCACATATGCACCACGAACGGACAGGTCATAGGCATAGACATCATATTCCACTGTAATCAGTTCATGATCAGTATTGAACAAACGCCATTTGTTCTTTTCAAATTTCTGGATCTGTAACTGGCGCCCATCCTCATCATAAGCTTTGACCGCTTCAATGTGCTTGGAAAATTCTCGAATCAGATAGCTTCCCGGAATCCAGGTCGGTAATGACAGGACTTGGGTCGGGTCCGCAAGAAAACGAACAGTCACGTGAATAAGATGCTGACGATAATCGTCAAATTCAATTTGATAATGCAACATAATGAACGATATAAAATTAAAATAAATGAGATATAGCTTAGCTTAGCATTTTTTAAGCCAGTATGGTTTAGCTGTCTTATTTGTCTACATTTACGACTAGCTATCTGTATAAAAAAGGCATAGCATGCGTGAAAATTAAATCGTTCAACACCCGCCGGGTTATCAAGGAACACCATTGAAATACATCATCTCACTGATTGCGGTTTTCAGTTTATTTATTTCTGCATTTTCACATGCTGCCCTACTCAATATTGTGCCTGAAAGCGTTGAAGCTGAAGCCTGGACCATTCTGGATTCACAGTCTGGTCAAGTCATTGCAGAGCACAATGCCGATGTTCAGCGTGCTCCGGCTTCGCTGACCAAAATGATGGTGGCTTATATTGCCTTAAAGGAAATTGAGGCCGGAAAATTAGATAAAAATGAAGTTTTAACCGCGACCTCTGTGGTTAAAACTGTGATGTGGGATGAGTCACAGATGTACCTGAAAGAAGGTGATCAGATTTCAGTCGATCAGCTTCTGGCGGGCTTAATTATCATGTCTGCCAATGATGCTGCAGTCACGCTGGCTGAGAAAATTTCGGGTGGTATTCCGCAGTTTGTTGAACGCATGAATCAGGAAGCCAAAGCGCTGGGCATGCAGCATACCAACTTCCAGAATCCGGCCGGTATTACCATGCCTGAGCATTATTCGACTGCCGCCGATTTGGCCAGACTGTCTATGGCAGTGGTGAATGAAACCCCGGATTATCTGTATTATTCCAAGCAGCCAAGCTTTACCTATAACCAGCATTTCCATCGTGCGACCAACCGTGTGCTTCAGGTCGATCCAACCGTAGATGGTTTAAAAACCGGTTTTACCCGTGCGGCAGGCTACAATCTGGCGCTGACGGCCAATCGTGTCACAGCAGATTTTGAAATGCCAAATCGCCGTCTGATTGTGGTGGTGCTGGGTACTAAAAGTGCCGCAAAACGCGCTGAAGTATCACATAAGCTGATGAATCTGGCCTATACCTATACCCGCAATGAAGTAGCGATCAAAGATCAACAGCTACTGGCTGAATTGCCTGTGATCAAATCCACCTTAAAAATGTTTAAGGTGCAAACCAAGCAACCGCAGATCATTACCACTTCTTTATATGATCAGGGCTACAGTATTGACCTGAACCAGTTTGATCAAACCCAACAGCGTGTCATGCTGAATACAGGTGATGGCGTTTTAAAAAGTATCGAGCCTTTACAGGAAACGCAAACTCATATCAATGTTGAAGTGAAAGCATCTGAACTCATTGCACCTTTGGCGACCATGATGCCTTTGGCCACCATTCAGGTTTATCAGAATAATCAGTTGATTCGCACCATTCAAATTGAAGATCATGTCGAAATTGAAGAAGCCAATCTGTTTCAGAAATTCTTTAGCTGGCTACAAGGCTTATTTAGTTTGTTTTCAGACAATACGCCAAGCGTAAAGCTTTATCCTTTAGATAGATAATAGCCCTACATCTCAAGTTACTTTTCTTTAAGCTAGAAGATCTACTCGCTGATCTTCTGGCAGATTTTCTTTTCTCCCTGCATCACTCCCCAAGACAGGGAAACTTACCTGCCCTCACAGAATTGCTACGTTTTGTAATGTGTATAACAATTTTAACCAAGACGCGATCTGGCCCATGCCATAGTATATTTTCTCTCTATTTCTCTTATTTTTATTAAAAAAATAAACAGGTTAATCATATATGACAGCACATAAAATCGTGATTGTGGGTGGTGGTGCCGGTGGTCTGGAACTGGCAACTCAGCTGGGTGAGAGCTTGGGTAAAAGCGGCAAAGCGCAGATTGTTTTAGTCGATCAAAAACTGACGCATATCTGGAAACCGCTGCTGCATGAAGTTGCCGCAGGCACCTTAAATCCACATGAAGAAGAAACTAATTATTTTGCCCATTCAGCCGCACATCATTATGAATTTGTCTTGGGGACATTTACCGGTCTGGATCGTGAAGCGAAACAGATTGTGGTAGAAACAGAATATTTCTCCAAAAAAGCCCAAGCCAAGAAGAACCAGCGCATCGACTATGACACCCTGGTACTGGCCTTGGGTTCTACCTCGAATGACTTTAATACCGAAGGCGTCAAACAGTTCTGTCATTTTCTCGACAGCCGTCCACAAGCTGATATCTTTCAGCAGGATCTGTTGCATCTCTATTTGAATGCTCAACATGAAGCTTCGAGCCGTGAACTGAATATCGCGATTATTGGCGCCGGTGCGACTGGAGTAGAATTGGCTGCCGAGTTGGTGGAGGCCAAACACAATTTCTTTAAATATGGCTTAAACAAGGTCGATCCAAATAAAGTCAAAATTACCTTAATTGAAGCGGCGGATCGTATTTTGACTGCGCTCTCGCCGAAAGTTGCTGAACATACCATGCAACAGCTGGAAAAATTCGGTATTGAAGTCCTTACCAGTCATCGTGTGGCCAAGGTAGATGAAGACAAAATTTATTTTGCAGATGGCTCAAGTCTGGATGCCGAGATTAAAGTCTGGGCCGCAGGTATCAAAGCACCTGAAGTCTTGGCACAACTGCAAGATATGGAAAAGGACAATATTCACCGCTTGAAAGTCTTCTCCACCCTGCAAACCAAATCTGATCCAGACATTTTTGCTTTTGGTGATTGTGCTCACTGCCAGCCTGCTGCAGATGAACCGGTCTTGGGTCCACGCGCACAAGTGGCTAGCCAACAGGCCAATTTCCTGGCCAATGCCTTGAAAGCACGTGTTAATGAAGAAAGTTATTTACCGATGTTTAAATTTTCTGACAAAGGTTCACTGATTTCCTTAAGCCAGAATAAAGCCGTCGGCGAGTTGCTCGGTCAGGTCAATGTGCAAGGCTTTGTTGCCAAATCGATGTATGTTTCTTTATATCGAATTCATCAGGCGACCATTCATGGTTATGCGCATGCTGGCATTCTCACCGCAAAAGATTTTGTTACACGAAAAATTTCTCCAAAGCTGAAATTGCATTGAAATTCCAGAATTTGGCCCAATCAATGAAAAAATCGTCAACAAAATTGTCAAATTGCGTTTTTTTGCTAATTTTAGTCTACAAAAATGCAATTTCACTTTATGATGTACCCTTAAAAAATTGAATGGATCAATTAACATGACTGCTATTGCAAATAACCTCGTGGTTTCTTTCCACTACACATTGACTAACGCAGAGGGTGAAACTCTCGACCAATCTCAAGGTGAACCACTTGCCTATTTGCACGGTGCAGGTAACATCATCCCAGGTTTAGAAAATGCGTTAGAAGGCAAAACTGTAGGTGAAAAATTCACTGTAAACGTTCCTGCTGCTGAAGGTTATGGGGAATACAACCCTGACCTAGTTCAAGAAGTTCCTGCGCAAATGTTCCAAGGCGTAGACAACATTCAGGCAGGCATGCAGTTCCAAGCTCAAACTGATGACGGCGTGCAAATCGTAACTGTTAAAGCAGTTGAAGGCGACAATGTTGTGGTGGATGCTAACTTCCCACTTGCTGGTCAAGACCTGACTTTCGAAGTTGAAATCGTATCTGTTCGTGAAGCTTCTCAAGAAGAATTAGATCACGGTCACGTACACGGTGTAGGCGGTCACCAGCACTAAGATCTTCTGATCTTGAGTGAAAAAAGGCAAAGTCTGACTTTGCCTTTTTTATTGCCTGAAAATAGCCCGTAGAATATTAACCACCCAATTAGCTATAAAAAAAGCAGAGCCATTGCCCTGCCTTTCCAATCCGATCAAGATCTCCTTTTACAGGATGATCAGTGGATTATTTTTTTTGGTTATAAATCTGCATCGCTGCTGGCAATTGTTGACGCATTTGCCCAATACGCTGACTATTCGATGGATGCGTAGACAGGAAGGTTGCACCACTGCCGCCACCAAGTTTGTTCATTTTTTCCCACAGGGTAATGGCTGCATTCGGGTTATAACCTGCGCGCGCCATCAGCATTAAACCGCCTTGGTCAGCACGGCTTTCCAAATTACGCGAGTATGGCAAGCCAATACCGATCTGACTACCCAATTGTGCGGCTGCAGCGCCACCTTGACCCACACCTGCTGCATTCAAGCCAATACCTAAAGCCAGATCAGTCAGGGCCTGAGCACCGATTTTCTGCTTAGAATGCTCTTCTAAGGCATGCACCATTTCATGACCCATAATCGCTGCAATTTCAGCATCAGTCAGATTCAGTTTATTCACGATACCAGTATAGAATACGACTTTACCACCCGGGGCAACAAAGGCGTTGACCTGGTCAGATTTGAGCACAGCCAATTGCCACTGGAATGCCGTACCAGTTTGATTCATCTGGTTAGCAACCGGTTTCAAACGGTTAAATACATTATTAATCCGCTTATAGGTCGCTGAACTGGTATCCAGTTGACCTTTGTTTTTCGCATCATTGACCATGGCATTATAGCTTTGGCTCGCAGATGCATTTAAGGTCGCAGTATCTGCCCCTGCCATATCGGCAATGGTGGTACAACCTGATAATGTGACGACTGTAGCAGCCGCCATACTCAATAAAAGTTTATTCTTCATTATAATTTACTCCACCTTGGCTCAAGGGCAATTTACATTGTAAAAATTATAAGTGAAAGCGCCCAGCAGCTAAACGCTTAATTCATTCATCTTCTTATAAATTATGTAATTTTTAAGCCAAATACTGTATCGCCAACCAATAAATCAAACAGATGAGATTTAAGCCCAGGTAAACCTGGCTGAGTGGTTTGATTTTCTGTTCAAGCATTTCGTCTTTACGTTTGAAATATAAAAAAGCATTTTGCAATAAAATAATAGGCACTAATATACAGGCGATTATGACACTCAGACCAATCAGCGCCGCATAAATCACTTCGGGATTTTGAGTTTGCGCACGAATAATCATCATGGCCATTGTTGGTGCCCCGCCCATCGCAAATAACAATGAATAAAACATGGTTGCCGATATATTTTTTTGCATCCTGCTGCTCATTTTTCTTTCTTTATATACCGCTATGTTAAAACACATCACGTGGTATTACCGATGCAACTTTAGTCTTGAAATACCTGCATAAATTCAGGATATAAAAAAACCCATCCGGAGATGGGTTTTTATCATTCAAGCTTTAATCAAATGAAGATTAAGCATCAAACGGGTGGCGAAGAACAATGGTTTCTTCACGGTCTGGACCTGTTGAAATGATGTCGATCGGACATTCAATCAATTGCTCAAGACGTTTTACATAGTTCAATGCAGCTTCTGGCAACTGATCCAGTGATTTCGCACCGAAAGTTGACTCAGACCAGCCTGGCATAGTTTCGTAAATCGGTTTTAAAGTTTCGAATGCAAGCGCATCAGAAGAACCAACACAACCAGAATCTGCGGCTTCATAACCCACACAGATTTTCACTTCTTCTAAACCGTCAAGAACGTCAAGTTTAGTCAGGCAAATACCAGAAAGTGAGTTTACGTCAACTGAACGGCGTAGGATTTCAGCATCGAACCAGCCACAACGACGTTGACGGCCAGTAGAGGCACCAAATTCATTACCAATCGTACCGAGGTGTTTACCAATCGCATCACCTGTGTCATTTGCAGCGTCATACACCAACTCAGTTGGGAATGGACCTGCACCTACACGCGTGGTGTACGCTTTAGTAATACCCAGTACATAGTCAAGGTGCAAAGGACCCAGACCTGAACCAGAGCTTACGCCACCAGCAGTTGTATTCGAAGACGTTACATACGGATATGTACCGTGGTCAACGTCAAGAAGTGAACCTTGCGCGCCTTCGAACATGATATTGTCACCGTTTTTACGGTAGTTATGCAATTCAGTGGTCACATCCACAACCAGTGGCGCAACAACTTTACGCCATTCGTCGCAAAGTGCCAGCACATCTTCCAGTTTAACTGCTTCAACACCGTAGTATTCAGTCAGCTGGAAGTTATGGTAGTCCAGAAGTTCAGTTAACTGAGCAGTAAGATGTTCACCACCACGTACTAGGTCAGCAACACGTACTGCGCGACGTGCTACTTTGTCTTCGTATGCAGGACCGATACCACGACCTGTCGTACCAATCTTCGCATTACCACGTTTTTTCTCACGCGCCTGATCAAGTGCGATGTGGTTCGGAAGAATCAATGGACAGTTTGGAGAAATGCGTAAACGTTCTTTAACAGGAACGCCTTCTTTTTCAAGAATGTCCATCTCTTTGATGAGCGCTTCAGGAGAAAGAACAACACCGTTACCAATTAAGCACAATACGTTTTCACGTAAAATACCTGATGGAATGAGGTGTAAGACAGTTTTCTTACCACCAACCACAAGAGTGTGACCTGCGTTATGTCCGCCTTGATAACGAACTACCGCTGCCGCTTGATCTGTGAGCAGGTCGACGATTTTACCTTTACCTTCGTCGCCCCATTGGGTACCAAGTACCACAACATTCTTGCCCATAATAGCCTCATTACATCATGCTGTTAAAGTTGAAAGCCCCGCTCAGCGACATGAACACTGAGCCAAGCAGTTAAATCGTTTTGACTGTCCACTCACCATTCGCATTCACCAGCAGGTGCGTTGCATATGGAATCGAGTTTAAATCATCATTACCCAGTAACTGAATTACACTTAAGCCTTGTGCGCGAATGTTCTGAATTGCATTCAGAAGTTCTGCATCAGTGCCTTTAGGTGCAACCACGACCTGTACCGCATCAAACTGACCTGCGCTTAAAGCATATAAGTCACAAGAGAAACCGGTTGCCGGACGCGCGCGGCCAAAATGCTCACCAATGCCATCATAACGGCCACCTTGTGCCAGTGCAGCTGCACGGTTCGGTGCATAGACTGCATACATCAGGCCAGTATGATAATGGTATGAACGTAATTCAACCACATCAATACCAATACTCAAGTTTGGCCAACGGGTTTGAACTTCATCTTTGGTGGTTTGCAAAACATTAAAAGCCTGCGTAAATGCTGGATTCGCCAACACTTCAGCACTTAAATGCGCTTGCAATGCATCCAGGTCGCTGGCATAGCGTCCAAGGGCATAAAAATCCTGACCAAATTTCAGGTCTGCCGTGAATTCTTCTAATTCTGGCAAAGCCTTGCGTTGGTATAAATCAGATAATTGCTGTTCAGCGACTTTGTTCAAGCCTGCTTGAGCCACCAGACTGCGGAATAAACCGACATGACCTAAGTCCAGATGAATACCATCTGCCAGACCTGTTTCCTGAATCAGACTGATCATCAAGTCGACCATTTCTACATCGGCATCGATGCTGTCTGAACCAAATAGCTCCGCACCTAACTGTAGTGGCGCACGCGAAGTGTTAAAACCGCGAGGCTTGGTATGCAGAACGGTTCCTGCATAGCAGTAACGTGCTACACCTTCCACTGGATGTACATGCGCATCAATACGAGCCACTTGTGGTGTCATATCGGCACGCACACCAAGCAAACGACCAGAAAGCTGATCGATTACTTTAAAAGTGGCTAAGTCTAAATCTTGATTCGATTCTGAGAGAGAAGATAGAGATTCGATGTATTCAATGAATGGCGTGTACACCAGCTGATAACCTCGAGATGCAAGGAAATCCAGTGATTTACGGCGCAGACTTTCAATAACTTGCGCTTGTTCTGGTAATACATCAGCTACACCATCAGGTAATAACCATGTCTCTGAAATGGGCATGTTGTAAACCTAAATTCTTGTCAGCGCGGAACGAATCCGCATAAAAAAATCGGGAGCACACCCGATTTCTCCTAGTCTAGCACGATAGTTTTGGCTGTGCATCGCAAATTTTATAATTTTCGCTACCTGATGAAATCAACAACAATTGTGTCAACTATCAGCATTTTAATGCACATTTAAAACAAATAGCATGAAAAAATCCGGCATTAAACCAAAGGCAATGCAGTGGTACTTTTGACCGTTTGCAATGGAATTTCAGTTTTTACACTTTGAATGCAGGGAATTTGGGTTAAATGATGAATCTGAAATTTACGATAGGCATCCAGATCAGCCACTACAATTCTTAAAAAGAAATCACAATCGCCCGCCATTAGCTGGCACTCGACGACTTCTGGCATTTCCTTGATCGCTTCGACAAATTGGTCGACCACGGCAGCTTCTTGAGACTTGAGCCAGACGCGTGCAAAGACACTCATCGCCAAATTGACCTTTTGCGGATTCAGCAGCGCGACATATTGCTCAATCACACCATCATCTTCCAGCTGTTTTACCCGTCTTAAACAGGGTGATGGCGACAAGCCAATCAGTTGAGCCAGTTCATTATTTTGCAGTTTTCCATTCTTTTGCAGCTCATGCAGAATGCGTTTATCTATTTGATCCATATCTATGCTTTGGCATTTAAAACCTCTTAAACTTAATTTAGCGCAATTTAATTTCAAATAAAACTCAAACCTCTTTCACTACAACAGCAAATAGCCTGAATATCGCCATAAAATATGGTTTAGTTTTGCAGTACCCAGGTCATTTCCATGCTTTTGTTCAGACAAAGCACCGCAGCAATAGTTGCCCCTACCGATTTCAGTGAATTTCAACGTGGCATGAAAGATTCTATTCCCATGCTTTTAGGGATTATCCCCTTTGCGCTGGTGTTGGGTGCGACGGCAGTACAGAAGAATTTCAGCTTGCTCGAAGTGCCTTTACTGACAGGATTAAACTTTGCCGGCGGTTCTGAATTTGCCATTCTGGAAGTCTGGAGCAGTCCACCAAATTTACTCATGCTGATGTTCATTACCTTTCTGGTAAATAGCCGGCATCTGTTGATGGGCGCCAGTTTGGTGCCGTATTTAAAGCATCTTCCGAATCGTAAAGTTTTTCCGGCGCTGTTTTTTATGGTCGATGAAAGCTGGGCACTCGGTCTGGCTGATGCACAAAGGAAACAGGCGCAACTGGGTTATCGTGCTGCGTTTAGCATGCCTTATTATGCCGGCCTGTGTTTTTGCCTGTACTTGATGTGGGTCGGATTTACCACACTCGGGGCCATGCTTGGACCTGTATTAGGCGACATCAACCGTTTTGGTTTTGATATGGCCTTTCCTGCTGTATTTCTGGTGTTACTAAGAAGTATGTGGAAAGGTTTTGAGGCTGCCCGGCCATGGCTGGTCAGTTTAGTCTGTGCGGCTTTGGCTTATTTATATTTACCTGCGGGCTGGTATGTGCCGATTGGCGCCTTGTCTGGAATCGCTTCGGCATTTTTCCTGATTCAAGAGGATCAAACATGATCCAGATGAGCACCTTGGTGGCCATTATTCTGATTGCTGCGACCACTTATTTAACCCGGATCTTGGGCTATGTCTTGTTAAAAAATAAAACACTAACACAGCGCCAGCGAAAAATTCTGGAAGTAGTCCCCGGCTGCGTGCTGATTTCAGTGATTGCACCCTATTTTGTACGCGACCATCCTGCAGACCTGATCGCCTTGGCTTTAACGCTGTTCGCTGCTACACGTTTTGGATTATTACCGACCGTCGCCATCAGTATGGTTTCTGCCGCAGTTTTAAGAATTTTAAGCGTCTAATACTTAAACAAAACCCCTTTAAATGTATCTCTAAAGGGGTTTTGTCTATTTTTGTGGATCAACCACTTTGGTGAGTAAACTGACCAGCTCGGCATTTTGTAATTCAACCTGCTGAAGTTTGGCTGTGGTCTGATCCAGTACTTCCTGCTGCACATGCATTTTTTTGGCTAGATCCTGCATGATTTCCAGGGTCTTTTTTAAATTCTCTTCCAGATGCACAATTTTTTCTTCGACTGGCACGCCTTCCACGCTACGTGGTTCATCATTCTGATTAAACTGCAGCCAGATCAGAAAAATCACCGCCAAAGTCAGCAGTATAATAAATCCCCAAACCACCATCATGTGCTTGCTCTTATTTCATTTTATTGTCTTTATCTTAACGAAAAATGCTGCGGATAACGTAAATAATTCAGCCTCAATTCCTGATTTTCGATCAATTACCAGCAAATTCTCTTAAAACATGGCTTGTAGAATATTTACAGGCAAGAAAAAAGCATCGTATCTTGGTGCTTTTGAGGTTTAGATGACCCGAACTTAATGAAATGATTCACATAAATCCAGCAGACGGTTGGCATAGCCCCACTCGTTATCGTACCAGGCAAAGACTTTAGCTTGATGCCCGACCACCAGAGTCTGGGTCAAATCCACAATCAATGAATATGGGGAATGATTAAAATCGCTCGATACCAAAGGCTCATCCGTCACGGCCATGATTTCCGCAAAATCCTGCTGGGCAGCCTTGATCAGCACTTCATTCAGCTTGTGATCGGTGATCGGTGACTGGGAGACAAACGTCAAATCAATCGCGGCCACATTAATGGTTGGCACCCGAATTGAATAACCATCAATACGATCTTCCATTTTTGGCATGACACGCTTTAAGGCACCGAGTGCGCTCGAAGTGGTCGGAATGATGTTATGGCCCGAGGCACGTGCACGTCGCAAATCACGATGTGCATGATCCAGTACCGACTGATCCGCCGTAACAGCATGGATTTCGGTCATCAGGGCGCTACTGATGCCAAATGCATCATCAATAATTTTGACCAGTGGCACCAAAGCCTGCGTAGTACAAGAAACACTGGAAATGATCTGGTCCGATGCTTTGACTTCATGATGATTGACACCATAGACAATTGCGGCATCGACCGTATCAAAAGGTGCTGCGCCGATAATCACACGTTTCGCCCCTGCGCCAATATGCTGGGTCGCGGCTTCACGAGAACGGAATAGCCCAGTACATTCAAGCACTACATCTACCGTCAAGTTTTGCCAAGGCAACTTAGCCGGATGCGACTCACACAAAACCTGTACTTTTAATGCAGTATCTTGATAGCTGATATGCATATAGATATGTTCAGCATCATAGCTGAGATCCACCTGCCCCGGAAAACGGCCATGGGTCGAGTCATATTTAAATAGATGGATCAGGGTTTCAACATCGGCAATATCGTTAATGGCAACGATTTCAAAATTAAAATCTTTCGGATTTTCAAACCATGCGCGCAGTACATTCCGTCCAATACGCCCAAATCCATTGATTGCCACTCGTTGCATGACTCGACCTTTTATATGCCTATTTTAAAACTCTTCTATGTTAAAGGATTTCTGGCGCCGTACATTAAAAAACTTCAGAGAAAATACTGATTTTCGATTATTTTATTTCTGATCCATCCGTCTGTATCTGGGTCATTTAAAATTCCAGTTATTTTTAATGTGATGGATATCCACGAATTCTACTGTGGGAAAATTCAATTTAATTATTCAGCGAAAAACCTGAGTAAATAAATCCTTCGCAATTGGTTTTAAAATGATTGGTGCCTACTGCTTTTTCCGTTATAATTTGGCGTTTTAAATTTTTAAGCCCCGCATTGCAGCAGAGCTCTTGTATGCTTGTCAGACTGTGGTGTTTTAGCCAAATCGGAAATTATGGAGTGACTTGGTTGTGAGTACTCGTTTTATGACATCAGCTGAAATTCGTGAAGCATTTTTGCGTTACTTTGAATCGCAAGGGCATACACGTGTCGCGTCGAGTTCTCTAGTACCTGCCAATGACCCAACTTTGCTGTTCACCAATGCTGGTATGAACCAGTTTAAAGATTGCTTCTTAGGTCTAGAAAAACGCGATTATGTACGTGCAGTGTCATCACAAAAATGCGTGCGCGCAGGTGGTAAGCACAACGACTTGGACAATGTAGGTTATACAGCACGTCACCACACTTTCTTTGAAATGTTGGGTAACTTCTCCTTTGGTGATTACTTCAAACGTGATGCGATCAAATTTGCCTGGGACTTTTTGACTAACGAAGAATGGCTTGGTCTTCCTAAAGATAAACTCTATGCAACCGTTTACCACACCGATGATGAAGCCTTTGACATCTGGAACAAAGAAATCGGTCTAGACGCTTCGCGCATTATTCGTATTGGTGACAACAAAGGCGGTCAATACGCATCAGATAACTTCTGGGCAATGGGTGACACCGGTCCTTGTGGTCCATGTTCTGAAATCTTCTTTGACCATGGCGATCATATCTGGGGTGGCTTACCGGGTTCTCCTGAAGAAGATGGCGACCGTTTCATTGAAATCTGGAACAACGTTTTCATGCAGTTCAACCGTACTGCGGATGGCGTATTACACCCTCTTCCAGCACCTTCTGTGGATACAGGTATGGGCTTGGAGCGTATTTCAGCTGTTCTTCAGCACGTTAACTCAAACTACGAAATCGACCTGTTCCAGCACTTGCTAAAAGCTGCTGCTGAAATTATTGGTTTAGATACGTCTGAACTTGAAGCAAAAGCACAAGCAGAAAACAAACCAGTTGAATACCCTGCTTCACTTAAAGTTGTTGCTGACCATGCACGTTCATGCTGCTTCCTGATTGCTGATGGCGTAAACCCATCGAACGAAGGTCGTGGCTATGTATTGCGTCGTATCATTCGTCGTGCAGTACGTCACGGTAACAAACTAGGTGCGACTGGTTCGTTCTTCCACAAAATGTTGAAGCCACTGATTGAAGTGATGGGTGCAGCATATCCTGAACTTGCAGCCAACCAGGCACGTATCGAAGCGCAACTTCTGAAAGAAGAAGAGCAATTTGCTAAAACACTTGAGCAAGGTCTGAAATTGCTTGAAGGCGAATTGGCGCAGTTAAAAGGTTCTGTAATTCCGGGCGAAGTAGTATTTAAACTTTACGATACTTACGGTTTCCCGACTGACTTGACTGCTGACATCGCACGTGAACGTGACTTAACCATTGATGAAGCTGGTTTCGAAACTGAAATGGCTGCACAGCGTCAACGCGCACGTGATGCAGGCAAATTCGCAATCGACTATAATTCTGTTGTGAAAGTCGAAGGTGAAACTCAGTTTGAAGGTTACGATGCAACTGCGGGTCAAGGTCAAATCATCGCAATCTACAAAGATGGCGAGCAAGTTGACGAAGTGGTTGAAGGCGACGAAGCACTGATCGTACTTAACCAAACACCTTTCTACGCAGAAAGCGGTGGTCAAATCGGTGATACAGGACTCTTCAAAAACGATACTGGTATTTTCGAAGTTCAAGATACCAAGAAATCTGGTGGTGCATTTGTACACCAAGGTATCGTGACTATGGGTAACTTGAAAGTTACTCAAAATGTAGAAGCAACGGTTAAAGCAGACATTCGTGCAGCAACGGCACGTAACCACTCTGCGACTCACCTGCTACATGCTGCATTACGTCAAATTTTAGGTTCACATGTACAGCAAAAAGGTTCATTGGTTGCATCTGACGTGTTACGTTTTGACTTTGCCAACGACCAGCCTGTAAGCTTTGAACAGCTGCAAGAAATTGAACGTTTGGTCAATGCTGAAGTGATTGCCAATACTGCGGTGTCTACTGAACTTCTGGATATCGAGTCTGCGAAAGCTAAAGGCGCGATGATGCTGTTTGGCGAGAAATACGGTGACGAAGTACGTGTACTGTCTATGGGTTCAGTGATTGAAGAGAAAAACTTCTCAATCGAACTTTGCGGTGGTATTCACGTAAAACGTACCGGTGATATCGGTCTGTTCAAAATCACCTCTGAAGGTGGTGTGGCAGCCGGTGTACGTCGTATTGAAGCAGTAACAGGCACTAAAGCAGTTGAAGTTGCGCAAAAAGCCGATCGCGATATCAATACGATTAACGGTTTGCTCAAAGCACAAAAAGACCAGACTTTAGAAAAAGTTGAAGCGTTGGTTGATACTGCATCGAGCTTGCAGAAACAGATCGAACAACTCAATCAAAAACTTGCTAGCCTGCAAGCCGGTGAACTTCTAAGCCAAGTTCAAAGCATTGCAGGTCGTGCAACCTTGATTACAACTGTTGAAAACATGGATGCGAAAGCACTTCGCAACCTGCACGACGGTGTGAAATCAAAATTAGAAAATGCAGTGATTGTTCTGGCAGGTGTAGAGGGTGACAAGGTGAGCTTGATCGCATCTGTGGCAAAAGACTTTACTGCTTCTATTAAAGCAGGTGACATCATCAAACATTTAGCGAATGAGCTAGGTGGTAAAGGTGGTGGTAAACCTGACTTGGCACAAGGTGGCGCGCCACTTAACGAGAAGTTTGCTCCAGTGATGGCAGATTTAACTGCCTGGCTTGCAGCAAAATAAAACTTCAATTTTGTGTAACTGACCCTGATAGGTACATCAGGGTCATGGCTTATATGGAACAACTATGGCATTAATCGTTCAAAAATATGGCGGTACCTCTATGGGTACTCCCGAGCGCATTTTAAATGTTGCTCGTCGTGTAAAGCGCTGGCATGACCACGGCCACAAGGTAGTGGTAGTGGTATCAGCAATGAGTGGCGAAACCAATCGTCTGCTTGCTTTAGCGAAGGCCATTACCGAAACCCCTGACCCACGTGAACTAGACCAAATGGTATCTACGGGTGAACAGGTTACGATTTCTATGTTAGCAATGGCGCTGAACTCAATTGGAGTTGAAGCAAAATCACTAACAGGTCGCCAGGTTGGCATGAAAACCGACAGCTCATTCAATAAGGCACGTATCGAATCCATTGATACTGAAGTCCTGAACTCAAATCTGGATGCAGGCCGCGTACTTGTCGTTGCCGGTTTCCAGGGTTTTGATGAACATGGCAATACCACCACTTTAGGGCGTGGCGGTTCTGATACTTCAGGTGTTGCAATTGCTGCCGCACTCAAAGCAGATGAATGCCAGATTTATACCGACGTTGACGGTGTATATACCACCGATCCACGTGTTGCACCAAAAGCAAAAAAAGTTGATCGTATTTCATTTGAAGAAATGCTTGAGATGGCGTCACTCGGTTCTAAAGTCCTGCAAATTCGTTCAGTTGAATTTGCTGGTAAATACCAGGTGCCTTTACGCGTATTATCAAGCTTCGACAATGACAACGATGGCGCATTCGACGAAGAGTTTAAGCAAAACGTTGGTACACTTATTACGACTGAATTGGAAGACAACATGGAACAGCCAATTATCTCCGGTATCGCATTTAACCGTGACGAAGCAAAATTAACTATTTTAGGTGTGCCTGACGAACCGGGTATTGCTTCTAAAATTTTGTGCCCGATTGGTGATGCCAATGTTGAAGTGGATATGATTATCCAGAACGTTGAAGAAGATGGTACAACTGATTTCACTTTTACTGTGAACCGTGGCGAATTAAATAAAGCCAAAGCCATTCTTGAAGCAACTGCTCAAGAAATTGGTGCGCGTGAAGTTGCGACCCGTTCAGATATCGTAAAAGTATCAATTGTAGGTGTAGGCATGCGTTCACATGCCGGCGTGGCAAGCAAAATGTTCACAGCTTTGGCAGACGAAGGCATCAACATCCTGATGATCTCGACGTCTGAAATCAAGATTTCTGTGATCATTGAAGAAAATTATCTTGAACTTGCGGTTCGTTCATTGCATACCGCATTCGGTTTAGACCGTGAACAAGGCGAATCTAGCGCACGTGCTTAAGCGTTAAGACAGAATATTGTCATTGTTTGACAGTATTTTATAAAAGTCTACAAAAATGCAGAGCCACTATAGTTTTTTTTATAGTGGCTCTGTTATATTAAGCCTGAGGATTTTTAACCAGCTGAGATAGATTAAAATCTTTCACCCAGATGACAGAATTTCTATCCAGATCTTATTTTGTAATTTTTGGTTGTGCTTTTTGTTTTATATTCAATAGATTGCAGGTTTTGCATTTTGCAAGGAGAAAAACATGCTGATTCTGACTCGACGCGTCGGGGAAACTTTAATGATTGGTGATCAAGTCAGTGTGACTGTGCTTGGTGTAAAAGGTAACCAGGTTCGTATCGGGGTAAATGCTCCGAAAGAAGTCTCTGTGCACCGTGAAGAGATTTACCAGCGTATCCAGCATGAACGTGCAATGCATGAACATCTTCAACATATCGATCAAGATTACCAACCTTCTTATGAAGACGATAGCCAGACACAAAATAACTTTAACCGTTAATGTTTGTGCGAAGAATAAAGCGGCTTTTGAGCCGCTTTAAATTTGTCTAAATTTTATACAAAAATATTAAATACTTAGATAATTTAAAATAAAACTTAAAGTTCTGCACCCTGCTGTAATGCTGCAATCACCTTTTTTACCGGCCCAAAACTGCGACGATGCTCATCAATCACGCCATGTAAGGCAATCGCTTCAAAATGTGCCTTGGTCGGATAACCCTTGTGCTTGGCAAAGCCAAATTGCGGATGCTTCTGGTCCATCTCGATCATCTGATGATCACGGGTTACTTTCGCCAGAATACTGGCTGCTGAAATTTCAGCATGCAGTGCATCACCACCCACCACGGCATCACAGCTCATAGCAAGGCCCTGTGGAATCTTGTTGCCATCGACCAATACATGCTCAGGCTGAACTGGCAAAGCTTCTACAGCACGGCGCATGGCCAGCAAAGAAGCTTGCAAAATATTATGTTCATCAATCTCTGCCGCAGAAGCCTCAGCAATGGCCCATGCCAGCGCTTTTTCCTGAATCTCGATAAAAAGTTTTTCACGCTTCTTTTCAGTGAGTTTTTTAGAATCATTTAAACCCTCAATCGGGTTGTTCGGATCCAAAATAACTGCCGCAGCGACCACCGAACCCACTAATGGCCCACGCCCTGCTTCATCTACACCCGCAATCTTCATGTCTATTTTTCCATAAAAAATAGGCTGAACCAGTCAGCCTATTTCAATTTAATCTTGGCTTAGTTTACAGCTTCAGCTACACAAGCGTTAATGGTTTTTGCAACCACATTGCCGACAATCGTCGCACGTGCTGCCGGGTCAATCGCTGCAGTCGCCAAATCTACCGCTGTTACGCTTTGGGGTGCTTTTTCACTGACACAGCCACAAATTTCAGTCTGGATATTCTGCTTTTGGGTCGTAGTCATTAGACGTGTAGCTGTTTGCCATGCTGGAATATTATTCAGCTCAGTCGTACATTTTGCATTGATCGCGATTTTAAGCGCAGCCCCACCCAGCTGTTGAGTCGTGGTTTGCGTTTCAGGGCTGCCTGTTGTTGCACAAGCAGATAAAACCAAAGTAAGCGGAGCAAGTGCAGCCAATAATTTTTTCACAGATCTGTTCCTTGTTTATTCATATATGAAGCGTGACGCTATTGTGCCGAAATTCACCTGAATAAGAAATCTATAAATCATCCTGAATGTTTAATCTGCACCCAGCCATTTCAATGGATGTTGCATGAAAGCCACCATAGCGTTGCAGATTTGGAATTGCTGGGCTGATTCGCCCTTTGCTAAGGTGCATCCATCTTTGAGGGCAATCGAAAATCACATGGAAAAAGTACAATATTACACGCGCACGGCACAATGGTTGCACTGGATCATGGCAGTTATCTTTATTGCGGCCTGGCTGATTGGTTTTTATAGTGGGAATTTTTTAAGTTATGAGGTCGATGGCAGCTTTAAAGGCGATGTCATCACCCTGCATAAAAATATCGCCACCACCATTATTTTCCTGTTGGTTGTGCGAATTTTCTGGCGTTATACCCATCCTGCCCCTGAACTACCGGACACTATGTCACCCCGGATGAAAACTTTGGCACATGCAGGTCATCTGGCTTTGTATTTTATGCTGATTGCTCTACCTGTCACCGGCTGTTTATATAGCTGGAGTCTGGGCTATCCAGCACCAGTGCTATATTTATTTAACCTGCCGGCACTGATTGCAGAAAATCCGGCTGTAACCGCGATCGTAAAACCCCTACATATCTGGCTTTCCTGGGCAGTTGGCTTACTTTTAGTTGGACATATTTTCGCAGCACTGAAACATCATTTTATCGATAAAGATCATGTACTCAACAGCATGACCCGACAATCCAAATCTTCTAAAAAATAATCTGCAAAACCACACTCAATCAGCTTTCATTGCAAAACTGATTTTATTTTAAGAACTCGGTCATGCAGCCTTTCAGACTGTTTGCAATAGCCTGTTGCGTGAGTTTTGACTTTACTTCTTCATCCAGAGTCGCTTTCAGTAAAGTGCTTGCCGGAATATCCTTGAGTGCATGCTCACCTACACATGAACAGACATTCTGTTCAAGTTCAGCTTTATTTTTGTCCTGCATAAAATAGGTCGAGGCAGTCCAGAATTTAGATGCTTTCAATTCTTTTGCACATTGGTATTCAATCACGGGTTTTAAAGTACGCTGTGTCAAAGTCATATCCGCATTTGAGCAAGCAGATATCAACACGCTACTGATGAGCAGAATTATATTTTTCAATTTCATATCCATCTATAAAAACAAAGGCAGAGCGAACCCTGCCTTTTATTTAAAAACTTAAACCAGGGCACGGATCTGGTTGATCCATTGCTCTTTTTCAGTATCGGTAATAAAAGAGGCTTCAAATGAGTTAATGGCCAACTGCTTGAGTTCCTCATTGCTTAAATCCAGTGCTTCAGCAATGGCAATAAAATTGTCATTCATATAACCACCAAAATAAGATGGATCATCTGAATTGACTGTAACGTGCACGCCTTGTTGCAAGAGGCGACGGATATTATGCTGCTGCATATCATCCACGACGCAGAGTTTCAGGTTTGACAATGGACAAACCGTCAGTGGCATCTTCTCTGCAATCAGGCGCTGCATTAACGCCAGATCTTCTTCAGAGCGTACACCATGATCGATACGATTCACTTTCAGCAAATCTAAAGCTTCCCAGACATAAGCTGCCGGGCCTTCTTCACCTGCATGCGCTACAACCAAGAAACCTGCTTCACGTGCTTTAGCAAAGACACGCTCAAACTTTGAAGGTGGATGCCCTACTTCACTTGAGTCCAGACCGACCGCAATAATCTGGTCTTTATAAGGTAAGGCCTGTTCCAGTGTTGCAAAAGCAGCCTCTTCACTTAAATGACGCAAGAAACACATAATCAGATGTGAACTGATGCCAAGTTTAGCTTTGGCATCATCACAGGCTTTTTGCAAGCCGTTGATCACGGTTGAAAAAGCAACGCCACGGTCGGTATGGGTTTGTGGATCAAAGAACATTTCAGTATGCACGACCCGGTCTTCAGCACATTTTTCAAAATACGCCCAAGCCAGATCATAAAAATCCTGTTCATGAATCAATACAGCTGCACCAGCATAATAAATATCCAGGAACGACTGAAGATTATGAAAGTTATACGCCTGTTTAACTTCTTCAACAGATTTATACGGGATGGCAATTTTATTACGCTGAGCGATCGCAAACATTAGCTCAGGCTCAAAAGTGCCCTCAATATGAACATGAAGCTCAGCTTTTGGCAAAGCTCGAATCAACTCAAGACGGTTCATCGCTTCTCCTCATGAAACCTAAAATAATAAAAAAAGGGTGCAAACTGAGTTTACACCCTTTCCAAATCTAGAAAAATTAGCCGCCAAATAGTGCGAATTTAAGCGTCCATAGTACTGCAATAATCCAGACCATATACGGTACAGTTGATGCCTTACCGGTTAACAATTTGATCAGTGCATAGCTAATGAAGCCCATCGCAATACCATCCGCAATCGAATAGGTAAATGGCATAAATACAATGGTTAAAAATGCAGGGACTGCTTCTGTAATATCTTCCCAGTCAATATGCACGATACCTTGAATCATTAAGACACCGACAAATAACAGCGCTGGCGCTGTTGCAAAGCTTGGTACAGACTGTGCCAATGGTGCCAGGAACAAACAGGCAACAAACAGGATACCGACTACGACAGCAGTTAGACCTGTACGGCCACCGGCTGCTACGCCTGCAGAAGATTCAATGTATGGTGTAGTCGATGAGGTACCTAAAGCTGCACCTGCAACAATTGCAGAAGAGTCAGCAAAAAGTGCTTTTTTCAAACGCGGCAGTTTGCCATCTTTCAACAAGCCTGCACGGTGTGAAACACCTACGAGCGTACCGGTTGAGTCAAACAGATCAACCAGAAAGAAGACAAAAATCACGCCAATTAAACTGGCAGTGAACAGACCTTCAAAGCTCATTTGCATAAATGTAGGTGCAATCGATGGCACTGCGCCAACCACACCTTTAAATTCACTCAGACCCAATGCTGCTGAAATACCGGTTAACACCAAAATACTGATGATGATCGCACCACGCACTTTAAAGTGATGCATCACAACAACCAGAAGGAAACCAAATAATGCAAGTAAAACCGATGGTTGTTTTAAATCACCCAAACCTACCAATGTAGCGGGATTATCCACAATCAGGCCGGCATTTTTCAAAGCAATCAGCGCAAGGAATAAGCCAATACCACCACCGATGGCCAGTTTCAGCGACATTGGAATCGCATTTACAATGGCTTCACGGATTTTGAACATGCTGATCGCAATAAACACAAGACCCGAGATAAACACAGCCCCAAGTGCTGTTTGCCAAGGCACACCCATTCCCAAACATACGGAATAGGTAAAAAAGGCATTCAAGCCCATGCCTGGTGCAAGTGCAATTGGATAATTTGCAATCAAGCCCATGACTAAACAGCCAATCGCGGCTGCAAGACAGGTTGCTACAAAGACAGCCCCATGATCCATCCCCGTTTCGGACAAAATCATCGGATTGACAATAATGATGTAACACATCGTTAAGAATGTAGTTACACCGGCAAGAACTTCTGTACGGAAACTGGTTTTGTTTTCACTCAGTTTAAACAGACGTTCAAGCATACTTTCTGAAGATGGATTAGGAGTCGTCATGACCTAGCCCCTATTGAGTAAACTTAATGCTTTAAGCAAGCCGTCAAATAAATGAAATTTTATAAAAAAAATTCATCAATTTTAAGGATGTGTTAGCAACGAATATGCCAGCATAGCCATTTGACGGGTTAAAATGTTGGAACAGCTTACAGCCCCAGGGCTATGCTATAAAAACCCAAAAAAAAATCTAAACAAAAAAGCTGCATAACCTTTATGCAGCTTTATTTTACGATTTAAATCAAATGCTTAACAAGATGGATTCTGCTTCATCCTGATCGTTGGCAAATTATAACACATTGATTTATTATTGCTTATTTGATTTTACACTTTATTAGAAATTAATATATTCCAGATGAATATTGAAAAAAATTTATTATATTTATTATTGATTTAATTTTATCATTTTAGCCCAATCAACGAAAGAAGGTTGTCTAGCCTGCTTAATGTCGATGCCGATTGGATTCCAGCAATTTGCTTGAATCACGTCCATCGTTCAAGACATGACGGATCTTTTCATATTTTCTGATTTCGGACTGTTTATGGACACAAAATCCTAATAAACTGATCATTAAGGCAAAAACAGGGATAGCATATATTTTCATTTTTATTATGCTGCTTTGTAACACTATGCAATTATGCTAACAAAAAACCTAACAAACTTGTGACATAGTTTACATTTAACCCGATAGAAGGCATTTATTTATCCTCTAAATATTAATTTTATGTCGTTTTATTTATTAATACTTAATTAATTTATAATTCTTTTTTCAAAAAATCGATCCTATTAAAAATCCTTTTAAAAAAACTAAATAATTGAATTTAATATATTTTTTAAACCACCTAAAAGAAGTTTATTCAAAATTAAAATATGTAGATAAATGAAATCTAACCTATTCAATAGAACTTATTTCGGTTTATTTTATCGGCCTTTTCCAAGAATGCTCAACTTTAATTTTTAAAATAAAATGATCTAAATAAGGGAGATTTTGCGAGGGATTTCAAAGTGTTTAACGATATTTTTTATTTTTAACTATCTTGAAGTTTTCATTATGCAGTTCATCCACACTTCACTCATCATAGAGTCAAAACGTTGAACACTAGTTAAGAACCTAACCATAATAAAGACATCCCAATATCCGGCATACATATCCTCATGCTGGATACCGGGAATCATCTCATTTATGCACTCAGTTGTTCATCACGCTTGAATACCAGTTCTCCCTTGAGTGAACTGTCTGCATCAAAATAATAGCCATCAGTATTAAAAGCTTTTAGCTCTTCGACACGATCAATTTTATTTTCAATCATAAAACGCGCCATAAGACCCCGTGCTTTTTTGGCATAGAAACTAATCACTTTATATTTGCCATTTTTCTGATCCAGAAATACCGGCTTGATAATGTCCGCCTGAATTTTGCGCTCGTTGACTGATTTATAATATTCATCAGAGGCGATATTCACCAGGATTTCAGAATTTGCTGCTGCTAGATCCTGATTAATCAGATCAGTAATGTGATGTGCCCAGAAGTCATATAGGTTATGCCCGCGGGAATTGGCCAATTTGGTTCCCATTTCCAGACGGTACGGCATCATCAAATCCAAGGGACGTAAGAGTCCATATAATCCAGACAACATGCGTAAACGGTCTTGTGCATAGTGCAGATCTTCATGTTTTAAACTATAGGCATCCAGACCTGTATAGACATCGCCTTTAAATGCAAAAATCGCCTGACGGGCATTGGCTAAATTAAAATCCGGTTGCCAGTCATTAAAACGTGCGGTATTTAAAGTGGCAATTTTTTCACTAACACTCATTAAGCTGGAAATTTCTGTTGCAGAAAGTGTGCGACAAACGTTGATCAAGTCCTGTGAATGTTCTAATAATCTCGCTTGAGTAAATTGGTCAGTCGGTAATGGAGTATCGTAATCGAGAGTTTTGGCTGGAGAAATTAAAGCGAGCATGGCAACCTGGTCAAAAAATGATTAATCAAACTATATCAGTCTGCTTATTTTAATTCCAATTCATGTTTTTATTCACCATAATCGTTAAAATGCACGATTCTCCTGTTAATCATCGGTTTTTATATGCCCGAGCAAATTTTTCTTCAAGGGCCTGCGGGTCAGATTGAAGTTTTTGTGGATTATCCTCAGGGTGAAGTGAAAGGATTCGCGGTAGTTTGTCACCCCCATCCATTGCAAGGCGGTACACCACAACATAAGGTTCCGGTTTTACTGGCACAAATGTATCTGGAACGTGGCTGTATTGTGTATCGTCCAAGTTTCCGTGGTTCTGGTCAAAGTGAAGGTATACACGACGAGGGCTTCGGTGAAACGGATGATGTATTAGAAGTCATTCGGTTCGCTCGCAACCAGCATATTGCCCTGCCTTTTTATGCAGGCGGTTTTAGTTTTGGTGCGCATGTCATGGCAAAAAGCTATGCAGCCTTACCCGTAGAACTGCAACCAAAGCAAACCATTTTATGTGGTCTGCCGACTGCAACAGTGGCTGGTATTCGTCATTATGTGACACCCGCCATTAAAGGTGACATTTTGTTCATTCATGGTGAAGCCGATGAAGTAACTTTGCTCTCAGATATGATTGAATGGGCAAAGCCACAACGCCATTTAGTGACCGTATTACCTGGTGCCAACCACTTCTTTACCGGCTATTTAAAGCAATTGCGGATCGCAATGACCCGGTACTTAGCGCTTGGCTAAATAAAAAAACCCATCAGATGATGGGTTTTTTTATTAAAAGACAAAATCTTCTGCAAAAATTTCATACATCACAGCCCGATATTTAGGCTTATCGATGTAGCGGATAATTTTTCCACCCAAGCGGTCTGCAATTTTACGGCTAGCCCAGTTTTCTTCTGCTACCGGGTAGCTTAAAACTTGAATCCCTAATGTATTGAAAGCATAAGCCACAACACAATGCACTACCTCATGTCCATAATGATGACCATGTGCAGTTTCACGAATCCAAATACCGACTTCAGGTATTTCCTCATGAAGTCGATGTAAACCACATAGTCCAATAAATTCTTGTGTTTCAATATAACGGATCACAAATACATATTCTTTATGATCGTTCATATTTTCCAGCCAATTTTGCCAGACTGTTGCAAATCCCTGTTCAGAATCTGGTGCATCCCACGCCATAAAACGTGTCAAACTCGGGGTAATTGAAGCATAAGTCTCTTTGGCATCGGCTGATTTAAAACAATTCAGGATCAAGCGTTTACTTTGCAGTGTAGGCAAAGCTGATTGAGTCTGTTGAATTAGCTCTTCCATTCAAACTCGCTAAAGCGTTCCTGCTCTTTTAGAGAGGTTTCCACTGCCTGTGCAAGCTGATTAAGCAAACTTCTTTCGGTGATACGATCCAGCCAGTCCTGTTCTTCTTCAGGATATGAGGCAATCTCACAGACCAGATGCCCTTGTTCATCTCTGGTTTCGCAACTCACAGATAAAGGCAGCGCATGGTCTTCTACGCTGACGGCAACCTGAGCACCACTTTGGCTTAAGGTCTGAAAACCGTATTTACCTAATTTTTCGGCAAGTAAATGTGCTACATATTCCTGGGTTTCTTGACCATCCCGTGGTGTTTGGCTCTGGGTATTGGCCATGAATTTTAATTTTCGCATCGCTACTTCCAAATGGCTTTTTTCTTATATGGGTTTAGCATAAGCAATATAAACAAAACAGCCAAGCAAAAGCTTGGCTGTTTCACATAATTTTAAAAATTATTCTGATACTTGAATTGGCAGTCCTGCGATTGAGGTCAATTCTGTGAAGGTCGGGAAACTGGTTGCGACCGTTTCGGTTCCGACAATCTTGATCTGCTCCGAATTACGCAAACCGGCAATCGAAAAACTCATCGCGATACGGTGATCGTGATGCGATTCAATTTCACCACCCGTAAAGATTGGCAACCAGTCACCGGACTTACCCTTACCTTCAATGATGATGCCATCTTCAGTTGGGGTACAGTCGATGCCCATGGTTTGAAGACCATCTGCCATGACCTGAATACGATCCGATTCTTTCACGCGAAGCTCGGCAGCACCGGTCAGGATGGTTTGACCTTCAGCACATGCAGCGGCAATGAATAGCGCCGGGAATTCATCAATTGCTAATGGCACCTGATCTTCCGGCATATGAATCCCTTTTAATGTACGTGTACCACGAATACGGATATCAGCAATCGGTTCACCGCCTGCAATACGCTCGTTTTCAACTGTAATGTCCGCACCCATTTGCTTGAGGATTTCAATCACACCAGTACGGGTCGGGTTAATGCCTACCGCTTCAAGGGTGACGTCCGAATTTTCAGTAATGGCCGCACCCACCATAAAGAAGGCTGCTGAAGAAATATCTGAAGGCACTTGAATGTTGGTACCCACTAACTTGCCGCCACCTTGCAGGGAAATTCGGTTGCCTTCGGTTTTCACTTCATAACCAAATGCACGCAGCATACGTTCAGTATGGTCGCGTGTTGGTTCTGGTTCAGTCACCGAAGTTTCACCTTCCGCCCATAGACCTGCAAGTAGAATCCCTGATTTCACCTGAGCAGAGGCCATTGGCAAATCGTACTGAATCCCTTTCAGGTTTTGGTTGCCGGTGATGGATACAGGTGGCGTACCTCGCTCACCAGTGGTCTGAATTTGCGCGCCCATTTCACGTAAAGGCTTGGCAATACGCTCCATTGGACGTTTAGACAATGACGCATCCCCTGTCATCACTGAATCAAATTTCTGTGCTGCTAGCATACCCGACAGCAAACGCATTGAAGTGCCTGAGTTGCCCATATAAATGGCAGACTGCGGCGCTTTTAAGCCTTGCATGCCAACACCATGAATGGTGACTTCACCATTTTTAGGGCCTTCAATGCTGACTCCCATATCACGGAAAGCTTGCAGTGTCGCTAGAGCATCCTCACCTTCCAAAAAGCCGGTCACATGTGTGGTACCTTCTGCAATCGCACCAAACATGATCGAGCGATGTGACACAGATTTGTCACCTGGCACGGTAAATTTACCCTGAAATTTCTTGGCACCCGGCTGAATGGTAAATTGTTGTGTCACTTTATTTTTCTCCATGAAAGGTTTCTTGGCGAGCATATGGTTGAAATGCTGGCGAGCTGCCTGCGCATGACCCAATAAGCCCATCAATGCGTGGGAATCTTCATCTTCAATCAATTTGCGAATAATCGCGAGCTGCTGTTCAAAGCCATCAACAGCATTCAGAACTGCTTTTTTGTTGGCAAAAAAGATGTCATGCCACATTTGTGGATCGCTAGCGGCAATTCGCGAGAAATCCCGGAAGCCACCGGCAGCATAACGAAATATATCTAAATTGTCTTCACGCTTGGCCAATTGCTCAACCAAGTTGAATGCCATGAGATGCGGAAGATGACTGGTATGCGCCAGCACTTCATCGTGCTTGTCGACATCCATACAAATCACTTCGGCTTTCGCCGCTTGCCACAGCTGAATCAGTTTATCGACGGCCCAGTCTGCACTGCTTGGCAGTGGCGTCAAGATCACCTTGTGATTGGCAAATAAATCAACTTTACCTGCATGCACCCCGGTATGCTCGGCACCTGCAATCGGATGGCCCGGTACAAAACCTTCAGGCAGTTCATCGCCAAAAACCGCTTTCGCTGCATCGACCACATTACCTTTGGTACTACCAACATCAGTAATAATGGTATTGGGAGATAAATAAGGCTGAATGGCTTCCAACACCTTTTGCGTGGCACGTACCGGCAATGCAAGCACTACCAGATCAGCACCTTTGACCGCCTCTACAGGATCGGCATAGCCTTCGGAAATCAGGCCAAGAGATTTAGCATCGTCCAAAGTCTTTTGTGAACGTGTCGATGCAACGATGTCATTGGCCAAATGCTCGGCTCGAATGACACGCGCCAGACTTGAACCAATCAGTCCAAGCCCGATAAATGCAACTTTTTCAAACAGTGGCTGCGACATGGTTTAAGCTTTTGCCTCTAAACCGAGTACTTTAGCCAATGCGCTCAAGAATTTCGCATTTTCTGCTTCAGTACCAATCGATACGCGAATGTGATTTGAAATACCAACCGGACGCACAATCACCCCTTGTTTGAGCAAACCATTGAAGGTTGCTGATGGGTCTGCCTGTACATCTACCAGAATAAAGTTGGCACGTGAAGGCACATAGTTAAGACCCAAAGCCTTAAAGCCAGCTTCAAGTTGCGCCATACCGGCTTTATTCACTTCACGAGAACGCGCGATAAAGTCTTCATCTTTCAGTGCAGCCACCGCAGCGACCATCGCTAAATGGTTGACATTAAATGGTTGACGAATACGGTTCAGGTAATCTGTCACTTCAACTGAAGCCAGAGCAAAACCAACACGTAGTGCAGCCAAACCATAACACTTCGACAAAGTACGGCTAACGATCAGGTTTGGATATTGCGCAAGGAATTTCAAGCTGTTGAAGTTTTCCGGGAAATATTCCACATAGGCTTCATCCAGAACCACGATGACATTAGCAGGAACTTTTTGCATGAAAGCTTCAAATTCAGCTTCTTCGAACCAGGTTCCGGTTGGATTATTCGGGTTTGCAATGAAAACGAGTTTGGTGTTGTCCTGAATGGCAGCCGCCATTGCTTCCAAGTCATGCGAGAAGCCTTTAGCTGGTACTTCAATCGCTTGCGCATTAATGGCTTGAGTTACCAATGCATAAACCGCAAAAGCATGCTGGCTATACACCACCGAATCATTTTCTGAAACGAATGCACGGGCAAACATTTCCAGTAAGTCGTTTGAACCATTCCCCAAGGTAATCTGATCATGATTAAAACCAAACTGGGTTTTGATCTGATCTTTCAGGATAAAACCACCACCATCTGGATAACGGCCAATTTCAGCAATTTCCGCAGCGACCGCTTCTTTGACTTTATCTGAACAACCCAGCGGATTTTCATTTGAAGCCAGTTTGACGATATCGGTAAGACCCAACTCGCGCTCAAGTTCACTGATCGGTTTACCCGGTTGATATGGCTTTAATTTTGAGATGCCTGAATTGGCTGGAACAAACGACATTTTAGACTTCCAATTTTAGGTATAAAACAGTGGTCAGTACCCTCGCCCTGACCACATATAGCTGACTTAAAGTACAGCTGCAGGATATGAACCGAGCACGCGAACTTCTTTAACCAAAGGACGAATTTCTTCAATGGCTGCTTTCACGTGTTCCTGCTCAATATGGCCTTCAAGATCAATGAAGAACACATAAGCCCATTTTTCAGGAAGTGCAGGCCGGGTTTCAATACTGGTCAGACTGATATTGTGCTTGGCAAACGGCGCCAGAATTTCCAGCAAAGCTCCGGCACGATCATGCGCTGAGATTAGTAATGAAGTCTTGTCATTACCACTTTGAGGCACTTTTTCACGACCAATCACCAGGAAGCGTGTGGTATTTTCCGGATTGTCCTCGATATTGCTATGCATGATTTCGAGATCATAGATACTCGCAGCAATTTCAGAGGCAATCGCGGCAGAATGCCATTCATTACGAATACGGCGCGCTGCTTCTGCGTTGGAGCTTAAAGCGACACGTTCCACGCCTGGATAATGCGCATCCAGCCACTTACGGCACTGTGCCAAAGTCTGCTGATGCGCATAAATCTGTTTGATGCTGTCTTTACGGGTATTTTCAGAAATCAGGAACTGATGGTGAATCGGTAATTCAACTTCGCCAATCACATTCAGGTTCGAGGTTTTGAAACAGTCTAAAGTATGGTTAACCACGCCTTCAGAGGAATTTTCTACCGGCACCAGACCATAATGGGCACTACCCGCTTCCACGTCACGGAAAACTTCATCAATGGTCGGTAAAGGACGAACCACAGCATCATGGCCAAAGTGCTTGAGTACCGCAGAATGAGTATAGGTCCCGACTGGTCCCAAGAAAGCAATGCTTTGCGGAGCTTCAAGTGCCAGACAGGCCGACATGATTTCACGGAACAGACGTGCCATGGTGGTATCAGACAATGGCCCTTCATTACGTTCCATGACATTACGCAAAACCTGAGCTTCACGTTCTGGACGGTAAAACAGCGGATTCTCTTCTGAAGCAAACTTTGCTTTTGCCACAGCTTCAGCCAAACGTGCCCGACGGTTAATCAATTGCTGAATTTGCTGATCAACAGAATCGATATCTTCACGAATTTTTGCCAAATCAAGAGAAGTCGTGGTGTTTTGATCGTCGTTGATCATTGTTCTGTCGCCCTTCATAAACCTTATCTGTTCAGTATAACAATAGTGAGCTTTCAAATGTTACGCAATATGACATTGGTAGATTAAGTCTTAAAAACATACAGTTGATTTTAACCATTTATCGCTTTTGGTCATATCTGGTAACATTTACTTCAGCTTTTCTGCTTGATTTACATTATTAAATTGTAAACTTTGCCTGTCCATATTAACTGATTTTAAGGAAGATGAAATATCACTATTTCTTAATCTATATAGCGGTTTTAAGCATAAGAAAATTAAAATAATTACTTTTCACACGTCATTTTTGAACCATTCATATCTAAGATAGATTTCACAATAAAATGCACACTCTGCAACCCCATTTTTATCGACTTCTCTTTGATTTCACTTATTTTTTACATTAAATCACTACTCAATTACAAAGCAGAGACGATTTTTTAACCAATCATAGATAGTCTAACTTAAAACAAGCGTTTGGGTGTCAGTCATGCCAAAAAGAATAGCTGTACTTTTGACGAATAATTTTGAAGATCAGGAATATCTTGAACCCGTTGCGGCCTTGCTGGAAGCAAAGCATAGCATCTGTAATATTGAGTTTAATGTAGGAAAAGTGGTCTATGGTCTGCATGGCTGTTCTGCAGTGACGATTGACCGGGGCATCGAACAAATCAGTATTGATGATTTTGATGCCTTGCTGATCCCTGGCGGTGAATCTGCAGTTTCTTTATCTACCGATATGCGGGTGCTTCAATTTATCCAAGCTTTTAACCAGGCCAAGAAAACCATCTTTAGTTTATGTGATGCATCATTATTACTGTGCGAAGCAGATGTACTAAAAAATCGAATTATTACCAGTATTCGCGCGCATGCCAGTCGCGTACAACGTGCCGGTGGAACGTATTATGATGCGGAACTGGTGAATGACAATAATCAGTTGATTTCATCGCGCCTACCCAATGATTTACCCATTTTTATTCATGAATGTTTGGATGTTTTAAAATCATAAAGTCTTAAAAAATATTTCCCATCTTGGCCATGTTCTCCCCTATAAAAAAGAGTCCTTCGGGACTCTTTTTTATGGTTGAGCTATTAACGCCCTAACAGACCGCGGGCCACAATCTCCTTCATGATTTCATTGGTACCCCCATAAATCCGCTGGATCCGCGCATCAACGAAGAAACGTGAAATTGGATATTCAGTCATATAGCCATAACCCCCAAATAATTGCAGGAGATTGTCCGCGATTTTCATCTGCATATCGGTAGAAAAGCTCTTCAATGCCGCTGCAGTTTCTACATCCAGTTTCCCTTGCATATAAAGCTCAAGATTCTGGTTATAAAATGCTGCGGTCGCCAATTCATCAATTTTCGCTTGCGCAAGCACAAAACGGGTATTCTGGAATTGACCGATCGCCTGACCAAAAGCCTGACGCTCTTTCACATACTGTGTGGTCACATCAATAGATCCACGAATGGCGCCTAGAGCGGTGGCAGCAATGGCGGTACGCTCACGCGGCAATTCCTGCATCAGGTAAGCAAATCCCTGTCCCGGCTGACCCAGTAATTGCTCCTTTGGCACTTTGACATTGTCGAAGAACAGTTCAGACGTATCCTGAGCATGCAGACCAATCTTGTCCAAATTGGTGCCTTTTTTAAAGCCTTCCAGATGGGTATCGACCAGCAACAATGAAACGCCTTTGGCACGGGCTTGCGGATCGGTTTTGACGGCAAGCACCACTAAGTCAGCATGCTGACCATTGGAAATGAAGGTTTTTGAGCCATTTAACAGATAATGTTCATCATGCAAGATGGCACTGGTGCGCATAGCTTGCAAATCTGAACCAGCACCCGGTTCAGTCATGCCGATCGCACCGACCACTTCACCGGTGACCATTTTTGGTAACCAGTATTTTTTCTGTTCTTCGGTACCGATATGCAGGATATACGGTGCTGCAATATCGGAATGACAAGACAGACCTGTGGCAATCGCACTGTATCCGGCACGTGCAGATTCTTCGATCAGCATCAAGGAATAATCGGTCGGCACCCCATAGCCACCATATTCTTCTGGAACATCGACACACAAGAAGCCATTTTCACCGAGTGCATTCCAGACTGAACGCGGCATCAGACCTTCACGTTCCCACTGGTCGTAGTACGGTGCGACATGTTCGTTCATAAAGCGTTTAAAATTATCGCGGAATAATTCTAGATCGGCATCGTAGGCAAGCATTCTATTGTCCTTGTTGTTTATCATTTTAGTTTCCTTTTCACAGACTATCGACTTTCCTGCTCCCTGTCATGTGCCGGCATTCATCTTTTTACTAACTTCACAGTCAATAAAAAAGGGAAGCCGAAGCTTCCCTTTTAGACATGAAAGACAGACTCAAAATTAGTGAGCGTTATTGCCTTCTTGTGCCATTTTTTCGTCAATTTCTGCAGGATTTGCTAAAGCATAGTTCAGCTTGTCCATATCTAACTGGCCCACCCATTTCGCAACCACTAAAGTCGCCAAAGAGTTACCGACCAGATTGGTCAAGGCACGAGCTTCAGACATGAAACGATCGATACCGAGAATCAATGCTAGACCTGCAACAGGAATATTCCCTACAGCAGCCAAAGTTGCCGCCATCACAATAAAGCCTGAACCAGTCACGCCTGCCGCACCCTTAGATGAGATCAGAAGTACCAGAAGCAGCGTAATTTGATGAGACAAATCAAGTTGTGTATTGGTCGCTTGTGCAATGAAGATCGCAGCCATCGTCAAGTAAATCGACGTACCATCCAGGTTAAATGAATAACCAGTTGGAATTACCAGGCCTACCACTGATTTTTCAGCACCGGCAAGTTCCAGTTTCTTCAACATACGTGGCAGTACTGATTCTGAAGATGACGTCCCCAGTACAATCAGAAGTTCTTCGCGAATCAGGCGGATCATCTTCATGATGCTGAACCCTGCGAAACGCGCAATTGAGCCCAATACGATGAAAATAAACAGTACGCAGGTAACATAGAAACAAATGATCAACTGTGCCAGCTGAGCAAGAGAACCAATACCATATTTACCAATTGTAAACGCCATTGCACCAAATGCACCAATTGGAGCAAGTTTCATCACCATATTCACGATGTTGAAGAATACATGTGAAATCTGGTCAATGAGTTTCAGGACTGGCTTGCCTTGATCACCTAGCTTATGCAGCGCAAAACCAAAGATAATCGCGAACAATAGAACTTGCAGGATTTCGCCTTCTGCAAATGCGCCCACAACCGTATTTGGAATAATGTTCATCAGGAAGTCGATAGTCGATTGTGACTCACCTGAAGCAACATATTTACTGATGCCACTGGTATCCAGTGAAGCAGGATCAACGTTCATGCCCACACCAGGCTTCACGATGTTAATCACGACCAGACCGATGACCAAAGCAATCGTAGATACGATCTCGAAGTAAAGTAAAGCAACACCACCAGTTTTACCCACTGATTTCATGCTTTCCATACCCGCAATACCGCTCACTACGGTACAGAAAATCACAGGTGCGATGATCATTTTAATCAGACGGATAAATGCATCACCAAGCGGTTTAAGCTGTTCGCCCAAGCCAGGGACATGTTGTTCTACGCCATTGACAATTTGCGTACCACTAGGCGAAAAATGCCCGACCAGAATACCTGCGATAATGGCCACAATCACTTGAAAATACAGTGACTTATAAATTGGTTGTTTCGCCATAATAAATCTACTTGAACGATATCAAAAATAAGAAAGACCATTTTGAGAAATATACTGACCTCTTCATCCCTTCTCAGGGTGAACCGGATCAAATATCAAAAGGCTCAAGAGAATGTTCAAAATGATAATCAGCCATGCATTGAATCTGACACTCAGTATCAGACCAAAGTATTAAATGGGAGAAAGAGATTAAGAAAAATTAAACAGACTCTAAAAATTGCCTAAATTTTACCGAATATTCATACTAAATGTGCATAACTTATTATGCGCTTGTTTGCTTTTTAATCAATATTGGATTAGACATTAGTCGATAATCAGATTTAACTGATTGTTTTACGTATACTGAAAGGTTTATGGATTTTCACCCTCTCCCTTGACATTAATATTTTCTGCAAGCTGTAAAAAGTTATGAATACCAAAAGAAATATCTATAAAGATTTCGAACATCCCTTTGCCCAATATGTACGCATTGTGGGTAAAGGGAAAAATGGCGCCCGCTCCCTCAGCTATGATGAAGCCTATCAAGCCTTCAGTATGATTTTGAAAAATGAAGTGCTGGATGTGCAGTTAGGTGCATTCTTGATGTTATTGCGGGTCAAGGAAGAATCTGTAGATGAGTTGGCCGGTTTCGTACAGGCGACACGTGACCAGCTGAGTTTCAAAAAACTGGATGTCGATCTGGATTGGTCGTCCTATGCGGGCAAGCGCAAACATTATCCATGGTTTATTCTGGCAGCGCTGACGCTGGCCAAGCATGGTTATAATATTGTGATGCATGGTGCCTCAGGCCATACCATGAACCGTGTTTACACCGAACAGGTGCTGACTTACTTAGGCTATCCAATCTGTCAAAATGATGCCGAGGTTGAACAGCAACTGCAACAACAGCATTTTGCCTATATTCCGCTAGAAGTGATTTCTCCGATTCTTGCAGACTTGATTGCGCTGCGTAATGTCATGGGGTTACGCTCCCCGATTCATACGCTGGCGCGTCTGATCAATCCGTTTAATGCCAAAGCGACCCTGCAAGCAATTTTCCATCCAGCGTATCGTGGTTCGCATCAGCAAGCGGCTTTCCGCTTAGGCTATAAAAATAGTGCCGTGATTAAAGGTGAAGGGGGCGAATTCGAGCGTAATCCGGATGCCAAAACGCTCATCTGTGGCATTAAAGATGGCCTGCTCTATGAGCATGAATTGCCAAAGCTCACTGACAACCGCAGTCCAATTGAAGAAGAACTGGATCTGGCGCTATTTAAGGCTGTCTGGGACGGTCAGCAAAGCCATGATTATGGCGAGATTGCAGTGATAGAAACTATGGGCATTGCGCTATATACCATGGGCGTGTGTGACAGCTTTGAAGCTGCGATGCAAAAAGCCAAAATCTTATGGGCGAATCGCCACACGGTTTAATCTTGTGCAAAAGAAAAAAGCATTGTTCAGTGAATGAACAATGCTTTTTTTAATTGTATTGCTATTGGCTGGGAATTAAGCCTTAAACAAAACGAATCGGCTTGAATTCAGGTTCATTCTTGTGATGATCATCATCACACTCTTCACCCTCTTCTTTAGTACCGCGATCGATATAACCGCTGCGCTCATTTTCAGGCAGGTTTTTCATTTCCCAGGCATACACTGCCTGCATACAGGTCTGACGTTGTTCTGGTGTCAAGGCTACACCGTTTGGCCACTTTCCAATTTCGACTGCTGTTCTTAGGCGTTCAACAATCTCAGGATTGAGTACGGCAAGCATTTGTTCAATATTCATGATTTAATCCTGCTTAAAATAATCAAAGTCCTGATTCCACCCCAGTTTGGTTCGACAGGCATTATAAAAGTCATAACCCGGTGGATGCAGAAGATTCAGTTTAAAGGGATGCTTGCGAATATGGACGCTATCACCCACATTCAAAGACACACTGTGTTGTCCATCCGCACTAACCATCGGCAGTACGCGATTTTCACGAATCAGTAATTTAATTTCACTATGTCCACCGACCACAATCGGGCGTGAAGACAAGGTATGCGGATGCATCGGTACCAAGGCAATCGCATCCATACTTGGATGTACAATCGGGCCACCACCAGAAAGCGCATAAGCCGTAGAACCAGTCGGCGTAGAGACTATCAGGCCATCGCTGTGCTGACGATAGACATATTGTCCATCAATATTCAGTTCAAAATCGATCATATGTACCGATTTCCCTGAATGTAGCACCACATCATTTAGAGCAATGGCATCGTAAATCACTTCACCTTTGGAGCGAATTTCGACTTCGAGTAAAAAGCGTCGCTCAGTCTGAAAGTCACCCTTTAATACCTGATCCAGCTTGAATATCACTTCAGTCGGCTTGATATCCGTTAAAAAACCCAGACGACCACGGTTAACCCCGATCACCGGGGTATTGTACTTGACCAAGGCGCGTGCTGCATGTAATAGCGAGCCGTCACCGCCCACGACAATCACCAGATCCACCACCTCACCCAATAAGGCACGACTGACGGTTTGGGTATTTTGATAGGGAACAAGTTCAGCTGTCGCTGCATCAAAAACTGGGTGTAGGCCTAAATTGAGAAGATGATCGTGAATAAGGCATAAGGTTTCAACCACCGACGATTTATCAGGACGTCCTATTAACCCGATATTTCGAAAGGTCTTATGGGAAATTTGCACCAGTGTCGTCGCTCCGCTACGAATCCTGCTTATCATAACATTAAGCTATACCTGGATGACAATTTATAACAGTGCTTCATAGGTAGGAAATTATTTGAAATATATTCGAATTAAGGAGAAATTGTGGGGTTTCATTTTAATTTTAAGCGCATTTCTTGATTAAATATTGCAAAATAATGAAAAGCTTCGCATGATTAGCACAATTTCACAGGATCTTATAAGTATTTATGAAATCTGAACGTGGCATGGGGTTTCTTGCCTTAATTTTTTCTATTATTGTCATTTCTATCTTTGTAGCATTTAGTATCTATTTGATTAGATTAGACAATATTGTACGCGACAAGTTTGAAGGTCAGCGCTGGGATATTCCGGCCAAGGTCTTCGCACGTCCGATGGAAGTGTACGTGAATGCCCCAGTCAGCCTGCAGGATTTCCAACAAGAATTAAAATTACTCGGTTATAAAAATTCGGATAGTTATACTAAATCAGGCAACTTTGTCAGCACTGGCAATACCCTGTATGTGCATACACGCGGCTTTGATTTTGGTGACCGGGTTGAACCGGAACAAATATTGAAAGTCAGTTTCAGCGGTGAACAGATTGCAGAAGTCAGCGCGACCAAACCCTCTTCAAGCGGGATTGCGCGTTTAGAACCTTTATTAATAGGCGGGATTTATCCGCAACATAACGAAGACCGTGTGCTGATTAAGCTAAATAAAGTGCCTAAGCCCTTGATCGAAGCGCTGATCGCGACCGAAGATCGTAAGTTCTATGAGCATCATGGGGTTTCACCGCGTGGTATTGCACGTGCCGTGGTCAGCAATATTACCGGTGGTAAACGTCAGGGTGGTTCAACCTTGACCCAGCAATTGGTTAAAAATTTCTATTTGACCCCTGAGCGCACTTTAAAACGTAAAGTGAATGAAGCCTTTATGGCGATGCTGATTGAATTGCATTATGACAAAAATGAAATTCTGGAAGCTTATCTGAATGAGGTAAATCTGGGCCAGAATGGTAACTACTCCATTAATGGTTATGGTCTGGCATCGCAGTTTTATTTTGGCCTGCCACTGCGTGAACTGAATATTTCCCAGCAAGCATTTCTGGTGGGTTTAGTCCAAGGTCCAAGCCTATATAATCCATGGCGCAATCCTGAAAGTGCGAAAAAACGTCGTGATATCGTTCTGAATAATATGCTGGTGATGGGCTATCTGACTCAGGAACAATATGAAAAAGAAACCGCACGTCCGTTAAATGTCATTTCCAAACCGACTTTAGGCCCTGCCCGCTTCCCGGATTTTCTGGATATCGTACGTCGTCAATTACGCACAGATTATCAGGAAACCGATCTGACCAATCAGGGTCTGCGAATTTTCACCACTTTAGATCCTTTAGCCCAAACCAGAATTCAGGACAGCTTTAAAGAGACGGTGGCGCGTTTAAGTAAATCCAATCCAGGTCGCCTGAAAGATTTACAGGGCGCAGTATTGGTATCGCATCCGGAAAATGGTGAGCTGGTGGCCGCGGTGGGTTCGACTCAAGATTTTACCGGCTTTAACCGTGCAGTCGATGCCAAGCGTCAAGTCGGTTCCCTGCTAAAACCGGTGATCTACCTGAGTGCCCTGGAATCGAACCGTTATCACTGGGCAAGCCCAATTGAAGACAGTGAAATCAGCATCAAGAGTGATGGCAAAACCTGGACGCCGAAAAACTATAGTGGTCGCGGACATGGTGTCATTCCAATGTCACAAGCCTTATCGCAATCTTATAACCTGTCCACTGTGCGTTTAGCACAAGAATTTGGTCTGTCCACCTTTATTAATCATCTGAAAAAATTTGGTGTGACCTCAGATATTCCATCTTATCCATCGATTTACTTGGGTGCGGTAGATATGTCCCCGATGGAAGTGATGAATATTTACGGCAACTTTGCTACAGGCGGCTTTAAATACCCAACCAAAGCCATCCGCTCTGTGGTGGATGCCAACGGCCGCTCTCTGGATCGTTATAGCCTGAGTGTACAACCGACCATTGATCCAGCTTCTGCTTATGCCCTGAATTATGGCTTACAACAGGTCATGTCGAATGGTACAGGTCGTGCAGCCTATAACAGCTTACCACGCAGTCTGAATCTTGCTGGTAAGTCCGGTACTACGAATGACAGCCGTGACTCATGGTTTGCCGGATACTCAGGTAATTATATGACCGTGGTTTGGCTCGGTCTGGATGACAACAAAGTCACTGGCTTAACCGGTTCTTCAGGTGCCCTGCCCGTTTGGACCAATGTCATGAAACAGTTGCGCCAGAAACCGGTGAATCTGCCACAGCCGAATGAAATCGAATGGCATTGGCTGGATCGTTATACTGGTTTATTGTCTGCACAAGGCTGTGAAGGCGCCATGTATATCCCGATTTCGCGTCATGCCCTGCCAAATCAGGCGACTGCCTGCGGCATCTCGCACTATGTGACGGAACCTTATGATATTGATTCAGAACCTGCGCCATCTGATGCTGAACAGGATGATATGAGTCGCTACATACAAGAAAGTGAAACAGAAATAGAACGCGATCTTGAGAGCGAAACCCGTATTATCGCCAGTGGAAGTTATAGCCATTAATTGAGTTTATGTTTATGTTTATGTTAAGAAAAATCCTCCCTGGTTTGCTCATCCTCAGTCTGGTGGGCTGCCAAAGTATCTCTGAGCCAGAAAAGCCAGTTAGCCCTGCCAAGCCTGCGACGGAAAAACCTAAGGCAAAAACACCAGACGGCGTTGTGATTACGCCTTATGACCGTCCTGACATCAAACGTCAGAAAATTGTCATTCCTGAACAGAAGCCGAAAAGCCAAAAGTTTGATGATGGACGTAATCTGCCGGCCTTCAAGAGTCTGATGCAGCAAACCCAGCAGGCCTATACCAAGCAGCAATTTGCTCAAGCTGAAGCTGCTGCAACTCAGGCACAGCGACTGGCCCCTCAGGCACCAGAAACCTATTTATACTTGGGCATGATCGCCAACCGTAAAAATCAGCCAGCAAGCGCCGATGCTTTTGCCTTACGTGGCCTGAGTTATGCACAATCTAGTGTCATGAAAAAGCAGCTTTGGCAAGTGCGCCTTAAATCTGCTCAGTTGCGGAAAAATGCCAAAGCGATTCAGCAAGCTCAACAGGCACTGAAAAAGCTTTAAGATAATTTTCTATAGAAACTGACTTACCAATAGAAAGTTTATTTTCTAAATAAAGTGTTTAAATATAGCGAATGCCGGCAATGCCATAAGCATGCTGGCTTTTTGCATAATCGAGTTCTTCAGCTTTCATTCCGCCCAAAGCAAAAACCGGAATCTGTACCTGCTCTGCCATTTGCTTGAATTGCTCCCAGCCTAGCGCAGGTGTGTCCGGATGCGTTGCGGTCGCTAGTACCGGACTCAGTAAAGCCGCTTCACAGCCGATCTGTTCTGCATGCATTAAAGCGGTCAGGTCATGACAAGCCGCTAGATAACGATAGCCAGATTTCAATTCACTTTGTTTCAAGTTCATCAGTTGATTCTGTTTTAGATGAATCGTGCAAATCGTCTGCTGCTGCAATTCATTCAGTTGTGACCAAAGCTGCTGATTAATGATTAACTTGGAGAGTTGATCTACCGGATATTGCTGTAATTGCATGATCCATTCAGGCGTTGCTTCCACGCGCCAATACAACATTTGATCTGTATCCAGACTTGATAAAATATCCAGATCTTCAGCTATCTTGATGCGCTGCGGCCATTGCAGCTTTTGGATCATGGACTGATTGGCTTTCGGAAAATTCAGCTGTCCAAGTTCTTCCCGACTGTACCAGCGCCAGGGCTGTTTGATTTCAGCCAGTTGAGCAGGCTGTACTGAAGCATGGAAAATATGCAAATTGACAATGAGATCTTCATATTCATGGGAGATAAAATCAGAGGCATGCCAGCATTCGATATCAACGCCGACCTCTTCCATCACTTCGCGGCGACATGCCTCGACTGGTAATTCGCCCTGTTCAACTTTTCCGCCTGGAAATTCATATTTATTACCCTGATGCTGCTTGGCCTCACGCCAGCCGACGAGAACCTGATTTTGATAAAATAAAAGCGCAATTGCGACATGAATCGTAGCTTTAGTCATGATGTACAGAACCGTTAAAGTTTTACAGATTGTAAGCAAATTAGAGTTTTTTATAAATTGCTCAATATTTCGTTGACAGATCTATTCGATAATGATTATCATTTAAATCAATCCAAAACACACCACGGAGTCGACGGAATGAACGCCCCATTTAGCCTATTCACCCGTAACAATGATACTCACCATGCCTTGCCAATGCTGCACTCCAACAATCTGTTTGCACTGGGTCGTGAAATCCGGATCATGCATGCCGGCGAAGAATACCGCTTGCGTCTGACCCGCAATAACCGTCTTATTCTGACCAAATAATTAAATCAGTTCTAATAATAACAAACGTGGGAAGCAGCAGTATGAATCAGCGCATACTGCTTTTTAATCTTCTAATCATGAGATTTTGCCATCAGGCTCAAAACTCAATGACACTTTAAGTCCACCCAAGTCCGACGGCGCATAGTCAATTTTAGCTGCATGCAGTGCCATAATTTTCTGGCAAATGGACAGACCTAGACCTGAACCCTGAGTTCGCGTACCCAAAGCCCGATAAAAACGTTCACCTAAACGTTCCAGTACCTCATCAGCAATCCCCTCTCCTGAGTTTTCAATCAGTAACTGTATCTGATGCTGCTCAATAACTGTTCGGATCTCGACCTGTCCCTGTTGCGGCGTATAACGGATCGCATTGTCGACCAGATTGCGAATACAACTAAAAATCAGTTCTGGATTCGCTTCGATCACAGCATCCTCAAGTTTTAGATTCCAATGAATGTCTTTTTCTTCTGCAAAAGGCTGCAAGGCCTGCAAAGCCTCCTGAACCAGATTCTTAAGATTAATCGTTTGCGTTGCTAATTGCCCTGTTCGCTCCGGATCGAGTCGTGCCAGTAAAAGTAAATTTTCCAGTACCTGCGTGCCGCGGTTGACATCATTTTGGATCAACTGTAATGCCTGAGGGAGCTGTGCATCATCTTGATATTTGCGTTTTAAAACCTGTAGACGCATTTGAATCGCAGACAGTGGCGAACGCAGCTCATGTGAAGCATCTGCAGTAAAACGCTGTTCAGCAGCCAGTGATTTCTCCAGCCGGCCGAGCATGGCATTCAGCTGACGAATGATCGGTTGCAGTTCAGTGATTTCAGGGTCAGGTGTTTTAATAGGACTCAGATCCTGAGCAGTCTTGGAACCAATGGCACGCGAAATCTTGTTTAATGGCCGTAACTGGCGTTTGACCGAGACCCTTAGAATCAGCCATTGCACTAGCCATAAAGTGAATAAGATCCCGGCAAAGCCCAAAGTAGTTTGCCAGAGTTCATCGAAACGTACTGAAAGTGGCTGTACGATTTTGACCTGAAGGTCGTCATCTTCCGCAGTCAGTATCCGGATAAAACGACCATTCTCATAAGCAAACTGGAAGCCGTTGTTCCGTGCTTTTGGAATGGTATTAATTAATTCATCATCAATCGAAGTTGTCAGTACCTGCTGATCCAGCAACAAGGCATACTGGATATCAAACTGTTCACTGAGCTCATCCACCTGGGTGCCTTTGGCCTGGGTGACATCGCCAAGCAGCAACTCAGAAATCTGCTGCATTAATTCATCATGCAGCTGACTGGCCTGATAACTGGAAATTCCCAATAACAGCAGCCAGGCCAATATTCCGGCCAAGATGGAACTGAACAGCGCATGTTTAATTAGCCGGGTTTGCAGGGAAATAGCAGCCGACATGGGGTTAAGCCTCAGCCTTATGCATGCGATAGCCCAGACCGCGAATAGTCTTGATCATCTGGCTGCCGATTTTTTTACGCAGCTGATAGATAAATACTTCAATGGCATTACTTTCAATTTCATCACCCCAAGCGTACAGCGATTCTTCTAGCTGTTCACGGGTGACAATATGTTCAGGCTGCTGCATCAGCTTGTATAGAATTTGAAATTCCTTCGCAGTCAGATTCACAGCTTGACCTTCTTTAGTTAGGGTCTTGGCTTGAGTGTCCAGACTGAGATCCTGCCATTGCAGGATATGATTCGGTGTTTGCTGTTTCTGTCTGAGTTGGGCACGAACTCGGGCCGAAAGTTCTTCCAGACTAAAAGGTTTGACCAGATAATCATTCGCGCCTAAATCCAGACCTTCAACCCGGTCATCAATACTGTCTTTGGCCGTAATAAAAATCACCGGCGTATCTTGATGTTGGCTGCGCAAAATTTTCAGAATGTCATCTCCAGTGGCATTCGGCAGGCCACGATCCAGCAGAATACAGTCATATTTATGCTGCTCAATCGCTAGGATCGCATGATCACCACGCTCTACCCGATCAATCACATAACCGTCCATTTCCAGCCAAGTCTGGATACTGTCTGCCTGAGACTGATCATCTTCCGCCAAAAGAATACGCATATTCTGCTCCGTTTGCTTCCTTGTTCTATCTTGCCTTGAAAAAGTTCCAGACTCAAAAAAACCACATGCTTTTTGGTAACTTGCATGTGGTTTTTTGTCGCTGTGTTCAAATTGATTTCAGCAAATCAGGCGATATTAGAAACGAACCTGATCAACCTCAATTTCAACACGTTTTGCCGGTTTATAATCAATGTCGATTTCACCTGTGATGATTACCGGTGTTTTGGCTGAAATCGGTTTGCCTTGCCAAAGTTCATCATCAATCTCAACAGTAATAGTTCCTGTGCTGTCTCGGAACTGGTATTTTTCATCACCGACCGCTTTCACGACATAACCTTTAAGCTGAACCTTACTGTCATCTTTCATGGCCAGTGCCTGTTTGACTGTGGTCGATTTAGCAAAAGCAGCCTGATTCACAGCAGTGTCGCTACTTGCTATCGTAGCCGTCGCGATAGAACCCATCAATGCAGCTGCCAAAACCGTATTTATCATCATTTTCATCGCAATTACCTCTTTAAAGTCTTGCCTTGTTTCGATGATGCTATTAAAACAGCCGAAGATGAATTGAATCTTAAGATTGCTTCATTTTCAAAATTAATTTAAGGGCACAACTCTCAGGACTTCTTCAAGCGTGGTCACACCTTCCAGAATCTTGCGTGCCCCGGCAATTCTGAGCGGCTCTACCCCTTCTTTTTTAGCCTGCTGACGCAGCTGGTTCAGGTTGGCATCGGCACCAATCAGCTGTTTGGTGGTCAGACTCAATGGCATAAACTCATAAATCCCGATACGGCCTTTATAGCCGGTATGCCGGCATTCTTCGCAGCCCACCGCCTTAAAGACAAATTCCGGTCGCGGCAAAGGATAATCCGTAGCTAGATGCTGCCATTCCTGTTCATTCAGGAAGCTTTCCTGTTTGCAGTGCGGACACAGCTTACGTACCAGACGTTGAGCCAGAACACCCAAGATGGTTGCTGCTGTCAAAAATGGCTGTACGCCCAGATCATGCAGACGGGTCAGACTCGACGGCGCATCGTTGGTATGTAAAGTTGAGAGAACCAGGTGACCGGTCAATGCGGCCTGAATCGCCATATTGGCAGTGTCCTGATCACGGATCTCCCCGACCATGATAATGTCCGGATCTTGACGCATCAGTGCGCGCACGCCGTCAGCGAAGCCAAGATCGATACCATTATTGACCTGCATTTGGTTAAAGCTGGGTTCCAGCATCTCGATCGGGTCTTCAATGGTACAGACGTTGACCTGTTCAGTCGCCAGCTGCTTCAAGGTTGAATAAAGCGTAGTAGTTTTACCGGAACCGGTTGGGCCGGTCACCAGAATAATACCATGACTGTGACTGGTGAGATTATTCCAGTCATTGAGCAAATGGCCTTCAAAACCAAGTTGCTGGAAGCTTCTCACCAGCACTTCCGGATCGAAAATACGCATCACCAGTTTTTCACCAAAGGCGGTCGGCAAGGTCGACAGACGCAGTTCAGTTTCCTGTCCTTTAGGTGTCCGGGTTTTCAGGCGACCATCCTGTGGCTTACGTTTTTCCGCCACATTCATCCGGCCCAGAATCTTGATTCGGGAAATGACGGCGGTCAATGTATTGGCCGGCATGTTGTAAATCGTATGCAGCACCCCATCAATCCGGAAACGGATCTTGCCGGTGTCTTTACGTGGTTCCATATGAATATCACTGGCACCTTGTTCAAAAGCAAATTGCAGCACCCAGTCCACCAGTTTGACAATATGCTGGTCATTGGCATCCGGATTCTGGGAATCGCCCAGTTGCAGCAAGGCTTCGACGCCCTTATTTTCCCGGTCATAGGCAGACGATTTTTGTGAACCACTAACTGCACGACTGACTTGATAGTATTCAGTAATATAACGTTGTAATTGTTCTGGATTCAGTAATACCCGTTGTATTTTTTTTGGTGCAATATTCTGCTCGAGATTCGACATCCATTCAGTTTTATAAGGCTGATCTGTAGCAATCAGAACTTTGTCTGCCTGAATTTCCACTGCCAAAATATGGTTGCGCTGTGCATATTCCTGCGACATGACATGGGTCAATGCCTGTACATCAGCTTTAAGCGGATCAATGATATAGAACATCAATCCGGTTTTTTCTGCCAGCCACTGACATAAACGGTTCAGAGTCAGTGTTGTTTGAGGATGGGACTGATCGACCAGATTAAAATTAGCAATCCACTGTAAAGGGTGCCATTTTAATTGTTCACGTTGCCGATGAGTGGTTTGTACCAGCATTCGGTCGCGTTCACTGATTTTACCGTCTTTAAAGAGTTGGTCTAGACACCAAGCCGTATCCATTTCAAAGTCAAATTTCATTATTATCAGTCCCCAAACTTGCCTCCACTATAACAAGTTTTTACAGTTTTTCGCATGCTCCCGACCTATCGAATGTACGTTTCTATTTCAATCTCAAAAAGAAAGTAAAGAATGGATTTGATCACTACTGCAACATTTTTGATCTATGCAAACCTGATCTCATCACATATATTTTTAAATAATCAACTCTTAGCTTGCTGAGGTCACAGATGGATTTGACTGCGGTTCCCCTGCATGCGCATTCTTTTCATGAACTGCTCACGATACTCACCTCGGCATTGGGCTGCGGCCTATTGATTGGTCTGGAGCGGGAACGGCATAAACAACGTGAGCAGCAACCGAGTTTTGCCGGCTTACGTTCCTTTGCGATCTGTGCTTTATTGGGCGCACTGTGTTTCCTGTTTGGAATCGTGATTGCTGTAATAGGTGCTTTGATCGTGGGTGGCATGGTCATTTTATCCATAAAAAATCAGCCAGATGACCCGGGCATTACCACAGAGCTTGCATTTGTGATGACCTATTTTATTGGCGCCATGTGTTTATGGAATATTCCTCTGGCAGCCGGTCTTTCTGTGCTCTTAACCGGTATTTTGATGGCCAAACATACCATGCACAATATTGCCGGAAAATGGATTAAAGAAGCCGAATTCAGGGATGGACTATTATTACTGGCCTTGATTTTGATTGGTCTGCCGCTTACCCCTGACCGGCCTTTTTGGGGCGAAGTGCTTAATCCTTATCTTATTCTCAAATTACTGACCTTAATTTTAGTGGTACAAGCTCTGGCTCATATTGCGAAACGCTTTTTCTCGACTAAAAATGCCCTGATGCTGTCCTCCATCGCTTCCGGTTTTGTTTCCAGTACGGCGACCATCGCTCAGTTGGGCTTACAGGTCCGTAAAGGTGAAATGGATGCACGATCGAATGCCGGTGCCGCGCTGATGTCCTGTATCTCGACTATTGTGTTGCTATTGATTGTGATCGGGGGCGTATCCTGGAGCTGGCTTAAAATCCTGCTCTTGCCCTCTTTAGTTGCCGTAATCCTTCTGGCAGCCTGTGCATTTTTATTATTGCGCAAGGCAAAACCTGCGCCGAGCATGGAATCGTCAGACAGCCAGATGTTCAGCTTAAAAGAAGCTGTGATTATTGCAGTCACATTAACATTGATTCAGGCTGGAGTTTACGGACTGGAGGTCTGGCTCGGGGATGCCGGCTTACTGGCCGGGACCTTGCTCGCCTCTTTATTCGAGATTCATGCCGCGATGGCCAGTGTCGTCGTTCAAGGCGATCCTTCAAATATGCGTCTGATTTATGCCCTGCTTTTAGGTCTGGGTGCTCATGCCCTGGCCAAGTCAGCCAATGCAGCTTTGACCGGTGGCTGGAAGTTTGTCCTTTATTTTGCGCCTGTGCAGATTTTGCATATGGCAGTGTTGATTGGGGTTTTGTGGTGGAACCTATAATCTAGGAAGGAATATGCTGGATAGCAACAATTAGCACTTGCTGAGCATGAATTTTGAAATGGATATCAACATTTGCAAACTTCATCCCATATACCCGTTCTTCATCTTCCTGATATGCAGGTCTTGGATCTAAAGATAAGACAGCTTCCAGTTCCTGAATAGTCTGCACAGAAATTTTTCCATTTCCTAGTAATTGTTGCTTTTGCTGCTCCGCTTCATCGCTCCAAATGACGGTTTTACGTGGTGGTTCATCCTGTGCATAACCGCTTTGTGCTTCAATGATGGCATCCGAATATTGAATATAAGGTTTGATATCGAAAATCGGCGTGCCATCCAGCAAATCACTCCCTGTCACATACACCCGAACATGCTTGCCCACCTTTTTCACTTCTTGGAGTTTGACCACAGATAAACCTATCGGTGATGGACGATACATGCTGCGCGTAGCAAACACGCCTATTTTCTTGTTACCGCCCAAACGCGGTGGACGCACTTGTGGACGAAACTGGCTGTTGTGCTGGTTTTTATTGTCATGAAATTGCCAGACCAGCCAAAGATGACTGAATTCTTCAATTCCCTCAAAGGCGAGCAGGTCATTATAAGGTCCGACCATTTCGATATAGCTTTCGACCTGAACCAGATTCGGCTGACGAGGAATACCAAATTTTTCTTTATAGGGAGAACGCATATAACCAATAATCGGCAGCGCAAGTTCAGTCATCATCACTTTTTTTGATAAGCTCAATTAAATATATTCAGTTTATCGAGAATGAATTTAGATTAGAATAGCAAGCTGTTCTAATTTGATAATTTATTGAGACCTTTAATGGCTGCTTTTAACGTCGAAAAGATTACTCACGTCCACCACTGGAATGATACTTTATTCTCTTTTAAAACGACTCGTGACACTGCTTTGCGTTTTAAAAACGGTCAGTTTGTAATGATCGGCCTTGAAGTCAATGGCAAGCCGTTAATGCGCGCATATTCAATTGCAAGCGCCAACTACGAAGAAGAGTTAGAGTTTTTCTCAATTAAAGTGCCGGATGGTCCACTGACTTCGATTTTACAGAAAGTCAAAGTCGGCGATGACATTTTGGTGTCTAAAAAGCCAACAGGTACACTGGTACTTGATGACTTAAACCCAGGTAAGAATTTGTATCTGCTTTCTTCTGGTACTGGTCTTGCACCGTTCCTGTCGACTATTCGCGATCCAGAAACTTACGAGCGTTTTGAAAAAATCATCGTGGTTCACGGTACCCGTTTCATTTCAGAACTGGCTTATCAAGATTTGATCCTGAATGAAGTGCCGAATCATGAATTCTTCTCTGAACTCGGCGCGAAAGAAAAATTGGTATATTACCCAACCGTAACCCGTGAAGAATATCCAAATCAAGGTCGTGTAACCACTGCGATTGAAACCGGCGAACTGTTTGAAAAAATCGGTCTGCCACGTTTCAACCCGGAAACTGACCGTGCCATGTTATGTGGTAGCCCGGCATTCCTAGATGACGTTGCTGCGCTTCTTGACCAACACGGTCTGAAAGAATCTCCAAAAATGGGCGTTCTAGGTGACTACGTGATTGAACGTGCATTCGTAGAAAAATAAGATTTGCTAAACTAAAAAACCGGACTTTTAAGTCCGGTTTTTTATTGGAACCATCACTAAATAATTAACGATCGCGACCTTCCTGGTTTGCAGAACCTGAACAGCCTGCGCCACCTGCAATGATGAAACCCGTTTGCGCTTTACATGAACCAATCATACGGCCATGAGAGTCAAATGTAGTTACTGACGATGCACAGCCCGTCAATACAACAGTCGCTACAAGTGCAATAAGTGCTGATAATTTCATGATATTCCCCTTTATTATTTACGGTTTTAAATTAATCTGATTTTGACTTGGTGGCGTTGGTAACAGGCCTGTATTCGCATCTGGCGTATTGTAATTCACACCTAAGGCATCGCCTGAACCACTACAATGTGCACTTGCGGTCGAAAGTAGGCCACGCGTCGCCATACATGAACCGATGATTTTTCCTGTTGCATCATAAGTCACGACTTTGGAACTACAAGCGGCTAGCCCCGATATTGCCAATATTGAAAAAATTTTAATTAAATTCACATTAACCCTCGCACGATGCAAAAAACTAAATTATTAAAATTTATGTATATTTTCTGAATTTCGCCAGAGATTCTAATTTAATTTGTTTATTTGTAAAGCTTTATTTTTCAAATATTATAAAAATGGAAATAAATAAAAAGCTGCCCTGCAGGACAGCTTTAAATATAAAAATTAGCTGGATTTATGTTTAAGTGATCTTTCTTCCAGAGACTGCTTAATCACTTGATAACCTGATGTGATGCCGAGTGTAGCGATAATTACAGCCACAATAACATCCGGCCAAAGACTGCCTGTACCAAATACGCCTACGGCTGCCAAAATGACCGCAAAGTTGCCAATTGCATCATTGCGACTACAGAGCCAGACCGACCGCATATTGGAATCACCTTCACGAAAAGCATAAAGAATTGCTGCTGTAAATACATTCGCTACTAAGGCCAGTACACCAATCAGGCCCATTGTCAGTGCTTCAGGTGGAATGCCTTGCAGATAGGCGTAAATCACTTTGCCAATCACTACCAGACCAAACAATGCCATGGTCATTCCCTTTACCAAAGCGACTGTTGCCCGCCAATACAGACTCGCACCAAGTACAGCCAAAGAAATCCCGTAATTGACGGCATCACCAAAGAAATCTAGCGCGTCTGCCCACAAGGCTGATGAATGTGCATATGCACCACCGATCAGCTCCACTACAAATAAAGTGAAGTTTACCAGCAAGGCAATCCATAGCGCTGCTCTAAATTTGCTGTTGGGCTTGATGGGTGCCGGTTCAGGACTACAACTACAGGCCATATAACTCCCCCGATGATTTTTTATCTAAAATACGATAAATTGATTAGAAACTATGGACTAACTCCAAGGTCAAGCATGAGGACGATATGTCAGTTTATTTGATTTCAGAAATGGCCAAAAAGACTGGTCTAAGCACCGATACCTTACGTTTTTATGAGAAAAAAGGCTTTATTCAGCCGAATTTTCGAGCAAGTAATCAGTATCGTTATTATGGTGAAGACGCATTAAAAAGACTGCTTTTTATCAAGCGTTGTCGGGCCTTGGACATGTCGTTAAAAGAGATTGAAACCCTGATTCAACTTGAACAAAATCCTGAGCAGGAGTGCTATGCCGTCAACCAGCTGATTGATCAACATCTTTCGGATATTTCAAATAAAATTAAAGAATTACAGATATTTGAACAGCAACTGATCACACTGAGAGAAAGTTGCAATACCCCGACCACCATTGATCATTGCCAGATTTTAAAAACGCTTGAAAACCCTGAAAATGATTGAATGTTGAAGACATTTTATGGAGGATTCTCTACTTAAAATAAAACTTTGTTTTACCTCAAAATGGCGTATTTCCGAGTGATTTACTAGGTTGAATCCAAATTCCAGATGATTAGAATAAAACCGTACTTTTTATATGTCTTTCGATTTGATCATGAGCATTACCACTGTTACCGAACTTCTCTCACCTGCTGGCTCACTGAAAAATATGCGCTATGCCTTTGCTTATGGTGCAGATGCAGTCTATGCCGGTCAGCCGCGTTATAGCTTGCGGGTTCGGAATAATGAATTTGACCATGACAATCTCGCCATTGGCATTAAAGAAGCACATGAACTCGGCAAAAAGTTCTATGTGGTGGTCAATATCCAGCCACATAACTCCAAGCTGAAAAATTTTATTCGTGATTTAGCGCCTGTAGTGGCGATGCAGCCAGATGCGTTGATCATGTCCGATCCAGGTCTGATCATGCTGGTGCGTGAACATTTTCCAGAGATGGATATTCACTTGTCTGTTCAGGCCAATGCCGTGAACTGGGCAACCGTGAAATTCTGGAAAAATATGGGCCTGACCCGCGTGATTCTGTCACGTGAATTGTCGATTGAAGAAATTGCAGAAATCAAACAGCAAGTGCCCGATATGGAGATTGAAGTCTTTGTTCATGGTGCACTGTGCATGGCCTATTCTGGCCGTTGCATGCTGTCAGGCTATATGAACAAACGTGATGCCAATCAGGGTGCCTGCACCAATGCCTGCCGCTGGGAATATAAAGTGCTGGATGCTAAGGAAGATGAAACCGGTGATGTGATTCCAGTGAAAAATCTGGATTCAGGCTGCTGCTCCAAAGATGCCGACGAACAACACATGCAAGAACAACATCAGTTTGATGAGCCTGTGTTATTGCAGCGGAATGATGAAGATATGTTTGCCGCAGAAGAAGATGAACACGGCACTTATTTTATGAACTCGAAAGATCTGCGTGCAGTCCAGCATGTAGAGCGCTTAACTAAAGTGGGTGTGCATTCACTGAAAATCGAAGGCCGTACCAAGTCTTATTTCTATTGCGCCCGTACTGCTCAAATTTACCGTAAAGCGATTGATGATGCGCTTGCGGGTAAACCTTTTGATCCGTCACTGATGACACAATTGGAAGGCTTAGCGAATCGTGGTTATACCGAAGGTTTTCTACGCCGCCATGTGCATAGTGAATATCAGAATTATGAACATGGTTCTTCCAGTTTTGATCATCAAATTTTCTGTGGTGAAGTACTGGAGCGCAATGGAGATTACATCAAGATCGATGTGAAAAACCGTTTTATCGTCGGTGACTCACTCGAACTGATGACGACTAAAGGCAATATCACTTTCAATTTAACCGAAATGAAAGACAAAAAAGGTAATCTGATCGAAGACGCCAAAGGTTCAGGTCATATCGTTGAGATTCCAGTTCCGGCAGATGTTGATATGCAATATGCCCTGCTGATTCGTAATCTGCCAAGCTCGACTATGGATATTTCGGCATCTTCACTGGCTTATCAAGCGAGTTAAATATGGCACTACTAATTACCGACAAATGCATCAATTGCGATATGTGTTTACCGGAATGCCCAAATGACGCGATTTATGAGGGTGCGAAAGTTTATGAAATTGATGTGAACCGTTGTACAGAATGCGTCGGTTTTTATGAGCATCAGACCTGTGTAGATGTCTGTCCGATTGAATGCATTGTTCCACATCCGGAGTATCGGGAAACACAAGAACAATTACTGGAAAAATTTAAGGGTTTGAACTTATTTAAATCTTAAAAATGAAGCGATGGAATAAACATTGCTTTATATAAAAACAACCTTGGGGAAAGTATAAAAATAAGGGTTGAAAACAAAAACTGTGCAGAGGAAAGGAACAGCTGAAAGTGCGTGGGGACACTTTTGGCTGTTCCAATAATAAATATAAAAAAAGGAACTCGGGTGTTAGCGTCCTGAGTTCCTATAAAGCGATAATAATGTATTGATAAGATATAGCACCTCGGTTTTGGGGAACCCAGGTGCTATTTTTTTATTGTCCTGAACGGATGATGTAATCAAAAGCAGACAGTGACGCCTTGGCACCTTCACCGGTGGCAATGATGATCTGCTTGTACGGCACTGTGGTACAGTCACCCGCTGCAAATACACCTTTGACATTGGTTTCGTTGCGGTCGTTAATCACAATCTCGCCACGGTTGGTTAGCTCAACAGCTGTTTCTTTCAGGAAATCCGTGTTTGGCAACAAACCGATCTGCACGAAGATCCCCGCAAGTTCTACCGTATGCTCTTCATCAGTCGCACGGTCTTTATATTTCAGACCGGTCACCTGTGAACCATCACCCAGCACTTCAGTCGACAAGGCATTCTTGATCACGGTGGTATTCGGCAAGCTGTTCAGCTTGTCTTGCAACACCTGATCCGCACGCAATTTGGTATCAAACTCCACCAGGGTGACATGCTCTACAATCCCTGCCAGATCAATCGCGGCTTCAACACCCGAGTTACCACCGCCAATCACCGCGACACGTTTGCCTTTGAACAGTGGGCCATCACAGTGCGGACAGTAGGCTACACCACGGGTTTTGTATTCCTGCTCACCTGGAACATTCATCTCTCTCCAGCGTGCACCGGTCGACAGAATTACAGTTTTCGATTCCAGTTTGGCACCATTCGCTAAAGTCACTTCCACCAGACCATTGGCCGTTTCGTCTGCCCCTTTGATATCAGACACACGTTGCAGGTTCATGATGTCGACACCATATTCACGCACGTGGGCTTCCATTTCCGCTGCAAACTTCGGACCTTGAGTTTTTTGTACAGACGTAAAGTTTTCGATGTCCATGGTATCCATGACCTGACCGCCCATACGTTCAGCCACGATCCCGGTTTTAATGCCTTTACGTGCTGCATAGATTGCAGAGGTATTCCCAGCAGGTCCACCACCAATCACCAGGACATCAAAGGCGTCTTTGGCATTCAGCTTTTTAGCATCTTTGGTAGCGGCATTGCTATCCAACTTGGCAATGATTTCTTCCAGCGTCATACGACCCTGACCTATATGCTGGTTATCCTGGAACACCATCGGAACCGCCATGATTTTGCGTTCTTCTACTTCTTCCTGGAAGAAAGCCCCATCAATCATGGTCGCTGTAGTGCCCGGGTTATAGATGGCAATCAGGTTGAGTGCCTGAACCACATCCGGACAGTTATGGCAGCTTAACGATACAAATACATCGAAATTAGATTGAACCCCCAGGCTCTTGATATTTGCCAGTACTTCATCCGAGACTTTTGGTGCATAACCTGAGGTTTGCAGCAATGCCAGAATCAGCGAAGTGAACTCATGGCCCATTGGCAAGCCTGCAAAGAACACCCGTGGCTCTTCACCGGCCTTGGCAATCCCGAAACTTGGCGCACGTGCATTGGTCCCGTCAAAGCGTGCAGTCACCAGATCAGACAGTGCAGCAACCTCGGACACCAGTTCTTGGATTTTGGCTGATTTGTCAGAACTATCCAGAGTGGCGACCAGTTCAATTGGGCCTTCCAGGCGTTCTAATAAGGTTTTAAGTTGAGCTGAAGTATTTTGGTCTAACATTGCTAACGTCTCCAAAGGAGTAAATGTTTATTTGATAACAGGATATTAAATGAATTGAATAAATAGGTAAAACAGTTTGTTTTTATTTTATTGATCGGTATTTTAGATTATTAATCCAGTTATAGACTTTATGCTGCCTTGTTTTTATTTTTGGGCTATATAGAGCAAGTTGAATAGGTTGTCTTAAAAATAGCGTTGAAATTCCATCAAAAAATGCTCCCTGTTCAGGTAATGCCAGGCCAGTCAGTTAAGCAATTGACTGGCATTTTTTTTAAATTCAAGATTATATTTGATAGGTAGCAAAGTCATCCGCAACTGTTTGAGGCAGGACTACATTAAAAAATGATTGTTTTTGCGACAAATTTACTAAGGGATAGTGGCTGACGAGTTTTGCGGATGACAAATGCTTTTGGTTACTTTGGGCGAAACCAAAGTAACAAGTGATATTGCAAGTATTTGATTTAAAAAGTTAAGACTCTTTCATAAACGACTGAAAAGCTAAAGAGTCTATTTCTAAATTCCTTAACTGATCAGCATTACCCTATTCAGGAGCATTTTGGGAAATTAATGAATCCGCTGTTCGATACGCAGAGAACGACCCTTGATTGAGTTGGCCAAGAAAAACAAGATTAGGCTAAGTAGTGCCGATAAAATAGCAACACCAATAATAACCAGATTCGTGATCTGACTTAACTGATCCGCCTGTTGTACCTGCGTATTTACACTCTTGGCGACTGGTGTCATGGCTTGACCATAGACCTGTTGCTGCATGGTCCAAATTTGTTCAGGCTTGAAACCATATTGTTCAAATTTAGGATCCTGTTTTTCTGCTTCAACCAAATTTAAAACATAAGGTTTTGCGGCAGATAAATCTTGAGGCTTATGCAGCAATGCCGTTTGCGCCAGTAAATAAGATTTCACCGGTGCTGCAATCTCTGAATCAGCCAGATAACGGGCGATTTCACTGTCATTGATATTGCTGTCGTAATACACTACTTGCTGATAAGCATCATCCCGATCATTACGTAGATCATGCTGCCAGTAAGTCAATCCTGACCAGATCACGATAAAAGCAATCAGCCAAGCGACAAATTTCAGCACAAAAGACTGAAAGCGTACATAAAAGAAACGCAACTTTTTCAGTAAGCCAATCACAAAAAATGCGCCGATAAAAGAGGCAAAAATTTTAATAATCAGCCAGCCAAACCAGCTCAGCAAACTAAAAAAATAATCCGGACTATCACCAATGCTGGCCAGTGTGGCATCTACACTGACCGGTAAATGCAATTGCTGTACTTGGGTACTCAGGCCAAAAAAGCCATAGACCAGTTCCTGCTGGAAAAATAGGCTGATCAATGAGGCTATAAATATGGTAGAAGTAGTCAAACCCAATAGCATCAAATTGCGTTGACGTTTCTTGAGTGCAACTACCCCCTGCTTGATGTCCTGAGGCTTAACGGCGTATTCATCTAAGGGCGGCAATCTCTACTCCTTCTTTCAGATTTTGGCCCTACCTGATTTAGTTGGGCGTGGATCCACTGGTACTTGATTCAATCACCAAATGATTCAGATTATCTTGCAGAGCTTTCAAACGCACGGTTGCTTCTGTGCGTTTTTGTACACCTTCTTTCTGGATCTGAATCACATCATTTACAGTTTTAATGAGGGTATTTTGCACATGTTCAAGCGTTTCGATGTCAATCACCGAGCGCTGGTTGGCTTTAGCAGTATCGACCGAGTTCTGATGTAACAGTTCAGCATTACGGCGCAGCAGCTCATTGGTGGCATCATCAATGGTATTGGCCAGCTGTACACTGTTCTTCTGTTCGCTCAATGAAATTGCGAGACTGATCTGATTTTTCCACGCCGGTAAAGTAATGTTTTTGATCGCATAGAACTTGTCAACCAGCATCAGGTTATTCGACTGGATAATCCGGATCATTGGCAAGGTCTGCATCGCAGATTGCTGCAGTACCTGTAAATCACTGACACGTTTTTCCAGATTATTGGCCAGATGGTTCAGGTCATAAATTTTCTGGGTGGTGCTCTGATCTTGCGGCAAGGCGGCTAAAGCGGAAATTTCCTGTTGCAGCTCCTGTTCGCGTAAACGTCCTGCGGCGATATGTACCCCGAGCTGTTTATATTCATCCTGTACCCCGTCAAACATTTTATCCAGGGTATCAACACGTGCTTTCAAACCGGATTGCGAGGTTTCAATCTCTTTCACCAGTACATCTAGCTGCTCTTTAGTGGTATTGAAATGCGCATCAAAGTTATCTTTCGCACCTTTGAATTTGCTAATGATATTGCCAAAAAAACCCGAACTTTTCTTTTTATTGAGAATACTGCTGGTATTCAGCTGCTGAGCCACCTGTACCACCTGATTCAGCTTCTGTCCTGTCGCATCCAGATCTCTATTTTGCACCAGATTCAGTAATTCATCGGTATAGGTCGAAGTTTTGGTCGCAATATTTTTGCCATATTCAGCCACGCTGTTATGACTCATGTTCTGCAACTCTTTACGTGCAGCCAGCACCTCCTGAAAGTCAGCAGGCTGTAAGCCCAGTTCTTTCAGGTCCATTTGCTGGAATTTTTGTTCGACCAGTTCATTCGAGCTTTCAACAGGTAAATTTACTAAATCAGACTTGGTCATAGTTCACCTTATATTGTTATGTTTTCGAGGGTTTCTCGAGGGATTTTTTTAACGTTTTAATCAGACTCTCACGGCTATTATCAAGTTTTTCCAGATCACTTGTCGAGTGTTTCGTCTGGCTTTGTTTGACATGATATTGCCAGGCCGGAATCAAGACCTGCTGTGCTTCCTTAAAGCGATCCAGCAGGCTAAAGGAAAGCTGCTGCGAAAGCTGCATCTGGGTAATGGCGATGTCATTACTGCTTTGCAAGGTACGTAAGGTATTAATTTTCTTGGAGAGGCGTTCTGAAAAATTATCCAAGGGATGCTGGTTTTTGACGAATAGCGGATATTCAGACAGAAACTCGTCTGCTGCGACAATGTGCTTGGCCATCTGTTCGCGCAACCCCAAAAGCTGCTGAAAACGTGACTGCGATTTCTGAATTTCAATCTGCAATTTACGGCTTAAGTGATCGGCCTGATCCAGCAAACGGTCCAGCCGTTGATAATATTCCACCTGACTTGAGCCATAATCCAGATCGATGCCCAGCCATTTCTGTAGAGCATTAAATTTACGTTTTTTCAGATATTTTTTAGATTCTGCCAAGGCATGAATCAATTGCTCAATGGTCTGGCTTAACTGTTGGGTCAAGTGCGGATCTACACCATTCAGTAGAACGGACTGTGCCTGAATCAGAGCATCTGCATAATGATTCAGCCCATATTGATTATCCAGTACAGGCACAAGCTCATTACGCTTAATCGCCAGAATTTCCTCACGATCAAGCATCATGTCAGTCAAGGCAGGTAGAGCTTCAAAGCGCGACATGGTTGAGGCGATATCCTTTAAAAAAGTGAAACAAAGAAGTCTAGAACATCTTCGAATGTAGCAAAAAAACAGACCGCGTTGTGTATATTTATCCAGAAATTCGTTACATCACTTTAACTAAATCCATGTTTTATCTTTATTTTAATTATGGTTTTGGCAATACGATTCAATTGCAGAGATAAATGACTACATTGCATTTTGAGAATTATTTAACTTTAAGCATTTAGAACTTTAAAATGTATTCAATCTGATCTAAATGCTTACAACATCAGGTTTTACTTAAAATCCATATACAAAAAAAGCCATATTGCTATGGCTTTCAAGGATGATCCAACGCTGGCTTAAAGATAATCCCCTTCGCTCTCCGGCTGAAACAGCACTTTTTCAATGGTCACTTTCATGGTATTACCATCCGGTTGTGGCCATTCAATGGTTTGACCTTCTGCTAAGCCCAAAATGGCTGCACCTATCGGTGCGATGACATTGACCTGCCCCTTTTCACCTTTAAATTCGTGTGGGTAAACCAGTGTCACCTCAACAGCTTCCGTAGAAGGTGCAATGGTCAATAACACACGGGAATGCATGGTCACGATATTGCTTGCGATCGCTTGCGGCTCGACCACTTCGGCACGTGCCAATTCATCCTCTAAGCGGATCATGGTTTCACTCAGCTTGCTCTGATTCTCCAGCATCGTTTCCAGACGATGTAAATCTTGCTCAGATAAAATAATGTTGGGTTTAGTCATCCTTATTACCTTGTTTAATGCATAAATCAAAAATTAATCAATCAACCGCCAGCAGCATTTTTAAATACAGGATTTACCCATATTCAAAAATGCTACCGATCCATATAACATTTAAATAAAAAGAATGATGTCATTCACAGCGCTTATATCAGCACCACCTTACAGTAACATGGGATTCACTCAAGCGCTCCATCTACTATGATCTTCAGCTCAATAACCTATTAGTTTTTAAAGTGTCAGGTTCTGAAAATAATTCCTGTAAATAATTTCAAGCAAAGCGTGCAACGAATGCATCCATTCTTTTAAAGCATTTAAAAATACAAATAGTTGATAAAAGACTTTAAGCCAGATTGAGAAAAACTCAATATGATTTTATTGATGACTCAATCTCTTGCGGCAAGGAAATTGATCTATGTAAGTCCGATCAAGTCCAAACATCTTTTATATCGTTATTTTTACAGCTATAAAAAAAGCTCCCGGTTGGGAGCTCCTTTCCGTTTATAAGCAATTATGCATAAACTGGGAATTTAGCACATACCGCTGCAACTTTTTCTTTCACCGCGTTGATAACAGCTTCATCGCCTTTCGCATCCAGGATGTCAGCGATCCAGCCTGCAAGTTCACGTACTTCAGCTTCGCCGAAACCACGAGTGGTTACTGCAGGTGTACCGATACGGATACCTGAAGTGACGAACGGAGAACGTGGATCGTTTGGTACAGAGTTTTTGTTCACAGTGATGTGAGCAGCACCCAACCAAGCATCAGCTTCTTTACCTGTAATGTCTTGCTTGATTAAAGACAGCAAGAACAAGTGGTTTTCAGTACCACCAGAAACTACATCATAACCACGAGCGATCAATACTTCAGCCATTGCTTTCGCATTTACCACAACTTGTTGTTGGTAAGCTTTGTATTCAGGTGCCATTGCTTCTTTAAAGCAGATTGCTTTTGCAGCAATTGCGTGAACCAAAGGACCACCCTGGTTGCCTGGGAATACAGCTGACTGTAATTTTTTCTCGATTTCTTCGTTTGCTTTCGCAAGGATTAAACCAGAACGTGGACCACGAAGTGTTTTGTGAGTCGTCGTCGTCGTAACGTCAGCAATTTGCACCGGGCTTGGGTAAACGCCAGCAGCAACTAAACCTGCAACGTGAGCCATATCAACAAACAGATAAGCGCCAACTTTGTCCGCGATTTCACGGAAACGCTGCCAGTCAACGATCTGGCTGTATGCAGAGAAACCAGCAACGATCATGCGTGGCTTATGCTCAAGCGCTAAACGCTCAACTTCTTCGTAATCGATCTCGCCAGTTTCAGGGTTTAAACCGTACTGAATCGCATTATATGTTTTACCAGAGAAGCTTACTTTTGCACCGTGAGTCAAGTGACCACCGTGAGCAAGGCTCATACCCAGAACTGTATCGCCCGGGTTCAGAAGCGCTAAGTAAACTGCTGAGTTTGCTTGTGAACCAGCATGTGGCTGAACGTTAGCATAATCAGCACCAAAGAGTTCTTTAGCACGGTCAATCGCCAATTGTTCGATAACGTCTACATACTCGCAACCGCCATAGTAGCGTTTACCTGGGTAGCCTTCCGCATATTTGTTAGTAAGTTTTGAACCTTGAGCTTCCATAACTGCTGGTGAGCAGTAGTTTTCAGAAGCGATTAGCTCAATATGAGCTTCTTGACGAGCATCTTCATTCGAGATTGCTTGAGCTAATTCTGGATCAAATTCAGCGATAGAGATATTGGCAAACATTAGCGAGGTCCTATTGATTTAGGGCTTTTAAGCCGTGCTAAGATTGGCGCGTATTGTAGCATGAAGTTTTAAATTTTCGATCATGAACTTTATTCAGTTTGCAATAAAAATGGCTCATATCTAAAAAAACATGAGCCATTCAGATAAAAATAAGTTATTGAATTGGCATTAGAGATTTTACATCTGAAATAATATTAGGAATATTCAGTGCATAGACGCTACCATGATCCCATTTAGTCGCATTTGACTCATCCGTAATATAACGTACTGAAGTTTGTTTCTGATTGGCGAGTGCAACCAAAACATCTGTTGCTGCTTTCGGAACGGTACTATCTGCTGAACCCTGATAAATAATCACTGGCGTAGAAACTTTAACAAGTAAAGGCTGAGAATCTTTTTCTAAGAAGCTCTTTACGACTGGAATACTCATAAAGTTAGTTTGAGTACGAGGATAATTATTTACTGAGTTATTATTTGATTGTGCATAAGCATACATTGCAGTACCAAATTTCTGGCCTAATACATCATAGCAATCAGTTTCTGTATTTTTCGCGATTTCGTCGGTTGGTGTTTTAAAAATCTGACTATATTGCAAATTTGGGTTCGGGTTACGCAAACCGGCAACAATCAATGCAGTAAAGGTATCTAAAGATGCTAAAGTTCCAATTTTTTTATCCAGATTTGTTTCTTGTCCCGCCTGTTGTTCACCTCCTGTCAAAATCAGATTGAAATTTGAAGCCGGTGCTAAAGCTACCGTACCTTTATAGGTCATCTTAGAAGCACGTGCTGCATATTGCGCAGCACCTAAAGCTGCCTGGCCACCTTGAGAATGCCCTACTGCAACCCATTGATTGGACGCTTGTGAACCTAAATAATTTCGTGCAGCCACAACTGCATCAGTAATAGAATAAGCTTCACTTTTCAGATTCAAGAAAGGATGAAGTTCTTTTCCACTTGGCTCTCCTAAACCTTCATAATCGGGTGCAACGACCACATATCCCGCTTGAAGAAATCCAGCAATCATATTCCTGATAAAAGGATTCAGTGCATTTCGACTTGGTGCACATTGGTCAGCAACGCCAGTCGTGCCATGAGCCCATGCGACGATCGGCCATCCCTTTGCTGGTGGTGTTCCCTCAGGGGTGAACACCAATGCAGTCGCTTGTGTTTCTTTACCATTAATCCCTAACATCTTATAAGTCATGATCACACTTTCGTCAGCGATCCCGGCGAAATCCGTTTCAGTATAGGCCACCGGGGTTGCCACCACCGGATTGTCTATATCATTTACAGGAAGAGCAGGTTTGGACTCGTAAAAACGATCATTATCACTATCATCGTTACAAGCAGTTAAGGCCACACTTAATGTGAGAAGAGTACAGGTCAATACTTGACGTTTCATCGATCTTATCCTTATCTTATTTATTATCATCTCTAATGAGTTTTTCTGGTTTTATCTTTAACAAACGATAAAACCACATGTAATTTCCCAATTTATCTAAACAATATCAAGAAAAGAATGCGTTATTTTTTCTATTAAATTCGCACCGGTTTAGATTTATTATGAAATCAACAAACTTTAAAATAGAGAATTTCTCCTCTCCAGAACTATACAAATAGTCGTCATACGTTAAAAAGCCTGCAATTAATACAGAAATAAAGCAATTCAATTGTCAGTTGCAAAATAATAATGTTAGATTTTACTCTCCTCTCTTTTTCAGGCACATTTCCGACATGCAGGCCATTATTCTTGATACCGAAACGCATACTTTAAATGGTCAACCCATCGAAATTGCTTATGCGCCTGTCGAAATTGTAGAGCATAAAATCAGTCTGGATAAAAGCCGCCTGTTTGATCAGCTCTACTCATGTGACGAAGCTATTTCTTTTGCTGCCATGGCCGTGCATCATATTCTGGAATCGGATCTGGAAGGTCAGCCGCATTACAGTACCTTTCGCCTGCCTGATGAAACCGTCTACATGATCGGCCATAATATTGATTATGACGTCCGTGCCATCGAAAAATGTGGTGTAGATACTTCAAAAATCAAGGCGATTTGTACACTGGCTTTAGCACGTCGGGTCTGGCCAGATGCGGAAGCACACAATATTTCTGCCCTGATTTATATGATCACCAAAGGCAGCGAAAGAGCGCGTGAAATGATCCGTAAAGCGCATCGTGCCGATATGGATATTATTTTAACTGCCAATATTTTGATGCATATTGTGCATCATTTAAAAATCAACAGCATGCAGGAATTATTCGACGCTTCTGAAGATGCCCGAATTCCACGTACGATTAATTTTGGTAAACATCGCGGCACTGCTATTGCAGAACTACCTGCTGACTATGTGCAATGGTTGCTGCGTCAGGATGAACTCGATCCTTATTTACGCAAGGCACTTGAAAATACGGCGATCACGACATTATAGGTCTTATCAAAATAAACCTCTGTATTTTAATAAATACTTCATATTAATGTAATTTTCACAGACTATGCTCTAGCTGAATTTAAGCAACCATCTATTCAGTTATGATGCATTTTTATAAAACTCAACGTGGGATCGAGGTGCTACAGGATCGCTCCATCCCACTGACCGCACGCCAACGCCGCTTACTGGTTCTGATCGGCAGCCAGGATTTCAACTTATTAAATGATGGCTTAAAACAACAGCTTGCTCCTACCGAACTCTTAGATCAACTTTATGCCATGGATTTAATCGTTCCGGCTGAAACTGGCGAGGTAGCCATCAGTCAAAAGCAGGCTGATGCAAGAACAGATACAAAAGTTGACCTGGCACACTCCGAGATTAACCGATCGTTGGACTCATCGATAGCAGCAGCTTCTGCGACAAAAGAACTCCATCCTGAGATGGAATCCATTAAAGTAGCGCAGGACATTCCATCTGCTGAAACGGATTCAAGCCATGCAAAAAAGCTGCCTGAACTGCAACCTATGTCTTTTGAAGACCTTAAATATATGATGATGGAAAGCTTACAAAAATATTGTGGCTTGATGGCCAAGCAGCAAATTCATCAGATTTTACAGGCGCCGGATACGCGCAGTTTAAAACTGTGCCAAATGCAATGGATCACGTCCCTTCAGGAAAGCCGTATTGCTCCCCAAGAATTGAATCACATTCTGAAGCAGATCAATTTTGCTTTAGATCAATTGCAGTAAAATGAAGCGCCTGAATAAGAACATCTTAGTCTTTTAAACTCTTAAATAAGTGAGTTTAACAATGAGGCAGCTTTAATTATTCAAGATAACTAATTGGTTATTTGATATATTTATATTTAAGCAAAATTTAAAGCTCGAAATATCCGACTTAAGCGTGATAGAAAAAGAATTATAATCCCGCCATATAGTGAGCATAGACATCCGATTGGATCATGTATATGTCACATTATTTAGAATTCGATGCGTTCGATAATCCCATGCAACTGAGTAAAGTTGGCAACTGGGTGATCACCTTTTTAAGTCCGGTTGAAGAACTGCAATTTGTGCAACTGGCGATTACCTATGTGCTTCCCCGCCAGATCAGTGACAGCTTGCAACCGCGCCGTATATTGATTCAAAAAAGTCCCATTGAGCATCATTGGCTGATCCAGGCCATTGAATGTTTTGACAGCACGACTCGTCAGGAAATTTCTTTAAGCCCTGAGCATACAATCGCACAGCAAACTTTAGTGCAGATTCTAAAAGATTTTGAAAAATATGATGTGAATGTGCAGCTTAAACAGATTTAAATATTTGCTCACTCCAGCGAGCTTTTTTATTGTTATGGGATATTTCTTCGGCCAATTAAAGCCCATTATCACGTTGTCTTCTCTTAGAGATTGAATCAACTTATGATTATAGCTGCACACATTAGCATCCAAGCTAGCAAATACCAAAGTATAAAAAAACTCACCTAAATGGTGAGTTTTTTAACTGCTGAATCGGTGATTTCGGATAAATAAGTTCAATTTTTTTCTACCTATCTGAAGTTCACTGATTAAATTATTCGATAACGCGATAAATATTTGAAGATTGTTGGCTTTCAAACAACAACTCAATACTCGGCAGAATGGTTTCACCATCCACCACGATGTGTTCAATTTTTTTGACCAACTCAGCTGCATGATGAATGTTGTGCTCTGCAAAGGAACGCAGCATCGCTTTCGCTTCAGTCACTTGGCTAAATTGATCTTTCACTTTGATATCAATCATCTTTGACATTTTTCCTTCCTCTCTCATTATCCAATTTGCAGTTTTTTATACCATAATTAGCCAAGCGATTAATCTTCAAGATGTTAGCGAATTTGGCAATGTAAACTTTTTTATCTGAATGGATTATAAGAAAAAGAATATTAAACTTAATGAATTGTGCAGACATTAAAAAAGCTCGCATTTCTGCGAGCTCTGTGTTGGATGGCTAGTGCTAGATTTATTGTCTGGTGATAAACATCAAACTCAACTAACTGTCATTGATCCGTCCAACTTATCGGTAGCGTCTTATTGATTTTACGACCTACCATGAGTTGAATATAACAGTATTTTTTTAGCCGACAATACCCTTTTACACTTCTAAAAGAAGACTTATACAAGATTTCAATTGTCATTTTTTTAAAGCAGATTAGAATATTTATGGCTTGCCATCCGAAGAATTTTGTATTTATATCATCTTTATTTAATTCATTGATTTCTAGAAAAATATCTTATTAAGTATACGATTTCCGATTGAATAGCCCGCTCAATACTTTCTTTCCTAACCTCTAATAAGCGCTTCAAAATTTAAACTCGAATATGATTTTTTATGAAAAAATACTTCCGGAAAAGGACGCAATATTCAAAGAAACTGCTGTCATAGAATCTATACGACTAATTTTAAAAGGTTATTTTCAAAAATTGGCGATAATTCAATCTCCTCATTAAGGTCAATTAACCATATTTTTGTCTGAGTACTTCATCATTTAGAGGGACGGATCAAAATTATTGAATAGATTTTCTGAACGTTAAATGTCATATTTTTATTTGTAGCATAGTTAAATATTCAGAACCTTACTCAGCTTTTCAAAGCTACCCTATTTACATGCAATCGATCTGTAAACTCTAAATTTGATCAAAATAAAAACTCCTACTTAATAGAAATTTAATTTTATATCAACCTTAAACATTGAATATAAATGCAATACAATGCTCATAAATACATCGAGATATATATAACTTTTTATGTCAGCTAATAATTTTAGGAAACACCTTGATCTCAATTTAAGGCAGTTAATACTTTTATTAGCTATTTTCAGTGTGTCTAGCCTTTTTATTATTTCTCTCATTATTAGCTATCAGATCGTAAAAAATCAGTTAATCGACAATTCTCTTGCCTTAAATGCTGACCATGCCCATAAAATTGCATTAAGTACAGACAACCATTTTAGAAATATGCTTCTTGAACTGGACTATAGTGCCAAAATATTAGGTCAAGACTTTAACAACAATGAACTTAGAGAAGCCGAGGTCAATAAATTAAAATATCAGTCTGAACACTATAACAGTGTCGTGATCAGTGATACCCAAGGCAGACTAATAAACTTTTCGCCTAATATTTTGCATATTGATAAAAGCAAAATACAACATACTCAAGGGATTATTGACTCTCTCCATAAAAAATCGACTTATATATCTTCACCCTATTTTTCTGTACAAAAAAATATGATCGTGTTTATTTCTCAACCTATTTTTGACAAGTCAAATCACTATCAGGGCTTCATCGGTGCAGCGATTTATTTAAAAGAAAAAAATGTAATTAATCAGCTTCTAACCACTTATAAAAATTATAAGAATAGTTATATGTATGTGATTAACAATGAAAATAAAATTATTTTTCATCCGGATCGTGAAAGAATTGGGCAATGGGCCAGCAATAATACTGGTCTGCAATATATGCATGCGCATAAAAATGGTCAAATTCGTTTAATCAACAGCCAGGGCGTTGATAATCTGGCAGGTTTTTCTCATATTCCGACTTCAAACTGGATCGTGGTTTCCCAGCAACCTACCCATGACTTACTTAAACAGGCAAATTCTATCCTTTATAAATTGGCCGCAGGATTCTTTTTATTTTATTTGCTGGTTTTTTATATTGTATGGCGGCTGTCTGATTCTATCTCGGCCCCGTTGAACCAACTGGCAGATATGGCGAGTTTACTGAATCAGGCAGAAATCGGCTCAAAAATTAAGGATATCCAGCCTTGGTACTATGAGGTCACAAAATTCAAGTTAGCCCTACTGCTGAGTGTTCGAAAATTTTCACAACAAATGAGCAAGATGGATCATCATATTAATACAGATCCTTTAACCGGCTTGATGAATCGTCGTGGTTTGAATTATGTCATGACTCAAAACATGAAAATGAACATCCCTTTTTCAGTGCTTCTGATGGATGTTGATCATTTTAAAAACATTAATGACAATTACGGTCATGATCAAGGTGATGTTGTCTTAAAGCATATTGCCAAGACGATGCAGCAAAAATTTCGTAAAGATGATATTTGCTGCCGCTACGGTGGTGAAGAATTTATCATTATTATACCGAACAGCAATCTCACTGAAGTTTATGAAAGCGCAGAAAGGTTCAGAAAAGAAATTGCAGGTAAAGAGATTCAGGACATAGGTCACATTAGCATTTCGATTGGTATTGCTTCTTGGCCAGACAGTTCTAAAAATATTCTAGACGTTTTGAAAATTGCCGATAACAATCTTTATCGGGCGAAAGATGATGGCCGTAACTGTGTGCGTTACTAATTTGATTTATTTTTCAGATTTATAGATTAAATAAATGGTGCGCTCAGCGGGACTCGAACCCACGCCACAGGCTTCGGAGACCTGTACTCTATCCAGTTGAGCTATGAGCGCATCTTTTTTGGATCGCGCACATCATAACAAAAAAAAGCATAAGGTAAAGCAACTATCTCTAACTTCATCATTTTTATGCTTAAGCTTTATACAATGTTCCAAAACAGCAACACAGAATTGCATGTGAATCACTTGGCTTATTTTGCGAGATCACTCACAATATCTCAACTTTTCACCATTTGAGATATTCATGACTGATGCACTGATCTTAAGGGATGTGTCAAAGACCTATCGCAATGGCTTTCAGGCATTGAAAGGGATTAACTTAAATGTACCAGAAGGTGAATTTTATGCGCTATTGGGGCCTAATGGCGCAGGAAAATCTACTACCATCGGTATTATCAGCTCATTAACAAAAAAAACCTCCGGTACAGTCGAAATTTTTGGTCATAATCTGGATACCCACCCTTCCCAGGCCAAACAGTGCCTAGGTGTAGTACCTCAGGAATTCAACTTTGCCCAGTTTGAAAAAACCTTTGATATTTTGGTGACTCAGGCAGGCTATTACGGCATTCCTAAAAAAATTGCACAGGAACGGGCGGAGCTTTATCTGACCAAACTGGGTTTATGGGAAAAGCGTGCCACTCAGGCCCGCATGTTATCCGGCGGGATGAAACGTCGCCTGATGATTGCGCGCGCCATGATGCACGAACCGAAACTGCTAATTCTGGATGAACCGACGGCAGGCGTTGATATCGAGTTGCGTCGTTCGATGTGGGAATTTTTAAACGAGATGAATGAAAAAGGCACCTCTATCATTCTGACCACGCATTATCTAGAAGAAGCAGAAATGCTGTGTCGCCGTATTGCGATTATTGATCGCGGTGTGATTAAAGAAGACACCACCATGAAAAGCTTCCTGAGTCAGCTCAATGAAGAATCGTTTATTTTTGATCTGGCCGAACCGATTGAACCTTTGCATCTGGATATCATCGGCGTGCGTTTTAACCTGATCGATCCGATGACCTTAGAAATTACCATGGATAAGGCACATACCATGAATGATCTGTTCCAGTTGCTGGAATCACAGAATATTCAGGTACGCAGTATGCGCAATAAATCCAATCGTCTGGAAGAACTTTTTGTGAAAATGGTCGAGAAAAATCTGGATGGAGCTGCGCAATGAACATTAATCAACTCAGTGTAGCTTTATATACCATTATCTATAAAGAAGTGCGTCGCTTTATGCGCATCTGGCCACAAACCTTGTTGCCACCTGCAATCACCATGAGCTTGTACTTCGTGATCTTCGGTAATCTGGTCGGCTCACGCATTGGAGAAATGGGCGGCTATAGTTATATGGAGTTCATTGTGCCCGGTCTGATTATGATGGCCGTGATCACCAATAGCTATGCCAACGTCTCTTCCAGTTTCTTCAGCTCAAAATTCCAGAAAAGCATTGAAGAACTGATCATGAGTCCGGTACCGATGCATGCCATTTTATGGGGTCATGTGTTGGGTGGTGTGATTCGTGGGATACTGGTTGCAATCATTGTCAGTGCAGTGAGCTTATTTTTTGCTGACTTATATATTACTAACTGGTTTGTGACTATATATACAGTCTTGATCACTTCCTTGCTGTTTTCTTTGGGTGGTTTTATTAATGCCGTCTATGCCAAATCTTTCGATGACATCTCGATCATCCCGACTTTTGTGTTAACACCACTGACCTATTTAGGTGGTGTGTTTTATGCTATTTCGAGCTTAAGCCCATTCTGGCAAAATTTATCTTTAATTAATCCTGTCGTGTATATGGTCAATGCCTTCCGCTATGGCATTTTAGGACATAGCGATGTCAATGTCGCCATTTCACTGACAGTGATTACCTTATGTTGTGCCGTGCTGTATGCAGTGGCCTATCATTTACTCTCCCGTGGTTCAGGAATGCGTGAATAATGAGTGTAGAACAATCTCTCCTTGGTAAAGACACCAATTACCCGACAGAATATCAGCCCGATGTTCTGTTTCCGATTTCGCGCGCGCCTGCCCGTGAACAATACGCACATGTCGAAGCGATTCAGCAAGGTGCAGACTGGTGGCATGTTTTTGAAATTTCCTGGTTAAATTCAACCGGTGTGCCGCAAGTGGCTATTGGCCGCATTAGCTTGCCAGCGTCTTCGCCGAATCTGATTGAATCCAAATCCTTAAAACTGTATTTCAATAGCCTGAATTTTGCCAAGTTTGAATCTCAAGATGCCTTTATCACGACGGTCCAAAAAGATTTATCTGCTGCGGCTGAAGCTGAAGTTAAACTGCAATTGTTTCAGGTCGATGAATTAGAGATCAGCAAGCCGGAAGGCATCTGCATTGACGAGCTGACACCTGAGCGCCTAGAAAATCATCCAGATGCCAGTTTATTGGCTTTGGATTCGGATGATGCAGCAGAAGGTGAAATCCAACTGTATTCACATTTACTCAGAAGTAACTGTCCAGTCACTGGCCAGCCGGACTGGGGAACAGTTTTTATACGTTATCAAGGTAAAAAACCTTGTTATAAGAGTATTTTAGCTTATATTATTTCCTACCGTCAGCACAATGGGTTCCACGAACAATGTGTGGAGCAGATGTTTGCCGATATCTGGCAGCAACTGAAACCGGAAAAGCTGATGGTCTACGCAACCTATACACGCCGTGGTGGATTGGATATCAACCCTTGCCGTGTATCGGATTTAACATGGATGCCTCGCCCTATTCGTTTAGCGCGACAATAAAAAACATTGAGGTTGAACAATGCCATTTTTTGGGTTTATTCCTTCTGCAGAGCTTTTAAATACAATTCAGACTGCACAAAAAAACAAAAATTCAAGTGAGCCGCTTTACCCATTGCGTGATAAAACCGCATTGATGATTAATGATGAAATTATTGATGCGATTCTCACCGAGCTGGTGCGTCGCTTCCCTGCCAGTGATAAACGCGATACTGCGGAAAAACTGGCTGGCTATATCAAGTCGACTGTTGCAGTTTTGCTGAAACAGTTATTGAGTAAAGCACCAAATGACGTAGTCAGAGAGTCGATTGCATTCTCTGAGCGCAGTCTGTTTAAAGATCCTGAAGGGCATTTCCGCATTGGTGAGTCACTAGATGCCAATCTGGTAACTAATTTAAAACATCATTATGCGGAACTTAAAGCCGGTCAGAGTATCGATAAACAAGCGTTCAGTAACCTGTACAAGCAATTTGGTGAAGCGACAGTCCGACATTTTATGGTCGACTTTAATAAAACCCTGGATCTTGGCATGATCAAACGCAAGGCAGCAGATATTGGTGCATCTGCAGTGATCAAGGCCATCAATATGGCAGCAGATAAAATTATTCTGAATTTGAATAAAGATGAGCTGCGTGCCATGGCTGAATATCACGATACTTTGTTCTATACAGAATAGTTTTGGATAGCATGGTTTCAAGATTTTCTACAAATCTTGAGGAATTAGCCTGACTTCGGTCAGGCTTTTTTATGATCAGTGAAATAGCTTGTTACAGATAAGCGGCTCTATAAGACAGACTGCCGTAAAAATAGCCAATCCATCGCTATTTTTGTATAAGCGGCTAGGTCTCTTATTCATCCGAATGTTATCTTTAATCTGGCACTTTAAGCCCCACGATTGAAAAAATTTATCAATCTTTTTCATGGCATGATTCAAATGACATCGCCAGCAACTCATCAAAAAAACTGGAAATCGTAGCAAGATGTTGAAATCGGATTTTTATAAAAAGTTTAAGCAGCTTTCAATCGCACTTACCGCATTTGGTCTCAGCAGTTTGAGTCTGGCCAACGATTTCCAATATCACCCTTCTTATGCCGCTTTTAAGCAGAACGCCATGCAGAGCTATGGGCTAAGTGCCCAGCAAGTAAATTCCGCCATGAGCGGGACGCGTAATTTGCCTAATATTATCAATATCATGAATCGCCCAGGTGAAAGTAAGCCTTGGTATTCGTATAAAACTAACTTCCTGGCTGAATCTACCATTCAGCGCGGCGTACGTTTTAAACAGCAATATGCAGAAACGCTTAACCGTGCTGAACAACAGTTTGGTGTACCACAGGCGATCATTCTGGGCATTTTAGGTGTAGAAACCGGTTTTGGTAGCAACAAGGGCTCTTTTGTCACTCGTGATGCCCTAGCAACCTTAGGGTTTGGCTATGAACGTCGTGCCCAATATTTTCAGGATGAACTGGCTGCTTTAATTGCCTGGTCGTATAGAGATGGTGTTGCCACCTCTTCTGTGGTGGGTTCGTATGCCGGCGCTGTTGGCTATCCGCAGTTTATGCCGAGCAACATTCCAAAATTCGGCGTGGACTACGATGGCAATGGTCATATTGACCTGCGTAACTCAGCGGTAGATGCGATTGGTTCGATTGCCAACTATCTGGCACAGCATGGCTGGCAGCGTAATCAGCCAATTGCCTTTCCGGCACGTTATACCGGTTCAAATCCAGATGCCGTGATTGCCAAGGATCTGACTCAACCTACCCCCTATGGTGTGTTAAAAACTCAAGGCATCAGCCCAATGAATCCAATCGTAAAAATTGACGATCTGGATCTGGTTAATGTAATTCAATTACAAGAGAATTATGGCTCGATTTACTATATCACTTATCCAAATTTTCAAGTGATTACCACTTATAATCGCAGCCGTATGTATGCTACTGCTTTGTGGTTATTAGGTACCGAAATTACCAGCCGTTAACACTAAAAATTAATACAAATTATGAAAGTCAACATTTTTATGGGTTAATTTGTGCATATTTTAAGCAATTTTAATATTATGTTACAATATTGATTATTTTTTGATCAATCATTGTTTATTTTGCGTTCTTTTTTTAACTATTTTAATTAAACACTAGACAGGGTATTGCTGGCATGAATATTATCCATTTCGTTAAATGTAGTTGCATAAGTTAAATATCAGGCATGTTTACATGGTTTTTCAGCCATTTATGAACAACCAATAGATATGCTGTTAGGAGTTGATTCGATGCATTCTTCAATTTTGAAGTCTTTTATGGCCATTGCCACGATCGTCACGCTGACGCAATCGCAGGCAGATATGGTTCCGTCATCTTCATTCACCAATGAAAATGACAATTCGCGTCTTGCAACGCGAGTACTCAATAAAGAAGCTCAAAGCTTCAATTCAAATTTCACAAATTTGAACAGCCTTTCAATCACTGAGCGTTCTGGCGATAAAGTTCGCCGTGAAACCATTGCAGCGAAAATTGAACTTCCTGCAGAAGAGCCTTCAGTGATTGAAAAACTGAATACAGTGGCTTCTAATACTGTACGTAAATTCAGTCAGACAGGTACAGCGTCTTGGTATGGTCGTCAATTCCACGGCCGTAAAACTGCAAGCGGTGAAACCTTTGACATGAACGCAATGACGGCTGCTCATCGTAGCCTGCCATTGAACTGCTATATTCGCGTAACTAACCGCAATAACGGCAAGAGCGTTGTGGTTAAAGTAAATGACCGTGGTCCTTTCCATGGCAACCGTGTTGTTGATTTATCTTACGGTGCTGCGAAACAGTTGGGTATTACCAGTGCAGGTACTGCAAAAGTCAGTATTGAACGTGTCGCTGGTCCAAATTCTTAAGATTTGACCTGCAACACATTTAACAAAAGCCACAGCAATGTGGCTTTTTTATTGTGCTCATTTTCTAGAAGAATATAAACGCTCATGCTCAGCCCTATCTTAAAGTTCTTTCAAGAAAATTTTGGTAGGCTCATCCTGCCTGATAAAATTCGCTCGCTTGCATGATTAACTTTTGACCATATCCGGATTCTGCTTTATATTTCCAGATAAGCAAAAACATGTTCATGGAATGGAGCGAAGAATGAAAACAATATCTGAATGGTTTGATGAATATAGCGACAGCCATCAAAATAAAACCAACAAGCTAATTCACTGGGTTTGCGTACCGACCATCTATTTTTCGATTATTGGCATTCTGGCGCATTTCAGCGCTTTGCTGACTACCCTGCTACTGGTTTTGGCTTTTATCTTCTATGCACGCCTAGATCTTGTTTTGACAGTAGCGATGGCTACGTTGACTTTGGTCATGGCCTGGCTCATCTGGATTCTGCCAGTCGGTACCGGTTTCTTTATTGCCCTGTTTGTCTTAGCCTGGATTGGCCAATTTTATGGGCACAAAGTGGAAGGTAAAAAGCCTTCGTTCTTCAAAGACCTCCAATTCCTCCTCATTGGCCCAATTTGGTGCATGGATGCCTATTTAGGTAAAATCCTACCGAACTGGAAATCGCGCCATAACAGCGCAATTATGAGCGTTTAAACGCCATATTCGATTTATCCAATTAGAAGAACCTTATTGATAGGTTCTTCCTTGATGTTTTAACCAGCCATCGACATGTTTTCGCGCAGGGTCATGATGCGTCCAGTGAATCACCCCGCCCTTGTCACTGTATTCATATTCTCCATAAAACTCGACCTGATCCTGTTTTTGAATACTCTGAATACGCGGTGCCAGATCGATATTATGTGCAACCAGTACAGTTTGGCCATTTGGTAATTCGAGGATAAACTTTTGATGGCGCGATCCTTCATGATCATCTGGCAAAACGGCAATCACCTGCCCGCTTGAACGCACTTGTAGATCACTCTGGCGCTGTTGAAACGCCCGTGCAATTCGGTCCAGATCATCAGTCGTTTGAGAGGGTACTAAATTAGGCTCTGAATCAAGCGTTTCAGTTGTAGTATCAGATGCGGATGGAATAAGTGGTTGGGATTGTTGTAGATCCAGGCCCAGATAAGCAGCAATCAACAGTGCAATGACTGCACCGATGCTCAGATTGGTTTTATTTGGCATTTTTATAACTTTTTTATTAAATGATGAATACATGATCTGAGCTCTATCACCAAACCCAAATCCTATTCTTGAATTGCTGATGAAGAATAAATCAACATAAAAAAGCCCCATCAATCAGATAGGGCTTTTTCTAATTCCTAAGGAATTATTTTGCAGCAGCTTGAGCAGCAGCAACTTCTTCAGCGAAGCTCATTTCTGCTTTTTTCTCAATGCCTTCACCAACTTCGAAACGAACGAAGTTTGCAACTGTAGTACCAGTTGCTTTAAGAACGTCTGCAACTTTCTTGTCGTTGTCGATTACGTACATTTGACGCTCAAGCACAACTTCATTCAAGTATTTCTCAACAGAACCTACAACCATCTTCTCAACGATATTTGCTGGCTTGCCAGATTCAAGTGCTTTCGCTTCAGCAATTTCTTTCTCTTTCGCGATAAGCTCAGCAGAAACGCCTTCAGCATTTACAGCAACTGGATTGAACGCAGCAACGTGCATTGCCAAGCCTTTACCTGTAGCTTCATCACCAGTGTAAGAAACAACAACACCGATTTTAAGACCGTGTTTGTAAACTGCAAGGTTTTCGCCTTCAACAATTTTCGCACGACGTACTTGGATGTTTTCACCGATTTTTTGAACAAGAGCGATACGCGCTTCTTCAACAGTCGTACCATCTTCTAGTTTCAATTCAGCGATTTGAGCAGGATCAGTTACGTTTGCAGCAAGTGCAGCAGCAGCAACTTTCGCAGAGAAACCAGCAAAGTTTTCGTCTTTTGCAACGAAGTCAGTTTGACAGTTAACTTCTAGAAGAAGTGCTTTGTTGCCGTCTTGAGCAATTGTGATCGCGCCGTCAGCAGCAATGTTACCTGCTTTTTTAGCAGCTTTAGCTTGACCAGATTTACGTAGGTTATCGATCGCTAATTCAACGTCGCCGCCCGCTTCTGTCAAAGCTTTTTTACATTCCATCATTGCAAGACCAGTACGATCGCGCAATTCTTTAACCATGCTTGCTGTAACTGCAGTCATGTTTATCTCCTAAATTCGGTAGAAAATGAATTCTTTTTAGAACAGAAACGGCCCAGAGGAGTTCTCATGGGCCGCCTGCATACATAACGCTTACTTTGCCACCATCACATGTCGCAAAAATGACAAGCTAGCGTCAAACGCATTAAGCCTCAGAAGCTGGAGCTTCTTCTGCTTTAGCTTGTGCATTTGCTTGTGATTGAGCATATTCTTTACCAGCAAGAATCGCATCAGCCATAGCAGAAGCATAAAGTGTTACTGCACGGATCGCATCATCGTTACCCGGGATAACGTAGTCTACGTTGTCTGGGTTAGAGTTTGTATCAACGATACCGATTACAGGAATACCAAGGTTCTTAGCTTCTTTGATTGCAATCGCTTCGTGATCAACATCGATTACGAATAATGCGTCAGGTAAACCACCCATGTTTTTAACGCCGCCTAAGCCACGCTCAAGTTTTTCCATCTCACGAGTACGCTCTAGAGCTTCACGTTTAGTCAGCTTAGCGAAAGTACCGTCTTGAGATTGAGTTTGAAGGTCTTTTAAACGGTTGATAGATTGGCGAAGTGTTTTCCAGTTCGTCAACATACCACCTAACCAGCGGTGATCTACATATGGTTGACCAGCGCGTTGAGCTTGTTCACGGATGATCGCAGAAGCTGCACGTTTAGTACCAACGAACAAAACTTTGTTCTTTTTGCTAGCCAAGTTGTTAGCAAAGTTCAAAGCATCATTTAACGCAGGAACAGTGTGCTCAAGGTTGATGATGTGAATTTTGTTACGCGCACCAAAGATGTAATCACGCATCTTTGGATTCCAGAAACGAGTTTGGTGACCAAAGTGCGCGCCAGCTTGAAGAAGGTCGCGCATGCTTACGTTGTAATCTGCCATTTTCTTTACCTTAAAGTTTGGGTTAGGCCTCCATATACCCGCATTCTCCACCCTAAAGGGCACCCAGAGTAATGTGTCGATATATGTGCGGATTTTTTGCCTCATCGCACAAAGCCCGTGAAATTTATTCACGAAAAAGCATTTGATAAAATGGGCGGCTATTTATACCATAGTCACACACAAATTTCCAAAAGTTTTTAGAGATCATGAACAACACTTACCAAGCTCCACGTCGACTCATCAAAACCTCTGACGAAATTGAAAAAATGCGTGTGGCAGGGCGACTGGCGGCAGAAGTTTTGGATATGATCAAACCGCATATTGTTCCGGGTGTCACCACTCTGGAACTTGATACGATTTGTCATGACTATATTGTCAATCAACAACAGGCGATTCCTGCATGCTTAGGCTATGGCGCTGCACCGGGTCGACCTGCCTTCCAACATACCATTTGTACTTCTGTGAACCATGTGGTGTGTCACGGCATTCCATCAGACAGTAAAAAATTGAAAAAAGGCGACATCCTGAACATTGATGTGACCGTGATTAAAGATGGCTATCATGGTGACACCAACATGATGTACATCGTGGGTGGTGAAACCACGATCCTTGCCAACCGTCTATGTAAGGTAGCGCAAGAAGCCATGTACCGGGGTATTGAAACTGTAAAACCGGGTTCAACTATTGGCGATATTGGTCATGCCATTCAGCAGTATGTTGAATCTGAGCGTTTTGGCGTGGTACGTGAATATTGTGGTCACGGTATTGGTACGACTTTCCATGACGAACCGCAAGTGCTGCATTATGGTCAACCAGATACTGGCATGGTGCTTGAAGAAGGCATGACCTTTACCATTGAGCCAATGGTCAATGGCGGCGACTGGAAAACCAAATTACTCGGTGATAAATGGACAGTGGTCACCAAAGATCACTCATTGTCGGCACAATATGAACATACAATTCTGGTGACTAAAACCGGCGCGGAAATTTTAACAGCACGCCCGGACGAAGATTTGTCACGCTTTAGTGCGTAACCACAACATCAACAACACAAAATGGTCACTTTAAAGTGGCCATTTTTATTTTATATTTCATGCATCAATATGCATGACCGAGATGTAAAAAGTCTCCCCTTGCCTGCTTCCAGCACATCGAAATTCAAGATAAAGTTCGGCCAATACACCATTTTTTCCTTAAAGTTTTCCAAATTCTTTTGCCCTATCTGCACCATTTTAGGCTAAGATAATGTGCTTTTTATTTTTTAATCCCTATAAGAAGGAATACTGCCGTGGACGTACGTCTCTCTGATCGTGTGAATGCCATCAAACCGTCCCCTACGCTTGCTGTGACCAACAAAGCTGCTGAATTAAAAGCTGCAGGTCACAACGTGATTGGTTTGGGCGCAGGTGAACCAGATTTTGATACCCCTCAACACATCAAAGATGCAGCAATTGCAGCGATTAACAACGGTTTCACCAAATACACCGCTGTTGACGGTACGCCAGGTCTTAAAAAAGCCATTATTGCTAAATTCAAACGCGACAATAACCTAGACTATGCAGCAAACCAGATTCTGGTTTCTTGTGGTGGTAAGCAATCATTCTTTAACTTGGCCCTTGCTTTGTTAAACAAAGGTGATGAAGTCATCATCCCTGCACCATTCTGGGTAAGCTACCCGGACATGGTGATCATCGCTGAAGGTATTCCTGTTATTGTGAAATGTGGTGAAGAACAACGTTTCAAAATCACCCCTGAACAATTAGAAGCTGCAATCACTGACAAAACACGTCTAGTAGTATTGAACAGCCCGTCTAACCCTACAGGTATGATCTACACTAAAGCTGAGCTTGAAGCGCTGGCTGACGTACTGCGTAAATACCCAGAAGTATTTATCGCATCTGATGATATGTACGAACCAATCCGTTGGGATGACGAGTTCTACAACATCGCAACAGTTGCACCAGACCTTTATGACCGCACGATTGTGTTAAACGGTGTATCTAAAGCCTATGCAATGACTGGCTGGCGTATCGGCTACGCAGCGGGCCCTGCTAAACTGATTGGTGCAATGAAAAAGATCCAATCTCAGTCAACTTCAAACCCAACTTCAATTTCGCAAGTTGCTGCTGAAGCTGCCTTGAATGGTCCTCAAGATGTACTTGAGCCAATGATTGAAGCATTCAAACGTCGCCATGACCTAGTTGTGAAAGGCTTGAATGACATTCACGGTATTTCTTGCTTGCCTGCTGATGGCGCATTCTATGCATATGCCAACATCAAACCGTTGATTCGTGCCAAAGGTCTTAAATCTTGCACAGAATTCTCTGCATGGTTACTGGAAGAGACTGGCGTTGCAGTGGTTCCTGGCGATGCATTCGGTCTTGGCGGTTTCATGCGCATCTCTTACGCTACTGCTGACGAAGTACTGGTGGATGCACTTGCACGCATCAAGAAAGCGGCTGATTCAATCGAAGGCGTTGATGCTGCGATTGCTTCAATCGAAGCTGAAAAAGCTGCAAAATAATCTAGCTTGCTAAATAAAAAAACCCGCGAATTTCGCGGGTTTTTTTATGTTCTTCAACATGTATTAAACAGTGAGCCGTATTCGCTTATAGCTCAAGTATTTAATGAGTAAACAAACAAAACATAGACTTGCTGCAATCGTGTACGCAATACTCAACATCCACCAAAAACCATGAATCCCCAATGCATTGCTTTGCCAATTGAACAGTGTCATTGGATGATACGCCACATACCAACTACCCCCTAAGCCCACGACCAACACCGTACTGATAAAAATAAACATTGGTCTGACAATTTCACGCCAGCAACGTAGCATTGCCAAACTAATCACCAGTAGCGCATCAAAGATATGCATCCAACACATTAACAAGATCAATGCCAAGGCTAATGCAATCACCTGCGCATCATTGCTAAATAACCCCACAATCCAACTATCTAAGCCCCAAATAGTCAACACGACAACGATAGCTATTAGCATCACAGCCATCAGTGCCCGCTTACTGAGTTGCCATGCAGCATCAATCTGCTCCGCACCGATTTTAGTCGACACCAAAATACCGAAGGCGGATGCCATCGACATCGGCAACATAAACATCAGGCCCAATAAACCAAGCATCACCTAATGTGCATTCACTACAATGTCACCCAAAGGCAAGATCAGCAAGGCAATCGCGCTGATGGCAAATACATCCACAAAAGTCACCACCGCATTGGGCAATCCAATTTTTAAAATTTTCAACAAAGTCTGCCAGTGAAAGAAAACACCAGACCACTGGATCTTTAACTTATGCTCAAGGAAGAAAAAATAGTAAACAAACAGCAGTACCCACTGCACAATCAAATGTGCCATGAATGCACCTTCAACGCCATAGCTTGTAACATAACCCTCAATGCCATAAATCAAGACATAAGCCAAAGCCACTTTGAGCAGTAAATAGATCATATTGGCGTAGAACACGCGCTTAGCATGCCCACAGGCTTGGGTTAAAATATATAAAATACGCAACAATAAATGCGCTGGAATCGTCCAAGCCAACAGCCACAGACATGGCACAATCAATGTCTGTAAGGCCGCATCTGCCTTTAAAAAATCAAGCAAAGGAGTCGCATGATTAAACAAGTACATCGCAACAGCAGAAATCACCAGTACAATCAAAATACTTTGCTTCACAATACGTTGGATGTCCGCATAATCCTGACGCCCATTGGCTTCTGCCAACTCTTGCATCATGCCCTGTAACACCCCAATACCCGTCACAAAGCACAAAGAATAAACAGACAAACAGACTGCCAATGCAGCCACATGCTGAGGTGAAAAATGTGATAGAAAAATCACGTCGAACAAACCACTTAGCATAATAATGGCATTACTGAGAAAAATAGGCACCCAAAGATGCAGAAACTGTTTCATCACCCTATCACTCGATTTTTTAATTCTTTTATAAGATTCGTTTTTTTTTGGCAGATTATTTAGATCTGAGATATTTCATTAGAAATGTATACCAGTATCGTGCCATAAATTATTCTATTTCTTATTTTTTATAAAAATGATTTTACTCAGGTGCAGGCAATATACTTCTTACAAAATAATCCGCCATTCCTATACCAGATTGCTATTATCGATGTCACAATTTTGAATTAAACCTCAACAACTCAAGAATAATGGCAGGAAAAGTACAATGAACCCAAAAGAAATGAGCGGTTTAGCATTACTGGAAGCGATGCGTGATGAAAAAATCCCGGCCCCAAGTATTAGCGAAACCATGTCGATGCAACCAGCAGTGATTGAAAGCGGAAATGTAGAATTTAAGGTCAAAGCTGATGATCGACATTTAAATCCGCTTGGCGGCGTCCATGGTGGTTTTGCTGCAACCGTTTTGGATACCGTGACAGGCTGCGCGATTCATACTTTACTTGAAGCAGGTGTCGGTTATGGCACCATTGATCTGAATGTAAAGATGTGCCGCCCCATACCTCAGAATCAGCCACTGAAAGCCGTAGGAAAATCAATTAATCTCAGTAAAAATTTAGGTATTTCTGAAGGTCAGATTCTGGATGAAGAAGGTCGCCTGTATGCTCATGCCACTGCGACCTGTATGATTATTCGGACTGAATGAAATTGCTAGCCTGCACAACTCATCAGGTAATTCATTTAAATAATACTGCTTTTCGCCTGCCCCGCTTCAACAAATGACAAGCGTGGTCGAGTTAAGCCTTGAAACTCAAAATAATGCTTGGAAACATTGGCTAATTCCACATCTTGTGTTTGTGTTATTGAGGCTTGCCACGCTTTAGACTGATTGGTTCCCGTCAAAAGATTCCCAGAAATGGCATAGATATAAAGATCTTTGTCTTGCTCTTTCAGATAGTCTGCATTCAGGAAAACTTCAAAGTTAAATTGACGTTCAGTTTCTACCAACCATTTTTCTGCAAACCATAATTGCAGCAAATCACCTAAATAAAGTGATTTTTGCGCCAAGGGCCATAGCGTGATATGAGCGTCTTTAACCGGGATATAATACTGTGCAGGATCAGCAATAATTTGCAGATAGTTTTCTTGATAATAAGCGAGTTGAGAGAAAATTTGAGGGATGCAGAGCGTATTCATTCGCTGTCTCCGGTTTAGCCATTTTTGTGCTGGCAAGTAGGTTTAAATCCACACTGTTTGACCATTTGGTCAAACGACTTTATGGTTTTAATCTAGCAAGTGAAATTTATTCTGACAAGTATTTTTCGTGAAATTTATGCAATTGCCTAAATTAAAAACAGACAGGCTGTATTTATAATAAATATGATAATTTTTGCTTGACCCCTGTCAAAATCTCTCTATAATCGCTTTCAGATTCTCCAATAGCTCAGTCGGTAGAGCGACGGACTGTTAATCCGCAGGTCCCTGGTTCGAGCCCAGGTTGGAGAGCCAAATTCAAGAAAGCCCACTCATAATGAAGTGGGCTTTTTTATTACTTAAAATTTGACGGCTTGTTATTTTCAAATATTTAAAATAAATAATTATTTTCAATCCCTCATAAAACTCGATATATAAATACCCCTCTTTTAAAATTTCGAGATATAAAAAATCCCCCATAGATGGAGGATTTTTAAGCTGTCACCGAGATTAAGCCGCTTGAGCCGGAACACCGCTATGAAAACGGAAAGTTTCATCAGGCGTGAGAATTAGCTGTTTTTCAACTTCACGAATATGCAGGATTCGCTCCTGAATATCCTCTTTCGGATTTTTCAGTTTCGCTGTGGTAGCCACATCCATCGCCAAAGCCAGATAGTCTTCAAAATGGCGAGATTCGGACTTGAGCAGGTAGCGGTAGTAACGTGCCAATTCATCATCAACACGCGAAGCAAGCGCGTAGAAACGCTCACAGGAACGTGCTTCCACAAAGGCACCAATCACCAAGACATCAATCAACGCTTCAGGTTCAAAAGTCCGGATTTCTTTGCGTAAACCACTAGCATAACGCCCTGCACTCAAGTTCTGCCAAGCCTGACCGCGCTTGTTCATCAATTCAAGTACCTGCTCATAATGCAGCATTTCTTCCCGTACCAGCTGTGCAAGCTTCACCTGTAGATCAACAAAATAGCTATAACGAAACATCAGGTTCATGGCCGTGCTGGCCGCTTTTTTTTCACAGTTGGCATGGTCCTGCATCAAGATTTCCAGATTTTCGACCGCCATATCCAGCCATGCTTGCGGTGTTTCACAACCGAGGAAAGCAATCACCGGCTGCATCAGTTCATCATAATTAATATTCGACATAATTACTCTAATCTTAACGCGCTGACTTAATCACGGCTTTCATTTGCTGAACCGCTTGTGCCAGACCAACAAATACCGCATCCGCAATTAAAGAATGACCGATATTGAGCTCATGAATCTGTGGAATCGCAGCAATCGGCGTCACGTTATCCAAATTTAAGCCATGGCCCGCATTTACCACCAAACCTTTAGATGCAGCATATTCAGCACCTTTCACAATGCGTTCCAGTTCCGCTTGTTGCGCTTCTGGAGTTTCTGCATCGGCATAGGCGCCTGTGTGAATCTCAATCGTCGGTGCACCACAAGCAACTGCTGCATCAATTTGTGCAAAATCGGCATCAATAAATAAAGATACATCACAACCAATGGCTTCCAGCTCTTGAGTCGCGGCTTTTACAGCATCAAAATTACCCACGACATCCAGACCACCTTCAGTGGTCACTTCCTGACGTTTTTCAGGAACAAAACAAACATGCTGTGGCTTGATTTCCTTGGCAAAGGCGATCATTTCATCTGTTACCGCCAACTCAAGGTTCATACGGGTTTTTAACGCAGGACGCATACGACGTACATCGTCATCCTGAATGTGACGACGGTCTTCACGCAAGTGCAAGGTAATGCCTTCTGCCCCTGCCTGTTCGCAGATCAATGCAGCATTGACTGGGTCTGGGTACGTCGTACCACGTGCTTGTCTTAATGTTGCGACATGGTCAATATTGACACCAAGTAATGCAGCCATAATCTTTTCCTAACTACGATTGAGATTGAGAGTTTTGAATCCAGAGTTGTCGACTCTTTAATGGTCGATCACCAAGCAAGGCCGTGATCACCTGTCGATACAGTTTCGTCAGTAATTGTAACTGTTCCGGATTAAAATCCCCACCATTTTCATGCATCAACATACTTAAAATCTGTTGACCAGACATAGTGGAGCGTAAGGCTTTGGCCGATGGCATAAAGCCGGCATTGAGCTGAAAATAATAATGCTGTAGTGGATCAATCTGCGCCTGATTGGCATCTACCGAAAAATCCAGACCATAACCGAGTTCTTCCAACAAAACATGCTCAAACTGGCGCAAGATCTGTTTTAAATATAAATTTGGATTGGATTGTGCGGATAACTGCTGCAATGCAGTCAAAGTCTCAGCATATTTGGCAAAAGTTTGCGGCATTTCGACTTCTAAAGGACATAAGCGCAACAGGATTTCATTCAGATAAAAACCCGAAAAAAAGGCATCGCCAAAAAAGAAAATCGGCTGATTAACAATTTCCAGTTTAGTAAAATTTTTGAGTTCGGATTTACCCGAAGCCTGCAAACGAATAGGCTGATATTGCGGTGGTGGCATTTGCCTGAGAATACCATCTACCCTGCCATATTCTTGAGTAAATAAATGCACAATATGACTGCGTTCACGGTACTTACGATGATGAATCAGATAACCATGCAGTACTTCGTTACGCATAAGCGGGCACTTTAATCCTTATCTTTTTTTGATTTTTTATCATCTTCTTCGTCATCCCCATCTGGGATCACTGCTCCCACAACAGCCGCAGTGCCTTTGACTGCGACTTTTGTGGTTTTATAAGCCACCTTGACAGGAACCGTGACCACTTTATGAATACAGCCTTGCAGAAATAAAACACATGCAACCACTGCCAACACTTTCATCATCAAAGAATTCCTCGAGGGGGCTTATATTCTTATCGCTTAGATATCACTATAACCTAAGCTTTTTAATGCACGTTCATCATCAGACCAGCCGCCTTTGACTTTCACCCAAAGGGTTAACATGATTTTCTGTTCGAACATTTTTTCCATGTCGAGACGCGCATCCATACCGATTTTCTTCAGTTTGACACCTTTCTCGCCAATCACAATGGCTTTTTGGCTCGGATGATCGACAAAAATCGTGGCATCAATATAGGTACAGGCAGCTTTCATACGACCGGTTTTTTCATTCAAGACCGGCTCTTCAGTTTTGAATGATTCGATCTGAACGGTCAAATCGTATGGAAGCTCTTCACCCAGCTGACGCATGATCTTTTCACGGATAATTTCAGACGCCAGGAAACGCTCTGAACGATCGGTCAGTTGATCCAGTGAGTATAGTGGTGGCTGGAACGGAAGATACTTGGCAATCGTGTCACGTAAATGTTCAAGATTGGCACCACGAAGCGCAGATACCGGTACGATTTCCGCAAAGTTCATCAGCTTTTCGCGTTCACGAATCAGCGGCAAAGCTTCGTTCTTGTTTTCAAAAGTATCGAGCTTGTTGATCACCAGAATCACTGGCATTTCAGCATTTTTCAGCTTTTCCAGAACCAGGTCATCATTTGGCGTCCACTTTTGTGCATCCACTACGAATAAAACCAGGTTCACATCGCGTAAAGCCGAATGTGCCGCACGGTTCATCATTTTATTGATGGCACGGACTTCTTTTTTATGCATCCCCGGTGTATCGACAAATACCGCCTGAGATTTTTCACGTGAATCAATCCCCACGATTTTATGACGTGTAGTTTGTGGTTTACGTGAGGTAATCGAAAGTTTTTGACCCAGAATATGGTTCATTAAGGTAGATTTACCCACATTCGGGCGACCTACAATGGCAACAAAACCACTACGATAATCCGATGGGATCTCGGTGCCTTGTGCACTAAAAAATTGACTAATAAGGTCGTGACTGTCGCTTTGCGACTCGTGATCAGCATCAATGTGATCGGAATGAGTAGTCATTAAGACTTATGCTCCAAAAGTTTCAAAATATCCGCCGCAACGGCTTGTTCAGCAAAACGCCGGCTCGCGCCTTCGCCTTGCATGGTCGGCAATCCCGCAATCTGGCATTCCACTTTAAAATGCTGATTGGGTGCATCACCTTGAATATCTACAACCTCGTAAACTGGGAGAGGTTTCTTACGTGCTTGTAAATACTCTTGTAAGCGAGATTTAGGATCTTTAAGCTGATCTGTCGGCTCAATATGATCTAAATATGGCTCGTACCATTTTAACACAATCGGTTCTAGCACAGTGAGATCACCGCAGTCGACATAGATTGCACCAATAATAGCTTCTACCGTATCTGCCAGTATAGACTCACGATGATGACCGCCAGATTTCAATTCACCGGTACTGAGAATTAAATTCTGGCTCAGTTTTAAATCATTGGCGATTTTTCCTAATGCTTCCTGACGAACCAAGGTCGCACGCATACGCGTCAACCGGCCTTCATTTTCGCTTGGATAGGCATTAAAAAGATAATTCGCAATGATCATCCCTAAAAGAGAATCGCCCAGAAATTCCAGGCGCTCGTAGTTGTGTTTATGACTGACTGAACGATGAGTCAATGCCAGTTTCAGCAAATCAGCCTGTTTAAACTGATAGCCGATCCGTTTGGCAAGACGTTCATCATTTAGCTTTGACTGTGCTTTGATCAAACTCTTTCTCAAACTTCATCACTAAATCGATATTCATTATGAAATTTTTACGAATTTCATAATTCTTGTGCACCTGTAAACCATCGGTATTGGTAACTTTGGCAATTTCGTCAAACTTCAGATCACGAATATTATTCATTTCTAAACGCTGACTCATCTGTTGACGGAATGTTTCTGGCGTTATATTGGCTGGAGCGCTTTTTAACAGCGCCTCAATCTCACCATCTACCATACGATCATCGAAGTATGGCCCCCACACTGCAATCGCCACTTTTGCAAGAAATGCAAAGCCCACGATTGCAATTAAAACCCCAATATAAGAAGCACCTTGTTGATGTCTCATTTTTATTTTCCTGATTGAAACAATTAATCGATTGTTCCGTTTCGACCAAACGATGGCAATTTAAAGCCAGGTTCTTTATGCATCCAGATATAGAAGGCACGACCTGTTAAGTTTTCTTCCGGAACAAGCCCCCAGAAACGACTGTCAGCACTCTGATCGCGATTATCCCCCATCGCAAAGTAATGACCTTCTGGCACTTTCACTTCCCAATATAAACCATTTTCACCTGAATATTTACCATTTTCCAAATAGTTAATAAAAGGTGCCTGACGAGCGACATTCACGCCTTCCAGCTCACGCATGGTAAAGGTATGCTCACCCAAGGTTTCTTTATGATAAATGGCATTTGGAGTATCTAAACGGTCTTTTTCGCGGCTAAATTCTACTGGAACTTTCGCCACTTTTTCACCATTAATGCTCAACTGGCCATGATCATAAACAATATGATCGCCTGGCAAGCCGACAATACGCTTGATATAACTGATGGTCGGTTGCGGTGGATAACGGAATACCGCTACATCACCACGTTCCGGGCTGCCGGTATCAATAATTTTGGTATTGACCATAGGCAGTTTGATGCCATAGTCAAATTTATTCACCAGAATAAAATCGCCGGTTTCCAGCGTCGGCACCATCGAATCGGATGGAATATTAAAAGGTTCATATAAAAACGAACGCAGTACCAGCACGATGGCCAGTACCGGCCAAAAGTCATAAGCCCAGGTGATAATGAAATTCTCATGGCCTTTGCCTCGGGTTTGTCTTTGCTTCAAAACAAACTTGTCTAGCAACCACACTGCGACAAAAAACAGGGTCGCAGGAACAAGAATTAAATTAAAATCAAAATCCATGGGCTTATATCCTTATTATTTTAGCGTTCGACTTTTAATACAGCTAAGAACGCTTCTTGCGGGATTTCTACGCTACCCACCTGTTTCATGCGTTTCTTACCTTCTTTCTGTTTAGATAGAAGTTTTTTCTTACGTGACACGTCACCACCATAACACTTCGCCAATACGTTTTTACGCATCGCTTTTACAGTCGAACGTGCAATGATTTGCGCACCAATCGCCGCCTGAATCGCGACATCAAACATTTGACGTGGAATCAGGTCTTTCATTTTTTCAACCAGTGCAATACCACGATGACGTGCATCATTACGGTGACAGATCATCGCCAAAGCATCGACTTTTTCCCCATTGATCAAGACATCTACTTTGACTAAAGATGAGCTTTCAAAACGGACAAAGTTATAGTCGAGTGATGCAAAACCACGCGAACAAGACTTCAATTTATCAAAGAAATCCATCACCACTTCGGCCATTGGAATCTCAAAGGTAATGGAAACCTGATTCGCCATAAACTTCATGTCTTTTTGCACACCACGGCGCTCAACACATAACGTCATGACGTTACCCAAGTATTCTTGCGGTACCAGAATATGACACTCAGCAATCGGTTCACGTAAATCTTCAACCGTTGAACCATCCGGCATTTTGGATGGACTGTCGATATAAATCGTCTGACCATTCTTCATCACCGCTTCATAAATTACGGTTGGCGCAGAAGAAATCAGGTCAAGATCATACTCGCGTTCCAGACGCTCCTGTACGATTTCCATGTGCAGCATGCCCAAGAAACCACAGCGGAAACCAAAACCGAGCGCATCTGAACTTTCAGGTTCAAAGAACAAAGCCGAGTCATTGATTTGCAGCTTGTGCAATGCTTCACGGAAAGGTTCAAAATCGCTGGCATCAATCGGGAATAGACCAGCATAAACCTGTGGTTTCACCTTTTTAAAGCCCGGCAATGTTGCCACTTCAGGTGTGGTTGCCAAGGTAATCGTATCACCGACTGGCGCACCGAAAATATCTTTGATACCGGCAATGACAAAACCAACTTCACCCGCTTCCAGCATACCGGTTTCAGTATGTTTCGGGTTAAAGATACCTACAGAAGTAATAATATGCGTTTGACCAGTTGATTTGATCAACATCTTGTCGCCTTTACGCACTCGACCCTGCTTGACCCGAACCAGAGAAACTACACCAAGGTAGTTATCAAACCATGAATCCACAATCAGCGCTTGTAATGGCGCTTCGCGATCACCCTCAGGTGCAGGAATTACATTGACCAGTGTTTCAAGCACACCTTCAATACCTAAACCTGTTTTTGCAGAACAGGTCGGCGCTTCTGTGGCTTCAATCCCGATAATGTCTTCAATTTCCTGAATGACACGTTCAGGTTCAGCTTGCGGCAAGTCGATCTTGTTCAGTACCGGAAGTACTTCCAGACCTTGTTCAATTGCGGTATAGCAGTTAGCAACAGACTGTGCTTCTACGCCCTGCGCAGCATCTACAACCAGCAAGGCACCTTCACAGGCAGCAAGGGAGCGTGAGACTTCATACGAGAAGTCGACGTGTCCCGGTGTATCAATAAAGTTCAACTGATACTCTTGACCGTTGGGATGCGTATAGTACAAGGTTACCGAAGTGGCTTTAATGGTAATCCCACGTTCGCGCTCAAGCTCCATTGAGTCAAGGACTTGAGCCTGCATTTCACGATCTTGCAAGCCGCCACAAGTTTGAATAAAGCGATCCGCTAGGGTCGATTTACCGTGGTCAATGTGCGCAATAATCGAGAAGTTACGAATGTTTTTAATATCAACAGATTTTTTAGCTTGCGCCATGGGTTACCTTGAGAAAAAACACGCTATGTAATTTAAAAATATTACATAACAAAAGCCGAATAGAAATTGCGAAGGATTATAGCAGAATGGTGATCTAGAAAAAGAATTATATTTTTTCCTTTATTCCCTAGGTCGCGTACACCTCAGTCAGATGAAATCTGGATCACCATGATTAGAAAATAGCTCCCCAGCTCCACTTCTTCCTCAATATTATCAAAGTGTACTGATCAAACTGGAAAATGTTGCCTCATTAATCCAGATGTAAAGTTGAAAAGTCAAAAGGATTTACATGCTCTGAAAGTGGCTGATAAGCCTGAGTAAAAGTTGGTGACATACGTTTTGGACGCCCCGTGGCCATTTCGATACAAGCCCATTGCGTACTGCCGTTAAACAACAGGGTCTGATCCTGTGGTCGATAAAATGCGTATTGTCTAAAGGAATACAGGGCATTGATATCATTCAGCCAAGTGCGCAGAATAATCTCGTCTCCTTCAAAAGCTGCCTTGCGATATTGCACCTGATGTTCAACTGCGACCATGGCATGTTTCAGTTCCACATATTGCTTGAGTCCCAAGCCCAGTTTTTCAATATGAGCTGATGCGACATCCTGCATCCATTGCACATAGACCACATTGTTCACATGACCCAAACCATCAATATGTTTGGCTTGTACCTTTAAAGAAAGATCAAAAATACCACTCACTTTGCTGTTATCCTTTCCATGATTTTAAGGCTATAGAGTCTACCGAATTTATCGCTGGGGTAAATTGCAAAAAATAAAAAACCGCTTATACAAGCGGTCTTTCACAAAAATCTAGCAATTTTATGAGATACGCATCCCGACCACCGCAAGCTGCCCCTGACGAATCAAGGTCACGCGCGCGATGCTACCCTTTTTCAGTTCAGACACCTCCTGCACAAACTGATTTGAATTCAGTACTGTCTGGTTATTAATTTGAGTGATCACATCATTCGGCATGATTCGTGCCTGTGCTGCAATACCACCCGGACGTACATCCTGAATCACCACACCGCCTTTGATTTCCAGACTCGCTAACTCTGCTGGACTTAAGTCACGAATTGAAACCCCGATCACTGGCCCTTTGTTTGGTTGAGCGTGTGTGCTTGCTTTTGCCGGGGTATCATCTGGTGCCGCACTTAAAGTCGCTGCAATACTACGACGTTTATCATCACGCAAGATTTCAAGTTGTACCTGCTGCTGAGGTGCAGTACGGTTCAAATAGTTCAACAGTTCACTGGTACGTGAGATTGGGGTACCGTTGTACTTTAAGATCACATCACTGGCACGCAGGCCTGCACGTGCAGCCGGTGAGTTCGGTGCAACCTGAGTCACCAAGGAACCTTCAGGCTTAGGCAGATTATAAGATTCAGCAAGGTTACGGTCGATATCCTGCAAACTTACACCCAGATAAGAACGCGTCACTTTACCATTTTTCTTCAGCTGATCTGCAACTTCCATCGCGACATCAATCGGAATCGAAAAGGATAAGCCCATATACCCACCGGTTCCACTAAAGATCCGTGAGTTGACACCGACTACTTCACCACGCTGGTTAAACAGAGGGCCACCTGAGTTACCCGGGTTCAATGCTACATCTGTCTGGATGAAAGGTACTGCAGTTTCACCCATCATATTACGCATTTTGGCACTGACAATTCCGGCAGAAGCTGAATAATCAAAACCAAATGGCGAACCAATTGCGAGTACAGGCTCACCAACACGTAAGCGTCCTACATCCCCTGTCCGTAATTCTGGAAAATTCGAGCCATTAACTTTAAGCAAAGCTACGTCAGTTCGTGCATCACTCCCAACAACAGTGGCATCAATTTCCCGACGGTCATTCAGGGTAATGGTGACTTTGGAAGCATCTTCAACCACATGATGATTGGTCAGCAGATAGCCATCCTTGCTGATAAAGAATGCACTGCCATAACCGGTTTTTTCCTGTGGCATACGCTGCTGCGGAATAATCACCTGATTGCCAAAAAAGCGGCGCAGAATTTCCGGCACTTGTTGTTGTAAGAGCTCTTCTTCGCTCATTTTTTTAACGACATTGACACTGACCACTGCAGGACTGACCTGCTCGACCAGATTTGAAAAATCAACCGGCGTTACAGCCTGCAACTGTGCAGCACTCATGGTGAGAGTGGCTGCAAATAATCCTTTTTTTAAGTCTAGAATTTTCATATAAATTATTCACTCAAATTATTGATAAATTTATGTAAATAGGTTTTATCACAAACACTGTAAAGTTTAAGTAATAATATGTTTCAATACTTTATTCTGGGCAATATCTCATTATTAAAGCATTAAGTTAAGGCTTTGATTAATTTTTTTCATCAATAAATGAGCACTTCAACGCTTGCCTTTTGTACAAAAAAGCGCTGTTATTACCAAACTTTTTTAAAATTAGCTGATGGACATGTCTAATTTATCCCTTACCCATCAATTTGACGTCATTATTGTGGGCAGTGGCGGTGCTGGTTTAAGTTTAGCCTTATCGCTCCCAGATCATTTTAATATTGCAGTCTTAGCGAAATCCACCCTGACAGATGCCAGTACCTTTTATGCTCAAGGCGGCGTGGCCGCAGTATTGGATGAAATGGACTCAATTGAACAGCATATTGATGACACGATGATTGCAGGCGCACAGCTATGTGAAATGGATGCGGTTAAACAGACGGTAGAAGGTGGCAAACCTTCAGTTGATTTCCTGCTGAAACACGGCGTGCAATTTACTCTGGATGAACAGGAACAGTTACATCTCACCCGTGAAGGTGGTCATTCACAGCGCCGAATTATTCATGCGGCCGATGCGACTGGTCGTGCCATTTCCACCACCTTGGTACAACGGGCCCAAGAAAAACAGAATATTAAAATCTTTGAAAATTATATTGCGATTGACCTGATCTGTTCACAAAAGCTCGGTTTAGACGGCGATAATCGTGCGCTGGGTTTATATGCCCTGGATGAAACAACTGAAAAAGTGCATACCTTCTTGGCTCCATTTACCGCCCTTGCCTGTGGCGGTGCTATGAAAGCTTATCTTTACACCTCAAATCCCGACATTGCCACGGGTGATGGTATTGCCATGGCTTATCGTGCCGGCTGCCGGGTCGCCAACATGGAATTTAACCAGTTTCACCCGACCTGCCTTTATCATCCACAAGCACGTTCTTTCCTAATTACTGAAGCAATGCGTGGCGAAGGCGCTTATCTGCGCCTGCCTGATGGTGAACGCTTTATGCTGCGTTTTGACGAACGCGCCGAACTCGCACCGCGTGATATTGTGGCACGTGCCATCGACTATGAAATCAAGCGTCTCGGTATTCGTCATGTCTGGCTGGACATTACCCATAAAGATGAAAGCTTTGTCAAAGAGCATTTCCCGACTCTGTATGCCCGTTTGCTTGAACTAGGGATCGATATTACCAAAGACATGATTCCAGTCGTTCCGGCAGCCCATTACACTTGCGGTGGCGTCGTGGTCGATGAAAACAGTCAGACTGATATTGCTGGACTCTATGCAATTGGGGAAACCTCTTATACTGGCCTGCATGGTGCTAACCGTATGGCCAGTAACTCACTTTTAGAATGTTTTGTCTATGGAATGAGTGCAGCCAAGCACATTCAGGAAAATTTCAAGGCCGATCAGCCAGCTCCTGCAGTCCCAGCTTGGGATGATTCTCAGGTGACCAACCCGGATGAGGATGTGGTGATTCTGCAAAACTGGGATGAACTGCGTCAAACCATGTGGAACTATGTCGGAATCGTACGCACGACGAAGCGTCTGGAACGTGCATTACATCGTATTGAAATGCTGAAAAAAGAAATTACCGAGTATTATCAGGATTACCAGGTCAGCAAAAATCTGATTGAGTTACGTAATCTGGTGCTGGTGTCCGAGATGATTGTACGCTGTGCCATGCACCGCAAAGAATCTCGCGGTCTGCATTTCACCCTGGATTATCCAGAGCTGCTACCAGAACTACGCAAAACAGTCCTCGTCCCACCAAATTTTGAAGTGGAAACACCTTTGGTGAATTGTTAAAAGTCGATGGAGATAACATCCTTGGATGATATCTCCTTTTCTTTTTAGATTTTTATTTGCTCAAAGTCAGCTTAGGCTATTTATAGCCAGTCTTCTAATTTCAAATATTTAACGTTGTGGTGGAATTGAATATGTTCCGGTCACATGCGCCACAGGTTCTTCATGATCTATCGAATAAATCCAGACTTCTCCCACGATCAGTGCCTTGCCGACCTTGATCAGCTTACATTCTCCCCGTATATCCGTTCCACCAGAAGGTTTACGTAAGAAGTTGATATTCAGATTGGTCGTGACAGCCAAACCGACCAATCCAATTTCACCCAGAATGGCGACATAAAGAGCAAAATCCGCCAAGGTCATCATGGTTGGGCCAGAAACTGTGCCGCCTGGACGCAATTCCTCTGATCTCACCTGATAAAGCAGAGTGGCTCCACGCGGCGAAACCTCCTCAATTCGGCACTTCTCCAGGCTTTGTGGAAATTCTTGTTGTAAAAATTGTTCTATCTCTGTTTTGGTCGTTTTCATCTTATTAAAAAAATCTTCTATATCAGCCTTAATATAGAAGATTCTTCATAGATAAACCTAGAGAAAAATTAAATAAAAAGTATTTTAATTCCAAGCTTATTTTAAATAACTTAAGGCCTGCTCAAATACCTGCTCAGGCGTTTGAGTTGCATCCAGACGTTTGATCCGTTCAGGATGACGTTGCCATAAAGTTTCATATCCCGCTCTCACTTTCTCAAAGAAAGTGACTTTTTCCTGTTCAAAGCGATCCAGCGCACCACGTTCACGTGCTCGGTTCATCCCCAATTCAATAGGCGCTTCTAACCAGAAAGTAATGTCCGGCATGCGTGCGACAAAGTGGTCATTGAGTAATTGCAACTTTGTTTCACTGAGACCCCGACCTGCACATTGATAGGCAAAGCTGGCATCGCTAAAACGGTCACACAGGACAATTTTCCCGGCTGCTAATGCAGGCAGAATCACTTGTGCCAGATGCTGGGCACGCGCTGCATACATCAATAACAGCTCGGTATCATGCGCCATGGCTTCTTCATGGTTTACAGCCAGCAACAGCGAGCGAATCTGCTCGGCCATTGGTGTTCCCCCCGGTTCGCGAGTCAAAATAACATCTTTGCCCTGGGCGATAAAATCTTCATAGATCGAACGAATGAGCGTGGTTTTACCTACACCTTCTGTGCCTTCAAAGCTAATAAACATACTCATTCCTTATTTTTCGAGCGTAAAATCGTCAGATATTCTTGTACGGCTTTATTGTGGTCATTCAGATTGCTCGTGAATTTATGTCCACCATTGCCGGTAGCGACAAAATACAGGTTGTCAGAATTATCCGGATGCATGGCTGCTTCAATGGCTTTCTTGCTTGGCAACGCAATTGGCGTTGGCGGCAAACCTGAAATGGTATAGGTGTTATACGGCGTCGGTGTACGTAAATCCTTGCGAGTAATATTGCCGTTATAGCTGTCACCCATGCCATAAATCACTGTTGGATCGGTCTGTAAACGCATGCCAATTTTTAAACGGCGTACAAATACCCCAGAAACCTGTTCCAATTCACGATCTACACTGGTCTCTTTTTCAATGATTGAGGCCATGATCAGCGCGTCATATTTATTCTGATACGGCAGATCAGTTGCACGTTTCGCCCACGCCTCATCCAGTGCTTTCATCTGGCGCTGATACAGATTGGTCAGAATTTTACGGTCAGTTTCACCTTTGGCAAAGAAATAAGTATCCGGTGCAAACAGCCCTTCAGGATGTGAAAACGGAATATTCAATTCTTTGAGTAATTGCTCAGTAGGCAGATGCAGTACTTCTTTGGTGACTAAATCATTTTTCTTCAGGGCATCAATCAGTTGCTTAAAGGTCGTGCCTTCAATTACCAGAATCCGGCTCATCTGGGCATTGTCTGCATCGGAAATCATCTCCAAGACCTGACGGATGCTCATGCCTTGGCGTACTTCATACACGCCCGCTTTCATGGTGTCATGAATCATGATGCGCTGATACAGCTTGAGAATGATCGGGAAACTCACCTGATCTTCTGTGGCCAGACGATCAATAAAACCGGAATAGGTTTGACCAGATTCGATCGCGAGCAGCTGTTTTTTTCCTTCTACAGGATAATCCTTCCACAAACTGCTTTTCAGGATCAACGCCAAGATCAAAGCAATCCCCATCAGGACCAAGGCAATTCCTTTGAAAGATGAGGAGAATCTCGCTTTATTTTTCTTTTTGGCTTTAGGTTTGGAAGCTGACATATTAAGACATCTGGTTTAATCGAAGACGGTTAAAAAGTTCAATACAAGCATTGCCATCCAAGGCGCGCTGCTCAAATTGTGTGACAATTTTCATCGGGCTGAGTGCATTGCAGAAAAACAGACTCCGAATATGGGAAATTTCATCCATACCGATATATCGTTGCTCATAGACAATACCCTGATCTTGCATACGTTGTAGAATTTCTGCACGCATGACACCGAAGACGCCATTATAACGGAGTTCTGGCGTAATCCATGTATTCTTTATAAGAATGAAACAATTACTGCTCACCCCTTCGACAATGCCACCTTGTACATCTGTCACCAGGGCCTCAGGCCAGCCGCGTTGATCTGCTTCCTGTTTCAGTAAAACCTGCTCCAGGCGGTTCAGGGTTTTCAGTCCAACCAGACTGGGCATAGTCAATCCCACTGCCTGCTGCAATACGCCACTTTGAATCTGTTCAAACTTAAAATCCTGTATGTCTTGAGGATAATAAAACAGCCAGAGATCTGCGGGATGATCCGGCAAACTATAACCGCGCTGACCCACTCCACGACTGAGCACAATCTTTAATGTCCCGTTCAGCTTACCCTCTGATTCCCCGAGAAGCTGTAAACTTTCCGTGATCAGATCGAGATTGGCATTCAGGCTTAAGCTCTGATTGCTGTTTTGCAAACGTGTCAAATGACGATCATACAATTCAATCCGGTTATGTCGAATCCGGGCCGTAGTAAAACAACCATCACCATAATGAAAGCCACGATCCAGCACCTCTATATGACTGACACGTTGGGCATTTTTTAAATACAGCATATTTTTACGGTCTCTAAAATATAAATTGAGCAGTAATATTCAGGCTTCACCTATATATCTCTTTTACTCACATCCAATTCTTTTTTAATTATTTTTTATGCAAAAAAACTCAAGCTATTCTTGCCTCATCTAACAAAAGCTAAAAAACTTGAGGAAAAAATGAGCATTCGTAAATTAAAAATTGGGGTATTGGCAGCACTGGTATCAGCAAGCGCTTTTAGTGTCTCTGCAAAAGATTTCCTAAACGTTTCATATGACCCGACTCGTGAATTATATGACAATTTCAATAAGGAATTCAGCGCATACTGGAAAAAAACCACCGGTCAGGATATTAACTATAAACAGTCACATGGCGGTTCAGGCAAACAGGCACGTGCCGTGATTGACGGACTGGATGCCGATGTTGTAACACTGGCACTGGCAGCAGATATTGATGAAATTGCAGAACGTGGTTTGCTGCCTAAAGACTGGCAAAAGAAATTCCCGCAGAATTCGACACCCTATACTTCAACCATCGTTTTTCTTGTACGTAAAGGCAATCCAAAAGGAATCAAAGACTGGGGAGATCTGGTTAAACCAGGCGTAGACATTATTACCCCGAACCCAAAAACTTCAGGTGGTGCACGCTGGAATTATCTGGCTGCCTGGGCGTGGGCCAAACACCAGAAAGGTGGCAATGATGCCAAAGCACAAGACTTTGTCCGTCAAATCTACAAACAAACCAAAGTACTGGATTCGGGTGCACGTGGTGCTACCACGACTTTCGCTGAACGCGGGATTGGGGATGTATTACTGGCTTGGGAAAATGAGGCACATTTGGCCGTCCGCGAACAGCCGGGAAAATTTGAAATCATTACTCCTTCTCTGTCTATTCTGGCTGAACCACCCGTGGCAATCGTAGAAAAAAATGCCAAGAAAGATGGTAATGAACATCTGGCCAAAGCCTATTTAAATTACCTCTATTCACCTGCTGGACAGACTGTGGCGGCGAAAAACTTTTACCGTCCACGTAATGCGAATGTATTAAAGCAATACAGTACCGTATTCAAGTCCTTAAAACTGGTCACCATTGATAAAGAATTTGGTGGCTGGACCAAGGTTCAGAAACAGCATTTTGACAATGGCGGTGTGTTTGATCAGATTGTCAAAGCCAATCACGCAAAATAATACTTTAAATGCAGTTCATTATGGCCTTTATTCATAAGGCCATTCTTATTTCAAACACTTAAGAGCTTATTTATCTCTTTTTTTCATATAAAATTCATTTTTAATTATTTTTTATGCATAAAGAATAAGTTTATTCTGCGCTTATGTTACAGAACATATCAGAGATTCAGTCCAGATGAGCATTTCAAACACATTAAAACTTGGGGTTTTAGCAGCTGTTATCTCGGCAACCTCATTTGGTGCAGCAGCACGTGATTTTCTCAATGTATCCTATGATCCGACCCGTGAACTGTATGAAGATGTAAATAAGAATTTTGGCAAATATTGGGAAAGCCGTACCGGTCAAAAAATCAATTTCAAGCAATCGCATGGCGGTTCAGGCAAACAGGCACGTGCCGTGATTGATGGTCTGGATGCTGATGTAGTCACGTTGGCACTGGCGGCCGATATTGATGTGCTGGCAGAAAAAGCTAAACTGTTACCTGCGGACTGGCAAAAGAAATTGCCGCAAAACTCGACGCCTTATACTTCAACCATCGTGTTCCTGGTGCGTAAAGGCAATCCGAAAGAGATTAAGGACTGGGGTGATCTGGTCAAACCGGGCATAGCAATCATTACCCCAAACCCGAAAACTTCAGGCGGTGCACGCTGGAATTATCTGGCGGCTTGGGCTTGGGCCAAACATCAGGCGGGCGGCAACGATAAGACTGCGCAAGAATTTGTTCGTAAAATTTATAAAAATACCAAAGTTCTGGATTCCGGGGCACGTGGTTCAACCACGACCTTTGCTGAACGTGGCATTGGGGATGTTTTACTCGCATGGGAAAACGAAGCGCATTTAGCCCTTCGCGAACAGCCGGGCAAGTTTGAAATTATTACCCCTTCTCTGTCGATTCTGGCTGAGCCACCGGTGGCGATTGTAGAAAAAAATGCCAAGAAAAAAGGCAACCAGCACTTGGCTCAAGGTTATTTGAACTTCCTGTATTCGCCATTGGGTCAAGACCTGGCAGGTAAACATTATTATCGTCCACGTAATGCCAAAGTACTGGCCAAATACAGCCAAGTATTTAAGCCATTAAAACTGGTGACGGTTGATCAGGAATTTGGCGGCTGGAACAAAGTACAAAAGGCTCACTTTGAAAATGGTGGTGTATTTGACCAGATCGTTAAAGCCAACAGCGCGAAATAATTTTCCAAGCTGATTGATATAGGAGCATCGACATGATTCATACGCTTATCGTTCCTGGTGTAGGTGGCAGTGAATACAACCACTGGCAAACCTGCTTACAGCACCGGCTGATGCGATGCTCCCGTGTGCAGCAAAAGGACTGGAATCATCCGGTACTGGATGTCTGGGTGGCAGAATTTGTCAAAACTCTGCAAGCCATTCCAGCAGAGGTTCAGATTGTCGCGCACAGCTTTGGCTGTCTGACCAGTATTGCGGCCCTTGCCCGACATCCGGAACTCAATGCAAAAGTAAAAAATCTGGTATTGGTGGCCCCGGCCAATCCGGCACGGTTTGGGGAAAATGGTTTTGCGCGCGACAGTCAGACAGACTACAGCACCTATTTTCAACAGCTCAAGCTTCAGGTGCCCACCACGTTATTGATCAGTGAAAATGATCCCTGGTTAAGTTTTGAAGATGCGCACATACTGGCCCAAGCCTGGAAAATCAAACCGATCAATTTGGGCGCAGTCGGTCATGTCAATGTCGCTTCTGGTTTTGGCCCTTTTCCTGAAATTGAACAATATCTGATTTCAGAAAACCCTATGCGCCATATCAGCAAATTTGATGAGAGCAAGTATTATTTTAAATTTGCATTTTAGTCGCTGCAAACTATGCTTGTGCCAAATTTATTTTCTAATTTCGCTGGTTATTTTTAATCAGCATTCTCTCTTTTGAGGAGTAATCATGTCGCAGCGATCCCGAGTGCTGCCAGGATTTGGTCTTTCTCTAGGCTTTACCCTAGCGTATTTGTCATTAATCGTTTTGATCCCGCTGTCAGCTGTTTTTATTAAATCACTGGGCATTGGTTGGGATGGCTTATGGGAAATCCTGAGCTCTGAACGTATCTTGAAATCATTGCAGTTAAGCTTCACCGCAGCCATTGTCGCTGCACTGGTCAATGTAGTATTTGGCCTGTTACTGGCGTGGTGTCTGGTACGTTACAGCTTTCCGGGCAAACGTATTGTCGATGCCCTGGTAGATTTGCCTTTTGCCTTGCCCACTGCGGTTGCGGGTATTGCCCTGACCTCTTTATATGCACCGACCGGCTGGATTGGTCAATATTTAGAACCGATTGGCATTCAAGTCGCTTATACCCCGATTGGTATTACACTGGCATTGATCTTTATTGGCCTGCCTTTTGTGGTGCGTACCGTCCAACCGGTACTGAGTGATCTGGAAACTGAACTGGAAGAAGCGGCTTCTGCACTGGGTGCCAACCGTTTTCAGATCGTGACCAAAGTGATTTTTCCAATTCTGCTGCCTGCACTGATCACTGGTTTTGCTTTGGCCTTTGCCCGTGGTGTCGGTGAATATGGTTCAGTCATCTTTATCGCCGGTAACCAGCCTTTTGAAACGGAAATTGCACCGCTAATGATTATTTCTCGCCTAGAAGAATATGACTATGCCGGTGCAACCACGATTGCTGTCGTCATGCTACTGATTTCCTTCGTGATGCTATTCCTGATTAACTTATTACAAGCATGGGCCAGCCGTCGTACCGGGAGAACTGCGCGATGAGTTTAAATACCAACAGCAATGCGCTGGCTGAAAAGTTGCAATCCCGTGATGCAACCCGTGAGCCAACTTGGGTACGTTATACGCTGCTCACTATTGCCTTAATCTTCTTTTTAAGCTGCCTGATTCTGCCCTTGATTCTGGTTTTTGTTGAAGCCTTTAAACAAGGGGTTGGCGTTTATACCCAAGCGCTGGTGCATCCGGATACTCTGTCGGCAGTAAAACTTACCTTGCTGACGGCTGCAATCGCAGTACCGCTCAACGTCGTATTTGGTGTTGCGGCAGCCTGGTCTGTAGCGAAGTTCAACTTTCCGGGGAAATCATTCCTGACCACCATTATTGATCTCCCTTTCTCGGTTTCACCTGTGATCGCGGGTATGATGCTGGTGCTGATTTTCGGTACCCAAGGCTGGATGGGTTCTTGGCTGATGGATCACGATATCAAGATCCTTTATGCAGTGCCTGCGATTGTCCTAGCGACTATCTTTATTACGGTACCTTTTGTTGCGCGTGAGCTAATTCCGTTAATGGAAGCACAAGGAACCGAAGAAGAAGAAGCTGCGATTGTACTCGGTGCATCTGGCTGGCAGACTTTCTGGAAAGTGACCCTGCCCAATATCAAATGGGGTCTGATCTATGGCGTGATTCTGTGTAATGCGCGGGCCATGGGTGAATTTGGTGCGGTGTCGGTGGTTTCCGGCCATATCCGTGGTGAAACCAATACCTTGCCGCTACACGTCGAAATTCTTTATAACGAATATACCTTTAGTGCTGCGTTTGCCGTGTCTTCGCTTCTGGCTCTCCTCGCAATTGTGACCCTGATTTTAAAAACATGGGTGGAACTGCGCCAGGAAAAACAAGACAAACGTAATGAAGATTCAACAGTTTCTTAAGGAATGCCCACATGAGTATTCAAGTACAAAATATTGAAAAACACTTTGGTGCATTCCACGCACTAAAAAACATTTCGCTGGATTTCCCAGATGGTCAACTGGTCGCACTTCTTGGCCCATCCGGCTGTGGTAAAACCACTTTGCTACGGATTATTGCCGGTCTGGAATCTGCGGATGGCGGTCAGGTGATTTTAGAAGGTCAGGATGCCACCAATGTACATGTGCGTGAGCGTGAAGTTGGCTTTGTATTCCAGCACTATGCCCTATTCCGCCATATGACGGTATTTGACAATATTGCCTTTGGCCTGCGTGTGCGTCCACGTAAAACTCGTCCATCGGAAGCGGAAATTAAAAAACGTGTGACACGTTTACTCGACTTGGTTCAGCTCGGTTTCCTTGCTGACCGATATCCAGCTCAACTTTCTGGGGGTCAGCGTCAGCGTATTGCCCTTGCACGTGCTCTGGCCGTTGAACCACGTGTATTATTACTAGATGAACCTTTCGGTGCACTGGATGCCAAAGTGCGTAAGGAACTGCGTCGCTGGTTACGTACCCTGCATGACGAATTGCATATTACTTCTATTTTCGTAACACACGATCAGGAAGAAGCGCTTGAAGTTGCAGATCAAATCGTAGTAATGAACAAAGGCAATGTAGAGCAGATCGGTTCACCGCGTGAGGTCTATGAAACCCCGAAAACTCCATTTGTATTCGACTTTTTGGGTCAGGCGAACCGTTTTGAAGGTCAGAACAATGCAGGCATCATCCAGCTCGGCGAAGACCGCATTCAATTTGAGGGTGCAAAAAATGCCGCTCAAGGTGAAGTGATTTTATTCGCGCGTCCAGATGAACTACGCATTCATGCACAGCCACACGACAATGCCATTCAAGCGACTTTCATTCGTGAATTATGGATCGCGGGTAAAGTCGTTGCAGAGCTAAATGACCGTCAAGGCAATCTGATTGAAATTTTACTGACGCCTGATGAAGCGAGAGCGCACCAATTCCGCCCAAATCAAACTGTTTGGTTAAGTGCGGTGAACTTGCATTTATTTGAAAACCAGGTCGCTTAAGATCAAAAGATGGGGCTTTAAAATGCCCCATCCTCTTCTAGGGTAAGAGAATTATGAATTTCCAACAATTAAGAATTATACGAGAAACGGTTAGACAAAACTTTAATTTAACTGAAGCTTCTGCTGCGCTTTATACTTCACAGTCCGGGGTAAGTAAGCATATTAAAGATCTGGAAGATGAACTGGGGGTGCAGTTATTTATCCGTAAAGGTAAACGTCTACTGGGCTTAACCGAACCAGGTCAGGCACTTTTAGGCATTGTGGAACGCATGCTGGTCGATGCCGACAATATCAAACGTCTGGCCGATGATTTCAATAAAGTCGATGAAGGCACATTGACGATTGCCACGACGCATACCCAGGCGCGTTATGTGTTGCCACCAATTGTCAGCCAATTCAAAAAAGAATTCCCTAAAGTACATTTGATTTTGCAACAGGCCAGCCCGATTGAAATCACGGAAATGCTACTGCAAGGTCAAGCCGATATCGGTATTGCGACCGAAGCACTCACCACTGAAGATAATCTGGCCAGCGTACCTTACTATAACTGGCAACACAGTATTATTACCCCGCAGAATCATCCACTGGCAAGCAAAGAACACGTGCTCATCGAAGATCTGGCGCACTACCCAATTATTACCTATCATGGTGGTTTTACCGGTCGCTCCAAGATTGATACCGCCTTTGAAGAAGCTGGTTTTGATGTAGATATTGTGATGTCCGCGCTTGATGCCGATGTCATCAAGACCTATGTAGAAATGAATATGGGCATCGGCATTGTCAACGATGTGGCCTATGACCCGGAGCGTGATTACCGCTTAAAGCAGATTAAAACCGATATTTTCGGCGTAAATACCACTTGGATTGCAGTGCGTAAAGGTCATTTATTACGCGGTTATGGCTACGAGTTTATTTCACTCTGCTCACCAGACGCAGATATTAAGGCACTGAAAAAAGTGGCTTATCCAGACGAATAAAGTGCAATATTTTAAGTTTTTAATCAAAGAGGCGAATAGCCTCTTTTTTATTTTTTGAGTAGATAAAGAATATAAATATCAAGCATAATCACATGCATAATAAATTGAATTATACCAAGATGATCAATCATAAATTTGCTCTTTTCTCCACGGGCTTGTTTTTCTCCGGGGCAGGTTATGCAGCAGCGTTTGAACAATCTAACCAAAGCATCCAATCGTTTTTTGAAAAAAATCATTATGCTGAAGTTTCATTGGCCTGGGTTCGCCCTGATATCAGCGGTCAGGTACAACATACCGAAGAGCTACAACAATTAGGCATCACCGATTTTTCAACAGGAAATCTTGCCCACAACCAATTGATCTCCAATGCAGCATTAAAATTCCAGTTGAATCCTCAAGTGTCGTGGGGACTGATTTACGATCAACCTTATTCTATAGATATCGCTTATCGTTATGATCCTGTTTTTGCAGGTGCAGCACTTCCGATTGAGGCTGCTACCATTCAATTTGAGAGCCATAATTTGACCTCATTAATTGGCTTTCGACCAGACGCTGACTGGAATTTTTATACAGGGCTAAGTTATCAAAGCTTAGAGGGAAATTTATATTTATCCGGGCAGACATTTTATATATTCAATGGTTATCGAGCCACATTTGAACGAGATCCCGCTTGGGGCTGGCTTGCAGGAATCAGTTATCAGATTCCTGAATATTTTTTTAGAACCGCACTGACCTATCGTTCTGCAATTACTCATCACAATAAAACCACTGAATCCATTATTGTAGGTACAAATCCAGCACCTTATACAGAAATTCAAACTCCACAATCTGTGAACTTGGATTTTCAGACAGCTTTAACTGATCAAAATGCGCTCTATGGCACGCTGCGTTGGTCAAACTGGCAAAATTTCGTGATCCAGCCGCCTAAATTTGGCGCTGTAATTGACTATGCGGCCTTACAGTTCCCTGAAGTAAAATCTTTTAGAATGATTGATTATCGTAAGGATCAATGGTCTGGAAAAATCGGACTTGCTCATCAATGGCCATCTTTTGGCATAAATTCTATCGAACTCTTATGGGATTCTGGTACAGGAAATCCGGCTTCAACTCTGAATCCGAGTGATGGCTATTGGGGCATCGGACTAAGTCATCTTTATAAGATTCAAGAAACCTGGGATATTGCGACAGGACTATATTATTTAAAGTTTCAAAAACCTGAAATTTCCTTATCAGAACCTATTACGCCACAGATCGCAGGTTTATCCGCAGTTTCTGATAACAGTGCCTGGATCCTAGGTTTGAAACTGGGTTATCACTTTTAAAATTGTTCTAAAAACAAAAAACGGGCCGAAGCCCGTTTTTTGTATTAAGTAAAATCTTAGAAGCGGAAGCTCACACCTAGTTTCGCTACTGGTAGCCACTTATATTCGTTGTCATTACGAATATCGTCTTCTTCCAGCTGAACTTGTTGGTTAAAGTCAGCAATGACTCCAGGATTTGTAGGAGTAGCAGCTCCACTTGAAGTTAAGTTAACTGTTGGATTTCCATTGTAGTAAGCACCAATTTCACCAAACACACCCCAACGATTAGTAATTGCTGGAGAGAAACCAATACCTAGGTATGGTGCAATATTATTTTTATAAGATAGGTCACCACTAATACGTGCATCTCCATTTGCTCGGAATTCAACATCATTTACGGAGAAGGTTTCACCAGAACGAACTCGGCGATCGATATCATATTGATTATCAACATAAGCTACACCGGCTGCCATATAGAACCAGTTTGCCCAAGGACGAATTTCAGCATTTAGATAAGTCAGATTATTGTCCATATCCAAGTCATAATCAGAACCATTGATTGATAAATCATCCGACCAGGAAATATCACCGCCGTTATAACCTAAAGTGACGCCTACATATGGGTTAGCACTCCAGGAAATTGCACCACCATAACCGGTAGTACCGACTTCAGCACGAACAGAAGCTGGTTTAAAGAAAGAGAATTCAGCAACGCCTTCATCTGTTACGATTGTTTCATCAGCAGCCATCGCAGAACCCGCTGCTAGAGCTAAGACTGATACTGCTAAAATGTTATGTAAAGATTTCATTATTTCTCTCCTCAAAAGAACTTATTTTGATCATTAGTTATTCGTGATAGGCTCAATATAAAGGACTTAAAAAATATTTTTTATTCACATTTTGCTCATCTTTTGTTATTTTTTGATACAAATTAATTTTTCTTGTTGAGAACCAAGTGTTTTCTAACACTTCTCCTACATTTCAACATAATGAAAAAGCACACTTATCACTTTAATAATTTCACGCTTTCTACACTTCTGGTTATTTTTCATCTATTTTTAGTGCTTTCAACTATTTTTCCTGCAATATAGTGTAAAATCTAGAAAATTTTTTTCTGGAAGGAAGATCATGTCGCAGCTTTCAACAATCATTGAACAAGCGTTTGAAGACCGTGCGAATTTTACAGCTGCAGATTGCTCTGCTGAAATCCGTCAAGCAGTTGAGGAAGTAATTGCTGGTCTAGACAATGGTACTTTACGTGTTGCTGAAAAAATCGATGGTGAATGGGTTGTTCATCAATGGATTAAAAAAGCGGTATTGTTATCATTTAAATTAAACGACAATAAACCAATGGAAGCTTGTGATCTTCGTTTCTATGACAAAGTAGAAACTAAATTCTCAGGCTGGACTGAAGAGCAGTTTAAGGCAGCTGGTGTACGTGTCGTACCACCTGCTGTCGCACGTAAAGGTTCTTTTCAGGCCAAAGGCGTGATCTTGATGCCTTCTTATGTCAACATCGGTGCTTATGTAGATGAAGGCACGATGGTTGATACCTGGGCAACTGTCGGTTCATGTGCGCAAATTGGTAAAAATGTTCACTTGTCAGGTGGTGTAGGGATTGGTGGTGTGCTTGAACCACTGCAAGCGAATCCAACCATTATTGAAGATAACTGCTTTATCGGTGCACGTTCTGAAATCGTTGAAGGCGTAATCGTTGAAGAAGGTTCTGTGATTTCAATGGGCGTATTCATTGGTCAATCAACCAAGATTTATGACCGTGCCACTGGCGAAATCCACTACGGCCGTGTACCAGCAGGTTCAGTCGTTGTTGCTGGTAGCCTCCCTTCTAAGTGTGGCACTTACAGCCTGTATGCTGCCATCATCGTGAAAAAAGTTGATGCACAAACTCGTTCTAAAACAAGCCTGAACGATCTATTACGCGAAGACTAAGATGTCTTAACTTAGAGGATACATTCGTGTTCCTCGGAGCTTCAACCGCTCCTCGTCTCTACGATTAGTAATGATCGTAGGGATTTTTATTTTTATACCCGGTTATTTATTTTTCATTGGTTAGTTTTGTTATGAATACGCTTCGATCTTCCGCAATTCCTGTCTCTGATCCGTCTGCGGGTTTACGCATTACGGAGATTTTCTATTCATTGCAAGGTGAAGCCAATGCCGCAGGTCTGCCAACAGTATTTATCCGTTTAACCGGTTGTCCATTACGTTGTAGCTATTGTGATACCACCTATTCCTTTGAAGGCGGTGAGCGTCAGTCTCTGGACGATATCATCCAGACCACGCTTGATTTTAAAACGCCCTATGTCTGTGTGACCGGTGGTGAACCACTGGCACAACCAAATGCCCTACCCCTGATGCAGAGACTTGCGGATTTAGGATGTGAAGTTTCACTTGAAACCAGTGGCGCTTTAGATGTGTCCAAAGTGGATCCGCGTGTTTCCAAAGTCCTCGATTTAAAAACACCAACTTCAGGTGAAGTTGCACGAAATTTGCTTTCTAATCTTGATCATTTAACTGCACATGATCAAATCAAGTTTGTGATATGCAATCGTGAAGACTATGAATGGTCAAAGCAGCAGTTAGAACTGTACCAACTTCAAGACAAAGTGAGTACAGTTTGGTTTTCGCCTGCATTTGCGGTTGAAAAAGGTGCGGTTCGTTTACCACCACTGGCACGTGATTTGGCTCAGTGGATTTTAGAAGACCATCTCCCTGTTCGTTTCCAGTTACAGCTACACAAGTTGTTATGGAATGATGAAACTGGTCGTTAATTTTTTGTAAAGTATTTTTTTGGAGAATCAGCTTATGCGCCCTCGTGCCATTGTCCTGTTATCTGGCGGATTAGACTCAACAACATGTCTGGCTTGGGCACAGGCACGCTATGAATGTATCGCACTCAGTTTTCGATATGGTCAGCGTTCAACGACCGAGCTGGATGCAGCAAAAGCTTTAACGCAACGTGCGGGTGTGGAACATCGCGTCATCAATATTGATCTGGGTAATCTGGGTGGCTCAGCCCTTACCGATCATAGCATTGACGTGCCGGATCATGAACAGTCAGGTATCCCGATTACCTATGTTCCTGCACGTAATACCATCTTCCTGTCTTATGCCCTGGCAGCGGCAGAAGTGTTTAAAGCCGAAGCAATTGTGATCGGAATTAATGCGGTTGATTACTCGGGCTATCCGGATTGCCGACCGGAATTTATTGACGCATTTGCCAATATGGCACGCCTTGCAACCAAGGTTGGCGTAGAGGGTCAAGCGCTTAAATTTGAAACACCTTTGTTACATTTATCCAAAGCAAATATTATTCGCTTAGGTATTGAACATGGCGTAGACTACAGTCAAACGGTGTCATGCTATCAAGCAGATGACCAAGGACGTGCCTGTGGCAAATGCGACAGTTGTCGTTTACGTAAACAGGGTTTTGCGGACGCAGGTGTTGAAGACCCGACACGTTATATACCGTAATAACAAGGTAGAGTTTATGAAGAATTTAAAATCAAGCATCGTGCTTTCAGCAATTGTCTCAGCTGCTGCTATGTTCGCAACTACGGCTCAAGCGGCTGATGACAAATTACAACAAGCTTATAAAAGCACCAATGTAAAATCTGCATTGATCAATGTTTGTAAAAATGAAACTGGCAAAAGCAAAAAATTGACATCTGCTGAAGTCAGCAAATATTGTGGTTGTGCTATTGAAGCAGATGGCAAATTAACCAATGCACAAAAATGGGAAATTCAAAGCACTATTAACCAGAAGAAAAGCCCAGGCACTTTAGCTTTTGTACAGAAGCAGAATAAAGATCTTCAAGCATGCTTTGGTCCACAGTTAACAGGCAAACTGAAAACTTTGACTGAAGAAGCAATGAAATCAGCCCAAGCGGCACCAAAGAAATAAGATCTGATGATTCTTTGATAAAATAAGCCACTATAATGTGGCTTATTTTTTTGAAAAAATTTAAAGAAAACAGGAGTTTTTATGTCTGAAATCAGTTTGCTTGACCAGAATTTTCCTGCGACGACAGGCGAAATCAATTTAACCCAGTTAAATACAGAATGGCTGGTGATTTATTTTTATCCTAAAGATTCTACGCCAGGCTGTACGACTCAGGCAGTTGGCTTTTCCTGTTTAAAAGATCAGTTTGATGCTTTAAACACCACAATTCTTGGCGTATCCCGTGATTCGGTAAAAGCGCATCAGAACTTTACTGAAAAGCAGAATTTGAGTATCAATCTGATCAGCGATAAAGAAGAAATTTTGTGTCATCATTTTGATGTGATTAAAGAAAAGAACATGTATGGCAAACAAGTGATGGGCATTGAGCGTTCGACTTTCATTTTCCATAATGGTCAACTGGTGAAAGAATACCGTAAAGTGAAAGCAGCCGGTCATGCTGAGCAAGTGCTGGAAGATTTAAAAGCATTGCAAGCTGCTTAATAATTGCATGCTTGTGTATAAATAGAAGCTCGAACCATTCGGGCTTTTTTTACAATAACTTTCATATCATCAAGTATTTTATATTTCCCCTAGTTCATTTCACACTGTCCTGATAGATGAAGATTCACTTTATCCCCTACGCCGGCAATTCCTTTTTTCATACCAAAATCCCTACGGTTAATCACGGCAGATGCCTGAACATCAAGCAGGTTGGCATTCGACATACTGGGTTTAAAGGTTGTTTCAAAAATCACAGGCTTGGTCACACCACGCAGGGTTAAATGACCTAAAACATTGTATTTGCCATTGCCCAAGTCTTTAAACTGGATACTTTTAAAAATTACAGTCTTATATTTTTCTACATAAAACAGGTCTTCGCCCAAAATCATATGTTTAAATAGCGGCTTACTAAAGCTTAAACTTTCCACATCCATGACCAGATGAGTTGAGGCATTTTGCGGTGCTTTAACGTCAAACTGCATCGTGGATTGAACCTGATTGAACTTGGCTTTAACTACAGTAAGACCCATCGACTTAATCTCAAAACCGACATCACTTTTGGGAGTTAAGGTCCATGATCTTGCAAAAGACTGACTGGTCAAAGCTAAACAGATCGCTAGGCTAAGGAGCCCAGTTTTTATTATTGTTTTCAATTTTAAATCCACCTTGTTTAATTTCTTATTGATCGGATTTAAGTACACCGCTTAATCTGAAACTAAACTTTCTTGTTTTTGAGCGAACAGGTTTTCGTTATTTTTATACCAGTTTATTGAAGTTTTTGTAAAATCATTCATGACTAACGGACAAAATACTTGCTTTGATTTTTCTCTAATAAGTGGCCCTGCTAGGCGAGCAGTAAACTTGTGTCATCTTATAAAATTCTGATTTTGTAAATTTTTTATACCAAACAGATCGTTTATTTTAAGCTCAATATATATTGAAATATCCATGTGCTCACAGTAATGAAAAGAGTTGTTTTCTGCGCTGCCTATTCTTGATCACTATCTAAAATGACACGTTTAGACAACTCTTAACCGATCTATCCACTTCCGTAGCCTGAATCAAATACTGAGTATTAATGACACCGCGACGCCCCACATGGTACATGCAATAATAGCATCCAGTATTTTCCATGCTTTTGGATGTTGAAACCAAGGCGTCAGTATTTTTGCTCCATATCCCAAACTAAAGAAAAAAAACCAGGAAGCACAGACAGCACCTAAAGCAAACCACCATTTTCCTAAGGCGTATTGGGTTGAAATTGATCCAATCAATATGACTGTGTCTAAGTAAACATGCGGATTCAGCCAGGTAAAAGCCAGGCAGATCATCAGTACTTGTAGAAAATGCTCTGTGAGCTGACCACTTGGTGCCAAGACCTCGGTTGATTTAAATGCGCTGATCGCATGGCGTAAACCATAATAAAATAGGAATCCTGCGCCAATATATTTAGAAAATATAACAATATCCGGATAATGTTCAATGACGCGCGCAAAGCCCAGTACGCCAAGCAGAATTAAAATGGAATCAGATAAGGCACAAATCACACAGACCCAAAACACATGCTGCTGTTTTAAACCTTGTTTTAATACAAAAGCATTCTGTGCACCGATACTGACAATCAGGCTCATTCCCACAGCAAAACCACTCATCATATAACTGAACATCACATTCCCCCTTTTTCGAATAAATGAATTATTGAACAAAATGAGTGCGATTAATTAAAACTAAGTTAATATCAATTTAACTAAATTATTTTTAGATAACAGCTATGCTGAATGCGAAACAATGTGAGGCTTTTTATGCAGTTGCAAAAACGGGAAGTTTCGATCTGGCTGCCGAACAGCTAAATATTACCGCCTCGGCAGTGACCCTACGTGTTCAAAGTCTGGAAAAAAAATTGGGACAATTGCTTTTGGTGAGAGATCGGCCTTGCCGCGTGACCCAATCAGGACAAACTTTATTGCATTATTTACAGCATCAACGTTTGCTAGAACAGAATCTGATGCAGGATCTGGGTGGACAGCTGCAACATGAAGGTTTCTACTGCCTGAATATTGCCACCAATGCTGATTCACTCGCGACCTGGCTATTACCAACCTTACAAACCCAGCTGATCCAGCATAAAATTGTGCTGCATTTTCAGGTAGATGATCAATCACAGACTCATCATCTGTTAGAAGCAGGTCTCGTCAATGCCTGTTTGAGTACAGAGAGTAAGGCAATGAAAGGTTGCCGGGCTGAGTTGATCGGACAGATGCAGTATCGTCTGGTCGCCACCCCTGACTTTTCCCGAAACTGGTTTCATCAAGGGGTACATCGGGATGCGCTACGCCTTGCCCCTGCCATTATTTTTAATGAAAAAGACCAACTCCATACCCAATTTATTCAGCACGAATTTGGCCTGAACCTTGCTCAATATCCTCATTTCTTTATTCCATCGACCCATGCATTTTTTGATGCGATTGTCATGGGTCTAGGATATGGCTGGCTGCCGGACTATCAAACCAGGGATTTGCTGGAGTCAGGTCGACTGCTTGAACTTTCAAGTGAGATGCGAATTGAAGTACCCTTGTATTGGCATCACTGGAAAGAACAGTCGTCTGCCCTGGAAATTTTAGGCGAATGTTTGAAACAGCATGCTCAAACTACCATGAATCAACCCATAACAACCTGATACTTTTAAACTAGATTGGTTTTATCATTCTGGGCAAATTTTTCACTGAGTTGCTGATAGGTCGTGGTTTTTTGGAAATTCTCTAGAAAATCAATCGTGCCTTGTGGAAATTTATCCCGTTGAATTTCGCCGCGATAATAAGCTTCACGCATCGGCGTAGCGGATAAGGCATCTTCAAGGCTGTCAAGTTCGACCATTTCCCATTCTGGGAAAAACTTTAAATAATAAGAAGAATCATCTTTAAAATGCCCAATCAGTCCGACTTTGGCATCCGGTTCAATAACCTGATTCACCAGCGATTTCACCAGTTTTTGCCATTTTTCATCATTATAAACATCTATGACTTCTACAAATTTGATCCGAGCTCGATCTTCAGGACTGAAATTTGACAGGATCATGGCTTCACGCTCCGAAGCCAAAAATGGATTCTTGATATTGCGTTCATTTTGTGCAGAACCAAGCGCTAAAATCACATGTTGACTATGCTGCAGGGCAATGTTAATCGTTTGCATGTGTGCCAGATGAAAAGGCTGAAAGCGGCCAATGAAAACCAGATAATCAAATGTATAGTTCATAAGGGATCAGTTTTTTATGACTCATGAGTTGTGCTGTCCCAATAAATATGCGACATAATCATTCCCATAAAATCAAATTAAGTTTTAAAGCAAGGATAGTACGATGACACTGAGCTGTATTCAACAACCTCATGAGCATTTGAATGCGAATTTAGAACATGGTGTACTCACTTTAGCCATCAATCGCCCGGAAGCGAAAAATGCGTTATATAGTGAGCTTTATCTCTGGATTGCGAAAGCTTTAGATGAAGCAGATCAGGCACCTGAAGTTCGTGTAGTTGTATTGCGTGGTCAGGACACAGACTTTAGTGCGGGCAATGATATGCAGGATTTTATGAAATCTGCTGCGAAGAAAGGTCAGGCACCCGCTGCTGAAGGCCCGCCGTTTGTTTTACTCAAATCTGCTGCAAAATTTTCCAAGCCTTTGATTGCTGCGGTGCGTGGTGTTGCGATCGGCATTGGCGTGACGATCTTATTGCATTGTGATCTGGTCTATAGTGACAATACTGCCTTGTTCCAGATTCCATTTGTCAGTCTGGGTCTATCGCCTGAAGGCGCTTCAAGCAAGCTGTTGATTCAGCAAGCGGGTTATCATAAAGCGGCCGAATTATTGCTGACTGCGCAAAAATTCAATAGCGAAAAAGCACTCGACGCAGGTCTGGTAAATAGCATTGAAGAAGATGTTTACACCAAAGCAGCAGCACAAGCTACCCAACTCTCTGCCCTGCCATTGGCATCACTGGTGCAATCCAAAGCCTTGATGAAACACAATGTGAATGAAATTGTGGAATGGATTGACCATGAAGCAGAGATTTTCATGCAGCGTGTCGGCTCACCAGAAATGCTGGAAGCGGTTCAAGCCTTTATGCAAAAACGTAAACCTGATTTCACACAATTCAACTAATTTTCAAACTTATGAGTTCAATGAGGTGGTTTAAACCGCCTCAATCTTTTATTTTTCCAAGAATCTGAAGTATGCCAAATCAAAACTCCGAAACCTCTTCCCAAACAACAGATAGCTCAAATCCAGAAAAGAAACGTTATTACGAACCTGCATCCCAAGATATAGATGTCGATAATTTTCGTAAAGTAATTGAAAGCCGACGTTCAGTACGTAAATTTACCAAAAAGCCAATTCCTGTTGAAGTTCTAGATGCCTGTCTGGATCTGGCATTGTTGGCCCCGAATTCGTCGAACTTGCAGCCTTGGACTTTTTATGTGGTACAAAATTCAAGCAAGAAAAAACATCTGGTCAAAGCCTGTATGAGTCAACTGGCAGCCAAAACAGCTTCTGAGCTAATTGTCTGTATCGCACGTACCGACCGTATCGATGAAATGGCGAAACGTAATGTAAATGAATTTCCATTTCCAGAAGCACCGCCCGCGATTAAGAAATACTATAAATATATTCCTTACAACTATAAGACTGGTTATCTGAATGCTTTTGGTAACTTTAAGAAAGTGGCTTTCAAAGTTGCCCGTACATTGGACAAACAAATGCCAGTGTCTGCTTTCAGCCCGGCTGATGCGAAACTCTGGGCGACCAAAACGACGGCGCTCGCTTGTGAAAATCTGGTTTTAGCTTTACGTGCTTATGGTTTTGACAGCTGTATGATGGAAGGTTTTGATGAGCCGATGGTTCGTGAAATTCTGAAATTGAATGATGAACAGTATCCGGTCATGGTAATTGGTGCGGGTGAACGTGCTGAAGACGGCGTGTTCTTCCCGCAGTACCGTTTTGATCGTGAGCTGTTTATTCAGAAGGTTTAAGTACGTTTATTGAATGAATATCACGGCCTCGACTGTTTTCTTAAATTAACTGATATACGCGTAGGCATTTTCGTTACTTTGACAGGCCAAAGTAACCAAAGCCATTGCCAGACAGAAGGTTCATCCTTGAACCTCTGTCTGGCAGGTGACATCCATGTCACCTCAATGTAAATTCACTACTATTTTGAAAAGAAATAATATTTGATACGCGGATGGCGAAGGCGAAAAGGAAGAAATCTATTTAGAGCAAATACAAGTCGATGCTAAATCATTTTTTAAGAATAGTTCGCTCTTAATTTCCGATAATCAATCCAGTTACAATGAAATCCGACCGGTACCCGAACTGGTAAATGAATCGTTGCAATGGGTCCTTCTGTAATATGCTGGGCATCCAGAATTACAACTTTCGAGGGGCTACAATCTAAAGCATGGATATAATACATTAGCCAGCCATCATTTTCAGCCTGAGCATTTTCCCGTGCGACAAAGACTGCCTCACCAGTAACCCAGTTTTCTCCAAAGGAGTAACTTTCTGTGGTTCTGGTTCTTAAATTAAAACACATCACCGTATTGCTGCTGACATGGGAAGGATCGTCAAATTCACCAAAAGAAATACTATAGATATAACGATACTGTCGCCCAATAAATGCTTCATTAATCCGTGGAAATTCCTGCTTGATATTTGATAATACGGTTCGTGTCACTTTTCCCGTTCCTTGTTCAAAAATAAAGCGCTCTAATCGTATATCCTGATCTTCGATCGGTCCCTGAATCGAGCGGATCAATGCTTTGGAGTGCACTGGAATAGGGAATACGACTATGCAGAATTTCTGCACTGTATTGAATGGATTTACTAAGCGTATTTTTGAGCATTCTGCTCAGCAGTTTTGGCCACGGCATTGTTATTTTCCTTATTGTATTTTTTCTTTGGATTATTCTGGCAGAAATGATAATAACAAAAGCAGGTCGGCTGGTTTCTGAATCTAGATTAACGGCGCGCTAAGTCAAACGTGCCGCAGCAGAGCATCAATTTTATAATTTTAGACTTTGATATCCAGAAGCTGAATAAACTCAAAGGCCGGCTCTTCATAAGGATGACTTTCTTTCAGCGCCTTGGCCACATCGACTGCCTTTTCATCAGGCACCAGAATTTCTACCCGCCATTCTTCTACCTGTTCCAGTTTACCCACTTCACCAATATGCGGATCTGCACCTTCCTGTGGTTTAAACTGTCCGGTTCCTAAAACCTGCCAGGCACAATTCGTATACTCACCAATACCGCCCGCTCCTGCTGCAAATATCGCATTCTTGGTGTCTTCCAGGTTTTCATCCGGCACGTAATAAATCAGCTTTAACATATATTCCTTCCTACAATTCAGATACTTGTTGTATTGTTAAGTGCTTGGGTAATCATCTTCAATGCAGGATTTTGAGAAATCTTGTTAAATGTTGCATATAAATCCAGTTTTGGCAGTGCCTGATCAGTCTGGACAATTTTCACATGATCATTCAAAAACCGCAGTAAATATTCAGGCGCAAAACTAAAGCCCATTCCCATATTGGTCAGATTGATGTGTTGCAAGACATTGGTCACCCACAACAGCTGTTCATGCTCAAGCTGATCAATGCAGAGTAGTCTATCCAGCTTTTCATAAAATACTGGTGAAGCATTCTGCTCACACATAATTATATTATGGTTTTTTTAGTTCCTGTAATTTCAGGATTCGATCTGTAGAATGTAAGTGCTGAGCGGCTATCAGATAAATTTGCTCGGTTAATAAATGAATATTCTCAAAATCTGGATGGTCCAGATGAAAGCGGGTAATACATAAATCCAGTTCAGCATTTTTTAGCCGCTGAATCTGTTCCATACAGGTCAGGCTATGCAGATGGATTTTTAAGTCCGGCATGGTTTTTTTAAGCTGGGCCAGAATCTGTGGCATCACTTTTATTTCTGCGACATTCAGGAAGCCAATGTGAATCTGGTTATTTTTCTGCTGCGCAACCTGACGCGCTGCTGCTACTGCCAGTTTGGCATTTTCCAGTGCTTTTTCGGCATAGATCTGAAAAGCCTGCCCTTCATCGGTGAGTTTGACCTTTCTGGATGAACGATCAAACAGCATGACGCCTACTTCCTGCTCCAGATCCTTAATTTGCTGGCTTAATGACGGCTGAGCGGTAAACAGTTTTTCGGCAGCCTTGGTAAAACTTTGTTGCTGCGCCACAGTAATAAAATAGCGTAAATGTCGAAGTTCCATAGCCTGCCCGGTTTCTGATCAGGTCAGCATCTTAAGATTATGACCCACGTATTGCAAATAAGAATAGGTCGATAGTTTATATGAATATCGCTATATCAACAGATCCTGTTTTACTAGACTGCCTGATTATATAGATAGCTTGTTCTTCACCTATACACATGGAGTCTTGTATGACACAACACTATGACACTGATGTTCTGATCATTGGTACTGGTCCTGCAGGTTCAACATTAGGTTTGGCTTTGGCGAATTATGGTATCAAGGTACAACTGTTTACCCAGTTTAGCTGGCTGGCCAATAGTCCACGTGCCCATATTACCAATCAGCGTGCCATGGAAGTATTACGTGATTTAGGTATTGAAGAACAGGTTAAAGAGATTGCAACACCATGGGAACAGATGGGTGAAAGCCTGATTACCACCAGTCTGGTCGGCGAAGAAATCGCCCGTTTAAGTGCATGGGGTACCGGTGATGAACGTCATGGTGACTATATCCAAGGCAGTCCATGTCCATTAGTCGATCTGATTCAGCCAAAAATGGAAGCTTTACTGGTGAAAAATGCCGGTGAACGTGGTGCAATTTATAACTTCAATACTGAATACCTGTCACATGTGCAGGACGAAGATGGCGTGACTGCTACTTTCCTGAACCGCATTACCAATACTGAATTTAGCTTAAGAGCAAAATATCTGGTGGGTATGGATGGTGCTAAATCTCGTGTATTGGAACAGCTCGGCTTGCCACTGGAAGGCGTGATGGCACGTGCCGGTACCGTCTATGTGACCTTTAAAGCTGATCTTTCTCAATACGTTCAGCACCGTCCTGCGATTCTGCAATGGATCGTGAATCCTGAAGCCAGCTTTGGCGATCTCGGTATGGGATTGTTACGTGCGATTACTCCTTGGAATGAATGGATTATGGGCTGGGGCTTTGACATTTCCAAAGGCGAGCCACAGGTGACTGAAGAACAGATACATGCACGCCTGAATGCCTTTGTCGGTGCAGAAATTGAAGAGGTTGAAATCCAGAAATTGTCGTACTGGTATGTAAACCAGACCTAGGCAACTGAGTATTCTAAAGGTCGCGTGTTCTGTGGCGGTGATGCCGTACATCGTCATCCACCATCCAGTGGTTTAGGCTCGAATACTTGTATGCAGGATGCCTTTAACCTGGGCTGGAAACTGGCATATGTCGTTAAAGGCTGGGCTGCGCCTTCCCTATTGGATTCATATACGGCTGAGCGTGCGCCTGTGGGTAAGCAGATTGTGGCGCGAGCAAACCAATCACGTTTTGATTATAAATATCTGAAAGAAGTCTTCGGTTTTGATAATGGTGTGACTACACAAAAACAAATGCTGGAACGTATCTTTGCGGAAGATGAGCAAGGTGCTGAAATCCGTCAAAAACTATTTGAAGCTTTGGAAATTAAAAACTTCGAATTTAATGCACAAGGTGTAGAACTGAACCAGCGATATAGCTCCAATACGGTGATTGCAGAATCCGAGCCTGAGATTTTTGAAAAAGATGAGCAGCTTTATTTACAGGCAACCACTCGCCCAGGCGCTAAAGTTCCGCATACTTGGCTGATCAATGCCAAAGGTCAAAAGCAGTCGACACTGGATATTACGGGTAAAGGTCGTTTTACCCTGCGCACAGGTTTATCCGGTAAAGGCTGGAAACAGGCGGCAGAAGCATTGGATTTGCCATATCTGGATGTGACTCAGATTGGTTCACGTGACTATCGTGATGTGTATGGAACCTGGAATGCCAAGTCTGAAATTCATGAATCTGGTGCAGTACTGGTTCGTCCGGATGGTTATGTGGCTTGGCGTTATCAGGACAGTACCAATAAAGCTTTTGATTATGAAAATACGTTAAAGGCGGTATTGAAGCAGGTTCAATTGGTTATTTAAATTATAAAGCCACCTTAATGGTGGCTTTCTTAAAGCTGATGATCAAGAACCCTGCAGCAAGTAACTGCCCACAACGAACAATATTTGTAGTCCTACAACAATACAAAACAACATCCAGCCTTTCTGACGCATTGCCGCCTTATCCATTATTCTAAGTGTTTTAGCCATGTCATCACCTCATCTTTGAGAATTGATACTGAACCGATCTATTCCATCTTTCTTTTATAGTGCAATAAAGTTGTGCATAAAACATACCATAGCACTTTATATACAATATAAAAGCAAAATCTAAACCAACTCAGCAGGAAGAAAAAAAATTAAAAAATCAGAATGCTTAAAAAGCAAAAATCCACCAAATTGGTGGTTGAATAATCCTATGTTAGTGAATTTATTTTAATTTTTCCATACAGTAAAATTAAGATACTATTTAAAAACAATATTTATAATAAAAAATTCATTCACCTTGTTTTAATTTCCAAGATGAGAATAAAAACACGGACATTGTACCAGCCAAATTCACTGCTAATTCTGCATGTCTTGGAGAAGGTTTAAAGTTTATTTTACCTTGCCCATGAGCATCACCCACTTTATTTCTCAATGATCCTAAACCTTCAATGATGGAACTACATCCTCCGAGAATTTGTTTGAAAGTCTGCTCCGTATGTTGAGATGGAGCAAGGTTTAATTCTTTACTCACCAATCTATACAGTTGATTTATATCTGGAGCATTGCCATAACCGACTTCGTATTCATCAAGAATATATTTGCAGGTCGATTCTAAAAGTGTTCGAGCTAATGTAATCGCACCTTCGGGATCTGTACTTCTTCGCTCTAATGCTTTCTGCCATATTCGATGTATATAATCCGAGCTTAATTCAGCAATCTTCAACTGTACTACCTGATCCAATGGAGGAACATCTAGACTTTCTAATACATTAAAGAATTCTTTAAATTCCGAATAAATATAATTTTCACGTTCAGCGTAAGATTCAAAATCCCACTTAATCCTAGCTTCAAATTCATCTAATGTGCGTGTGTCTTTAATAAAAAATGGAATATATTCATAAAAGTTTTTAAATGTCAGTAACTCTTGTCTAAGCTGCATAAATGCCTCTGAAGAACCTTTTTCATAAGTATCAGTAGCTCTAGCTATTAGCAATTCTTGTAAAAGTAAAACTTTTTCAATTAAATCGGACATTTGAGGACTCTTTATTCATTTTTTAATCTTTTTCAATTCTATATCTAATCACCTATAAATCTATAATTTGCTTATTAAAAAAGCCCCTTTCGGGGCTTTTTTAATTCTTGATTATATCAATTAGCCAATAAATTTACGTGCATTACGGAACATACGTAACCAAGCACCATCCTGATCCCAGTCTTCTGGTTTCCAGGAATGCTGGAGCGCGCGGAAGTTACGTTCAGGGTGCGGCATCATAATCGTTGCACGGCCATCCTGAGAGGTTACACCGGTAATACCTTCCGGTGAACCATTCGGGTTCAACGGATATTGTTCAGTTGCATTGCCATGGCTGTCGACATAACGTAGAACCACCTGATTCGATGCATTCAGTGCAGCAAAGTTTTCCGCCGTTGCAACTGCACGACCTTCACCATGCGCCACAGCGATCGGCAGAATCGAACCTTGCATGTCTTGTAACAATACTGAATTCGATTTTTCCACACGAACGTTCACTGCTCGCGCTTCAAATACTTCAGACGTATTGCGATGGAAACGTGGCCAAGCATCCGCACCCGGAATTAATGGAGCCAATTGAGACAACATTTGACAACCATTACAGATACCGAGCGAGAAGGTTTCTTGACGGTTGAAGAATTTCTCAAACTGGTCACGCAATTTAGCATTGAACAATACGGATTTCGCCCAGCCCCCACCAGCGCCCATCACGTCACCATACGAGAAGCCACCACACGTTACCAAACCTTCGAAATCATCCAGGCTGATACGACCTGCCAGCAAGTCACTCATGTGGACGTCAACGGTATTGAAACCGACTTTGTCGAAAGCTGCCGCCATTTCAATATGACCATTGACACCCTGCTCACGCAGAATTGCCATATTTGGACGACGCAAGTTAATGAACGGTGCTTCAATCGCTTCATTCAAGTCGAATGTTGGTTGGGCAATAATACCTTTGTGTGCTTTATCGGTAATTAAGGCAAATTCCTGATCCGCAGTTTGTACGTTGTCACGCAGACGCTGGATTTGGTGGGATACTTCAGTCCATGCCACTTGCAGATCAGCACGTTCAAGTACCAGACCATTGATAGACAATTGGTCAGAATTATTTACAGTACCAACCACTGCAATTGCATCTTTAAGCGTAGATGCTGCAACTTCAGCTTGTAGCGCTTCCCAGTCTACTTTCGCGATTTGAAGGACTGCGCCAATTTCTTCGGCAAATAAACTTGCAGTTGATTGATCTTCTAATGCCACACCTAAACGTGAAGCGAACATCATTTCTGCAACAGTCGCCAATAAACCACCGTCACCGATGTCGTGATACGCCTTGATCAAACCGCGGTTGTTCCAGTCTTGAACCAATGCGAAGAATGCCTTGAAATCATCGAAGCTATCCACATCAGGAGTAACCGAACCAATCGCTTTGTATACCTGCGCCAGAATCGAACCGCCTAAACGGAACTGACCTTTAGACAGATCAACACGAACAAGCACAGACTCAAGGTTTTTCAATTCTGGAGTCAATGTTTGGCGCACATCAGTCACTGGTGCAAATGCAGTGATCACGCCTGACATTGGAGAAGTCACAGACTTGTCTTCACCTTCGTCATTCCAGGTGGTACGCATAGACAATGAGTCTTTACCGACCGGAATCGCGATACCGAGTGCAGGACACATTTCCATACCGATAGCTTTCACGCCTTCGAACAATGCCTGGTCTTCGCCAGGTTGACCCGCAGCAGCCATCCAGTTTGCAGACAATTTGATGTCGCTGATTTTTTCAATCTTCGCAGACATGATGTTAGAGATCGATTCAGCCACAGATAAACGTGCTGATGCAGCAGGATTCAACAACGCTACTGGAGGACGTTCACCCATTGCCATTGCTTCACCGGTGTAACCGACAAGACTTGTAGTTGTTACTGCAGCATCCGCGACAGGAACCTGCCAGCGACCCACCATCTGGTCACGCGCGACCATACCGGTAATCGAACGGTCACCAATACTGATCAGGAATGATTTAGAAGCCACTGTCGGGTTTTTCAGAACGCGATAAATCGCATCTTTTAAATCCGTAACTTTAGCCGCGTCAAAATCATCGCCTTTACGTTCAATCGTTTCATAGGAACGGCTCATACGCGGAGTACCGCCAAGCATCACCTGCATTGGCATATCCACCGGTTTGTTGCCGAACAATGGATCTTCAACGGTTAAGTGACGTGCTTCAGTCGCCTCACCCAGTACTGCAAACGGACAACGTTCACGCGCACAGATTGACTCAAATAATTCTAAAGAAGATGGACGAATCGCCAATACATAACGTTCTTGCGCTTCGTTTGACCAGATCTCCATTGGCGACATGCCAGGTTCTAAAGATGGAATCTTACGAAGATCTAGCACCGCACCCAATTCGTGATCATTCACCAGTTCAGGCATGGCATTTGATACACCACCCGCACCGACATCATGTACCGACACGATTGGGTTGTGGTCTTCCATGCGCCAGCAAGTATCGATCACTTCTTGGCAACGGCGTTCCATTTCCGGGTTTTCACGTTGTACTGAGGCAAAATCAAGGTTCTCGCCCAATTTGCCGCTATCTACAGAAGATGCAGCACCCCCGCCAAGACCGATCAGCATGGCTGGACCACCGAGCACGATCAATAAGTCACCCGGTAAGATCGGATCTTTTTCAACGTGATCTGGACGGATATTTCCGTAACCACCAGCGATCATGATTGGCTTATGGAAACCTTTAACATCGCCATTGACGTTTTGTTCAAAAGTACGGAAGTAACCATTTAAAGCTGGACGACCAAATTCGTTATTGAACGCAGCACCACCCAATGGGCCTTCAATCATGATTTGTAACGGCGATGCCATACGCGATGGTTTGCCGTAGTTTTCTTCCCAAGGCTGTTCAAAGCCCGGAATATTCAGGTTAGATACGGTGAAGCCGGTTAAACCTGCTTTAGGCTTACCACCACGACCGGTCGCACCTTCGTCACGGATTTCACCGCCTGAACCTGTCGCTGCACCGGCAAATGGTGCAATCGCAGTTGGATGGTTGTGGGTTTCCACTTTCATCAGGATATGCGCGGCCTGGCTCTTGTATTTATAAACTTGATGACCATTGTCTTCTTGGGTTGGATAAAAACGCTGGGTATCCGAACCAACAATCACCGAAGCGTTGTCTTTATAAGCCGACAATACGTCTGTTGGTGATTCTTTATAGGTGTTCTTGATCATCTGGAACAATGACAATGGCTGGACTTCACCATCAATCGTCCATTCTGAACCGAAGATTTTATGACGACAATGCTCAGAGTTGGCTTGAGCAAACATCATCAGTTCGATGTCATTTGGATTACGGCCTAGCTTGATGAAAGCTTCAGTCAGGTAATCAATTTCATCCATTGATAATGCAAAACCAAACTCGTTGTTGGCTTTTACAAGTGCTTCTTTACCTTCACCCAGAATATCAATCGAGTTCAGTGGTTTTGGCGCAGTTTCCACAAATAATACCGCAGCATCTTCAATCGCATTGAATACGCTTTCGGTCATACGGTCGTGAAGTACTTGCAATGCTTCTTTAGAAAGCTCTTTTACGCCCTTCAAAGTAAATAAAACGCCGCGTTCAAGTCGATGAACCGGCGTATTACAGTTTTTGAAAATGTCCGTCGCTTTAGAGGACCAAGGAGAGATGGTTCCGACGCGCGGTGTGACTAAAATCTGGATTTCATCACTTGCAGCCTGGTGCAATTCAAAAGATTGACCATCGTTGAGAAGCTGTAAAGCTGATTGCTGTTGTTGCTCGCTGAGCGCTTGGTCAAAGAGGTAGACCCATTGACTTTCAATTGATTGAACAGAACTAATTGACGTCAAACGCGATAATAGTTGAGTTTTCTTAAAAGAAGAATGTGCGGGTGCACCGGCAACGATAAACATGCTGATTTTGGCTCCACGGGATGGTCTGAACAACCATGCCACAATGTGACTTGAGAGAGCGCATATTCTACTGTGAAATAAGGAAATCGGCTAGATGCCAAATCAGAAAACTACGTCTGAAATATCCTGGACTTTTAAAATATTTCGTTTATTTTCAGTCAGGAAAATTGAATGTAGTCGCACAGGTTAACACATTTTTTTTCAAGAAAAATCAAAACCGCTTCAGAATAATTTTCTGCATAAAAATTGTATTATTTTTCAACAACAATCGGGACAAAATCAAATTCAGGTTTTATTGTCATGACCTGCCAAAATTCCTATTTAGGCCAAAATGAAATACTTGATTACAAGATTTAATGAAGTCGTATTTTTTGCAGACTGTTTTTGATTCTTTTGATTGACTCTTAACTTTGACTTCTAAGATTAGAAAACTGGTTAAAGGTCTTCTGCCGTTTTCTGTACTACAAGGAACAGTTCTCCGCTGATCTCCGCCATTACAGTAACAGAGGCAAATTACTCCCCTCTATGAAAGAATAATTAATACTGAGTGGTATTTTAATCTGACATCATCTGCGGGGGAAAAACCGGACATCCATTCTCAACTTCTAAAAGAATAAAAATAAAGTTTCTTATTTGGGCCTTTTATTTTTTTATATTTGATTTTTATCTTCTCAGATCATAATTAAGCGAAATTTACTCATCTAAAAGACCAAAAAATATATCGACAAAATCCCCCACCATATCCAATATTTTGAAATTTCATCATTTATTCATGAGCTCTATTATGCGTAAAAAACACAATATAAATAGCAAAATACCACTTATATTTATGAGGAAATTTACCAGGAATTATGAGGCTTATATAAAAAAATAATGAAGAAATGATTAATAATAAAATTTTGTTACCTTTTTTATTTAATCCGTATTCTCAGGTTTTATTTAACTCGAAAAGTTTAAAATAAATATTTGTAATTGCTGAAAAAATATAGAAAATTTTCTTTTTTATTCAACTAACAGAATAACAGGCCCACACGTCTATATCAGCTAAGAATCTTACCAAATAGACACTTCATCAGTAAATTTTATGATTTTATGTTAAGCTCTAGCCGAATTGCTGAGGAATTGTCCAAATTCTGAGCCTGGCAATGGTTTTTCCTTTCTGCTGTAGAGATGAATATAAATTCTATATTCGGACACTAATTTTTTGATGTTCTATAGCTTCACTGCTCTGTCTATTTTAGAGCCTTAATCTGTCACCAATGATTTAATTTTCAAAAACAAAAGGTGACCCGCTTAAGGAGTATGTATGTTTCAATTCACTAGTACAGCAACTGTACTATTGATGGTGCTTTTCTATGGCATCACTTTTTTACTATCGTTACGTATTAAACAGAAAAATGAAAATGTTGATGGCTACATGGTCTCGAATGGCTCCATCGGATTTGGAATGTCTGCGGCCAGTATGACCGCCACCTGGATCTGGGCCGCCTCGTTTTATGCAGCAGCTTCATCCGGATATACATACGGCGTTTCCGGTGCCCTACACTATGGTTTGTGGGGTGCGCTGATGATTTTATTTATCTATCCCTTTGGCAAGCGCTTTCGTGAACTGGCGCCTAATGCCCACACCTTGGCAGAAATTATGCATGCCCGGCATGGCAACCAAAGCCAGATGATTCTGGCAGGTTCCAATATTGTGGGCAGCGTGATCAGCCTGATGGTGAACTTTACCGCCGCTGGGGCACTGGTTGAGATTTTATCTCCTTTAAGCTTTATCCATGGCGTGCTGATTACCGGTATCGGTGTGCTGTCCTATACCCTCTGGTCGGGCTTCCGTTCTTCGGTGTTTACCGATTTTGGTCAACTGGTGGCGATGATTGTCGCGGCTGTGATTATTATTCCAACCTTATTCTTTACCCTAGGTGGGCCATCCCTGTTTCAAAGCGGGATTCATCATCTGCAACCGGAGCAGCTGGATTTTTTCTCTAAAACAGCGTTTCTGGAACAAGGCGCGCCGTTTTTTGTTGCTGTATTGGCCTACGCGATTGGTAATCAGACCATTGCCCAGCGCCTGTTTGCAGTCCGTGAAGACCTGATCAAACCGAGTTTTATCACTGCAACCATTGGTTATGCTGCAATTGTTATTGGTCTAGGCATGCTGGGGTTATTGGCACTATTTGCAGGTATTCAGCCCATTGATGGGAACCTGAATAACCTGATTCCGCAAATGGCAGCGACTTATCTTTCTCCATTTATGGTCGCGCTGTTATTCATCATGGTGATTGGAGCATTGTCTTCTACCGCTGACTCGGATCTGTCTGCCCTGTCTGCGATTGTCATGACGGACATTTATGGCAAACAGATTGCGAAAAACCGTCCTGATCCAAAGAAAATGCTGTTTATTGGCCGTATGACCATGATCGTTGCCACCATGCTGGGGATTGTGATTGCCACCTTGAAGTTTGACATTTTGTCGATGCTGATTTTTGTGGGTGCGCTTTGGGGTTCTATTGTATTCCCGGTGATTGTCAGCCTGTATTGGGACAAGGTGAATGCCCGGGCCTTTAACTGGTCAGTGGGCCTCGCATTTTTCAGCTTTCTGATAGTACGTTTTGAATGGCTTCCGATTCAGGGATTGATCGCACTTGGCTTTGAACTCGTTGCGACCCTGGGGATTGGTGTGGTGCTGGGTTTGATGACCTTTGGTTTCTTCGGCAAGAAAGTGGGTCTGGTCGTTGGCATATTGGCCAGTATTGGCTTCATGCCATGGACCATCGGCTTCTTGCGTGAATACGGCACCTTGTTAAGCTCACTGACAGCGTATGGCAGTAGTGCGCTGGTATGTACTGTGTTGACGCTACTCTACAGCAAAGAAAAATTTGATTTTAAGCAAATCAACAAGATGGTGATTGAATTTCACCAGCTATCTGACAAAAGTAAATAAGGAGATTTCAGATGACAAGTCAATTATTGACCCTATATGTACTTTTTTGGCCATTGGTGGCAAGCCTGGTCTTGTTCACGATTTGCCTGAATGTCTATAAAGACACACAACAGGCCAAGAAAAATGGTGAAGAGCTAATTTGATTCTTCATCCTAAACAAAAAGCAGGCCATTGAGCCTGCTTTTTATTGTTCATTTGATGATTTCGATTTTTAATTCTCAGTCTTTTCCAGCTGACTAAAATAACAATAGGCAGCATGACAATTCATGTCGCACTGCCCTAGTGCAGGAGCTAGTTTTTTGGCATGATGCAAATAGTGGATCACTGAATAATGATAAATGACTCAAATGCGTTGGTTAGAACTGCTTTCGACAGTTCGGATTGGTAGTAAAAAGCAGAGCACTGAACTGGCACGCAGCCCGTTTCATAAAGATTATGACCGTATTATTTTTTCGCAAAGCTTCCGGCAATTAAACCGCAAAACCCAAGTCCATCCACTGACCCAGCATGATGGTATTCATACCCGTTTGACCCATTCGCTAGAAGTCTCCTGTATTGGCCGTTCACTCGGTATGCTGGCTGCAGAGAAAATCAAAGATAATTTACCTGCCTGGATTTCTCCGGCTGATGTCGGTGCCATCATTCAGGCCGCCTGTCTGGCACATGATATCGGTAATCCACCTTTTGGGCATGCCGGTGAATACGCCATTCGGGAATGGTTTGACGATGCATCTCATACCGACTTTTTAAAAGATTTGAGTCCTGAACAGGAAGCCGATGTACGCCAGTTTGAAGGCAATGCCCAAGGCCTGCGCCTGCTGACCAAGATCGATTACCATCCTTATGATGGCGGCATGCGCCTGACCTATGCCACGCTCGGTGCCTATCTTAAATATCCGTGGCTCTCTGAGGCGATTGACCCGACTGGCAACACCCCTGCCAGCCGACGTCCTAAATTTGGTTGTTACCAGTCTGAAAAAGAGATTTTGCAGGAAATTGCTGAACAGCTAGGATTAATCCAGCTTGGTGAATATCATTATTGTCGTCATCCGCTGACCTATCTTTTAGAAGCTGCGGATGATATCTGCTATGCCCTGATTGATCTGGAAGATGGTATCAGCCTGAATATGCTCAGCTACGCGGAAGTTGAACCAGTCTTTCTGAACTTGCTGGGTGAATATGGCACGCCTGAAGAAATCAATATGCCTTATACCACCTGGCAACAAAAAATTGCCGCGCTGCGTGGGCGGGTCATGAAACGTCTGGTAGATGAAGTCACCACGGCCTTTGCCCGACATCAGCAGGAAATTTTGATGGGCCAATTGCAAGGCTCATTGCTGGGTTATTGTAGTGCCGACATTGAAATTGGCATTAACCGGGCCAAAGAACTGGCGCGAGACAAGATCTTCGAACATCCGCAAAAAGCCGGTCTGGAAATTATCGCGCATCAAAGTTTACAAACGATTCTGGATGCCTTTATTCCACTGACCACGCCGCACAAAACTTTAAGCTTTAAAGAGCAGCGTTTGATGGCTATTTTAAAACGCTCGGGTGCGCAGTTTAGGGCTGATCATTATGACAACATTATGCAGGTGCTAGATATTGTCTCCAAGTTCTCGGATCATCAGGCTTATAATCTGGCGCAGGAACTGCATGGCAATAAAGCCGGGTTACTCTAATGCGAACGAGCGCCTGATGATAATCTCAGCAAAATCACTGTTTTTGAATGATAGAGTTTTGCCTTTATCGAAAATGCTGACTACTATGCCTGTATTAAATTTGAGTATGTATAAAAAATGATTGGATGCCTGATTGGGGAAGTACTGGCGCTGGAAGCACCGACTGTTTTATTAAATGTAAACGGCGTAGGTTATGAAATTGACACCCCTTTAACCACTTTCTGTCAGTTGCAAAAAGGCCAGAAAATTACCCTGTGGACCCATCTTGCTGTTCGTGAAGATGCCCAGTTACTTTATGGCTTTATCAATGCGCAGGAAAAAACCATTTTCCGTACCTTATTAAAGGTGAACGGTGTTGGTCCGAAAATGGCGCTTGGTATTCTTTCCACTTTAAGTGTGGAAATGCTGATCCACACCGTTGAACATGAAGATATCAACACTCTGGTCAAAGTTCCGGGGGTGGGTAAAAAGACTGCAGAACGCCTGATGATTGAATTGCGTGACCGCTTTAAAGCCATGGCTTCAGATGCTGCACCAAGCAACTCTACTGCACCACAGATTCAGTTTATGGGCAATTCAGCCGTGGCTGAAGCGGAAGCTGCATTACAATCTCTTGGCTATAAACCAATTGAAGCGCAGAAGCTAGTTAATGCCGCCAAAGGTGAATTTACAGAAGCCAGCGATATTATCCGCGCGGCATTAAAGTCGATGAACAAATAGAGATGATATCCAAGTTACAGGATAAAATCTGATACGCGTAAAAGTCATTCGCAACTGTTTGAGGCAGGAGACATTTATAGTTAAATGTTTCTGCGATATATTCGATAAGAATCAATATTCGACGAGTTTTGCGAATGACGGTGGTTTTGCTTACTTTTGCCGAAACAAAAGTAAGGCGAACCGCAGGTTAATACTCAGATATAAATCTGATTGGAAAGACTCTGCAAAAATTCAATTCCTCGCCTAGGCGAAAATCTTAGGATTCAGATCCATATTTGAGACCGTGTCAAAATTACCAGCTCAAAGGATCACTAAAATATTGGTATATAAACGTTATGCAAGACCGTCTCATCAGTGGTTCTGAAAAACCCGAAGATCACTTCGATCGTGCCATTCGCCCGACTTCCCTAGATGACTATATCGGTCAACCCGTGGTTCGTGAGCAGATGGAAATTTTCATTGGCGCAGCCCGTGGCCGTGAAGAGGCCCTCGATCACACCCTGATCTTTGGCCCGCCAGGTCTGGGTAAAACGACATTGGCCAATATTATTGCCCGAGAAATGGGTGGCAACCTGAAATCTACTTCTGGCCCGGTACTAGAACGTGCTGGTGATTTGGCAGCGATGCTAACGAATCTGGAAGAAGGCGATGTCCTGTTTATTGACGAGATTCACCGTCTTTCACCCGTGATTGAAGAAATCCTGTATCCGGCGATGGAAGATTATCAACTCGATATCATGATTGGTGAAGGCCCTGCTGCGCGCTCGATTAAACTGGATTTACCTCCATTTACCTTGGTAGCAGCCACCACACGTGCCGGTCTACTCACCTCTCCGCTGCGTGACCGTTTCGGAATCGTGCAACGTTTAGAGTTTTATTCGGTTGAAGATTTAACCCATATTGTCAAACGTTCAGCCAACTTGATGGATGTACCGATGACTGGAGATGGCGCAAAGGAAATTGCCCGTCGCTCACGAGGTACACCGCGTATTGCTAACCGATTGTTACGTCGAGTTCGTGATTACGCTCAGGTCAAAGGAACGGGGGAAATCAATCAGGATATGGCCCAACGTGCTTTAGATATGCTCAAAGTCGATAAAGATGGTTTAGACACACTCGATCGTCGTTACTTGTCAATGTTGCTTGAGCGTTTTGATGGTGGTCCTGCCGGTGTTGAAGCCTTGGCTGCTGCCATGGCAGAAGATTCTGGTACGTTGGAGGATGTGATTGAGCCTTATCTGATTCAGCAAGGTTATGTGATGCGTACTGCGCGTGGTCGTATCGCTACCAATATGGCGTATTTGCAGTTTGGGATGACGCCACCTGAACCGAAATAGAAGTGGTAATAAAAGCAGCTTAGGCTGCTTTTTCATTTATTATTATTTTAAATTCCTCACCAATCATACGACTATAGACTCCCAATACACCCAACCTATCTTTATTTTCTAATGAATTAATATGTTCATTAGAATCAGAATAAAGCTCCTTGCTTATTTCATCAGTATCTCGAACTATTCCTGTTTTTTTATATTTAGTAAGAGCTTCTTTTGAGCTTATATTGAGATATTCCTTTTTGGTATCTTGAGCTGTTTGATTGAAAAAATCAGAAAAATGAATAATTTTATTATCTGTGAGGGCATAGGATTCAAGAAATAAAGCAATATGACTCGTCAATATGACACTTTCTTCAATCAACAAAGAAATTTGATCTAAACATTTTCCTGCCTCGGTTTTATCATCTATCTTTACATTTTTGGGAAAATGTAAATATTTCTCTTGAAATCTATCGAGTTTAAACAGTAACTCTATATTTTTTGACATATAACTCTGCGCTAGCAGTCTAAAACTATCAATCCATTGTACTTTTTGGAGGTTTTTTTGCTCTCTATCCTGTAGAACTAATTGTTGATTAAATAGCTTACTGTTTAAATCCAATGCAGTTGTTTCAGATGATTTAATTTGCTCAACCACAGTTTTAAAAGACATTTCTGTCAATTTAAAACTTTTCCGTCCATACCAATAAGCTAACCAAGTCGCTAAACTGCCTAAAATTAAAGCGATAATTATAGATAAAGCGAAAGATAATATTGCTATGGTATCTGTTGAATGTTGCACATCTAAATACACTTTCTGATCTTTTGGCTGCTGTAAAACCACAGCTTGAGTTTGTTGTTCTTGCTCGTTTCCCCACATATTTTAATTTGATTATTTATTTCTTACATACTAAACAGTTTCAGCCGCTTACAAAAGAAAAAGCCAACTGACCATGTCTAAATCAGTTGGCAAAAGCACAAACCTATTTTTCTAAGTTTTATTCAAAAATTATTTCGCGTCTTTTTTAAACTCCTTAAAATCCGCTTTACGAATCATGGCATGAATACCTTTGGTTCGATCGACCACTTGTGACACTTCAAAGTCAGTCGCAGCACTTAAGTAGGCATAGGCAATTTCTTCAGAAATGCCATATTCATTGACCAGAAAACGGATCGCTTCACGGGTGGATTTACGCATGGCTTCATCTAAGTCTTCATCCAGACCCGGCGTAATCCAGAATTCAGCATTTTCAGCCAGCGGCTGTTTAATCTCTGCACCTGGAATTTTATCCTTGCCAGATTTAAGTAAAGTGAATTTTAAAGTCGCACGTGCCGAACCTTCCAAGGCAGTTAAAGCCACCTCACCATCACCTTGTACAAAGTGACTATCACCTGTATAGAACAAAGCACCTGGCACCTGTACAGGATAATAGGCCGTAGCCCCTGCTCCTAATTCATTGATGTCGATATTCCCGCCATAAAATGATGGTGGCACAGAGTGCACAGGCTCACTGGTATTTGGTGCAACGCCCATCGTGCCCATAAACGGATTCAGCGGGAAACGAATCGCTTTACCAGATTCAGTTTTTAAAACGCCTTCCCATACACCATCCGCATTTTTCTCAATGGGGGTAAAAATGGACACGTTACCATAAGCATCAGGATTGGCTGGAGATGCATGCTCATGTTTCTGACGTTTCGGGAATTCGGGTAAGGTGCCTTTGCCATGACGGTTTGAAATCACGCCATAAGGTACACGCGGTTCAACTTTTAAAATCTCCACCTTTAGAATATCGCCCGGCATTGCCCCTTCTACATAGACAGGCCCGGTAATAATGTGTGGTCCATCTTTATGGAAATCATGTTTCAATTTGGAATTCGTGATCAGCTTGGCTTCATCCAATACATGCTCAGGCTTGACGCCTTTTGATGTGAAATATTTCTCTGCATTGCGGCCTTGATCTTCCAGCAGCCCTTCATGCGAAACTGTATCGAAAGTAACTGTGCTACCTGAAGGGACAGTCAAGACAGGTTTTGCATCTTTATTTGGCAGATAACCCCAAGTAATCGTATTTAAGGTACTCGGCACATAATAATGACCTTTATATTCACCACTTTTGAGTAATGTCGGTTTATTTTCCAGCTGTTTCAGTATCTTAAAGTCTTCAGCCCATAGGCTTGTCGAAATAAAACTTAAGCTTGAAGCTACTGCCAGAGATAAAGCCAAAGGTTTTAACATGTGTTCAATTTCCGTCATAAAAAATATTACGAAAGAGTGAATGCAATCTAAGTGCCAAAATAAGTTTAAGAGGTTTAAAAAATCTTCACTTCATTCAGATTATTGATATAGAGGTAATCGTTTTTATCCCTTTTTAGCCTGAAATTTTTATAATTTTCATACCTTATAAATATAAAAAATCAATTTAGATACATATTTTTACAATGTAAAAGAACAAATAAAGCTCTTTGAGAACAGATATTAACACCCAGAATACCTTTAAAGTATCAAAAAATACTTAGAGAGTTTTGGTCGAACTTAGATCAATATGCCATCCTAAAGAATCACTTTAACCATTTCAAATTCTTAAGGTTCTCCCGAAGTATGAATATGTATAAGCAGATATCCCTTTGTCTCCCTCTTCTTTTCTGTAGCCAGCTCAGCCTGGCCCTGTGATGGCCTTACGTGCAGATATGGATGCCTTGCCAATCAAGGAAACAGCGCCTGTGCCTTTCGCCAGTAAACAAAAAGCGATTTATCAAGGTAAAGAATCTTATGTGATGCATGCCTGTGGCCATGACGCGCATACCGCCATGTTATTGGGTGCAGCCAAAGTGCTGGCCGCCAATAAAGATAAAATTGCGGGGACAGTGGTGTTTGTATTCCAGCCGGCTGAAGAAGGCGGTGCAGATATCGATAACTTCACTCATGGCGATCAGATTGGCTCACGCAAAATGATTGCCGACGGTGCCTTGAACAATCCAAAACCTGAAGTGATTTTCGGGATGCATGTCATGGCAGGCATGCCAAGTGGCAATATCTTCTACAAAGATGGTGCGATTTTGAATAGTGCCGATCATTTACGTATTCAGGTGAATGGCAGTCAGGTACATGGCTCCATGCCTTGGGCAGGTAAAGACCCGATTTATGCCTCTGCCCAGATGGTGACCAATTTACAAAGCCTGATCAGCCGTAAAGCCGACCTGACCAAAGGAATGGGTGTGGTCAGTATTGGCAGTATTCAGGGCGGCACTACCGGTAACGTCATTCCAGATCAGGTCAATATGGTCGGGACTATTGGTTCCAATAGTGAAGATGTACGTCAGGGCATTTTAAAAGACTTGCCGAAAATGCTGGAACACAATGCCGCAGCCAATGACGTTAAGGTGAAAGTCGAAATTGCACCTTATGCACCAGTGACCACCAATGATAAAACCTTGACTGAATTGATGCGCCCGACATTGGCGAGCGTGCATGGTGAAGATAAATTGCATGTTTTAGACAACAATGCCAGCGCCAGTGAAGATTTTGCTTATTATGGCCAGCTCATGCCATCCTTATTTGTCTTTGTTGGTGCTACACCAGCAGATCAAGATCCGGCAAAAGCCGCACCCAACCATAACCCGAATTTCATTGTCGATGATGCGACCTTGAAAACCGGGGTCGAAAGCCATGTCCGTTTTATTCTGGACTATCCAAAAGTAGCTGAGCAGGTTCAGGCCAACTGGAAACAGAAAAATAAAGGCTAATCTTCTATTACTAAAATGCGCGACTTCATGGACTCGCGCATTTTAGTAACTGCTGCTGTTTCATAAATGAGCTGTTAAGCGCTCAGTACTTCTTCTTGGCGACTTCTCTCCAGATTTGACACCTTGTGCCATTGGTCTCAAAACTCACAATGCTAAACTTTGAACCGCTAAATTGCTTGACTTTTGGCAGGAATCCGGCAAATTCTAATCCCTCTCCTGCATCTAAAAACAAGCAAAAATTTCGAAAATCTGCATGGAACAAAACTATGGCGAATCACTTTGAATTCAATATCCGCGTTTATATTGAAGATACTGATGCGGGTGGCATTGTCTATCACGCCAATCATATTCGCTATATGGAACGTACCCGTACCGAATGGTTACGTGCCGCTGGAGTGAGCCATTACTGGCATCAGACAGACTACAATTTTGTGGTGCATAAAATTAATGTCAAATACATGCGTCCGATCCTGATGGATGATTTAATTACTGTTACGGCACGTGTCATTTCATGTAAAGCTTCATCATTTGTATTGCAACAAAATATTTATCGTGGTGAAATCATGCTTGCATCAGGTGAGGTTGAGTTGGCATGTATCAGTGCAGAGATGCGACCACGTCGACTCCCGGATGAAATCCGCGAACTAATTCAAAAAGAATTGGAACAAGACTAAAAAAATTTATTGGCACACGTAACAACTATGGCGACTCAGTTAGAATCATCTCTTCAAGTTTCAGATCTTATTTTACAAGCAAGCCCTGTCGTACAACTGGTGATGCTTTCTCTCCTGTTAGCCTCAATATATAGCTGGTATCTGATTGCCAGGCTCTATATGAGTTATAAAAAAGCCCAGGCCGATGATGAACATTTCCAGAAAATCTTCTGGTCTGGTGCTGAACTGAATACCCTGTATAACAATGCGCAACTCAACTCCAAACGTACCGGCCTTGAAGATATTTTCTATCAGGGTCTGGGCGAGTTCCTGAAACTGAAAAAACGCCATGCGCCGACTGCCCAGTCGATTGAAGGAACTGAACGTATTCTACGTGTCGGTTTAAGCCGTGACCAAGGTCATCTGGAACAAGGTCTGGGTGCGTTGGCAAGTATTGGTTCGGTTGCACCTTATGTCGGTCTGTTCGGTACAGTCTGGGGCATCATGAACGCCTTTATTGGCCTGGCAGATGTTGATCAGGTGACACTGGCGACGGTCGCACCCGGTATTGCAGAAGCACTAATTGCAACGGCGATTGGTCTGTTCGCAGCCATTCCAGCAGTATTGGCTTTCAACCATTTTACGGCCAAAGGTGAAACAGTCTATTCTGACCGTGCGCTGTTTGCCGAAGAAATGGTGGCGCTATTGCAACGTCAGTCTGTGGGCGTAACTCAGGACAAAGACTAATGGCGATTCAAGCTTCAGGACGCTTTCAGCGTATTAAAAAGCCACTAAAAAGTGACATGAATGTGGTGCCGTATATCGATGTCATGCTGGTACTGCTGGTAATCTTTATGGTCACCGCCCCGATGATTACCAGCGGCATCAAGGTTGACTTGCCTCAGGCCAACGGATTACCGATCGATTCCAAGGATACCCCGAGGATTGTCACACTTAAAGAAGATGGTTCATATTATCTAGAATATAAAAATCAGGCGACCGGCCCAGTCACACTAGAAGAATTAACCCGTACGCTTGTTGATGCCCAAACCCAGGCGCAAAATGAAAACAAGGTGCTCAATGTCGTGATCAATGGCCATAATACCCGTCCTTATGGCGATGTGATGGCCTTGATGTCCAGCCTGCAGGATGCTGGCCTTTCTCAAGTCGGTTTACTGACCAAGCCATTAGAATAAAGTATGAAAGACTATAAAAAGCCACCATTTCAGAAAAAAGCCATCGCACTTGGATTTACCTTAGGTATCCATGCAGTGGCTTTGGTGGGCTTACTTTATCTGGGCATGAGTAACCCCCCTGAACCGCCAAAACAGATCAAAACCGTTCTGATCAAGCCAGAGGACCTTAAACCGGTGACTCGCGAAGAAACCGAATTTGAGGAAACTGCACATGAAAATGTCGCAGAAGAAATCACTCAAACGGCAGAACCTAGTATAGAACCTGCTCCTGTCATTCCAACTGCAGCTCCTGCTGTACCTGTGACTCCACCTGCGCCAAAAGTCGATACACAAAAAGCCCAGCAGGAACTGAAAGCGGCAGAGGCAGCCCAAGCCAAGGCTGCGCAGCAAGCAGCTGAAGCAGCAAAACGTGCCGAAGCCGCTGAACAGGCGAAACAGGCAACGGCCAAAGCCAAAGCGGATGCAGCACAAAAATCCAAGGCTGAAGCCGAAGCTGCACGCCAAGCTGAACTGAATGCACAGCGCAAAGCCGATGCTGCACAAAAAGCCAAACTGGAAGCACAGAAAAAAGCCGACCTAGCTGCCAAGCAAAAAGCGGATGCTGCAACAAAAGCCAAAGCAGAGGCTGATGCCAAACGTAAGGCTGAAGCTGCTGCTAAAGCAAAGGCAGATGCGGCAGCAAAAGCCAATAATGATGCAGCGGCGAAACGTAAAGCAGATGCTGATGCGAAAGCTAAAGCCGATGCAGCGGCTAAAGCCAAAGCAGACGCGGCAGCTAAGGCTAAAAATGATGCAGCGGCGAAACGCAAAGCGGATGCTGATGCGAAAGCCAAAGCCAAAGCGGATGCTAAAGCTAAAGCCGACGCTGATGCCAAACGCAAGGCAGATGCCGACGCTAAGGCCAAAGCGGATGCAGACGCCAAGCGCAAAGCAGATGCCGAAGCAAAAGCCAGAGCTGATGCAGATGCCAAAGCTTCAGCCGCGAAACAGGCTGCTGAAGAAGCTGCACAGAAAAAAGCGGAATCTAAACGGATTGCCTCTACTGCGAAGCGCGATTTTACCAATAAAGTTAAACAGGCTTGGAATACACCAGTGGGTTCATCTGGTAAAACTGCCAACGCTCGCGTCACGCTAAGTGATAGTGGTTCTGTCATTTCTGTAGTGGTAAGTGCAAGTGATCCCGATATGAAAGCCAGTGTAGAAGCTGCAGTTCGTGCTGCTGCACCTTATCCAATGCCTTCCGATCCAGATGCACGCCGTGAAGCACGAAGCTTTACTTCAACCTTTACTGCGCAATAAAAACGGAGCCATCACATAAATAATGTTGTGATGGCTTTTATTTTTTAAGCTAAACTTCACTTTAAATTGATTAAATAATATTCACTTTTCACAGTGTCATAACAGTTTGGTCATAAATTCATGGTTTTATTCTATTAAATCCATGCGATGATGTAGGCCAAGCACCTATACAATAAATCCGTTGATTTGAGTAAATAACGAATGATGGAAAAGACTCGCAAACATCTACTCTGCCTCGCAATCATTAGCGCTTTAAGCCCTGTATTGGCAACCCAGTCCTATGCCCAATTGCATCTGGAAATTACCAAGGCACCTGAGGCAGCACCTAAAATTGCCGTTGTACCTTTCAGTCAGGATCAGAGCATTTATCCTATTGTGGAAAATGATCTGAATCGTTCTGGCCGCTTTACCAGTGCTTCAAAAAATCTGCCTGCAACAGCGACATTGAATAATCCGAATGCAGAAGCTTGGGCATCGGCTGGTGTTCCCTATGTGGTCACCGGTTCATCCAAGACCACAGCCGATGGTTCTTTTGAAATCCAGTATCAGCTCTATGATGTCGAAAAAAAACAATATCTATTAAATGAATTGCTGACTGTTCCAGCCTCACGCACCCGTCAGGCAGCGCATATGATCAGTGATGCCATCTATCAGGCATTGACCGGTATTCCGGGTGACTTTAGCGGACGTATTGCCTATGTGCTGCGTAATCCTGCTACGCCGGAACAACGCTATACCTTGCAAATTGCCGATACCGATGGCGAACAGCCAAAGACCATTTTGACCTCGCGTGATCCAATCCTTTCTCCGGCATGGACACCAGATGCCAAAAAAATCGCTTATGTGTCCTTTGAAACCAAACGCCCGGCGATTTATGTACAGGATCTGGCAACAGGTCAACGTGAAAAACTAGCCAGCTTCCGCGGTTTGAATGGCGCGCCGAGCTTCTCTCCAGATGGCAAGAGCATGCTGTTTACTGCTTCTATGCACGGCAATCCGGAAATCTACCAGATGAATCTGGAAACGCGTCAGCTACAACGTATGACCAATGACAGTGCCATTGATACTGAAGCACGTTATTCGCCAGATGGAAAATCTTTTATTTTCACTTCTGACCGTGGTGGTTCTCCACAAATTTACCGCCATGATCTTGAGTCAAGTAGCAATAAACGCCTGACCTTCCGTGGTGCATTCAACGCGCGCGGCACGCTGAGCGCAGATGGTAAAAAACTTGCATTAGTTCATCGTCCAAGCGGCAGTAACTATCGAGTTGCGGTTCAGGACATGACCTCTGGTGTGAACAACATTCTGACACCAACGACGCTAGATGAATCACCAAGCTTCTCGCCAAATGGCCAGATGGTGGTCTATGCCACCCGTGAAGGTGCACGTGGACTCTTGTCGATCATGTCGCTGGATGGCCGTTTCCGTATGAATTTACCAAGTGAAACGGGCGAAGTCCGTGAACCGGCTTGGGCACCCAAATAACATTTTTATATTGATAAACCCTTTACCCCATAATCAAACTTCATGGAGATGAAGATGAACAAAGTAAAATTATTTGCCTTGCCACTTTTAGCAGCAGCTGTTGTCATGACAGGTTGTGCGAGCCGTAAGCCTGCCGCTGAAGTTCAAACGGGTAGTTTAGATACAACTGGTACAACAACTGTGAATACTGCAGGCCTGAGTGAAGATGCAGCACTGAATGCACAAAACATGGCAGGCGCTTCTGCAAAAGGCGTTACTGCAGAAAATAAAGCATTCTTGGCAAAACGCGTAGTGCATTTTGACTATGACAGTACTGAACTCAGCAATGAAGATTTAAATACGCTGCAAGCCCATGCGCAGTTCCTGATGGCCAATGCCAATTCACGTGTAGCACTCACCGGCCATACCGATGAACGCGGTACCCGTGAATACAACATGGCACTTGGCGAGCGTCGTGCCAAAGCTGTAGAAAGCTTCCTGGTGACAACTGGTGTTAATCCTGGCCAACTAGAAGCAGTCAGCTATGGTAAGGAAATGCCAATCAATGCTGGCCATGACGAAAATGCCTGGAAAGAAAACCGCCGTGTAGAAATTAATTATGAAGCGGTACCACCATTGTTGAAATAATTTTCATTCATGATTGTTTCATCGAATAAAAAGCACTCAATCATGAGTGCTTTTTATTTTCTTCAATGAAAGAATCGGTCTACTTTGGAAGCTGATCTTGTTCAGCCGGATGCATCGATTCGATCAGATCATGTTTATTGAATTGTTTGTACTCTGGTTTTGCTTCATAATCCCGCCAGGCTTCTTTCATCTTGTCTTCAGAGATATCATCTAAAGTAATGCCTTCGCTTGGCGTTGGAGTCGCATCAAACTTCAATGTTGTCATATCTGTGCTCCTATTCTCAATTTTCCTTTGTCTTCAACATAGCACTTTCCGCAGGAGTTGCAAGGGCAAAATCGATACAAATAATCCAGTTTAATTTTTCTTTTAGTACGTTCTCATCTAAAATATAGCCGCATATCGTTTTGATCATTTTTTCCCGATTTAAGTTTTGGAGTTTCCCCTATGCCATACCGCACTTTATCCCAGTTTTTACAACAACAAAGCGGGAATCTCACACCTGAACTTGCGCAAGTTATTGAAACAATTGCAAACACTTGTAAAGATATTGATCAATTACTGCAAAAAGGTGCTTTAGCGGGTGTATTGGGAAGTGCACAGCATGAAAACGTTCAAGGCGAAGAGCAAAAGAAACTAGATGTCATTTCTAATGACTATTTGATTGATGCCTTGCAGCAACATCCAAATGTGGGTGGTTTGGCCTCAGAAGAACTAGATGAATTCACCCCTGCACAAGAAAATGGTCAATTTCTGGTATTGTTCGATCCATTAGACGGTTCAAGCAATATCGACATCAATATGTGTGTTGGTACCATTTTCTCGATTCTTCCTGCAAAAAATGCTGTGACTCAGGCAGAAGACTTTATGCAAGCCGGTGTTCATCAGGTAGCTGCAGGTTATGTGCTTTATGGCCCATCGACCATGTTGGCATTAACCGTCGGCGCAGGCGTGGTGTTCTTTACCTATGACCCTGAGACTCAAGAATTCCTGCTGACTTCTGAAGCCATTCAGGTTGCTGCAGATACTAAAGAATATGCGATTAATGCGTCGAATCAGCGTCATTGGGAAGCACCAGTACAGCGTTATATCGATGAATTGTTAGCTGGCAAGACTGGCCCTCGCGAAAAAGACTTCAATATGCGCTGGGTTGCCTGTATGGTGGGCGACATTCACCGTATTCTTTGCCGTAGCGGTATCTTCATGTATCCATACGACCTTAAAGATCCGGCTAAAGCAGGCCGTCTGCGTTTAATGTACGAAGCCAACCCAATGAGCATGCTCATGGAACAGGCTGGCGGTGCATCGACTACAGGTCGTGTGCGTATTCTTGAGATTGAACCGACAGATCTACATCAACGTGTGCCAGTGATCATTGGTTCTAAAAACGAAGTTGATCTTGTGACCAGCTACCACAACTAATTTTTATAGCAGCAGCCGATATTGAATCGGCTGCCGTGGATTATATCTCCCATGCCAACTTTTTTTCTTGATTCAAAAGATAATCCAAAGATTAAACACTTACGTGGTTTAATTGAACAAAATACCTATCGTAAAAAACAGGGTCAAACGGTTTTAGAAGGCACGCATCTGTCTCTCGCCTGGCTACATGAAAACCGTAAGATTGATTCTATTTTCACCACTGAACATGCACTTTCACATCCTGATTTCGAGAAAATTCTCGCAAAATACACAGGTATGGTCTTTGTTCTAAGCGAGTCTTTATACAAAGATTTAAGCACCTTAGGAACATCTTTAGCCTGTTTGGCTGTGGTGACTTTACCAACAGCAAATTATGCATTGGATTTTAAAGCAGACACTTTGATTCTGGAAAATGTACAGGATCCGGGTAATGTAGGCACCCTGCTTCGCTCGGCTGCTGCTGCCGGTATTGAACAGATTGTGTGTACCAAAGGTTCTGCATCGCTCTGGTCTCCACGCGTATTACGTGCCGGTATGGGTGCACATTTCACACTGCAAACCTTTGAAAATATCGCGCTTAAACAAATTCTTGAGCAATTTCAAATCCCTGTTTATGTAACCAGCTCACACCGTGCTGAAAGCCTATATTCAAAAGACTTACGTAAACCTTGCGTGTGGATTCTGGGCAATGAAGGCCAAGGCGTGTCTGATTATGCGATGCAACATGCTGAAGCCGTGAGCATTCCGCAACCTGGGGGTCAGGAATCACTGAATGTCGCCATTGCGGGTTCGATCTGTTTTTTTGAAATGGTACGTCAACGTATCTAATTAGGGATTTAGGTTACAGTGTTTTAATACGACCCTGCCCGTGTATAAAATAGATTAAACTACAAAAATAATAAACTTAATTGTCAACCAAACCAGGATTCCCAACGTTATATGATTATGAACTTGGGAATAATGGTGGGTGTCCAATGACAGGATTTTCCATCTCTATGGATTTAGCACCAAAACAGTTGCAAACACACGATGTAAGTATTCTGAAGAGTACGGCTGAAGCACGTCTGAAGAATTTCATGCAGGATGTGACTGGGCGTGCTTTGGTGATGATGGAAAGTGCGACTCAAGGTCATCATGGTATTGCCATGGATCTGGTTCAGGAAGCTTTCATTTCCTTACACAAATCCTATGCAGAAAAAAGCACTGAAGAATGGTATCCCCTGTTTTATACCATTCTCAACAACAAGTTACAGGACTGGCGCCGTAAAGAGTCACGGCGTGGTCAAATGTTTTCATTTTTCAAAAAAGTCAGTCTTGATGACGACGAAATTGAATTTGATGATGTCGTCGATGAATCAACACCAACGCCACTGGACTTTCTCGATCAGGCAGTTACTGCTGAAGAAATCCAGGAAGCGATTGCAAAATTGCCTGTGCGTCAGCAGCAGGCATTTATGCTCAGAGCCTGGGAAGGATTTGATACGCATACCACCGCACAAATTATGAACTGCACAGAAGGCAGTGTAAAAACCCATTATCACCGTGCTATCCAAGGTTTACGCGCCTCCTTAGCACATTTAAATCCATATCTGGGAGGGTCATCCGAATGAATCAAGATGATTTCTTAAAACAAGTAACTTCCAAACTTGATGGACTGGCACAACAACATAAAGACAAACCTGTTGTCATGCACCATGTTCTTGAAGAAATTCAGGATTCAAAACATTCACGCTTTGCATTTCTAAAAATGTCTGGCTTTGCTTTGGCAGCTGCGATTGCAGGCGTTGTGGTATTACCGAATCTTTCGGACCATAACGAGCCGCAAACTCAAATGGTGTCAGTCCCAAAACTGTCTCCGCAAATGCTTGAAGATTTAGAAATGTTAATGGTTTTAGGTGAGGACAAAGTTCCACATGGCAGCTAAAAAATTGGTGATTGCTTTTTGTGCGTTCAGTTTTCTGCAAACCAGCTTTGCAGGATTTGAACGTTTTTGGCTATTTTCCAAGGATGCGAATACCCAAGTAACTGATACTTGGGATAGTCTTTCTGATTCTGAACAATTGGCACTGATTAAACGTTACCAATCTCTAAAAGAAATCCCCGAACAACAACGTGTTAGCTTACAGCAGCGTATGGACTGGTTTACTCAACTCCCTAATGCGGAAAAACAAAGAATGCGTGAGACTTGGCAAATGATGAGCAGTCAGGAACGCAAAGAACTGGGCGCACGTATGCAAAAAGCGTCTCCTGAGCAACGCCTTGCCATTCGCGAAGAATACATTCTCAAATATCAGCAAGTGACTCAGCAGCCTAACTCGCATTAAAAACTTAATATAAAAAAGCCTCCATATGGAGGCTTTTTTGATGTTTCAATCATATTTTATTTTCTTAAGCGTCGATAAGCTGCAAGCCCTAATAATCCTAGTAGCCCCCACATTCCAATTGCCCCACCACCACTTGAGGACGTATTCGTATTTTTAACTGTATTACGTAACAAGATTGTCGCTTTTTCTGACATTTTTTCATCAGCATCAAAAATCGCATAATCCATGCTGTAATTTGCCTGGCTTAAATTATTTTTTACACTAAATGTCAGCTGTCCACCATAACAGGTCTGATTTTGGTAGGTATCAGGACAGGCTCCTTGTCGCTCTGCCTTCAGTGAAACTCCCGCAGGCAGCTTAACAATATGAATCGGGATCTCTTTTCCATCTTTATCTTGATAAAAAGCCGACTTTCCTGATGGTAGAGGCCCATCCCCATCATCACTATCATTTTCAAGCGGATTTACCATCACTGTAAGATTATTCTCTGGACTAAGCCGATATTCATCATCTTTTGCAATCGGTGCAATGTTGTTAAAAGCTGCTCTTAAGAGGCCAGCACTGCTTACACCTGTAGCCTGGTCTTTAAGTGTATAACTACAGAACTCCATATCAACCGAACTGGTCTGCTTACCATCAGTGCGATACATCATGATCCGGTTTAAATCAGGTTTCCACTCACATTTAAGATTTGGATCATTGGGATTTCCTTCCACAGTGGTCGAATTACCAGTACCAATTAACTTACCAACACCTAAAGTTTTTACACTGACCTCATAATTTTCTGAATTTAAGGCTTTAATTTGAATCTTATCATTGGTTAGAGTTTCTTGAGGCATAGCCAAGATAAAAGGATTAATATAGATTGCACGATATTTCTGATATTGCTTGGTATATTTAAGCAAATCCTGATAACTTTTCAATTCTTCCTTTAAACCAGGAAGCTCATTTTCTGGAGTATTTTTATCAGCAATGATTTCTTCGAGATCATCTATATTCTCCTGATAAAAGTCATTGAGTTCTACCAAACTCTTATTTTGCAAGTCCGTAATATCGGCTGCAGTCAAACGTCGGATTTCAACTGAGCCGATCTCACAAGTATTTTTTGCACTTGGATCAAATGTTAATGTGGATCCAATCACACGATCAATACCACGCTGGTCTTGTTCAATACAGCCACTCACTCCGATATCTACCAAATCCGTTGCGGTCTGATTATCACGCGGGTAATATAGCCCTAAATAGCGATTATCAATAGCAGGCTCAATATAATTTGTTAATAAACTGCTGATTATATTGTTAGAGACATCAAGATTATTTGAAGTAGTATCTTCGTCTAATTCTGGCAATACGCAACGTGATGGCCCAGTCGTTTGAATTGCATTTCGAATTGTAGAAAATTCAACACGTTGTGCCTTGGTCGGATTCCCCTGATTTAAGGCATATTCACAAGACAGGCCTTGGTTAAAGGCTAAAACATTGAAATTAAAATATCTAAAACCGGTATTGTCATAAAATAAAGTAGATTGGGCTGTATTTTCAACAATAGTATTACTTAATGCAGTTAAACTAGAGAATTTACTGAGCGGACGATTAACTTCATTCGTCATACGCACAATATGTCCTGTGGTACTGGCAGTATTCTTCGCAATAGTAGAGTTAACAATTTCTACTGTGGCATAGCCACAAAAATCAATAATACTGTTAGCAGTGTCTGAACCATTTTTAACAATACTACTGGAATTAATTTTCACATTGGTTTGAGTTGTACCTAAATTTCCCTGACAGTCCATTGCCAAAACACTACCATATGAACTCGCCTGATTTTTTTGAATTAAAGAATCCTGAATAACAATATTCCTTTCCGTATTCATTGCTACACTATAAATCGCCCCACCTTCTGCAGCAGCTCGGGAATTTACTATTTCACTGGTATTAATACTTAAAGGCCCTGCTACATAAAAAGTACCGCCATTACCTTTATCCAAGGTATTTATTGCTGCATAGCCATCCTTTAAGATCAGATGATGAATTTCCAGACTGGATTGGCTGGCCATACTATTAAATAATCTGGTTTTCCCCTGGCCTGAAATAGTACTTTTTAAAGCCTCCCGGGTTGGATATAACAGCGTAATCGGACTACGACTAGCATAGTTAAGCGGAGTTTTCCCATAAATTTTGAGCGCTGACTCTACGATCAGCTCTTTATCTAATTTGTACTCGCCTGCTTCAAGCTGAATCACATCTGCAGCTGAACCATCCAATCGAAGCGTACGTCCTACATTACATCCGCCATAAGATTTATCCAGTTTTGCAGTTTTAATGGCTTCTCGCAAAGAACAGGCATTATTATTCTCGCCATCTTCATCAGCAAAAGTAGTTACATATATCGTTTTATCTTCGGCTGCCATCAAACTCATGGCAGATAAAATCATGGCCGCAAGCAGTCCTTTTTTATAATTTTTCATGATTTTTCCTTAATCTTTTAATCCACGGCGTAAACCTATTAATCCGAGTAAAATCAGTAGCCCACCACCACCCCATGAGCCGCCTGAAGTTTTGACTGCTTTGTCTTCCATTTCATTTTTTGGCTCCTGAACAATTTGAGTAGTAATAGTCAAATAAGGTTTACTTTTATTAAACCGTGTCGATGAGGTCACCACTTGTAGTTCGAAAATATCTGCTCCATGCCAGGTAGAATCCGGGGTATAAACGACATTGCCATGAATATCGATGATTGTTTTACCCTTGGAAGCTGTTTTGGTTTGTACCACTTTCAAACAGCCATCTTGCCAAGGCTCCCCCGTCGGATTCTGACCAACAATGGCATTACACTGTTCTTTTGGAATTAAATCACTATCTCCCAGATAAGATTCAATTGAAAACTTGGCAATTTCACCCTTTAACAGATCTTGTCCCACCAGACTGCCTGAGATTGGTATCGTGATTTCAACAGCACCACGATCACAAAACAGATTATCCATCAAACGGTTGATCCCGCGCTGATCTGCCGCCTCACATGCTACTGTTGGATTTGCCAGATTCAATCCTGTGCCTCTATTCACAATCGGCGATTCATTCACAAGGATATAGTTCAACAAAATTCGTGGACGCATATAACCGAGAAATTGTCCTTTAGGAACGCTGTATGGACAAAGTATGGCATTATTATTTTCTTCTAGGGTCTGACAAGCACCTTCACTTTTATCTGAGGATTCAGCAAAAAGTCGTGTACCACTCCAGAATTGGTTCGGTGCGACGGAATCCCCTACACCACACGAGGCTGTCAGTAGATTATTTTGCGACACAGACTTGTCACCAGTGATAATTTGGCAATCCTGTGTACCATTTCTTAAAATAATACTATTCGCTACATAGGCTCTTCCATACGGCGCATGGATGCGTAAAGCAGTATTTTCATTATCAACTATGGTGAGATTATTCAATCCCATCCCATCCAGGACATTAATGAGTACACCCTTATTTTTTAGTATCGTACTACTTAATATCTCCCCACTAATACCTTGATCTTTACTGGAGTCAGCAAACTGTCCCGCGCTATAAATATTGGTCGCGGAATTATCCAGTGTCTGATTATTTTTAAGTACACTTTGATAAATGAGGAAAGCAGGTAGCTCGCTATACAGGATCCCGCCTCGTTGGGCTTTATTATTTTCGATCAGACTATTTTTAATTTGTGCACGGCTTGTTAAGTTCTGACCAAACTTGCCAGCATTATAAATTGCCCCACCCAAGTTGGCAGCAGCATTAAATAGACGGTTATATTCTAGAATTAGCTGACCTTTATTATAAATTAGGCCACCTTGTTCAGCACAACTGGTTTTACCACAGCCTTCAAGATCCAGTTCTTTCAAATTTAACTGAACCAATGTATCTGTACTGTTAATCCGGAAAAGGTTATCAGTACCTTTCATTTGAATATGAGCATTATGCAAGCCTAATGCTTTTTCATCCGTACTGAATTCGCCATCACTTTCTGCGACCGCACGGATGGTAAGAGATTTTTTAATCGCGATATGCTGGTTCAACACATAAGTATTTTTTTCTTTTAAAATAATGGTACTGGATGAGTTCTCCCCACCACACCCCATAAAACCTGATTTAGCTAAGCCACGGTTAACATACTCAACAGCTTCTCGAAGTGAACATTCCTTGTCATCTTTTTCAATATCTTCTGTAGTGGTTACAATAATATCTGCACTATACGACTGCCCCGCTATACATAGCAAAGCTATGCCTATGCTCTTCTTGAGCATAACCTTCTCCTTAATTTTTATTTCTTTCTTTTTCTTCTAAAGTTGCAGAATCCTTGCAACAGCGAATTATTTTGCCTTACTGTGTCATAGACTGAGTAATTACTCAAGAATTTTTATATTTTACCGATATTCGTCAATCAAGGCATATATCTGCCGCAGATTAGCATTGCTGACTTTCAATTTTTCCCCTTTAAGCAATTGAATAATCTGCTCTAATCTTTGAAGCAGCACTGAAGTTTGATGTGGCCCATGGCTTAGTAAATAGTCAAAGATTTGAGGGTCTAAATGGATCCCACGACGATCGAGTACCGAGGAAACCAGCGCATAGCGATCAGCATACAAACTGCCACTCGGAACACGGGTACTGACCGCCTGCGTGAGACGGGATTGTAAATCTGGCAATTCGAGTTTGAGTTCGATAGGTGCAAAACGTGACGAAAACACCAACTGCCCACCACCTTCATTATTATAATTAATCAAGTGAAATACTGCGCGTTGCCAATGGGGTACGCCACTAATCGCTTCGATATCATCAAGTGCTACCAGATCAAAACGATCTAGAGAAGTAATCGCCTCAGTCGGTGCATCTAAAAGCTCAAGCAAAGATACCTGAATTGCAGATTTACCTACTTCCAGATAAGAGTCACAGATGGCAGACAACAAATGACTTTTACCTGTACCGGCTCCCCCATAGACATAAAATTGGTTGATGAGGCCTGCATGTAATTGACGGACAGCATCAATGACATGCCCCCAACCCGGCCCTGAAAAATCACTGATTCGGGCATCGAGCTGAGGTTCTATATCTAACTGCAATTGACGCATACGATTTTTTGGCCTTATGAGTCTTTACGATGTGGATCGTGAATTTTACTTGAGTTCTCCTCTGCTTGCAGCGGTTTTTTCTGTGGCTTTTTCATTTCAATATCAACATCTAAGTCTGCTGTTTCAATATTGATTGAACCGGTAGATGCATCTTGTATGATAACAGCCCGATCACCATAAAATGGCGTATGTTCATAATACTCACGGATATGCCGCAGCAGTACCACAATCACGGCTGCCACCGGTAAGGCAATCAGCATGCCCAAGAAACCGGCCAGTTGTGCACCTGCCAGAACTGCAAACACTACAGCTACAGGAGAAAGACCGATTTTATCACCTAGCAAGAACGGTTGCAGAATATAGCCTTCGACGGCCTGCCCGACCATAAAGACAATCCCGACCAATACCAGTTGCCACCAGTCGATTCCAAATTGGAAAAAGGTTGCAATGACTGCGGCAATAATTCCAACCGCAAAACCAAGATACGGAATGATACTGCACAATCCGGCAATCATCCCGATGATCAAGCCAATCTCTAGGCCAATCAGTTGCAGTCCCACTGCATAGACTACGCCCAGCAGAACCATGACTAGGAACTGACCTTTGACAAAGGCACCTAACACACTATGACATTCACTCACAATAGTTAAGGTTGTTTTTTCATAAGGACGGGGAATTAGACGGCGTAAGCTGTCTAACATACGATCCCAATCCAGCAAGAAATAAAAGGCAATAATCGGAATCAGGACAATCGTGCCACCAATCTGGATAAAGTTCAGACCAGATTGTGCCAGTTTCAGCAGCATTGCCTGAATACTGTCAGCACTATAATTGGTCTGGACATAGTCCATTACTACTGAGGAAATCTGGTCAGTATCGATCTCCATCGGAACCAGATTAAAGCTATCGGAAAGCCAAGGTAGGAACGTGTAATTGATCCAGTGAATCCCGGCCGGAATGCTATCACGCGCATACATCAGCTGCTGCCAGACTAGTGGCACCAGATACCACATCACCAATGTAACCACGATCCCAATCCCGATAAATACGATACTGATCGAGAGCCATCGAGCCAGCCCAATGCGGTGCAAAACATTAACCAAGGGGCTAAATAAATAAGCAATTAGAAAAGCTGCAACAAAAGGAACTACAACTGGTTTAAGCAGATATAAAACCCAAAGTATCAATGCTATACCAGCAAGTATAAGAATGCGCCGTAAAGTACGATCGACCATAGAATCTTGCCTTTTCTCTATTAATCATTCTAAAAATTAAAATATTTTAATAAAGATAGCATTTTAGGCCACAAATACCATAAGAGTTTTACATATTCAGGTTATAATCGCACCCGCGAATGCGGAGACTTCATTATGAGCAACTCAACTTCTACCCCAAACACTGGTTTAAGCTACAAAGATGCAGGTGTCGACATTGAGGCGGGCGACGCGTTAGTCGATCGTATCAAATCTGTCGCTAAGCGTACCTCACGTCCCGAAGTTATGGGCGGTCTAGGTGGCTTTGGTGCACTTTGTAAAATTCCTAAAGGTTATGAAGAACCTGTTCTCGTATCTGGCACAGATGGTGTTGGTACAAAATTACGTCTGGCACTGAATTTGAACCGTCATGACACAATTGGTCAAGACCTGGTTGCAATGTGCGTGAATGACCTTCTTGTCTGTGGTGCTGAGCCACTGTTCTTCCTTGATTATTATGCAACTGGTCACTTAAATGTTGATGTTGCTGCAAATGTAGTCACTGGTATTGGCGCTGGTTGTGAACTTGCTGGCTGTGCATTAGTTGGCGGTGAAACTGCTGAAATGCCAGGCATGTATGAAGGCGAAGATTACGATCTTGCAGGTTTCTGTGTCGGTGTTGTTGAGCAAAGCAAAATTATTGATGGCTCTAAAGTCAAAGCGGGTGACGTTTTAATTGGTGTAGCTTCTTCAGGTGCGCACTCAAACGGCTACTCACTGCTTCGTAAAATCCTGGACGTGAAAAACGTTGACCTGAATCAAATCGTGGATGGTCGCCCACTTGCAGATGCTGCAATGGAACCAACACGTATTTATGTCAAACCAATTCTTGAACTGTTAAAACACGTTGATGTGCATGCGATGGCACACATCACGGGTGGTGGTTTACCAGGTAACTTGCCGCGCGTACTTCCAAACGGTGCTCAAGCGCTTGTGAATGAATCTTCTTGGGAGTGGCCTGAGCTATTCAAGCTTCTACAACGTGAAGGCGGCGTAGAACAATTTGAAATGTATCGTACTTTCAACTGTGGCGTTGGTATGGTGCTGGTCGTTGATGCAGCTGATGCAGACAAAACTGTTGAATTACTCAACCAGCTTGGCGAAAAAGCATGGGCAATGGGTCAGATTCAAGACAATGCTGAATCGGTTGCAGGTGCAGACGAAAAAATTCGTGTGATCTTCGCGTAATTTCGCATGATTAAAATTGCTGTACTTGTTTCAGGTAGTGGATCAAATCTGCAAGCCTTGATTGATGCCAATCTTTCAGGCCAAATTGTAGGCGTGATTTCCAACAAACCTGAAGCCTTTGCTTTAACACGTGCACAGCACGCAGGGATTCAGACTGCAATTATTGAACACAAGCAATATCCGAATCGTGAAGCTTTTGATGATGTGATGCATCAACAGTTACTCGATTGGGATGTAGATCTGGTGGTGCTTGCCGGCTTTATGCGAATTTTAAGTGAAAAATTTGTGAAAGCCTGGGAAGGCAAAATGTTGAACATTCATCCTTCCCTATTGCCTTATTATAAAGGTATGCATACGCATCAGCGTGTACTCAATACCGGTGATGTTCTGCACGGCTGTACGGTGCATTATGTTACGGCTGAGCTGGATGCAGGGCAAGCGCTTGCTCAAGGTGTTCTCAAGGTTTCTCACCACGATACGGTAGAAAGTTTGGCAACACGTGTGCATAGCCTCGAGCATGTAATCTATCCACAAGTCGTAGAATGGATTTGTAGCGGTACGATTCAACATACTGAAGACGGTGTGCTGTATCGAAATGAGAAAATGCAAGCGCCTGTTCAATTCTGCAAGTTCTAAAAAAATTTAGATATAAAAAAACGCATCCTCGGATGCGTTTTTTATTTTCAAAATATTCAACAACTTAGGTAGACTGCTGGTGAATCAATTGCCTTACCAAGCCAGCTACTTGATCGGGTTGTTCCAATGGGAACATATGCCCGCCATCCACTACGGTAAAAGGAATACCAAACTTCTTTTGCACTTGTTGCGGGAACTTACGGGCCAGAAATGGGCCTTTCTCGGCAACGACCAGATGCACAGGAATTTTTGGTTTTGCCTGAGGCAACCACCACAGTGACGGATTGGTTCTAAAGACTGCGACCTCATCCCTTTTAGGGATAGTGAGTTCTACTCCACCCCGGATGGGATCCTCCTGCAAGGCATAATCAATATAAGCCTGGAAACAATCTGCATCAAAATCCTGATAAAAACCTTTAGGGCGCAGCAATTCAGCGGCTTGTTCCCGTGAAACCCAATGATCTCGACGGCGTTTCGACAAACCTGCCGGAGACATTTTATCCAATGCTTTTAAACGAAAAGTCTTGGCGATATGCAAGGCAAAGGCTTCTTTGCCCATAATCATTGGCGGGTCCAGCATGATCATTTGTGAAAACAGTTCCGGGCGCTGTAAAGCCGCCTGCAGAGTTAACACGGATCCCAAAGAATGGCCCAGACCAATCACGGGTCGCCCATGTGACTGACGCACAATACTGTCAATCACTTGCTGGGTCAGGCTTTTCCAATGGTTATCAACCGGATAACGCTTATCCGGCCCTAAAAGCGGCACATAGATAATATCGTAATCATCTTGCAATCCATCAAACAGCTTTTGATAGACTTTGGATGGCACGCCATTGGCGTGCGCGAAATGAATCAGTGGTTTCATTGCAGTGTCGTACTGTTTTCTGACTGAAGCTTCTGTGCAACCGAAGAAGCAATTCCATCCCCAATGGATGATCCCATACGGCCCAAGACTGATTCAAATGGACTATATTCAATGGTGTAATTGAACGCTTTTTCAGTTTTCAATTCACGTTTCAAGGTATTTAAGCTACCGATACGATCCGCAATCCCTAATTTCACTGCCTGATCCCCCGTCCAGAATAAACCAGAGAAAATCGCAGGATCATTGGATTTCAATTTATTGCCACGCCCCTGTTTTACGGCATTAATAAAATGACCATGCACATTATCCAGAACACCTTGTACATGGGCTTTTTGTGCAGGATCGACTGGTTGAGTCATCGACAGCAGGGCTTTATTTTCACCTGAAGTCATGGTGCGGTCTTCAACCCCAAGCTTTTGCAGCAAATTAGTCACACCATAATTCGGCATGATCACACCGATAGAACCGACTAAACTGGAAGGATTGACAATAATTTCATCCGCAGCAGAGGCAATATAATAGGCCCCTGAAGCACCGGTATCACCAATTACAGCATAGAGTTTTTTCTGAGGATGCTGCTTTTTCAGATACTGGATTTCCTGCCAGATCTCATCAGACTGCACTGGTGAACCACCCGGCGAGTTAATATTCATTACTACCGCTTTACTTTGTTTATTTTCAAAGGCTTTTTTCAGTGATTTAATCGTATTGTTACTATTCACACTTTGCTTGTCGGCTGCAATCGTACCCACAATATCCACGACTGCGATATGCGAACCCGCAGCAGCGCTAGCATCTGAAGAAACTGAACTACAGCTTTTGCCTAATGCCAAAATGACAACAAGCAGATAAGCAAAAGTCAGAAATTTAAAGAAAATTCCCCAACGGCGTGCACGGCGCTGTTCTTCAACAGAAGCTAAAACTGCTTTTTCCAGCAGTTTCCATTCCGGACCAGTCGGTTGAACTGGTTGTTGCGTATTTTGTATTTGATTTTCAGGTTTTGGTGGCCAATCGGACATAAATAATCCAATAAATTGATTTATATTGAGCCCATTATATACACTGAATCGGGTAATTCTGTCTAAACAAAACGTTTTCGCCTATAATAAATTTTGTTCTCTTTTTTTGTACTTATATTAAATCAATGACCAAACAGGACTCACGGAATTCAGCTTACGGTTTACTCAAATACATTAGCCGCCAACCGCTTCCGGTTTCTCGATGGATGGCCCGTCTTCTGGCCTTTATTGTGAACAGTTTCAAAGTCACCAAAACTTCGGAAATTATTCGCCTCAATCTCGAGATCAGCCTTTCTGAACTGTCCAATGACGAACGTGAACGTATTAACCGTGCGGCGGTTCGCAATGAATTAATGTCATATTTCGAGTTTTTTACCATTTGGGGTTCAAGTAATCAGAAAAATATCAAACGGGTGCATCGCGTCATTGGCGAAGATCTACTGCATGATGCACTGGCACAAAATAAAGGCCTAGTGTTAATCGTGCCACATTTTGGTACCTGGGAAATTATGAATGCCTATATTGCCCAGTTCACCTCAATGACCATTATGTATAAACCGGTGAAAAATCAGGCAGCGGATCAGTTTGTACGGGCTGCGCGTAGCCGCGAACAGGCACATCTGGTGCCGACCGATGAATCTGGCGTCCGTCAGATTTTTAAGGCCTTAAAACAAGGTGGCACCACCGTGATCTTGCCAGACCATACCCCAAATGTCGGTGGTGAATATATTCCTTATTTTGGAGTGCCTTTGGCCACCAGCAATTTAAGTGCCAAGCTGATTCAAAAGACCAAAGCCCGCGCCCTGTTTTTATATGCTCTACGTAATACTGCAGATGGATTCGATATCTTTATCGAAACGGTTGATGAAAAAATTTATAGTGGCAATGCCAATCAAGGTACGCAAGTCATTATCAACAGTATTGAAAATTTAATTCGCCGCCATCCGGAACATTATCACTGGAGTTATAAACGCTTTAATGCGCATCAAGATTTAGGAAATCTCTATAAACTTGAACATGAACAAGCCTTGGACAAAGTAAATGCGTTGAGAACACAAGACGCCTATGAAGTTTTGCCGATGCTGGAATCAGTGACTTAAAGGCTGACGATACAACCACCGCCATTCATGTCGTTCGGCAGAAAGCACCAGTTCTGAGCCTTGTTGCTGGAAGTGTACACTCCCCTGTTCTGCCGTGGTCAATAAGGGAATATTAAGAGCTTTTAACCGTTGCTGCGTCAGTTGGCTCGGGTGGCCATAGCGATTAAATTTCCCAGCCGAGGCAATCGCCAATTTAGGTCGCAAAACTTCTAAAAATTGATAGGCTGAACTGTGCTGACTGCCATGATGGCCGAGTACCAGCACATCGACTTTAAGTTCCGGATAATTTTGGAGTAACTGATATTCAGTTTCCCAACCCGCATCCCCCATCAGTAAAAATTTTTGATACGGTCCGGCATTTTTAACTTGCAGATATATCACACAAGATCGGTCGTTTTTATTGAAGTTTGGCATATTTAACTGCTGCTGCCGAGGTGCCAGAATTTTAAAGTTAATCTCTTCAGACCATTGCCATTGCTGTCCTTCATAACAAAACTGAAAGCTTGAAGAAGTAGCGGTTTCAGGCATCTGATTGGATGACACTTGCTTGATGTTTAATTGATCTTTAATGCTGAAATAAGCACCGCTATGATCCTGATCCAGATGAGTCAAAATTAGTCGATCCAGTTCTCCAACACCTTGCACAGATAGAAACGGCATAATCACTTGCCGGCCAATACTGAATTTTTCTTCATTATAATAACCACCCATGTCAATCATCATGCTGTGTTGCCCGTCACGAATGAAGATGGCCTGTCCCTGCCCGACATCCAGAACAGACAGCTGAAATGCATGCTGATTAAGTTGAGGAATGCACAGCGGTACACAGGCAATTGCTGTCCAGCTTTTGGGCACTAAGCCACGCGGCAAAAAGACAATTAACAAGCCCAAAATACATAGAGCAATCATCCAGACATTCATGGCTACCGGAATCAGTTGTGGCGCAAACAGCCGATCAAGCAGATTCAGAAATGCCAGCAGCATATGAATAAAAATATCATTGAGCTGAAACAGCAGACTCGAAAGTGGTTCAGAGATGAAAAATAATAAAGCCGCCAGAATATCTACGGGAACTATCAGCAGGCCAATCCACGGGATAGCCACCAGGTTGCTTAGCGGGGTAATCCAAGCCACCTGCTTAAAAAACAACATCATTAAGGGAAACAGGGCCAGAAAGATTTTCCACTGCGACTCCATCAAAACTTTTATTGCAAAATACAGTCGTTGTAATGCTGTTTGTACTGTTTGATGCGGTTGCTGCTGAATGGTTTGATAGATCCGCAGCAAGACAAAACAGGCCCCATAAGACAGCCAGAATGCGGCCGACAAAATGCTAAAAGGATCAAAGAGCAACAATAAGGCAGCACTTAAAATCAGCAGTTTTAATGGCTGCATACTTTGCCTGAGCAGCAGCGTAAAAGTCACAATCACACAAATCAGTAAAGTGCGTAACGCCGGAATTTCAAAACCGACAAAGGCACAATACAGCAATACACATAACAAAAAAGGCAGACTCAAAAAATACTGCCTTGGCCATTTCAGATAAATCTGCGGTACGTACCTTGAAATCAGATATTGCAACGCTCCACAAACGATAAAGGCAAAGATCAGGACATGCGGTCCGGAAATCGCCAGTAAATGACTCATGCCAAAACGCTGGAATTGCTGTTCCGTCGCTTGATCCAAGAGACTTTCATCACCACTTAATAGAGCCAGTAACAAGCCTTTCTGCTGTACTGGTTGTGTGGCCACAAACTCTCTTAAGGTCAGTCGCTGCTGTTCTACCCAAAGCAAAAATCGCTGATTCAAATTTTTCTGCTGACGTAGATATTTAGCATGACCTAGTGCATAGAGTTGTTGCGGTTGCAACTCTTGGATATGTTTAATCCTAAACCCGGCCATAACATTTTGCTGCAAGGCCCATTTTTCTGCATCAAAAGCACCCGGTGTCGCATAACTATGGTTAGGTCGAATCTGGCCTTGTAATAAATAATAGTGTCCCAGTTCAAGAGTCTGCTGTTTGGTTACATCATTTCCTAAACTGGATATGACAGGATCTGAAACTGGCAGAAAACCCATCCACTTAACTGTAGTGCCATCAGGGTTAAGCACATGCAGGGCTTGCTGGATATTCTGATCGCCCAGTTTATTCAGCTCTTTGATATAGACCACGATTTCTTTTTCAGATACCTCGTGTTCTCGCTTGGATAAACGTTCAGCCAGTTGCAGATTGGCATAAGCATGACCTAAAAATAGTCCCAAAAGCAGGCTTGATCCAGTGATCAACAGGCTTCTCAGTGGTGTATTCAAGATGAGCTTTAATTTATGGCAACACAGATACCACAACAGCGCAACGATCAAAACTGCCGTTCCGCTCAGTTGAACAGACAGGAAACTTTTCCCCATACACGCAAGGCCTAAAATCCAGCCAATACATAGCCACTGCAACATTGAATCTTATTCTATCTTGTTATTATTTTGCCCAATAATAAAGCCCACCGGAGTGAGCTTCAATCAAATGCGAATATTCTCGTTATTTATGGTTCAATCCAGAGACCATCCTGCATATGTAAAATCCGATCTGCTGCATGGGCTAGCTGTTCATCATGCGTCACAATCAGCATCGCCATATTGAACTCACGTTGCAATTCGGTCAGCAGTTCAAAAATCTTTGCTGCAGTCTTGCGGTCTAGATTTCCGGTCGGTTCATCGGCCATCATCAGTTTAGGTTTACCGACCACTGCACGCGCCAAAGCTACACGCTGACGCTCACCTCCGGATAATTCACCCGGCTTGTGAGTCAGACGATGCGAAAGACCAACACGTTCCAGCAAATATTCGGCCTGCTGTTTGGCTTCCTTAAACTTCATGTTGTCGCGTAACATCAGCGGCATGGCCACATTTTCCAGTGCCGTAAATTCTGGCAACAGGTGATGAAACTGATAAACAAAGCCCAAATGCTCATTCCGCACATAACCGCGTTCTGCTTCAGACAAGGTATCAAAACGGCGGCCATTCACCATGACCTGACCTGACGTCGGGCGATCCAATCCACCCAAAACATGTAATAAGGTACTTTTGCCTGAACCACTTGAACCTACAATCGAAACAAACTCACCTGCTTTTACCTGTAGCGACAAGCCGCGAATCACATCGACAGTGGCCTTGCCATCGGTAAAGGATTTGTGAATATTCTGGGCATCTAAAATCAGATTACTCATAACGCAAAGCCTCTGCCGGTTGAATTTTTGCTGCACGTAAAGCCGGATAAATTGTCGCGACAAAACTGAGTGCCAGTGACAAGCCTACAATCACCAAGACATCCTGCCAGCGCAGATACGAAGGTAAGTAGTTAATAAAATAGGCATCAAACATATTCAGGCCTAAAGTATTGTTGAGCCAGCCAATAAAGCTACTGATACTGGTTGCCGCAATAATCCCGAGGATGGCCCCTGCACAAGTTCCAATCACCCCAATCACGGTACCTTGCACCATAAAGATTTTGGTAATGGTGGCAGGTGAAGCCCCCAAAGTCCTTAAAATGGCAATGTCCGATTTTTTATCCGTCACCACCATCACCAGTGAAGACACAATATTAAATGCCGCGACTAGAACGATCAGGAATAAAAGCAGGCTGACCATGGCTTTTTCCATCTGAATCGCGCTGAACAGATTACCATGGGTATAAGTCCAGTCCGAAGCATAGAAATTCCCCGGCAAATCACGCACAATTTCCTGAGACACTTGTGGTGCCAGGAAAATATCATCCAGCTTCATACGCACACCCTGCGCACCATCCGGTAGACGCAGCAAGGTCGAGGCATCATTTAAAGCGATATAACCCATCATCGAGTCAACTTCAGCACCAATACTGAAGATTCCCACCACTTTAAAACGCTTGAAACGCGGGACGACACCAGCTGGTGATGGGGTGGCTTCTGGCAAAACCAGAGTAATATTGTCATTTAAACCCACACCCATGGCATCGGTCATTTGCTTGCCCAAAACAATACCAAATTCACCTTTTTTCAGGCTGTCGATACTGCCCTCAACCATATGGTTTTGTATAATTGAAACTTTTTTCTCATACTCGGGTTCAATCCCGCTGACCATAATGCCGGCGACCTGACCCTGTGCGGTCAGCATGCCTTGTAATTGAGTAAAAGGTGCGACTCCCTGAACATGCTCATGCCCTTCAATTTGCTTTGCAAGTTCTGGCCAATTTGTTAAAATTTGTGTTGAGGAAACAGTCGCTTGAGGTATCATTCCTAAGACACGATTCTTTAACTCTCGGTCAAAACCATTCATCACAGACAACACTGTAATGAGGACTGCCACACCGAGTGTGAGGCCGATCATTGAGACCAACGCGATAAAAGAAATGAAGTGGTTACTACGCCGTGCGCGAGTATATTTCAACCCTATATACAGCGAGATTGGTTTGAACATAACCATCTAGTCCGAGGTAATAAATTATGGAAAATGTACAGCATCCAAACGGATTTACGGAAAGACGCGTCATGTCTCGAATCGATGCTGCCTTACGAATTAATTATCAGATTATTTCCGATGATGTTGCCTTGAATGATCCTTACGATCCTAACTTCGTCTTGCCCCGCTATTTTCTACTACTTGCAGAACTAGATCAATTTGATCATGCGGTTAACTACGAATTAGAACAATTATCTGAAAAAGATCAACAAATTGCTCGAATCTTATCCTTATTTAATCAAAAGTTAAACCTTATTACCGGTTCTTTGTATGACGCAATTGTACAAAGCATGTTACCTGTGCCAGAGCAAGTGAACTTTTCAGAAACCGGTTTTAGTTTCTTTAATGAGCGCCCTATCGCTGAAGGCACCTATCTGCACGTGACTTTGAGTCATCCGGAAAATTTCTTCCATATTGCAGCAACCGCTCAGGTGGCCTACAGTCGCGAAGAAGAAAATGGCAAATATCGGACTGGTGCATATTTTATTACCATGCATCCCCAAGACCGTGTCAAACTGGGTGAATGCGTCAAGGCTCACTTTGTTTAAATTACTGCTTTAGTCAGTGCTGCTGGGTGATGAAAGGCGAGCGTTATAGCTCGCTTTAATTTCTCTGGAAAAATATAACAACAAACCAGCCAGTAAGATAACGACACCGAAGACAGCCCCACCCGATAATTTTTCATCATTCAGAATCACCCCGACAAATAAGGCCAGCATCGGCGTCAATACGGTGGTCAATGACAAAGTGGTCGCCTTGATTTTCTGCACCAGTTTAAAATAACAGAACATCGCAATCAGGGAAGCCATGATTACAGCATAACTGAGTCCAATCAGCGATTTTGCCTGTGGGATCTGGGTTGGTGCAAATTGCCAGATAAATGGCAACATGGTACAGGCCATGACCGCTGAAACAGCAATAGAACCGGCCGCTTGTGCCATAGGTTCGAGAGGTGCATTAACTTTTTTCACCCAGAACATCGAAACACAGTAAATAAAAACACTGAGCAACATCAGGCCTATGCCAATCGGCTGAATATGCTGATCTTTGCCACCGACACAGATAATGCCCAGACCCAGCAAGGCAATCGCCATACCACCCCACTGCGAAGGATAGAGCTTAAGCTGAAATACAAAACGGCCAATTAAACCGGTAATAATCGGCGCCAGTCCGAACATCAGGGCAATAATGCCTGAACTCAGATAATCCGTGGCCAGATAAGTGAAAATCTGTGAGCCGATAAAACTGCATGCGCCAGCCAGGTAACTGTGCATGGATAATTTATCTAAGGGAAAACGGGTTTTAAATAGCCACAACAAGGCAAATGCAAAAGGCAAAGCCAGAAAGAAGCGCAATGCCAGGGCCCAGAGCGGATGCAAATCCGTCACACTCCAGACGATAGCCAGCGGTGTCGTCGCCCAGATAAAAACCAATAAAAGATAGGTGGCAATCATATTGGTTTGTGTGGGCATGCGAGTCACTCTGAATAAGGCTTAAAGCGCGGAAGTTTTACGTTTTTGTTTTTGGATGGTCTGATCGAGTGCACTGGAAAATTCGCGTTTATCCCGCTCTGAAATCGGTGGCGGACCGCCCGTTTGCACGCCAGCTCCGCGTAGGCTGTCCATAAAATCGCGCAGGTGTAAGCGCGCTTTCACATTGGCCGTAGTATAAATTTCACCACGGGGATGAATCGCAATACCGCCTTTTTCAATCACTTCCGCAGCCAAGGGAATATCTTGGGTCATGACAATATCATGCTCTTTCATGCGCAGAATAATTTCTTTATCTGCCGCATCCGCCCCACTCATCACCTGAATTGAATTAATTCTGACCGAAGGTGTGATTCCGACTGGCTGATTGGCAACAAAAGTGACTTCCAGCTGATAGCGATCCGAAGCACGAATAATCACATCTCGCAGCATACGGGGCAATGCATCGGCATCGACCCAAAGTTTGAATGGCAACACAGGGCTTCCCATTAAGGTATAAATCATGGTTATTCTAGCAAATTGCAGTGATCAGGTTGATGATTAAATCGCTCCATTTTCATTGCATCTGTCATCAATATTTTAAAAAGTATGTGCCCGGTAAAACTGGCATGATTCACGCGAGAAAAAAAATTGACTTCATTTGACTGGCATTTTAATTTTAAAATTCATTCGATTGACTTGAAAAATCGCAATGACCCTCGATTAACTATAAATACATCATCCAAGATCAATTGTGCATATGAAAAATCAGAATAGCCCAGAGATCATCACCATTGATGATCAAAATTTCGGTAGTCATGTCGAACATTGGACCTTGCTCACCGACAACCCTGGCACAGATGTTCCACAGTGGTTAGGCAAAGCTCTTGATGAACCAATCATGCCGATGGGCCTTTGTACACAAGAATGTGATATGGATGCAGAGACCTGGCTGATTCAGGGACCGAGCAAAGCTGCGGTACAGTTGAGTCAAGTGATTGCCGTCGAAAACAACAAACCTCAAGCAGTAAAAACTGCATTTCCGTGCTTTGACAGTCCTTATCAGGTGAAAGCCACGATTGACCGGATTATTTCCTGTAAATCCAACACCCAAGCTGTATTGCGCCTGAATCTGGGTGCTAACAATATTATTTACGCTTTCGATAGCCTGTATAGCGTCAATCACCCACATTATGAAAAAGACCAGTCCTATGTGGTGAATCTGAATGGCTGGGCCTATGAACTTGAAGCGGTCACAGATCATGAGCATCTGGTGGTTGATGATCCGGCTTCGATCAAGCACCACCGTGCCTTGAATGATATTCTGGCTGCCAATAATGGTGTAGCGCCGGATAATCTGCAGGAACAGATTGATGCCTGGCAGCCGCAGTCTGAAGAAGATAAAGAACCTGTCACTGTAGATTTTTCTAAAATGGTGGCTTATCTATACGGCGAAACCATGGGTCAGGAAGATGAAGCTTGGTTTCAGGGCAATATTGTCGGTAAAACTACCATGCAATTTATGGATCAGGACTACACCCTGTATGATGTCACCCTGATTCATGACGAAGGCCAGCCTGCGACCTTGATCCGGATTGCAACGCGGAATGACCAGTACAAAAACTTCCAGATTGGCCAGTATATTCGTGGAAACTTGTGGATTCAGGCCAATATTTATAGAAAAGCAGCTTAAGTTCAAACATATAAAGAAGATATTCATTTTGATGGGTATCTTCTTTTAATCCATCTATATTCTTATTTGTCATTTTATTTTTTGATTATTTTTTATACATATTTTCTGGCTTAATAATCTATTTAAAGTCATTAAAAACCAAGTTATCCACATTTTTAAATTCAAATGAATTCATTTTAAATATTTAAAATGACCTTAAAAACCTTGTAAAAATAAGCATTTGATTTCTCATATAAATAATCTGATGTCGTGCAAATCTGATATTTAAATAAAATGAAAATTTATGCTCTTTAATTAAAAATGTACTTTATTTAATCAATTTTTTATGATAAAAATACTCACAACAAATTAGTATTAACGATAAATAGATCGGACAATAAATATCTATGAAAATCGTGCAAGAAGAAACATTACAACAGGTCGAGCATCATCTTAGCTCCCGCTATAATATTGATATGATGTCCTGCCTTTTTTTCATGTTGGGGATGCTGATCTGCGGATTCATCCTGCATACTTTTATTTTCTAAAATTATTGTATTCATAAAAAACCCAGCTTGTGCTGGGTTTTTTCGTTTCAGGAATTAACCATTGCGTTTGGCAAAGTCATCCATAAAGTTCACTAATGCCTGCACGCCCTCTAAAGGCACGGCATTATAAATACTTGCGCGCATACCGCCAACCGAACGGTGACCAGCAAGATTTAATAAATGCTGCGCTTCAGCTTCTTTCAGGAACTGTTTCTCAAGATCAGCATTGGCCAAAGTAAATGGTACGTTCATGATCGAACGGTTTGCTTTTGCAATCGGATTCGCATAAAAATCGCTTTGATCGATATAACCATAAAGTAAGTTAGCTTTCTCAAGGTTCACTTTGTGCATGGCATCTACACCGCCATTTTCTAGCAACCACTCAAACACCAGACTAGACAAGTACCATGCATAAGTTGATGGTGTGTTAACCATTGAGCCATTTTTCGCTTGATCTGAATATTTCAAGATGCTTGGAATTTCAGGTTTGGCTTGATCAAGTAAATCTTCACGAATGATCACCAGCGTTAAACCAGCAGGCCCGATATTCTTTTGCGCACCCGCATAGATCAAACCAAATTTAGAGACATCTACTGGCGCAGATAAAATACTAGATGAATAATCGCAAACTAATGGCTTGTCTGTTTCAGGAATTGAAGCAAATTGCAGACCGCCAATGGTTTCATTATCGGCATAATGCACATAAGCTGCATCATCAGAAAGATTCCATTCGCTTTGTGCACTGATCGCATATTTGCCATCAATTTGGACACCTGCTTTTACAACATTGATATCGCCATAACGTTGCGCTTCTTTCAAAGCTTTTTCTGACCAGATGCCGGTATCGATATAGTCTGCTTTGTTGTTTTTGCCAAGCAAGTTCAATGGAATTGCCGAGAACTGTAGTGATGCCCCACCCTGCAAGAACAATACTTTGTAATTCTCAGGAATATTCATGAGTTTGCGCAGGTCTGCTTCCGCTTTTTCAGCCATGGCAACATAGTCGGAACTACGGTGGCTCATTTCCATGATCGAAAGACCTTTGCCATGCCAGTCAAGCATTTCAGCTTGAGCTTTTTCAAGTACGGCAGTCGGTAATGCAGCAGGACCAGCACAGAAGTTGTACGCGCGCATGATTTTTCCTTTCAGAGTGAAACACAATAAAATGATGGCATTTAACCATATCTGGCAGGGTCTTGCACAAAATTATTTCAATCTATGAGTCAAGATAGAGTCAAAAAATCAATGTAGATTCACAAGATAAATTGACCAGTATTTTAGCCTGCTGTTTTTATCATCTTTGAACTAACAATTGAAAATATTCAAGATTAAGCCATTTTTTGATTCTAGATATTCCATTAAAAACAGCCGATAAGTATTTGAAATACAGATGTAAAAGAAACAATATTATAACTTTACACTAGTTCTATCTGCAAACCTTTGATTTATACTAGCCGGATAACATTATCGGCTTTAAATCAGTTTAGCGACTTTATGAACTTAAAGAAAAATAAAAGACAGCTTGTCTGGGGGTTAAATCTGCTTGCATCGATGATGTATGGCAGCTTTGCTCATGCGCAGAGCATCAGCTTTCAGGACGCTGAACGTCAGTTGTTGCAAAACTCTTATAGCAGCCAAGCCTATCAAAGTCTGGAGCAGGCTTCAAAACTTGAAGCTGAAGCAGTGAAAGGTATAGGTCTGCCACGAGTCGACCTGAATGTTCGTGCGTATGCCTTTCATAATGAACTCGATCTACCTTTAGGTGCATTAAAAAATAATTTAGAGCAATCCTTAACGGATGGTGTCAATAATAGAATTGATGAACTGAACTTAGGGGGTCTGGCTGACCCACTAAAAAATAGTTTAAGACAACCTATCCAAAATGGAGTTGGCTTAATTCCTGATAGTTCGAATGTCGTGCTGGATGATCAGGTGATTCGCCCGACGATTTCAGTCATGATGCCGCTTTATACCGGTGGACTGACAAGCAGCGCTAAAGAAATCGCCAATATTCAGGTCGGTCGTAGTCAGCTCAGCAACAAACAGCAGCAAGACACGCAGCGTTTTGAACTGATTCAAAGTTATTTCAATGTGCAGCTTCAAAAGCAACTGCATGCAGCTGCGCTGTTTAACCTGAATGCCATGCAGCAGCATTATCGCAATGCCTTAAAGATGGAACAGCAAGGTTTTATCAGTAAAGGCCACCGCATGCAGTTTGAAGTGGCACGCAATAATGCCGAGCGCAGCCAGCAAAACACGCAAGCCAATTTGAATGCTGCCCTTTTCCATCTGAATAATCTGCTTCAGGAAAGTAGCATCACTGAGCTTTCAACGCCTTTATTTGTCAATAAAACCAAGCCACAGGCCTTAAATCATCTGCTGAAAACCTTTAGTCAGAACTCTGCGTTGATTCAAAAAATGCAGCTGGATACCCAATTGGCTCAAGCCAATGTCAAAGCCCAGCAAGCGGCAAAAAAACCGAATGTTTTTGCTTTTGGCGAATATAGTCTGGATCAAAATGAAAACTGGATTGTCGGGGTTGCCGCACGCTATAACCTGTTTTCCGGGATCGATAAAAACAAAAATATTCAGGCTGCCGAACTCAAACGCTCTGCTACAGAATTACTCACTGCACGCACCCAGCAGGAAATTGAAAATCTGATTTATAAATCTTATAGCGAAGCACTCAGCGCACAGCAAAGTGATGCGCTTCTGGCACAAAACTTGAAAGCCGCACAGGAAAATTTACGCATCCAAGAATTGTCCTTTAAAGAAGATATGGGCACCGCCATACAGGTCATCGATGCACAAAATATGCTGAGCGGACTACGAGCCGAAACTGCCTTGAATGCTTACAAATATGTGATGTCACTGGCCACACTATTACAAAGCCATGGCTCGATTGCAGAATTTCCGAACTACATCCAACATACCAACACTCACTATATTCGCTAATGGAGCCGAACATGAACGAAGATCAAAAACCCAATGATCCTGTGAATGAAGCGGCTTCATCCAGCGATACAGAAAAATCGCCTGCGCAACAGGTAGAAACAAAAACTGAAATAGAAAACAACGCGACGACTTCGACCGAGCAACAACAAGCTCCTGAAATCGCTAAAAAGAAAAAATATTTATTGCTCGCCCTGATTCCAGTTCTGCTGGCAGTCATCGCATTTGGATTATGGAAAAGCTACCAACCGGCTCCGCTGGAATTGCAGGGTCGTGTAGAAGCTGAAACGGTTCAGGTGGCGACCAAAGTGCCAAGCCGTATTGAAGAAATCTATGTAGAAGAAGGTCAGCGGGTCAAAAAAGGCGATGTGCTGGTGCGCTTAAACAGCCCGGAAATTCAGGCCAAAAAACAGCAAGCCGTAGCGGCTTTACAATCTGCGCTAGCCTTACAATCGACTGCTGAACGTGGCTCGCAGGAAGAAAATATCGCCAGTCTGTATGCCAACTGGCAATCGCTGAAAGCACAGCAAAATTTAGCCAAAGTTTCTTATGAGCGTGGTGCAAATTTATTTAAGGAAGGTGTGATTTCACGCCAGCGCCGTGATGAATTGTATGCAGCCAGTCAATCAGCGGCGCAAATGACAGAGGCGGCGTATCAGCAATATGCACGTGCCAAACGTGGCAGCACTTCGCAGCAAAAGAGTTCTGCCGATGCACAGGTAGATATTGCCCAGGCTGCGCTGGATGAAGCCAATGCTTTAGAAGCAGAAACTCAATTAGTTGCACCTGTAAACGGAACGGTGTCTAAAACCTATGGCAAAGTCTCGGAGCTGGTAGCCACCGCAGTCCCTGTAGTCAGTCTGATTGAAGATCAAATGTGGGTGAGCCTGAATATTCGTGAAGACCAATATGCCCCATTTCAGAAAATGAGCAGTATTGAAGGTTATATTCCCGCCCTAGATAAAACCGCCACTTTTAAAATCAAGCAGATCAGTGCCGAGGGCGAATTTGCCACCATTAAGACCACACGCCAAACCGGCGGTTATGATGTACGAAGTTTTAAGCTGCATCTTGTGCCCGCACCAGCAATTCCTGAACTCAGAGTCGGGATGAGCGTGTTATTTAAACTGAAAGAGACCCGATAATGTGGACGGGTATATGGCGCGAACTGCGCTATCTGCTCCGAGAAAAATGGGATCTGTGTCTGGTCACGCTGGCACCTGCACTGGTGATTATTTTATTCAGCAGCATGTTTGCTCAAGGGAAACCGGATCATTTACCGATTGCGATTATTGATCAAGACCAGAGTGCGCTGAGTCAAAGCATTTATCAGCATGTGGCGCTGAATCATACTCTTAAAATTGCTACGGTGTCGGAACAAACAGCTGAGATTGAGCGCCTGCTAAATCAAAATAAAATTTGGGGTTATATCCATATTCCAAGCGGCGCCGAGCAACGTCTGGTTCGTGCTCAGGATGCTGACATCAGTATTGCCTTTAACCAGAGTTATTTCAGTATCGGAAATACCATTTCGTCTGCCATGCTGGTTAGTACCCTGCAAGCACTCGCTGAATTTAGCGGACAGCAATATCTGGGCAACCGGCTGCCCTCTCTCGAAGCACCGTCACCGCATATCAAAATATCGCCACTGTATAATCCGCAGCTGAATTATGAATTCTATCTGGAACCCTATGTCATTCCGGCAATTCTGCATTTACTACTGTGTTGTTGTGTGGCATTTTCCGTCGGTCAGGAACTGAAGCGGCAGACCTTAACAAGCTGGGTCAGCAACTCATCCATCTGGATGGCATTGCTGTCTAAGAACCTGGTCTATGTGGCTATTTTTAGTCTATGGACCTGGATCTGGATGTTCTGGCTGATTGAAATTCGCGGCTGGTTTGTTGCCGGTTCGCTCAGCCTGATTCTATCGGCACAATTTCTGCTATATAGCGCTTATGCATTTTTAAGCAGTGCAGTGGTTCTGGCAACCAAAGATTTAAGTAAATCTTTTGGCATCATTGCGGTCTATGGCGGTTCATCTTTAAGTTTTGCCGGTGTGACTTTACCTTTAAATAATGCGCCCCTATTCACCCAGTTTTGGTCCAATATTATTCCGTTTACGCCCTATGCCAAATTACAAACTGAACAATGGGTGATTGGTAGTCCATTGCATATTTCACTGCAAGCTGGATTAATGCTGCTGATCTATGCCCTAGTCTACGCTTTGCTGGCTTATCTGTTTCTTAAAAAAATAGCTAAAGGAGCAGTCCAATGAAATCCCTCTGGTTTTACTATCTGCAAAGCTTCAAGGATATTGTCAGTCACGGCACGATCTTTACCACGCTTATTCTATCCGTCTTATTTTACAGCTTTTTTTATCCAACCGCTTATCAGGCACAGCAGGCTGAAGCCTTACCGATTATTATTGTCGATGAAGAACAAAGTAACTTAAGCACCCGTATTATTGGTCAGGTGGCACAAAGCCCCAATGTAGAAATTGAGGCGATTACCGGCAATTTTGCCGAAGCCAAACAATGGGTTGAATCTCAAAAAGCCGATGGCATTTTACTGCTACCGGACAATTTATCGCAAAGCTTAAGGCATGGTGAAACAGGCGGCATTGGACTGTATTTAAGCACGGCCAACTTTTTAGTGACCAAACAAATTGGTCTGGGCTTAGCTACATCAGTTGAGCAAACTTTGACAGATTATACTGAACGCTTTGGCAAGATCTCGGATTTTTCACCTGCCCTTTCTGTGCATCAAATTCCTTTATTTAATCCGCTGTCCGGCTATGGCAGCTATGTCTTTCCTGCGGTTGCACCTTTAATTATTCACCAAACCATTCTTTTGGGTTTGAGTATGCTGATTTTGGTATATCGGGAAAGAAAAGTAGAATTAAACGCAAATGCATTGATTGGGATGTGTTTAGCGGTCTTTACTATTGGCTGTCTGGGATGTTTCTATTTATTCGGTTTTAGCTTCTGGCTATTTGATTATCCGCGCGGTGGCAACCTGCTTGGGATGCTGCTGGCTGTTCCGGTTTTTATCTACACAATAATTGGCATGACCTGTCTATTTGCCAGTTTTCTGGATCTGCCAGAACGTGCGGGGCATGTTATTGTATTCACTTCCATTCCACTATTCTTTTTATCTGGTGCGGCCTGGCCGCATGCCGCCATGCCCACCTGGATGCAAGTCGTTGGCGAAATCCTGCCTTCCACCCAAATTGTGCAGATGTTTATTCAACTCAATCAAATGGGTGTGCCTACAGAGCTAGTCTTGCCTAAACTGCTCTATCTTGGAATGATCGGCAGCATGTGCTTTTTCTTGGCTTATCGACGTTTAATTTCTGGTCATCAAAGCAGATAGAACATTATAGCAATGCGCCTATTCCACTTATTTACTTGATTCGCCAAAGACCTGAATATTGAAATTACGAATCTTGTTGCTACCATTCGGCTTATCAAAACTCACATCATACTGAACCAGATTCTCCGGATAGGCAATTTCATAACTGACCTTATATTGTCCAGGCTGATTGGTTACTTCTTCGATCTCTTTGGTCATTAAAGTCTTAGACTTGTATTCACCTTGAGGAATTGAACGTGAAAAGCGTTTCATCAGCTTTTCATTATCCTTAAACTGGGTTTGCAACTGCGGTTCTAACTGATCCAGAAATTCCTCATATTTCCCGTCACGCAAATCCTCATAAGCCAGCTGTGCCGCCTTTTCCTGTTCAGGACTCGGATTCGGAATATTGTCCATTGAATTACAGCCAGTCAATGCAACCGCTGCTGCCAACAACATTAATTTGGTTTTCATCGCTTACCCTTATGCAGTCAAGGTTTATAAAAAAGGACGCCGAAGCGCCCTTTTTATCAGTAAAAAACTTATTCTTCTACTGAATTTTCACCATCTTTTGCAACTTGCTCAGTTTCAGCTGCTACATCTGTTTCTGCTACTAAAGATTCTGCACCTTCAATCGCTTCAACAAACTCATCTTCTTCAACCGCTTCGATTGAAACGACACCAACCAGCAATTCCTCATTACCTAGGCGGATCAGACGAACACCCTGTGCGTTACGACCGGTTTGCGCCACTTCAGATGCACGGGTACGAACCAGCGTACCGCCATCAGAGATTAGCATCAGTTCTTTAGAAGCATCGATGGCAACAGCGCCCACCAATTGACCGTTACGTTCAGAGGTCTTGATCGCAATCACGCCCTTACCGCCACGTTTCTTGGTCGGGAAATCGTCTACTGGAGTACGTTTACCATAACCATTTTCAGATGCACACAGTACTTCGCCAGTTTCAGGTACTACCACCAGTGACACAATACGGCTAATCAATGCTGAATCTGAACCATCTTCGTCATCAGACTCGATCTCAGTTTCATCATTTTCTTCTAGCTGTGCAGCTGCACCAATAGTCACGCGCATACCACGTACACCTTTGGCAGAACGGCCCATTGAACGTACATCAGTCTCTGCGAAGCGAATGGCTTTACCTTCGTTCGAGAACAACATGATTTGCTGTTCGCCATCAGTAATCGCTACACCAATCAAGGTATCATCGCCATTCAGCTCAATCGCACGTAAACCGTTTGAACGAACATTTGAGAACTGTTCAAGCTCTACACGTTTAATCGTACCGTATTCAGTCGCCATAAACACATAGAAGTTTTTACGTACCGCTTCAGCCTGCTGAGCAAAGTCATTGATAATGTCATCATCAAGGTCTGTTGCAGAAAGCTCCAAGCCCAACTGTTTCAATTGAATACGCAATGCATCAGAAATATCATCCGCACCATCTTCAGATTCAGTCAGGGCAGCTTCAAGCTCGGCAAAATGAGCATTGATCACTTCATTGGCTTGCAACTGCGCTGCATTGGCTTTTACAAATGCCTTGAAGTCAGCCAGACGTTCTTTAAATTTCTTCGGCGCGTCAATGACAGGCAAGATCGCAGTAATGGTCTCGTTTTCATCCAGTGGCAGCAAATTCACCATTGGGCGGCCTTTGGCACCACGTGATGCTTGCGGCACTTCATACACTTTCAGACGATAGACCTTACCAACGTTGGTAAAACAAAGTACTGTCGCATGACTTGAAGTCACAATCAGATGTTGAATGTAATCATCTTCTTTCATGCTAGTCGCAGACTTACCACGACCACCACGACGCTGTGCAGCGTAGTCAGACAATGGTTGAGTTTTTGCATAACCTGATTTCGATACCGTCAGAACCATTTGCTCTTCAGGAATCAGATCTTCACGAGAGAAATCGATACGTGACTCGACAATCGATGTTTTACGTGCATCGCCATACTGCTGAAGAATTAATGCCAATTCTTCACGAATCACGTTCATCAACAGATTAAAGTCATTCAAAATTGCAGTCAGTTCAGCGATTTGTGACAGGATTTCACTATATTCAGCATGTAACTTGTCTTGTTCCAGACCGGTTAAACGGTGCAAGCGAAGTTCCATAATCGCATTCACCTGGGTCGGTGACAGACGATAAATCTCGCCATCCAAACCAAAGGGGCGACTTGGGTCTTCACCTTCAATCTCATCCGGACGCACAGAAACCGAACCGGCTTTTTCTAGCAATGCCAAAACACCGCCACCAGCCCATTCACCTGCCTGCAAACGCTCACGCGCTTCAGCCGGATTCGCAGAACTCTTGATGGTTTCGATGATGGCATCAATATTCGCCAGAGCAACGGTTAAACCTTCCAAGATATGACCGCGTTCACGCGCTTTGCGTAATTCGAACATGGTACGACGCGTGACCACTTCCTGACGGTGACGGATAAACGCTGCAATGATGTCTTTCAGATTCATCAATTTTGGTTGGCCATTGTCCAGGCAAACCATATTGATGCTGAAAGAGTTTTCAAGTTGTGTGTTCTGGAACAGGTTGTTCACGATCACTTCGGCGTTTTCACCGCGCTTCAGGTCAATCGCGATACGCATACCGTCTTTGTCAGACTCGTCACGAAGCTCTGAAATGCCTTCGAGTTTTTTCTCTTTGACCAGTTCAGCAATACGCTCAATGGTTTTTGCTTTATTGACCTGATATGGAATTTCAGTAAATACGATGGTGGTACGGCCATTTTTCGGATCTTCTTCGAAATGGTACTTACCACGGATATGCAAACGACCCTTACCGGTACGGTAAGCATCGACAATGCCTGATTTACCGTAAATAATACCGCCTGTCGGGAAATCCGGACCAGAAATATGTTCCATCAATCCTTCGATGCTGATCTGAGGATCATTAGCATAGGCCAGACACGCATTCACAACTTCAGTCATATTATGCGGCGCCATATTGGTCGCCATACCGACTGCGATACCAGTGACACCATTAATCAACAAGTTCGGTACACGGGTTGGCATGACTTGAGGAATACGCTCAGAGCCATCGTAGTTGTCTTCCCACTCGACGGTATCTTTTTCAAGATCCGCTAACAGTTCGTGGGTCAGTTTACGCATACGCACTTCAGTATAACGCATGGCTGCTGCGCTATCGCCATCGACCGAACCGAAGTTACCTTGACCATCAACCAATTGGTAACGCAAGCTGAAATCTTGCGCCATACGTACAATGGTTTCGTATACGGCAGAATCACCATGCGGGTGATATTTACCGATCACGTCACCGACTACACGTGCAGACTTTTTATAAGCTTTGTTATAGTCATTGCCTAATTCGTGCATTGCGAAAAGCACACGACGATGAACAGGTTTTAAACCATCTCGTACATCGGGCAATGCACGTGACACAATCACGCTCATCGCATAATCGAGATATGAGCTTTTAAGTTCATCCTCAATGGCAATCGGTCTAATTTCCGATACGCTCATGCATACTCCTTATTCTACAAGCCAGTTTTGGCTTGTATTTATATGTCGTAAAACTAGCAAAATCATTAACTCAAACGACTGAGTTAAAAACTAAAATACAGCCCTAAATTATAGCATAAACACTTGTATTTTTGTGTCGAAATATTCAGCTTAACCTTGTTAATTATCTTCATTTTAGTGATCATTTTCTTGTTATTTCAAAACCGAAAACCAGCACATCCAGACAGGATTTTTCCATACCCAAAATTTTGAGAAATACAGGAGTACAAAAACAAAATGCGCCAATCAACTGGCGCATCTTCATCGTTTTTTCTATATTTTTATTGTGCCTGGTTCAGTACTTTACGATAGCTCAGCACAGCCACAATCAATAAAACTGGCAATAACATCTCCACCCCTTCCTCAATAGTCATAATCATGATTTGTGTATGCGGCACCAACTGGATGCCAAATTCATCTTTCAGGGTTGAAGTCGTGCGATCGAGCACCTTGCTTAGTCCGCCACAGGCAATGGTAAGGAAGATAAAAAAATGTGCAATATTCAAAGAATCTTTCATGCTTCGTATGGTTTGAACCAATTTTTTCGCCAATATCAGAAAGACAAAAATAATCCCGAGCAATAAAATAAATCCGAGCAGCTTATCCATGAGCGGAATTTCAGCACTACGATAGAAATTCGTTTTGATAAAGCTAATTTCAAACACCTGCTTATGAAAATCCATTTCCCGTAATCCCAACAATATCGCTGCTATAGCCGTAAACACTCGGGTATTGGGCTTGATTTCAACATTAAGCAAACACAGCACTGCCAGCAAGTACCATAACCATGGACTCATGACTTCAAAAGCGCCTGATTCACTAAATAAATACTGAGTCACCGCAGGCGGTGCATTCAGGGCAGTATGAATACAAATACCCAGATAAAGCGCAATCAGCAGAAAACTAATGAACAGGATATGGGCGGCTTTGGAAAAGGACATGATTAAAAACAGGAGAAAAAGCAAACCGGGATTTTATCACTTTTCATGCAAATGAAATACTCTAGTTTCGACTGCCGGGTATTTTTAAAATTTTTGCATAAAAAAAACGCCCTTGGACAAAACAGTAAAGCATTGCTTTCACTGCTTGCACAAGAGCGTATTTTGAACCCGATTCAGAAATTAGATTTTAGAAACCAATTCTGGAATTACAGTGTTCAGGTCACCGACTAACCAGTAGTCAGCGACTGCATTGATTGGCGCTTCTTCATCTTTGTTGATCGCAACGATCACTTTAGATTCTTTCATACCAGCCAAATGCTGAATCGCACCAGAGATACCTACAGCGATGTACAGGTCAGGTGCAACGATTTTACCAGTTTGACCCACTTGCATATCGTTTGGTACGAAGCCAGCATCTACCGCAGCACGTGATGCACCTTGAGCAGCACCAAGCTTGTCGGCCAATGGATCAAGGATCTTGTGATAGTTCTCACCAGAACCTACACCACGACCACCAGAAACCACAATACGCGCAGCTGTCAGTTCAGGACGTTCAGATTTTACGATTTCTTCGTTGATAAACTTAGAAATACCCGCATCACCCGTAGACGCAGCAGCTTCAACAGCAGCAGAACCGCCCTCAGCAGCTACAGCATCAAATGCTGTACCACGAACAGTCGCCAATACGATGTTTTCGCCTGATTCTACAGTTGCAATTGCGTTACCTGCATAGATCGGACGTTTGAAAGTCTTAGGACCATCTACCGCAATGATGTCAGTGATCATGCTTACGTCAAGAAGCGCAGCTGCACGTGGTAAAATATTTTTACCAGTTGTTGTAGAAGCAGCAAGGATATGTGTATAGCCTTTACCTAATTCAGCAACAAGTTTAGCCACGTTTTCAGCCAATTGGTTTGCATAAGCAGCGTCATCAGCAAGCAATACTTTGCTTACGCCCGCAACTTTAGCCGCTTGGTCAGCAACTACCTGAGCGCCAGAACCAGCAACCAATACAGTGATATCACCACCGATTTTTTGCGCTGCAGCAACAACGTTTAAAGTAGCAGCGTTTAATGCTTTGTTGTCGTGCTCAGCGATAACTAAAATACTCATGATTTTTATCCTTCTGTATTAGATCACTTTCGCTTCGTTTTTCAATTTTTCTACAAGCTCGTCTACAGACTTCACTTGTACGCCAGCTTTACGCTCTGCAGGTGATTCAACTTTCACTGTTTTCAGTTTAGTTGCAGGGTTTACACCGAAATCTGCAGGTGACTTGGTATCCAGCGGTTTTTTACGCGCTTTCATGATGTTTGGAAGTGCCGCATAACGAGGCTCGTTCAAACGCAAGTCCGTGGTAATGATTGCTGGAAGTTTCAGCTCAACAGTTTGTAAACCGCCGTCTACTTCACGTGTTACTTGTACTTTATCGCCATCTACTTTTACTTCAGAAGCGAATGTACCTTGACCTGCACCCATTAGAGCGCCAAGCATCTGACCAACCTGATTCGAGTCATCATCAATTGCTTGCTTACCCAGAAGGATCAATTGTGGTTGTTCAGCGTCAACAACGCCTTTCAGAATTTTAGCGATTTCCAGCGCACCCAGTTGGCTGTCATCAGCTTCAACCAGAATACCGCGGTCAGCACCAAGCGCCATTGCAGAACGAATCTGTTCTTGGGCTTCTTTAGGACCAATAGAAACAACAATGATTTCTGAAACAGTTCCTTTTTCTTTTAAACGAACCGCTTCTTCCACTGCGATTTCACAGAATGGATTAATTGACATTTTAACGTTAGTTAAGTCAACACCACTGTTGTCCGGTTTAACACGAACTTTAACGTTGGCATCAACCACACGTTTTACAGCAACAAGAGCCTTCATGTAATCCTCGGCTGTTTTAGCAAATGTAAATGTTGAGAAAAGTTAGTGTAACTCTTCACTTAAATTTTTTTAGGTGCCCTATCTTGCAATGTGTACGGCATTTCGGTCAAGTCACAATTCAACAAAGAGGTGTAAAAATGCGTAATTTTCCCTGAACGATGCGTTCACAATTAATTGTTATCGTTTTATTACAATGAAATGTATCAATATTTACTTAAAATTTAACCATTGATTTATATTATTTTTTTATCTGATTAATCACATCAGAAGTTTTGATTGATCACATTTAATTTAAATTGATTTAAAGCAGCTTGAAGCAAAACAGCCGGAATATACGTATGTCAGCTTTTGTCATTTTGGACAGAACTCTTTTTGAGAGCGAATTAAACCTAATATAAAGACAAATTGACCAAATAATAAACCAGCGCATTGAATTCTACGCCGACAAAGTGAATATTTAATTTCAAATCTTCGCAATTATAAAAAAAGCATACTGCGAACAGTATGCTTCTTTGCAACCAGATTAATTGATGATGAGCCAGCTTGCAGCAAGTGCCAGTAAACCACCAGAAGTTCCATCCACCCATTTTTGTTTACGTTCATCCATTTGGGTTTTTTGGCTGATTTTGCTGAACAAAATACTTAAGCTACAATACACTACAAAAATCAGACTGATAAAAATAAAGGACAGGATCAAACCTTGGCTGACAGTATTGGCGGATTTATCAATAAACTGCGGCAAAATCGCAAAATAAATCAACATGCCTTTTGGATTTAACAGCGCAGTAAAAAAACCTTTTTTAATCGGATTGGCTGAGGTCTTTTTCTCAATGTTCAGCGCTTTTTTACTGAATACCGATTTGAGCAAATTAAAGGCCAAATACAACAGATACGCAATCCCAAGCCAGCGAATTGTTTCAAACAGCACCGGAAAAGAGATAATAATAGCCGCAATTCCGAGTGCCACCAGAATAGAATGCACCAGATAACCGCAACACACCCCTAAGGTTGCCATCATGCCTGCTTTTGCATCTTTACCCATCACTTGAGACAGGATAAATAACATATCGGGTCCAGGCGTAAAAATCAGGGGAAGCACGGTCAGTGCAAAGAGTACAAATACAGACATTTCCTTTTCCTTTCAAACTCCAGAAAGTGAAACAAGTATCTGCGATTTTTTACAAAATTGGCTTTCAATTTATTTTATAATAAGTATTATTTTTCGAATATTATTCTAATTTATGAAAATATCCACCAAGTCTGTGCGGGTAAAACTTGATCGAATTGATAAAAATATCATTCGACATTTACAGGCCAATGGCCGTATTCAGAATAATGATCTGGCACGTGAAATCGGACTTTCACCTTCATCCTGTTTACGCCGGGTAAAATTACTGGAAGATGCAGGCGTGATTCAGAATTACACGACTATTGTCGACCAACAAAAAATTGGTTTTCAGCTGATTTTATTTTCACGCATCTGGTTAGTCGGTCAGGATGCCGAAACCATTGATACCTTTATTGAGGCGATGAAAGAACTGCCTCAGGTGATGGAGTGCTACATTATTTTGGGAGAGAGCGATGCCATGTTGAAAGTCGTGGTGCCTGATCTGGAAAGTTATCGCAAATTCCAGTCCACACATCTAACTAAAAAAAATGGTATTACCAGTGTCAAAACGGATTTACCCAGCCAGATTATTAAACAGAGTTTCCAGCTGCCTTTAGAAGATTTATAGGCAAACTGATTTTAGACAACGACGCTATGTTCTTAATTTAAGATTTGCATAATGGTAGCTTGCTTAAACCATAACCTGTGCTGCAAGCGCATAGATTACAAGTTCTCCTATAAGAAAAGGTTGCCTATAGAAGACAACCTTTTCCTCTTGAGCAAAGCCAAATCACAGGACTGAATCTTATTTTTATGTTATGTGGATGCTTCAGAATTTACTCAGTTTCTTGTGCTAAAAAATCACGATGTACATGGCTTAAATCTACCAGCTCATAGTCTGCCAATTCAAAAATTTGCCAAATTGCAATCGCATCTTCTTTTAAATCGACTGCCTGGGTCGCACGATTCGACAATTGCCATTGCAAATCAGAAATCCATAAATAGTATTGCCTAGTCGCCGCATTAAAGGCCTGAACTTTTCCATCGGCATTAATCCCTTGAATGATGGCGCCTTCAGGTAAGGTCGCTTCAAGATTGGGTAAGCTAATGTCCACAAAATGCTTGATTTGTCGCAAACCATAACCTGCAAACATTTCTTTTTGAGCTTCACTTAACTGTGCATATTTTTGCTCTATATCTGCAATTACCAGTGTGTCCATGTCACCTCCCATCGGTCAAATACTGAGATGTTACTCAGCAATATTCATTTTAAATATTAAATACTATTTATTGTTATACCTGAAATGGCGCATTTAACGAATAAGACAATAGTGAAATGCTTACCCGAACGCCAGTGTTCAGTTCAATTCCATTTTAAGGTTTATATATGAAAGTTTTGTGCCAAAAATACGATTTTCATGATTTTTATTCTTTAACACTTGTCACATGATCAATCTTCTTTATGCTGCGCACGCGGATGGGCCTGATCATAAATCTGGGCTAGATGATCAAAATCGACATGAGTATAAATTTGCGTGGTGGTTAAATTACTGTGTCCCAGCATTTCCTGCACCGCGCGTAAGTCCCGGCTATTCGACAACATATGACTCGCAAAACAATGTCTTAATAAATGTGGATGTAAATCTACATTCACGCCTGCGCGCTGCGCCTGAAACTTGACCCGATTTTCAATTTGTCTTGCACCGAGCGGATTGCCTTTCTGGGTAATAAATACATTCGCCTCCGGCACAAAATCACCATTCCATAAGGGATAGACTTGCAACCAGGCCATCACGCTGTCTTTGGCCTTGGAGCCAAAAGGCACAATCCGGGTTTTATTGCCTTTACCAGTAATGCGTAATAACTGCCGGTTGAAATCAATATCTTTAATTCTCAGGCTTTGCAGTTCTGCCAGACGCAACCCACTCGAATAAAGCAATTCCAAAATCGCTTTGTCCCGGAGCCACATTTGCTGCTGTATTTCATTTTCGGGCGCAGGCTGATCAATAATCTGGTTGACTGTTTCAATATCGACCATGCCCGGCAAAGGGCGCGATTGACGTTTTAACTGAAAATCATCCGCCGGATTAAAAGCCATATGCTGAGCCTGCTCGGCCCATTTCATAAACTGACGAATAGCCGAAAGCATACGTTGCAGGCTGCTAGGACTGAGCTGATGCTGTTCCACTTTTTCAGCCAGAAACTGGCGTAAATCGGTGGCTTCTACATCGTTTAAATTGAGCTGCTCACGCTGGCAAAACTCTAAAAAATCTGAGACATCACGTTCATAGGCTTGCAAGGTATGTTTGGACTGGTTTTGAATTTCACGTTCTTTCAGCCACATGTTAAGCAAGAGTTGAGGTGGGACAATCACTGCTTGCTCCATTTAGAGTTGCTCCAAATAATCTTGAATCAGCATTGCAACCTGATTTGCATGAGAATTGGCAAAGAAATGATCTCCACCTTGGATAATATGCAATTTTGCATTTTTAAAAATTCCTGCCAAGTATTGTCCAAGCTGAACAGTACTTAAAGGATCATGATCGCCCCAGATCAGTAAGATCGGAATGTCAAGACTTTCAAGCTGAATGCGGCTAAATTCAGTTTGGTCTTGTACAAACCAGTCCGGTGCTGTTTTAAAATGTTCATGATAATCTGTTCGCCAGTCTGCACAATGAAATGATTGCAAATTCAGGCCACCAGATGTCGCCAACAATACCAGTCCTTTGACTTTCTGTGGATGCTTAAGTACCAACCCAACGGCCAATACACCACCCATAGACTGGGCAATCAGAATGGAATCATCCTCTATCTGCTTTTCCACGAATTCTTGCAAATCATGCAGATTTTGAATGGCCAAATTTGGTGCTACGCCATCAAAGCTTGGATAGGCAATGACTTGCTGATCTGGATATTCGGTTAATGCTGCCTTTAATGGCTGCCAAAAGTGCTGGCTTCCTGAAGCACCCGGCAGGAACACAAGCTTATTCATCTCGGTCAAATTCTACGGTTTTTTCCCATCCTAGCATAAAAAAAGCACCATCGAAGACAGTGCTTTTTTCTCAAGCGGAACCAAGCTTAACCCTGGAAATAACGTAAATCCAGACGTCCTTCATATACGGTCGCCGTTGGTCCGGTCATCCAGACCACATCACCTTCTTTCCATTCAATTTGCAGCTTGCCGCCTGCCAGTTCAACTTCGACTTTACTCGACAGCAGACCACGACGCATACCTGAAATTGCGGCAGCACAGGCACCTGTACCACAAGCTAAGGTCTCGCCTACACCACGCTCGTACACACGTAAACGTGCATGTTTTTCATCAATAATCTGCATAAAGCCAGCATTGACTCGTGCCGGGAAGCGCGCATGTGATTCAACTTGTGGACCAATACGTGCGACATCGGCAGCAATCACATCCGGTACGATTGTCACCGCATGTGGATTCCCCATATTGACCACATCAATGGTCAGCTTTTCACCGCCAGCAAGATCGATGTCATACAGGCTCTCCGGCGCATCAGCTACAAATGGAATTTCCTGAGGCAAAAATTTTGGATAGCCCATATTGACGCGTACCCAACCATTCGCACCCAATTCCGGCTCTACAATACCAGATTTGGTTTGTACCTTGATTTTGGTTTTGGTCGTGAGCTGACGATCATGTACAAATTTGGCAAAACAGCGCACGCCATTGCCACATTGTTCCACTTCTGAACCATCGGCATTAAAAATCCGATATTTAAAGTCTGCACTTGGGACATCGGGTGGCTCAACCACCAAGAGTTGATCAAAACCAATGCCAAAGTTACGATTGGCCAAACGCTGAATGGTCAAAGTGTCTAAATAAGCACGCTGGCTGATCAGATCAACCACCATAAAGTCATTGCCCAGACCATGCATCTTGGTAAATTCTAATAACATCCTGATTTATCCTTAAGGCAATAAACGCTCACGTTCCCAGAGTGATTCAATCGTTTCACGTTCACGAATCAAATGCGCCTGATCAGCATCGACCATTACTTCAGCAGCACGGCCACGGCTGTTATAATTTGAACTCATCACAAAACCGTATGCACCTGCGCCCAGCACAGCCAGCACATCATTTTCCTTGATCGCAAGCTCACGCTCTTTACCCAGAAAATCACCAGTTTCACAAATTGCACCCACCACATCCCATTCTTTCATTTCGACATCGGTACGAGGTGTAACAGATTGAATATCCATCCATGCTTCATATAACGCAGGGCGAATCAGGTCATTCATCGCTGCATCAATGATCGCGAAATTACGGTGATTGGTTGGCTTGAGCAGATCTACTTTAGTCAGCAGCACACCTGCATTGGCAGAAATACTACGTCCCGGTTCCATATACACTTTCAAGCCCAGTTTTTCTAAAGCTGGACGCAGCGCATTGGCATATTCTTCAACCGACGGCGGGGTTTCATCTTTATAGGTCACACCCAGACCACCACCGATATCAATGTGTTTGAGGTGAATGCCCAGCTCTTTTAACTGGTCAATCATGACAATGACACGATCCAGTGCATCGACAAATGGCTGGGTTTCAGTCAACTGTGAACCGATATGGCAGTCAATCCCGACCACATCCAGATTTGGCAATGACGCCGCATATTGATAGGTTTCGAACACGCTATCCGATGGAATACCGAATTTATTTTCTTTTAAGCCGGTTGAAATATAAGGATGGGTTTTAGCATCGACATCCGGATTCACACGCAATGAAATCGGCGCTTTGACATTTAATTCAGCCGCAACTTTCTGGATACGATCCAGCTCGGCATAAGATTCGACGTTAAAGCAAGCAATCCCAACTTCTAGCGCTTTTTTGATATCCGCTTCAGATTTACCCAGACCGGAAAATACGATTTTCGAAGGCTCACCACCGGCTTTCAGCACACGTGCCAATTCTCCACCAGTCACAATATCAAAACCGGCACCCTGTTTGGCCAATACATTCAATACCGCAAGATTAGAGTTGGACTTTACCGCAAAACAGATTTGATGATCGATGAAGTTAAAAGCACGGTCCATATCTAAAAAATGTTTTTCCAAAGTAGCTTTAGAATAAACATAGAGTGGTGTGCCAAATTGCTCCGCGAGCTGTTGTAATGAACATTGCTCAGCGTGCAATACCCCATTAATGCGGGTGAAACTCATGAAGGTATCCTTTCTGTGAAAGCGTTATGGTGTGGTTTTAACGTCTGAATCGGTAGGTGCAGCAAACTGTTGTTGCACAGGTGCCTCGCGTTCTTCGTCGGACGCTTTAGGCTCAGTTTCAGTATTTTTGTATAACAGATACTTGGCACGCTTGTCGTAATTCGGATCATTTGGCAAGTGCAAAGCACCTGACTGTCCACAACCTGCAAGAGCAAGACCTGTCGCTAAGATACTGATGTAGCAAATGACTTGGCGCATCTGACCACCTAATGTAATAGTTTCGATGAAGTATAACGCGATCATTCGGCATGACCCAAGCGTTAAACGCTAGAGAGTATCTTTAGACAAAAAAAAACGCCAGCAGATCGCTGACGTTTTTATTGATAAGGTTTATTTATGTTTCTGTTTATAGAAACCAAAATAGCCAATGATTAGCAGGATAAACCAGATCGGACTGATCATCAGTGCCTGGCGAGTATCCTCTTCCAGCGCCAAGACCACAATCATACTCAGGAAGAAAATAATCACGACCCAACAAGTCACTAAACCACCTGGCAACTTAAAAGTTGACTTTGCATGTAGTTCTGGACGTGTTTTGTAATACACGATATAGCTCCAGATAATGATGATCCAGACACAAATAAACAGAATCGTGGATAAAGTCGTGGCCAAGGTAAAGGCCCGAACAGTATCCGGAACAAAATACTGGAGTGCTGCTCCCAGCAACAAACATACCGCCGAGAAATACAAGGCATTGGCAGGCACTGCGCGACGGTTCAAGCGACCAAAGGCAACCGGTGCCTGCTCTTCACGCGACAGGCCAAACAGCATACGACTGGTTGAGAATACGCCACTGTTCATCGATGACATCACCGAGGACAATACCACCAGGTTCATGATGATCGCAGCCGCTGCAATGCCAGCCTGACTGAACAGGTTCACAAACGGTGATACATTCGGATCAATCTGGTTCCACGGTGTCACTGACATCACAATTAGCAGTGCCAATACATAGAAAATAATGATACGGATCGGAATAGAGTTCACCGCTTTTGGTAGGTTCTTTTCCGGATCTTTGGTTTCAGCCGCGGTAGTACCCACCAGCTCTACCCCGACAAAGGCAAAGATTGCAATCTGAAAACCGGCCAGGAAGCCCATGGCACCCGTCGGGAACAAACCGCCATGCTCCCAGATATGACTAAAGGATGCGACCGTACCAACATCATTGGTAAAGCCAGTAAACACCATCCACAGACCAACAGCAATCAGCACCACAATGGCGATAATTTTGACCAGGGCAAACCAGAATTCCATTTCACCAAACAGTTTTACCGTGACCAGATTCAGCCCCATGATAAACACAATCGCGGCAACACTGATCATGACGCCTTCTTCAGGGCTAAAGGGCAAGCCATTATTGAAGAATTGCAGATAGTAAATAATGGCTGACAGATCTGCGATCCCGATGGTGATCCAGCACAGCCAGTAGGTCCAGCCGACAAAGTATCCGGCCCAAGGCCCGATCAGATCCGTGGCAAAATCAATAAATGATTTATATTGTAAATTGGAGAGCAACAACTCACCCAATGCACGCATCACCAGAAAGACCATAAAACCGATGATCATATAGATCACCAGAATCGAAGGACCTGCGAGACTGATGGTTTTACCCGAACCCATAAACAGGCCGGTTCCGATGGCGCCCCCAATGGCAATTAACTGTAGGTGCCGATTGGACAAACTCCGCTTTAATTCACCGTGCTCTGCCGACGAATTGTTATATTTTTCTGACATTATTAATTACAACTTTGAGTTTTACTCGCGACAAATTAACGTAAAAAATGCTGAATACAAAAATAAAATTTGCATCATTTGTATTTCCTTATTAATTGAAGAAGTTAATTTATTTTTCTTATATCGCTCTCCAGTTACATTTTTGCTTTATTTTTGACCTGAAAGATTCCAGTAATTTCTTGTCAAATTTTTAAAACTGTGTAAAAAATAAAACACTATTCAGCCAATTTATGCATTTAGGATGAATGCATCTGGCATAGCAATTGCTTTTTAATCAATACCTCGAACTACACAGACATGGATCAATAAGAAGAATTTTATGCAAAATTTACAAAGTTTAATGGAAACTTTAAGCGGCTGGGTCTGGGGCCCTTATATGTTGGTACTGATTGTCGGTACCGGGATATTCCTCACCTTCCGTTTATTGTTCTGGCAGTTCCGCATGTTGCCCCTCGCCTTTAAACAGGTCTTTGGCAAGCATCCTGACCATTCAGGGGACATTTCCCAATTCGCTTCACTCATGACCGCACTCTCTGCCACGATTGGTACTGGTAATATTGCCGGCGTAGCCACTGCCTGTGTCCTCGGTGGTCCGGGCGCCGTGTTCTGGATGTGGATGACTGCCCTGTTTGGTATGGCGACCAAATATGGCGAAGGTGTTCTGGCAGTCAAATACCGAGTTAAAAATGAGAAAGGTGAAATGTCCGGTGGTCCGATGTACTACATCGAGCGGGGTCTGAAATGGAAATGGCTGGCGCTGATTTTCGCCTTGTTCGGCACTCTGGCTTCTTTTGGCATCGGCAGTTCGGTCCAGTCCAATACTGTAGCGCTGGCGGTACAGAACAGTATGGGCATTGAGACCTGGATAACAGGTATTATTATTACTGCCTTTTCAGCACTGGTGATTTTGGGCGGGATCAAATCGATTTCCAAAACTTCTTCTGTGATCGTGCCGATTATGGCAGTGGGTTATGTTGCTGGCGGTCTGATTATTATTTTAAATAATCTGGAACTGGTCATGCCGGCACTAAAAATGATCTTCAGCTATGCCTTTACCGGTGAAGCCGCAGTGGGCGGTGCGATTGGTGCAGCGATTCGTTATGGTGTAGCACGTGGAGTATTCTCCAACGAAGCCGGTATGGGTTCTGCGCCGATTGCTGCCGCAGCAGCGAAAACCGATCATCCGGCCCGTCAAGGTTTGGTCTCTATGACTGGTACGTTTATTGATACGATTATCGTCTGTTCGATTACCGGTATTGTACTGGTGATGGGTTATATCATGGCCGGCAACTCATTCGGTGACCAGACCGGCGCAGTATTGACCATCAGCGCGTTTGACAAACTGTTGCCTGGGATCGGCGGCTGGATTGTGACCCTCGGGATTATTTTCTTTGCTTATTCCACCATCTTGGGTTGGAGCTACTATGGCGAGAAATGTGCCACTTATTTGCTCGGTGAGAAGTTTGTGCTGCCCTATCGTATTATTTATATCGCTTCGGTATTTATTGGCTGTGTGGCGACCCTTGATCTGGTTTGGCTCTTCGCCGATACCTTTAATGGGCTCATGGCGGTTCCAAACTTAATTGCACTATTGCTTTTATCCGGAGTGATTGCCAAGGAATCGAAAGACTTTATTGCAAGACGTAAATCTGGTGAACTTTATTAATTGATAAGTTATTTAACTACTCAACTTAAATAGTAAAGAGCCACGTCAATCGTGGCTTTTTATGCTTCATCTTTTCCATTCTTCATCATGAAAATTTAGCAACGTAAACCACTACAAGCCAGCTTGTCCCACTCAGATTCAAGCTCCAACGCTAGTCCTAAAGATAAAACAAAAAACTGAATGCCTTTAATTTTCATATTGCCCTGTTCATCTTCCAGATATCCACTCAATTTTTGATAGGTTTTATGATGCAGATCAAAAGGTACATCCAGATAAAGACCACCCAGGTAGATTTCACTATGGACGGTTTGATCCACACCTAAACACGGCATATAGACAATGCCCTGTTGCTCTAGCCAGCCGATTAACATTTGGCGAACCGAGTTTGCGTCCCGATCTGGATGTACATAATGATCAAAATGCACAAACAGCACATCACGGTTTTTTTCACGTGCGATCGCATCAATATGTTTCAGCAATTGTGACAAGATCTGTTCCATTCCAGCATAACAAGATGGGCATTATAGACGGCGTTGACGCATAGCATTCAAATCAGCATAAATAAAAACGACAAGCCTTGTCGTAAAAACTATGATTTTTCAGGTGAAAGGCTTGGTTTTCTATAGCATTCACCGCTATGCTGTCACTCAATTTCAATCGCTACATCTTCAAATATGGCTAAAGCAAAAAGTGTGTATCGTTGTGAACAGTGTGGTGCCGATCATCCAAAATGGTCGGGGCAGTGTTCTGAATGCGGGGAATGGAACAGCCTGGTTGAGGTGACCATTGCACCGGCAGTGACGCATCGCGCCCAGCCAAAAATCGGTGGTGGATATGCAGGCCAGGCGTCCAGCATCACGACTTTAAATCAGGTTTCAGTCTCTCATGAAACCCGTCTGCCGACGGGTATCAGCGAATTTGACCGGGTTTTGGGTGGCGGACTGGTAACCGGTTCGGTGGTCCTGATCGGCGGTGATCCCGGAATTGGTAAATCCACCATCTTGCTACAAACAGCCACGCACATGGCATCTGCCAAAAATCCGGCCCTGTATGTGACCGGTGAGGAATCTTTGTCTCAGGTTGCTTTACGTGCCCAACGTCTGGATCTGCCAACCGACCAGCTCAAAGTCATGGCAGAAACCTGTGTCGAACGTATTTGTGAAGTACTGGCCCAGCAACGTCCTGCGGTAGCCATTCTGGACTCGATCCAAACCCTGTATACCGAAACCCTGCAATCTGCACCGGGCGGTGTCTCACAGATTCGTGAATCAGCGGCCCTGTTGACCCGTTTTGCGAAAAATAGTGGCACGTCTTTGTTTCTGGTCGGTCATGTAACCAAAGAAGGCGCACTGGCCGGCCCACGTGTACTGGAACATATGGTCGACTGTGTACTGTATTTTGAAGGCCAGTCTGATTCACGTTACCGGATGATCCGAGCGGTCAAAAACCGTTTTGGTGCAGTCAATGAACTCGGTGTGTTCGGCATGACCGATAAAGGTCTGCGCGAAGTATCTAATCCTTCAGCCATCTTTTTAAGCCGTTATGATGAAGCGATTCCCGGTTCGATTGTAATGATCAGCCGCGAAGGTACGCGCCCGCTACTGGTTGAGGTTCAGGCACTGGTCGATGATGCACATGGCCAACCAAGACGTGTAGCGCTCGGCCTGGATCAGAACCGCTTGAATATGCTCCTTGCAGTCATGCATCGGCATGGCGGCGTACAAACATCAGGACAGGATGTGTATGTCAATATTGTCGGTGGCCTTAAAATTACCGAAACTGGGTCAGATTTAGCTGTACTGCTGGCCTGCGCTTCCAGCATTCGTGGCAAAGCCTTACCGCAACAGCTGGCGGTTTTTGGGGAAGTCGGACTGTCTGGAGAGATTCGCCCTGTGCCGAACGGTCAGGAACGGCTGAAAGAAGCGATTAAACATGGTTTTAAATACATTATTGTCCCTCGCGGCAATGCACCGCAAAAACCCATCGAGGGCGTGCAAATTATTGCAGTTGCGCGTTTACATGAAGCCTTGAGCGAGGCAATGGCGCTGAGTGATGAACTCAATTAACTGTAAACCGGCTCATTTCGTACAAAGAGCAAAAAAATACAGATTTTTGATTGAAATTCCACACAAAGCCTATATAAATAGACTGTACAAACAGGTTTTATTCTCATAGGAAAAATGAATGGAAGTTCGACAGCGCGGTTTGATCACAGGTATCTTGACAGCAGTTTTATTGGTTGCGCCTTTTGCAGCTGAAGCAAAACGTGCCGGTGGCGGTAAAAGTCACGGCATGCAACGTTCTGCACAACCTACTCAATCTTATCAACAACCTCGTCAAGCTGCGCCTGCTCAACAAGCGCCAGTTGCCGGTGCTGCAACCCAGCAAAAATCCGGTCCGGGTGTCGGCGGCATGGTTGCCGCGGGTGTAGCCGGTGCTGCGATTGGTGCAGTTGCTGCCAATGCCTTGGCGGATGATCAAAGTGTAGCAGCATCTGAAGCTCAGGCTGCTCAAGCCGAAGAGGAAAAAGGTGGTATTCCAGGCTGGATCTGGATCCTTCTTGCTGCTGCTGTTGCCTTCTTCATTTTCCGTAAGATGGGCGCAAAAAAAAAAGTAGCTTCTAACCCATACGCACCAAATAGCGGTGCTGGTAATACAGCACCTTTTGGTCAGGCACCGACTGCACCTCGCGGTGGTGACAGTACCAATATTTTTGGTCAGAATGTGGGTGGTCAAACGTCAAGCAACAATGCTCCGTTCGGTTCTGCTCCGGTAAATAACGCGCCTTTTGGTGCAGCTTATACCCAAAGTGGCAGCCAGTTACCGGATGGTACTGAACCTGCAGCATTCTTGCGTGTAGCGCGTCAGCGTTTTAACCATATTCAGTCCATGAATACAGCAAGCAACATTTCTGAAATTCAGCGTTATTTGACTCCTGAACTTTATCAGTCAATATATAACGACATCATGAGCAATCAGGATCAGGATGTTGCCGAGTTTTCAAATCTGAATGCGATGGTCGTCGACTCATCGACTGACAATGGCCAGTATATTGTCAGCGTACGCTTTACAGGTACGGTAAGCGAAGACTTAAACAGCTTGCCGCAACCGTTCGCAGAAATCTGGCATTTCACCAAACCAGCAGGTTCAAATCAGGACTGGGTGGTTGCAGGTATTCAGCAAGACTAATCGTGAATAAATGAAGTTTAGACAGCGGCCTTCGAGCCGCTGTTTTTATTTTCAAGCCTTACATTTTGATCTTTTTTAATTCCCTTCCCCCTCTCTTTTTTAACCTAACTTCCAGTTTTACTTATTTTTCATATAAATAGTTCAACAACCCATATTTAAAATCTAAACAATAATTGTTATCATTATCATTAATTACTTCATAAGTTTGTAAATAGAATTTTCGATGATGAATAGTCCGAATATGCAAGCCATAGCGACTGGAACAGTTACTGCACCGAAACCATCAAGCAAAAATAAAGTCAAAGCAAGTATGCTGGCTTATCGTGGGATGATTTTATATCGCTTTATTCTGGCGGGTGCTGGCGGTTATCTACTGGCTACACTGGCAACGATCGTGATTGCCCAGCTTTTTATCGACAGTGGAAGCAGTGCAGCCATGTCCGCCACCCTGATTGGCTTTAGCTTGAATGCTGCTGCATTTATCTGGGTATTTATGGTGAATAAGACGCTCAAAGCTACGCTCGGGATCGCGATTCCCGGTGTTTTACTCTATATCGCCTATAAGCTTTTAGGAAATTGAGATGAGAGTAGATGCAAAACCCGAAGGTCCACGCCAGTCGATGTCGTGGTTGCATACCTGGGCCAGTCTGATTTTAGGCTGGCTTTTATATGCGATTTTCTTGACCGGAACCTTAAGCTTTTTCCAGAACGAAATTACCGTCTGGATGAAACCGGAATTTCATCAATCAGTTCCACCAAAGACTCAAATCGAACAAACCCGTGTGGCACTGGCTTATCTGCAACAGCACCATCCGGATGCTGGCAGCTGGGCAATCCAGCTTCCTAACTCACGCCAAAATACTACCACCCTGACTATTCGTAGTGCCGGCGAAGATCCGCGTGCCCGTCGTGGCGGTACCCGCGTGACGATTGACAGCGCCACCGACGAAGTTTTGCAAGCGCGTGAAACACGCGGTGGTCCATTCTTATACCGTTTCCACTTTGAATTGTATGGTTTGCCAAGAATCTGGGCGCGCTGGATGGTCGGCGTTGCGACCCTGCTCATGCTGGTGGCAATCATCAGCGGTGTCATTACCCATAAGAAAATTTTCAAGGATTTTTTTACTTTCCGTCCCGGCAAAGGTCAGCGTTCATGGTTGGATGCACACAATGCTACTGCGGTATTTGCCCTGCCCTTTCACATCATGATTACCTTCAGGATCAACGTAAGAGTTTGGTTCAAGACAACAGTATTCAGGCTGAATCCCGTGAAAGCCATAGTGAGAGCAAAGAACGTCGACCGCAAGCTGAGAGAGAAAATCGTGGCGAGCGCGGTGAAATGTCTGCACGCAGTGAAGGTCGCCGCTCTCGTGATGAAATGCAAGCTGCACCTCCTGCACCGTTAACCGATCTAGCTCCGATCTTGGCAACAGCCGAAAAAGAATGGAAAAATAATCCGGTGGGTATGATAACTATTATCCAGCCAAATACCGTAAAAGCAGAAATTGAGCTTCGTGCCTTAAACGGAGTCAGCGTAGCTTATCGCAATATTTATCTGAGCCTTGCTTTCAATGGTGTGACTGGTGATTTAGAGCCGGATCAAACCACACTGAAAATGCCTTCAGTCGCAAATGGTATCTATAACGTGTTCACCGCACTGCATGAAGCACGGGGCGTAGATCTGGCTTTACGCTGGTTATTGTTTCTGTCTAGCGTAGTCGGCACCTTGATGATTGCCACCGGCTTGATTCTATGGTGTGTTAAACGTGCACCGCAGCAACAGAAGCAAGGTTATAAATCGTTTGGATATCGTCTTGTGGAAGTCACCAATATCGCTGCCATTCTTGGTTTACCTATTGCCTGTGCTGCCTATTTCTATGCCAACCGTTTTATTCCGGCAGACATGGACATGCGTCTGAACTGGGAAATACGTAGCTTCTTTATTGTCTGGTTACTGACTTTACTGTATGCCATGATTCGCAGTCATCGACAAGCTTGGCTAGAGCTTCTCATGCTTGCAACTGGGACATTTGCCTTGCTCCCAATCGTCAATTTTCTGACCGGCGGTCAGGCGATCTGGAACACCATTATGCATGGTCAATGGGTCATTGCTTCTTTTGATCTAGCGATGTGGGTGCTTGCGATCTTGTTCTGGTTTTCATTTAAAAAAGTGAAAAACCATAAAGGCTTGTCGCCTAAAAAAGCCAAGGTTGCTCTCAAGGAGAATCAGTCATGATGTTTTTCTTACTGATTTGGGCTTTAACTTCACTGGGTTTCTTTGCGCTTGCAACGTCGATGTCCAAACATCAAAAACAGATTTTTGACACAGAACTCAACCCTGCAAAAACACAACTTGCGACTATTCTCGGTTGGGTATTGCTCATACTCGCCCTGATTCTGTGCCTGTTCGCTGGAACGATCAGCAACATGATCAGTTATTGGCTCGGCAGTTTGACTTTTGCGGCCTTGGTCGTAGCTTTAAGCCTGAGTTATCTGGAAAGTAAAATTAAAATGATTGTATCAATCTGTGCGGTGATTGCCGTGATTTCAGGCATCATTTGTTTAATCTAAAGTTCTATTTTACCCATCCTCATTTGAAAAGCTGATCTTCGGATTGGCTTTTCTAGTTTAAAGCATTAGTCTACGCATAATATTTTTGAGATGTTGATATGACCCAGCGTGTTTCTCTCTCTGCTGCCCTGACCAATCTTGCCTTAGCAGGCAATGCTGAAGCGCAATTTGAATTGGCTGAACTGTATATGCAAAGCGAGCATGATGATGACATCATCCTGGCTGAAGAATGGGCATTGAAAGCTGCCAACGGCGGACTGGTTGATGCAATGTACTGGTTAGGTGAAGGTTATACTGTTTATGCCAAAGAACTGGCAGAAGAAGATCCGGAAGAATCTAAAGCTCACTTTGAGTTAGCCTATTACTGGTTAAGTAAGGCCAATATCGAGAAGCACCCTGCTGCGACTTTAGAGCTGGCCGGTTTCTACCGTCGTGGTGATGTGATTGAAAAAGATGTAGAGAAATCGATTTCTTTAGTCAAACAGGCTGCGGAATGGGGTGAAGTTCAGGCCATGCGCGATCTTGCTTTTATTTATGGGAACGGTTTAGGTGTTGTCGCTGATGACATACAGGCAGATTACTGGACACAAAAAGCAGATAAGATTGAACAGGAAATAGAATAAATAAAAAGCCCGTCAGATGATGGGCTTTTTTAAACGCATAATCATGACGATAAAATTAAATATCGTGCTTATTCCCCTGTGAGGCGGGAGAATCAAAAAAAGAATAAATAGAAAATATTCGATTTTAATGCCTACAGGCTGACAGGCTTTTGATCAACTAAAAACTCAAAACTTAGAAAACAATTAATATTATCTTTTTTCAACTTGGCTATCACTTTAAATCCAAGTACAATACGGCGCTAGTCGAGGGATGCTGCGACGTTTTACAGGCACTAAATGTAAAATCGCTAGGCTCGACCATCGGTCAGACATTCGTTCTGATCAACAACGGCATCCGCGAACAGAACGATCCAATCTATTTTTTCCTAGGAGATCCTGATGAACGCGGTTACTGCTTCATTTACAGATTACAAAGTTGCTGATATTTCACTTGCTGATTACGGCCGTAAAGAAATCAAACTTGCTGAAGCTGAAATGCCAGCCCTCATGGGTCTGCGTAAACGCTACTCGGCAGCAAAACCACTTGCAGGCGCGAAAATTCTCGGCTGTATCCACATGACCATTCAAACAGCTGTTCTTATTGAAACACTGGTTGAATTAGGCGCAGAAGTTCGCTGGACTTCATGTAACATCTTCTCGACTCAAGACCATGCTGCTGCTGCTATCGCCGCTGCGGGCATTCCTGTGTTTGCTTGGAAAGGCGAAACTGAAGAAGAATATATGTGGTGTCTTGAACAACAAATCAATGTAAATGGCACGCCTTGGGATGCCAACATGATTCTTGACGATGGCGGTGACTTAACGCTACTTGTTCATGAAAAATATCCAGAAGTGATTGCAAAAATTCACGGTGTAACTGAAGAAACAACGACAGGTGTTCAACGTCTGTACGAAATGCTTCGTGATGGCACTTTAAAAGTTCCTGCAATCAACGTAAACGATTCAGTAACCAAGTCTAAAAACGACAACAAATACGGTTGCCGTCACTCACTGAACGATGCAATCAAACGTGGTACAGATATGCTTTTATCTGGCCGTCGTGCGCTTGTAATCGGTTACGGTGACGTAGGTAAAGGTTCTGCACAATCACTTCGTCAAGAAGGCATGATTGTACGCGTAACTGAAGTTGACCCAATCTGTGCAATGCAAGCATGCATGGACGGTTATGAAGTTGTATCTCCATACAAAAATGGCGTGCAAACTGGCAAGAAAGAAGACATCAATGTTGACCTTCTTCAAAACACTGACCTTATCGTAACTACAACAGGTAACTACCACGTATGTGACGCTGCAATGCTTGATTCATTAAAAGCTGGCGCAGTTGTTTGTAACATCGGTCACTTTGATACTGAAATTGATACAGCTTACCTACGTGGCTACAAGTGGGTTGAAGTTAAACCTCAAGTACACCAGGTGTATCGTTCAGAAAATGAAAATGATTACCTGATCCTTCTTTCTGAAGGCCGTTTGGTGAACCTTGGTAATGCGACTGGTCACCCATCACGTATTATGGATGGTTCATTTGCCAACCAGGTATTGGGTCAAATGCATTTATTCGCTGAGAAATTTGCTGATCTTCCAGAATCTGAAAAAGCTGCACAAATTCGTGTAGAACTTCTTCCTAAGAAATTAGATGAAGAAGTTGCTGCTGCGATGGTTGCTGGTTTCGGTGGTGTCTTGACTCAATTGACTCAAGAACAAGCGGATTACTTAGGCGTTCAAGTTGAAGGTCCATTCAAGTCTGATGCTTATAAATACTAATTAAACTCAACCCTCTCCCTAACCCTCTCCCATAGGGAGAGGGAACATTCATTACCAAATGTATGTCATCGAGGGTAAGTCCTCTCCTGAGCGTGCTTAAAGCACTGCTTTGAAGCTCAGCGCAAGAGAGGATTTAGGAGAGGTAAAACTAATTAAAAAGTATTTATAAAAAGGATTTGAACATGTCTAAACAGATTCCAATTTCATTTGAATTCTTCCCAACCAAAACTGATGTAGGTGCGGAAAAACTCAAAGTTGTGCATCAAGAGCTACAACTCTTAAATCCAGAGTTCTTCTCTGTGACCTATGGTGCTGGTGGTTCGACCCGTGAACGCACCCTGTCTACCATCAATGACTTTAATGGCAAAGGCGCACCTGTTGCCCCTCACCTGTCTTGTATTGGCGATGACAAAGCACGTATTGCTGAACTTCTAGACCTGTACAAATCTCAAGGTATTGACCGCATTGTTGCCCTGCGTGGTGACTTGCCTTCTGGTCAGGTCGGTTTGGGTGAATTACCTTATGCAGCTGATCTGGTTCGCTTTATCCGTGAACATTCAGGCGATCATTTCAAGATTGAAGTCGCAGCTTATCCGGAAATGCATCCTCAGGCTGAAAGCTTTGACAAAGACATTCAGCACTTTGTTGATAAAGTTAATGCGGGTGCCAATGCGGCATTAACCCAGTTCTTCTTCAATCCAGATGCTTATTTCTACTTTGTAGATCGCATCCAGAAAGCAGGAATCGATATTCCAGTTGCGCCAGGCATCATGCCAATTACCAATGCCAGCAACCTGATTCGCTTTGCTGATGGTACCGGCGCTGAGATTCCACGCTGGATTCGCAAGCAACTGGCAACCTATGGTGACGATACTGCTAGCATTAAAGCCTTTGGCCATGAAGTTGTGGTTAAATTCTGTGAGCGTCTGCTTGCAGGTGGTGCGCCAAGCTTGCATTTCTACACCATGAACACTACTGACCCGACCCGTCAGCTGGTCACCGATCTTGGTTTAGCTTAAGCCTTTTATTTCACCGATTTTTTGAGTAGAACGATCAATGCCACGTTTTTATATAGATGCTGATTTAACTGTTGATGTCAGCCTTGAGCTTACGGAAACTGTATTTCATCATTGGGTAAAAGTTTTACGCGCGCAAGTCGGTGAAAGCGCGACCCTGTTCAATGGACAGGGTGGCGAATATGACGTGACTTTAACCGAAGTTGCTAAAAAATCAGCCACCGTCTCGGTCAATACATTTAGTCCTGCCAATCGCACACCCAAGTTTCAGGCTTTACTCGGTCAAGTAATGAGTAAAGGCGACCGCATGGATTATGCGATTCAGAAAGCAGTCGAACTGGGCGTTTCCGAAATTCAGCTGCTGACTTCGGATCGTTGTGAAATGCGTTTAAAGTATGATCGCGACCAGAAAAAACTAGATCACTGGCAAGGCATTGCTATTGCGGCTTGTGAACAATGTGGTCTGAATATTGTGCCTAAAATTTTAGCGCCCATATCACTTGAAAAATGGCTGGATACTGAACTACCCAACACCAAACTGGTTTTGGCACCCAATAAAGATGAAACAGATGTACTGGCAGAGGCGACCTTGGATCTTGTCCTATTGATCGGCCCTGAGGGTGGCCTGAGTGAGGCGGAAATTAGTACCGCAAATCAAAAAGGTTTTCTTAACTGGTGTATCGGCGAGCGCGTCCTGCGTACCGAAACTGCTCCTGTTGTTGCCCTGTCAATTTTAAATTATGTGCTTTAGTTCATCGGATGAGTAAAAATTTGCCTTTAATTTTGTTGATTTTTATTTTTAAGACATCTAATCTCGACTAAAGAATAACAAATACTTATTAATTAATTTCACACATTTCCTGGGGTTTTTATAACAACAATGCACAAGGACAAAACCGTTTAGGATGAATACAGGCATTGAATCACATGGTTGATAATCAGGACGACTATATTCAGCAACATTTACATGATGCTCAGATTGCGAACACGCTTCGCCATAGTCGCTATTTTTTGCTCAGTATAATGGTAATTTGCCTTTATATTTTTTGTATTTATCACATTCAATATAGCCCGTCTAATACGTATTTTAATACCTGGTTTATTCTGACAGAACTCCTGGTCAGCATGTGCTGGCTGGTGAGTACGCTGTATTTTAAACCTGAACACTATAATCAAAAAAGTGCACACCGCTGGTTACAGATCCAGAGTCTGGCTGTTGGGATCAGTATCGCGGCAGGTATTTTTACGATTTACTATTATTTGCCACAGGCCAATCCTGCATTTGAAGATATTGAAGCACTGACCTTGTCTGCCTTGTTGCTGATTGTAAGCCAAGCATTTGGCCTGACCTACCTGACCCAGAAACTGAGCTATTTTTGTCTGGTCTTTTTGCCGTCATTATTCCCTTTTTTACTGTCGCAGCTTGACCATGTCGGTCATTCCAATCCCTTTTTTGGTCTGGCCTTAAATTTCGCCATGATTGTGATTTTGCTGTGCGCGACGAGTAGTTATCGAATTCACAGCCGTACCTCACGCCTGTATGCGGAAAATGATATTCTGGTGAAAAATGCCGAACAGCAAGTGCATTGGACTGATGAACTGTGCCAGCAACTCAAAACTGAAGTTAATAAATCCAAAGATGTTGAACTGCAATTACAGCTCAGCAATCAATTGCTGGAGCAAAAAGTACGGGAACGTACCTATGATATTGAACAGATCAATCATGACCTGAAGAATCAGCAGCAAAACCTAGAACTTGCACATGAAATTGCCGGTATTCGGCCATGGGACTGGAATATTCAAGAGCGCAGCATCACCTTAACCAATCATAAAGACGAAAAGATTCTGCGCGATTCCAAAGATCACCATCTGCAATTACAGTATCTGATTCACCCTGAAGATCTGGACTATTTTAAGCGCAATATGAAACAGCATCTGCGTGGCCAGATTGAACGCTATGATGCCACTTACCGGATCAAGCTCAGTGAAGGTGGCTGGAGTTGGGTGCATGATATTGGCCGGGTGATCAGTCGTGATCCTAAAAATAAAAAACCCTTGCGCATGGTCGGTATCCGTCGTGATATTCAGCAGGAACGTCTTTCTCAAGAACGTTTAAAACTGGTGGCCAGTGTACTAGAACAGGCTGCGGAAGGCATTTTTATTCTGAATCCTGAATTAGATTATATCGATGTCAATCCTCACTACGAATACCTGAGCGGTTTTGAGCGTGACGAAATTATCGGTAAATCCTTATTTGATATTGCGGTGCAAAATAAATCCCAGCAACGTACTTTTCAGGCCAATATTGTCAAACAGATTCAAAAGATTGGCTCTTATGATGGAGAGGTTTATGCCAAATTTCTGTCTGGCAAAGAATCCACCTTATGGCTGCATATTAATGCCGTGACTGATGATGAAGGCCGGATTACCCATTATATTGGCATCGTATCAGATCTGACTGAACGTAAATTACAGGAACAGCGCCTGTCCTATCTGGAAAATTACGACACACTGACTGACTTGCCGAACCGCTTTTATTATAACTATCAGCTACATCAGTATCTGGTTTCGCAAAAAGACTCGATTAAAGAGATGGCTGTGATTCGGCTTAATATCGACCGTTTCCGCCCATTGAATGAATATCTATCCAATAACGGCGGTGATGAACTTCTACGCCAGGTGGCGCAGCGGCTGCGGATGACCAATGCAGAAGCGCTATTTGTTGCACATCTAAACGGTGATGATTTTGCGATTCTCTATGAAATTTCACATATTCGCCCTTCAGTTCAGCACCATTGTGAACGCATTGCTCAGGCCTTTAGCAGACCGTTTAATATTTACGGTCAGGATCATGTGATTACCCTGTCCATGGGCGTGGCATTCTATCCGGATCATGGCCGTCAGCTGGATTATTTAAATAACTGCGCCGAACAGGCATTGAACGAAGCCAAAAATCTCGGTGGCAACACCATTCATTTTTATTCTAGTGAAAATCATTCATTACAGAATAAAGGGGTTTTCCTGGAACGGGATTTGCGTAAAGCGATCCAGAATAATGAGCTGGTGGTGTATTATCAGCCAAAAATCAATTTTAGCGATCAAAGCATTTATGGCTTTGAAGCGCTGATTCGCTGGAACCATCCAGAAAAAGGCATTATTGCACCCGGGCTGTTTATCCCCTTAGCGGAACAGACCAGCCTGATTTCAGACATTGGCCGTCTGGTGATCCAGCAGGCCGCTAAACAGATTCGCCAATGGAATGATCTGGGCTTTAATCATATTTGTGTATCAGTCAATATCGTGGCGCAGCAATTGCGTCGTGGTCAATTACTTGATGATCTGGACCAAGCCATTGCAGACAACCATATTTCTGGCGCCAGCCTGGAGCTGGAAATTACCGAATCTTCTTTAATTGAAAATTCGGAAGCGGTCAAAAACCTGCTGAATGAAATTAAACAGCGACATATTCATATTGCCCTAGATGATTTCGGTACAGGTTATTCTTCTCTCTCCTATCTTGCTGATTTTCCAATTGATACCTTAAAAATTGATCGCAGTTTTGTTTGCAAGATTGGGGAAAACAAACAGGCAGCGATTGTCAGCGCCATGGTGGCCATGGGTAAAGCCATGGGCATGACCGTGGTCGCGGAAGGGATCGAGACTGAAGAACAGCTAGAATATCTACGTGATTTAGACTGTGATATTGCCCAGGGTTACTTATTTTCCAAACCGCTTCCTGAGCAGGATGCAACCGCTTATTTAGTGCGAGACAAGACGCATCAGACTTATATACCCCAAGTCTAAGTCCATACCCCACCACAATAAGTTTGTTGGAAAAACGGCCGTCTTTGTCTGTCCGAACTGGCTAACAAATGGTATATTCAGGAACATAAATAAATTCTTTGCCCGCTGACCGGGTAATCTTTACAACGATCGAGAGACTGATGGACGAACAATCTTTAAAGCAACAGGCCCTTTACTATCACGAGTTTCCTACCCCGGGGAAAATCAGCGTTACACCAAGCAAACAATTGGTCAACCAACGTGACTTGGCCCTTGCTTACTCGCCTGGCGTAGCTGCACCATGTCTTGAGATTGAACGCGATCCTTCAACTGCTGCATTGTATACGGCTCGTGGCAACCTGGTTGCTGTAGTGACCAACGGTACTGCCGTGCTTGGCTTGGGTAATATTGGTCCTTTGGCTTCTAAACCAGTGATGGAAGGTAAAGGCGTATTATTCAAAAAATTCGCTGGCGTTGATGTATTCGATATCGAAATTGCTGAAAATGATCCAGACAAAATTGTGGATATTGTAGCTGCATTAGAACCGACTTTTGGCGGGATTAACCTTGAAGATATCAAGGCGCCAGAGTGTTTCTATATCGAGCAAAAATTGCGTGAACGCATGAATATTCCAGTATTCCATGATGATCAGCACGGTACTTCGATTATTGTCGGTTCTGCGCTCCTCAACGCGTTACAAATCAACGGTAAAAAAATTGAAGACATCAAGATCGTGGCTTCAGGCGCGGGTGCTGCTGCACTGTCTTGTTTAAATCTGCTTTGCGCTCTGGGTGCTAAAAAAGAGAACATCATCGTTGCCGATTCACGCGGTCTGCTGACTACACATCGCGAAGGCCTGGATGAATCTAAGAAAGCCTATGTACAAGACATTGAAGCTACTCAGCTTGGTGACGTGATTTCAGGTGCAGACATGTTCCTTGGTCTTTCTGCTGCGGGCATTTTGACCAAAGAAATGGTCAAGGTCATGGCTGAAGATCCGATCATCTTTGCCTTGGCGAACCCGGATCCAGAAATTCTGCCTGAACATGCGCATGAAGTTCGTGATGACGTGATCATGGCGACTGGTCGTTCTGACTATCCGAACCAGGTGAATAACGCACTGTGCTTCCCGTACATCTTCCGTGGTGCGCTGGACGTTGGCGCAACCACCATTAACGAAGAAATGAAAATTGCCTGTGTCCACGCGATCGCGCGTATGGCACACGTTGAAGCTGATGCGGCGACTTATGGTGAAAAATCGGCATCATTTGGCCGTGAATACCTGATTCCGGGACCACTGGATCAACGTTTGATTCTAGAAATCGCACCTGCTGTTGCACAAGCAGCCATGGATTCTGGCGTGGCAACACGTCCAATCACGGATTTCTCGCATTATCGTCAACGTTTGTCTGAGTTTGTCTACAACTCTGCATTCATGATGAAACCGATTTTCGAACAAGCCAAATCTGATCCTAAACGTATTGCTTATGCGGAAGGTGAAGACCTGCGTGTACTTCGCGCAGTTCAAATTGCGGTAGATGATGGTTTGGCAATTCCAATTCTGGTGGGTCGCCCAGCGGTAATTGAAGCCAACATCAAAAAATTGGGTCTACGTCTTGAAGATGGCGTGAATATCACGATTGTTGATCAGGAAAAGAACCCCAACTATGAAATGTTTGCGGATGATTACTACAATATCATGCAGCGTAAGGGTGTAACACCTGAATATGCACAGCGTGAAGCACGTCGCCGCTCTACCCTGATCGCAGCGATGCTTGTGAAACATGGTATGGCAGACGGTATGCTGTGTGGTACGTATTCAAGCTACGACATTCACCTGGACTTCGTCAGCAATATCATTGGCAAGAAAGATGGTCATAACACCTTCTTTACCCTAAATGCCTTGATGCTTGAAGACCGTAACTTGTTCATTGCCGATACCTATGTCAACACCAATCCAACAGCTGAACAGCTGGCTGAAATGACCATTCTAGCCGCTGAAGAAGTTCGCCGTTTTGGTATGACGCCACGTATTGCCCTGCTTTCTCACTCAAGCTTCGGTTCAGACCAGCATGATGCCAGCGCGCAAAAAATGCGTAAGGTGTATGACATCCTGTCTGAAATCGCGCCTGAGCTGGAAGTTGAAGGTGAAATGCACGGTGATGCTGCACTGGATGAGAACATTCGTCAGTTTGCATTCCCGAATTCACGTTTCAAAGGCTCTGCAAACTTGCTGATCATGCCGAATCTGGATGCTGCCAATATCTCGTTTAACCTGTTAAAGGCAACTTCAGGCAACAACGTAACGATTGGTCCAATTCTGTTGGGTGCTGCGAAACCTGTCCACATTTTGACGCCGACTGCGACCACGCGCCGTGTCATCAACATGACTGCACTGACTGTTGCAGAAATCCAGCAAGCGGAACAAGATGCACTTTAAGCCAATGACAAGATAACGACGCATCAGCCTCGTTTCTTAACTTGAGAAAACCTCTATTCTGTAGCATGATGCTTGTAAGAATAGAGGTTTTTTCATGCAAGTTTATTTAGTAGGCGGCGCAGTTCGAGATCATTTGCTCGGACACCCCTATCACGAAAAAGATTATGTGGTTGTTGGTGCAACTCCCGCGCAAATGCTTGACTTAGGCTATCAGCCCGTAGGCAAAGATTTCCCTGTTTTTCTACATCCCCAAACAAAAGAAGAATATGCACTGGCGCGTACCGAACGTAAATCTGGCACCGGTTATCATGGTTTTGAGTTTCATACCGATGCCAGCGTTACGCTAGAGCAGGATCTGATTCGTCGCGATCTGACCATTAATGCCATGGCCATGGATGATGCCGGCCAGGTTTATGATCCTTATGGTGGTCAACAGGATCTGGAAAAGCGGACTCTACGTCATGTTTCCGATGCTTTTGTCGAAGATCCATTACGCGTGCTACGCATTGCCCGTTTTGCTGCCCGTTATACCAGTGCAGGCTTTGTGATTGCCGATGAAACTTTGGCGTTAATGCAACGCTTGACTGAATCGGGTGAATTAAATGCCTTGACACCGGAACGCGTCTGGAAAGAAACTTCCCGTGCATTATCCGAACGTCATGCTGATGTGTATTTTGAAGTATTACGCGAGTGTGGTGCTTTAAAGGTACTCTTCCCTGAGATTGACGCCTTATATGGCATTCCGCAACGACCTGAATATCATCCGGAAATTGACTGCGGCATTCACACGATGATGTCCTTGCAGCAGGCATGTCGTCAAAATTATAGCCTGGATGTACGTTTTGCCGTTTTAGTGCATGACTTAGGAAAAGCTTTAACGCCGGTTGAAGAATTACCGCGACATATCATGCATGAAGAGCGTGGCATCAAGCCAGTGAATGAACTGTGTGACCGTTTAAAAGTGCCGACGTATACCAAGCAGCTGGCTTTGGCGGTGTGCAAAGAGCATCTGAAATGCCATCAGGCCTTCAATCTTAAGCCGGGAACCTTATGGCGATTATTGCAACGTCTGGATGTGTTACGTCGCCCTGAACGTGTCGAAGCTTTCGTCCAGGCGTGTGAATGTGATTCACGTGGCCGTCTAGGTCTGGAAGATCGTGCTTATCCACAAGCACAATATGTCCTCGATGCCATGCAAACCGTACGCGCCATCAAGGCACAAGACCTGCCTGCCGATATTCAGGGTCCGGATATTGGTGAAATGCTGATTGAACGACGGATTCAGGCACTCGGTGAACTCAAAGCACAACAAACCGTAGCGATTGAATAATAAAAAAGCACCCTCGGGTGCTTTTTTAATAGCTTAATTTCTCTTTATCACAAAAGGAATTAAGAAATATTGGATCAGTACCATCAGGAAATATCTGCCGGAAAAGTAATCACTTGCTCCAGTTTCATTTGATTGGTTGCAATCATCAACAAACGGTCAATTCCAAGGGCAATTCCAGAACATTCCGGCATATTCGGTAAAGCTGCCAATAGATATTTATCGATCGGCATGACATGCAAGCCCAGCTTGGCCCGTTCTGCATTATCCGCCTCAAAGCGCGAACGCAATACGTCGGCATCAATCAGCTCATCATAGGCATTGGCCAATTCTAAACCTTCGATATACAATTCAAAACGTGCGGCGACCAGTTCACCATCTTCATCGGTTCGGGTTTTGGCCAGTGATGCCATTTCAGGGGGGAAATCAGTCAGGAATACTGCAGTATCAAAACCCAGACTAGGTTCAACCATATGTGAAAATAACAGGTCGATATAACCGAGACGATCCTCGCCTAAATCCAGATTGAGTCCAACGCGGCGGCAGCAATCTTTCAGTTCCTGTAAAGTGGCTTGAAGTGGATTGAGATCCAGACGATCCATGAAAGCATGTTTATAGCTTAGAATGGTCGGACGGATTTCGCCAAAACGTGCTTTCAAAGTCACATTCAGCAAATCCGATACTTCAAACATCAGATCTTTTAAGCTAAATCCCGGGCGATACCATTCCAGCATGGTGAATTCGCTATTGTGCTTGCGTCCATGCTCATCATTGCGGAAGACCTTACAGATTTGGTAAATGGGTCCACTACCACTGGCCAATAAGCGCTTCATAGCAAATTCGGGTGAGGTCTGCAAATAATGCGTATTCAGTTTACCCAGCACATGGCGCTGTGCCTGTACCGAGGCTAAATGCACATCGGTCACACCGGCTTGAGACAAAATCGGTGTTTCCACCTCTAATACATCCCGCTCAGCGAAAAATTGACGGATTTGACGATATAAGGTCGCCCGTGCACGCATGGCTTGAAGGTCACAAGTGGGTTGATACGTCATCGTCATGCCTTCGGCCCACCATGTGCTGCCCACTCACGACGCAGCGGATAGGTTTTACGTAAATGATCAAATGCCTGCTGATCGATTTTGCCTTCTTTGAGACAGGCACGTAGATTGGCATCATCACGAGCAATGTCATAAATTTGGGATAAATGCTGTTGCAATGCCATTTTTAAATCCTGCCCCTGAAAAAACTGCTCACAGATAGGCAGCTGGGATTCAAACTGTTTATTGGCTGCAAAACCGAAAGTTTGACAAAAAGCTTCGTAAATCATCTGGGTACCACGTGCCTTGCCTTCCAGGCTATAGCCGGCAATATGCGGAGTCACCAAAGTCACCAGATCCAGAAGTTCTGCTGAAATCAGCGGTTCGTGTTCAAAAACATCCAAAATTACGGGGCGTTGTGTCGCTTTAATATCTTGAATTAAGGCAGTTTCTTCAATCACTGGCCCACGCGCTGAGTTAATCAGGATCGCGTCAGGCTGCATTTTTGCCAACGCAGTAGCATTAAATAAATGATAGGTTGGATATATGCCTGTTTTGGTTAAAGGGACATGAATTGAAACGGCGTCCGCCTGCTGCAGCAGTTCATGAAATTCGACTTGATCAACCTGCTCTCTTTGCACAAAAGGATCGCAACCGATCACGCGCCAGCCCAAGAGCTTCGCCATATAAGCCAGTCGGGTTCCGACATTACCCAAACCGACAATACCCAGGGTAAATGTCGTATTGGCATCGAGTAATTCAGGACGTACCTGCAATAATGCGGTAATGACATATTCAGCCACTGCTTGCGCATTACAGCCGGCTGCATTACTCCACTGAATCCCATGTTGTTCTAATGCAGCAATATCCAAATGATCTGTACCAATGGTGGCACTGCCCACAAATTTGATCGAACTATTCTGTAGCAGTACTTCATTGACCTGAGTCACTGAACGTACCAGCAAGCTATCGGCATCTTTGACATCATCTGCGCTTAAGGTTCGCCCTGCACAATGTTGAATGTCACCAAATTCGGAAAAGAAATAATCGGTAAATGCCAGATTTTCATCTGCGACAATTTTCATAATGAGATCCATATGATGCTTGGGCGTATAATAGCGCGTTGACGCCTCTGACTCTATATTTGGCCGATACGTCCATTTTTCAAGATTTTATGAATTAAGTTCAGGACTGAAGAATTTAATATTCAAGATCTGCAGCCTAAAAAGAAAAACCCCAATCTTTCGACTGGGGTTTTAAAAATTTGGCGGAAGCGGTGAGATTCGAACTCACGGAGGACTCACACCCTCGTCGGTTTTCAAGACCGGTGCATTAAACCGCTCTGCCACGCTTCCTTGGCCGCCATCATATAAATAAATTAGATTTTTGGCAATAAAATTTAGCGAAACTTCTATAAAAAGCGGCTTATTCAGCTAAAAATCATCCGAAATCAAAGCCAACCTGGGCATTTTCATTCAAAGATTTGAATCTTGAAATGATCTTGAGTTGTATTTAACTCAGTAGAGAATAATGAGAGAAATAATCACATTCAGCATCAAGCGGATCAACAACTGAAAAAATATTCAGACATAAAAAAACCCAGTCAAATTGACTGGGTTTTTAAAATTTGGCGGAAGCGGTGAGATTCGAACTCACGGAGGACTCACACCCTCGTCGGTTTTCAAGACCGGTGCATTAAACCGCTCTGCCACGCTTCCATGGCCGACATGATATAAACAAAAATCATGCTTGGCAAATATTTTTATGCTTTCACTGCATCAACTGCACAAAATAAAATCAATTACATTAATCTGCTGAATTTTCTGGCTTTTCATAACGAATTGAGTTGATGAACCAAAGTTTCTTGCCGGAGGGGGTCAATACCTCGGCCTCATCATCGACCTGCTTGCCTAATAACGCGCGTGCCATCGGTGAACTGATCGAAATATGCTGCGGATGATGATCATAAATTTCATCTACACCGACAATACGTAAAGTTTTTTGTTCACCTTCTTCATTTTCAATGTCCACCCAGGCACCAAAATAGACCTTGCCCTCTTGCTCCGGGGAAAAATCTATAATTTTCAGCTCTTCGAGGCGCTTGCCGAGATACCTGACCCGTCGATCAATTTTACGCAAAATTTGCTTGTTATATTGGTAGTCTGCATTTTCAGAACGGTCGCCGAGACTAGCGGCCCAGTTTACTTTTTTGGTAATTTCAGGGCGCTCTTCATGCCAGAGATTCTTAAGTTCTGCCACCAATTTATCGTGTCCAGCACGGGTGATTAAGTTGGATTTCATACGTCTTGCTGATCATATTTTCAGTGTTTTAACTTACAAACAGCTTATTTTATTTACCATTTTAACACAATGGCAAAATTCCAAAAAAATTAACTTTATATTTCAGTATCTTAAAATTATTTTTAAAAATAATTTGTGTACAAAATTTGACAATCGTTTTTTAGATCATTAATATGCCAGCAACTTCCGGAAATGCTTACTTTTTAATCTATGTAGTTTTTCTACATAATTATCTTTAAATCTCTTGTCATTTTGAATGACGTCATGACTGCCCAACCCTTATTGAATTTATCAAACTGTTAAAATTTCTGGCTTTGTTGGCTGTGATTTTTAGGGCATAAATTACTTGTAGCGGAGACAACATGCACAGTAGTTCATCCACTGGGTCGAGGCTTTGCCTAAGATCTGTAATTTCTTCTCTCCCTTTGAAAGCACTTGTACTGAGCACTGCATTTATTCCCCTACACAGTATCAATGCAAGTAAGACCACACTTCAGTTTGATCATGTGGTCAATAGCAATAAGTTGACCGTGGTTGCGGTTGAAAATCCGACTACCGTATTCCAGGATGGACAACATCTACATGGCTTCGGTTATGATCTGGTTCGTAACTATGCTAACAATCTGAATGTAAAGCTCGATTTTAAAATCGTTCCTGATAATAATACGGCACTACAATGGGTTGCTCAGGGTAAAGCCAATCTGGCCATGACGACTACCGATATACGCACCATTGAAAACAAGCGTTTGACGTCATTCTCGGCCACTTGTGGCGATGAATCGATTCTGTCAAGTAATGGCTTGAATACCAATTTAAATCTAGTGTTTAAATCTGCTACAGATCCTTTGAGCCAGACGGCCAGTGCTTTTGTCTGCAAAGGCAAACAAAGTGGTGCCATGAAGCAGCTTGCTTCATTTTATAATCAGAATGTGGTGAAAGAGGAATCCTGGACCACCATTCAACGTGATTTGAACAACCGTCTGCCGATCTATGAAGCGAGCTTTAAACAGACAGCTCAGCAGTATAATCTGGATTGGCATTTACTGGCGGCCATTGGTTATCAGGAATCTTATCTGAAACCGAATTCAGTTTCTCCGACGGGTGTGCGTGGTTTGATGATGCTGACCAACAGTACAGCCAAAGCCATGGGTGTGAGTAACCGTACCGATCCGGCTCAAAGCATTCAGGGTGGCGCCAAGTATTATGATCAAATGCTTAGTCGCTATGAGCATATTCCTTTTCCAGATCGAAACTGGTTTGCACTGGTAGCTTATAATATGGGCCCAGGTGCAGTGAATCAGTTGCAAAAGCGCATTCAGTCGCAAGGCAAGAACCCGAATAACTGGGTGAACTTATATGCCTATCTGGATCAGAATAAGGCCAATAATGGTCGTTACCGTCAAGCGGTGCAATATGTAACCCGTATTCGTGCTTATCTGGAGCATATCAAGACTACACCGCAATTGGTGAATATCTAAGCTGAAATCTTAGCGTTAATCAAAATGCCATAAAAAAAGCTTACCTCAGGGTAAGCTTTTTTGGTCTTTATTCGGGCGAATGTCTTAGCAGAATTAAGCCGTGGTATTTTCAAGTACTTTCTTGAACAAATCTTTTTGTTCCTGACTTGGTTTTGCAGTTTGAAGTGCCATCAATTGTGACATATCACCCTGTACTTTGATTTTACCTGTCATGAAGGCCTGCATCGCAGCAGCCATATCAAACTCTAGAAAAACTTTACGTAGAGTTTCGCCATCCATATTCAGCGTAGTTTTGGCATTTGAAGACAAACCTTTTTTGATTGCCCCACCATCTAAAGATAGTTCAGTATTACCTGTAGTGTCCGCTACAACCAAATTAATCGCAAGGTTCGCCAAAGCTGGTGGCAAATTCAAATCGCCAGCTTGCGCAGTTAGAGTTTCTACAGTTGAAAACCAATCATCAGTTAAAAAAGCAGGCATGATCTTTCCTCAAATTATTTGTTCATTTGTGTCGACTATCCAGACGACATCATGTTGAAGCTATTATGCTTGTGCTTTGTTATATCATGATCATTAGCGCAAAGGCTAACGAATTTTGTACGCGCCGTTCAATTTTTGTAGTTCTATTTTTATTTATGTTTATAAGCAGACATCAACCCGCAGGCTGATGTCTACACGTTCTAAAATTAGTCTGCAGCAAAGCCCAGATTGACCATATTGATCCGACGGTTCTCGCCTTCCACAGCTTCTTCAGTTGAATCACCGCCTTTGAAGTCGAATTCACGCTGGCTGTCCAGCACTTCAAAATCAAATAATTCACGATCGACCAGCTGCGATGGCGAAACATTTTGCAATGCGCCAAAAATGCTGTGCAGACGTTTTGGATGTGCTTTATCCCAATCACGTAACATGTCATTGATAATTGCGCGCTGCAGGTTGTCCTGAGAGCCACATAAATTACATGGAATAATTGGAAATTGACGCATTTCTGCATATTTGATGATGTCTTTTTCTTCCACATAGGCCAGTGGGCGAATCAGAATGTTCTTTTTGTCTGAAGACAACAGTTTTGGTGGCATAGCTTTCAAGCTGCCGCCATGGAACAGGTTCAGGAAGAAAGTCGCCAAGATATCATCACGATGATGGCCTAAAGCAACTTTGGTCGCGCCAATTTCCTGCGCAAAACCGTATAAAGAACCACGACGCAAACGCGAACAGACTGCACAATAGGTTTTGCCTTCTGGCGTCAGTTTTTTGGTAATGCTGTAGGTGTCTTTTTCCAGAATGTAATACGGAATATTATTTTCTTCTAAATAACGCGGTAGAACATCTTCAGGGAAGCCTGGCTGTTTCTGATCCAGATTTACAGCCACTACATCGAAATTGATCGGTGCGATGCGCTTGAACTGTAGCAGGATATCCAACAGGGTATAACTGTCTTTACCACCAGAAATACACACCATGACCTTATCGCCTTCTTCAATCATCTTGAAGTCACGAATGGCATGTCCGACCTGGCGGCGAAGCTTCTTCAACAAACGGTAGTAGGCTGAGCTTGTTGGCAGTTCAGGTTTGAAATTAAATCCTTGTTCGGACTCAACTGGCGAGTACATAGACGAGATTAACCCATAAAAAAAATACCGCGCAATTTTAGCCGATTCAGACCGCTATCGCATCAAAAGAATTTATTTTCATGAAAATGTCTTATTAGTTTCATTTTCATGTTTTATTTAGATTGATATATTGAACGATTGCGTTCATTTTTTAGTCAAGATGCTTATCTTTTGGACTTTTCCACAGTTGTCCACAAAAGCTGTGGATAACTTTGTGGATTGAAACAGACTTGACAACTTGTCCGGCTCAAAAGATAAGGCTTTTCTTTGAATTGATCATTTTTTGATCAATTTAATTATTTATAAAAATCAATTAGTTAAACCTGTCAAGCCTAAGGTTTTAAATTAAATCATATTTTTTTTTCTACTGCTAAAATGTAAAAAATGACTTGCATTTACAAACTCGTTTATAAATGCAGCGCACAAGTCTTTTCATTCCGTAATTTTTTGTTAAACTCTTTATTGAATTTTTCTCGCTTGTGTTTACTTAATATAAACAATGAAAATAAATGTGCATGTTTTGGGGCGTTATGGGATCAGTGGTTTGCTATTGGCAAGCTGTTGTCACTTTGCTTATGCCGGTCAAACGATCTATCAGTTACGTGACAGTAATGGCAGTACTTTATTGACCAATAAGAAAAGTCGCTATAACCATCTACAGGTAGAAAAGAAAACCTATTATCCAGACAGCAATATTCACAGTTATAGCAACTGGGGCTCGAGTGAAGCTTCTGTATTGCCTAGCTATAGTAGAAATAAAAATGCCTATGACTCGATTATTCGTCAGGCAGCACAAACCTATGGCGTGTCTGAAGGCTTGATTAAAGCCGTGATGCATACCGAATCCGGTTTTAATGTACAGGCACGCTCTCCAGTCGGTGCACAGGGCTTAATGCAACTCATGCCGGCGACTGCCCGTCGTTTTAATGTCAGCAACGCTTATGACCCGCAGCAGAATATTATGGCAGGCGCCAAATATCTGGCCTGGTTATTAAAACGGTTTAATGGTAATACCACCTTGGCACTGGCAGGCTATAATGCCGGTGAAGGCAATGTCGCCAAATATAAGGGTGTGCCACCGTTTCGTGAAACTCAGGACTATGTCCGTCGTGTCAGCAGCCGTTATCAGAACTTATATGCTCAGGGAATTGGCAATACTAGTGCTGCCTATACAGCATCTTCTGATAATGGTCGTGTGATTGCCAGTTCTGACAATTATTCGACTGAAACCACCACAGCTTCCAATATTCAGGCTGCAAAATATCAGCGTCAGATCATTGCTCAAGCGGATGGCAGTTTCACCGATGCACCGGCAGGCTCATATGCCACCGCGAATGCGTCAGCATCTGCAAAAATATATTTAAGTGAATAACTCCTAAACAGCTTTGTTTTTAAAGACCTATGTTTCAATTTGCACAAAAAATATCCTGTGTTTTTTGTAGCCAAATGCTATTTTTTCCTTGAATTCTTCTCGATTTCACCGCATATTGATTTCAATGATTTACATTTAATAATCAGATTATTTTTCTGTAATAAGAGGATTTCTCAATGATGCGGATTGGTTTGTTCTTGCTAACCAACCTCGCGGTACTGGTTGTAGCTGGCATTATCTTGTCACTCTTCGGTGTCGGTAGTTACCATGGCGCAGGTGGCTTGAATCTAGGCAACCTGTTGGTCATCTGTTTTGTGTTCGGTATGGTCGGCTCAATGATTTCCCTGTTCATGTCTAAATGGATGGCGAAAAAGACCACGGGTACTGAACTGATTGACCCGAATGCACCTCGTAACCAAGCTGAAGCCTGGTTGCTCCAAGAAGTTGCACAACTTTCTCAGCGTGCAGGCATTAAAATGCCGGAAGTGGGTATTTTCCCCTCTTACCAGTCGAATGCCTTTGCCACTGGCTGGAACAAAAACGATGCTCTCGTTGCGGTATCAACCGGCTTGCTTGAGCGTATGAACAAAGACGAACTTCGTGCAGTATTGGCGCATGAGATTGGTCACGTCGCCAATGGTGACATGGTCACTCTGGCACTGATCCAAGGTGTTGTGAACGCCTTCGTGATGTTCTTCGCACGTGTCGCGGGCGATTTTATTGACCGCAATGTCTTTGGTCGTGAAGAAGGTGAAGCCCCGGGTATTGCCTATTTCGTGATTACTATTGTGCTGGATATCGTATTCGGTATTTTGGCGTCGTCGATTGTGATGTGGTTCTCTCGTCACCGTGAATACCGTGCTGATGAAGCAGGTGCACGTCTGGCAGGTAAACAAGCCATGATTTCAGCATTACTGCGCTTACAGGCAGAATCTGAAATGCCAGATGCCATGCCGAAAGAAATGAAAGCATTTGCGATTTCTGCGGGTAAAGAAGAAGGCTTTAGCCTTGCTGCATTGTTCCAGACGCATCCAAGCATCGAACAGCGTGTCGCTGCATTGCAACAACTAGATTGTGCTTAAGTAAAACTTTAGTTTTGATTCAAGAAAAGCCTGCAATTGTAGGCTTTTTTTATTGGATTTAATTATTCTTTAGCTGACCTATCATTGGCTGAACCATTGATACAGCGCCATAGCACCCCACCCGATCGCGAAGACAAATAGAATCAGGAATAAAGTGCCTAAAATATCAGGGATATGAATCCAGATCCAGGCCACCACAGGATTGCGCCAGAATCCAGATTGCTGTTTTTTGCGTTCCAGATTTTCATGCAAAAATGGATGCACCACATGTCGATCGCTATTAATCTGATATTCCTCGCGAATATGCAGGTGCACGACATCGAGCGCTTTGCGACTGGGCCGAATAAAAATATCAAAGACTGTGCCCGCCACCGGAATAAATCCTACTACCGCATCGATCGCCGCCATCTTTATCACTGGATTGAGTTTGGCACTCGGCACCCCGATCTGTTTGGCCTTATGAATGGCATAACAGGTCAATATAAAACCGGCAATATCTCCAGCAACCGGAATCGTACTCAAAGCCGCGTCTGCCCCTACTCCTTGCTTGGTAAACGGAATACGTACTACGGAATCCATTATATTGGCAAACTTGGCCAGATCACGTTCCAGACGTATCACCTCTTGTTGGCTTAGTTTTGGTTTTTGTCCAGACTCAGGCATAGGTTATTCCAGAAATAATGCTGATTTTCATGAGCATAAAGCATTTTTTCTAGGCTGTTGTATCAATCTGTGAATTAAAACAATAATTTGGAAGCCACAAATAAATACAGAATCACACCGGTAGCATCGCAGATGGAAGTCACCAATGGCGCCGAAGCACTGGCAGGATCAAGTTTGAGTTTATTTAAAATAAAAGGCAGACTCATGCCGATCAGGCAGCCCATCAACACAATCCCGAGCATACTGATGGCCAGCACCACAGCGACCATGATATCTCCCCGAATATAACCCAGAATGGATACCGCAATCGCCATGGTGCCACCTAAACATAGCGCCACCAGCGATTCACGACTGAGCAGGTTAAACCAGTCCTTGAACTCGACATCGCCTGTGGCCAAAGCACGCACCATCAAGGTGGCTGATTGCGAACCGGCATTCCCGCCACTCCCCACCAAAAGCGGCAAGAAAAATACCAGCACGATATGTGCGGCAATGATCTCTTCAAAGTGTGCAATGCCGATTCCAGAGAGCAGACTGCCAAAAACTAGAATGACCAGCCAAAAGACCCGCTTCTGATACAGGGTCAAAATCGGGGCAGTTTTAAGGCTCATTTCAGTCAACGGCGTTACTGCACCCGACTTTAAAATATCTTCCGTGGTTTCGGCTTCGACAATGTCCATTGCATCGTCATAGGTGACAATTCCTAAGAGTTTTTGCTGTGCATCAACTACAGGCAGAGCAATAAAATCATAGTAGGCCAAGGCTCGAGCTACAATTTCCTGATCATCTGTTACCTGAGCAGAAATGACGTCACGTTGCATCACCTCGGCAATGCTCAGCTCAGGTAAGGCCTGTATGATCTGCCTTAAGGAAATCACACCGATCAGCCGTTCTTCTGCATCGACAATATAAATCAAATACAGGGTTTCCTGCCCGGCGGCCACCACACGTAAAGCCTGTATCGCTTCATCCATGGTTAAATCGGGTGAGAGCGTCACAAAACTTGAGCTCATCATGGCACCCGCTGTACCTTCCGGATAGATGGCCAGATCTTTGAGTGTCTGCTGGGATTCTTCAGATAATGCGCTCATCAATTGCAGCTGTAGCGGCGGCGAAAACTGCTTATAAATATCGACAAAATCATCAGAGGGCATTGCGTCCAGAATGGGAACAAGTTCTGAAATAGATAAGTGCTGTGCCACGTTTAACTGCTGCCCTAGGGGCATAAAAGCATAGACCAAGCTCGGTTCATTCAGTTGCCTTAAAATTCGGGCCTGTTGCCGAGCATCTAAACGGCTTAAAATGCGCGCCTGATCGGCGACATTCAGCTGACTGAGTAAACTTACAGTGCTGGCGTGATTTTCAGAATGTAATTGTTGTTGGATATGCTGGATTTTTTCTGAAATTGTCGGCATAAGCAGCTCATTATAAAAGTCTGGCATTCAAGAGATGTTTGTCCTGATCCCTGTATCCTAATTTTTCATGTGAATAATTTTAATGATCATGCTGCAATATGACGATATTTTTTGTATTAATCAAATCCTCGATATTTAGCCAGAAAAAAGCCTGACTGAGTCAGGCTTTTTATAAAAAAACCATAAATTTATTCAATAATTGGTTTTTTCTTTATCAAGCGACGAATTAAAACATACATAAATGGAATAAAAATCAGCACCAGCAATGTTCCAAAAATGACACCACCAAATACACTCACGCCAATTTCCTGACGACTCACCGCACCAGCGCCTGTAGCAAAGACCAGCGGTAAAATCCCTGCGCCAAAGGCCAAAGAAGTCATCAAAATTGGACGTAGACGTAAAGACGCACCTTCTAGTGCGGCTTCTACTACCGATTTGCCTTGTTGCTGCGCTAATGAAGCAAATTCTACAATCAGAATAGCATTCTTACAGGACAGACCGATGGTGGTCAGCAAGGCAATCTGGAAATAGATATCATTCGGGAAACCAGCCAGATAACTGAAAATAATATTGCCGCCAATCCCCAGTGGAATAGCCGACATCACAGCAGTTGGAATGCTCCAGCTTTCATATAAAGCCGCCAGACAGAGAAAAATAAAACCGATTGAAATCAGATACAGCCAGATCGCCTGATTATTGGACTGTTTTTCCTCAAAGGAAAGACCGCTCCAGACCACATCGACTCCCTCCTGCTCGGCAATCAAAGCTTCCACATCCTGCATGGCCTGGCCGGAACTGCTGTCTTTGGCTCGATCCGCTTCCATTTGCAATGCGGTATAACCCATAAAACGGTTGACCACTTCAGGGCCACCACTCCAGCCCACTTGCGAGAAGTTGCTAAAAGGCACCATCTGATTCTGGTCATTTCGCACATGCCACTGCGCCAGATCTTCTGGCTTAGAACGGAATTCAGCATCACCCTGCATGATCACCCGTTTAATCCGGCCGCGATCAATAAAGTCATTAATATAACTGCCGCCCCAGGCGCTGGATAAGGTACTGTTGATTGCCGATTGGGTCAGGCCATTGGCCATGGCCTGTTTCTGGTCAATATTGACGCGTAGCTCTGCTTTGTCAGGATTAGAACGCTTGCCCAGATTTTCAAAGCTCGTATAGTTGCCTGCCCGAGCTTCCAGCGCTTTAAATTGTTGTTCCAGATATTGCCGGCCATTGCCATTGATGTCTCGAATCCAGAAATCCAGACCATCGGTTTGTCCCAAACCATTGACTGAAGCTGGCATGGACACATTAATTTGTGCATTGCGATTACTCTGGAAATGCTTCAAAGCCCGTTCACGAATCGCTTGTGCAGTATTGTCCTGACCGGAACGCTCATCCCAATGTTTTAATGCCACAAAACCGGTCGCCAAATTCTGACCAGTTCCAGAGAAATTTCGCCCATAACGGATCATCACCAGATTGACGTTGGCTTGTTCCTGATCCAGAAAATACTTACGAACTTCTTCACCGATCTGAATGGTATTTTTCATCGGAGCGCCTTCCTGCAATTTGATTTGCAAGCTTAAGATCCCCTGATCCTCACTCGGCAAGAAACTGGTCGGCAAAGCACGATAGAACAGCGCAAACACACCGATCAATCCAGCAAACAATAGTAGACAAATCGCCTGACGCTGAATGGTGAGTTTAGACAAATTCAGATAATGATGTTTTAAATGATCCAGTTTCTGATTAAACCAGGACGCCCATTTTGCCGGTTTAGGATTCGGTTTTAGGATAAGCGCGCACAATGCTGGGGTTAGAATCAATGCCACCATTAAAGACAGCGACATGGCCGCAACCAAAGTGATAGAAAACTGGCGATAGATCACGCCAGTCGATCCACCAAAAAAAGCCATTGGAATAAAGACTGCGGTTAAGACCAAAGTAATCCCGATCAGTGCCCCACTAATTTCCTGCATGGATTCCAGGGCAGCGTCTTTGGCGGACAGTTGCTTTTCATGCATCAACCGTTCGACGTTTTCCACCACAACAATCGCATCATCCACCAACAGGCCGATCGCCAGAACCAGCGCAAATAAGGTTAAGGTGTTGATACTCATACCCAGTGCATACAGCACCGCCATCGTACCCAAAATCACCACTGGAACAGTCACGGTAGGAATCAAAGTGGCACGCCAGTTCTGCAAGAAAATGAACATCACAATGATGACCAAGATCACGGCTTCGATCAGGGTTTTGACCACTTCTTTAATTGATTCTTGTACAAAAGGCGTATTGTCTCGTGGATAGGCAATTTTATAGCCTTCAGGCAATTGCTGTGAAATGCGGGCAATTTCAGCTTTAATCAGATTAGAGGTGGCAATGGCATTGGCCCCTGACGCCAGTGAAATACCTAGACCAGCCGATGGATAACCATTATTGGTACTATAAGACTGATAATTTTCAGCACCCAGTTCTACCCGCGCAATATCTTTCAAATAAATAAAGCTGCCGGCACGATCCGATTTGACAATAATATTCTGGAATTCTTCTACAGTTTTTAGCCGTGAACCCGAAGTAACTTTGGCATTCAGGTATTGCTCGTCTATGGCGGGAAGATCACCAATCGCACCAGCAGCAACCTGAGTATTCTGGGCTTCAATCGCAGCACGCACATCGCTTGGCATCAGGTTATATTGTTTCAATTTTGCCGGATTCAGCCAGATCCGCATCGCATATTGTGAACCAAAAACATCCACCTCACCAATGCCTTCAATCCGGGAAATGTCCTGTTCCAGATGGGTCATCAGATAGTCGGAAAGTTCAATATTGTTGCTGCGCCCCGACTCATCATACAGGCTGATCACCATATGGGTATCACCGAGCGATTTAAAGACATTAACGCCTTGGCGTTGTACATCTTCCGGTAATCGGTTTAGTACCCCATTAATCGCATTTTGTACCTGAACCTGTGCAGTATCTGGGTTGGTGCCATTTTCAAAGCTAATACTGACCCGGCTGCGCCCTGAAGAATCACTACTCGAACTGAAATACAGCAGATGATCAATGCCTTTGATTTGCTGTTCCAGCACTTGAGTCACACTTTCTTCCACAGTTTCTGCAGAAGCACCGCTATAAGTTGCTGCCACCGTTATCCTTGGCGGGGCAATGTCCGGATAACGTTCCACTGGCAGGTTCATCACTGCGAACAAGCCGATTGCCATGACAACAATCGCCAGTACCCCAGCGAAGATCGGGCGGTGGATAAAAAATTTAGACAGCATAAGTCCGGGTCACTTTTAATTAAATAGGGGTAAATTGATGCAGAACATAAGCATGCTATATCCAAATATTCAGTGACATAGCACTAGAATGCAAGAATTAAACACATAAAAACTGCGATAAAAACCAATCATGGAGAAATTATGGATAATCCCTCTTGAGCATATTCTTGAGATTGCTCTTCCCTATTTATTAATAGCATTTTTCCAAACAAAAAACCCTGCATCTGCAGGGTTTTTTGGTGAATCAATTGAGCGGATTAAGCGCTGAACTGGTTCATTGTGTTTTTAGAATCATCACCAGCTTTCAATGCATTGTCACCAGCGAAGATTTCTTTGTGGTCATCACCGATGTCAGAACCAGCCATTGCTTGGTGTTTAACACATGCGATACCGCCGCGGATTTCTTTACGTTGTACGCCAGCAACATAAGCCAACATACCTTCAGTACCGAAGTAACCTTGAGCAAGCTCATGAGTAGAAAGTGCAGCTGTGTGGTAAGTCGGAAGTGTGATCAAGTGATGGAACACACCCGCTTCACGAGCAGCGTCAGCTTGGAATGTACGAACTTTTTCGTCAGCTTCAGCAGCCAGTTCAGTTGCATCGTACTCAGCGCTCATTAACTTAGCACGGTCGTAAGCAGAAACGTCTTTACCTTCAGCAACCCAACGGTCATACGCTTGTTGACGGAAGTTTAAAGTCCAGTTGAACGAAGGCGAGTTGTTATAAACAAGTTTCGCATTTGGAACTGTTTCACGTACACGGTTAACCATGTGAGCGATTTCAGCAACGTTAGGCGTCGCAGTTTCGATCCAAAGCAAGTCAGCACCGTTTTGTAGGCTAGTTACACAGTCAAGTACAACGCGGTCGATTTGCGTGCCTTCACGGAACTGGTATAGACCAGAAGCAAGACGTTTAGGACGGTGAAGTTTACCATCACGCTTGATCAGAATTTCGTCTTCTTGAGCTTCTGAAATGTCGATTTCAGTTGTGTCTAAGTAGCTAATGTATTGAGAAGCGATGTCGCCTGGCTCTTTAACCACTGGGATTTTTTGAGTCAAGTCAGCGCCTTCAGAGTCAGTACGTGCAACGATGATACCGTCATCAAGACCCATTTCTAGGAATGCGTAGCGAAGAGCGTGGATTTTCGCGATGAAGTCTTCGTGTGGAACTGTTACTTTACCAGCTTGGTGACCACATTGTTTCGCATCAGAAACCTGGTTTTCGATTTGTAGTGCACAAGCACCCGCTTCGATCATTTTCTTAGCAAGTAAGTAAGTCGCTTCTTCGTTACCGAAACCAGCGTCGATGTCCGCAATAATTGGCACAACGTGAGTTTGGAAGTTGTCAATTTGTGAAGTGATTTCAGCTGCTTTAGCAGTGTCGCCCGCTTCTTGTGCTTTTTTAAGTGCACGGAACAAGTCGTTTAATTCTTTCGCGTCAGCTTGACGTAAGAATGTGTAGATTTCTTCGATCAATGCAGGAACAGACGTTTTTTCGTGCATAGATTGGTCAGGAAGTGGACCGAATTCTGAACGAAGCGCTGCAACCATCCAACCAGAAAGGTAGATGTAGCGACGTTCAGTTGTACCGAAGTATTTTTTGTTCGCAATCATTTTTTGTTGCGCGATGAAACCGTGCCAGCAACCTAGTGATTGAGTGTATTTGCTAGAGTCTGCATCATAAGCAGCCATATCACGACGCATAATTGCCGCTGTATATTTCGCAATGTCTAAACCAGTTTTGAAACGGTTTTGAAGTTGCATACGCGCAGCATCTTCAGGACTGATGTCTGCCCAAGTGTTACCGAATTTCGCTTTTAATTCGCGGATTGCATCAATCGCTGTTTGGTATGTAGTCATGATATATTCCTGTAATAATATTAGGATTTTTCTGCAACGAACCGCTCAAATCACACCCTCAATGACTTGTTCAGATTTTCGACGATCCGTTGGGATAGCTAAAGATTAGTGGGCTTATGAAAATTAATCCAATAGTCTGCAAGAATCTTCAGTATTTATTTAAAAAATGAGTAGATCAAAGTCTTATTACAATCTTGATAGATTAAATTAAGATTATGTTTTATATATATTTATTTAAAAATAAAAATGGATAAAATTTCCACATGTTGCTTAAAAATAATTCATTAGACTTAAGTCTGGATATGGGGTTTATGCCCTTTTATCTTTAAAAAATACTGATCTTTGATGATTTATTCAACTTGATGAATTCTCGATTTAGTGTACTTTTCACTCAAATACTGAACGTAAGAACAGCCTTTCTCATGTTCTTTTAAAGCGAAAAGATGGTTTTCATTTCCCTCTATAAAAAGGCTAAATGATATTCTATTTAACGTGCATCTTTTCTCTTATGTACACTTTGAATAATGGAGCTTAAGCCTGTGTTAATTTTGTAAACTTTATCAGTGAGCACATGGCTTTTTTTCATCGACGCTTTACACAAGGCCCGGCAATTATGGCATAATCTTCATAATTTCTTGTATTTATTCTCGGTATTTCTTTTATGAATCTGGAGCGGGTCGATCTCAATCTATTAATTTATCTTGATGTACTTCTTCGCGAAAAAAATGTCACACGTGCAGCAGAACAACTGGGCGTTACCCAGCCTGCCATGAGTAACATCTTACGCCGATTACGCAATTTATTTAATGATCCCCTCCTGATTCGTTCTTCTGAAGGCATGACACCCACTGAACGTGCCTTAGAATTGCAGCCCCGCATTCGAGATGCGCTCGCTGATCTGTCGATGATCCTAGAACCACGTACCGAGTTCCGTCCATATACCTCAAATCGTGTCTTCCGGATCATGACCTCGGATTATGCAGAAGCCACGCTGGTTCCACGTCTGGTTAAAGCCCTACGTTCAGAAGCACCGAACGTGGTATTAGACTTCCTGACGCCAAGTGACGTGTCATATCGTGACATGGAACAAGGCAAGGTCGATCTGGCAATCAACCGTTTTAATGAAATCCCGCAAAGTTTTCATCAGGTTTTGGTCTGGCGTGACAGCTTTTCTTGCCTTTTAAATAACAAGCATCCTGCCGCAAGCAACTTAAACCTTAAAAGTTACCTGGATGCACAGCATATCTGGGTTTCCAAAACCGGTATGGGTGTTGGCTTCGGGGTAAATCCTGAAAAACAGGCCGGTTTAGGCTGGATCGATCAGGCTTTAGAACGTATTGGCCAGAAACGTAAAATCTCAGTCTTTACCCGTCACTACCAGATGCCGGGGTTATTGGCTGCCAATGTCGATCTGGTCGCAACACTGCCTTCACGCATTGCACGTTTGCAAGCCAAGAATCACAATTTAATTCTCAAAGATCCGCCGTTTTATATTCCTGAATTTGAATTGAAAATGGCATGGTGTCCTTTATTGCATCATCATCCGGCGCATCGCTGGTTACGTCAGCTGATTTTATATGTCGCCCGCCAGATGATTGAAGAAGAAAACCGTGAATTCCTGAGCAATAATTCTCAATTTTCACATTATTAAACTCAAAATCTTCTAAATTCTTATTTTTTAAGATTATACTTCGAAGACTTGAGATGTCATTGTTACACCTCAAGTCTTTTTTTGTGTTAAAAATATCCCAAGATACTATTCATCCACAGGTGGATTTGTGAGCCTCTTACAAAATATTGTGATTATCTTAATACTCATCACGGGGGCCGGTTTTTTATCTTTAACTGAAATCGCCCTCGCTGGTGCCCGTAAAGTCAAACTCAAAATTCTGGCTGAGTCGGGTGATCATCGCGCTCAAAAAGTTTTAGATCTACAAGAAAATTCTGCAGACTTCTTTGCAGCCTCCCAAATTGGTTTAAATGCAGTTGCCATTCTTGGTGGTATTTTAGGTGAAGGTGCCTTCCGTCCTTATATTTATAATTTTGTTTCCCGCTTTTACCAAGGACCTTGGGCTGACAATATCAGCTTTGCGCTTTCCTTTACGGTCGTCACTTCATTATTTATTTTATTTGCAGACCTGATGCCGAAACGTCTGGCCATGATTGCGCCAGAAAAGATCGCAGTCTCAGTCATCGAGCCAATTCAGATTTTCATTAAAGTCTGCAAACCTTTGGCTTGGTTTATCAATGCGATTGCCAACATGCTGTTCCGTCTGTTTAAAGTAAATACTATTCGTGATGACAATATTACTTTTGATGATATTTCTGCAGTGATGGATGCCGGTGCACAGGCAGGCGTGCTCCAGAAACAGGAACACCATTTCATTGAAAACGTATTCGAGCTGGAAGAACGTAACGTGCCTTCGAGTATGACCACACGTGAAAATGTGGTGTTCTTCACCTTAAATGAACCGGAAGAAAGTATTCGGCAAAAGCTGGCGGAATACCCCTATTCCAAGTTTCTGGTATGTAGCAATGACATTGACAGTGTGATTGGCTATGTCGACGCCAAAGACATTCTGGTGCGTATTCTGAACAACCAGTCGCTGCTGCAACTCAATGAAAATACCATCCGTAATGTCCTGACTATTCCTGACACTTTGACCTTATCGGAAGTTCTGGACCGTTTCCGTTCCACCAAGGAAAAGTTTGCCGTCGTCATTAATGAATATGCGCTGGTCGTTGGCGTGATTACCCTTTCTGATATTATGATTACCGTGATGGGTGACTGGGTGACGCCTATTGAAGCCGATCAGCAAATTATTAAACGTGACAATAATTCCTGGCTGATTGAAGGCAGCACGCCGATTGAAGACATCAAGCATGCGCTTGAAATTGATGAAATGCCTGATGATGAGAACTATGAAACCATCGCTGGCTTCATGATGTATAAATTACGCAAGATTCCACGTCCTGCAGATGCCGTGATATTTGGTGCTTATAAGTTTGAAGTGGTGGATGTCGATCATTTTAAAATTGACCAGTTGCTGGTGACCCGCCTAATCGAAACCAATTCAGTTATTCAAGAAGAATCAGATTAATCTGGTTCTTCTTTTTAGCCCTCTATTCAAAAAATTATTCTAATAAAAAAATCCATAAGGTGAGTGATGAATATTTCTGCATTATTGGCATGTCTGTTTTTTTATTCAGCCCTTTATTTGTTTTACTTCTTCTTTGCCAAACAACAGAATCCCCTGCTTTTACTCGCAGCCATCATTCTGATGGTTTTAACAGTTTTCATTATTCCCTACCCGCATGAACGTCGCCGTCAAGGTTTCGACTCGACCTTGAGATTTGGAGAGTATTTTTATTGGCCATTAATCACGTGGTGGCGTTTATTTATTCTGCCCATCAGCTGGCTGATTGCACTGATATATCGTGATTAAAAAAGCACCTTTGGGTGCTTTTTTTTAGATCTAGTTATAGCTTAGATTTTTGCTAATAAAGCCTCAAGAACGGCTTGATAGTGAATCTGGATATCATCTTCTAAAATTTTGTAGGCATTATCGAATTGCACCATTGGCCAGCCTTCTTTCCAGAATGGGAAAATATTATGCAGGTCATGGGTGACAATGGCATCTTCACGCACAATTGCTTGGGCAATTTGTGACAGCACTTGCGCAGTTTCAGCGCCATCAATCGCCATATAATCAATACCGCGCGCTTTTAAAATACGGATTCGGTCTTTTTTATAACGGATTTTTTTGATTTGTGCTGCATTCAGACCCAAAGCCAAAGATACGGCTTCGACAAATTTGTCTTCAAATGACTGATTCAATGCTACTAAGGCTGCTTTATGCGCTTCCTGACGACCAGCTTTACCACCCTGACGAATTGCTGCTTGCGCCTCAGTATTTAGCTCATCCTTTTTCATACTTTGCAGGATGTCTAAAATTTCGATGTCGCTTAACGCCTGAGGAGATTGATCAGTCATAAACTGTCCTTAAAAAAATAAATCTTGAATCGGCTATTTTCGCATAATTCGTCGCTAAAAAACTAAAATCTTCATGATTAAAACAGTGCTACGTTCTGAAACTGCATTTCTTCTGCGATTTTGCGCAAAATCGACTATAGTGCTTCATCTATATATTAAATTAATCTCTGGATGATGCCCACTACGCAAGTGACTTTGTTGCTACAGCAACTTAAGCGCCAATATCCGACTGCATTTAAAGGAAATTACCTGTTTTACAGTCAGATTAAAATCCGTGGAATCTGGGGTAAAGCCAAGCTTTTAATTCCTTGGGCCTTGGCCGCCATGATTTTTGTTCCCATCAGTTTGATGTTAGGAGATTTCGTACAGCAATCTTTTGTGCAAATCAGCGAATTTCAGGCGCAGAGTTATGCCATGTTGGCCATTCTACTGTTCCTGATGTTGAGTCTCACCTTGATTCTGTACCAGATTCAGCATTCTTCTTATTCGCTGTATCAATTATTACGGCATACCCCAATCAAGATGGCTATTGTGATTCTGATGCAAGCCTTAAATCTGGTCTTTATACAAAGCAGTTTGCTGATGTGGAGCTTATTCTTCTTTGGCGTGAGCTTTGGTTTTGTGCGCTTTTATCGAGAAAATTTATTCAAGGAAAATAGTAAAAATACTGAGCACTATCAGCTACAACAATTACGTAAAATCTGTTTTTGGGCTTATAAACAAACCTGCCTGATCCGACTAAAATTACGTTTTTATTCAAGCCATGATCCTCGGTATGCCGAACTAAAACAGCAATTAAATCACTATGCCGGGTTATATACGCGGCTGCTGAAATATGAGCATCAATATTGTAAAACGATCAAGCATCTAGATGTCGACAGCTATCTGGATGAAAATTCATAGTTCTCTCTATCCTTTTTCATTGGCCATCTTAAAGATCTGCAAATATTGAATTTTAAAAAACGTTGATTTGCTGATTTTTAGAATAGAAGCCACGGAATTGCTTGAAAAGAAAGCAATCATTTCGGAATTTGCTTGCCAAGCTTTATTTCGTCCTCTATTATTGCGCACATGCCCGAGTGGTGAAATCGGTAGACACAGGGGATTTAAAATCCCCCGCCCACAAAGCGTGCCAGTTCGAGTCTGGCCTCGGGCACCATTTTAATATTTATTAAAATGGTGCAATAAAAAATCCAGCATTAGGCTGGTTTTTTTGTGCCTGAATTTTATTCTTTTAGCGCGAAATCCCCATGTCAGAATTAAAACACTTTGATCTCGCTACATTACAATTACGTCATCCAGACGCTTTTTTCCTTAAGCTGCGTTATAGCCGCTTTAAATTTAATGCCTTGCAAAATATCCAGTTTGTTATCGCGATTAATTTACTGTCCCTTCTGGTCTGTGTAGCCTGTAGTCTCAGCTCCGTATTTCTGGAATATTATTTTTTCAAGAATGCCACGATTGCCTTTAATGTCACCTTAATTGTGCTGATGGCACTGCTTTATCCTTATATCTGGCATGCACAATATCAGGCACAGTACAGCTCCAAAGCCTATAGTCAGCGTTTGCAAAATTGCCTCTATCTGCAAATTCCAATTTTTCTATGCTTATTGTTCAACCTCTATCTGATTCATTCGGATGTTTTGGTTATCATCAGCATGATCATTTTAGCGCTTTCCTCTTTTGGCGCTGTGACCTTGGAACCTTTATTTAAAAGTTCCTGTAGCGTAATTGATCAGATCAGGTTGCAGAAACTCCGGCAACTGGCTTTTTGGGCTTATCAACAGTCCAGATCCAAAACACCACAACAGATTCAGGGTCAGTCAAATCTGCAGGCTTATTACCAAAATCTTTATCAGCAATGTATGAATGAAGAGCAACTATTATTAGGCTCGATTCGCTTTAATAACTTTAAAGATTATTTCAACAGGCAATAAAAAACCCTGCAGCTGCAGGGTTTTCTTAAATCACCATTCACGATTGTTAATTAGCTCTTCCATTTCAATCTCGAACAGGCCGTGCTCTTGCACCACCATCATCATGGCTTCAGCAATATAATCAGCAGCAGTATCATCCAGAGATGAATCCAGATCTTCAAACTGAGGTTTCATGACATTAATATCAGCCACAGTCAGATTGGCAAGCTGATAAATCTCTTGATCTGACAAACCTGATTTAGCGACTTTTTGGGCAAAACGTTCAATGTGTTGCTTAATTTCAGCAACCAGAATATCGGGATAATACTCATCATCGAACATGGGGAGAAGTAAATCTGCAAACATTACAGGCACTCTAAAGGATGACTATCTAATCTAAGCGTGCCTATATAGCATATTGTTGCTTAAAAGCCAAACAACATTGCCAATGTAGGGATTTCCCAGCCTCGCTTTCTAAGCCATTTGCATGGCTTGCCAGACTTTAATCGCATCGGCTGTAGCCTTAACATCATGTGCCCGTACCATACATGCACCCTGCTGAATACTCAACAAATGCGCTGTTGCCGAACCTATTGCACGCTCTTGCGGTGCTGCACCATCTAGAACTGTCCCAATAAAGCGTTTACGAGATAAAGCAGACAAAATCGGATAGCCCATTTCTGTCAGTTTATAAAACTCTTGCAACAGCTTGAGATTTTGCTGGGCATTTTTAGCGAAACCAAAACCTGGATCAATCATGATATTTTCCGCTTTCACTCCCACATCCAAGGCATCCTGAACGCGTTGGGATAACTCACGAATCACATCAGCAGTGACATCTTCATATTGATCCAGATTGTTCATGGTGGTCGGTTCACCGCGCATATGCATGATGATCACTGGAATATTCAGCTCTGCTGCGGTCTGCAATGCATTCGGCCGAGTCAAAGCACGGACATCATTCCAGATATGCGCTCCGGCCTGAACTGCTGCGCGTATGACTTCAGGTTGCGACGTATCAATCGAGAGAATGATATTATGTTTGGATAAAGCTTCAACCACAGGCACCACGCGGCGAATTTCTTCCTCCACTTCTACTGCTGCTGCACCTGGACGGGTCGATTCACCCCCAATGTCGATGACGGTTGCGCCTTCAGCCATCATTTCCAGTGCGCGGGCGACTGCATCTTCTTTTTGATTATGCCGGCCACCATCACTAAAAGAATCCGGGGTGACATTGAGAATCCCCATTACATGCGGCTGGGATAAGTCCAATTTTAAATCACCAAATGTCCATACATGTGGTAACAAAGGCATCAACTGCATGATTCAATACTCACTTAAAATAACCCCGATATTGTCTTATGGATAGTTAATTAAAGCAAAGATGAATAAGGCCAGGACCTAGATTTCGAAGTAATTATTTCGGGAATATTGCATCATCTTAGTTTGTAATAATGTTTTCACATCTGACCATTCACTTTCTAAAATACTATAGATGTAGCTATCTCGAATAGTGTGTCCATCTTTACGCAGCATATGACACCTGATAATGCCATCCCGCTTGGCACCTATTGCTTCAATCGCTTTCTGGCTAGGGAGATTCAAGTGATCAGTCCGAAAGCCGACAACCTGAACGTTTAAACTTTCAAAAGCATGTCTTAACAAGAGATACTTACATGCGCGATTTACATAAGTTCTGTGATAGCCCTTGGCATACCAGGTATAACCAATTTCAAAACGTGGAATTTCCGTCTTAATATCATGATAACTGGTAGTTCCAATTGCTTGACCGGAGTTTAAATCGATGACAGCAAAAGCCATCCGTTCACCTTGAGCTTGCTGTTCAAAGGCCTGAGAAAAATATTTTTTTAAGTTATGCAGATAAGGCACTGAATTATATAAGATCTCGCCTAAATTTTCTTCAGCGCATGCGATGGCTAAATCAGAAAAATGTTCCCAGCTCAACGATTCAAGACGAAGCTGATAAACACTGGATTCCAGAACAGGCATATTCATTTTTATTTTTCGTATTCATTTTTAATCGCTCAATATAACATTCAAAAAGCGATGACAAAAATGACAAGCATAAAAAAACCACCCGAAGGTGGTTTTTTTAATAAGCTTAGTTCGCTGGCAATGGCGGAGGAGTCAACGGACCATCATCTGGGGTTACATCAATCACAGGATTGTCTGCCACATAGACCTTTGGTGGCTGAGGCTCACGACCTTCCATGATGTCACGGATTTGATCACGATCAATGGTTTCCCATTCCATCAAGGCTTTCACCATCGCATGGGCAATATCTTTTTTGCTTTCCAGGATATCGCGTGCGATTTTATATTGCTCATCTAGAATTCGACGAATTTCACGATCGACTTCTAGTTGTGTGGTTTCCGAAATACTGCGGCTACCAATACTGCCCATGAAAGATTGCTGTGCATCTTCTTCATAGACCATGACACCGAGTTTGTCCGACATACCATATTTGGTCACCATCGCACGTGCCATTTTGGTTGCACGTTCGAAGTCATTTGAAGCGCCGGTCGACATCTGGTTAATGAAGACTTCTTCAGCAATACGGCCACCAAACAAAATCGAAAGTTCATTCAACATTTTGTCTTTGTAATGGCTGGTCTGGTCAAATTCAGGCAGCTGCCAGGTAACACCTAAAGCCCAGCCACGTGGCATGATTGTCACCTTATGCACAGGATCTGTACCTGGCAAGCTTTCAGCAACAATCGCATGCCCTGCTTCATGATAAGCCGTCGCACGACGCTCTTCATCACGAAGTACCATCGATTTACGCTCAGGACCCATATACAGCTTGTCTTTTGCATCTTCAAAGTCATGCATATCGACGGTGTTTTTGTTACGGCGTGCAGCAAATAAAGCAGCTTCATTCACCAGGTTTGCTAATTGCGCACCCGAGAAGCCCGGTGTACCACGTGCAAGAACTTTAACATCCACACCTGTCACTGAAGGCAATTTTTTCAAATGTACATTCAGGATTTGTTCACGACCTTTAATGTCTGGCAAACCAACCACAACTTGACGGTCAAAACGGCCTGGACGAAGTAATGCTTTATCCAGTACATCTGCACGGTTGGTTGCAGCAATCACGATAATGCCTTCATTACCTTCAAAGCCGTCCATTTCTACCAGCATCTGGTTCAGTGTCTGTTCACGTTCATCGTGACCACCACCGGTACCTGAACCACGGTGACGACCGACTGCATCAATCTCATCAATAAAGATGATACATGGCGCATGACGTTTGGCTTGTTCAAACATGTCACGAACACGCGATGCACCGACACCCACAAACATTTCAACGAAATCAGAACCTGAAATGCTAAAGAATGGAACTTTCGCTTCACCGGCAATTGCTTTGGCCAGTAAGGTTTTACCCGTACCAGGAGGACCCACCATTAACACACCGCGTGGAATACTCGCACCCAGACGTTTAAATTTGGTTGGATCTTTCAGAAAATCTACGATTTCAACGACTTCTTGCTTGGCTTCGTCACAACCAGCAACATCAGTGAAAGTGACTTTAATCTGGTCTTCAGACAGCATTTTGGCTTTAGATTTACCAAAACTCATTGGGCCGTTTTTACCACCTGCACCGCCACCCATGTTGCGCATAAAGAACATGAATAACAAAATGATTAAAAGTACAGGGAAACTTGCAATAAGCAACTGCATGAGCAAGCCTTGACGTTGTGGTGCTTCACCTTCAACCACAACATTATTTTTAATCAGGCTTGGCATCAGTTCAGGATCCTGAACTGCCGGACGGATACTTTCAAACTCTGAACCGTTCGATTTTTCGCCACGGATTCTTTCGCCGTCAATCACAACTTGTTTAATTTGGCCAGCATTGACCGCGGCAACAAATTCTGAGTAGTTCATTGTAGTCGGTTGATTGCGGTCACTGACGTTGCTGAAGATTAACACCAGCACACCCAGTATCACGAGCCACAATACGGCATTCTTAAAAAGATCGCTCAAAGCTTTATTCCCATTCCAATCTAATTTGATCATGCCCTGTTCAGGGTGACCTTAATACTTAAGCTGTAAATCAACTTACAATTATCTGAAAACGTACAAAATGCACAATTTTTAACGACTTGGCAAGTAGACTTATTTTAAAGCCTTCTTACGTCCCTGCCCGATCAGGAAAACTTCCTTGGAGCGAGCACGTGATGCCAGAGGTTTAGATGTTTTCAGAACATCAAAACTATCAACCACTTGCTTACGGAATTCGTCAAAACCTGAGCCTTGGAAAACTTTTACCACAAATTGACCTTTAGGGCCTAGCACCTTATTGGCAAAATCCAGTGCAAGTTCACACAAGTAAATCTGACGCGGTTGATCTACAGCCTTATTACCTGATGTATTGGGGGCCATATCTGAAATTACAACGTCTACAGTACGACCATCTAAAATTTCTAACAATTGCTGGAAGACTTCTTCTTCGCGAAAGTCGCCTTGCAAGAACGTTACATCGGGTAATGCATCCATTGGTAAAATGTCAGATGCAATCAATAAACCTTTGTCGCCGACCAACTTACCTGCGATTTGTGACCAACTCCCGGGAGCTGCACCCAAGTCGACCACGGTCATGCCGGGTTTGATGATTTTGTACTTTTCTTGCATTTCTAAGAGCTTATATGCTGCACGCGCACGATAGCCGTCCTTTTGTGCCTTTTTCACATAAGGATCGTCTAAATGCTCTCTCATCCAATCACGACTACTTTTAGATAACTTTTGGTTGGTAATGCGTGTAGCCATAACTCTCTAAATAAAAAAACGTCCAATTATTAATTGTACGTGAAAAAGACATATTTTGCAGTATACATGTGTATCTAAATCTAGGAGTTTTGCTCGTTATGAAGAGATATTGGAAATGATTATTTCCTGATAATTTAAAGCGTTTGTTTTTTGCTTTTGCTATACTAAGCCGTTTTAAAATTCAGGTTATCTCTCATGGCGTCTTTATCTATTCAGGAACGTAAGCGTTTACGTCAAATCGGACATGCTTTAAACCCGGTCGTTATGCTGGGTGACAAAGGCCTGACTGAAAATGTCATCGAAGAATTGGCGCGTGCTTTAAACGATCACGAACTGATTAAAGTGAAAATCGTAGCTGAAGATCGCGAAGCGCGTGCAGCACTGATTGTTGAAATTTCAGAAGCGACTGGTGCTGAAGTAGTTCAGACTATTGGTAAAATTGCGCTGCTTTACAAGAAAGCTGCGAAACAAAACCAAAAATTGTCCAACCTTGTCCGCTTCGCTCATTTGTCTAACTAAGTACAGGACTTATGGCAAGTTACGAACTTAGCGCATTTGATCGCCGTTTTCAGGCCATCTCTCTGGTTGCCGCCATCGAACAGCAAGGCCCATGCAATTTAAATGTGGGCTTCTGGATCCGTGATCCCAATCAGTACATCTTGTGGCCCGACATGGTGACGGCACATCCCCGTCAGGATTTCCTGTGGGAACAGACCTGCTTTGAAATTTTTATTGGGGTTCAGGGCGAAGATTTTTATCGTGAGATTAATCTTTCCCCTTCTCAAGCCTGGCAGGCTTATCAATTCGAAGAATACCGTTATCCTGAAGAGATGCCACCGCAAGCTGCGGATGATATTGAGCTGAACCAGCTCAAACGTACACATTATGGTCTCAATGTCAGTGTGGATCTGACTGATTTTATGGCAACACATAAACTGAAATGGGAAAACTTGTTCCTGGGTTTATCTGCTGTTTTAAAAACCTCACAAGGTGATCAATACTATGCCATGCAGCATAGTAGTCCTCAGGCAGATTTTCATAATAAACGTGACTGGTTGCATGTATTTTAAATAGATTGACGCTGTGCATCAGCTATTTAAAGTGTAACATGCGAATAAAACGTGAGACTTAAAGTCTCACGTTTTTGTTTATTGCTCAACAATGATTGACCCTCTGTATAATTATTTTAGATTTTTTATTGTTTTCAACGTTCATATTTTAATGATGTAGATGATGCTGCTCCTGAATAGATTTCACAGCAGCATAAAGAATAAAAGCAAAAGTAATGATCATCAGAAGAATGGTCCCAAACACCAGTCCCAGCACTCCCAAACATAATACGATTACACCTAGATAAAGTATGCACCCCAATCCGCTTTCCAGATTCAGTAGCATGATCAATATCAGTAAAATAAGTACACCTACAAAATGCTGTTGCATCGTGACCCCCTTTAATTGTTATTGTGAGTCCGTTTTGCTGCATAAAGACAAAGGAGAACATTTGATTGTTCTCCTTTTTAAATAGCGGCCTTTCAGCGCAGCCTAACTTTTCAGCCCAAGACTTTTGTCTGAGCTCTCTGTTTTCACCACGGGTTTGACTTTTTTCAGTACTTCAATGGTACTGTCCTTAGAACGTTTAAAAGTATCGGTCAGATGTTCCTTATGCTTGGTCGAAATCTGACTGACATCCTCTTTCAACTCTTTACCCAGATTGGATAAGTCTTCGAAGACAGCGTTGAATTCTGTCTTGATAAAGCTTTTCAGTTCAGTTAATTCTTTCTGCGAACCGAAAATCTGCTCCTTCAAAGTATCAATACGCTGTAACACCTCCTGCTTAAATTGACGCAATTGTTCCTGCACAGTGTCGCTTAACTGCTTGGCTTCAACTTCAAGCTTTTCCTTACTTTCCTCGATGGTTCCAATTGCCTGATCTTTAGCCTCGACTGCTACTTTTTCAAGCTTCTCGGCAGTTTCAGTTACCACGCTCGGAGTGATTTTTTTAGATGTAGTAGATTTAGGTGCTATAGCCATTTGTCTTGTTCCTATTGTTATATCGACTAAGCTATATTAGTAGATTTGATAAAAATTAAGATTTGATTTGTCTGACAATTATTAATTGCTTACATTTTTTCACATTGCTTACAAAACAGACTTCCATGCAAAAAGCAAGCCATTTATCTCATACTTTCGCTGCAAAGCCGTTGGACTTTAGGGGTCATTCTGCGTATAATGCCGTGTTAAGTTCAAGCGAGCAGACATAGGAGGGTAGGTTTAAAAAATAGCCTTCCTTTTTTTTCGTCTTCTCGCTTTTTTACAGCCTAAATTTCAGGAGCTTTGGTTTGAGCACCCCAGCAATTTTAGCCCTTGCCGACGGAACTATCTTTAAAGGTACTTCGATTGGCGCATCGGGTAGTACGACTGGTGAAGTCGTTTTCAACACTGCCATGACTGGCTATCAAGAAATTTTGACTGACCCGAGTTATGCACAGCAACTTGTGACACTGACTTACCCACATATCGGTAACACAGGCTGTAATGAAGAAGACACTGAATCAGGTCGTATTCATAAGGTTTGGGCGAACGGATTGATCATTCGTGACCTGCCTTTACTGCACAGTAACTTCCGTTCAACCCAATCATTAGCTGAATATTTGGTACAACACAATGTTGTGGCAATTGCGGATATCGACACGCGTAAACTGACACGTATCTTACGTGACAAAGGTGCGCAAAATGGCTGTATCCTTGCTGGCGAAAATATCACTGAAGCTGAAGCGCTTGAAAAAGCACGTGCATTTAGTGGTTTAAACGGTTTAGACCTGGCAAAAGAATGTTGCGACCCTGAAGGTTTTGAATGGACTGAAGGCTCTTGGACATTAGGCAAAGGTTTCTCTCAACCAGAAGCTAAATTCCATGTTGTTGCATACGATTACGGTGTCAAAACCAACATCTTACGTATGCTCGCAGACCGCGGTTGTAAACTGACTGTTGTGCCGGCGCAAACTCCTGCTGCTGATGTACTTGCACTGAATCCAGATGGCGTGTTCCTTTCGAACGGCCCTGGCGATCCGGCTGCATGTGACTACGCAATTGAAGCTGTAAAAACAATTGTAGAAACTACTGAAATTCCAGTATTTGGTATCTGTCTGGGTCACCAGATTCTTGCGCTTGCAAGTGGTGCTAAAACTTTAAAAATGCCTCACGGCCACCACGGTGCTAACCATCCTGTACAAAATCTAGATAATGGTACAGTGATGATTACTTCTCAAAACCATGGCTTCGCAGTCGATGAAAGCAATCTGCCTGATGTGTTGCGTGTAACGCATCGCTCACTGTTTGATGGCACCAACCAAGGTATTCATCGTACAGACAAACCTGCGTTCAGCTTCCAGGGTCACCCTGAAGCCAGCCCGGGTCCACATGACTGCGCACCATTGTTCGATCATTTCATCGAACTTATCGAAGCATCTAAGAAGTAATTAAGGAAGCATCATGGCTAAACGTACTGACATTAAAAGCATCTTGATTATTGGTGCTGGTCCGATTGTCATCGGTCAAGCATGTGAGTTTGACTACTCAGGTGCTCAAGCATGTAAAGCCCTTCGTGAAGAAGGCTACCGCGTTATTTTGGTCAACTCGAACCCAGCGACCATCATGACCGACCCAACCATGGCAGATGCAACTTATATTGAGCCAATTACTTGGCAAACTGTTGCAGCAATTATTGAGAAAGAACGCCCAGACGCTGTTCTTCCGACCATGGGTGGTCAAACTGCATTGAACTGTGCCCTTGCCCTCGATGAGCACGGCATTTTAGAAAAATACAATGTTGAATTGATCGGTGCGACCAAAGAAGCAATTGAAAAAGCCGAAGACCGTAAACTGTTTGATCAGGCAATGCGTAAAATTGGTCTTGAATGTCCAAAAGCTGACGTTGCTGAGTCAATGGAACATGCTTTAGAAATTCAAGCACGTTTCGGCTTCCCAGTGATTATCCGTCCATCATTCACGATGGGTGGTTCAGGTGGCGGTATCGCGTACAACAAAGAAGAATTCATTGAAATCTGTGAACGCGGTTTCGATCTTTCTCCAACCAAACAGTTATTGATTGATGAATCTTTAATTGGCTGGAAAGAATACGAGATGGAAGTTGTTCGTGACAAAAACGACAACTGTATCATTGTATGTACCATTGAAAACTTTGACCCAATGGGCGTGCATACAGGTGACTCAATCACTGTTGCCCCTGCTCAAACGCTTACAGATAAAGAATTCCAACTTTTACGTAATGCATCTTTAGCTGTACTACGTGAAATTGGCGTAGAAACAGGTGGTTCTAACGTACAGTTCGGTATTTGCCCAAATACGGGTCGTATGGTTGTAATCGAGATGAACCCACGTGTATCACGTTCATCTGCACTTGCTTCTAAAGCAACTGGTTTCCCGATTGCGAAAATCGCTGCGAAACTGGCTGTAGGTTACACCCTTGATGAACTGAAAAACGACATCACTGGCGGTACAACACCTGCATCGTTTGAACCTGCGATTGACTACGTAGTTACTAAGATTCCTCGTTTTAACTTCGAGAAATTCCCACAAGCTGATGCGACTTTAACCACACAGATGAAATCTGTCGGTGAAGTGATGGCGATTGGCCGTAACTTCCAGGAATCTGTACAAAAAGCCCTTCGTGGTCTTGAAGTGGGTGCTTCTGGTTTTGACGAAAAAGTTGAAGTGGGTGCTGAAGGCGCGCGCGACAAAATCTTGCAAGAACTTAAAGTGCCAGGTCCAGAGCGTATCTGGTACGTGGGCGACGCATTCCGTCACGGCTTTACTTTAGACGAAGTATTCGCTGCAACGAACATTGACCGCTGGTTCTTGATTCAAATCGAAGACATCATTAAAACTGAAAACCAAATCAAAACTTTAGGTTTTGGCGACTTGAATGCGGATAACATCCGTGGATTCAAACGCAAAGGTTTATCAGATCTTCGCATTGCGGACTTGATGGGCATTTCACAAAAGCAATTCCGTAAACATCGTTGGAGCCTGGGCGTAACTCCAGTTTACAAACGTGTCGATACATGTGCTGCAGAATTCGAATCTGATACAGCTTACATGTACTCAACTTACGATGAAGAATGTGAAGCAAATCCATCGAACAAAGACAAGATCATGGTGATCGGCGGTGGCCCTAACCGTATCGGTCAAGGTATCGAGTTCGATTACTGCTGTGTACACGCTGCCCTGGCTATGCGTGAAGACGGCTATGAAACGATCATGGTAAACTGTAACCCTGAAACAGTTTCAACGGATTACGACACATCAGATCGTTTGTACTTCGAACCAATCACTTTAGAAGACGTTTTAGAAATCGTACGTATCGAGAAGCCGAAAGGCATTATCGTTCAGTACGGTGGTCAAACACCTTTGAAATTGGCTCGTGCTCTAGAAGAAGCCGGTGCGCCAATTATCGGTACATCACCTGATGCGATTGACCGTGCAGAAGACCGTGAACGTTTCCAGCAAATGATTCAACGTCTGCAACTTCGTCAACCGAACAACAGCATTGTAAAATCTGCTGAAGAAGGTATGGCTGAAGCATCTAAAGTCGGCTACCCGCTTGTAGTACGTCCTTCTTACGTCCTTGGTGGTCGTGCGATGGAAATCGTGTACAACGATGAAGAACTTAAACGCTACTTACGTGATGCAGTTCAAGCATCAAACGAAGCGCCTGTTCTTCTTGACCGTTTCTTAGATGATGCGATCGAAGTTGACGTGGACTGCGTATCTGACGGTAAAGACGTTGTGATTGGCGGCATCATGCAGCACATTGAACAAGCGGGTATTCACTCAGGTGACTCGGCATGTTCGATTCCTCCTTACTCTCTATCTAAAGAGATTCAGGACGAAATGCGTCGTCAAACCGTGGCTATGGCAAAAGAGCTTGGCGTGATCGGTTTGATGAACGTTCAGTTTGCGGTTAAAGGCGAAGACGTTTACATCCTGGAAGTGAACCCACGTGCATCTCGTACTGTGCCATTCGTTTCTAAGTGTATCGGCGAATCTTTAGCGAAAGTTGCTGCACGTTGCATGGCTGGTCAATCTCTTGAGTCGCAAGGCTTCACAACTGAGATTATTCCTGAACACTTCTCTGTCAAAGAAGCCGTGTTCCCGTTCAACAAATTCCCTGGTGTTGACCCGATCCTTGGCCCTGAGATGAAATCGACTGGCGAAGTGATGGGCGTTGGTAAAACATTTGGTGAAGCGTTCTATAAAGCTGTTTTAGGTGCAAATGAGCGTTTACCAGGTCTTCCAACTGAAGGTGAAGTCAAACACGCATTTATCTCTGTACGTGACTCAGACAAACCACGTGCGGCGGGTATTGCAAAACAATTGATTGACCTAGGCTTCAAGATTCTTGCAACTGATGGTACATTTAAAGTGATTAGCGATGCTGGTCTTGAATGTGAACGTGTCAATAAAGTGACTGAAGGTCGTCCTAACATTGTGGACCGTATTAAAAACGGCGAAATCCACCTTGTGATTAACACGACTGAAGGCAAAAAGGCACAAGAAGACTCATTCTCGATCCGTCGTTCAGCACTTCAAGGTAAAGTGTATAACACAACTACATTGAATGGTGCGGATGCAGTATGCCAAGCTTTAGCAATTAAATTGCCAATGGATGTATATCGTTTGCAAGACCTAACTAAAGGTTAATTCGCTTCCAAGAAGTCCCGCTACCTTCTTGGTGGCGGGCTTTTTTTTATTTATAGATTTTATATCTTTCAACTGACTTTTGAGGGACAACATGCAACGTTATCCTATGACACCTGAAGGCAAAATTGCCTTAGAGAAAGAATTACACCAACTGAAAACAGTGGATCGCCCACGTATTACAGCTTCAATTGCAGAAGCGCGTGAACACGGCGACTTAAAAGAAAATGCGGAATACCATGCAGCACGTGAACAGCAAGGCTTCTGCGAAGGCCGTATTCAGGACATCGAAGGCAAACTGGGTGCAGCTCAGGTGATCGATGTCAAAGAACTTGAACAGAATGGTCGTGTAGTTTTTGGTGTGACTGTCACGATTGAAAATCTGGATACTGAAGAACAGAAAACCTATAAAATTGTAGGCGATGACGAAGCAGACTTTAAGATCAACAAGATCTCAGTGAACTCGCCGATTGCACGTGGTCTTTTGGGCAAAAACGAAGGCGATGATGTGAAAATCAATACACCAAATGGTGAAGTTGAATACGAAATTGTGAAAGTTGAATATCTTTAAAATTTAAAGCTATTTAATTTAAAGCCCCTCGATTGAGGGGTTTTTTACCTTTATCCGCTTCCTACAAACGGATTAACTCTGTGCTTCTTTTAAAAACCCCGATGCAAATAAATTAAATGCATATAAGGCCTCAGTGAGTACCTGCTCAGGATGTTCGCTAGAAGCCACCCAGAGTGCTGCATTCATTGCAGCACCATTTAAAAATACCGCAGCAGCTTCCGGATCAACTGTTTTAATTCGATCTGCTACCAATAATTGCTCAACACATTCACGCGTGGACTGCAAACATCTGTTTTGACTTGGCCAATGTGCAGGATCACCCAGCACAGCCGGTCCATCACGCAACACAATGCGTTGGAATTCCGGATTTAAGGCATTTTGAATATAGGTCCGCCCTTCTAGCATCAAACCATCCCAAAGATCATCAGGCTGCTCCAGATGCTGCTGGGCAGATGAAGCCATTTCCGAATCGATTTGATCAACTACCGCAGCAAATAAGCCTTTTTTATCACCAAAATGATGATACAGCGCACCACGGGTCAATCCTGCTTCTGCCGTGAGCTTATCCATTGAAGTGCCAGCATAGCCATATGCTGCAAATGCACGGCGTGCCACTTCAATTAATTTCTTGCGGGTTTCCGCCATCTTTTGTTCACGAACAGACATGAATTACTTTACCTCATCATCATAAAAATTTTAATTGACATACGGACCGTATGTCAATTATGTTTACATACGAAGCGTATGTGAGAGTCAAGTTGCTTTCACTCACTGATAAATTAGATATTGAATGAGAATAGACATGACTAGAACTGCGATATTTCCCCAAGACCGCCATGCCCTCTATGAACAGCATGGTTATTCTGCTGCGATCAAATCGGAAGACTTACTTTTTGTTTCTGGTCAGGTCGGTAGCCGTGAAGATGGTTCTCCTGAACCAGATTTCGAGAAACAGGTAGAACAGGCTTTTAAAAACTTAGCTGCAACTTTGGCAGCGGCTGGTTGTACTTTCGATGATATTGTTGATGTCACCACATTTCACACTGACCCAGAGCAGCAATTTGAAAGCATCATGAAAGTTAAAAATCAGGTGTTTACGCAAAAGCCTTATCCTAATTGGACAGCTGTAGGTGTCACGTGGTTAGCAGGTTTTGATTTTGAAATTAAGGTGATTGCTCGTATTCCTCCAGCATCGACCACAGCTTAATCATTGTTTTATGCGTGCGCGAATGTCTTTTAGATATTATTCAGCAAGTTTAAACCCCGATTAGGTATAATTTCTTATTCACTATTTTTTGTATCTCCCTTATGTCCGAAAAGTTAATTAATTCGCCTGTAAACCACTGGTGTGAATTCGAATTCATCTCCAAAACTGTGAAGAATCCGAATATTCATATCAAGGGGAATTATTCTTACTATTCGGCCTATTGGGATCAGGGCTTTGAGCGTTGTGTGGTGCGTTATTTACATGACAAGCCGGCCACGCCCGAGAAGCCGATTGACCAGCTCCATATCGGTAATTTTGTCTGTTTTGGCGCAGAATGCGTGATTATGATGGGTGGCAACCAATTACACCGTACGGACTGGATTTCAGCGTTTCCGTTCGATACACGCAGTTTTGTGCCTGCGGGTGATACCGTGATTGGCGATGGTTGTTGGATTGGCTCGCGCGCCATGATTATGCAAGGCGTAACACTGGGTGAAGGCGCTGTGGTGGCAACCGGTGCTGTCGTCACCAAAGATGTACCGCCTTATGCAGTCGTTGGTGGTGTTCCTGCCAAAATTATTAAATATCGCTTTCCCAAGGAAGATATAGAAAAACTGCTTTCACTTAAGCTCTATGACTTAGATGAAAAGCAGTTTTTAAAAATGCGTGAGCAGTTGCAGACGGATGATATAGGAAGCTTATTATCTTACTTTAAGGATAAGAATTAAATGCCACGTTTGATATAATTTTCCCAATCTGATGAAAAATTACATGAGTTTGTATATTCTGAAATAGCAAATTTTACTAACCCTCCTCTCAAATATTGTTCTTTTGTAGATTTATCTTGTGAGCGAGCTGAGTCATGAAAAGCAGCGATCATCGTGTTTAATAAAGGATTACTGATCAAAAATTCTTTTTGCATAATTATTCTATACCATTCACTATTTGTTATTTCATCATAATTACCATTCCAGGTTGAAATCCCATGTTTTCGTGCAAATTGGTATACATCACCCCTTGAGCTTTTGATTAAGTTTTGAGAAACCTCTTCTACAAAGGATTTAAAATTATTTGCTGAAATTGAACCAAATAGGAAAGTTATTAATACCAAGTTTTTATGATCAGTATCTGCTCTTAATAATGCATATTGATTAATCTTTTTTATTAATTCTCGACTATTCATTTTTACATGTAACTGTAAATAAAGTGCCCAATAATACAATTCACTAAATTCATCTATAGACTTTAATTCACCTATTTTAAATAGCTGATCTCTTATAATAAGTTCAAAATTCTCACTTTCTTTTGCCTGCTTTAAATGGATTGTAAAGTCAACAAATTTATCTAAATATGCCTCTCCTAAAGTTTCATCATAACCATAGTTATGACATACGACTTTTGAAAATTGAACCTTATCCATTACTAAAACAAAAACAATATTCTTGATATCAAAAAAATGTTTAATTCGCTCAATTAATCGAATTGAAAAATCAGGACGACACCGGTCTAATTCATCAATGATAAAAACTAAAGGCTTATCTAATTTTTCTACAGTCTCAGCTAAATGCTTTTTGAACTCTATTAAAGTTTTCTTTTCAGCTTCATGAGTAGCTATCTTTTCTTGAATACTTTCTTTGATTCTCTCACTTGCTTCATCAGATAATGTATCAATCTCATCTTTGGCATTTTCATAGCTTTGCTGAAGTGCTCTACTTAAAAAACCTGCTCCAACCAAGTGTAATCCTAGAGTCAAAGCAATTTTAGGTAAAGATGGCAATAAAGCAGTTCCTACAGATGCAGACAATTCAATCAATTTTTTAACTTTTCTTTTCGTTCTTTTATCCTGATTTAAAATATTCGTAATTTCAGAACTAATAACTAAAAAAGGATCATCTAAATAATCATTCGCAAAAGCATCCAAATAAATAACATTATGGTCTGTATCACTTAAGTATTTAGCCCAATGACGAACAAACCACGTTTTTCCTTCTCCCCAACGTGCATCCAATGCTAAAACAGCACCACATTGTAAACGATCAACATATCCTGTTAATTGTTCCCCTAAACGTTTACGATCCCATAAATCCCCCTCCCAAGCTTCTTTAATATTTTCAAAATTATCTTTTTGCCAATTTATTTGATCTATAGTCATTTTATTAAATTTCATTCGTTTACAATTCATTCATTATAGTCATTTTAATTTTTACAGCCATAAAAAAACCCACTCAATCGGAGTGGGTTTTTTCAGAATATGGTGGCTATGACGAGACTTGAACTTGTGACCCCCGCATTATGAGTGCGGTGCTCTAACCAACTGAGCTACATAGCCTTAAACTGTGCGCGCATTATGGGATTTTATGTAAATCACGTCAACCCCATATTGTGCTGTTTGATCAAAATTTGTTGAAGTGAGCCGATAAGCCGGGTTCTGTCGTGAACGATCATTCCTCTAGGCGCACAATCACTCATGCGCTCAAGCGACCTACCCGAATCCAGCATGGGCCATGCCTAATGGATTCCTATTTGGTCTTGCTTCCGGTGGGGTTTACCTCGCCATGAACTGTTACCAGCCATGCGGTGCGCTCTTACCGCACCCTTTCACCCTTACCTCCGATTCCGATTGCTCGAAACCATAATGAAGGCGGTCTTCTCTCTGCTGCACTTGCCGTCGGTTTACACCGCCCAGGCGTTACCTGGCACCTTGCCCTATGAAGCCCGGACTTTCCTCCCCTGCTTCAATCACGGAGATCTCCACAGCAGCGATCGTCTGGCTCACTTCGAGCGGCATAGTATCAAATATCGAGACTAATTGCTTGATGTTTTTTGAGCAGTCAGTTTTTCGTACTTGGCTTGCAGCTGTTCCTGCGTTTCGACATGATTCGGATCCAGTGGAATACAATCTACCGGACAGAACAATTGACACTGCGGTTGATCATGATGTCCGACGCACTCTGTACACAAATCTGGATGAATCTCATAAATGAGTTCACCCATATAGATTGCCTCATTCGGGCATACAGGTTCACAGACATCACAATTAATGCATTCATCGGTGATATATAAAGACACGCTACCAACCTTGTTGAAGTTTACGCTCGAAGGCATCGACCACGTTTGGTGGCACAAACTTGGTCACATCACCTCTTAATCGAGCAATTTCACGCACCAAAGTGGATGAAATAAAAGAATATTGCTCTGAAGGGGTTAAAAATACCGCTTCAAAGTGGGAGTCCAGCTGACGGTTCATATTGGCCAGCTGAAATTCGTACTCAAAATCAGACACTGCACGCAAACCACGCAATACAGCAGTCGCCTTTTGCTCACGGAAAAAATTGACCAGCAAACCGTCAAAACCTACAAATTCAACATTGTCCAAATGACTCAATGACTCTTTTGCCAATGCGACACGCTCTTCCAGACTAAATACCGGATTTTTATGATGACCGATGGCAATCGCTACCACAACTTCATCAAACATTCGCGCTGCGCGGGTTACCAAATCAATATGTCCATTGGTAATTGGATCAAAAGTCCCCGGATAAATCACACGAGTTTTAGACATCCATTTGTACTCTGTTTGTTATGTAGAATCTTATTTTAGCAAAAACTTGTTTTTTTGGTGAATAATCCTCATTAATTTAAAAAACTTCACCTTATTTCTAGTTGCGGTACAATAGCAGCACGTTTGGAAGTATCAGATTATGGCGAAAGCATCTATTGTAGTAAAAAAAAATAATGGCGGTACCATTGCACTGAATAAACGTGCCCGCCACGATTATTTTATTGAAGAGAAATTTGAAGCGGGGCTTTCATTAAAAGGCTGGGAAGTCAAATCAATGCGCGCTGGTCGCATGACCATTGTAGAAAGTTATATTACCTTTAAAAATGGTGAAGCGTTCTTGTTTGGTGCACAGGTTCAGCCCTTGTTAAGTGCTTCGACCCATGTGGTGCCTGAAGCAACCCGTACCCGCAAACTGTTGCTGAATCGCCGTGAAATTGAAAAGTTGATGGGTGCGATTAACCAGAAAGGTTATTCCTGCGTTCCACTGGCCTGCTACTGGAAAGGTCCACATGCCAAGCTGGAAATTGCTCTGGTCAAAGGTAAGCAGCTTCATGACAAACGTGCCACCGAAAAAGACCGTGACTGGCAACGTGATAAAGCGCGAATTTTCCATAAATAATGGATTAAAAGTTGAATATAAAAAAACCTCCGCATTTGGAGGTTTTTTTATGGTTTTAAGTATGGCTATTTAAACGCGCTAGAGTCAAAGCAATATATTCACCAAACCAGAACGCAGTTTTTAAATCGCCTTCAGGTGGGGTCACTTCTACCGGTGCGTTATCTGACTGGGTCATTAAACCCAAAAAGCTCGACATCCGGTTCAGATCCGTGACGGCACGTCCTGTCGGCATTAATGGCAATCCACTCCACAACATCCCGTGCTGCATGGCAAACAGGTTGATTTGCTGCAGGACCGCCAGCTTGTCACCACTAAGTCCGCCACCATTGGTAAAAGCCGCTGCCAGTTTTCCCTGCCAGCTACGTGCCAGCCAGCGCTTAGAGGATTGCTCCATAAACAGCTTCATGGCAGAGGTCAGGCTACCCATATAGGTCGGACAACCAAAGATAATTGCATCGGCGGCGTCTAGTACATCCCAGTCTATATGTTCGACATTCATCATATGCACCTGAACACCGGTTTCCCGTGCACCATCGGCAATAAAATTTGCCACTTTAGCCGTGTGTCCATAAGGACTGTGATAAACAATCGCAACAGATTTGGAAGATAGGGACATAACGCTCAAAAGCCAAAAAATTCAGTTAAGTTTAACATTTTCATGCCATAAACACGAATGTCGCCATACGCCCTGTTTTTGGTTCACGGCGATAAGAAAAATATTCCTCTGGCTGGCGATAAGAACACTGATCCCCGCCCAATACGGTATTTATGCCGTGTTGCTGCAAGATATAACGCGCAATCGCATACAGGTCGGCATAATATTTACCTGCCTGTACACCGGGCTGAAATGCACTGTCCAGTTCAGGATATTTACTACAAAAAGCAGCTTTTACTTCAGCGCCAATTTCAAAACATGGCTGACTAATGGCCGCCCCGAGCCAGGCCCAGGTCGGCGGAGTTTGCATGGCTGCGATGGTATTTTCGATAATACCTCCTGCGAGTCCCCGCCAACCGGCATGCAGATTGGCAACTTCTGTGCCATCAGCATTTCCCAGTACTACAGGCAAGCAATCTGCAGTCATCATCATTAAAGCATGTGCCTTGCTCTGCGTCACCAGACCATCTCCGACCAGTGCGGTAAATGGCATCTGCTCATTAATGCTATGACAGATGGTGCTATGCGTCTGGGTCATCCAGGTAATTTTATCTACGCCAAACGCAGCGAAATCCTGCAATAAAGCCATACGATGCTGTTGTACCCGTTGCGCATCATCCTGCACATGCAAGGCCAGATTAAAACCTGCAAGCTCAGGCTGTGCTGATGGCTGTACTTTCGCATGGTGAACGCGAGTCTGGCCCACATACACACCTTGTGGAAGTCCTGGTACAAATTGCATCTCGTTTCCTTACGCTGACATTGACTGAGTTAAAATTAATAAGCTTTGTTTTCGGTACGCAGCACTTCCACCAGATTGGCAAAGTCTTCCGGCCACGGCGCTTCAAAGGTCATTTCCTCTTTGGTACGCGGATGGGTCAGACCGAGTTGCACGGCATGCAAGGCCTGACGCTTAAAGCCACGTAAAGTGTCATCTAGTAATTGCGATGCACCTGCTGGCATACGGACACGCGGCATATACACCTGATCACCAACCAAGCCAAAGCCGATATAGCTAAAATGCACACGAATCTGATGAGTACGTCCAGTTTCCAGACGAGCTTGAACACGGGTGAAGTGCTGGAAACGCTCTTTGACGTTGTAATGCGTCACCGCGTCTTTACCGCCCGGAAGTACAGTCATTTTCACACGATCTACCGGATGACGTTTGATGGGTTCATCAATGGTACCGCCAGCAATAATATTGCCGTAAACCACCAGATCATACAGGCGATATACTGATTTTTTCTCAAGCTGTTTGCTGAGAGAAAACTGTGCTTCCAGATTTTTGGCAACGACCAGCAGACCACTGGTGTCTTTATCGATACGATGTACCAGACCTGCACGCGCCAGTTCAGCCGATTTCGGATAGTGATGCAATAAAGCATTCACCAAGGTGCCAGAACTATTGCCAGCGCCCGGATGTACCACCATACCGACTGGTTTGTTGATGACCATAATGTCATCATCTTCATAGATGATATCCAGTGGAATGTCTTCCGGCAGACTGCGCGTTTGCGCTTCAAGCTCAACATTTAAAGTCAGGGTTTCAAAACCATCACTTTTAAATTTCGGCTTAACTGGTTGACCATTCACCAATAAATTGCCATCTTTAATCCATTGCTTTAATTTTTCTCGAGAAAAATCGCTCCAGACCATTGCGGCAATCTGGTCGATCCGTTGCCCGATATAAGTTTCATCCAGTTGAAATTGCAACGATAAACGTGTTGCAGTTGCTTCTGAAGTATGGTTATCTGCATCCTCAGAATCTTCAAGTAAATTGAAATCAGTATCAGGGATATTAGAATTGGAAGATTGTGCTTGACTCATTTGCTCATTCAGACAAAAGTGGTTTAATAGTGCAATTGTAGCTCATTGCCCGTATTAACAGAGGAATTTTTATGTCGCTACCACATTATAAAATGACAATGCTTGCTGTGACATTAGGCATTGCATCGGCAATGGTAGGCTGTAGCAGTAATCCAAAAAAAGAAGTCGTGGATAAAGGTCCGGAATCTAGCGAACAGGTTTATATTCAAAAAGCACAGAAAGCGCTAGATCGTAATCAATATACCGATGCAGCAAAACAGTTGGAAGCGCTGGAAACTTATTTCCCGACCAGTCAGTATGCCCCGCAAGCGCAACTGGAACTGTTGTATGTGAAATTCCAGCAAAAAGATTATGAAGGTGCGGTCGCACTGGCAGAGCGTTTTATCCGTCTGAACCCGCAACATCCAAATGTCGACTATGCCTACTATGTACGCGGTGTCTCAAATATGGAACAGAACTATAACGGCCTGCTGCGTTATACCTCGCTGAAACAGTCGCATCGTGATGTCAGCTACCTGAAAGTGGCTTACCAGAATTTTGTTGATTTCATTCGCCGCTATCCATCTAGCACTTATGCAGTGGATGCAGCACAGCGTATGCAGTTTATCGGTCAGGAACTGGCTGAGCATGAAATGAACGCAGCACGTTTCAACATCAAGCGTAAGGCTTATCTGGCAGCAGTTGAACGTGGCTTGTGGGTGATTGAACATTATCCTCAAACTCCGCAGATTCCAGAAGCACTGGCAACGGTTGCTTATGGCTATGCTCAGCTAGGTGATAAAGCGACTTCTCAGCAATATGTGGATGTATTAAAGCTGAATTATCCGAATCTGGTGAAATCAGATGGGACGGTGAATCTGCGTGCAGCGCGTAGTGAAGGCAGCTTCTTTAACCGCGCGACACTGGGTATTTTTGGTAAAGAAGCCAAGACTGTAACCGACACCGATGCACAGTCTGATGCGCCAGAAAATGAAAAGCGCAGCATCACCAATCGCATTTCATTTGGTTTGCTGGATCGTCCTAAAACGGCTGAATAAAGCTAAAGAAGGCCGGCAGCATCAGCAAATAAGACAGCGCTTTACAGGTGCATTTTCCTCAAGGGCAAGGTATCATACTTGCCCTTTTGCGTTGTCTTGCCCAGGCTTGAACAAAACGTGCAAAAGGTATACAAAGGAACTTGAAATATTCAATGTCCAACTAGACTATTTTCATTTTTTCAGTGATTTAGACCTTAGATTCCAGCACGAGAAGCTCAGCAGACCATGGCCATTCCTCAACATACGATTGATCAGATTCTCGATCGCACCGATATTGTCGATGTGATTGGTCAATTCGTAAAACTGAAAAAAACAGGCCGTACCTATTCAGGCTGCTGCCCTTTTCATCAGGAAAAATCACCGTCTTTCCACGTCTATCGTGACAAACAGTATTTTCACTGTTTTGGCTGTCAAGCCAACGGTAATGCCATCCGTTTTTTAATGGACATTGGCAGCCGTAATTTTGTCGAAGTGATGAAAGACCTGTCCAGCCAGACGGGCATCGAACTGCCTAAAGACAATACTGATTCCAATAAATTAAAATATAAACGTGAAGCAGCCAAACCCAAAATCGTGCCTGCTCAAACTGCACCACAAACTCAGCCGCAACAGAATAACGCTCCAACAGAAAATAATAATGCTGCATCTACGGCGAGTTTCGATCCATTTGCAGAGTTTCAGACAGTCGAACAGGATTTTTATGGTGACCCTTTTGCTTCTTTTGAACACCTACCGATGGCGGAAGTTCAGCAAGACGGTAACCTCTACGACCTGCTAGAAAATATCGCGCAGTTCTATGAGCGCCAACTCCCAAATAGCCCGAGTGCCCAGCAATACTTCAAGCAGCGTGGTCTGACTGCAGAGACCATTGCCTATTGGCGCTTAGGCTATGCGCCTGAAGACTGGCAACATCTGGAAAAAGCCTTTCCTCAGGATATTGAGGGCTTAAAACTTTTAGGTCTGATTCGCACCAGCGACAGTGGCCGTGATTTTGACCTGCTGCGTGAACGAGTCATTTTCCCGATCCGTGATACCAAGGGCCGTGTGGTCGGCTTTGGCGGCCGTGCCCTGAATGACGAGATCAAGCCGAAATACATCAACTCGCCAGATTCTGAAGTCTTCCATAAAAACCAGTTGCTGTACGGCCTCTATGAGGGCCGCAAACAGAAAGCCCAAGAATGGCTGATGGTCGAAGGCTATATGGATGTGATTGCGCTTCAGCAATATGGCATTCATGGCGCAGTGGCGACTTTAGGCACAGCGAGTAATACCGACCACCTGAATATTCTGTTCAAGCAGAGCAACCGGCTGACCATTGCCTTTGATGGGGATGCTGCCGGTCAAAAAGCAGCGCGCCGTACCTTGGACATTGCCCTGCCCCTGCTGAATGATGGCCGAGAGCTGAAGTTCTTTGTTTTGCCCGCTGACCATGACCCAGATTCATTGATCCGCCGTGAAGGGATAGAAAACTTCAGACGCTTGCTGGATCAGGCACCGTTGATGTCGGACTTCGTGTTTGCCCATCTGACCCAAAATCAGGATATCACCACCCCAGAAGGCAAGAGTCAGGTTATGGGTGAACTAAAAAATCTGACCGAATTACTGCCCAAACACGGCTCCTTCCGTTATCTGCTGCAGCAATTTTTCCGCGAAAAACTGGGCTTTAATCGTAAATGGCAACCTAAGGTCAATACAGATGCATCTTTAAGCTTTAGTACCAAAATTGATGCTGAAGAATATGTGATTGCGATCTTGATGAATCATCCTTATCTGTATATTCATTTTGAACCACTGCGCGCGCTAGTAGCGGAAGATCAGTTGCTGTTTAAGATTTTGAATATTCTGAATGTGATTTTTGATGACTTGCCGGATGATCCTGAACTGTCGATCTATTATGTGCTCGGTGCCTGCGCAGCCCATCATCATGAACTGCAGCATATTCTGCAGCATGCCAATGTCAGCGATTACACCTCATCGCCGGAACAGGCCGATAAGCTCGCGGCTGATTTTTCCACCAAGCTGCAATATCAGTGTTTAAAAAACAAGATTAAATCCAAGAAATTTAACAGTATTGCAGAAATGAAAAACCTGAAAATGCAGATTTATGAGATTGACCGCAAACGTTCCATGACATTGTTAGAAGACTGATTTTTCAAATTATTGATTCTTTTAAATCAAAGGAGGTCGGTGTTAGCTTACAGTATTATTTACACACTTTTCAAATCATCTAGCTGGGTTGTATGCTGACATATATATCAAAAAACAGCCCATAACCCGATCATACTAATTAAACTGAATGCCTGGATTTACGACGCTTCGCGACTACATTGCCCAGTTCTTCCTGTAACAGCTCAAAATAGGTAGGATCTTCCGCTTTGGCCGCCTCACGCAGCACAATAGAAGTTGGATGCAACAGTTTTTGGGTTAAACGATGTGAAAACTCGGCCAGTACCGTTTCCGCCTTTTCGCCCTTGGCAATACGCTGCATTGCCAGTGACAATTCTTCCTGACGTAATGTTTCCCCGTGGTCACGATAGGCATGAATGGTCGCCCCGGCCTGTTTGACCTTTTGCTGGGTCATCAGTTCTGTAGCCAGCTGATTGACCATGATCTCAGCCTCAACAGCCGCTTGACGGCGCTGTGCCAGATTTTCCTCAATCACGCTTTGCAGGTCATCGACCCCATACAGATAAACCCCGTCCAGGCTTTCTACTTTGGCATCAATATCGCGTGGCACTGCCAGATCGACCAGCAGCATCTGCTGGTAACGGCGTTTCTTTAATGCTGCCTTGATATCAGGATAGTGAATCACCTGATGCAAACTGCCGGTACAACTGGAAATGACATCGGCACGATGCAGATTTTCTGCAAGCTGATCAAAATCTATAATTTCGACTTCAACTCGATGTGCAATTTCCTGTGCCAGAATATCCGCACGCTCGCGGGTACGGTTACAGATAATAATCTTGCCCACCCCCATCTCTGCGAGGTGTTTGGCCACCAGACTGTTCATCTCCCCGGCTGCTACCACCATAATGGTCAGCTTGTCCGGATGACTAAATACTTGCAGAGCAAGTTGTGCCACCGCATAGCCCATCGAGACTGCATGACTGCCGACAGCCGTTTCCGAACGCACACGTTTAGCGGCATAAAAAGCATATTCAAAAATGCGGTTCAGGTTTTGCGAAACGGTATGAGAGTCTTTGGCCAGAGAAAGTGCGGTTTTGACCTGTCCCAGAATTTGTGGTTCACCTAGCATCAGTGAATCCAGACCACTGGCAACACGCATCAGATGCGTCACTGCCTGGGCATTTTCATAACGATAGACATGATGTTGCAGTTGTTTGACATCCACCCCATTTTTCTGGGCGAGCCAGTTCAGCACCATGTCAGCATTGTCAGACATGGCGTAAACTTCGGTCCGGTTACATGTAGACACCACCACCATGTCGTTCAGTTCAGGGTGTTGGCTTTGCTCGGCAAGAATGGCACTTAACTTTTCAGGGTTAAAAGCCACTTGTTCGCGCAGTTCTACAGAGGCAGTTTGATGGTTGACACCCAATGCAAAGAAAGACATATCAGGTCATCATTTCACTAAATTTATGCTATTGTGCAACATCGGTGTCATAAAAAGCATTACTTGGATCAATAAAAAATTGCGTCAAACAATTAGCCGTATCAACGGCCCTACAATTAAGCAATATTCTACCACATTCCTACTGGTGGGTAGCATGGCTTCGACTGCGCATCTCTATGCAGCGGAAGCAGTTTACCATGCAAATCAAAATTATGATGCGATAAAACAAAGTATGATGGCTGAGTTTGCCATCGCTGCACATGACATTCCGACTGCTTTGCACAACTATACGGTGCTGGCGATCAAGAGCAATTCCACTTCAGTCAAGCAGCGTGCACTGAATGTCGCGCTGGAACATGATGACCTACAGGCAGCACTAGATATCTCCACGCACTGGGTGGTACAAGAGCCACAAGACGTCCCTGCTTTATTTTATTTATCACATATTGCCCTTAAAGCGCATGAATATGAGCTGGCTGCTGAGACCTTAGAAAAAATCCTGCAAATTGATGACAGTGCCGATCTGGAAGAAATTCTCGCCGGAATTTCACCGGAAGGCACAGAGGATCGTACTTATCTGATTCAGGCCTTAAGCACCACTAAAGCCAAGGACAATCCATCTATTCTGGTGCTAGTGGCCGGTCTGGAAGCACAAAATGGTCAGCTTGAACAGGCTTTAAATACAGTTAACCGCGCCTTAAAAAAACGTCCGAATGCGACCGGCTATATCCTGATGAAGGCCAATCTGCTCAATGCACTCGGCGATACTCAGGCGACACTGCAATGGTATGAAAAATCCAGCGGTAAACACCGTAATAATCTGGATGTACGTCTGGCCGAAGTCAAATATCTGGTCAAGCTGAACGAAGCGACTTTGGCTCTGAAAAAACTGCAAGACATTCTAAAAAAATGGCCGACTGCTGAAGAAGCCCTGTTCATTGCCGGACTGACCAGTATTGACTTGGAAGAATACGAGAAAGCCGAAAAATATCTGGTCGAACTGCGTTATTCTGCGCAATATCAAAACGAAGCCTATTATTACTTGGCGGTGAATGCAGAACGCAAACAGCATTATGAAACGGCGAAAGCTTATTATCGTCTGGTCGATGGCAGTCTTTACACCGTCTCACGTCGCAACATGATCTCGATTTTCGCCCAGCAGGATAAGCTGCATGATGCGCTGCGTTTCTTAACCCAGGAAAGGGTGAATTATCCACAACATGCCAGCTTCCTCTATCTAGCACAGGCGGATATTTTGACGCGCATGCAGAATAAAAAAGCTGCGATTCGCCTGTTGGAAGAAGCCAGCAAAAACCTGCCGGATGACCCTGAACTGGTCTATTCGCAAGTTCTGTTGCTGGATCCCCATCAGGATCGCGTCAAGCTGGATGAACTACTCAGCACTTTACTTAAAATTGAACCGAACAGTCCGACCTATCTGAATGCCTATGCCTATACCCTGGCGATGCAAAACCGTCGCCTCGAAGAAGCACGCCGCTATGTCGAACAGGCACTAGAATATGCACCAGAACAGGCATCGATTCTGGATACCTATGGTTATATCTGTTATTTACAGAATGACTTCACCACAGCTGCGGATGTGTTATACAAAGCCTATCAATTGAATCCGAATGTGAAGATTGGCGTGCGTTATGCCCGTTCCTTGTACATGAAAGGTGATCTACAACAATTCCACCAAGTGTTACAACAATTACAACAAAACCATCCAAATGACCCAGAATTGAAACAACTTAATTCGCTATTGTTAGCACCACAAACCAAAACGAGTTAATTAATTTATGCGCAATTTGAGCCAATTGGGCTGCTGTGCCTTTGCAGCCACTGCTTTATTTTTAACTGGCTGTCAGCAGATGATCAAGCCTCAAGCGCCTGCCACCCCGTCTGTACAGGCAGAGAATCAATTTCAGCTGCAAGGTAAAATTGGCGTTCGTACCCCTCAACAGACTGGCAGCGCATTCTTTACCTGGGTACAACAGCAGGAAGAATTCGATATTGAGCTCAGCGGTATCTTAGGCGTCGGTAAAACCCAGATTTCTGGCACACCGGGACAAGTGACCTTAAACAGCGCAAAAACCGGTGTGATTCAGGCAGCCAGTGCCGAAGAATTACTGCAACGTGCAACCGGCTGGCAAGCGCCGATCAGTTATTTAGTCGATTGGGTACAAGCCCGCCCTGCTACCACGACTGCCAAATTACAAAAAGACGATACACAGCGAATTAACCAGATTATCGAACAGGGCTGGACGGTCGATCTCAATTATAATGCGCAGGCCAAAATGCCAAACCGTTTGATTTTAAAGCAGTCACTTGGAAATGGTGCAGAAAACCGTATTACAATGATCATTGAAAACCGTTAATTGACCTGATTCCAGCCCATGATGATTCGTGTTCCCTCGCCTGCTAAACTGAATTTGTTTTTACATATCACCGGTCGCCGTGAAAATGGCTATCATGAGCTGCAAAGTATTTTTCAGCTGATTGACCTATATGACTGGCTGGAGTTTGAACAAAGTGCTGATGATGCGATTCAGATAGAAGGTCTGGCCTCAGTGGATCTGCAACAGAATTTAATCTATCGGGCGATACAGTTGTTGAAGCCCTATGCTAAGACGCTCTCTGGACTAAAAATTCGTCTGGAAAAAAATATCCCGATGGGTGCAGGTCTCGGTGGCGGCTCTTCCAATGCCGCGACGACCCTGGTTGTGCTGAACCAACTCTGGCAGTGCGGTTTAAATATTGAACAACTGGCAGAACTCGGGGTCAAGCTAGGCGCAGATGTGCCAATATTTGTGCATGGCAAAAATGCCTGGGCCGAAGGCATTGGCGAACACTTAACATTCATAGACTTAGATCAAAAAAAATTCATTGTGTTAAAACCTGATTGTTTTATCAGCACTCAACTGCTTTTTTCGCAAAAAGCATTGACAAGAGACACGAAGAGCTCTAAATTTTGCGCCTATCAGGAAACGCCATCTGATTTTGGAAATAACTTTGAGCCACTGGCAAGAAGCTTATATCCTGAAGTCGATGAAGCAATGCAATATCTCGACCAGTTCGGAAAAGCAAAGCTTACAGGTACAGGTGCTTGTGTGTTTATTGAAGTCACTGAAAATCTGAATATCGAAGATATTCTTGCAAATGCACCATGTAAAGCTTACTTGGTCAACAGTTTACAAGAATCACCTTTAGTTCAGTTTAAAGTGTAAATAGGGGTATCGCCAAGTGGTAAGGCACCGGGTTTTGATCTCGGCATCCGTTGGTTCGAATCCAGCTACCCCTGCCATTCTTCACCTGTAGATGTACTGTATTAGGGGTATCGCCAAGTGGTAAGGCACCGGGTTTTGATCTCGGCATCCGTTGGTTCGAATCCAGCTACCCCTGCCATCTTACAGTTCATCAAATTTAGGGGCGTCGCCAAGTGGTAAGGCACCGGGTTTTGATCTCGGCATCCGTTGGTTCGAATCCAGCCGCCCCTGCCATTTTCTCGAAAAAAGACAGAGCACTCATTTGCTGTAAGACTGTTAATTTACCTTGACACTTTACCGCAAAAATATTAAAGTTCTGCCGCATTAGGGGTATCGCCAAGTGGTAAGGCACCGGGTTTTGATCTCGGCATCCGTTGGTTCGAATCCAGCTACCCCTGCCATCTATTCCCATATATCCCAACCGCCAAGGGTGCTTCATGCCCAATCTTGTCGTTTTTAGTGGATCTGCGCATCCACAATTCGCTCAAAAAGTCGTAAGTCACTTACATATTCCTCTAGGCGCTGCCTCTGTAGGTCAGTTCTCTGACGGTGAAATTGCTGTCGAGATTACTGAAAACGTTCGTGGTAAAGACGTATTTATCGTACAACCTACTTGTGCCCCAACTAACGATAACCTGATGGAAATCTTAGTAATGGCTGATGCTTTGCGTCGTGCAAGTGCAGGTCGTATTACTGCCGTGATTCCTTATTTTGGTTATGCTCGTCAAGACCGTCGTCCACGTTCAGCACGTGTTCCAATTACTGCAAAAGTTGTAGCAGACATGCTCACTACTGTAGGCGTTGACCGTGTTGTGATGATCGACTTGCACGCTGACCAGATCCAAGGCTTCTTCGATATCCCTGTAGACAACATCTACGGTACACCAGCGCTACTTGCTGACTTGCGTCAACAGTCGCATCACAACCTGATGGTGGTTTCACCTGACGTAGGTGGTGTAGTGCGTGCACGTGCTGTTGCGAAACAAATGGGCGATATCGATCTTGCAATCATCGATAAGCGTCGTCAAAAAGCGAATGAATCACAAGTGATGCATTTGATTGGCGATGTAAAAGATCGTGATTGTGTCATCGTTGATGACATGGTAGATACTGCTGGTACGTTATGCAAAGCTGCTGATGCATTGAAAACTTTCGGTGCTCGCAAGGTTGTTGCGTATGCAACGCATCCAGTACTTTCTGGTAAAGCGATTGAAAACTTAAAGAATTCTGTGATTGATGAACTGGTTGTGACTGATACCATTCCTCTTTCTGATGAAGCTTTAGCTCTGGGCAAGATTCGCCAGGTTTCAGTAGCCAGCATGGTTGCCGAAACGATTCGTCGTATTAACAACGAAGAATCTATTAGCGCAATGTTCGATTCTTATCTATAATAGAGCGCTGAATTTTCAAAGCCCTGCCATTTGGTAGGGCTTTTACTCACTAGACTGGTCGCAAGTCTGGTTCATTTAACTTAAATAGGATGTCTATCATGGCAAACTTCGTATTAAACGCAGCAGCACGTGAAGAAGCAGTTCAAGGGAAAGGTGCGAGCCGCCGCCTTCGTCTTCAAGCTAAAGTTCCTGCAATCATCTACGGTGGTGAAGCTGCTCCTGTAGCAATTACTGTTGAGCTTCGTCAGCTTGTTAAATTCTTAGAAAACAATTCATTCTTTGAAGAAGTTATCGAAATTGATGTAGACGGTAAAGTTGAAAGCGTTAAAATCCAAGCGTTACAACGTCACCCAGCTAAAAACACACCAATGCACGCTGACTTCAAACGCGCATAAGTGTTAATGGTGTAATTAGTGTCAAATATTTCACTGATTGTTGGTTTGGGTAACCCAGGTTCTGAGTATGCCCAAACCCGCCATAATGCAGGCTTCTGGTTCGTAGAACGCCTTGCAGACCAATATGGCATTACCCTCAAAAAAGACCCGAAATTCAATGGATTTAGCGGTCGTGGCAATATCGAAGGTCAAGACGTCCGTCTTCTTCTACCGACAACCTTTATGAACCTTTCCGGTAAAAGTGTTGTTCCTTTCGCCAAATTCTACAATATCGCACCTGAATCGATCCTGATTGCCCATGATGAATTAGACATGAATCCTGGTGTCATTCGCCTGAAAACTGGCGGTGGTCACGGTGGTCATAATGGTCTACGCGATATCGTTCCGCATATTGGTTCAAACTTCCATCGCCTGCGTATTGGAATTGGTCATCCTGGTGCCAAAGACCGTGTTTCCGGTCATGTGCTCAGTAAAGCACCTAGCAGCGAACAGAACTTAATGGATGATGCGATTTCCCATGCCCTCGCCCGCACAAAAATGCTGGTGAATGGTGAAGTACAGCAAGCCATGAATCAAATTAACGCATATAAGCCGAACTAAACATTCAAAAATTGCTGGACAATTCCGCTTGCCAGAAAGTTTATTTAAGCGCAAAATGCGTTTGCTCGATTGTTCACCATACAGCAAGCAAGATTGATTTAACCAAATGATCAAACTCTTAGGTCAACTCAGGGGACGCTAGCCATGCTATCTCGTTTATTAAAATGCAAAATTCACCGCGCTCACGTTACACATGCAGAACTACACTATGAAGGTTCATGTGCAATTGATGGCGTTTTGATGGATTTGGCTGGCATTCGTGAATACGAAGAAATTCATGTGTGGAACGTGACCAATGGTAAACGTTTTGCAACTTATGCAATTCGTGGCGAAGACAATTCAGGCATTATTTCAGTGAATGGTGGCGCTGCACATCAGGCCGATGTAGGCGATATCGTGATTATTGCAACCTTTGGCGATTTCACTGAAGCTGAAGCGAATGCCCATCAGCCTCGTTTGGTTTATGCTAACCCAAACAATACAGTCAGCCACACTGCCAACTGTATTCCGGTACAAGTTGCATAAGCCGATCAGACCAGATACCCAAAAGCTCGCACATTGCGGGCTTTTTTAATACTGGAATATTGACCTGTTTAACTGCCCTCTCGCCAGCTTTTAGAGCTTTCACAGTTTAAAGGTTTTAATTGTTGATCCAGCAAATCAAATAACAAGGCCTTACCATTTTCCTTCACTTTCAGCTCTGCAAATTTGGCATTACGATAACAAGGCTCCAGGCCTTCGGCGAACATGAAACTGTTAGCAGCAGGATATAAAGCCTCAAAAGTATTGCGTGGGTTTTTCAGCATTAATCGGGCTGAACGTTCCGACTGATTTAATGTGCTTTGATCAAAACTGGTTTTGATGACTCTGCGCTGCTGATCCAGCTGCACATAACTCATCACATGCGATTGATTTTCAAAATCTTCAATCCAGATGTCAGAAACAGGCTGTTCGGAACCATTCCTCGCTGCCACTGCGCTAAAATGCAGATCATAGTTCAGTGCCATATAATCCCCTTGCAGGATCGAACGCGGATCGACTGGCGCTAACTCTACAAAGATGCTGTCACTTTTGGCCAGATGCCATTCATGCTGGACAATTAAACCTACGAATAAAGCAATACTAAAAATACTCAGGTGCAGCGCCAGAAACTTTTTCATGAGGCTACTCCTGCTTTCAGCTGAAACTTCGGTGAACTCCACACATAGGCCAGAAACAACACCAGCACACCTGAGGCAAAAATACTGACACTTTTAAATAAAAAGCTGAGTCCCAGATTGTAATACAGCAACCACAACCAGAAGATCAGCAGCAAAATGCTCAAGGCTTGCATCAATCGTTGTTGATTCACCATGGCCCAGGCCATAAATACCAGAATGATAAAAATTTCAAAGTAACCCAATGCAATCAGCAGAATTCCCGCGGCAGGAATCAGCCAGAGTTGAATCCATGAAAATTGCTTGAGATGAATCGCTACAAAACTCAATAGCCAGAGCGCTGGCAAAATATAGAAAATAATCGCTTCATCCATACCGCGAGGCTGCAATTGCTGAGCCACACCAAATTGCAGCAGGCATTGAAAAATAGCCGTCACCGCCAAAATACTGATCATCCATAAATTCACGCTTTTGGCATAAGCTGAAGCGAGCCAGTATCTCGCAGTAATCAAAGCCACAGTCAGAACACTGTAATTCAGCAGCATGATCCACGTCAGCAGGCGCTGATCCTGAAAAAATGCATGTTGCTCGACCAGAACTGCAATTCCCAGTATATGTGCGAGTAACAGTTGCAACAGTACCACCAGCCAATGCATACGACTCATGATAGTCAGCAGCGTAATGCCGACCTGTATCAGCCAGATCAGCAATAGGCTCTCTGTGAGTAATTGAGTATGAATCAATACCGCGGCCTGACCGCAAACCCATAAACAATAAGCCAATTGTCGCAGAAAAACTGAGGGCTTGCTACGAATCAACCACCAGGCGACCGCGATAAAAATGATTCCCATCAGAATCGAAAAACTTTCCCAATAAGTCAGCAACAAGATGGCTAAGATCACACCAGCAATCCATGCGCCAAGGGCCAGTGGAATGACCGAAAATCGGCTCTTGGGCAACAGCTTGATCAGCAGACCGGTAATAGCTGCAAACCAGCTGAATATCAGCAAAGCTAGTACCAATAAGCCAGCGGCAGAATCCTGTAAATATTGCTGAGTGAGATCAAAAATGAGAACACTAAAACTCAGGGCCAGTCCTGCAACAAGCAAACTGGTTTCAAGCTGTTGCTTTCGGGTATAGAAATAAACACTGAATAAAACAGGCAGAACCAGCACCGAAGCCAAATACCAGATCGAATCCGAGTCGATAAACCGGAACATACTCACTACCGAAATGAGCACCACGACGGCGATAAACAGATAGCGTAAAACCGGATAATAACGTAAGGCATAGATCATACTTAGCCCTGTCAAAAGATTCAGACCGAGCAAATAAAGAGTTTCAGCACGCACCAACCAAAAGCTTTGTTTAAAATAAAAATAGAGTGCTAGTTGGCTGACCACACAAAATAATGCAAAGATCCCAATATTCAGCCGATACAGCCAAGGCAGCAACAGTAAAGCCCAAAGCAGAAATAACTGATAACTGTCAGCACCCGTCTGATAAATCTGTCCAATCACGGCCAGACTTAAGCCCAACATTAGACCCGATACAGTATCCAGACTTTGTCTTAACTTTTCCCGCGCAGCGAAACACACACTCAGCAATGCCGAACCCAGCAATAAAATTTGAGGAATAAACAGCTGGATGAATTTGGGAAGCATCCACCAGTTTGCTGCCAGCAGATACACGATACTGACAGCGATCAGCGCCAGCCCAATGATTTGAAGAATTTGAATCACAGCAGGTTGAATAAATAACAGCGGGGAAAATGGACGATCTGGCGATGGTACTGTTCTGGACATGCTAATCTGTTCAATTTTTATTTGATTTCACCTTAGCATGATTTTTGCAGGATATGCCAGGCAGGAACAGTCCAAGTATGCTGTACATTTTTAAATCAGGATTTGATAAATTCCGTACCCTGCAATCATGAGCAGAATCATGCCGCACAATGCCAGCAAATGTGGATAGAGTCGAGAATGGGATAAGTGGTTGAAACCCAAATACACCACAGACAACGTCAGAAAATCCAGGATGATCCAGCTCAAAGTCAGAATGATTAAACTTAAATCAAGATCGGGGGTAATTCCGATAAATTGCGGGAAAAAAGCCGCAAAGAAAATAATGTCCTTAGGATTGGAAATGCCAACCAGAAAACCTTGTCGAAAACCGCCACGCACAGGAACTAGACTCTCCTGAGTTTGATCCTGCGGCTTAAAAATAACTTCACGGAAAATCTGCCAGCCCAGATAGCCAATATACAAACAGCCCAACAGCTTGATGGCATCCAGCCATTGCTCATTAATGACCAGTAAACCTTTTAGACTCAATACCGATAAGGCAATTAACACCAGAGAGGCGAAATTGGTACCAAAAATGGTTCTTAAAGCCGCCGCATAACCACCTTTTAAACCGGCACTGGCCACCAGCAACATCACTGGGCCAGGTGTAGCGATCATCACCACAACAGCCAGACAATATAAAAAATATTCACTAATATTCATGCCACCCCTCAGCTATTGTTATTTTTATGCATAAAAAAAGAGGACTTAATCCTCTTCTTGTATATGAATCAGATGCTGACTGATGCCATCTGCCCGCAGAAAAGCCAGATCATAACTGGCGGTAGCCAAGGCCAAGATCCGACGCTCAAACTCATCCCACAAGGGACGCACCTGCTTATAATGAATACCCAAACCACTATCGTCGGTAAAATGCCGATTTTTCTCACACAGCTTTAAAGCATGATACAGCTTGCGCCCTTTGGAAGCGTCATCACGCAAGCGCACCCGTTTCGACAGCACAAAGGCCTGCACTTTGACAAGATCAGCATGCGGCAATAGCGGTACCAGAATCTGATCCAGCTGTGCATCCAGTCGCTGCCACACGGCACGATGCTGCTCGGTACTATACGTATTCCAGTGGATCACTTCATGATTAAAACGGCGACAACCACGACATACCGCATCACCAAATACGGTCGAGCAACGCCCTGCACATGGGGTTAAAGACGCAATACGACGATCTGAACTCAAAACACACTCCAAAGATACTGCAACTTTCAGTATCTGCATCACTGCACAAAATCCTGGGTCGGGCATGACTATACACGCTCTCCCTCATGAATTGAAGCCTGTTAAAAGACTTGCGTTTTACTCGCTTATTCACTCGAATCAAGCTAAAATATGCGCCTTTCAAATTATCATGCTACGTTGGAGTATTCCATGAACGCTACTGTAGAACAGCTTGCACCTGTAGAACAGCAAGCGACGACTGGTTGGGTTGTTGCCGCACTTTATCAATTCAAAGAAGTTCAAGATCCTGCCGATCTTCAGCAACGTCTTTTGGACTTGGTAAAATCCATCAACCTTTGCGGTACTCTAATTGTGGCAGGTGAAGGCATTAACGGTACGGTTGCAGGCGACCGTGCATCGATTGATCAAATTCACCAGTTCCTTCTGAATGAAGGTTTTAACGAAATGGAATACAAAGAATCTGACAGTTCTGAAAAACCATTCCGTAAAATGAAAATTAAATTAAAAAAAGAAATCGTGACTTTAGGCGTGGAAGTGAAACCGCGTGATTTAGTCGGTCACTATCTTGATCCAAAAGAATGGAACGAACTGATTGCACGTGATGACGTGATTCTGGTTGATACCCGTAACGATTACGAATACAAAGCAGGTACGTTCAAAGGCGCGATTGATCCGAAAACTGAAAGCTTCCGCGAATTCCCTGAATACGTGAAAAATAATCTGGAACAGCACAAAGACAAGAAAATTGCCATGTTCTGTACTGGCGGTATTCGTTGTGAAAAATCCACTTCACTTCTTCTACAAGAAGGTTTTACCGAAGTGTATCACCTGAAAGGCGGTATTCTAAAATACCTGGAAGAAACCCCGGCTGAAGAAAGCATGTGGGAAGGTGAATGCTTCGTGTTTGATGGTCGTACTGCCGTAACGCACGGTGTTGAAGAAGGCCAAAATACCAAGTGTCATGCGTGTGGCTGGCCTTTACTTCCAGAAGAAGTTGCCCTCCCAAGTTATGAACATGGTGTCTCTTGTGTGTACTGTATTGACAAAACCTCGGAGAAACAAAAAGAAGGTTTCCGTATGCGTCAATCACAAATTTTAGCAGCAAAACGCAAACGCCTCTAATTTGGCCTTTTGTAATGAAATATATAAAAACCCTCTTCGGAGGGTTTTTTGTTTACATAAAAATCACAACAGCAATAAAACTCTTACCAATTCCTTACCAAGAACCTCATTTTTTTCCAAACAAGATTGTTAGTCTAATGATACGGTGATTTACAAGCTAAGTCTTTCATTATTAACTAAAATTTTTAAGTGAAAAGGAATATAAAATGGCAGGCTCACTTGCTCGAGATTCAGACAATCTGGTTCAATTTCAACCAAAAGAAAATATAAAGTTGCAACGGCTTCATCAAATTTCTGAAGAGCTTGAACAGCAATCACATCTGTTCGTCGTTATCTTGGGAACCGTTATTGGCGCGATCTTGGCGCTTTTCATTGGTTACCATATCAATACCAGCATCATGCATTTTATCCTGCTAAGTATTTTGCCGATCTGCTTGGCCTATTTCTTACGTAAAGTTTATATTTATACCCTGACGCATAGCTAATTCTGCCTGATCATTTATATTCCAAGACTTTACCGCACAAAAAATACTGCTTAGGATACAGGCAGTATTTTTTATTTTGCCAATCATATGAATCTGACCGAATGGATTATTTCCGTTATGGAGCAACTGGGCTACTGGGGCATTGCTCTGCTCATGTTCCTGGATAATGTCTTCCCGCCAATCCCTTCCGAAATTATTATGCCTTCCGCGGGCTATTCAGCCTCTCAGGGCGAGTTAATACTCGTCGGGGTAATCATGTCCGGCTGTATCGGCTCCCTGCTGGCAGCTGCCTTGCTGTACTGGATTGGCTATAAATTTAACCGTGATTCTATTTTTAAATTTGTCGATCGTTATGGCAAATATTTATTTATTAAATCAGAAGATGTAAAAAAATCATTGAGTTGGTTTGAGCATTATGGTCACCGGATTGTGTTCTTTGGCCGCATGATTCCTGCGGTTCGCTCGCTGATCAGCATTCCTGCTGGCATGAGTCATATGCCCTTCTGGAAATTTATGTTTTATAGCGCACTTGGAACCATCATCTGGACCACATTTTTGGCGTGTGTCGGATTTTATTTTGGCGAAAACCAGCATTTGATGCAGCAAATTTTCAGTAAAGTCAGTTATGTGATTATTGCCATTGTTGTGGTAATTATTATCTGGATTTTCTACCGTAGACAGCAGCGTAAAAATCGTCCATCCTGAGGGAAGATGCCTTAAGGAGATTAAAACGATGTCGCATTATCTAAAATATTTTGCCACCGTTTATCTGACCTTGGTTCTATTGGTAGGCATACTCATCTATGTATTCAATCTGGGCGCCATTCTGCTGATTCCTGCCCTGATTGCTTCTGCCTTTCTCAGTGCCCGATACTTTGTTAAGAAAGAACTTCGTTTGCCGACTCAGCAAGAGAAAAGCAAACTGGTCTGGGGCTCTACTATCATTGCTATGACATTCGGGTTTATCTTTTTAGTAGTGGTCATCTGGATGAACCTGCAGACAGATGAGATTTATAGAACCATCACCTATACAGGAAGAGGAACAAATTCATTCCTGGTGGCTGCAAGTATTGCCTTACATGCCTTACTGTTCCATATCGCCTACAATGCTTATGCACGCTATAGTCTGGCCAAGCGTACAGGCTTGGAAAGAAAATAGGATCGAGCAGCTCTCAAAGATGCAAAAAGGCCAAAGCTAAAAAAAGCACCCTGCGGTGCTTTTTTTATGAATTATTCTGGAGTGTGATACATCAGATACAATTCATTTAAGTTTTCTGGAATTTCTTCTGCAAGTTCATCCATTAACTGGCCATTGCGACGGAAAGTTTCCATTTGTGGATCTTCATCATCAATGCCGCTGAAGACCATGATTGGCAGGGTTAAATCCACCAGTTGTTCTTCAAATTCTTCAGTAAACCAAGCGTCTTCGTTTAGGAACATGGCGTCTACAAAGCCCACACTCCAGTCACCCAAGCTTGATTCAGTATCTGCTTCTTCAATTTCAAACGGGAACGTAATCCCTTCTTCATTGGCTAAGCTTTGACGAATAGACTCTAACCATACTTGCACCTGAGTGATGATTTCTGCAGGCACTTTCTTTTGATTACTATCAAAAAGTTCGTCTAACCATTTGTCGAATTTTGGGCCTACTGCAATAGCACATAAGAAACCATGGGTTGCCGCGAAATCTAGACCATGTTCATTTTGGTCACCATCTAGATATTCACTCAACAGGTCTAAATCTAAAGCACTCATCTAACATCCAAACTTAGAAAACCGAAAGGTTTAGCATAGCATTTATTCAGACTATGCTAAATCCGAATTCGTTAATCTTCGTCATCAAAATCGTCGTCATCGTCGAAGTCATAGTCAAAATCTTTGAGTTCGCGCTCTAAACGACGTTGGGTCAGTAGATCATCGATCAGACGACGTTTTTCCAACGACTCTTTAGCACTGAGCTTGCTAGAAGCCTCATCGAAATTAACATCATCTTCACCGAAGTTATCATCTAGTTCAAAATCTGTAGAAGACACTAAAACTTCCTCATGAGTGAAAAATGTAAAAGGATTTAAGCGCTATTTATCGTGCCTAAAAAAACAAGTCAAGTTTTATTTGGATTTTCGTATTTTTAATTTGTAATTAGGGGTTTTTTCTGTCTCAATTGTGTGCCATGATATAATCCACCCTGCGTCCTTATGTTTTTTGATTCTCCTTTTTTGAGTCATAAACAGACACGCATGGGATGAACTTGAAAACAACAAATTCACCCCCATCTTAAATTACTGAATTTCATTTTAAATATTTTATCAGACAGCTTTCATGCTGAATTCTCTGATGAAATATATAGGCTATTCACTAAATTTAACGAGCTTAAATCGTGCAGCATTGTACGGTTTTTTACTGCCACAGATTCAACGAAGAGTAAGCAAAAGATGAGCGATATGACTTCCCCTACTTCTCAAGTAGCGGCTCTGATTAGCCGAGGCAAAGAACAAGGTTATTTAACCTTCGCTGAGGTTAACGATCATCTGCCGGACTCCATCACAGAAAGCGAGCAGATTGAAGACATCATTCAGATGCTGAATGACGTTGGTATTCCGGTACATGATCGCGCGCCTGAATCTGATGATACGATGTTCGAAGATACTGCAGAAGCGGCGGATGAAGTTGCAGAAGAAGAAGCTGCAGCCGTACTTGCCTCGGTAGAAAACGAGCCAGGTCGTACCACTGACCCTGTACGTATGTATATGCGTGAGATGGGTACAGTAGAACTTCTGACTCGTGAAGGCGAAATCAGCATCGCAAAACGCATCGAAGAAGGTATTCGTGATGTTTTGCACTCGATTGCTTACTGGCCGAATGCGGTAGAAGTGGTACTGCAAGAATACAAAGATTATGAAGCGGGTGAACGCCGTCTTGCTGACCTTTTATCAGGTTATTTAGATCCTGAATCAGATGAAGAAATTCCTGAAGTTCTAGAAGAAGAAGCGGTTCTTGCTGAAGATGAGACTGACTCGAAAAAATCGACCAAAGATGTAAAACTGGACGATGATGAAGAGGAAGAAGAAGCAGATTCTGATGATGAATCAGAAGCAGATTCTGGTCCAGATCCTGAAATTGCTAAAGCGCGTTTTACTGAACTGGAAAATGCGTGGCTGAATACCAAAGCAACTATTGAAAAACATGGTCGTGACAGCAAACAGGCTGAAGAAGCTTTGCAGGCACTTGCAACTGTATTCATGATGTTCAAATTTACCCCGCGTCTATTTGATATCATTTCTGAAATGATTCGTGGTACCCATGATCAAATTCGTGGTGCAGAACGTGAAGTGATGCGTTATGCAGTACGTCGTGGCCGTATGGATCGCACCCAGTTCCGTACCAGCTTCCCGGGCCAAGAATCGAATCCAGCCTGGTTAGATGAGCAGATCGCAAAAACACCTGCAGACCAGAAAGCTTATCTGGAAAAAGTACGTCCAGACGTATTGGCCTTCCAGCAAAAAATTGCCGATATCGAGAAAGAGCTTGGCCTTGATGTAAAAGGCATTAAAGACATTGCCAAACGTATGGCCGTCGGTGAAGCCAAAGCACGTCGTGCCAAGAAAGAAATGGTTGAAGCGAACTTGCGTCTGGTAATTTCGATTGCGAAGAAATATACCAACCGTGGCTTGCAATTCCTGGATCTGATTCAGGAAGGTAACATCGGTCTGATGAAAGCCGTAGACAAGTTTGAATACCGTCGTGGTTATAAATTCTCGACTTATGCGACCTGGTGGATTCGTCAGGCGATTACCCGTTCGATCGCGGATCAGGCACGTACCATTCGTATTCCGGTACACATGATTGAAACGATCAACAAGATCAACCGTGTATCTCGTCAGCTTCTACAGGAAATGGGTCGTGAACCGACTCCTGAAGAACTGGGCGAACGTCTGGAAATGGACGAAGTTAAAGTACGTAAAGTACTGAAAATCGCCAAAGAACCAATTTCGATGGAAACACCGATCGGTGATGATGAAGATTCACATCTGGGTGACTTCATTGAAGACAGCAACATCACTTCACCAATTGATGCGGCAACGTCTGAAGGCCTGAAAGAAGCGACACGTGAAGTTCTGGAAAACCTGACTGAACGTGAAGCCAAAGTCCTAAAAATGCGTTTTGGTATCGATATGCCGACCGACCATACTTTGGAAGAGGTGGGCAAACAGTTTGACGTAACACGTGAACGTATTCGTCAGATTGAAGCGAAAGCGCTGCGTAAACTTCGCCATCCATCGCGTTCAGAACACTTACGTTCATTCCTTGAGAATGATTAAGATTTGATGCTTATTCTGGAGACTTGAAATTTGATCATCAGTCTCCATTTAAGTAGCCAAGACAAACCCAAACGCCTGCATGATTGCAGGCGTTTCAAATCAGGGGGACTACCATGTTAGACCGTACACCATCTCGTGAACTTCAAGAACATCTTTGGGTTTTCCCTATGGATTATCCGATTAAACTGATTGGCCTTGCGGGCGATGAATTGCGTCATGCTGTCATTGATATTTTTCTAAAACATTTTCCAGATTTTGAAGGTGATAGCGTCAGTATTACGCCATCACGTACTGGAAAATACCATTCCATTACCGCACAACTGCGCTTTTTGGAACTGGAACAGGTTCATGCAGTATATGCAGATTTGGCCGCTTGCCCGCTAATTAAAACAGCACTGTAATCGAAAATACAAAAGACACGCTTCCGGGCGTGTTTTTTTTATGCCTATACAGCGCTAAGATACCCATGAAATATTGCTGATCTCACCCCTATTTCATGCCGAAATCATTATAATTATGACCAGTTTTTTATAATTACCAAGGACACTTCCTGTGACTGATGTGCTGCAAAAGCCCGAGCTGATCATTCGCCAATATCACGACCTCACACCTTATGAAGATCGTTTTCTGGAAATGAAAACATTTACGGAAACCCGTGATGAACATAGCCCGGATCAATTGTGGATTTTGCAACATCAGGATGTACTGACTCAAGGTCAGGCAGGCAAACCGGAACATATTTTAATACCAAGCAATATTCCGGTGATTCAGACCGATCGTGGTGGTCAGGTGACTTGGCATGGTCCCGGTCAATTGGTGGCTTACTTCATGTTTGACTTGAATCGTCTGGGCTGGAATGTGCGCACGCTGGTGTCTTATGCTGAAAACCTGATGATCGAATTGCTAAAAAAATATGGCATTAATGCCTATGCCAAACCGGATGCCCCCGGGGTTTACGTTGCTGAACGCAAAATTGGCTCACTTGGTTTTAAAATTCGCAAAGGCCGTAGCTATCATGGTTTGTCCCTAAATCTGGATTGTGACCTAAGCGGATTCAATACCATTAACCCTTGTGGCTATGCAGGACTGGAAATGGTACGCATGAGTGATTTGCTCGAACAACCGCCTCAATTCAGCCAGTTGTGCACTGAAATTATTGAAACTTTGCGTCACAGCGGGTACTTTAAGCAAGTAACTGTCGAGCAAAGATAAAGCCTTTGCATTTCAGCCCCAAATAAATTAGAGTATTTACTCTAAACCAATAATATTGAGATAGGGATCATCACGTGATTGCGACTAAATCCGTAAAACCCGCTTTGCAGCTTGCCTATGTCAAACTCATGATGGATGTGATTGGCCGAGGTCTGGTCATGGCAAGTCAGGTGGATGAAGAAATCAAACAGGAAGTGGCCCATTTTCCAGAAAATTTTACTCTTTCCATGAAAGTCTTTCCGCATGGCCCGGCCTTTGTGGCGCGGGTCACTGAGGATAAACAACTGGAACTGGTTAAAAATCTGGAAAAAGCACCTGATTTGATCATTACCTTTAAACATCTGCACCATGCCTTTTTGGTGTTTTCTTTTCAGGAAAGTACCTCACAGGCTTTTGCCCATGACCGTATGATTGCTGATGGCGATATTTCCAATGCCATTCGTCTGGTACGCTGCCTGAATAAAATGGAAGCGCTGATTTTGCCGAAAATGGTGGCACAACTGGCAGTGAAAGAATATCCAAGCAATCTGAGCCTAAAAGAAAAACTAAGCGAAGCGAGCAGTATTTATCTGAAAATCGCTCAATCCTATTTGAAACGGAGTGTATAACATGGCTAAACCTTATTATGAATTTTTCTGTCCGGTCAAAGTGATTGCCGGTCATGCCGCGTTAGAACATATTCCGTTTGAACTTGCGACTTTGGGGGCCAAACGTCCGCTGATCATTACCGACAAAGGCGTCCGTGCCAACAATCTGCTGGCACCGATTGAAGCTGCATTTGAAATGGCGGATGCTGCAATTGTAGCGATTTTTGATGACGTACCACCCGACTCTAGCTTGGGTACAGTACGCAGTGCGGCAAAGCTGTATCGCGAAAATCATTGTGATGCGATCATTGCTGTGGGCGGTGGTTCAGTCATTGATACCTCGAAGGCAACCAATATTCTAGTCTCTGAAGGCGGTGATGACCTGCTGAAATATTCGGGTGCACATAACCTGCCTAAACCGCTGAAACCGTTCTTTGTGATTCCAACCACGTCTGGTACAGGTTCAGAAGTGACCATGGTCGCTGTCGTGTCGGACACTGAAAAGAACGTCAAAATGCCGTTCGCCTCTTATTATCTGATGCCGCATGCTGCGATTCTGGATCCCCGCATGACCCAGACCTTGCCGCCGCATTTAACCGCCATGACCGCAATGGATGCTATGACTCATGCGGTTGAAGCTTATACCTGCATGGCAGCCAATCCAATTTCGGATGCTTATGCCACTGCCGCAGTCAAGAAGATAAGTACCCATCTATTTAATGTGCTGGACAACCCTTCCGATGCACAAGGCCGTCTGGAACTGGCACAGGCATCGACCATGGCGGGAATTGCATTTTCCAACTCGATGGTCGGCATTGTGCATTCATTGGGGCACTCATTGGGTGCAGTGGTACATCTGCCGCATGGTTTATGCATGAACTTATTCCTGCCTTATGTGCTGGAATACAACAAAGAGGTCAATGGCGATAAAATCGCAGATCTGCTCCTGCCTTTGGCGGGTGCTGATATTTATGCACAAACGCCAGCGCATCTACGTGCTGACAAAACCATTGCGACGATTCTGACCATGCGTGACCGCATTTACAGTCTGACCAAATTACCACGCACATTACGTGAAACCGGTAAGATTTCTGAAGCCCAGCTCGATGAAGTGGCAGAGAAAGCCCTGAATGATGGTTCCATCATTTATAACCCGAAAGAAGCCACCCTAGAAGATTTAAAATCTATCTTAAAAAAGGCTTGGTAATTACTGAAAAATAAGCCAATATAGCCGAAATTCTAGCCTGATGTTTTTTTAAGCATCAGGCTTTTATCTTGCATAAGAAAAAATTCGATTTCTATTTTTGAATGGCACATTTTATGCAGGACAAAAGTCAAAAAAATAGCTAGCAAAAGCCGTTCTTTTCAAGTAGATTGGCGGACTTTTATAGAAAACTGTAGGGGGGATCGTTCGTCTCAAACGATCCTTATAAATATGACTGATCCTTGATCAACGATTAAGAGGATAACGCCGTTGACTAATATCTCTGGGACTCAATCGGCAGCTAAACTGCAAAAAACGCTGGGACTCTGGCACATCATTATTATTGGTTTAGCTTATATTCAACCCATGACCTTGTTTGATACATTTGGTCTGGTATCTGAAGAAAGTAACTTCCACGTTCCTACCTCTTACATTTTTGCACTGATTGCAATTTTGTTAACCTCCTTGAGTTATGGTCATATGATTCGTCGCTACCCTTCTTCGGGTTCGGCCTATACCTATGCGCAAAAATCCATCCACCCAAACGTAGGTTTCATGGTGGGTTGGTCATCCTTACTGGATTACCTGTTATCGCCAATGGTCAATATCATTCTGGCGGTGATTTATCTGGAAGCACTTTTCCCAGATATGAACCATTGGGTTTGGGTCATTGGTTTAACCGCCTTTATGACTGCGATCAACCTTCGCGGTGCGAGATTTGTTGCCAATTTCAACAGTATGATTGTATTCGTACAATTGGGCGTCATTGCATACTTCACCTGGATGGTTTACCAACTTTTGGAAGGTGGCGTAAATGCAGATGGCACACTGGTCGATGCAAAGTATCAACTGTGGAGTTTAGAGCCATTCTGGAATGAGTTTACTTCTGTTGCTGCCCTGATTACCGGTGCAACCTTACTGTGCTTCTCATTCACAGGTTTTGACTCTTTGAGTTCTCTGGCTGAAGAAACCAAAGATACTGAGAAAACCTTACCTAAAGCGATTTTCTTGACTGCATTATTGGCAGGTATCATCTTCATCATCAGTACTTACTTTATGCAGATCTTCTTCCCGAATGATCCAAAAACTTACTTTGAAGATATCGCTGCAACACAGCCGGATATTTTACAAGCTGTAGGTGGCGTGGCGTTTAAGACAGTCGTACTTTACTTCGCAATTGTGACAGTCATGGCTTCTGGTATTTCAGCACATGCGGGTGTATCACGTCTGATGTACGTGATGGGTCGTGATGGCGTAATCAACAAGAAGATCTTCGGTCATATTAGCCCGAAAAACTATACACCTTCATACAACATCTTAATCGCTGGTGCAGTGGCTTTAACTGCTGGCTTTATGGATCTTGATTTTGTGGTGTCGTTGATCAGCTTTGGTGCCTTAACTGCATTCAGTTTCGTTAACTTGTCGGTGATTTCACGTTATGCATTACGTGATGGTCGTACCAAGAGTGCTAAAGAGATCATGAACTTTGTCGTGGTTCCTTTACTTGGCTTCATTTCAGTCTTTGCTCTGTGGCTAGAAGTCGATGAAGCTTCGCTTAAATATGGTCTGATCTGGGCATTTGGCGGTATCTTGTACTTAGGTTATAAAACCAAAGGCTTCAAGCACCCTGCTCCTCAGCACAATGAATTTGACGATAAATAATATCGTTTTTCTTCAAATAAAAAAGGCGCTTCATGCGCCTTTTTTATGTCTGTCATGTTTTGATTTTACTAATGCAGATAGCAATCAAAACCCATCTGGGTATTGACCCGATTATTTTCATAACCCAGTTTCTCAATAAACAGACTGCGATTAGACAATAACTTTTGCTCTTCCGGACCTAAACGGGCTTTATTCTTGACGGCCAGTTGATACATTTCATCCACGACATCTTGAAAAATATCACAGACTTCCTCACGCTTGGCAGGCTTTAATTTACGCCCCCGCCAAGTCCATTGAAAATCATCTGAATTCAGGCTCTGCCCCCATTTTTCAATACGCGTATCTAAGCGTTTCTGCATGTTTAGCAAACCCTGCTGTATTTCTGCCTGAGTAATGGGCTGAACTTCCTTTGTTGCCGATGTGGCGGCACTGCCCTCTTCCGCACTCACGGAAGCCGCAATAGATCCAAGGCAACATGCGATGATAAGTTTTAATAGAGGCTTCAAGGCTGCACCTTTTGTTATATTTGATGAAGTTATAAACTCAAGCATACAATGAAGTGAAAAGCAGTTTATCTATTTGTTACACAAAATAAAAAAGCCACCCAAAGGTAGCTTTTAGAATTACTACAAATATCAGCTTAAAGCGTTTTAAAACCCTGCTGACGCCAAGCTTCATACACAATCACTGCTGTGGCATTCGATAGGTTCAAACTTCGGGAGTTCTCTGCCATCGGTAAACGAATCCAGTGCTTTTGCGGAAACATTAGACGAACATGTTCAGGCAGACCACGAGTTTCCGGCCCCATTAACAAGGCCACAGGACGGTTTAAATCCGAAGTATGCGGTGTTTCAGAACCTTTGGTGGTCAATGGATAGATTGCATCCAGACCAATGCCTTTACTTGCCAGATCAGCCAGACAGTCTTCGATATTTTCCCAAATCTGCATATTGGCATATTCGTGATAATCCAGACCGGCACGTTTCAGTTTTTTGTCATCCAGTTCAAAACCCAGCGGCTTGACCAGATGCAACTGTGCTCCGGTATTGGCACACAGACGAATGATATTGCCTGTATTTGCAGGAATTTCAGGCTCATATAAAACAACGTGGATCACAGCTTACTCACTTAATATATTTAATTCAGACACGACATTCGTCTTGCGCTTAGGCAAAGCAGTGCTTTGCTTATCCTCGCTCATGCCATTGTAATTGTTCACGTAAGCGTACAACTTCACCAATAATGGTCAAAGTCGGGGCTTGAATCTGATGTTCGGACACTTTGGATGCAATATCAGCAAGCGTTCCTACTACAACTTTCTGTTCAGGCGTCGTACCTTTAGAAACCAAGGCCACTGGCATGTCGGCTCGTTGACCATGAGCGATTAATTCTGCACAGATTTTCTCCAGTCCCACCAACCCCATATAGAGCACTAAGGTCTGGTTTTCATAGACCAACTCACTCCAAGGCAATTCGGGTGAACCTTCTTTTAAGTGACCTGTCAGAAAACGTACACTTTGCGCATAATCACGATGGGTTAATGGAATACCGGCATAGGCTGAACAGCCTGAAGCTGCGGTAATCCCTGGAACCACTTGAAAAGTGATACCTGCCGCAAAAAGTTCTTCAATCTCTTCACCGCCACGCCCGAAGATAAATGGATCACCGCCTTTCAGACGACAAACCCGCTTTCCTTCACTGGCATATTTCACCAACAAGGCATTAATCCCATCTTGCGGAACCGCATGATTGGAACGTGCCTTACCGACATAGATCTTTTCCGCATCGCGGCGGCACAGCTCCATAATTGGCGCTGAAACCAGTCGGTCGTAAATGACCACGTCGGCTTGCTGCATTAAACGCAAGGCTTTTAAGGTCAACAATTCTGGATCACCCGGACCCGCACCGACCAAGTAGACTTCACCTTTCGGCTGTTGCCATTCCTGTAAGGCCTGCTCAATCAGGCGATCTGCTTCCGCGATATTGTCGTTGAACACCTGTTCTTTTAGCGAACTGGCATATAAATCTTCCCAGAAAATACGGCGTTCATCCGGATTGACAATTTTAGCCTTAACCGCACTGCGCCATTTTCCTGAAAATTCAGCCAGCTTGCCCATTCCATGCGGAATAGTCGTTTCCAGTTGGGTACGGATCTGACGCGATAATACCGGCGACGTGCCATTCGATGCCACCGAAATCACCAAAGGCGAACGGTCAATAATCGCAGGAACCATAAACCGGCAATGCGGTGGATCATCAACGCTATTGACCAAGACATTTTCCGCTTCACACAGTTCAAAGACCTGACGATTGGTCTCGGCATCATCAGTCGCCGCAATCACTAGTCGATATGGATGTAACGCAACTTCAGGATGAAAAGCCGCCTGCACATATTGTCCTTGGCTATTTTGCACAATTCGCAGCAGACTTTCTTCAATTTCAGGCGCAATCACATGAATGACTGCACCTGCTTTTTGAAGTAAAAGTGCTTTACGGTATGCAATATGTCCACCACCGACAATCAGACAAGGTTGCTGTTGCAACTTTAACGAGATTGGAAAAATATCCACGAACTACCTCAAAATTTTAAATCTGTCTATGCAATTTTCATGCACATTTAGGGATGCAGAGATCGACAATTAGTCGATATAAGTCGCACCACCCATATATGGACGTAATACTTCAGGAATCTCAATCGAGCCATCAGCGCGTTGATAGTTTTCCATCACTGCAAGTAAAGTACGACCCACGGCCAGACCTGAACCATTCAAGGTATGTACAAATTCAGTTTTCTTCTGATCAGCCCGGTAACGCGCTTTCATACGACGCGCCTGGAAATCACCCATGTTTGAACAAGATGAAATTTCACGGTAAGTATTTTGGCTTGGTACCCAAACTTCCAAGTCATAAGTCTTGGTCGCACCAAAACCCATGTCACCACCACAAAGTAAAATTTTACGATATGGAAGTCCGAGTGCTTGCAAAATGCCTTCAGCATGGCCAGTCAATTCTTCAAGCACTTGCATCGAAGTTTCAGGTTTTACAATCTGAACCATTTCGACTTTGTCGAATTGGTGCTGACGGATCAAACCGCGGGTATCACGACCATAAGAACCTGCTTCACTACGGAAACATGGCGTGTGCGCTGCATATTTCAGTGGCAGACGGTCTGCATCAATAATTTCATCACGTACGAAATTCGTCACTGGCACTTCAGCAGTTGGAATCAGATAAAACTCTTTTTCGCCCTGCAGCTTAAACAGATCTTCTTCAAATTTAGGCAGCTGACCAGTCCCACGCAATGAATCTGCATTGACCAGATAAGGCACATAGGCTTCGGTATAACCATTTTGATCAGTATGCGTATTTAGCATGAACTGGGTAATGGCACGTTGTAAACGCGCCAATGGACCTTTCAATACACTGAAGCGTGAACCAGTTAATTTGGTCGCGGTTTCAAATTCAAGACCGCCCATCATTTCGCCCAGATCCGTATGGTCTTTGATTTCGAAATCAAATTCACGTGGTGTACCCCATTTCAGGATTTCCACGTTATCGCTTTCGTCTTTACCTTCAGGCACAGCTTCATCTGGCAAGTTTGGAATAGATAATAATTTTTCTTCAAGCTCAGCTTGCAGTTCAGCCAGTGCTGCTTCAGCCGCTTTGATTTCATCACCAATCGCAGACATGCGAGTCATGATTTCAGATGCGTCGCCACCTGCTTTTTTAATTTGACCGACTTGTTTGGCACCGGCATTACGTTCAGCTTGCAGTGTTTCTGTCTTGGACTGAATCTCTTTACGGCGTGCTTCTAGGGATGCCCACTCTTCAACATTGAGTTGAACACCACGTTTTGCCAAGGCTACATTTACAGCCTCAATATTATTTCTGAGTAATTTCGGGTCGATCATAATCAATCTTTGCAGAAGAAAAAAACTGGCTATAGTGTAAGCTCTTAGCATTAAAAAATACAGTGACCAAGACCACGGCTGCGTCCTATTAGCACAATATTTAGGAAGCTGTCTGCTGCAAAATGGCTAAATATTCAGGGCGAATCACTTCATTTAAATCCGCATATGACACTTTTAATTCAGGCATTCCTGCTGCTGCCGGAGCTAGTTCGCCTGCCGGATACACCATCACCAGACCTGTTGTATCAAAATAATAGTTATCACTCAATTTTAACTGCTGTTGTTGAATACCCTGCGTATTCAGCCATTGAGTATTGGTTCGATACATCGCATTCAGCAGTTTCTGCTCACCGCCATTTAATAACAGTTGAGACAAAGCCAAACGTTTGTTCTGTTTTAGATCAAAATTGATATATTCCACATGTTTCAGAGAAGCATTTTTATTCCTTGCCAGATTGGAACTTTTTAAAGCAAAAGTCGCCAGATGGGCACGCTGACCGACAAATTCCGCTTTGATAAAGCGCTGATCCAGATAATGCGGTTCATCGGCTTTTTTAGGATTTTTCTGGGTAACTTTGGTGAATGCAACAGGTTCGGTATGCTGAATGCGCTCAATAAAATATTGATTAATCCAGTCAATATTGCTGTCCACCGTTTGTAGATCAAAGCGTACACAACCTTCTATTTCACATACCACTTTGGCTGCCCCTTTCACAGGAACGGTCTTGCCTTCAATCTGCACAACCCGATCTGTTTGCGCCAGCGTTGCCACTGAGCTAGATTGAGGCTGACAACCCAACATACCTACAGTGAGTAATAAAACAGCGTAAATTTCAGCAGTTTTAAATAGATTAATCTTCATCCTGAGCTCCCAAAATTTTGCAATTTCATTGACTCGACTTTTATTTATTCTAAGATGCTCTCGTGTTTAGATATAGCTGAACCTTGTAGTCTGTCCAAAACAATCCTGATGATCGGCAATAAAAAAGCAACCTCGAAAGGTTGCTTTTTTTATCTGGTTCATATTGATGCTTATTGATCAATGATGTCCGTACCTTTTGGTGGGGTAAAGTTAAAGGTAGAGGCTGGAATACTGCTATTTACTTTTACATTGCTAAATTTGATATTGGTGGTTTGTCCCAATGAATCCTGCAAGATCATCAAGCTTGGTGCTTTGTTTGCGCCAAAGCTAATGGTTAGGCTTTCAAACACACCATCGGTATTTTTAGGATACAGCGTGTAATAGGTTTTGCCTTTATTTGGCTGAGTCACCCGGTAAGACTGCATAATCTGACTGGTGTTTCCTGACAGCAATAACGCCGGCGTATTGGCAACTTGCTCATCTAAGCTTTGACGAACGGCTTGCTGCAAGTCCGGATCATAAATCCATACGGTTTTACCCGTTGTTGCAATGACTTGCTTCGACGGTGCGGTCGTTTCCCAATAGAATTTACCCGGACGCGCGACTTTCATCACCCCTTTAAAGGTTTGGTTCATATGTTGTGCAGTCAAACCTTTTTTCTGGGTTGCTCTCGGATTGGTTACCTTGGTGCTTTGCTCGAAATTTGCAGTCATGCTACGCACATGATTGAGCTGTTTGACCAGACTGGCTGTTGCCTGTTGCTCCGAAGCTGCCACAGGTGCAGCAAACACGGTTGTACTCATCACCGGTGCTAAAGTCACTGCACCCAGAGCCATAGCACAGACGGTTTTACGAAGCATATTCATAATTTCACCTTTATATTTAGCGTGATCGCAATTTATTTGATAGCTCATCTTAAACGAAAATTAAAAGCTAAAATGATAGAAAATAAGAACTTTTGTATTGTTATTAATTCGAAATCGGTTTTTTTGTTCATCATCATGAAGATTTCAGGACAATTTTTACATGATTGAATGTCGATTAATCTAAACATTAATTTTCAGGCATAAAAAAACCCACAGTAACCGTGGGCTTTTTTCTATCTTAGCGGATTACGCGTCAACAGATACGTAGCGACGGCCAAATTGACCTTTCACTTCGAATTTTACTACGCCATCAGCAGTAGCAAATAATGTATGGTCACGACCCATACCAACGTTTTGACCAGCGTGGAATTCAGTACCACGTTGACGAACGATGATGTTACCTGCAGTTACAGTTTGACCACCGTAAACTTTAACACCTAACATCTTAGGATTCGAATCACGACCGTTCTTAGTCGAACCACCGGCTTTTTTAGTTGCCATGTCTATTTACTCCTCGTAATTAGCCTGAAATAGCTGTAATTTTCAACTCAGTGAACCATTGACGGTGACCTTGTTGTTTACGGTAGTGTTTACGACGACGCATTTTGATGATGCGGATTTTGTCGTGACGACCATGGCTAACTACTTCAGCAGTTACAGTAGCACCAGCAACAACTGGAGCACCGATTTGAATGCTTTCACCGTTAACAAGCATCAATACGTCATCAAACGTAATAGTCGCGCCAGTTTCAGCTTTCAATAATTCTACTTTAAGGGTTTCACCCTCAACTACACGGTGCTGTTTACCACCGCTTTGGATTACTGCGTACATAATGTACTCCAAACAAGCCCGTGTCGTCGTGCCGATAAAGGAATATATCGAACTTAAGACGTACGCCACTGGGGGGATATCTAAGGGCGAGGATTTTAAGGGATATTCAAAAAAACAACAAGCCATTTTACTGAAATAATAATGAGCAGGATGCGCTAATTATTTAACTATTAAATAATTTCTATCAAATCAAATACTCAAGATATATTCAGCAACAAAATAATACAGCAGAAATCCGGCCAGTTTGATTAATATACTCAGCCTGACGAATAGGGCGACGCCCCTGACCTTTCCTGATTTTTATGGCTCGAAATATGGATCGAATCTACATAAGATCTATAAAAAGCTGATTTTTAGTGGAGTTTATGCATTTCTTAGGTTTCACTCATGTTATAAATTGTTAAACTACGCCCAGCGATTTACCAGACTAGAGGTTTTCTTTCACATGACCATCGACTTTAAGCAAGATATTCTCGCTCCTGTTGCTAACGACTTTGCTGCGATGGACACATTCATTAATGAAGGAATTACCTCAAAAGTTGCATTAGTGATGGCCGTCAGCAAACATGTGGTAGAAGCGGGTGGCAAACGTATGCGCCCGATTATGTGCCTTTTGGCCGCCAAGGCGTGTGGTGCTGAAAATTTAGAACCGCACCGCAAACTGGCTGCAATCATTGAGATGCTGCATACCGCAACACTGGTGCATGATGATGTAGTAGATGAATCCGGTCTGCGTCGCGGCCGCCCGACGGCCAATGCGACCTGGAATAACCAGACTGCGGTTTTGGTGGGTGACTTTCTGATTTCACGTGCTTTTGATTTGCTGGTCGATCTGAACAACATGGTGTTGCTCAAAGATTTTTCGACCGGTACCTGTGAAATTGCTGAAGGTGAAGTGCTGCAACTGCAATCCCAGCATCAGCCGGAAACCACTGAAGCGACTTATTTGAATATTATTCATGGCAAAACCTCGCGCCTGTTTGAACTGGCCACCGAAGGTGCTGCTATTTTGTCGGATAAAGATGAATTCCGTCAGCCTTTAAAAACCTTTGCCGGACATTTCGGCAATGCTTTCCAGATTATTGATGACATTTTAGATTACACCTCCGATGCGGACACGCTCGGCAAAAATATTGGTGATGATCTCATGGAAGGTAAACCGACCCTGCCATTGATTGCGGCACTGAAAAACACCACCGGTGAGCAACATGAAATCATCCGTCGCAGTATTGCGACTGGCGGTACGGAACATCTGGAACAGGTCATTCAAATTGTCAATGAATCTGGTGCGCTGGATTATTGCCGTCAACGTGCTACAGAAGAAACTGAAATTGCAATTGATGCCTTACAGGCATTACCTGACTCCGAATATCGTCAGGCCCTGATTAATCTGGCCAAACTGGCCCTACACCGAATTCAGTAACTTTTAAACTCGCCTATGCATATTAATTTTCTAGATCTTTTTCAAAACATGCAACACCAGCTTGAACAACCTCGGGCGGTGCTGGATGAAAATCTTCTGATTGAACTGGTTGAAAGAATCAGACCTGAAGACAGCAGAAATACCGAAGAGATCAAAGCGAAATTCAATGCATTTATCCGGGCTTTATTACTCACCCCGAATGCGGTTGCCACGCTTCAAACCTTTACCCTGCGGATCATTAACCGCTATAAACAGACCGGTCTGTTTTCCGATACCGGCATTTTGTCTCTAGATGGATTCTGGAACCAGCTAAACCAGCGCCTTGGTGCACATGTCTTGCCGCTGATTCCCGACCATCAGCAACTCCAGGAATTATTCCGCAAGGTTTTTTATCAGCGTACCGATAAATACTGGCTGGATTATTTTGATGAAGATGACTGGCAACGTTTATTTTCAGTCCTGAATCAGGGACATTCCAATCAGCCTGAAAAAACCCGAATTAAAGACCAACTGATCAAGGCATTGACCATTTTGTCTTACCGGATCAGTGGTATTGGTCTGCACCCTGAATTTATTAATGCCCAGCCTGAACTGATGGAATATGAATCTCCTTTTCTGGTACAGAATCGTGAGATTAACGAGTTTATTCAGGAATATAAAAAACGTTACAACACAGTCACCCTAGTCGATTCGATTACCCCACCGGATGCCTCACAAGCACTGGTGATGCTGGAACAATGTCATGATGTCGTGGCCAAGATTCGCCGTTCTACCAAGCGGACTGGCGTCAGTGTCAGCCTGACCTATATGCTGGCACTGCTAGAACAGTGTCTGGAACGGGTTGAGATTCTGCTGAATATGGTCATGGATGACGATGATCTGCGTTATCAATCCATTGGCCTATTTATGGCGGACATTACTGAAGCAATTTATAGCGAACGCAGTGTGCGGGCCCTGCTGGCCACCAATAGTGAACTTTTGGCTTTACAGGTCACTGAAAATGCCAGCAAGACCGGTGAGCATTATGTGAGTACCGACAAGCAAGGCTTTCTGGCCATGTATAAATCGGCTGCAGGTGCTGGTGCCATCATCGCGACAATGGCCACCTTAAAAGTTCTGATGACACGCCTCACCATGGCTCCGTTAATGCAGGCTTTTAGCTACAGCATGAACTATTCGCTAGGCTTTATGCTGATTCATGTCCTGCATTTTACCGTAGCGACCAAACAACCGGCGATGACTGCTGCCGCACTGGCGGCTACTGTACAGCAGCGTAAAGGCTCGAAAATGGCTCAAATTGCCGAGCTGGCCGCGCTGATTGTAAATATCATCCGCACCCAGTTTGTCGCCATTTTGGGCAATATTTCGATTGCAATTCCCGTAGCAGCATTGATTACCCTGCTGTGGGATTTTGCGCTGCATGAACCTTTAATGAATCATGCCAAGGCTGCCAAAACCCTGCATGACCTGAATCCTTTTACTTCGTTGGCAATTCCGCATGCAGCGATTGCCGGGGTATGTCTGTTCCTGTCCGGATTATTGGCCGGTTATTTTGACAATATGGCCGTTTATCGCAAAGTCGGTCCGCGCCTGAAAGCCCATGTGCGGTTATCGCAGCTGATGGGGCAAGAGCGTCTTTACCGTTTTGCTGACTATATCGAACGTAATTTGGGTGCACTGGCGGGTAATTTTATTTTTGGGATCATGCTCGGCAGTATGGGCACCATTGGTTTTATTCTCGGTCTGCCACTGGATATTCGCCATATCGCCTTTGCCTCTGCCAACTTTATTCAGGGTCTAATTACGATCAATGGTCCCGATATCGGCTTGATCGTAGTGTCTTTTCTGGGTGTGTTACTCATTGGCCTGACCAACTTGTTTGTCAGTTTCACTTTGACGATTATTGTAGCCTTACGCGCACGCCGGGTGCGTTTTGAACAGTGGAAACCTTTGGCAAAACTGGTCATGACGCACTTCCTGACCCGACCTAGTGATTTCTTCTGGCCACCCAAACAAAGCATTGAAATTGACGAAAATCATACATCGACAAAAACTCAAAACTGAGATAATTACACTATATTTAGCAACAAATTCCTTACGAAAAAAATGGAATTCGCATAAAATACGCACACTTGAAAAAAAGTGTACTGACAAGTACACTTTGCTTCAGACAATTGACCGATCTGCGAACGGTTAAAAGGACAAGGATTTTTGGCATGCATTACTTGTTACTTTTTGTCGGTATTTTATTTTTAATTTTCAGTGTGTTCATCCTGAATATTCCCGCTTTAAACGAGCTCGACTTGCAAGCTGTGGAATGGATGAGTCTTTATCGCACCGAGTTTTGGAATCAAATTACTCAGTCCTTATCCTTAATAGGTGGCATGCCATTTGTATTATTTTTATCCACGCTATGGTGTATTGCATTGCTGTGGTATAAAAAGTATACAAACGCAATTTTTATATGTATCGGAATTATCGGAGGAATTCTCCTAGCTTGGCTGTTGAAATTTGCAATTGCCCGACCCCGACCACCAGAATCCTTGCATCTGGTTGAAAGCTTTGGAAGTTCCTTTCCAAGTGCCCATAGTCTATATGCGGCTTGTCTGGCTTGTTTGGCAATTTACATCCATCGGCAACATTCCCGTTATACCCTCATCGTGATAGGTGCAGTGGTATGGATGCTGATGATGGGGATCTCAAGAGTTTATCTGGGCGTACATTTTCCTTCAGATGTCATATCCGGCTGGAGTATCAGTTTTATTTGGATTTCGTTGTGGTATATGGTCTGGATCAGATATTGCGCGGCTCACAAATAAGAAAATTTAGATATAAATCTAATTAGAGGTGGAATAATGATGTCTGCAAAGCTTTGGGCACCTGCCCTGACTGCTTGCGCATTGGCAACAAGTCTTGCACTTGTTGGTTGTAGCAAAGATCCTAAAGAGGGCCAGCAAGCTGGTGCTCAACAACAAATGCCACCGACTGAAGTCGGTGTTCTTGTTGCACAACCGCAAAGTGTAGAGCAGTCTGTAGAGCTCTCAGGTCGTACAACAGCATTTGAAATTTCAGATGTACGTCCACAAGCCAGTGGCGTGGTGCTTAAACGCTTGTTCACGGAAGGCAGCTATGTGCGTGAAGGTCAGGCCTTGTATGAAATCGATTCAAGCACCAACCGCACTACAGTGGACAATGCTCGTGCAGCGATTGCCCGTGCTGAAGCCAATCTGGGCGTATTGCGTGTGAAGGAAGGCCGTTACCGTCAACTGGTCGGTACCAATGCCATTTCCAAACAGGAATATGATGACATCGCGGCACAGGTCAAACTGGCTGAAGCTGATTTGAATGCCAATCGCGCAACTTTGCGTAATGCCGAAATCAACCTGGGCTATTCGACTGTACGCGCTCCGATTTCAGGCCAGACCAACCGTTCATCGGTGACGGCGGGTGCTTTGGTAACAGCGAATCAGCCAGAGCCATTGGTGACAATTCAGCGTCTAGATCCAATCTATGTAGATATCAACCAGTCAAGTGCCGAGCTTTTACGTTTACGTCAACAGCTTAACCAAGGCAGCTTGAACAGCTCGAACAACACCAAAGTCAAGTTGAAGCTTGAAGATGGCAGTATCTACCCGGTTGAAGGCCGTCTTGCATTCTCTGATGCCAGCGTGAACCCGGAAACAGGTACCGTGACTTTACGTGCGGTATTCCCGAACAAAAATCACCTGCTTTTGCCAGGTATGTTTGCCACTGCACAAATCGTACAGGGTGAAGTACCGAATGCGTTCCTGATTCCGCAAGCAGCTTTGACCCGTACCCCAACAGGTCAGGCGATGGCGATGCTGGTCGGTGCTGACAATAAAGTGACGCCACGTCCAGTGACTACCGTTGGTTCCCAAGGCAGCAACTGGATTGTGACTGAAGGTCTGAATCCAGGCGATAAAGTGATTGTAGATGGTATTGCGAAAGTAAAACCTGAACAGCAAGTTGTACCAAAACCTTATCAACCTCAAGCTGCTGCGCCACAAGGTGCTGCACCGCAACAGCCTGCAACGAGCGAGAAAAAGGCAGATGATGCTAAAGAGAAACCTGAACAAAAACCTGCTGCAAATGCATAAGGAGTAATGGTTCATGGCTCAATTCTTTATTCATCGCCCGATTTTCGCATGGGTGATTGCATTGGTGATTATGCTGGCGGGTATTTTAACCATCAGCAAAATGCCGATTGCACAATATCCAACCATCGCGCCACCGACCGTGACGATTTCTGCGACTTATCCGGGTGCATCTGCTGAAACTGTTGAAAATACAGTGACCCAGATCATCGAGCAGCAGATGAACGGTATGGATGGCTTGCGCTATATCTCGTCTAACAGTGCGGGTAACGGCTCTTCGTCTATTTCCTTGAATTTTGACCAGGGTGTCGATCCTGATATCGCACAGGTTCAGGTTCAAAACAAATTACAGTCTGCGACTGCCCTGCTGCCTGAAGATGTACAGCGTCAGGGTGTGCGGGTGACCAAATCGGGTGCAAGCTTCTTGCAAGTTTTGGCATTCTATTCACCTGATAGCAGCCTGACCGCAGATGACATCAAAGACTATGTTAACTCGAATATTGCTGAACCTTTAAGCCGTGTGGCCGGGGTCGGTGAAGTTCAGGTCTTTGGTGGTTCTTATGCGATGCGTATCTGGCTGGATCCAGCCAAGATGGCCAGCCTGCAAGTAACGCCAAGTGATATTGCTAATGCAATCCGTACCCAGAATGCACAGGTTGCCGTAGGTCAGTTGGGTGGTGCGCCTGCAGTTCAAGGACAAGTGTTAAATGCGACGGTAACGGCTCAAAGTCTGTTACAAACGCCGGAGCAGTTCAGCAATATCTTCCTGAAAAATGCCACTTCTGGTGCGCAGGTTCGCTTAGGTGATGTTGCACGAGTTGAACTCGGTGCAGATAACTATCAGTTCGATTCTAAATTTAATGGCAAACCGGCTGGTGGTGTAGCAATCAAGCTTGCGACTGGCGCCAATGCCCTGGATACCGCACAAGCGGTTGAAGAACGCTTAAAACAGTTACGTCCGAACTATCCGCAAGGCATGGTCGACCAACTGGCGTTTGATACAACACCATTTATTGAACTGTCGATTAAGAGTGTAGTTAAAACTCTGATCGAAGCGATTATTCTAGTATTCCTGGTGATGTTCCTGTTCTTGCAGAACTGGCGTGCCACCATCATTCCAACCATGGCAGTTCCAGTCGTAGTATTGGGTACATTTGCCGTCATTAACATCTTTGGCTTCTCGATTAATACCCTGACCATGTTTGCCATGGTATTGGCGATTGGTCTTCTGGTCGATGACGCGATTGTTGTGGTCGAGAACGTCGAACGGGTCATGGTGGAAGAACATCTGGATCCGGTTGCTGCAACTGAAAAATCGATGAAACAGATTTCTGGCGCATTGATTGGTATTACCTCGGTGCTGTCGGCAGTATTCGTTCCAATGGCTTTCTTCGGTGGAACCACCGGGGTCATTTATCGCCAGTTCTCGATTACGCTGGTCACAGCGATGGTCTTGTCACTGGTGGTTGCCTTAACCTTTACTCCTGCCCTGTGTGCGACCCTGCTGAAACAGCATGATCCGAACAAGCCGGAAAGTAATGGTATTTTTGCGCGTTTCTTCCGCTGGTTTAATAGCAGTTTTGACAAGGTCTCTGTGAAATATCAGGGCGGCGTCAACCGCATGACCCACAGCAAGATTTTCTCAGGTGTGGTGTATGCCGTGGTACTGGGTATTATTGTGCTGTTGTTCCAGAAACTGCCTTCTTCGTTCCTACCGGATGAAGACCAGGGCGTGGTCATGACGCTGGTTCAGTTACCGCCAAATGCAACCTTGGAACGTACCGACAAAGTGGTCAGCACCATGACCAACTATTTCTTGGAAAACGAGAAAGAGCATGTAGAATCCGTCTTTAGTGTGGCAGGTTTCTCCTTCACGGGTGTGGGACAAAATGCAGGTCTGGCTTTCATTAAGTTGAAAGACTGGTCAGAGCGTCACAGTCCGGAATCTCAAGTCGGTGCCATTATTCAACGTGGTATGGCACTGAACATGATTATCAAAGATGCGTCTTATATCATGCCATTGCAGCTTCCTGCGATGCCTGAACTGGGTGTGTCGGCTGGCTTCAACTTGCAGCTCAAGGCTGCAAGTGGTCAAAGTCATGAACAGCTCCTGGCAGCACGTAATGCAATCCTGGGTATGGCCGCACAAGATTCGCGTCTGGCAGGCGTACGTCCAAACGGTCAGGAAGATACTCCTCAGTACCGTGTCATTGTGGATCATGCGCAAGCAGGTGCACTGGGTGTCAGCGTTGCCGAAATTAACAGCACCATGGGTATTGCTTGGGGCGGTTCATATATCAATGATTTCATTGATCGTGGTCGTGTCAAGAAAGTCTATGTTCAGGGTGAAGCTGGCTCACGTATGATGCCGGAAGATCTGGACCAATGGTATGTGCGTAATAATCGTGGTGAAATGGTGCCATTCTCGGCATTTGCCACAGGCGAATGGACCTACGGTTCACCACGTCTTGAGCGTTATAACGGCGTATCGTCCATGAACATTCAAGGTACACCTGCTCCGGGTATCAGCTCGGGCGACGCAATGGTGGCCATGGAAGAAATTGTGGCTAAGTTACCAGAAATGGGCTTGCAAGGTTTCGACTTCGAATGGACAGGCCTGTCTTTAGAAGAGCGTGAATCTGGTGCACAAGCTCCGTTCCTGTATGCCTTGTCACTGCTGATTGTCTTCCTGTGTCTGGCAGCCCTGTATGAAAGCTGGTCGATTCCGTTCTCGGTTCTACTGGTGGTCCCATTGGGTATTGTCGGTGCATTATTACTCACCTTTGGTGGAATGGTGCTGCTGCAAAATCCAAACCTGTCGAATAACATTTACTTCCAGGTAGCGATTATTGCCGTGATTGGTCTTTCTGCGAAAAACGCGATCTTGATTGTCGAGTTTGCGAAAGAATTGCAGGAACAAGGTGAAGAGTTATTTGAAGCGACCTTGCATGCGGCAAAAATGCGTTTACGTCCAATTATCATGACCACATTGGCCTTTGGTTTTGGTGTATTACCGCTTGCTCTGGCTTCAGGGGCGGGTGCAGGTAGCCAGCACTCAGTCGGTTATGGCGTACTCGGCGGCGTGATCAGCTCGACCTTGTTAGGTATCTTCTTTATCCCGGTATTCTACGTGTGGATTCGAAGTGTCTTTAAATACAAACCAAAACAACAAAATCAGGAGTATAAGTCGTAATGCAAAATGTATGGTCTATTACAGGTCGTAGCATTGCGGTATCTGCCCTTGCGCTTGCTTTGACGGCTTGTCAAAGCATGCGCAGTCCAGAGCCGGTTGCGCAGGCAGATATCCCGAGCAGCTATACCAATGCGTCTGGTACTTCTGTAGCAGAACAAGGTTATAAAAACTTTTTTGCCGATCAGCGCCTGTTACAGGTGCTGGATCTGGCATTAAACAATAACCGTGATTTGCGTATTGCTGCCCTCAATATTCAACGAGCCCAGCAACAGTATCAGATTACTGAAAACAACCAGTTACCGACGATTGGTGCCAGTGGTAGCGTATTGCGCCAGGACACCATGAATTCCCAGAATCGTGGTGCAGTGACGACTTATAATGTCGGACTGGGTGTAACTGCGTATGAACTGGATTTCTGGGGGCGTGTCCGCAGCTTGCGTGACAATGCGCTGGATAGTTTCCTGGCGACCCAAAGTGCGCGAGATGCGACGCAAATTGCCTTGATTGGTCAGGTGTCTCAGGCTTGGCTCAGCTACTCGTTTGCCAATGCCAATCTGGCTTTGGCTGAACAAACGCTGAAAGCCCAGCTTGAATCTTTCAATCTGAACAAGAAACGTTTTGATGTCGGGATCGACAGCGAGCTTCCAGTACGTCAGGCACAGATCTCGGTTGAAACTGCACGTAATGATGTTGCGAATTACCGCACTCAGGTAGCACAGGCACAAAACCTGTTAAACCTGCTGGTCGGTCAGCAAGTGCCTGCGAATTTATTACCAGCACAACGCGTAACCCGCATCACCTCAAATACTGCATTGGGTTCAGGCTTGCCAAGTGATCTACTGATTAACCGTCCAGATGTTCGTGCAGCAGAATACCGTCTGTCTGCGGCAGGTGCCAATATTGCGGCAGCACGTGCACGCCTGTTCCCGACGATTAGTTTGACCGGTTCAGCAGGTTATGCCTCTACGGATTTAGGCGACCTGTTTAAGTCGGGCAGTTTTGCCTGGTCATTTGGTCCGAGTCTGGATATTCCAATTTTTGATTGGGGTACCCGTCAGGCCAATATCCGTATTTCTGAAACCGATCAGCAAATTGCCTTGTCAGATTACGAAAAGTCGATTCAGACTGCTTTCCGTGAAGTGAATGATGCTTTGGCGGTACGTCAGAATATTGGTGATCGTCTTGCAGCTCAGCGCCGCCTGGTCGAAGCAACCAACACCACCTATCGCTTGTCACAGGCACGTTTCCGCGCCGGAATTGACAGCTATCTGACGGTACTGGACGCACAGCGTGCGTCTTATGCAGCAGAACAAGGTTTGTTATTGCTTGAACAGGCCAATCTGAACAATCAGGTTGAAGTCTACAAAACCCTGGGGGGCGGCTTGAAAGTCAATACGACGGATACCTTACCGAATACACCGTCTGTATCTGAACAGCGCCGTGCGGCAGAACAACCAGCGCAATAAATTCCAGACAGATCAGGAAAAGCTCACTTCGGTGGGCTTTTTTTTATTGCATTTTCGAAGCAGTTTTCCTATTGTCATAGACCAGCGATTTATTTAGAAAACATGCACATGTTACTTAGCAATCTGGAATCTGTACCGGGACATACCATTCGCCAGCAAATTGATGTGGTGTATGGCAGTACCGTACGCAGCAAACATGTCGGACGTGACTTATTGGCCGGCCTGAAAAATATTGTCGGTGGTGAGCTTACCGCCTATACCGAACTGCTGGAAGAATCACGACAGGAAGCCATGAACCGCATGATTGAAAAAGCCCGTAGTAGGGGTGCCAATGCGATTGTCGGCATTCGTTTCTCGACCTCTAATATCGCCCAAGGTGCTTCTGAACTCTTTGTTTATGGGACAGCCGTAGTCGTTGATCCGATCATGCCGAAATTGCCCGACCCTTTTCCGCAGGCAGATTAAAGCATGGATGGTTTAATTCTCCAGATCATCATTTTTGCCATTCTGTTTTGTGTCGGTTTCGGTTTTGGACGTTATAACGAAGGTAAACATTTTCGTTATCTGGATGAACAGGAACAACGTCTGGCATATATCCGGGTGAACAATAGCCGCTTCGCTGTGTCTGAATATTCCGGACAGATGATCAGCAGCAATGTGGTCATTTCTCATGATTATTTTAAATATGCGATTGCCAATGTGCAGAATATGCTCGGTGGCCGTCTGACCAGCTATGAAAGTGTAGTAGAACGAGCACGACGTGAAGCAATTGTGCGATTAAAACTCGAGGCCGAAAAAATCGGTGCGACTCAGATTATGGGCATTCGGCTCAGCACCACAGAACTCGGTATGCAAGGTGGCATGGTAGAAGTCTTTGCTTATGGCACTGCAATCTAACAACCTGCTCAATCGATCTAAACCTCGGTTCAGAAAAAAATTTATTGAGATGATCACGCCTGCTGCGCGATCCGCGCAGTCAAATTGCTCAACTCGAATCAGTTCGACACCTTTAGGATGAAATGTCGTAGAGGAAATAACTAAGGCTGCTACTCAGGCCGTTGCAATCTTCTTTATTGCAAACGGTTCTGTGTTAGGATCTTGAGAAGTCAGCAAAACAAATATAAATGGCATGATGCAGCTTCTTCAATCTATAAAAACGGCACTACAATCCCGTCTGTATTTCTTTATTATTTTCCCAGCCATCATTGGATTTTATCTGGTTTTACAGACAGTCACCCCTTTGAGCTGGTCAAGCTGCCTGTTGATCAGCTGGAATATCGCGATTTACGCTTATTTATTATTGACCATAAAAAAACTCTGGCGTATTGATCATGCTCATATTCTGCAACGCGCCATGCAACAAGATGCCAGCAAATGGATCATTCTGTTTCTAGTGATCATCACCCTGATCATGTGTTTTATTGCGATTATTATTGAAATTAATCATTTACCCCAAGACACCACTATTCGAACCGGCCATTTAATCTTATCAGTTCTGACCATTATTTCAGCCTGGTTCTTGATGCATACGATTTTTGCAATTCATTATACACATGACTTTTATCTGGCACTCGACAAACAGCAACACGGTGGACTGGATTTCCCCAATACCGCAAGACCGACTTATCCGGACTTTCTATATTTTAGTTATATCATCGGGACTTCTGCGCAAACTGCAGATGTATCCATTACTTGCCAATCTATGCGGGTTCTAAATACCTTACATTTGCTTTTGGCTTACGGATTCAATACCACCATTCTGGCCATCAGTATTAATGTGACGGCAAACTTTATCAGCACTTAAAAAAGTTTTTTGGATAGTGGCAGTCACCCTGAAAATGGCGATCTACCGCCCAATCAACTACCACTATCCTGCGTCTAACCTGACCAGTTTTTAAATTAGGTCAATCACACTATTTGATTGCTTCAAGCGGTGAGACCTTTACGCAATTCATCTTCGACAATGCTGAGTTCAATTTCACTAAATTTACGAATCTCACCTTCAGCATGCTTTTCTAACATGCCACCCAGCAAAGGCACTTTGACTTTGACTGTCCAGTTTAGCTGGAACTGGATCTGGTCTTCATCTCCGGTAACTGCACGCTGACAAATGGCCTCGATCGGCAAGTTCGCACCGAGTTGTACCGTCGAAGTCATTTCATTCAGATCGCTAACATCGGTACGCTGCAAACGGAATGCATCTTTGAGTGATTTTTTTGCGATATCAGGAATATTAACATCCAGATTATAAGCGCGTTTCAGGGTATACATATGCCCCTGCTTTTCCGAAACCAGGATTTCCAAGTTTTGCGCAGGAATTCGATGGCAAACTGCCTCATGCAAACGAATATCATTGGCCAAACGCTTAAATTCATCAATAGACACGCCATTGATAATTGCTTTCACGGTGAACTGATGTGCCATGCTATTTTTTCCTTATTTTTATTACGATATTCGCCTATGCCACTCTCGGCTGATGCGAATAAAAATCAGATACAGAGATGACTCTGCAATTTATATCAACTTTATAGCGGATGTCATTATTCTTTTATCGGGAAATACCGGCAGCCCGGTCAATGTTTGCAACATAGTTTTACTGAAAGCTGTGCCTGTCCACAGCTGATCTGTAGCTGCGCTTCGCCATAATAAATCACGGCATGAAACTCATCGGCACCATCATCTAGACCGGAAACATAGTATTCAGTTCCAGCTGGGAAAGCCTGCAGCCAGTCAGCCTTATAAAAATCCGAGACCGAATCAAACTGCAAATACAGTTCAGGCTCAGCTTCGATCTTCATCGCCAGTGCAATAAACTTCTGTAATTGTGCTTGATGAAAATCAATGATCATAGCGCTCCTGCCTTTTTAGTCCGGATCATTGTTCGCCAGACTTCGTACATTTTAAATGACTATTTCAAGAATAGGATTCACGAGTCTTGAGGTTTTTCTAGCGCAAGATTATGGCTTGAAGGAGATAAATTATATGGGCTATTTCCGCCAAGCGGCAGAAAAAATCTGAGCTAAGGCATGAGATACCTTTTCTGAATTGCAATGGCTTAAGTACGTAGTCTGAGATCTTCAATCGTAGAAAATGACTGAAAGTGGTGTTCTAAGCACAGTCAGAATGCAAAAGTTCCCTACGAATTTCATGCCGGTGCTCTTCTCCAAAACGGTCGACATGTGCATAGAATACGCCATAGCGACCGACATAATATTCCAGTGACTGATCATAAAAATTCCAGAAAATAGACCATTCGCCTAAATCCATCTGACGAATCTGGGTACCACTGTGCATCGGCATTTTTTGTAATAGTTCTTGCTGTAACTGTTCGGCCTGTGCCCGATTCTCAATATGCACCTGCCGTTGAAAGAATAGCTGTGCCACATCGTCAAACAGTTCCAGTTCATAAGCATCCACCAGATGTACTTGCTGCTCTTGCTCGATGACCTCTTGTTCTGTCATGCTAGAAATCTGTGCTGGTTTTTCTGGACGCTGACACACCAGATGGCGCTGAGCTTTATAGATCTTTCTGCCTACGATCCAGGCAGCATTCAACATGAATAAAACACATAACAGGAGCAGTAATTTCAGCATGGTTGATGATCTCATATGACTAATTTTATTTTTATGGTTATAGGATCAAGATTCATTTGAATAGTCCCTTTTGACTCAGCATACGTCTATTTTTTATACAGTGCAAACTTGAGGCATATTTTTACTATTTATCTCCTCTGCTTGCTCATTTGTGCCCAGATTCAAACTTCGATTTATTTAAAAATGGATTTGCTTTGATTTTTTATTTTTAACGCTGTAATGAGATTGAAGAACTTGAGATAAACAAACAGGACAAATCAGCAACAGAACAGATCTTCACATGGATAAATCACGGAAAATATTCTCAAAAAACTACAATATTGTTCTGTTTTTTACCCTCTTCTTTTTTATCCAATAAACCTTCCCTATAAATGTTCGAGAAAATGAATAATATTATGATTCGTGAAGGGAAGGTCGAAGATATACCTCAAATTATTCAGGTCATTCATGACAGCATTCAGTCCTGTGTACTGGATCATCAGCGTGAAGAAAGCAAAATTCAAACCTGGCTAGAAAAATTTGATCATGCCAGCCTGATTGTCGATATGCTGTATAACGATTGCTGGGTTTATCTCATCTATGACAAGGTCGTCGGGTTCTTATTGGTCAGTGATGCTGGAGAAATCCGGATGCATTATGTGGCCCAACACTGCCAAAGGCTGGGGTTTGGCACCGAGTTATTTCATCAAATGCATCACGCTTTATTAAAGAAAAAAATTCATCAGATTGAAATACAGTCTACTCAAACTGCATTAAGTTATTATCAACACTGCGGCTTTCATCCACATTCTGCCGAGTCAGAAGATGAATCGCGTTATCTGTATAAATATGTTTTTTAATCGGCCTCTTTTTCAATTTTTAACTGATCACGTCCGGCCTGTTTGGCGGCATAGAGCTGCACATCCGCCGCTTTCATCAATTCATGAATATCTGCATAGCCATGTTTTTGTTCAACCCAGGCCGCGCCCATACTGACCGTAACATAATCTTTTGCATCTGGCCGATTCAGATGTTCCATACGCTGTTCCCGAATCTGGTTTAATACATTTTCCAGATTTTTTAGGGCAGTTTGAACTGGCATTCCAGTGAGCAGAATCGCAAACTCTTCACCACCATAACGTGCCAGATAGCCAGATGGTGGCAAAGCAGCTTGAATAATCCTGACCAGATTTTTCAGGATTTCATCGCCTTTTAAGTGACCATAGTAGTCATTATAGTTTTTAAAAAAATCGACATCGAGCATGGCAAAAATCAAGGTATGTTGCGGCTGCTGTTGGGTCTGCAAAAACTGCTGCTGGATTTCATGATTTAAGGCACGCCGGTTAAAAGCTCCAGTCAGCGCATCAATATTCATTTGCTGTTCCAGTTTGGCATTCACTTCACGCAGTTGCTGGGTCCGTTCTTTAACTTTTTGATCGAGCGAATTATTGAGCGCGATCAGGTTCAGGTTCAGCTGTTCAGTCTCATAAGTTTGATGTGCATAATGTCTGGACTGCTGAAACATGATTAATAAGGCATAGATACTGGTTGAGATAAAGAACAGATGCGTGGTTTTAATTACATTGATCAGCAATAGATAATCATTCAAAAAAGTTAGACAGAGGAAAATAATTGCAATCAGATTTAAACGCGAATAATGCTCTTTATAACGTAAGGTCTGATAAAAACCGTAAATAAAATTACCGATGATGACCAAGGCAAAAATCGCACTAAATAGGGCCAGACGTTCAAATATCTCAGGAGGTGAAAATAGGGTGAAAGTAATGTTAAAAACCAGTAATGCCACTGCGATATAATAAATCACCGGATTTAGATAGCGCCGGTTAAACAGATGCATATAGCTGAGAAAAAAGAAGGCCGCAATAAAAGTAAACAGATACTCTAAGCGGGTTCCCCACAGCCAGTTGATATTGGTAAATACCGAATAGGCATAAGGTGCAGAAAACAGGTTATGCAGGGCTAAAAAGACAATAAACCAGCCAAAAACAAAGATACTTTTACTGTTACGTTCTCGTGATCCCCGGAATACCGAAAATAGAATAGTAAACACCCCCACCCCAAGTACCGCGCCGCACACCATGGCAATACTCATCATGAGCTGCTGAAATTGGCGATTGATGGTACCTGCAACGCCGATCTGCATCGGTCGTTCGAGACCACCATGCAAGTGGGTATAATTGGAAGCCTGAATGCTTAAGGTAATATATTCAGTGTCTGGAACAAAATAGCCAATACTCGGTGCTTTCTCAGTCACCTGTTTGTCAGGTGTGGTACTGATTTCCCCGAGACGGACAATAAACTGTCCATTGACATATACCCGATAGGCGCCGTATTGGGTTGGAATCCGAATCGCGATGCGTCGCCCGAGAAATTCTTTCGGAATTTTAAAATAACCAATAAAGGTACCGTAGCCAGAGTTTGAACCCGCTAGAGTTTTAAAAGAGGCTGGCAATTCAACTGTTTTTGACTGGAGTACGGGGCTGGGCTGAACAATAAACTGACTCGGATAAAACAGCCATTTTCCCTGCAAGGCACTAGTGCTATGTTCGGTAAAATGAACTTCAGTAATATGGTCGTGAGATTGCTGCTGAAATGACGGCGAAGGGAGTTCATCCTGAGCGATTGCTGAACTTATGATGCAAGTCATCCAGCTCAAGGTACAGACAAATACGAAAAAACAGACATTCCTTATCAAGTTATGCAAATACGTTCTATCTCAAGATAATTCTTTATTATTCTTATAATTTACAAGGAATATTTTTGATTTCAAATCTTTTTAGATGTTTTTTGTAGCTTATCCGGCACAGCCTATTTTTAAGCAACTGCACCGGAACCAGCGTATATCTTTGAATAAAAAATATAACTTATATTCAGCAAGTTAAATCATTTTAATCACGTGTTTTTACATCAAACAGTTCAATTTCAAAAATCAGGTTGGAATTGGCTGGAATGACTTTACCCATTTTACGTTCGCCATAGGCCAAATGTGCAGGCACCATCAGTTTACGCTTACCGCCAACTTTCATTCCCAGAATACCCTGATCCCAACCTTTGATTACACGGCCTGTGCCAATGACGGTTTCAAAATAATTACCACGGTCAATAGAGGAATCAAACTTGGTTCCATCTTCCAGCCAGCCAGTATAGTGCGTGGTAATTAGGGCACCTTTCACCGCTTCTTTACCTTCGCCTACTTTTAAATCAATAATTTCAAGTTCGTTGATCATGGTTATTTACCTGAGAGGAGCATAAAATTCAAAGCTCAGTATAAACTGGATTGCTCTGTTTTTTTAAGTCTGGGTCATTGATGGGTTAAAAGCTGAGTTCCTGAATATTCTTATCATTGAGTAAATACTGGGTTAATTCTTGATGATTCTTGGCCGATCCCATCAGTATCCAGCGTCCGACAATCTGTTGATCGACTTTTTTTTGTGAGGAATGCACCACTTTTAGCTTGTAACGCTTAAATAGCATTTCGTAGTGATTGGAATCATTTTCATCAAATGGACAGACAATTTCATAGCTGCGTTCCTGATTCAGAGATTCGATGCCGCGCTGGACATACATCAATAGAACCAGCACCACCATGACAATAAAAGTAGCCCAAATACTTAAGAGTTCATAGCCTGCACCGACCGCCATGCCGAGTGCGGCTGTCATCCAGATCGTGGTTGCGGTGGTAATCCCGGAAATACGGTTATCATCTTTCAGGATAACACCAGCACCTAGAAAACCCAGTCCAGTCAAGACATTGGCGGCCAGCCGGTCAGGATTGGCCACGCCTATTTTCAGGGAGATAATGGTAAATAAACAGGAACTCAGACTGACCATAATCATGGTACGCAGTCCGGCAGATTTACTGTGATACTCACGCTCTGCACCAATAATTGCGCCGATCGCGACAGCCAGCAGTAAATCATAAAGTTCATGGTACATGGTGCAACCCTGCGTATTCTTATCCCTCAGATATACGCAATTTGAGCTACAGGATACAAGTCTAGACTTGCATCCTTATTTGGCCTTATTGTAACTGTTCCCACTCAACCAGCACCTGGCCCTGATCGCCAATCAAGGTCCATTCACCATCCATCACATTGAGCTGTAACTGCATGGTGCGTTCGCATAACTGTGGCAATGCGTCGGTAGTTGCAGTAGATAACTTCCACACTTCCACATTTTTTAAGATTTTTAATTTGCTGCTGCGCTTATACCATTCATCCACCGCAGAACCATAGGTGACGACTGCGACCTGCTTGCAACGCGCACTGGCCTTTTTGACTTTATCTTCGTCCGGGCTACCGACTTCAATCCATTTGACCAGTTGCCCGGTCAGATCCTTTTCCCAGAGTGCCGGTTCATCGGTTTCAAACAGATCCTTGGTAAATTCTAGTGCTTCATCGGCATAGCGTGCATAGGCCAGAATACGCACCATCAAGCGTTCAATGGTTTCTGAAGGATGCAGTGCCATCGTCAGCTGATAATCCTCATAACGATGCGTATCCATATCCGCAATATTCAAATCAACCTTATAAATCGTCGCTTTTAACGCCATCACATAATCCTCAAATTTGGCGCCTAGCATATAAGATTTAGCGCTATTTTGCTGAACAGATTTAGGCCAATAATTCATTCAGCGCACTAGAAACAGTACCATTATTTCTCTGGATCCATACGACATTGCACCAGGGCAGTTTCAAAGGCCAGCCAATCCCGTGACTGTTGATAAATCACTTCTACCCGGTTATCAATGCCTTCATCTACCGACTGATAATTAAACTGCTCAGGATTAAAATTAAAGCTTTTCCAGCCTTGGTCGGTATGAAAAATTCCCTTGATTCTGAGCCAGTCTTTTTGTTCACAGAGCAGATCCAGCAGATCATAAAAATTGAATTGCCAGCGTTTTGGCAATTTCCAGCCCGCAACCTGATAACCCTGCGCGCTTTCTACATAATGATAAGGCATTTGCTGAATCACTAAGGGCGTATCTGCTGAACGGGTGATCTGTTGCTGTTTTAACAAAGGCTGAATCTGACGGGCAGAACCCCGATAGCCCTGCTTGATCAGTTCGATATCGAGTTGTCCATGCTCGGTGAACAACCACTGTTGGGCATAAGGTTGATATTCTGTCTGAAGTTGCGTGAGTGCTGCGTGGTCTGCGGTTGTCATCAAGTCAGTATGTGAAATCACCACAATATGCGCTGCCTTGAGTTGGTCTGCGTACAGGTTTTGCTGAGTCCAGTCTCGATCATGCAAACGTGAACCATCTACCACTGTGACCAATGCCTGCATGTTTAAATGACTCTGCCAGTGCGGTTCGGTCAGCTGTTCCAGTAATTGGCCAGGATGCCCCAGTCCGGTAGGTTCGATAAACAGACGATCCGGTTTCACTTCTGACAGCAGGCGTGACAAGGCAATCTGCATGGGTAACTGGCTACTACAACATAGACAACCACCCAACAGCTCTTTGACCGCAAAGCCCTGGTCTTGTGGCAATAACTGCTGGTCTACCCCAATCTGGCCGAATTCATTCATTAGCACAGCCCAGATTTCCTGTTCCGGTTTTTGCTGTAATAAATGTTTGATTAGTGTGGTTTTACCTGCCCCCAAAAATCCGGAAATGATATGGACAGGAATAGCCTGCGACGCTGACAGAATTTTCAAAATCGACTCTCAAGAGATTGAATAGAAATAGCAATACTCTGCATTATAAAGCACAGTGTGACTTTAAAATGCGTGTTCTTCGCAAACACGGCGTGAAAATCACAGAGATAAAAATTAATGGAATGATCCCAAATTACCAATTTTCTATGTTAACTTTTATTTCAAATTGGATTCTTGAAATATTCACACACACTTTCATTAAATAAAACTCCGCATAATTAACAGAAATAAAACAACTTTCTCAGTTTTGTATCTGCTGGGTTATTCCCTGCGTGTCGCTTTTGTTAATTGATTTGCTCAGTAAAATTTCAGTGCTTAGGATGGGCATCTGTCGAATTGATGTGATGGTCAGCTCGGCAGATTACATGACATGAATAAAAGGATGCCAAAAATGAAATATGCACAAATCTTACTTGCCACTACGCTTACTGCTGCTGCAGCCACCAGTTTTGCTGATAGTAAAACTACAGATGCGAAAACCACCACTGCAGAAGAAAAAGTGATTGTGACTACCCAGGAATTACCTGAATCGAATGCTCCTGTTGCAGGCGCATCTGCAGAGCAGCCTGCTGCCTCTGAAGCTGCTGCGGAAACTACGACACCTGCAAAACCTGCTGCACGTTAAGTGATTGAACAACTCGTTTAATCCTTCAATGAAGATATCAGGGACAGTAATTCTCCAGTAGGCTTTGTCCTATACTGCCCCCGATATTATTCTATGCTGAATCATGCTTGATGCTGGTTCAGCATTTTTATTGCATAAAATCTATTTATCACCATAGTCAAAACTGATCATAGAATTAATACAGGCTATCAAATTTTTATTATTTTTATAATTAAAATCAATTATTTATTTAAAAACTACCTATTTCAATCCAATATTATCCATATACTTAAGCTACTATCGCCCAACTTGTTTCTGGCTTCTAACTGTCCCTTAATAGCATCAAATGCAAGTCGATTGAGTGGACATTCGCTATGAGCAATACTAATTACACTACTGAAGTGGCAATCCTTGGCGCCGGCCCTGTAGGCTTAACCATTGCCAACTATCTGAGCAAGCAAGGCGTAGCTGTCACGATTGTCGAGCAACTGGATAGTTTGATTGATTATCCACGTGCGATTGGAATCGATGATGAATCCTTGCGTACCATTCAATCTTTGGGTTTAGTCGATCAAGTCTTGCCGCATACCACTCCGAATCATGCGATGCGCTTCTTGACGCCTAAAGGTCGCTGTTTTGCAGATATTCAGCCTTTAACACGTGAGTTTGGTTTCTCGCGCCGTAATGCCTTTATTCAGCCACAAGTCGATAACGTTCTGCTGCAAGGCTTAAAGCAATATAAAAACACGCAGGTGCTGTTTTCTCGTCAATTGACCCAGTTTAGTCAGGATGCTGACGGCGTAACACTCAACCTGCAAAACAAAGAGGGCGATGCAGAAACCATCCGCGCTCAATACCTGATTGCCTGTGATGGCGGTAATTCTTATGTGCGCCGCAACCTGGGCATTGCCTTTGAAGGCGAAACCGCACCGAATCAATGGATCGTGATCGACCTTGAGAATGACCCGCTTGCTACACCGCATATTTACTTATGTTGTGATCCGGTTCGTCCTTATGTATCAGCCGCATTGCCACATGGTATCCGCCGTTTTGAATTTATGGTCATGCCGGGTGAAACACAGGAAGAACTGAGCAAACCAGAAAATATTGCCAAACTTCTGTCCAAGGTGTTACCAAGCACGGATGGTATCGAAGTGATCCGTCAGCGTGTCTATACCCATAATGCGCGTATTGCGGACAAATTCCGTGCCGACCGTATTTTGCTTGCTGGTGATGCTGCGCATATCATGCCGGTATGGCAAGGTCAGGGTTATAACAGCGGTATGCGTGATGCCTTTAACCTGGCCTGGAAAATGGCGCTGGTTGTTCAAGGCAAAGCTGGCCCAGCACTTTTAGATTCTTATCAGATCGAACGTAAAGACCATGCCAAGGCGATGATTGACCTGTCGGTGATGGCAGGTCACGTATTGGCACCACCGAAAAAATGGCAAGGTTTTGTTCGTGACGGCATTGCCTATGCCCTGAACTATATCAAACCGATCAAGCAGTATCTGCTGGAAATGCGCTTCAAACCAATGCCGAAATATCATGACGGCGCACTTTTGAGCAAGGGAGCCAAGAACTCTCCAGTCGGCAAAATGCTTATCCAGCCTCAGGTTCAGCTGGCTTCGGGTGAAACCGTATTACTAGATGAAGTGATCGGCAATGATTTTGCGATTATTGCCTGGGGTGTCGATCCGAAATGGGGTCTCAGTCCAGATACGTTGCAACAGTGGAAAACGCTCGGCGTGAAATTCATTCAGGTAATTCCGGCGGTGCAATTGCAAAATAGCCAGCGTAAACAGTATGAAGATGTCATCACCATTGGTGATATCGGCACAGATATCCGCTCGTGGTTTGGCAACACGTCTGATTCAGTTGTGATCTTGCGTCCTGACCGTTTCGTAGCTGCTCTGGCCATTCCTCAATCGATGGAAAGCACCAGCCAGCAACTGTTTAAAAAGCTTTACCTGAAATAATATGAGGGTCACTTTTCACCACGCTTCGGCGTGGTTTTTTTTATTGTTTTAGATCTCCCGGACAATATATAGACCGAGGAATTAGACTCGGTACTCTTGAAACCACGGGATATCTTTCAGGGAATCACGGCGAGCCATCTGCTGCAGGAAGAGCCTAAACTCGTCAAATGGCGGTAAAATTTTCGCAGATATGGCGAAGATCAAACAGTAAGCCACATAGAGATCCGCCGCCGAGACTTTTTCACCCAACAGATAAGGACTAGCCTGCCCGATGCCCTGTTGCAGAAAATCAAATACGGCTGCTTCATTCCCAAAACTTAAACTTCTCCGGTTCTTTTCAATATTTTCTGGCGACACCTGCAAATTTTTTATATCGATATATTCGGTGAAGGGTCCATGACAGAAAAACATCCATTTTAAATACGCCCCACGCTTCGGATCATCCAAAGCAGGTGCCAATCCTTTGTCACGATATTTATCTGCCAGATAGATAAAAATGGCGGCCATTTCTGAAATGACGATCTCCTGATCTACCAGACAGGGAACTTTTCCCATCGGATTCATCTGTGTATATGCCTGCTGATGCATATCCTCATAGGCAATCTCCACCTGCTCAATCTGATCTTCAATTTGTAATTCTTTCAGCAAAGGCAACAAGGTCAGGCCACGTGATTGCGGATTGTTATAGAGCTTCATCATCCTGCTTCAACCGGTTTTTTTATTGTTAGAGGTTCAGTATAAAGCGATTTGCAGTTCCGATTTAAAAGGATGTGCTACAGATCATTTCTGTCGCACTGCTTTTTCGATGGGCTGATCAACGATGCAGATATTAGAAAAGATCCACACAAAACTTTTCTTTTAATACTTTTAAAATCAGATCAATCACCACATGTTTTTGATCCTTGCGATAATTGGCATAGAGCCCAATCATCGGCAACGGTTCCAGCGTCTTTTTCACCACAATATTATCGCCGAGCAATGGAATCACATAGGTCGGCACCAGACTCCAGCCCACCCCATCCCTACCAGATTGACATTGAGCAGGATATTGGTGGAATACTGCACCACATTCACTTTTAATTTAGACTGTTTAAAAAAATCCTGAATCAGCTTATGCAGTTGCGGATCGAATCAAACTCACTTAACTGCCCCGGATAACGGGTAAAGGCAATGTCGATCTGTCCATTTCTTCAGGCACTAAACTGCTCTGCATCGGTCAGACTATGAAACTGTGCTTTCAGTTCAGGAAAATGCGCGCGGATATTCGGCATGATATAAGGAAAGACTTTCATTTCCGCGACCGGCACGAATCCGATATTCAGCTGATCCTGCTGTGCATTCGCGATCTGTCTGGCAGTCTGAATGGCGCGCTCTGCATGCTCAAGACTCAGTAAAGCTTCTTTTAAAAACGCCTGTCCAGCTTCAGTTAGCCCGACCTTACGGTTATTCCGCTCTAGCAACTGTACGCCAACCTCACGTTCCAGATCCTTGATTTGCTGGCTCAATGAAGGCTGTACCGTATTTAATTTTTCCGCGGCACGGGTAAAGTTCAGTTCCTGCGCCACCGTAACGAAATAACGTAAATGCCTTAATTCCATTTTATAACTCCAAACTTGCCGGGCGCTTATTTTGCTTTTTGGCAACATACTGACGATAAACCAATATCGTCACAATGACGAGTGCGGCACTCAAAACATAAGTAGTTTCAAAGCCCCAATAGGCAATCAATACTCCCATTGCCACGGAACCGATCGCTAAACCCAGATCAAACAGGGTAAAGAAGGTTGAAATCGCATGTCCCATACGCTGTTTGTCGACCGACTGAATGGCCAAGGTCTGCAAACATGGGAATAGTGAACCATAACCGATGCCAATAAACACTGCCGACAACCATAATATCCATTGATTGGAAATCAGACTGACAATCACCAGACCAATGGCAAAGAAAATAAATGAAGGATAAATCACCGCACTGGGTCCCTTACGGTCATAAATCTTTCCAACCCAAGGTCTGACCAGCAACATGGATGCTGCAAATACAATAAAGAATACGCTGGTATAGCCCAAAAGCTGCTTGGTTTCACTAAATGCAGTAATAAAACTCATGATGCCCGAGTAGGCAAAAGCGGTTAGTAAAGCCACAAAACTTACCGCCAGAACTTTGACTTCCAGAATATCCTGCAAGCTCAAGCTGGTTTTTTCTGTGCTTATAGCTTCAGGTTTTGGTAACTCTGTGATTTTGAGCATCCAACAGAAAATGAGCCCCAAAGAAATGATAACGGCAAGAATGCCAAATAAGACTTTGAAGCTGGTGAACTGAATTACGGTCAATGCCAGCAAGGGCCCAAAAACCACACCCAGATTGGTCGACATGACGAAATAGCCCATGCCCTCACCTTTGCGCTGTTCAGGAATAAATTCATTAGCGACGGGTACTGCCACCGTGGTCAGAATACTGAACCAGATACCATGTAAAAAACGCACCAGCAACAGCGACCACATGCTATCTACCAGCAAATAACTAAAGGCAAATAAGGCAAAAATCACACCTGCGCCGCGCATCGAGATTTTCTTGCCGAGCTTTTCGATGATCATGCCGGAAAATGGCCGAATCGCAATCGAAGAGGCCAAAAATAGCGTCAGCGCCAACCCAGCTTCTTTTACCGAACCGCCCAGATCTTTCATGATGTAAATCGGCAAGATGGTCAGTAAGGCAAAGTAATAAACGAACAGGAAAAAATTATTGAATAAGCACAAGATAAATGAGCGATTCCATAACCGCTCAGCGCTAACTGACATAATCACCAACTTTTAAAATTTGTAGGGAAATAGCACAAACTCAGGCTTGAACAGTGACCGGATGCAAGGCCAACTCGACCAGATTCTGGATATAGTGTTCATCTGGAATCCGGTTGAAAAAAATGATCTGGTAATGAATCGGGCCGTATAAGGTATCCAGCATCAAATCAAAAGGATAATCCGCGCGGATTTCTCCCCGTTCAATCGCTTGCTGAATCAGTTGATGGGTCTGTTGCCGACGTGGCAAGAGATATTGCTGAAAGAACTCACCTGCCAGTTCGCGGTGATTGGCAATCACTACCAGCAAAGCCCGACCGACCGGATGATTCAGCGCTTGAGATAAAGAACCGAGTTGTTGAATGAGATTGCTTTTCAGGCTTTTAGAGGTATCCAGCTCAAATACCGAAGCTGTATGCTGTTTGAAAGTGTACAGCACCAGTTCCGATTTATGTTTCCACCATCGATAAATCGTGGACTTGCCAACACCGGCACGTGCCGCTACATCTTCAATCGTCAGCTGATGATATTCACATTCTGCCAGCGCATTTGCGACCGCCTGCAATATACATTGCTGTCGTCGGGAACTTTTCTCGTCACTGCTCATATTTTTCTACTTAACTTTTCAGATTTAAAAACGATACGATACGTATCGTTTTATACTAAAATAAAAAATGGCAAAGCTCCAGCACTAAACTGAAATTAACGCAAAAAAAAGACCTTCAAACTAAGGTCTTTTCCATCCCGACTTAACTCTGTGCCGTCTTTTTATAAATGCTGCAAGAAGGATGATGATTTTCTTGTAAACGCGCGACTTTACGCTGTTCTGCTGCCTCAAAACGGCAACGTTTCCAGTCATTGTCCAGATTCAAGGCTGGAATCTGTTTCGGTTTACCATTTTCATCCACCGCCACCATGGTGAAATAGCAGCTATTGGTATGACGTACAGTTCTCTTTTGAATATTCTGGGCTTCTACACGAATGCCAATTTCCATTGAGGTACGGCCAACATGGTTGACACTGGCCAGGAAGGTCACCAGTTCACCAACATGAATCGGCTCTTTAAAATTCACCTTGTCTACAGACAAGGTCACGACATAACTGCCCGAATAGCGACTTGCACATGCATATGCGACCTGATCCAATAATTTCAGAATGGTTCCACCATGAACATTTCCTGAAAAATTTGCCATATCTGGCGTCATGAGAACTGACATCGTTAACTCTGACTGGTCATCTGATACTGCTGCAATTTGATCTAAAGGGGCCATCGTTTTCTTTGAACTCTTTGAATGACAAGGTTATCGCTTATTATTATAGCGTTTTTAACATGAATAAAATGTTCAATTCGGCAAATGAAGCATCACAATTATTGATATAGAAAATGTATTCATACAGAAAAAAATATATTTAATTGCTTAAAATCTCAGTTAGAAAGTTAAGTGTCAATAAATCAACACTTATTTATCTGGGGTTGATTACACAGCAACTGAGAATTTTTCACTGTTTTAAGCTCTGAACAAAAATAATTCAGGAAAATAAAAAGGCTCTGCGTGATTTAAAGTATCACTGGCCTGAGCATTTCCTGCGCCACGTTCTGATAACTTAAAATTTGTTGACCATCCAAGGTCGTTTCAACGGTAAAAGAACCATCCTGATGGGTCGCGGTCACTGTAAAAATATAGTGTTCGAATTGTGCCAGTTTGACCTGCTGTCCAATTTTAATATGCATCATGATGTCTACATCTGTGTAGTGATCTTTTCAAACTGCATTCTGGCATGAACATCGATGCTTTTGAATATTTGATCAACTTAAGTATACGAATAATAATATTAAAATTTTAATTTAAGACGAATAAGGCTTATTATTTAAAACAATATACTTATAATTCAATTTGTTATATTTAAAATTAATTTTATCTTTTGCGATAATTCCGACTGACTGATACACATAGGCAATCATCTTATCTTTTATAACAATCAGTTAAGCGTTACAGCCGATGATCCGTTATCCTTTTGAGTGAATATCCCTATACTGCGATATAGGGATAAACAGAAATTTCAAAAAAAAGATTTATTGAGCTTGATGTTCATGTACCACAAACTGTGGAATGCGATGTCCTTGAGCATAATCATGTTTTTGGTAGGCTTGTGAAATTTCCATCAACTTTAACTGGGTCGCCTCGGCACCAGCCTGCATGGTGAGTTCCCTGCCACGGACATCAAAGATATGGCCTTTTTCGCGTAAATCCGGCTGAATCACCACATCTGCATGCTTTAATTCTTCATGCGCCAGATGTTGCTGCATAATATTGATGTTCTGGTTAAACAGTCCCCAGACATTGCTGGTTTCCGTGTGAATGGGTTGTGCCAGAATATCTACCGCAATCACAATGTCGGCTCCCAACTCACGTGCCACATCGACCGGCACCGGACTGACTAGACCACCATCTACATATTCTTTACCTTGAATGATGGTCGGAATAAACATACTCGGAATCGAGACTGAAGCACGTACCGCCTGTCCGGTATTACCATAATTAAAAACGACTTTTTTGCCTTCTTTCAGCGCGGTTGCTACCACAAACATCGGGATTTTCATGGCTTCAAGCGGTGTTTGATCGACCTGCAAATTGACATAGTCCTCAACTTTTTTGCCATCAAAAAAGCCTTTTCTGGCCAGTTTGATATCACGAACATCATTCGGTCGCATGCTGAGAGCAATATTGCGCAGTTCAATCGCCGGTTTGCCACTCGCATAAATGGAGCCTACAATACTGCCCGCACTGGTTCCGACAATAAAATCGGGTTGAATACCCGCCTGTTCCAGTACTTCCAGCGCACCAATATGCGCATAACCACGCGCACCGCCACTGCCTAGGACTAAAGCAACTACCGGACGCTGTTGAGTTTGCTTGATCTTTTGAAAATCAATTTGATTTGGACGCGCCTGAGCTTCTCCGCGTTGTGCAGCAGGTTGCAGATGACTGGTCGCCGCTTGGGCTGTCATGGGGGTCGTTTGGCAAGCACTCAGGCCAAATGTACCCAGTATCACCATACTCAACACATATTTCTGCATGCAGAGAATGTCCTCATTAATCTAAAGCAGCATAGTGTATAAACACATGCATAAATAGTCTGTAGAATTTCGTAAAACTGTCATACAGTTCAGCTACTTTATCTTCATTTTTCCCATAACTGTATGCCTTCAATCTCACTGTATCGGATTTTCCTGATTTTCCTGCAACTGGGCTGCATTTCATTTGGCGGTCCGGCAGCACATCTGGTATTTTTTCACCGAAAATTTGTAACCCAACTGCAATGGTTGAATGACACCCAATACAGTCAACTGGTCGCTTTGGCACAACTTTTACCCGGGCCGAGCAGCAGTCAGGTGGGGCTGTCGATCGGTTATCTGCAACGGGGCTATACTGGTGCCGTGATCGCATGGCTGGGTTTTACCCTACCCTCAATGATTCTGATGACCTTGGTGGCGCTCTTGGGTCAAAGCTATTTCCATATTTTAAACTCAAACAGCTTTCATACCATCCAGTTAATTGTATTTTCTGTCATCGCCTGGGCATTCTGGCAAATGCTGAGAAGCTTCTGTAAATCAGCTTGGCAATATGCTGTCTTAATCCTCTCTGTCGCATTACTGATAGTCGTTTCAGTGAGTTTTAATCAGATTCTTGTGATTATGCTGGGCGCAATCTGTGGACTCTTGGCTGGATATTTTTCCCCATCAGATTCAAAACCTAAAGAAATTAACAAAACAGCAATCAGCTCGCCTTATATTCGATCTGCCGCTGCACCTTATTGGTTACTGGCATTTATCCTGCCATTTTTGCTGCTGCCCTTAGCTGGAAAATTATGGGGTGAATCGGAGCTGCAATTTTTTTCCAATTTTTATCAGACTGGCTCGCTGGTGTTTGGTGGCGGTCATGTGATTCTGCCTTTGTTACATCAGGACTTTGTCACGACTGGTTTAGTGAGTGCACAATCTTTTGATCTTGGCTATGCATTTGCCCAGCTTATGCCGGGGCCTTTATTCAGTTTTGCCAGTTATATTGGTGCTTTGCTGCCTTGGACGCCCTATGTCTGGCTGAATGCAGTACTAGCGACCTGCGCAATCTTTTTACCTTCATTTTTCCTGATTTTTGCCACCTTGCCCTACTGGTCATGGTTGATGCAGCAGCGCCATATTCATCAGGCGGTGATGGGCATCAATGCTACGGTGGTGGGGCTATTGCTGTATTTATTGCTGGATCTTTCACAACGTTATTTTAGTTATGGCTCCGACCTGGTCTTTGTCGCGGTGATGATTGCTCTGCTACGCTCAAAACTACCGGTCTGGTTCAGCCTGATTTTAGGCTTTGTGCTTTATCAAAGTTATTTAAATTTCTTTTAAATAAAACTTTGGCACAAAAAAAGCCCCGAATGATCGGGGCTTTTTGCTTCAAGTCTTACCAGATATCTGATTTGACCTTGTCTTTAAATTTAGGATGGTTATCCAGTTTAAATTCAGGCTCTTTCACACCACGCTTCAACTGACCGGTATAGTCTTTGAGCAACATCAGCAGGAAGGGCATCAGCAACAGGATTGCGATCAGGTTGATACTTGCCATCACGCCCATGAACAGATCTGCCATATTCCAGATCAATGGCACACTGGCGATAGAACCGAAATACACCATGATCAAAACAAAAATCCGGAAGATCAGCATCACCCGGCGATTGTTATTGATGAACTGCACGTTTCCTTCGGCATAGGCATAGTTACCAATAATTGAAGAATAGGCGAACAGGAATAGAATCAAAGCCAGGAAGTCATCGCCCCAAGCCCCAATCTGGCTTTCCAGTGCCATCTGGGTCAAGGTCACGCCTTCAAAGCCTGCATTTTCATACAGACCCGAAACCAGAATAATAATCGCGGTACATGAACACACCACAAAGGTATCTACAAATACTCCGAGCATCTGTACCAGACCCTGGTTGACCGGATGTTTGACATCGGAAGCTGCAGCGGCGTTCGGTGCCGAACCCATCCCTGCCTCGTTAGAGAACAGACCACGCTTGATGCCCATCATCATGGCCATAGATACCATGGCACCAAAGAAACCACCAGCGGCGGCTTCAAACTCAAAGGCTTTACTGAAAATGAGCTGGAAGATGGATGGGAGCAAATCGTAATTGATGACCGCAATATACAAAGCCACCGCCAGATAAAGCACAGCCATAAACGGCACAAAGCTTTCCGCGACTTTTGCAATCCGTTTAATTCCGCCAAAAATGATCACCGCAGTCATAAAGACCAGAAACAATCCGACCCAGGAGATTTCCAGATTCAGGCCGCCTAATGGCAGAATCAGGTTCGCCTGATCCCAGCCCCAGGCATGAGAAGTCGCTCCGGTAATGGCATTGGCCTGAACTGCATTGAAGACAAAACCATAAGTCGTAATCAATGCAATCGCAAAGACAATCCCGAGCCATTTCTGTTTCAGGCCTTGAGTAATGTAATAAGCTGGACCACCACGGAATTGCTGATTTTTGTTATCTCGCACCTTAAACAACTGTGCCAAAGAGGATTCAACAAAAGCAGAACTCATGCCCAAAAAGGCAGTAAACCACATCCAGAACACGGCACCGGGGCCACCAATCGCAATCGCAATGGCGACACCCGCGACATTGCCCACACCGACCCGGCTTGCCAGTCCAGTGACAAAGGCCTGAAACGGGGTAATGCCGTGCGTATCCTGAACCTTGCCACGGCTATTTTTCATGACTTTCATGCTGTGCCAGAACAAACGAATTTGTACTGCACCGGTCATGATCGTGTAGAAAATACCAACTGCGACCAGAAACACCACCAGAAAATCCCATAAAGGGCCATTCAGGGCATTAATCCAGCCGAGTAAGGTTTCATTTAACTGATCATTCATGTCACATCCTTATGAGCCTATGACTCATCGTATCAGGCATAAAAATTATGCAAAAAACTTCAAAATCATCTGAATAACAGTAGCATTGATTAAGTCAACGAAGAACGCACCACATAATGGAACAATCAGGAAGGCCTTATGCGACGCACCATACATATTGGTAATCGCCTGCATATTGGCAACCGCTGTTGGCGTTGCGCCCATACCGAAACCACAATGACCTGCTGCAAGTACCGCAGCATCGTAGTTTTTGCCCATGATGCGGAAAGTGACGAAAGCTGCATACAAAGCCATGGTGATGGTTTGCGCACCCAGAATCACCATGAGTGGTCCTGCAAGGTCAGCTAATTGCCATAATTTCAATGATAACAATGCCATCGCCAAGTACAGCGACAATGAAGCATTACCGAACACATCAATCGCGCGATCGAAAATCTGAACTTTGAAAATACCTTCCAGTACATTACGCAGAATGACACCACCCGCCAATGCCCAGACAAATGTTGGCAGTTCAAACGCAGTACCTTTACTGAAACCCGTCATAAACTCTGCAAAAGCCAAACAACCTGCGAACAGGCCCAAGGTCGTGATTGCATTATCAGCGGTAATTAAACGCACCTGATGCGGATATTCAAACGGTACATATTCGTTGGTCGTGCTATCCATTGGTGTATTGTCACGCTTTTCGATCTGCTGATCGGTACGTGCAGTAGCCAGGTTATGACGATTGATCAGTAATTTGGCCAAAGGTCCACCAATGATCCCGCCGATGATCAGACCGAAAGTCGCACTGGCCATACCCAGTGCCAAAGCACCCTGAATGCCATGTTCAACTTCAAAAATCTCCCCCCATGCACCCGCAGTACCATGACCGCCGGTTAAGGTAACTGAACCTGCAATCAGGCCAATCAGTGGGTCAATACCAAGCAGTGTTGCCAGACTCATACCGACTGCATTTTGCAAAACAATAAAAATCGATATAGCAAACAGGAAAATTACCAGACCGACACCGCCTTCACGCAACTTGGAAAAGTTGGCACTCAGACCGATCGAGGCAAAGAAGATCAGCATAAAACTGGTTTGTAGCTCTGAACTGGTGGTGATGCTGTATCCCCACAGTGAATGCACCAGTAATGAGATAATCGCAGCAACCAAACCGCCTGCAACCGGCTCAGGAATATTGTAGCGCTTTAAAAAATCGATTTTATTAACCAGGAATCGGCCGAGTAACAAAACAATGACTGCGGCAATCAAGGTATAAAATGCGTTAAAAGTAAAATCCATAATTTTTTGCCCAAGATGATTTTGAATTTTTTATTTTTCTAAAAGTTATGGAGTGCGCTAGATTTCTAGCTCGCTCATTAGATGTTCATCTGGAAATATCCTGATTTGATCTATTACCTTTAGAAAAACAAACCGATTTATCATCTCTTTCAAACTTATGAATATCATCATCACGATCATATTCAACAAATGAGAGATTTATAAAAGCAACACCTTTTCTATTCCGATACTCAGTCTGTTGTAAAATTGCAGACAATTTTCAAACAAACGCGCATGCTGGTAAAAAACTGTGTTTTAAGCTCAAAAAAACATTCAGTGCTTGATGAGTGCTTTCAACCTAAAGACTTCATTCAAGCCATCTGGAATCGCGTTATTTAAAACAGATCTTAATCACGAAACGCATGAATTAAGATGAAAAGTCGTACATTATGCTGTTTCTTCGTATCAGGTTTTATTTCTTTTTATTAGCAATAGTTAATTTACCTATAAAAAATAATTATAAATTCTCATTTTTATATGAAGATTAATCTATATTTTAATTCAAAAAAAATATTAATCTTTTACTCGACACAAAATGAAACAGGGATCTTGAAATTAAATTATCTTGATTTTCAGTCAAAATAAACCAGTTCTCTGTGTGAAATTGTTATTGTTGAATGGTTCAAGCACTTGGGTTTTAAGCCATTTTTTAAATCAAAGACCAACTTTATGACTAAATCCATTGCTATCACTTAGGCGATTTATGCTCAGCTAAAAGAATGCGAAATTTCATTATTCAAGTCATTTTGCTGATAAATTGTTTTTTCAGCTGGCGAAGAATGAAATTTTCCTATCCCCCGTTCTGTTTGTTTAGTTTATAGTCATTGCAAACTCAATAAGGATATTCGACTGGACCTCATAATGGATCAAAATCTTGTTCATGCTGTAGATCACACTATCACCTCTCGCCATTCAGTGCGTGCTTTTTTAAATACTCCCGTTAGTACAGACACCTTAAAAGAGATTTTGACGGTGGCCAGCCGCGCACCCTCAGGAACCAATACCCAACCCTGGAAAGTGTATGTGGTAACAGGTAAAAAGCGTGATGAACTCGTGCAACAGGTTTGTCAGGCACAAATGCAAGTCTATGCAAATCCGGAATTGTCGCAGCAGTATCAGGAAACTTTTGCCTATTATCCTGAACAATGGATCTCGCCATTTATTGAACGTCGTCGTGAAAATGGCTGGGGCTTATATGGCTTGCTGAATATTCAAAAAGGCGAAAAAGAAAAAATGGCGCGTCAGCAGCTGCGTAATTTTGAACTATTTGATGCACCTTTCGGCCTATTTTTTACTGTACATCGTTCTTTGGCCATTGGTTCCAAAATGGATGTTTCCATGATGATCCAGAATGTCATGCTGGCCGCAAAAGCCCGCGGTCTGGACACTTGCCCGCAGGCAGCCTGGAATCATTTTCATCCGATCGTGCTTGATCTGGTGGGTGCTCCTGTCGATGAAGAGCTGGTCTGCGGTATGGCACTGGGTTATGCCGATCCAGAACAGATTATTAACAGCTTTATTACCCCGCGCGTTCCTGTAGAGGAATTTGCTGTGTTTATCGATGAGTGATGCAAGCAGGGCTAAGTCAATTGACTTAGCCCTCTGTACAATCCAGCATTTTCAATATTTGTAGAAAACGCCCAGCATTTATGCATTTTTCAAGATTGGCATCTTTATTTTAAAAATCGCCCAAGCGGAAATACCTACAAAAACCAGCATGATCAATGCCATATTTAATAAGGCATGCCAGATCAGAAAATTCAGTAATACACCGCCCAATAAGCCACAAAAAAATTGCATACTGCCCATAATCGCACTGGCGGTTCCCGCCCGCTCGCCTTGTTCAGCCATTGCCAAAGCCATGGCATTCGGACCAGTAAACCCGATAGATGCCACCACAATAAACATGCCTAACAACACCCAGAACACAGAATCGACGTCCAGACAGCCCAGTAAGATTAACCCTAATACACCAGCAGACTGCAGACACGTGCCGATTTTCAGGCGCTGCAATATCGAGAATCGCCCAGCCAGACGTTTATTCAAGGTCGAAAACAGCATGATCCCGAAGGCATTGGCACCAAAGGCATAAGCAAACTGTTGCTCGGTCAGCTGATAACGATCCATCAGAATGGCAGAAGAAGCACTGATATAACAGAACATCACCGCACCGGAGAAACAACTGGCATAGAGCGGGCGTCGAAAGCTTGGATCCTGAAAAATAGTACGGTACAAACTTAATACCTGTTGAAAGTTCAGCTTGAGACGGCGTTCTGGTTCCAAGGTTTCTTTAAATAGAAAATGTACACAGGCCAGACTCAACAGACCGCAGCCCATCAGTACCACAAAGATCATGTTCCATTCATAAAACATCAACACCCAGGCGCCCAGACTCGGGGCGATGATTGGCGCAATGGCGGTCACAATCATCATGCTGGCAAAGGCCTGAGCTGCTGAATGCATATCCAGACGATCACGAATTGCAGCGCGTGCCATAACCACCCCGACACAGCCACCGAGGGCTTACAGAATCCGTGCAGCGATCAGACTCCATTCATCCTGCGCAAAGACACACAGTAAACTTGCCACAATGTATAAACACAGCCCAAAATACAGTGGCGGTTTACGCCCAATCCGGTCACTAATCGGACCATAAATCAGTTGCCCGATCGCCAGACCGAAGAAATAAGCCGGCAGGCTATTGGAAACCATCTGGGTACTGACACCAAAATCTGCTGCCATGGCCGGTAAGGCCGAAAGATACATATCAATGGATAAAGGCCCGAGTGCACTCAGTGTCGCCAGCAACACAATCCAGGACATGGCATAAGGTTGTTGTACTATTTTATTCGATGTCATAAGCATGAAGATTTAAAGCGTTAATATGCAGACAAATTATTACAGTGCATAGTATGATTTAGCCTGAAATGAAGATATATAAATATACTATTTTCATTAGCCTATTCAGATTCAGCTCTAAGACTGCAGTATAAAGGACGACCTTTGAAATCTTGGCTCACTCGTCTCAAGCAAACCACCTATAACACGACCTTGATGTATAACCTGCGCATGATGACGGCATTTGCAGGTACCGCCTTTGTTCCCTATTTTATGGGACAACAATTGATGACAATTCCACTGACTTTAGGCGTGGTCGCTGCCGGTTTAAGCGATATTGATGACCGCTTTTCGGTGCGGATTTTAAATCTGCTCTACACCTACATTGGCTTCTTTATTACCGCAGTGGGCGTATATCTGCTCTTTCCTTATCCCCTGCTGTTTGCTTTGGCCTTAATTGTGTCCTGTATTGCCCTGATTTTGCTGGGTTCACTAGGGCGACGCTATGCCACGATTTCTTACGGCTGTCTGGTGATTTCCGTTTATTCCATGCTCGGGGTAGAGCTGTTTGATGAATGGTATAAACAGGCTGGTTTATTGGTCATCGGCGCGATGTGGTACGGTCTGCTGTCGACCCTCAGTTTCCTGATCTTCCCTGCCCGGTTGGCGCAAGACAAGCTTGCCATTTCCTATTCTGCGCTCGGTGACTTTTTATATGCCAAGTCCAATCTGTTTGATGTGGACATGACCCCGAAAAGCTATCAACAAAGCATGATTGAACTCTCGCTGGAAAATGGCAAACTGATTGCGATTTTTAATGAAATGAAAACTGCCCTTTTGACTCGCCTGAAAGGCGACCGTGGGCAAAAAGATACCCGTCGCAGCCTGCAATATTATTTTGTGGCGCAGGATATTCATGAACGTGCCGATTCAGCGCATATTGATTATCAGAAACTGGCCAAGATTTTCCAGCATAGCGATATCCTGTTCCGCTTCCAGCGCATCATGTCAATTCAGGGCAAAGCCTGTAAGGACCTGAGTGAAAGTTTGCTGATGCGCAAACCTTATGTACATAACCAGCGCTTCAAGCATGCCTTTGATAACCTGAGACAGTCTCTGGATAAGTTACGTCAGGAGCAGCAGTATGATCAGGTCTGGATCAGTGCCCTATTTGCGCTGTTTCAAAACCTGAAATCGATTGATGCCCAGTTACGCAACCTGGAAACCGAGCAGAATATCAAGTCCGAGCGTTTCAAACATATCGAGAACCAGCTTAGAGATGATGATCTGAAAAGCTGGGATGACATCAAGATTCGGATTAAGCAGCATCTGACCCCAGAATCGGTGCTGTTCCGGCATGCCATTCGCCTGTCGATTGTGCTGCTGATCAGCTATATTTTTGTACAGGTCAGCAATATTGAATATGGTTACTGGATTTTATTGACCGCACTCTTTGTCAGCCAGCCCAACTTTAACGCCACCAAACGGCGTTTACGTCTGCGTATTATCGGTACGTTGGTCGGTATTATCCTCGGTTATGCCATTTTATATTTTGTGCCGTCCATCGAAGGACAATTATTGCTTCTGGTACTGAGTGGGATTCTGTTCTTTGAATTGCGCAGTAAACAGTATGCACAGGCCACCGCCTTTATCACGATTTTAGCCCTGATCAACTTCAATCTGGACGGTATGGGCTATGCCGCGGCCATCCCGCGTATGATCGACACCTTGATTGGCTGTGCGATTGCCTGGTTCGGCGTCAGCTTTATTTTTCCAGACTGGAAGTTCCGACGTTTGCCGCGCAGTATCAAACGCAGCTTGCAGGCAGAAGCAGATTATTTGAGTGAAGTAATCGAGCAGTATAAATCGGGACGTAATAATGGCCTGAAATATCGGATTGTGCGCCGTGCGGCCCATAATACCGATGCCGAGGTGGCTTCACTGATTTCGACACTGGCCACTGAACCGGATATTGATCCAGTACAAAAATCGCTGGCCTTTGAGTTCCTGTGTCTGAATCATACTTTTATCAGTTATATTGCTGCGCTGGGTGCACACCGGGAAAAAATTGAAGATCAGGACATTCTGAATTTACTGGACAAAGCGCTTGAGAACATTCGTGGTGCATTGCTAAGAGATGAAATGCCCGATTTAAGTGCACAAAATATGATTGCCCATATTCGCCAGCGCCTGGCTCAAGATCAGGAGCAAGATCAGAAATCCCTGATCATTTTGCAGCAACTGTCTTTAATGTTCAGCATTTTAAAGCAGTTGAGCCAACTGAAACAAAGTTTGAGCCATGAGCGTGATGAACAGGCAACTGAATTAGGTTCATTATAATTTGGCTGATTTTGGAACAATATACTCACTGAATTGGTACAATTAGTGCTAAACTTTTTACAGTTTAAAATCTGCTAATTTCATTATGACCGCGAAAAATTTATACGCTTATACCCTACAGCCTGTGAACTATGAAATTTCAGAAGCCGAGCAGCGTCATGCTCAGCTGGTGATCTGGCGTAGTACCAATAAAATTGGCATGAAAGCATGGCTGATCATGGGTGCTGTTGTTGCACTTTCTATTCTGGGCATTCTGATCCTGAAGAACTATTCTACCGTGTTCTGCTGGGTGGCCATTGTCTGTGTGGTGTTGTATTACCTGATCCGTACCTTTGGTCTGGAATGGTATGTTAAACGCAAGATGAATGAATTTCCGGTACAGGAAATCAAAGGTGTTCGCCTGGGCGTGCAACCGCACGGCATCGTGATGCGCCAGAAAATGGGCATGCAAGAAGGTGTTGGCGCGATTAGCTGGAAAGACATCTATGAATGGTATAACACACCAGAATTCATGTTGGTCAATTTCAAGGTAAAAGGCCAGCAAGGTGCGTATATCCTGCCGAAACGTCTGGACAGCAAAAACTTCTCTTTCGCCACGATTCGCAAGCATCTGGAAGCAGAAGTGGGCGCAGCAAAACAAATCTAAACTATTCTTTCTTCAGCGAAAAACCTCCTGCCCCGGCATGGAGGTTTTTTTTAATCTTAAAATAATAAATGATAATGAGAATAAATATTATCCTCAACATCTATAATTCAGGTTTAAACTTCAGTTATAATTTTGCCACTTTTATAGATCTCACCCTTAATCTGACGACCATGTTTAAAAAGACATTTTTCCAAATCCACTGGTTTCTGGGGATTACAGCAGGTTTAATCCTCTCGATAATGGGGGTCACTGGCGCAATCTATTCCTATGAACAACAAATATTAAAATGGATGAATAGCGACAGTTATACGGTTCAGGTTCAGCAACGTGACAAACTCACGCCTGCCGAGCTGTATCAGCACTTTAACCGTACTGCGCCTGACATGAAGATCAACAGTATTACCGTAGTACAAGATCCAAGTGCTTCGAGTACCGTGAATGTTGCCAAAGAAGGCGCACGGCGTGGCCAGAACATTATGATCAACCCGTATACTGCGGAAGTCTTGCCAGAGATTAAGGGTCGGGAATTTTTCCAGTTTGTTCAGCAACTGCATCGTAATTTGACGGTTGGTCCGGTGGGTAAGCAGATTACCGGTGCCTGTACCCTGATGCTGATCTTTTTTGTCTTGTCAGGTCTGTACCTGCGCTGGCCGAAACGTCATTCGATCAAGCAATGGTTCTTTGTAAAACCTCAACTGAAAGGCCGTAATTTTATCTGGGATCTGCACGCTGTTGTGGGAACCTGGGTGGTGATTTTCTACCTGATTCTGGCCTGTACCGGTCTGTACTGGTCTTATGACTGGTGGCGCAATGGCATGTTTAAAGTGCTGGGTGTGGAACGCCCGCAACCGGAAATGCAGGCCAATGCCGGCAATAACCGTGGTGAAGGACGTCCAGGCGGTGAACGTGGTCCGCGTGCCGAAGGTGAAGTACGAGGCCAAGGTGGCGAACGCGGTGCTGGTGGTGAAGGCCGTGAAGGTCTCAGCCCTGAAGCTACTGTCCGTGCATTAGAGCAGAGCTGGATTGGCTTTAACAATGAATTTTCAGATAAGTATTCTACCGTAACGTTTAACCTTCCGAAAAAACCGGATGGCGAAATGCAACTGAACTTCGTCGATCCGATCGCTCAACATGAACGTGCACGAAACAGTGCCACTTATAATTACCGGACAGCTGAATTTACCGAAGTCGAGCTGTATGAAGACAAAAAGTTCAATGAAAAGATCATGAGTAGCATGTTACCGGTACATCGTGGCAGCTTCTTCGGCCCGATCTACCAGTTCTTTGCCATGGTCGCAGCCTTGTTGATGCCGTTATTCTTCGTAACCGGCTGGATGCTCTATCTGAAACGTCGCAAACAGAAACGCTTAACGCTGGCAGCACGTCAGGGTGCGACTTTAGTAAACCTAGATGAAAATTCCAAACCGTGGCTCATCGCGTATGCGTCACAAACAGGGGTTTCTGAGCAGCTGGCTTGGCGTACAGCAACTGCCCTGCAGGAAGCGCGTCAACCGGTAACCGTCAAGCCGGTACAACAGCTGACGCTTGCCGATTTACAGCAAACTGAACAGGTATTATTTGTTGCCAGTACCTATGGCACGGGCGAAGCACCGGATCTGGCTTCTTCTTTTGAGAAAAAAATCCTGTCTGCTCAAGCTGATCTCAGTCATTTAAGTTATGCTGTATTGGCCTTAGGTTCTCAGGAATATCCAGACAGCTATTGCAGTTTTGGTCACCGTATTGATCAGTGGTTAAAACAGAATGGTGCCCAGCAGCTATTCAATACAATTGAAGTCGACAATGCCAATAACGAGCATATCCAGCAATGGAATACTGCACTGGCACAAGTCACTCGACTTGAGCTACAAGCGATGAGTATCGATAAGACCTTTGATCACTGGAGTTTGAGTAAACGTGAAGTCCTCAATCCGGGTAGTCTGGGTGCGCCTGCCTTCAATATCGAACTGACCCCTGAGCATGAAGCCGTCTGGCAAGCAGGTGATATTGCAGAGGTTCAACCAGGGAATAGCCCAGAACATATTCATGCATTTATGCAAAAGCACCAGATTACAGCCGGTACACAAGTACCTTCTATGCAACAGAATATTGAACAGGCCCTCTGGGATCGTGATCTGACTCAGGCTGAACCTTTTGATTCTCTGGATCAGCTCCTCACGCAATTACCGACTTTGGCAACACGTGAATACTCGATTGCCAGTATTCCAAGTCAGCAAGTTTTACGTCTGGTGGTACGTCAGCAAACCGACACGAATGGTAATCTCGGTCTGGGTTCAGGCTGGCTGACCCAGCATGCGGCTCTCAATGCGCCCATTGCACTGCGTATTCGCAACAATGAATCTTTCCACCTGATTGATGACAACCGCCCAATTATCTGTATTGGTAATGGTACCGGTATTGCTGGACTATTAAGTCTGCTCAGTGCGCGTAACCGTCAGGACTATAGCCAGAACTGGCTGATTTTCGGTGAACGTCAGCGTGAACATGACTTCTTCTTTGAAGAAACTATTCAGGCCTGGCTGCAAATGGGAACCCTGAAGCGTCTCGATCTTGCATTCTCTCGCGACCAACAGGAAAAAGTCTATGTACACCATAAACTGCGTGAACAGGCTGAAGAACTAAAAGCCTGGATTGCACAAGGTGCGGTGATTTATGTTTGTGGTAGCATCAATGGTATGGCCAGCGATGTGGATCAGGCCCTGACCGAGATTCTCGGTGAAACAATGCTAGATCAATTACGTCTGGATGGACGTTATCGCCGTGATGTATATTAAGATAACCTGATATGCTAAAAACCGGGCTTAATGGCCCGGTTTTTATTGAAGATGCAAAAGCAATAATAAGAATATGAATAAGAAAAAAGGAACCCTGGATGCTCAATCAACTTAAACGAAGTCTTAGCCTGATCTTTGGCTTGATCCTATGTATCAATAGCGTCTGGTTACTGAGCCAAGGTCAGAGGCATTTTGCTATTGCCCTGTCGATCTTCATTGGGGTGGCACTCATCCTGTACGCCTTATTTTTTTCATCTATTCAGCGCTGGAAACAGAATTCCCGATTTAGAACCTTGTTCTGGAACAGTCTCTGGGGCGGATTTTTATTCTGGATAATCAGTGTCGCGGCTTTCTTTGTTTATATCCAGATGTCAATCAACCCGAATATTCCGGCACGACCTGCTGCAGCGATTTTAGTATTAGGCAGTGGCATTAATCAGGGTCAGCCCTCACCCATCTTAAAAAATCGTCTGGATACCGCAGCAAAATATGCAGAACGATATCCAAATACTTTAATCATTATGACCGGTGGACGAAATTTCCGGGAGAGACAGAGCGAAGCTGAAGTCATGCAAAGTTATATCTACACGAACTATCCGCAGCTCAAAAACCCCATTAGCTTAGAAGATCAAAGCAGAAGTACCCAACAGAACCTGCAATATTCTCAGGCAATCCTAAAACAGCAACATATTGATCGAAATGAGCCCATTGCGATTGTCACTAGCGATTTTCATAGCCCTCGTGCCCGTGCCATTGCCAGACATCAGGGTTATCAACAAGTCATCAGCCTGAGTGCCAGCACACCCCAGAATGTTCGCTATAATTCCTGGTTACGCGAATATTTTGCTTTGATAAGTGGCTGGCTACTGAATGAATATTCATTGTTCCAATAAACAAGCTGTTTTAAAAACAATAAATTTAATTTAAACGGATCTGCCTAGGCAAAGGCATATCCGGATTTTTAAACAGTTCCGGCTTTTGTACATAGATCTGATACAGATAATTTTTAATATCAAGTAATAATTTTTCCGGTGCCACCAGAATATTCTGCCCTTCCGGGGTCAGGTCAAGCGAAACAATGGTACTTTCCTGACGTAAAAAGGGAATGACTTTCTCTACAAAATCCTTGAGACCAATTTCCTGAATCTCGTAATTTTCCCAATTGTCTTTAATCAACAGTCGAGCCAGACCTTTACTTTGCCAACAGGCAAATGCGCGTTGTCCGGTCGGCGTGGCACATAAGGCCCACCCATCCTGATAGAGTGCAAAAATGCCAGCATTAGCAACAATGGCTTCAATATATTGCTTATAAAGCTGTTGAGGATCGAAAGCAGTTTTTTGGGATTTGGTCGCGGCTTTGCGCTGATAGGGATTTCTCATGGTCGTGAAATCTTAATATTATTATAATACAATCAGATTCTAAGGAATAAATAGAGTTGAAGCAAGAAGATATGGTGGGCGCTGACGGGATCGAACCGCCGACATTCTGCTTGTAAGGCAGACGCTCTACCAACTGAGCTAAGCGCCCTGAGAAAACAACAACGTTGTTTTAAATGACGCAAGACCAACAAGGAATATAGTCTTGGTATCTTGAAAACTCAGATCTCAGGAATCCAAGCTTTTCATCTTAAGATGGCGCAGCGGACGGGGCTCGAACCCGCGACCCCCGGCGTGACAGGCCGGTATTCTAACCAACTGAACTACCGCTGCATCGTAAGAATCTGGTGGGCGCTGACGGGATCGAACCGCCGACATTCTGCTTGTAAGGCAGACGCTCTACCAACTGAGCTAAGCGCCCTGATAAAGAGTGTCAATCTTTAGTTTATTAAATTCAGGCTCAGGGACCTCAATTTAATTTCTTTTGAAATGGCGCAGCGGACGGGGCTCGAACCCGCGACCCCCGGCGTGACAGGCCGGTATTCTAACCAACTGAACTACCGCTGCATCGCAAAAGAATCTGGTGGGCGCTGACGGGATCGAACCGCCGACATTCTGCTTGTAAGGCAGACGCTCTACCAACTGAGCTAAGCGCCCTCAAAAGGTCTATCGTATAAATGGCGCAGCGGACGGGGCTCGAACCCGCGACCCTCGGCGTGACAGGCCGATATTCTAACCAACTGAACTACCGCTGCATTTACACAATGTCGCTATTGTGGCAAACGAAAATCAAGATCTTAAAGTGGCGCAGCGGACGGGGCTCGAACCCGCGACCCCCGGCGTGACAGGCCGGTATTCTAACCAACTGAACTACCGCTGCAACTATAAGGTCTCAACATGAAAGAGCTTGGTGGGCGCTGACGGGATCGAACCGCCGACATTCTGCTTGTAAGGCAGACGCTCTACCAACTGAGCTAAGCGCCCTTTCTAAACGTCTATCATCGTTTGATGGGTGCATTATAGAGAATCTGCACAGCCTGTCAAACGCTTTTCGGAATGTTTTCCACTTTTTAGGTGTGAGTGATTAAAAAATAGGTTGTTTGTTAAAAAAAACAACACTTTTTGTTTATTTTTTAAGTCTCTACCGAAATTTTTTAATTTTCAAAATGAAAATTGAAGCGAAATTTTGTGTTTTACCCTGCGAAGTTTCAGTCTAACCACACGACATATTCCAATTCTGATTAAGGATTATACAAAGCTTTAAAATACTCGACGTTGTGTTCATGTAATCTTTCAACTGTCATTTATTTTTATTCAGAAAATGCCAGTAAATCTAAACTTCAAATAATCATTTAACCCATTCCATGCGATAAAAATACCATCTGGATCAGATTAATCAATCTTTTCTGCTGTCTCCACCAAGCAGATTCAGTCCATAAAAACAAAACCATTTTCACATAATCTTAAAATCTAACTTTTATTCGCTTTTCGAAACATTCAGCCTGCCCAGATCTAATGCCTGTTCTGAAATATAGACCAGTGCATCTTCACTGATCAGGTCAAATAATTCAGCGACTTCCGGATTACGCATACGGATACAGCCGTGCGACAGCGGCTCTCCCATGTTTTCGGTTTCTGGGGTGCCATGAATATAGATATAACGCTGATAGGTATCGCAGCCCTCGCCTTGATTAAAACCCGCTTCAAGGCCACTCAGCCATAAAATGCGCGTCAGGATCCAGTCCCGCTGCGGGAATTCTGCCGCCAATTGGGGATTATAAATTTCACCCGTCGCCTGACGTGCGACAAATACACTATTTAAGGGAGCATTCTGACCAAACTTTTCAGCAATCTTGTGCCAGCCACGAGGAGTCTTGCCACTATTTTCAGTTTCACCAATGCCATTTTTGCCACTGGAAATCAGATATTGCTTGTTTAGACGGGGCAGATACAGTTTTTGTTGGGCAAGATCAATCAGGATATCGGCTTGATCCAGATGCAAGGTATTCATGACTTGTTATTCTCAGACTCTATTTTATTTGGCTTTATAGGGTTTAACTGATTATCTTCAGATGGCGCTGTTGGTAGATCTGTCTTTTCTGGGTCAACTGTATTTTGCTGAATAAGGATCTGATTCGGTTCAGGGCGTCGCCATAACCAGATCGCGACGATCAGCATCGTAATATTGGTAAAGGCTTTTACGGCCAAGGGTGCAGTAGTAAACAGCATGATGATCCCGCTGATCAGCATCATGATACTGGCCAGCCATTTGGCCTTACGCGGTACAGTACCGTGGGCACGCCAATCTCTTAAGGTCGGACCATATTTGGGATGATTCAATAACCAGTCATCCATTTGTGGCCAGCCTTTGGATGAGGCCCAGGCGGCCAGAATCAAAAAGACCGTTGTTGGCATACCCGGCAGGATTGCACCGATAAAGCCCAGGATCACAAACAGCACCACCAGACTTCGCCAAAACAACACTTTCATACATCAACCCTAGCCGCAGAATTCAGGTAGTATAAAGCGTTTTCCGATACTGTCCGTTGTATTTCTGCACTTTTCACAGGTTGTACTATGCCCTTTTCCAATTTAAACCAAAATCTTGTAGAAGCATGGCAACGTTATCAACATCCTCTGGTGCGTCAACTGGCATTTGCTGTTGGCAGTCCGAATATCTTGTCCCATGTTCCAGATGAACTTGAGCTCATACATCGTTTTGAACTGCATGACAGCCAAACCTGGCAGCAACATCTTAGCCGTTATCATCCACGCTTGGAATTTCTTGATCAGCACCCAGAAGAATTAATCGAATTTGTGCAGCAACTAAAAAGCACGCGTTTAGGGCTGCGTTTTGAAATGCTGGTCTGGTTCTGGTTACTCGATGATGCTTATCACCCCTATCGACTGCTTGGCCATAGTCTGCAAAAAATTGAGGGTGCCAAGACCTTGGGTGAGCTGGATTTTCTGCTATTGAATACTGCTACAGGACAAATTGAACATTGGGAAGTGGCATTGAAGTATTATCTGGCCGAAGCCGATTTTAGTCTGCCGCATTGGTATGGCCTGAACCGCACCGATACTTTAATCAGAAAAATGAAACATTTCACACAAAAACAATTCCAGTTTGATGAGGCTTTGCAGCATCCCATTCAAAAACGGTATTGCGTCCTCAAGGGACAGCTATATTTGCCTACACATCATGCTGATCAACCAATTCCCTCATGGATCAATACCGAGCGTCGTCTGGGCTTATGGGGACAGCATATTCCTGCTGCACAGCACGGTTTCTATCGTCTGCAACGACATGAATGGATTTATCCGCAAGCCCGGCCGAGCAGTTCAGCTGCGATCTGGTGGACGGATGGCCTCTATAAAAAGGTCGATAGCAATGACTTTTATATGTATCGCAATCCGGTGCTGATCCAGCATCCATCGCATAAGCCCCTATAAAGCATTACATTTATTAACCGAAGCACTATGAAAACCACATATTTTTTAGAGCGTATATTTTCTACTCTAAGTCCCACATCATAATAATTTTATTATTGATTATACGGAGATGATGATGAAAAAAATTCTTGCTGCTTCATTAATGATGGCTTTTGTATTGACTGGCTGTAACACCGTAAAAGGCATGGGCAAAGATGTGTCTAAGGCTGGCGATGCGGTAACCAATACTGCTGAAAAAACCTCTGACGAAATCCGTCAAAACTAGTTTTTTCCTAAACGCTCACAGAACCCTATCCCAGATAGGGTTTTTTTATATCAGTCGTTCACATTCAAGCCTATATTCGCCTATTATAGAACCGAAAAAATTATCGACTGTTGAATACCGTATGAGCTCTTCCGCTACCCTCGATTTAAGCCTGCAACTATTACGTCAGCCTTCTGTCACACCGATTGATCATGACTGCCAGAACATCATGGCTGAACGTTTAAAGAAGATTGGCTTCAATATTGAATCCATGCGCTTTGAAGATGTAGATAATATCTGGGCACGCAAAGGCACAGAAGGTCCGGTCTTCTGTTTTGCTGGCCATACCGATGTCGTGCCAACGGGGAATCTGGATGCCTGGAACTCAGATCCTTTCTTACCTGAAATCCGTGAAGGCAAACTTTATGGTCGTGGCAGTGCCGATATGAAGACGGCTTTGGCAGCCATGGTAGTCGCAACAGAACGTTTTGTTGAAAAATATCCGAATCATAAAGGTTCAATTGCCTACCTGATTACTTCAGATGAAGAAGGTCCGTCGATTAATGGCACGGTGAAAGTGATTGAAACACTGGAAGCACGTAATGAGAAAATCACGTGGTGTCTGGTTGGTGAACCTTCAAGCACTAACAAACTAGGTGATATTGTTAAAAATGGCCGTCGTGGGTCTTTGAATGCCAATCTCACAGTCAAAGGCAAACAGGGTCATGTGGCTTATCCGCATCTGGCCGTGAATCCGATTCATAGCGCCTCTAAAGCGATTGCTGAACTGTGCGACACAGTCTGGGATCATGGCAACGAATATTTCCCGGCGACGACCTTCCAGATTTCCAATATCAATGCAGGTACAGGCGCAACCAATGTTGTTCCCGGCACCATGAACCTATTGTGCAACTGGCGTTATTCAACTGAAGTGACTGCCGAAGAACTTAAATCCCGTACACTGGAAATTCTGGATCGTCATGGTGTGGACTATGATGTTTCCTGGACTTTATCTGGCCTGCCTTTCCTGACCCCGGTCGGTGACCTGGTAAATGCAGCTAAAACCGCCATTCTGAATGTGACAGGGACTGAAACCGAACTATCCACTTCGGGTGGCACCTCAGATGGTCGCTTTATTGCGCCTACAGGTGCACAAGTGCTGGAACTTGGGGTGTTAAATGCCACGATTCATCAGATCAATGAACATGTCGATATCGCAGACTTAGAGCCATTGGCTGAAATTTATGAACAGATTCTCGTGAATTTACTTGCCAATTAAGTAAATTCATAACACAATAAAAAAGGAACTCCATGGAGTTCCTTTTTATATTTTATAGTTTGGATTACAGTCCGATTGAAGCCTGAATATTCGTCATATTCGGAATATGGAAAAGCTGTTCGTTCATACGCACATATTGAAAGATGGCAGGATCATTCACGGGCTGATCGACATCGACCACTTCGGAAATACGAATCCGGATGGTTTTCGGCATTTCATTGCACATCAAGGCAAAGCGCTGAGTGATTTCATCACCCTCAATCACCAGTGCCACTCCATTTTGACGTAAAGGATCATTCACTGCATAAACTGGCAATTGTGCTTCATGCCACTCCACTGTCTTAACCTGCGTATTGCTATCCAGTGCTGACAGGACAATATTTTGTGGCAATAGCATCGGATCTTTGCCATGACAGTCAATAATATAGGCATCAATAAATCCGGTCGATACCGTAATCAGATGCTGAAGTTCCTGCTGGCTAATCTGATCAGCCATTTTGCTGTTCGAATTGGTCTGACTCATATATTACCCCTGTTTTTCAGCAATCAGTTGCTGGATATTGGCCAGCAGCTCCGCTTCCTGGAACGGTTTACCCATATAGTGCGTTACGCCCAAGCTGAATGCACGTTCACGATGCTTCTCACCGGTACGTGAGGTAATCATGATAATCGGCAAGTCACGGTGAATATCATGGTGACGAACCAGATTGGTCACTTCGAAACCGTCCATGCGCGGCATTTCGATATCCAGCAACATCAGATCCGGTCTGACGTTTTCAAGCTGCTCGATCGCATCCACACCATCTTTGGCAGTCACAATATCATAGCCTTGACGTTCAAGCAGACGCGACGTCACTTTACGTACAGTTACCGAGTCATCGACAATCATTACCAGACGACGTGCATTGGAATTACGCGAACCATCACGCTGATCATTCAGCTGTTTGACACGCTGTGTCGCCTGAATCTGGCGGGCAACATTCTGTCCATCGAGAATCAGACAGACCTGACCATCACCCAGAATCGTGGCACCGGCCACCACCCCGACGTTGGCAAACTGCTGTCCAATCGGTTTTACTACAATCTGCGCTCGTGAACCGACCAGCTGATCGACCAGTAAGGCAATGGTCTGACCACTATTTCCTTTGATCAACAGCACCGGCAATGAATGCCCAACATTATTCAGACGTGGAATCGGCTGGTTGCCCACAAACTCAGACAGATAGCGCAATTTGTAATTTTCGCCATCGATCTTGAAATAGTCATCTTTACTGTTGAAATAACTTTCCAATGTAGTCGGCGCAATACGTACAATTCGGTCAATCTGCGCCAGTGAAATCGCATATTGCTGATCGCCCACTTTCACCATCAAGGCATCGCTGACCGCTACGGTGGTCGGAACGCGGATCGTAAAGACCGTGCCCTTGCCCAGTTCCGAGCTCACTGACACATGACCGCCCAGTGATTTGATCTCGCTTTGTACCACGTCCAGACCGACACCACGACCAGAAATCTGGGTCACTGCTTTCGCGGTACTGAAACCAGGATGGAAGATAAATTGCAGGATTTCTTCCTGATCGATGGCTTGATCCGCTTTGATCAGATCCAGACTCAGGGCTTTTTCACGAATCTTCTCTGCATCAATCCCCTTACCATCATCACTAAAGGACACGATTACATCGGTTCCCTGACGGCTGATGTTCAAGACAATAGAACCGACTTCCGGCTTGTTCAGTGCGATACGATCTGCAGTATCTTCCAGACCATGGTCAATCGCGTTACGCAGCATATGCTCAAATGGGGTGACCAGACGCTCGAGAATGTTACGATCCAGTTCACCTTCGGTATTCTGTACGATCAGTTCTGCAGGACGGTTCAAGGTGGTCGAGGTTTGACGCACGATACGCTGTAAACGCGGCAACATCCGATCAAATGGAACCAGACGGGTACGCATCAGGCTTTCCTGAATCTCGGCCTGAATACGGGATTGTTGCAATAACAGACCTTCAGTTTCGCGAATCTTGTCGGCCAGTGTACTCTTGAAGTCGACCAAATCTGATGCAGATTCTGCCAGTGATTTAGACAGCTGGTTGAGCGACGAATACTGGTCCATTTCCAGCGGGTCAAAGTCAGCATAGCGCGAGTTCTCTGAACCGTGTTTGGCAATAATCTGTGATTCCAGCTCGCCTTCCATTCGACGTAACTGATCAGCAAGACGTTTGATCGCCAATTCCATCTCGTTCAAGGTATTGCCTAGCTGACCCAGGTCCATCTCGATACGCGAACGGTTAATCGAGTTCTCACCGGACAGGTCAATCATCTTCTCGACCAGATCAGCAGAGATACGGATCATCTCGTTATTACTATCGCTGGTACCGCTATTCGCCCATTCACCCATCATCTGTGGCGGTTCAGTACCATCACCTTCAACAAAGCCGAAGTCTGTGCTGACTACAAGATTATCTGTTTTCGCCAGACGCTCAGGCAATTGCGCAGTAACGTCCACATAAGCAATCTTTTTCAGACTGCTGTGCAGCGGCTCAAAGCCGCTATAGTCGCGCTGGAAAATCGCCTGTCTTAACCAGACCAGCGTTTTCTGCAATAAGCCATCATAGGCATTCGAGTTAAATTGATAGACCGCAAACTGTTCGAAAGTCGTTTCCAGCTCATAGGCAATACTGGCCACTTCTTCAACATCAATCATACGTGCGCCACCCTTGATACTATGGGCGGCACGCTGTAATTGCAGCAATAAACTACGGTCACTACGCTGATCAAACCATTGATTGAGGAGCTTCTCGGCATTCGCCAGAATCTCTTCGGATTCTTCCAGGAAAGACTCTTCAACAATGGATTTCAGTTCGTCTTCTTCAGAACGTTCTACTGGTGTGTCTTCAATAGCCTCAGAAGACTCAGAGATTTCCAGTAATTCTTCAGCTTCAGCCAGATCAGTTGCAGGCTGTTCAGTCGTTGCTGACTCTTCAAGTTGCGGTTCAGGAATTGATGTCGCTTCGACCTCTACAACTTTAGCTACAGTGTTCGCGCTCTCCACAGCAGCAACAGCTTGTCCAGAAACCAGCGCCTGAATATTTTGCAGAATCGCAATCGCTTCTGGTGCAGGATAATCAATACCGTCTTCCCGAATAGATTGAATACGATCGGAAACGTTGTCCTGTACCAGACGGATAATCTGGATTAAAGCAGGTGTCACGGCAATTTGCTGACGGATCACCCGCTCATAAATACTTTCTAGTTCATGCGCAATCAAACCGATATGCGATGCTGCGATCATGTTTGCACCACCTTTTAAGGTATGCAAATGACGCATCAGATTGTTCAGTGAGGTCGTATCATCCTGTTTTTTGCTCCAGGTATTTAGATCTTCATCAATGCCTGCCAGCAATTCATCCGCTTCTTCCAGGAAGATACTTAGTAATTCTTCATCAAAATCACGGTTGGTTTCAGCACTTTGCTGCTGCTGACGATCCGCAGCGATGCGTTGGCTCAAGCCAGCAAAATCGACACTGCCAGTCGCGACAGTTTCAGCCACCTGTGTGGCCTCTGAGCTTAGCTCAACATTCTGATTGGTATTATCTTCAGCAAATATTTCCAGATCCTGCTGCACAAATGCAGACAGTTCACTGAGTATTTTTTGAATTTCATCATTCAGAATGACGCGCTGTCCTGCGGCCAAGGTATCAAATAAATGAATAAATTCCTGATGCGCCTGTGCGAACAGTTCATAAGCATAATCGCTGTTTAGCAGCACTGGCTTTTCAAGCAGCGCATCATAAGCCGATTTCAGATCGGCAGTGAATTCATGAATTCCCTGCGCTGCCCGGCTTTCTGTATGTGCCAGCAATTCCGCAGCCTGCTGGCTGAGTGCCTGAATATATTCCGGATAATCGACTTGGGCGCGTTTATCAAATTCAAACTCGGCATCCAATAACAGATCAATATCCAGCTCAACCAGTTTGGACACCAAGCCTTGCGTCTGAATACTATTGGTTTCAGTAACTGCAAAGCCATAATCATTCCAGACACGCTCAAAGGTGGCATATACCGCATCCAGTTTTGCAGTGTTGCCCTGACGTAGCAAATGCAGATAGTCACTGACAAACTCGGCATACTGAATCAGTAAAGCAGTTTCTTTTGAGGTTGAGACAATTTCATCTTGCAGCAGGGTTTTGAACAGATGCTCTACTTTAGAGCTGGCCTCAAAAATCTGGTCAATCTGCGCCATGGATGAACTGCCGCGCAAGGTATGAATCGCACGAATTAGCGCATTATAATCTTGTGATTTTTCATCTTCAGTGCGAAGGAAGGTGGCAATCGTTTCCAGATGCTCTTCTGCTTCTTCAATAAAGATCGCCACAGTTTCTTCGATATCACTGCGAACCGGTACTTCTACTGGCGCTACTGTTAGCTCAGCTTCACTTGGCTCATTGTCTGCAAGCTCAAGACCTGTCATCTGACCTTCAGCAGTCAAATGAACTGCCAATGCCAGTAATTCTTCCAATGCAGGCTCAGGCGAAATTTGTTGTTGTAATTGTTGTCCCAACAGCACCATTGGACGCAGGTCGAGATCCAATTGCTGTACATGTTTGAATTTTGGATATAAAGCATATTGATAGACATTCAGTACCGCTTGGGCAAATTTTTGCACCGTCGGTGTTAGCTGAATCGAACCGGACAAAACCCGGTTTAAGGTATCTTCAACCGCCCAGGCCATTTCCCCTGCCGATTTTGCCCCGACCATGCGGCCTGAACCTTTCAGGGTGTGAAAATGGCGGCGAATGGTCTTCAGATTTTCTTGATGATCTGGATTAGTCAACCATTCTGGAAATAAAGCATTTAACTCAACGAAGATCTCTTCGATTTCCTCAACAAAAATTTCAAGAATTTCTGCATCTTGGTCAAGATAACTATCTTCAGGAAGCGTTGTCGTTTCAACTAAATTTTTTAATATTTCTTTCATAGCTCATGCTTCTTACGTTATGCCGCCAAGAAGGGCGCTCAAACTTAATTGTGACCGTCACGCGATACCTAACGTATGAAGTTAAGTACATCTTGTCGAGGCTTTATCTGTATTTTCTGAATGTGTCTCAACCGCGGTCAAGACACATTTCCCCATCATGTCTGACTTTATTCTGGTAGTTTAAAGTCAGATACAGATTCACGTAATGCATCGGCCATGTTTGCCAGTTCAGATACTGAACGTGCTGTATCGAAGGTTGCACTGGTGGTTTGCGAGGTAATTTCCTGTACGACATTCATCGTGGTCGCAATATGACCTGCAGATGCTGACTGCAGTTTCGCAGCATCAGAAATGTTCGCAATCAGTTTCGCAAGGTTGTTCGATACTGTTTGAATCTCATCTAGTGCTACACCGGCATCTTTAGACAAGTTCGCACCACGTACAACTTCCGATGTAGTTTGTTCCATCGAAATAACGGCTTCGTTCGTATCCGTTTGAATGGTTTTTACCAGGCCTTCAATCTGCTTCGTTGCAGAAGCTGAACGTTCCGCAAGACGCTGTACTTCATCGGCTACGACCGCGAAACCACGACCTGCTTCACCGGCCATCGATGCCTGAATTGCTGCGTTTAATGCCAGGATGTTCGTCTGGTCAGCAATATCGTTAATCAAGGCTACGATGTTACCAATTTCCTGAGAAGATTCACCCAAACGTTTAATACGTTTTGAAGTTTCCTGAATCTGTTCACGAATCGTGTCCATACCCTCAATTGAGCGATGTACGACATCCGCACCGTTTGCAGCAATTTGTACTGAACGCTCTGCTACCACCGCTGATTCATCGGCGTTGGCAGATACCTGGTCAATCGACAGTGCCATTTCGTTAATCGCTGCAGAAGCACCAGCAATTTCTTGTGCCTGATGCTCAGATGCTTCAGCTAACTGGTTGGTAATGCTTTGTGTAGTTGCAGTATATTGCGCAACTTCTTGAGAAGTTTCAGTAATACGCGATACCAGATCACGTAACTGGTCGATCGCAAAGTTAATCGAGTCGGCAATCGCACCGGTAAAGTCTTCAGATACTGTTGCATATGAACGCAAGTCACCATCTGCAAGATCGGCGATCTCATCCAGTAAACGTAAAATCGCATTCTGGTTACGGTCATATTCTTCTTGTAAACGGCCTACACGCTGCTTATCCGACAAACCACGCAGAGAAAGCAACTTGAATACACACAGCAAGAAACCGACTAATAATGCGATTAGCAGGACTGCCGGAACAACCGTTTTAAGACCTGAGTTACCCGATAATTTATTCAGGTTATCCAAAAGCACATCAGATTGAGAAAAAATAGATGCGGCTGCCTGACGAACTTTTACGATCTGTGTAGAGTTTTTCAGAATAATCGCTGATGCAGACTCGAGTACGTCATCATATTCAGCCTTGATACCTTCCAGAGATTCACGCAGAGTTGGATCATCAATACGCTGTACACCCAGTTCAGCAGAACCATTTAACTGTGCATTCAGATAAGAACCAAAAGTTTCGGTATCGGCACTGAAGTCATCCGCAGATTCACGTGAACCATCATTACCTGTCAGTACCAAACTGATTGAACGTAAGATACGTTCTGCAATGAATACCTGGTTTTTGGCAATAACCACCTGGTTCGATGGCATATCTTGACGTGCCATCTGGTCGACCATCAAGTTATATTCCGCCTGAATCCCTGGAATCGCTTCACCAATCGCGATGTTGGTGTCGTATAACTGGTTAATAATTTTTTGTTGCGAGGTAATCAGATCAATACTGCTGGATACTTCTGTCCACTGTTTATCAACAGCTTGCAACGCATCATTGTTAGAGTGAATACTTTTAACTGTCTCAAGGTTTTCAGCAAAAGCTTTTTGCGAATCAGTCAGGTTCTTCATGGCCTCAGGCGTACCCGAAGCTGTCGCTTCAGTCGCTTGGCGCGAAATCGTTTGCGAGAGGAGACGCAAATCACCCAGACTTTGAGTGAGTTCATTGGTACGTGGAACACTATAAAAAAGATACAATAAAGTGATCAGTGCGGCTAAAAGACAGCCTGCTGCTCCATAGATCAGCGGTTTTGATTTCTCACTATCACCGAAGACACGTGATAACTGATCTACTTGCGTTTGAATCTTAGCTAAAAAAGCATTACCGCCTTTGCGGCCAGTGCTCTCACCTGTATTTTTCTTTTTAAGTTTAAAGCCCATGCAGCCTCTCCCCGGTTGACGCCTTGCTTAGTTTCGAGCGCGACATTTAATTTATAAATTTTATAGATGCGTTCATAAATTTTGGATTTTGCAACAGACGACTGAATAAAAACACATGCCACTGCTGGTTGTGCTGATGGAAAAACCCCTGACAATATTCTTGTAAGTTTTTATCCAATTCAGATTTCTTCGAAAAGAAACTTTTCTTATTGAAATGTTGTATACCCAAAACTTGATCTACGACCAAACCCACATACTGGTCATTATGGTTGATGCATAATACTTTTTGAGTCGGTGAAAATTGACTGCTCTGCCCTGATACATACTGCGTCAGATCAGAAACCGATAACAGTCTTCCCCGGATATTCGCCAGACCCAACACCCATGCTTGTGTCTTGGGTACCGGCGTATATTCTGGGGGATAAATCACTTCTGATACTTCCCCCAGCGGGGCAACAAAATATTGCCCCATCATCTCAAAAGCAATGCCCGACCATCGGTTAACTTCATTGCCATTGGAAACGTAGTTTTTATTCCCCCGTTTCGCAATGCGAAGCAATTCGATAAATCCATTTGCTGCCATAGAGCTTATCCTGCATTGAGGTGCTGCTTAATTACATCTATTAATTGTTTTTCATCGACTGGTTTTGTTAGATAATCCGCTGCGCCTTGACGCTTGCCCCATACACGGTCAGTGGCCTGATCCTTAGTACTCACAATCACGATTGGAATATGTTTGGTCGTTGCACCACGTGCAATCTGGCGGGTCGCCTGAAAACCATTCACGCCCGGCATAACCACATCCATCAGGACTAGGTCCGGCAATTCTGCCTGTGCCATGGTGACGCCATCTGCGCCATTGGCTGCTTCAATCACCTCAAAGCCGTGTTTAGAAAGAATCTCTCTAAAGCGAAAAGTTTCTGTCGGTGAGTCATCCACAATTAGGATACGTGCCATGCCAATTCCCCAAAAAAATCAAATATTAAGCACTAATATGGTTACGGATTGCATTGAGCAATTCATCTTTACTAAAAGGTTTAGTCAGGTATTCATCTGAACCCACGACACGACCTTTGGCCTGATCAAATAAGCCATCTTTACTCGATAGCATAATCACAGGAATATTCTGGTAATTCTGAGAGTTTTTGATTAAGGCGCAGGTTTGATAACCATCCAGGCGCGGCATCATAATATCTACAAAAACGATATCTGGATTTGCTTCGGCAATTTTTGACAAAGCCTCAAAACCGTCTACTGCAGTAATGACCTCATAACCTTCGCGTTGAAGAAGAGTTTCCGCAGTACGACGAATGGTCTTTGAGTCATCAATAACCATAATTTTTAGATTTTGGAATTTATCGTCCATTTGTTTAACCCTTCCCATTTTAGAAACTATATGCCATAAGGCTCATAGGATTATTTTATTACGATCGATAAACATTTTTAACATAAAGTCACTTGTATTATCAATGAACATTTTCTACACAAGTAGACAAAATCATTTATTTTTAATAACAGCTTCACATTTTCTTATCGTTATTGGTTTTTTTTTGACTAACGGTAGTTTTTTATTGATAAATTTAAGTCTAATATAACAAGATTATTACTTTAAAATAAGTAATTTAGTCAACTTTAAATTCGGGGAGCCAATGATGAGTCAGTTTTTAAGAAAACTTGCTGTCATTGATAAAAATAAAATGACTGGTCAATTCATTGTTGTTGTGCTGCTACTGTTACAGGTGAGCTTAACGTGTGCGAGTAGTAACCAACTCCCGCAAAAAGCCACTTGGTATCGTTATTATGACAGCAAGGGTGTGGCCAATATCAGTACTAATGTCACGCCAAATCATATCCGTTATGGTTATGAAGCACTTGACCAGAATATGCAGGTGATTAAGCGTGCCCGTCCTTATAATGCCGAAGCGGATATCAGGCAAGCGCCACAACGTGCCCAACAGGCGCAGCGAATTGCCGAAGATCATAAACTCAAGCGTGCTTATAACAATAGCCAGACCGCTTTACAGAAAAAGAATGACAGCCTGGTCCAGTTAAAAAAACAGATTGATTTTCAGCAAGAACAAATGAAGCAACTGCAAAAAGATCGGGTCATGTTTGTGCGTCAGGAACGTGAATATTTACGTAAAGGTAAAACCCCACCGGCACAGCTGAAAACAACATTAGACAATAACCAGAAAAATCTCGCTTCCCAGAAAGAAAATATTCAATCTTTACAAAGTCGCTATCGAAATCTGGAAGCAGAATACGACAAAATTATCGCCCGTTTAAAAGCACTTGAATAAATACAAATAGCTAGCCGTGGTTTTGATCCATAGCCAGCTAAAAGGACTCATATGCAAACTGCACCGCATTCTCATGATTTAAATATGCCTTCCCCGCGCTCTATCCTGATCATGAGTGCACTTTGCTTAAATATGTTTTTAGTGGCTTGTGATAAAAATGAACCCGTACAGCAAACCGAAACAGCCAAATCCATTGAAGTCATTCCTCAAGATCTAGTTGCAGTTCAATCTGGCAATTCAGTTCAAAAAACCGCATTCACCGGCACCATTCGTGCAGTCAATCAAAGCAGCATACAGTCACAGGTCTCTGCTACTGCCACCAGCGTAAACGCACAGGTAGGTCAAACAGTTGCCAAGGGACAAGTGCTGGTACGCCTGAATAATCAGGACAATGCAGCTCGTCTGGCACAGGCGCGTGCGAATCTGGCCTCAACTCAAGCGCAAGCCAATCAGGCGCACAACATGATGCAGCGTAAAAAGCGTCTGCTCGATCAGGGGTTTATTTCAAAAGTAGAATATGAACAAAGTCAGGTCGATTATCAGGCCCAGCTTGAAAATGTCCGCGCCCAGCAAGCCAATGTCGATATTGCCCAGAAAGCAGATCGCGATGGCACCATGACCAGCCCGATCAGTGGCGTGATTACCCAGCGTCAGGTTGAACCCGGCCAAACCGTGGCGATTGGACAAACCCTGTTTGAAATCGTTGATCCAAAACGACTGGAAATTCAGGCACGCGTACCCAGTGATCTGCAATCAGGTTTAAAACTGGGCAGTCAGGTCGAATACACTATTCAAGGGAACCCAAATCGGCTCACTGCCGTAATTAGCCGGATTTCCCCGATCGCAGATCAGGCCAGTCGCCAGATCGAATTCTTTGCCACGCCAAATGAAACAATTCCCTCACTTAGCATTGGCTCCTTTGTCGAAGGCAACATTCTGAGTTCACAACAGATCTCTGGCCAGCTGATTCCATTAGATACTGTCCAGGATATCCAGAGCAAACCCTATGTCTGGGTGATTCGCCAGAATAAAATTATCAAGGTCAATGTTCAGGTTCTAGAACAGCGTTATAGCGACAACATTGCCGTGGTTCAAGGACTGGAAAATGGCGATCAGGTCAGCCGGGTTAAGTTTAGCGAATCCGATCTGCAAAAAACTGTCACCCTTCGCGCCAACTAAAACCATTCATACAGGATCATTGACATGTGGTTTACCCGAATTAGTGTGAAGTATCCGGTTTTCACCATCATGATGATGTTCTGTTTGATGGTGCTGGGGCTGGCTTCATGGCAGCGGATGGGCGTTGAAGAATTCCCTGATGTCGATTTCCCTTTTGTGGTGATTTATACCAACTATCCGGGTGCTTCTCCGGAAACGGTTGAATCGGAAATTACCAAAAAACTTGAAGATCAGATCAATACCATTTCCGGTTTAAAACAGGTCATTTCCCAGTCCAGTGAAGGCCTGTCCATCATCACCACTGAATTTAATCTGGATGTGACATCTACCACAGCAGCTCAGGACGTGCGGGATAAAATCGCTTCTGTAACTGCTGAATTTCGTGATGAGATTCAGGAGCCGATTGTCGAACGTTATGACCCGACGGCGAATGCGGTGATGTCGATCGTATTTGAATCCGACAATATGGATGTAAAAGCGCTCAGTTCTTATCTGGATCAGCGGATTGTGCCACAACTGCGCACAGTCCCTGGGGTGGGAACGGTCAATCTGCTTGGTGATGCGCAGCGCCAGATTCGGATTCAGGTGGAACCGCAAAAACTGCAAGCCTTTGGCATCGGTGTGGACAGTGTCATCAATACCTTAAAGGCCGAGAATATCGAAGTCCCGGGGGGGACACTTAAATCGGGTAATTCGGAACTGGTCATTGAAATCAATTCCAAAGTCTTGCATCCCCTCGCCTTCGGCGATCTGGTCATTGCCAATAAAAACGGCGTACCGATTTTCCTGAGACAAGTGGCCAATATTCAAGACAGTCAGGCAGAGCTGGAATCCGCTGCTTTTCTAAATGGCAAAACCGCAGTCGCAATTGATATTCTGCGCAGTTCAGACGCAAACGTCATCGAAGTAGTAGACAAGAGCTACGCAACTTTAGAAAGTATTGAGGCGCAGCTTCCACAAGGCACTACTTTACAAGTAGTGGTAGATTCCTCCAAAAGTATCCGCGGCACCATTGGCGATGTAGCCCGCACCATTATTGAAGGTGCGGTACTGGCCGTGCTGATAGTCCTACTTTTTCTGGGTTCTTTCCGTTCAACTGTGATTACCGGTTTGACTCTGCCCATTGCACTCTTGGGCACGCTGACCTTTATCTGGGCCTTTGGTTTTAGCATCAATATGATGACTTTGCTGGCGCTGTCCTTGAGTATTGGCCTGTTGATCGATGATGCAATTGTGGTACGTGAAAACATTGTCCGGCATGCCGATATGGGCAAAGACCATGTGACTGCCGCGCTCGATGGCACCAAAGAAATTGGCTTAGCCGTGCTGGCCACGACACTGACCATTGTTGCCGTCTTCCTGCCTGTGGCCTTTATGGGCGGAATTATTGGCCGTTTCTTCTACCAGTTCGGGGTCACGGTGAGTATGGCCGTTCTGATCTCGATGTTTGTCAGCTTTACCCTGGATCCAATGCTCTCTGCACATTGGGCAGAAAAGAAAAAAGATCCGAATAAAAAACCAGGTCGGGTGAAACGTTTCTTTAGCTGGATCTCCGGCAAGCTGGACAATCTAAGCCATGTCTATGAAAAATTATTAAAACTGGCATTGCGCTTCAGATTGATTACTTTATTAATTGCTGTCGCTTCTTTATTTGGTGCTCTGGGTTTATCCAAATTGATCGGCACCGAATTTGTACCAGTTCCCGATAAAGGCGAAATCCGGATCAAGTTTGAAACACCGGTCGATTCATCGCTTGAATATTCACAAGCCAAACTGCAGCAGGTGGATCAGATTATTCGTCAGCATCCGGATGTCAAAGCCACCTATGGGGTAATTAATGGCGCAACCGACCGCGGTAAAAACCATGTCAGTTTACGGGTGACCGTGACGCCGCGTACCGAACGTGAAAAGACCCTGAATGACCTGAATAATGAATTCCGCCAGCGTCTGCAATCGGTGGCCGGAATCAGCATTACTTCGGTGGCATCCGCTGATGAAACCGTGTCAGGCGGTCAGAAGCCGATCATGATCTCGATCAAAGGCCCGGATCTGGATGAACTGCAAAAAATTTCCGATCGTTTTATGACGGAAATGGCGAAGATTAATGGCATTGTCGATCTGGAAACTTCATTAAAAGAACCCAAGCCGACCCTCGATGTACAGATTAATCGCGTCTTGGCCAGTGATTTAGGTTTATCGGTCAATCAGATTGCCAATGTGGTGCGTCCGCTGATTGCCGGTGATGATGTCACCACCTGGCAGGATGAAAAAGGTGAAACCTATGATGTGAATCTGCGCCTGACCGAAGACCAGCGCAGCTTGCCTAGCGATTTACAGAATATGTATATCACCTCAAATAAAACCGATGCCAATAATCAACCAATTCTGGTTCCGCTTTCGAGCGTGGCCAAATTTGAAGAAAAACTCGGTGCCTCGCAGATTAATCGACGTGATCTGGCACGTGAAGTGCTAGTCGAGGCCAATACCTCAGGACGTCCTGCAGGCGACATTGGTACGGATATCAGCCGCTTGCAAGAAAATTTTGATATGCCACCGGGTTATAGTTTCGATACTCAAGGCTCCAATGCCGACATGGCAGAATCCGCAGGTTATGCCCTGACTGCGATTACCCTGTCGATTGTCTTTATCTATATTGTGCTCGGTTCGCAGTTCAACAGTTTTATCCATCCTGCGGCAATTATGGCCTCACTACCATTGTCGCTGATTGGCGTATTTCTGGCCTTGTTCCTGTTTAACTCAACCATGAACCTGTTCTCGATTATCGGCATTATCATGCTGATGGGACTGGTGACCAAGAATGCGATTCTACTGATCGACTTCATCAAGAAAGCCATGGACCGCGGCGAAGACCGTTATGATGCGATTATTGCCGCTGGTAAAACCCGTTTGCGTCCTATTCTGATGACTACCAGCGCGATGGTCATGGGCATGGTGCCACTTTCCCTAGGGCTAGGTGAAGGTGGTGAACAAAGTGCACCGATGGCGCATGCGGTGATTGGTGGGGTAATTACCTCTACCTTGCTGACCCTGGTGGTGGTGCCGGTGATCTTTACTTACCTGGATGACTTTAAGAATTTTATGCTGCGTCAGGCACGTAAAATCATGGCATAATTTAATGCAACACAATGAGGTGACATTCCCAAAAGCTCACCTCATTTTTTATTGTATAATCCCTGCTTTAACGCTTAATTTTTTAGGACAGTTTCCATGCGCGCGAGTCGCTTTTTATTTGCAACGTTAAGAGAAACCCCGAACGATGCTGAGGTTATTTCACATCAGCTCATGCTTCGTGCCGGTATGATTCGTAAGTTGGCTTCAGGTCTATACACCTGGTTGCCGATGGGCGTTCGCGTATTAAATAAAGTTGAAGCGATCGTTCGCGAAGAAATGGACAAGGTCGGTTCACTTCAAGTCTATATGCCGGTGACTCAACCTGCATCTTTATGGGAAGAATCAGGTCGTTATGTACAATACGGTCCTGAGCTTTTACGCTTCAACGACCGCCATGGCAACCCATTTGTTCTCGGTCCGACGCATGAAGAAGTGATCACTGACCTTGCACGTAACGAATTAAAAAGCTACAAGCAATTGCCTGCAAACTTTTACCAAGTACAAACCAAATTCCGTGACGAAATTCGGCCACGTTTTGGCGTAATGCGTTCACGTGAATTCATTATGAAAGATGCCTACTCTTTCCATGCCAACCAGGAATCACTGCAACAAACCTACGACGACATGTATGCAGCCTACTGCAAAATCTTCACCCGTCTTGGTTTAGATTTCCGTCCAGTACAAGCAGATACCGGTTCAATCGGTGGTTCAGGTTCTCACGAATTCCACGTACTGGCTTCAAGCGGTGAAGATGATATCGCCTTCTCGACTGAATCTGACTATGCAGCCAATATTGAAATGGCAGAAGCAGTACTTGTCGGTGAACGTGCGGCACCTACACAAGAACTCAAACTGGTAGATACACCAAATCAAAAAACCATTGCAGATGTATCAGCATTCTTGGGTACGAACCCTGCTCATTCAGTAAAAGCCTTATTGGTTCAAGGTGTTGTAGCGGAAGAAGGTCAAGGTGCACCTGTGGTTGCTTTATTCCTTCGTGGTGATCACGAACTGAATGAAATTAAAGCTGAAAAACATCCTTTAATTGCTGCACCTTTGACATTTGCTACTGAAGAACAACTTCAAGCACTTGGCTTAACTGCTGGCTTTGTCGGCCCTCAAGGTCTGGTCGAAAAAGGTGTCACCGTCATTGTTGATCGTGCAGCATCGGTATTGTCTGATTTTGTTGCGGGTGCAAATGCAGCAGATCAACACGCAACAGGTGTAAACTGGGAACGTGATGCGCAGTTCACTGAAGTTTATGACCTACGTAACGTGGTTGAAGGCGATCCATCTCCAGATGGTAAAGGTACGCTTCAAATCAAACGTGGTATCGAAGTGGGGCATATCTTCCAGTTGGGTCAAAAATACTCTGAAGCTTTAGGTTGTAAAGTCTTGGGTGAAGATGGCAAGCCATTCACTGTAACAATGGGTTGTTATGGTATTGGTGTAACGCGTGTAGTAGCTTCTGCAATCGAGCAGAACTTTGATGAGAAAGGCATTATCTGGCCAACTGCCATTGCACCGTTTGAAGTTGCCATTGTGCCGATGAATGCGCACAAATCTCCAAGAACTATGGAAGCTGCGGAAGCACTCTATGCTGAATTGCAAGCTGCAGGTTTTGACGTGTTACTCGATGACCGTAATGAACGTCCGGGCGTGAAATTCTCTGATCTTGAGCTTACAGGTATTCCACATCGTATTGTGATTGGTGAAAAAGGCTTGGATGCAGGTACTTTTGAATATAAAGGCCGCCGCGATGCTGAATCAGTAAATATTTCGAAAGAAGAATTATTGGAGAAGATTGCTAAATAATTCCGCTTTCTTATAAAAAATCCCGCGTAATGCGGGATTTTTTATGGCTATAAACTAGCAGAACTTATGCCCACCAAAGCAGTTTGAAGTCACATTCTGGTTTTGTAGCAACTTATCCATTAAGGTTAAGGTTGCGGGAGTTCCACCATTGTAGTTAGTAAATTGACCGACATCAATATTTAATTTACGTACGACTGGCACATTTGCAAGCGAACCTACAGCTTCACCTACATTTACATTAATCAAATTTTCAGGACGTAACAGGAATTCTGAAATAGCTGTGGCAACTTGAGGTAATACAAATGAAATATCCACTTCATCTGTGGTTTTTAATACCCCTAGTTGGATCGGATCTTTAAAAGACATCCACCAACCTGGTTTGGCAATATCAGCTGCATCTGCTCCTTGCCAATGTACATTTTGACTTTGTAAAGATAAATAGCCGCCTGTACCATTTAAAGGAATATTATGAATCATGTTCAAAGCCTGGACAAAGGTAATGTCCATATTCAGATTATCCAGACTTGAACCGGCCCCCATTTGAAAGAAAGAATGAGTTCCCAAATTAAGAAAGTCAATTAATGGGTCAAACTCCACGTATAGTTTATCATTTGAGAAATTTGGTGTACCAATTACATCGTTTGGCAAAGTTGCGCCAGATATAGGCGCTGCCAAAGGAATCGAGGTAATACTGGAACGAATATTCGTCACAGTTGCCGACTTTAGTCGTTGTCCGGTTACAATAGTCTCAGGCATGGTAAAGTCCACCCGCATGGAAGGCACAGTAATTCCAGTATGGCCCTCAGCACCAGGCTTACTAATAAATTCACGTGTTTGCCCCAAGGCCTTTAAATTCCCTTGAATTTTTTGATCACTTGCATTACCGAAAGTTCCGGCCTTTGTTACAGACTCGCCCGTAGTCTGCGCCATTTTCATATAGCCACTAAAACTTTTGAGACCATCATTCGGATTCTCAACGTTATCAGTTCCCATGGTCAAAAGCCCGACAATTTTATCTGCACCTAAGCGAAAACCCACTACTTCTCGGGTAGAGGCACTTCCGCCATTTTTAATCGCAAATTCAATAAAAGGATTATTTATACTGGCACTAGTATTAGCCCGATCACCGGAAAAGACAGGATTCCCTTCAGCATCAAAGCTGGGATTCAATCCACTTAATGCTAAGTTGGAAATATCAATATCACAGCCTGTTCCACCGTTACTTCCACCACAACCGAGCTGTAAAGTTTTAATATTAACGTTCAACTCCATCAAAGCCTCAACGCTCAGCTTATGAAAGTTAATCCCTTGAGATGAATCATAAGCATTTTCTAGATTTAATAATGCTTGTGCATCAACTGCAGATAAAGCGTCATCATCTAAAGCTGTCATTGCAAAACTTTGCTGTGTAATCACACACATTGCCAAAGCCAGACTATTCAAAAATATTTTTTTCATTTTAACGTCCTTATATTCTTATTAACGTGGTGTGATTCCCATCGTGCTACGAATGGTTCCACCAGTCAGTGCAATACTTGCCATATTTTGCATATTGCCATTGGTCGCCATGGCAAAATTGGTTTTAAATGGTGTCGCAATATTATTTTCGTAATTGAGTTTGACTTGATTATCCAAAGTCACTGTATCGGCACTGACACGAACTTTTCCTTTAACGCCCAAATGACCTTCCATCCGGTTAAAGTTAATCGAAGAAGTTTTTAATACCCCGGTTGAATCAATATCTTCATTGGCAATACTGAAATAGCTACCTAAATTATCTTTATCTGTATTTTCTTCTGATGTGAGTGGCCTAAATTTAAAGTTTGCCTCAAGTGACAAGAAGTTGGTATCTGGAGAACTGGCGGTTGGATCTACCCCAGGAATAATCACCAGTTCACCATTTCCATCAAGTTTAAAAGCGATATTGGTTAAAACATCGTCACGTTTGGAAAAATTATCGTGAGGCACATAGGCCCCGCATTTAGTGACCGATGCACTGGTACAGTTATATTTAGACCCTGGTAACTGACCAATCGCAAGCTCAGCTTTGGCTCCAATCAGTAGTTTATCAGCACGAATATAAATACCTTCATCTTCATAGCCAATAATACCTTCCGACTTGATCAGAGCATCGATATTCCTAAAGCCGGCATAATAATTAACTGCCTCACCATGATCGCCATTCTTGCCATCAATCAATATTATTGAGGTAGTGCTTGGCAAACCGGTTTTTTTGTCAATTCCGTAACCTTCAGTCGATGCCATGATGTTATAGGCAATGGCCTGTTTATTGTCTAGCCCATAGGTCGTCCCAGATAATGCAACATTGGCATTTAAATTATAGATAGGAATACCAATCCCCCATGAGCCCCCATCCCCACCCAGCTCGTTGAGCGAATTATCTGAAATAAACCGTGCCTTCGCAGCAATGGCCTGAAAGTCCATGCCTCGTATAGCAATAAGTGCAAAGTCATCCCCAGCCGCTGAAGTGCTGAGCGTCTGTTTAAGCACCTCACTCCCACCTAAAGTCTTTCGCATATTTTCATTAATGATAAAATCAAGACTTTTTGCAGTAATAGTATTTATATATATATTCCCAAAATCGATATAAGCATTTTTCCCATGTAAGGAACCGTCAGCATTACGTGTAGTCAATGGTCTGAGATTGGAAAATTGCACCGCATGGCTTCCCTTACCAGTATGACCAATCTCAAGTGTTGTCGGTGCCATAGTTGCTGGACGTCCAGTACTATTAGCACCTGTGAAATCTGCAGACAAGCCCAGATTCAACCCGCCTTCTCCGACCAGGCCACTGTAACCTGTTGCATTTTTGTCCTGACGCTCTAATACACCATTTACTTTATTGCTAACATCGAAAGTACCAATTTGGGTTTGATCAGCACTCATGGAGAGTCTTGCATTAGTGACTGCACCTGAAGCCCCTAATCGCATAATATTTTTACGTTCGTTATTTGGCGTATTATACCGTAAATCAATGTTAACCCCCGGATTGGTCGGATTAACCCGGCCAGCCGCGATATCAGTCAGATCTACAGCACGCTTTAAATCTACATACTGCTCTCGTGTTGTCAAAACCATGCCTTCGTTCGGGTCAATATACAGATAGCCCGATCCTGCAAAATTAAAATTAAAGTCATTCAAAATCAGACTATTTTCACCTAATTGATGACTAATCGTGGCATTTTTCAGTTGAAAGTCGATACTCGCAATTGAATCTTTATTAAATAAACCTGCACTGGTTTGCAATAGAACACTCAGCGGTGTAGAGGTACTAATTCCTAATGCACCTAAGCTTTGATTAGATTGTGTACCCGCAGTCCGAATACTATTTGCAGACTGACTACATGGATTGGTCGTACAAGCAATTTTTACCAAGTTTAAATCTGCAGTGGCTTGAAATGGTGAAACACTTGCCGCAAGCCGCAGTCCTGCCCCTTCCGAAGTTGCACCGACATCTATTTCCAGTTGACTAAGGATTGGATTATTATCTTTTCCATTAATTTCAACATCATGCAAACCTAAACCCATTTTTGTATTAGTCGTTGGATTTGGATCATACCAATTAACTTGAGCAATACTGGCTTTAGAAATTTCATGAGTAATCACCATACCATCTTGTCCAGTGACTTCACTCAATTCCTGCTCTTCAATACTTTCAAGTGCATAACCTTGTTGGATAAGACACATGCATACTGTTAGCAATTTCAACTTTATTGTTGTTTTTTTCATTTATATATCCTTATGCTGTACTTGACGTTGTTACTAACAACGACTTTGTGCCCCACCTGTACAGTTATAACCAAATATTTTCAAATTGCCTGACATATGTAAATTGCCATGAACATTCAACCCCATAAATCCTTTCTCAGCACCTTTATCAAACGAAGGAACATCTTGGGGTGCGGTTGTATAAGTTCCATCGGCATTATAGGTACGGCCGGTATAGGTACTATAAGCACCTGTATTGGCATAACCTTCTAATGCACCAGCACCTGTGCCCGTTTCGATAGAAACTGTATTAAAACCTAAGTTACGGATCTTCAAAGGTTGGTCATCATAGAATCTGATGTCCATGGCCGTTTGTGGCTCATTACGATGATTAATAATGGTTGTTCCATCAATTGAGAACTTATCAATCTGAATTGTGCCCTGAATACCTTTAAACACTAACCACTTTTTATTTCCATTGGCATCCATATGATTATTCGGTGCAATTGCTAATCGGCAAAACTGTCTACTTTCCCCACAAGTGTCCGGATCGAGCACATAAAATACTTCTAGTGGGTTACCATTTCCATCAAGCCGAGAAATTTTATCTTTACTTAAATCTGTCGCATAAACATGGTTTAAAGATAAAGTCCAGTTAAGATCTGCTCCACCCTGTCCTACGGTATCAGTTAATGCTTGCTGATCCAGAATCTCTAATCCGGCATAGCTGAACATCGAAGTACATAACAGTGTACAAAGAGTCAATAATTTGGACATGTTCGTACTCCCTTATAGACCTGTAGTTTTTATTTTTAAATGTTGAATCAGCACACCATCAATGACTGCCGAACCAAAGTTTTTACTTGAGCCATCAATGCTTTTAAATACGATGCCGGTTGAATCAACACCATCCTTCGCTCGCAGCATATTTGTCTCTGGAATCCGTTCTGTGGTGCCTATGGCAATACTACTGTGAGTTGCATTACGCCCTTGATAAAGTGCAGTAGTATCTAAAACATTATTTTTAATTGGTGTGCCACAACTATAGACATTACAGGTAGAACCCTTTAAATCGGTTGTTCCGAGTCCACCACCGTAATTTTGATAGATTTGATTATAAATAGAAGGAATATTGGGAATACGTGTCACTTCTAAAATAATGTTATTGCCTTCTGAACCCACCACGAAAGGCTGGTACATATTACCGAGCACCAAGTTAATATTTGGACTATAGAGATATAAACCATCAAAATCATGAAAGACTGGAGCAATACTTCCATTCAAGGCTGGGGTTGGGCCATCACCATCAAGCCCATCTGTTTTTGCTGCAGTACTTAAACGAATACCTTTCCTGTTTAGAGCATTATTACGAGTATTGATTGAATCTGTATTTCCAGCATATGTTCTGGCTAAAGTTACACTTTCAGCCGAGATCATCTCCCGATCAAAACCTTCTGCTTCTAATTGCTTATCTGTAAGGGTTCGTAATACCGCAATTTCTGCATCAGTTTTATTTTTTACTTTATCAAGCCTTGATAACAATCGAGTATCAAAATAACCAGTTGCCGAAGGATTATCATCAGTATTTAAGCGAATAATACTTGCCAAACCTAATGTTTGATTATAATCCTTATTGTCAGATTCTAAAGTTTGAAACAGCCGAATTTGTGAGCCATTAAGGCTAAGACCATTGGCAACAAATTGGGTTCTCAAACGGTGTTCTTTATCAAGCCCCGAAGTCGGCCCACCTGTTATAGGATCTACCACATTAGAAGAATTAAGCTCACGCGCAAAAATATCACTCCAGAAACCCAACTTGATATTATTATCACTTTCCACACCTGCAATCGGGCTTAATGGAGCCTCCAAAGCAATATAGCCTACATCTTTAGCAGCATCCTTGAACTGTTTAACATTTTCAGTTCCCGCACGAAACAACCAGGGATTCTCGGCTGATCCCCAGCTAAAACCCTGATTACTGTATCGCGTGCTTAGAGAGCCATCGCTTTTTGACAATGCCAGACCATAAATAAATACATCGGCTTTGGTTCTTAAAGAACCGACTGTGGTATTTTTTGCTTCTAACAAAGCGTCAGTTTTCGCATCACTAAGAATGCCTGCATACAGTTCTTCTGTCTGTTTTTTCGCTTCTGCTTCTGCAATTTGCCCTGCTTGAAATTTAGCTCGAATATCTGCTGCCGCATATGAGGCATCACTTAGTCGCTGCACTAAGCTATTAATTTCTGATCCAATAACATTGTTACGCGTGAAACCAGTCAAACTTTTGTAAAAAGTAGAATTGGCTAAATTCGCATTCGCTTCACTCGCACGACCACCATATAACAGCTGAATCATTTCATAGGTATTTGTAGTGGCATGTTCCAATGCTTTTTCAGCATAATTCAAAAGCCCTGTGGGATCTTCACTGACTGGTCTCGTCGTATAAACAGTCGTACCATCATTGACAGCCCTACCATCCGGGTCAAACAATCCTCTATTTGTTCCATTTCGATAGTAATTATGCCGTTCATTAAAATAGCGTTGAATAATTGCATCTGAATTAAAATAACGATCAGGAATTTCAGACTCTAATTTGGTCCTTTCAGCAGTCAGTTTATCCGGAATAGGCTGGGTATAGGTGCTGTATAAACTCGTATAACTCGTGTCATAAGTGGAATTGTAGGTAGAGGTATATAAAATGTTATAGCCGCTATCGATTTTTCCTTGAAGAACATTATTATCATAAGATGTTTTATAAATTTTATCATATACATTCTCCCCTAACTTCTCATAGTTTTCCCCTGTTGGAATAATACGAATAAATCCTGTATCTGCTTGTCCGGGATTTTCAATGCCTCTGGCATAACTGGAACCAGCAGAAAGATCTTTAGGACCTTGAAACACCATTTTGAAGTCGTCAAGAACAAGCGCAACACCTTCACCTGTGGTGTTAGAAAGAGAAGAATCTGATAATTCCTGCATCGCATGTGCAGAAGGCAACAGGCTGAAACCGATTGTCATCGCCAAATAACTTTTGCGAAATTTAAATATATCTTTTATCTGAGCCATCTCACTCTTTCCTTTTTATTCGATGCTCCGCACCTTATGCTTCAGCTTCCCAGCCGCCAATCTTTGATTTTTTATAATGCATCGCATCTTTTTTATGGTTATGCGGAATCCATTATGCTGATTTTTGATACAGATGCCAAAGCCAATTAGGCGAAAAATAGCAGTTTCCGATGAATGAAAATCTCAAAAAAATAAACGGGACATAAAGTCCCGTCATTCAATATTTTAAAACAATTAGGTCTTCGGCAAAGTAACGCCTGTCTGACCTTGATATTTACCACCACGATCTTTATATGAGGTTTCACAGACTTCATCAGATTCAAAAAACAGCATCTGCGCTACACCTTCACCTGCATAAATACGCGCAGGAAGATTGGTCGTATTTGAAAACTCTAAAGTGACGTGTCCTTCCCACTCTGGCTCAAGCGGAGTCACGTTAACAATGATGCCACAACGCGCATAAGTAGACTTGCCCAAGCACACGGTCAAGACATTACGTGGAATGCGGAAATATTCGATGGTACGCGCCAAAGCAAACGAGTTAGGCGGAATGATACAGACATCCGACTCGATATCAATAAAGCTGCGTTCATCAAAGTTCTTCGGATCGACAATTGCAGAATGCACATTGGTGAATACTTTAAATTCACGTGCACAACGCACGTCATAACCATAGCTGGATACGCCATACGAAATCAGCTTTTGACCATTTTCATCCAAACGTACCTGGTTTTCTGCATACGGTTCAATCATGCCGTGTTTTTCGCTCATTTCGCGAATCCAACGATCAGACTTAATTGCCATTGATATAATCCAAAAATCTTAAAAACAAGTTATTACGACGTACTTTAACTGAAATTGACACTAATGAAAATAAGTGAAAGGCTTAGAGCTCAAGTTACCAAAAAACTGCTGATCGAGATCAGCTTATAAACTTAAAAGTGCAGAATAGCTTAAAGGAATGGAAAAGCTCATTAATACCAGCGAAGCCGTTTTCTGCAGGTTTTTCTGATTGAGCCAGCGACTGTTTTTTCTGGCCAGGATTGAACCCAGAAAAGTCCAGAAGAATGCAATCGGAATCAGCAGAAGTAAGAAAACAAGCATATGAGTCATATAATGCTGACTACTTTTCCAGACAATGACAGGAAAAATAGCTGAGGCAAATAAAAGTGCTTTAGGATTAAGCAAGGTTGCCAAAAATAATTCTCGTGCGCGAATCGAGACATTTTCAAGATTTTCGCTTATGTCTGCAGTCCGCCATAATTTCACAGCAAGGAACAGAATATAGCCAGCACTAAAAAGCTTGAGAATGGTCGGTAACAGTGGAAGATGAACGGAAATTTTTCCGATCAGAATGCCCCATAAGCTAATGGCGATCAGATAACCAAAGGCTTCGGCAGGAATTAAACGAAATGTTTTTTTAAATCCGACCTGAATGCCTGAAGATGCCAATAAGGTATTGGTTGGGCCTGGTGTTAAAAGAATGGTTGCCACTAAACCAATAAAAAACCATGAAATCATAGTTTGACCTCGCTCTAATCCGCGTAGCATAGAAGAATTCGGTCAGTGCTGCAAAAAAATAATTGTAAGAGAACATATAATCTTATATTAAAATTTATTTATTTTAATTAATTCAAATATTTATATAAGATTTCAGGATAAACACCCGATAGTCATTTCAGTCAATTTCGATCATTTAAATCGAGCTAATTTTAAAAATAAGAAATAAGAAGCCCTAGCTTTTAGCTAAGGCTTAAATATCTGAATTGTCTATAGAATTAAAAAATTCGACTATGGTCTTTCTCTGCTTTAGGTAACTGCGCTGCAATTTTCTCTGCAATCAGCATATAGCTTTCTGCAGCAGCATCTCCCGCGATCACTGACGGCGTTCCAGCATCGGCATTTTCACGAATTTTAGCATCCAAAGGTAAACGACCCAATAATGGGACTTGATATTGCTCAGACAGTTTATCGCCACCGCCTGTACCAAAAATCTGTTCCTCAAAACCACAATTTGAGCAGATATGGGTCGACATGTTTTCAATCACGCCCATGATCGGAATCTGCACGCGGTTAAACAATTCAATGCCTTTGGTCGCATCCAGCAAGGCCACGTTTTGTGGCGTTGTCACAATTACTGCGCCCGTTACCGGAATACGCTGCGCGAGAGTTAACTGGATATCACCTGTGCCAGGTGGCATATCAATCATCAGCACATCAAGGTCTGGCCATAGGGTCTGATTGAATAACTGCATTAATGCACCCGTGGCTTTTGGACCACGCCAGGCGACTGGAGTATTGTGATCTCCAGTTAAATGGCCAATTGATAATACCGCCATCCCATAGGCTTCGATAGGGACAAACTGCTCTGCTTCGATCATTGGCGTTTTGCCGGCATTGCCGAGCATAGTCGGAATACTTGGGCCGTAAATATCGGCATCTAGTACGCCTACGCGCAGGCCTAATTTCTGTAGAGCCAAAGCCAGATTTACAGTCGTGGTCGATTTACCTACGCCACCTTTACCAGATGACACCAGAATCACATTTTGAATCCTTGGGTGTTTTGGAACATCACGCTGTTGCGGCGCAGCTTTTTGAATAGGTGGATTATTTGGATCAGCTTCTTCTGTTTTTGCAGGCTGTGCCGACGCATCAACCACAGGGGGAAGATTGGGTTTTGCTTCCGCTTTAGGCTCGCTTGAACAGTTTTCACCTTCAGCATGGTTATGCCCGCAACCCCCTTCTTTCTTATGTCCAGTTTTCTGCTGAATCACATGCATATTCAGTTCTTGAATACCACATTTTTGCAAAGCTTCCGCCAGTTCATCATGAATCTGTTGCAGCTGCGCTTTTTCTTCTGGATAGGTATTCAAAGTGATTTGCAGAATCTCACCCTGTACATTGACCTGCGTAATACGATCTTTCAAGGCATTGCTGGAATTTGGCAAGATATAGTTTTGCAGTACGTTTTGCACAGCTTCTTCGTTCACCTCCTTGGAAGGCGAAAAAACCGATTTAAGCGAAGAAAGCCAAGACATAGGTTACTCCAAAAATGTAGATCGACATCTGAATCGCTTAGTTTAACGGGGTTTTAGGCGAAGGTTAAGCACTGTATTGGAGAAGATGAAACAGATATCTTTAATTTCCAACTATTTTACTTGGTTTTGTGAAATATTTTATGAAATCTTGGTGAATAGAAATAATGAAAAATGAATGATTGAGAGTAAAGAAAGGCAGATTATTTTGATGTAATAAATTTTTTTTATTGATCTTATGTGATCAAGCCACTTTAACCCTCTGTAATTAAAGTGGCTCTATGATCACAGACTATTTATGATTTTTATTGTTTTCAGATTTGTCTTGTTGATCCTTGGTGTTTTTATCCTGATCTTGTTTCGATTCATCCTTTTTGGACTGAGATTTGCTTTCTGAATCTGTATCTTTGGCATCTTGCTGCTGATCCGAATCACTTTCCTTCGATTGATTATCTTTCATTTTATTCATCGTATCAGTCGCCATCTGTTTCAGATCAGCGAACTTAACCGAGGCTTCGCTGAATAAGTCTGTGATTTTCTGTCTAGTATCTTCAAACTTATGCATGGCTTCATCTTTTAAATTTGCCATACTTGCCTGCTGATCGGTCTGACCATCTTTAGCATTTTGTTTATCTGACTTGTTAGATGATTTATCTTGAGATGTATGATCTGCTTTGGCCTTTTTCACATCATCCGAACCTTGCTCAGCATGTTGCTGGCCGTCAGATTTACCATGTTTCAGCTCATTCAGAAGCTTTTCACCTTTTTGCAATAGCTCCTCACCGATCGCAATCGCCTTGGCTTTTAGATCATCCATCTTAAAGCTTTCAGTTTTTTTATCGGACTGATTCTCTTGAGAACTGTCTTTTTGCGCTGATTGCTCAGCATTTGCATCTTTGCCGTTGTGCTGGGTATCAGACTTCTGATCAGCATGGGTCTGGGCACTTTGACCGTTCTTATGTTCCTGATTATGCTGTTTATCTATCTCGTTTTGCTTTTGCTCTTTAGCAAGCTGATCATTTAATTCGCGTGCATGTTGTTCTTTATCTTGATTTTGCTTCGACGTATTGTTTTGGTTCTGCTGAGTCATGAGGTACCCTCCTTAGGCATATCATATAAACAATCAGCCATTTTTTAGCACAAAGCATCACGCGAATCGGGCGAAGTAAGCAAACTGCAACAAAGCCTGTACATGTTGTTGCTATTGTTTGCAGGATGTAGCATGAGCTGAGTCAAATCTGTATTGAAAAGCTATATGCTAAAGATGATGCAGGCTTTTGTATTCGGGCTGTCCAAGTCCATCTATTCGCAGGGTTTCAGCAAAGCATTTCTTTGTAATCCCCTCGGCATCATGTAAAATTATGGCCCATTGCATAATGAATACGAATGAGAGAGTGAATCCGTGCGTAAAATTTTAGTCACCAATGCCCTTCCTTACGCCAATGGCCCGATTCATATGGGTCACTTACTTGGCTATATCCAAGCAGATATTTGGGTACGTGCCATGCGTGCGATGGGTCATGATGTGACTTATGTCTGTGCGGATGATGCTCACGGAACCGCGATCATGCTACGTGCCGAAGCGAATGGCATTTCACCTGAAGCGCAAATTGCCAATGTGCAAAAAGAACACATTCGTGACTTTGACGGTTTCGGTGTGCATTTCGATCATTATGATTCTACACATAGCGATACCAACCGTGCCCGTGCGTCAGAAATCTATGTGAAAAACCGTGATGCGGGCAATATTGCAGTTCGTCCGGTGACCCAGCTTTTTGATCCTGAAAAAGGCATGTTCCTGTCAGACCGTTTCATTAAAGGCACCTGTCCTAAATGTAAGGCGGAAGATCAGTACGGCGACTCATGTGAAGTCTGCGGTGCAACTTATAATGCGACAGAGTTGTTGAATCCGCATTCCACTTTAAGTGGCGCAACTCCAGTCGAAAAATCATCTGATCATTACTTCTTTAAATTGCCAAATTTTGGTGAATACCTGCAAAAATGGACTCGTGATGAAGGTCGCTTGCCGGTATCGATTGCCAACAAGCTGGACGAATGGTTTGAAAATGGCTTGAACGACTGGGACATCTCACGTGATGCGCCATACTTCGGTTTTGAAATTCCAGATGCGCCAAACAAATATTTCTATGTTTGGGTGGATGCGCCGATTGGTTATATGTCGAGCTTTGAAAACTACATCAAAACCAAACGTCCTGAATTGAATTTTGATGACTACTGGAAAAAAGATTCTGAAAATGAGGTGTATCACTTCATTGGTAAAGACATCGTGTATTTCCATGCCCTGTTCTGGCCGGCAATGCTTGAAGGTGCAAACTACCGCACGCCATCAGGCTTATTCGTGAATGGTTTCTTGACTATCAATGGCCAAAAGATGTCAAAATCTCGCGGCACATTTATTAAAGCGGAAACCTATTTAGAGCATTTAAATCCTGAATATCTACGCTATTACTTCGCGTCGAAACTTTCTGACAAAGTTGAAGATTCTGACCTGAACCTTGATGATTTCGTTCAGAAAGTAAATTCAGATTTGGTCGGTAAAGTCGTGAATATTGCCAGCCGTTGTGCAAAATTCATTAACACCAAATTTGACAACAAATTAAGCACTACATGTACTGAACCTGAATTGGTACAAAACTTTATTGATGCCGGTAGCTCAATTGCTCAGGCTTATGAAGCACGCGAATTCTCTGCGGCAATTCGTGAAATCATGGCGCTGGCAGACAAAGCCAACCAATACATCGATGAGAAGAAGCCTTGGGCACTTGCGAAACAGGAAGGTCAGGAACAACAGGTTCATGATGTATGTTCTGTGGGTATCAACCTGTTCCGTCAATTGGCGATTTATCTTGCGCCTGTATTGCCAACTTTGGCTCAGCAGGTTCAAGATTTCTTGCAATTAGCTTCTTTCGACTTCACTTCTCGTGAAACGATTCTGGTCGGTCATGAAATTGCATTATTCCAACCTTTAATGCAACGTGTTGACCCGAAAGCTGTAGCTGCGATGGTCGATGCATCTAAAGATTCTTTAGCTGCGCCTGCTGCTGAACCAGCAAAAGCTGAAAAGAAAAAAGAGAAGAAGATTGAAAAGAAAGCTGAACCTAAAGTCGGTGAAGCTGAAATCATTAATATTGATGATTTTATGAAAGTTGACCTGCGTGTGGCTGAAGTTTTGGAAGCTGCAACGGTTGAAGGTTCTGACAAGCTGCTTCAACTCACTTTAAATGTCGGTGAGGCTGAGCCACGTAATGTGCTCAGTGGTATTCGTGAGTTCTACCAACCTGAAGACTTAAAAGGCAAACTGGTGGTGATGGTGGCGAACCTTGCGCCACGTAAAATGCGTTTTGGGATCTCTAACGGTATGGTGCTAGCTGCGGGTAATGGCGACGGCGTTTGGGTGATTTCACCTGAATCTGGTGCTAAACCGGGTGATAAAGTGTCTTAAGATTTAAGTCATAAATAAAAAATTCCCTCTTTAAAGAGGGAATTTTTTATTCTTCCATTATTTTTTCCCATTGATACTGACAGTATCCACATAAACCTTCACTCCATGTAACCTCCTCAGGGCTTAGAGCTGTTTCACACCGTGAACATACATGATGGGCTTTTTCTTCACAGTGTAAACAGAAACCTTCTTCCATTGAATAAGTAGCTTCGCAACACTCTGGGCAAACTGTATAAGGGTCTTCTCCACCATCTTTATAATGATGATATCCATAATTTCTATTTTGATCTTCAGACACAGCTGAATTGATAACTGTTGTATAAGACATAATATTTTGACAGGATAAACAAATGTAATCTGTCTCTTTAATATCTACGCCGGTCTCAACTGGTTTTATTAAATCAGATCCACAATTCAAACAAACTGAGTTATTAAGCAGCTCTTCTTGCTTAGCACTCATATATATATTTCTCCCTAACTGGACTGCACAATCTTGTTTTTCAGCAGTATAAACTTCCCGTACATCCAATAGTTTGTTCCAATATTCTGTTCCAAATAAATCAGATGGCTCTTTTTCTAAATAATTACGGGTAAACGCGTTAATAATATTAAAACTATGAGCAAGAATAGACTCAATAGTTTTAGGGTTTTCATTACTAAAATAATGTTCAATGTTATTTCTATATGCCTGAATTTTATCTAGTTGTTTCCAATCAACAATTATATCCAGACTTTTAAAACGATCCTGAATGCCTTGTACATCCACTGTTTTTTTCCCGTCCCCTACAAAAGTAATTTCTCCATTTATAAATTTTGGGGTAATTTTTTGCTTTATCAGGACTTCATCACTATCTTCATCACTTAACTCTGCCAGATGATATTTAAATAGAAGTAAAATGCCAGAAAATAAGTTTCTAGTACAAGAGGTTAATCTCTTAGGATTCTTAGCAATCAACTCATAGTCTTCAATCCCTAATTGAATAGAATCAATTGCATTTTTTAAAATACTCATTTTGCTTGTCCTACTTATCTCATTATGCATTACTAAATTCAGTCTAAGCATCTAATTTAGTGGAATTATTTGGTTAAGATAACACCAAATATTTTAATAGTGAAAAAATCATAAAGGCATGCTAAAAAGATTTATCCTTTTAAAACTTATAAGAAACCTATGAAAAATTTAAAACCACTTTTCCTAGCCCTAGCTCTAAGCACCACAGCCATCACAACTTAAGCAGCTGAACCCACCACCATCACCTAAAAACAAGTCGCTGGCTAATCCCCTCATAAAATCCAAATATAAAAAAGCCTCTATTTCTAGAGGCTTTTTTTATTGCTGGGTCACTTAGCCTTGCAACACAAATTCCCAAATCACATAGCCCAGTCCAAAACCAAGTAGTGAATATAAGGTAATAATGAAAAATACAAAGCTGGCATTGTTTTTTCTTTTCCAAAAACTCATCGCGACACCCAAAGCTTGTTCGTAATACCCCATGTTAACGAGCTTTTCATAAAAAGTGAAATGTATCTAAGCATTTTATTTATAATAATATTTTCATTAAAAATAAATTCTTTACTTTCAAAAAATCAATATACAGATTCAGACTGATTTTTTAGTACAGATGCCAAATCAGCACTTCCATTTTAAAAAATGGTAAATATATTCATATTCTTTTTCGCTGGCATCCGTGCTAATACATAGAATTGACTTTAATTACATAAGAATAGCTATGAAATACTTCACTTCTTCTCTCGTCGTGTCATTGCTTGCTTTAGGTTCAATGGCGGGTATCTCTCAAACACATGCACAATCCGTTTCTAGCACCCAACAACAAAAACAGGTTCCCGGTTATTATCAACATAACTTCGGGGATTACCAAATTACTGCCCTGCTAGATGGCACCAATTATCTGTCCAAAGCCTTATTTAAAGATATTCCAGCAGCTCAAGCCGACCAGATATTGAAAAAATACTACGTCGATCAAGCTAAAGGCATCCAAACCTCCGTGAATGCCTTTCTGGTCAATACAGCCAAGGAAATGGTTCTGGTCGATAGTGGGACTTCAAGCTGTAATGGTCCACACCTAGGTTCAGTGTATTCCAATTTAAAGGCTTCAGGGCATAAACCTGAACAGGTCAATGCCATCCTGCTCACGCATTTACATCCAGACCATGTATGCGGTATAAGTAATAATAGTGTTGCCAATTTTCCCAATGCCAACATTTATGTGTCTCAAGCTGAACTGGATTTCTGGATGAATCCCACAACGGTAGAAAAATTACCAAAAGCCAAGCAGGCAGGTTTTTTGGGCACAGTCGATAAAATCAAGAAAGCCATTGCACCCTATCAGGCCAAGAATCAGCTCAAAACCTTTAAAACTGGCGATAAAATCCATGCTTTCGATGTTATCAGTTCGGCTGGACATACACCGGGGCATTTTGGTTTTAGCTTAAAATCTAAAGGTCAGCAGATGGTGTTTATTGGAGATATTGTGCACTCACATACGCTGCAGTTTGATCGCCCACAGACCGGCGTTGACTTTGATGTCGATCCGAAAAAGGCGATCGAAACCCGCTTAAAATATTTTGCTGAATATGCGAAAAATGGTCAGACGGTAGCAGCACCACATTTGCCATTTCCGGGGATTGGACATATTTATTCTAAAGACAATAAAAGCTATCAATGGATTCCGGTACATTTTAAAGATTAATTGAATACTTCAATAATTTTATCTAAGCATGAAACCCTAATTTTTTAGGGTTTCATTTATTTTAAATATCCTTCAGCCAGATTCCCTATGACTTGGTAAATTTAAAACTTGAATGACGCTTTGAAATTTAAAAGCAATAGTTTCGTTTATTTTTAAATTTTTTCTTAAAAATCTTTTACTTTTTACGTGCACCTTTAGCATGCTTTTTTAGCACCGTTTTTCTTACGATAAATATAAACACCTAAAAATATAATATAAATCTGAATTTTATGAACTCTCGCCATGTCTTAGTTTGGTGCAAAAAAATAGTAACGTGCTTTATATCGAGTCTTATCAATTTCAAGAAATTCTTCATCAAAATTTCCCTTGCTTAGCCCTCTTCTACAATCAATTTGCCTCTATATACTGATTTTCTTTTGTGATCCCGCGCACTAAATTGGAACGCACCATGCAAAATATAGACTTATTATTTCTTCTTCTCGGTGCAGTTCTAGTGCTTGCCATGCATGCTGGATTTGCTTTTTTAGAGCTTGGAACAGTTCGACATAAAAACCAGGTCAATGCCCTAAGTAAAATTTTAACTGACTTTGCCATCTCCGCCATCGCTTATTTTTTAGTGGGCTACTATATTGCCTACGGTCAGCACTTTTTCCATGATGCTGCAACCTTGTCTGCCGATCATGGCTACAATCTAATGCGCTGTTTTTTCCTGTTGACCTTTGCTGCAGCAATTCCAGCGATTATCTCTGGAGGAATTGCGGAACGTGCCAAAATGCGTTCACAGGCTTTAGCCACCCTATTCCTGGTTGCGCTGACCTATCCTTTTTTTGAAGGTATGATCTGGAATGGCAACCTTGGTTTTCAGGATTGGCTGACCCATGCATTTGGTGCAAGTTTTCATGATTTTGCCGGCTCAGTTGTCGTTCATGCAATGGGCAGCTGGATCGCACTGGCTGCAGTAATACTGCTTGGTGCGCGTCATGGCCGTTACAAAAAAGATGGCCGGATCACCGCGCATCCTCCTTCATCAATTCCTTTTTTGGCTTTAGGCTCCTGGATTCTGATTGTTGGATGGTTCGGTTTCAATGTCATGAGCGCGCAGCGGCTGGATGCCATTTCTGGGCTGATCGCTATTAACTCTTTGATGGCCATGGTCGGTGGAACAATAGCAGCCAAAGTTGCGGGGAAAGATGACCCGGGCTTCCTGCATAATGGTCCTTTAGCAGGTCTGGTGGCGATTTGTGCCGGATCAGATGTCGTTCATCCCTTGGGTGCTTTTTTTATCGGGATCAGCGCCGGTATTATTTTTGTGAAATTCTTTACCTATACCCAAAATAAACTCAAAGTGGATGACGTATTGGGAGTCTGGCCTTTACATGGCGTTTGTGGTGCTTTTGGTGGATTAGCTGTGGGTATTTTCGGTCAGCAATGGCTCGGAGGAATGGGAGGAGTGTCTTTAATTTCACAACTCACAGGTACGGTGCTGGCGATTGTCATTGCTTTGGCGGGTGGTTTTTTGGTGTATGGCCTGCTTAAGGTTTTGATGGGTATTCGCCTGACTGAGGAAGAAGAGTTCAACGGTGCAGACCTGTCGATTCATCGTATTTCTGCTAATTCGGAAGAAAATACTTTTTAATGGATATAAAAAAAGCCTCTAGGGCTAGCGGCTTTTTTTATTTATAAGCAGCACGTCTATACGAGATAATTACTTCATACCAAAGATCAGTTTTAAACCAAGTACCGTCATAACTGCGCCTGCGGCGCGGTCAAACAAAGCTTTAAACTTCAAATAAACACGACGTGGCTTTTCCGCAGATAATGCAACTGCGACCAGTGAACACCAGCCCGCATCAATAAAGAAACATAAGACAGGTAAAACAAAATAAAAATACGTTGGAATTTCTTTGGGCAATAACGCGGTAAAAATACTGGCAAGCACAATCGCAATTTTAGGATTGGACAACTGTGTAATTAAACCTGTGGTAAAGGCACGGCGTAAAGACATCTGTTTGGCAATGGCGACATCCGCTTCGATCGGATCTTTGGCATGTTTAATAATTTTAAACGCCAGCCAAAGCAAATATAAACCACCACAAATTTTTAAGGCCAGATAAGCCGAAGGTACAGCCAGCAAAAATGCCTGCAAACCCAGTACTGCCAGCAGACCAAAAATCGCTGCACCGAGACCAGTACCCAATGCAGTAAATAAACCATGTTTACGTGAAATGGCAATTGAATTTTTTGCCACATAAATAGAAGTCGGCCCGGGACTCATTGCACCTAACATCAGGGCAAAAGCAATCGAACCTAAAATCCAGAATGATTCCACGAGATAACCTGACTTAAAAATTGAAGGGCTATTTTAAGCACAAACCTGACAATTTGCTGTAAAAATTTCTGGATTTGTCATGAATTTTAACTATTGCAATTACTTAAGGTTTCAACTGATCCTGAGCACTCAAATGCTTGTCTAGCAGTTGATAATCCTGCTCATGTACAGGTACACCGCCAATAATCATGGTGCGGGTTTCTGTTTTAGGTTTGTTCATCGCATCATCACAGCCCGACAGACTGAGCAGCATGCCGACCCACACAGCACAGGATAATATTTTCATTATTCTACCCTCCTCAGGGTTTCCTCTGTTTAGATTAGCATTATTGTTTAAATAATCAGCGGAATATTTGTGACAATCTACGACCAATTCGATGGTGATCAGCTAATAATGGGCTATTCAAAAGCTCTGATTTTTAGCACTTCCGCTATAATGCTTACATCATGAACTTTGCGAAAGTTTATGTTTGAAACCATTGCCCAAAATATTCCAGATCAACAAATTAATTTTCACGATATTACTTTAACAATACGTCGTCTGGATCTGGTGCATCCGCAAATTTCGGGCAACAAGTTTTTTAAACTGAAATACAATTTTCTTGAAGCCAAAAGACAGGATTATCAGCATATTCTGAGTTTTGGAGGTGCTTATTCCAATCATATTGCCGCTACTGCATTTGCCTCACAGCAGTTTGGTTTTCAGAGTGTTGGTATGATTCGAGGTGAAGAACTGGCTGATCGACCATTGAATCCAACATTAGCCACCGCCCAGCAATTCGGGATGCAGTTGCATTTCGTCAGTCGTGATGAATATCGACGCAAGCAACAGCCTGAGTATTTGGCCGAACTCGCTCGACAATTTCCTGAACATTATATTATTCCTGAAGGTGGAACCAATGCTTTGGCGATTCAAGGTTGTCAGGAAATATTAAAAGATGGCGATGCGCAATTTGATGTGATTTGTTGTGCAGTAGGCACCGGTGGCACCATCAGTGGATTGATCGAAGCCAGTCATGGGCATCAACAGGTTTTAGGATTTTCTGCACTGAAAGGTTCATTTTTAAAAGATGAAATCGCTCAACTAACGAATAAAACCAACTGGAATATTCTCGATGATTATTGCTGTGGTGGCTATGCCAAAACCAGTGCAGCCTTGATGCAGTTTATCCGGGATTTTGAAGCGGAATTTGCAATTCCACTGGAGCAGATCTACACGGCTAAAATGCTGATGGGGATTTTTGATCTAATCGAGAAAAATTATTTTCCGGCTGGATCAAAACTGTTGGTGATTCATACTGGTGGTCTGCAAGGCCGTCATATTCCCTTTGATTTTATAGCAACTTAATCTTCAATCGGTTGATTGTTATTTAAGGCAATTAACCCTTTGACCAAGCGGTAGATATGCCAGATAAAGACCAGAAATACAATCAGGAAGCCAATCAAGATCACGGTTAATAAGCCACCGACGATATAGCCCAGCAAACTGATCCAGAAGGTTTTAATTTGCCAGTCGACATGACTTTCCAGCCAGGTACCGCGCATTTCATCACGCTTGATATAATTCATCACAATCGCAATAAATGGGGTCAGACCAAGAAAAAATCCTAAAATATAAAGAATATAAGTAATCAGATTATATTGTTTTAAATCTTCCGCGCTTGCCATTCGCTTTTCCTTGTTATTATCTTTTTAGTTTGTACAAAAACTATGCATGATTTTTAAGCAGCTTTCAAATATTTTATGTTTAAAATCCGCTGTAAATCTGCAATCACGGAACTGATTTTTCTGGAATAGAGAAAGCTGAAATAAAATTGTCTATAATGCTTCCCTTTTCTTCTCCCTTGAGTGTGTGATGTCTTCCAAGCAATACGATGTTCTAGTCATAGGTGCCGGTGCCTCAGGTTTAATGACGGCGTATATGGCTGCGCAACGTGGGCGTAAAGTCGTGGTGGTGGAAAAAGCCAACAAGGTTGGCAAAAAAATCCTGATGTCTGGCGGTGGTAAATGTAATTTCACCAATCTGGAAGTCGAACCGAGCAATTATATTTCACACAATCCACATTTTGTGATTTCAGCTTTAACGCGTTATACCAATTGGGACTTTATTGGCTTGGTATGTGAATACGGCATTGCCTATGAAGAGCGCAAACATGGACAGCTGTTTACCTTAAATGGTGCAAAAGATATCTTGTCGATGCTGCTGGCGGAATGTGACAAAACTGGGCTGGTCGATATCAAAACCAGCTGCGAAGTGAAAGCAGTCAATCCAGTCGATGATCAAGGCTTTCAGGTGGCGACCTCACTGGGATACTTTGAAGTTGAATCTGTCGTCGTGGCATCTGGCGGTTTATCTATTCCTACGCTTGGCGGTTCAGGCATTGGCTATGAGATTGCAAAACAGTTTGGACATCACGTCTATCCAACCCGTGCCGGACTGGTTCCATTTACTTTTTCTGACGGATTTAAAGAAGTCACGACACGCTTAAGCGGAAATGCTGTAGAAGCAACACTCTCCAATGAGCTTAATAGCTTTACCGAAGCGCTATTGTTTACCCATCGTGGTTTGAGTGGGCCAAGTTCCCTGCAACTTTCCAATTACTGGAATGTTGGTCAGAGCTTTAAGGTCGATTTCTTACCGAGTCTAGATTTACTGGATTTCTTTAAAACGAGAAAACAAAATCAGCCCAAAGTCTTGCTGCGTACATTACTGAATGAATATTTACCGAAAAGTGTGGTGGCTGAATTACAAAGTCTGATCTGGACTGAAAGCGCTGAAACTGCCATTGGCAATATCAGTGATGACAAGCTGGAACAGATTGCGGCACGTCTGCATGGCTTTGAAGTGAAACCTTCAGGAACAGAAGGCTACCGTACAGCGGAAGTGACTTTGGGTGGTGTAGACACCACGGAAGTATCCTCAAAAACCATGGAAAGTAAAAAGCAGAAAGGCTTGTATTTTATTGGTGAAGTGCTGGATGTCACCGGACATTTGGGCGGTTATAATTTCCAATGGGCATGGTCATCGGCACATGCCGCATCGGAATATATTTAATCAATAGATAATCTGGTTTGCTACTTAACTCATTCCAGATAGTCTGTTTTAAACAGGTTGAGATTGGCCGTATTTGTTAAACGGTCAATCGTCAGCTGCATTTTTTGAGCTTCTCGCAGAAATAGTGGTACGTCATCTGCTGAAGATGCCATGAATTTATGTTGGAGTGCTTTCCACATATTGTTGATCTCCTTTTCTTTATATTTTTAATGCAAGAAAAATACCAAAATCATTTTAGTATTCACTTGAATATTCTATATTTTTTAAAAAATAAATTCTATTACTAGTGACTGAGCAGGATTGACTTCTCAGTTAAATTCGTCTGTCTCTGGTATTTTCTTATCTAGCTCTCGCTCAGACTGCTCGTCCTGTGTGCTCTTCACAAAAATAAATCGATAGGCAGCGGTAAAAAAGCCAATCGTAATTCCTGCAATGACTAAAGGAGCCAGAACTTTGTTAGGTTTCTTGGTATTCATTCATTTTTCCTTATGACTGAACAAAATCGACCACATGAGCGTGGTCGATTTTGCTTAAAGATAACAGGTTATTTCAGGTCATCTTTTTTCTGAGTTGAACGGTCAATATCGACATCTGGCTCTTTTTCTCCGGTTGAACCAAATGGATTATTGGCTGGTGGATGAGTCGGATCGACTTTTACTGAATCTGGTACGGCCTGATCCGCATCCGGATTGACAGGATCAATACCTAATGACTCATCATCCTGTGGTGCAGTGGTAAGGATTGCCGGGGTAGTATGGGATAAATCCGTACTCATAGGCGTACTCTTGTCTGAATCCTGATTTGGCACGATGCCTGCTCCTGGAGTTGTGATTGAGGAATCGCTAGTACCCGTAGCAGTTTGCGAACCACCAGAGGACTGGCTCATTGAGCTATCTGTAGAACTCATACCCATCGCCGCACCTGTAGTACCTGACATGTCGGCTGCACTTGTACCTGTGGTCTTGCTACCTAATCCAGAAAATATGCTGTTCTCAGCTTTTTCTTTGACTGGGTTAGGGTCTTTGGCTTCTCGTTTGGCTTTATCAATCAAATCTGTGAGTACACGCTCCGCAGGTTGACGACCACCCAAACCAAATGCCAAGGCAAATGCCACTGCTACAGCACCCAAAGTTAGACCAAATGCCAAGTTAACAATTGAATCGGCAATACCCATGGCACGCAGACCCATTGCCACAACGAGTCCCATGATCAGAACACGAACCAGATTGGCTAACCAGCGTGAGCTGTTATATTCACCACGTTGTACGATATTCGCAACAATATTTGCCAGCCAGAAACCGATTACCAGAATCACCGCACCGAGCAGGATATTGGCACCGAAGTAGATGAACATTGCAATAAGACCACTGATCTGTTCAAAGCCCAGACGGTTCGCTGCTTCAGATACCGCAAATAGCATGGTGAATAAAACGATCAGGAAACCGACTACACTGGAAAGTTTAGTCGTGCCTAAAAAACGCTGGATATCCAGTTTGGCAGGAATTTCATCAACACCTGTACCGGCAACTACTTCAACTACCAGACGTGCTACCAGTTTAGAGACCACATACGCCAGAATCAGAATCAACGCAGCAGCGATAATATTCGGAATGGCATTCATGATTTCATATAGCATGGCTGTAGCAGGCTGAGAAATGGCCTCGATACCCAATGCTTCAAATGCAATGATCAGTGCCGTAATGATCACCACGGCGAAGATAAATGAACCAATCACCTGAGAAACATTCGAGTTTTTGAAGATGCCTACTTTTTCAGCATGTTGCTGTACGTTCAGACTGTTTAATAGTCCTTCAACAATACCGCGCACAATTTTCGCCAGGATATAACCGACAAAAATGATGACTGCAGCAATGAAGATGTTTGGTAAGTAACTAACAACATCGGTCAGCATATTCTGAACTGGTAACAGCAGACCGTTGAGACCCAGAATAGACAGCACGATTGGCAAGAACAGTAATAAAATTAACCAGTAAGCAATTTCACTGATGTTTTTACTAATCGGACTGACACCGACTTCAGCACTGAGTTTTTCATCGAGTTGCGTTCGGTCTAGCAGTTTTTGTAGCCCTATCTTCACCAGATTGGCCACAATCCAACCTATGAATCCGACTGCAATTGCACCTAGTAACTGCGGGATAAATAACAGGAACTGCTGGATCATATTACTGAATGGACCGCTGACACTGGTAAGATTGAGCACGTTCAGCGCACCAATCACGGCAATAATCAGAATAATCCAGAACACGACGCGGGCGATAATGCTCTCCACATTGGAGTGATGACCTGTCGCCGTATTTAAATGTGTATTGGTGCCCAGTTTCTGCAAGAGCTTTTTAACGCCTGCCGAGACCAGTAACGCAATGATCCAGCCAAGTACTAATATGGCAATTGCACTAAGAATGGGATGGAATTGATCCCAGTAGTACATGGCATCGAAGCCACCACGCGGGCTTCTCATATAATCATTCATGTTGTTCTACCCTCTTTGTTATTAAGCTATTTATCTGAAATCGGGGGCATCTCCCTGAAACAATCAGCCCCTTCTTTTTCCGGATTCATATTAGATTTGATGTTTTCAGACTCAAGCCAGGTAGATGGCACTACCTTAAAACATCACCATCCATTGCAAAAAAGCCCCAGTGGTTCACTAGAGCTTTTCAGGTATTTTCAGTTATTGAGTCGCCTGTCCATCAGTCGCAGTTGCTGTTGCTTCTGTGCCATCACCCACGGTTGCTGTAGCTTCCGTCCCCTCATTCATGGTAGCCGTGCCTTGTGTAGGCTCACCGACTGGAGTTGAATTATTTGGGGTAGCAGGCTGTACATTCGGATTTGGATGTCCTGCAGGAGCATCATTCGCATCTGGATTCATGTCAGCAAACATATAGAACAGTAGTGCGAGTAAAAAAATACCGACCAAAATCAAGATATAAACAGGGATACGCTTTTTCTGCGTCACGTCTGCCTGATGATTTAAAGGTGGTTTTTTATTGAAATCATCGACCATAACCATCCTCACTCTTTGTTATTCATAAGTAGATTTTTAGAATAACAAGCTGTGAATAGGGCTTCTGTGACAAAACATGGTGAGATGGTGACGGGATGTAAGTCACTAATCCATCAGAATTCTCTGCTAGATGCTACTTTAAAATAGCCGTTTGGCTGGGCTATGTTGCATATCGACTGGGGTTTCGTGTTCATCTTTCAACTGCACCCCTGAAAGCTGTAACTCACAGGATTTACGCATCAATGCGACCAGTCGCTGGATAGCCAGTGGATAGGCCAAGCCCGCAGAACGGACATTGGAAATACAGTTGCGCAAGGCATCATGACACCCTTTAAAAGCATTATAAGTGTAATAAATTCCCATACTATCGGGTGAGCTCAAACCCGGCCGTTCGCCAATTAGCATGACCAGCATTTTCGCCTGTAAAATTTCTGCCAATTCATCACCCAGTGCCACACGACTGCCACGGGCAATCACTAAGGGGGCAATCTGCCAGCCTTGTTCTTTGCATGCCTCTAGCAAGGCCGAAATAAAATGCAGGCTATTTTCCTCAATGGCACGTGCTGATAGTCCATCTCCCAGCACAATGGCTACATCCCAATGTTGCTGATGTTCGGCCCGGTATTGCTGCAATATCGTTTTGGACTGTTCTGAAAGCACACGCCCAAGATCGGGACGTTTAAGATAAAGATCTTTCTCTACCGCCTGGCTTTCAATTTCCAGAATAGGCAGTCCCGTTTTAGCTAAGCCAGATTTTAAGAATTCAACATCAAGTGGCTTCAGTACCGCATCTTTAGCTTGCGCATGTGCCAACTGAAATTCCAGACTTGGTCGAGTCGGCAAGCTGCCCCCAGTTCGACCTAAGGCAATCCGTGCATCAGTAAAGGCTTTTAATTTTTGCCAGGGATTATCCTGTAATTGGGACTCAAATTTCACATCGGCAATCAGTTTCATAGTACTTCCTCAAGACAGGATTAGACGTGAAAATTGCTTCGGCAACTCTGTTGGCCAGTGCAGCTGATTAGACTGTTGCGCCAAAATTCCCTGATGCTCCAGCCAGTAGTCAAATTCGGGTGCCGGTTTTAATCCCAGTAATTGCCGGATGTAGAGCGCATCATGAAAGGAGGTCGTCTGATAGTTCAACATCACGTCATCTGAACCGGGAATACCCATGATAAAATTCAATCCGGCATTGGCAAGCAAGGTCAGCAGTGCATCCATATCATCTTGATCGGCATCGGCATGATTGGTGTAGCAAATATCACAGCCCATTGGCACACCGAGCAGCTTGCCACAGAAATGATCTTCCAGCCCGGCCCGGATAATCTGCTTGCCGTTATACAGATATTCTGGCCCGATAAAGCCGACTACAGTATTGACCAGCAAGGGATTAAACTTACGCGCCACGGCGTAGGCACGCGCTTCCAGGGTCTGTTGATCCACGCCATGATGGCCATTGCTGGATAAGGCACTGCCCTGTCCGGTTTCAAAATACATGACATTTTGGCCCACTGTGCCGCGTTGCAGGCTTAAGGCAGCTTCATAGCCTTCCTGCAGCAGCGCCAGATTGATACCGAAACCAGTATTGGCTGTTTAGGTTCCCGCAATGGGCTGGAACATCAGATCAATCGGAACATTTTTATTTGCCAGCTGAATGCCAGAAGTAATATGGGTCAAAACACAAGATTGAGTCGGAATCTCATATTCCTGAATGACATGATCGAGCAGTTTGAGCAGCTCAGTCAAATTCTGCAGATTATCTGTGGCCGGATTAATCCCGATCACGGCATCACCATTGCCATACATTAGTCCATCCAGAATCGAAGCTGAAATGCCTATCAGATCATCAGTCGGGTGGTTCGGCTGCAAGCGGGTAGAAAGATGCCCTGCCAGCCCGATGGTATTTCTGAACCGAGTCACTACTCGGCATTTTTTTGCCACCAGAATCAGATCCTGATTGCGCATAATTTTGCTCACTGCTGCGACCATTTCCGGAATCAAGCCCATTTTTAAAGCAGCAAGTTTTTCTGTGGTGGCATCTGCACTCAGCAGCCAGTTACGAAAATCCCCCACAGTAAAATGCGAGATCGGATAAAAGACATCAGCATCATGTTCATCCATAATCAGGCGGGTGATTTCATCCTCTTCATAAGGAACCACAGCTTCTTGCAAAAACTGCTGTAATGGTACTTCTGCCAGACACATTTGTGCAGCAACACGCTCGGTTGCATCAGTGGCCACAATCCCTGCCAGCTGATCGCCAGAACGTTCAGGCGTAGCCTTAGCCAACAGGGTTTTTAAATCCTCAAAGACATAATGCTGACTGGCCACATTAATCTGATACAACATAAGCAAGTTCTCCCTGCTAGATAATTTATTTCAATTCCTTTTCTGCTGCCTCGATACGGGCAAATTCTTCTTCCGGTGTCCCGGCCACCAGATGATGGCGGCTATACAGCAGAAAATAGAGAATCAGTGCAACGTAAATGGCAGCTGCCATTAACCAGACTTTTGGATCGACCAGAAAGCCTGCCACCACGGCAATCGCAGCAAGTACCAGCGCAATGGACGCAGTCACAATACCGCCCGGTGCCTGATAAGGACGTACCAGATTCGGCCGGGACAATTTCAGTTTGATATAAGACATCATCATCAAAACATAGGAAATGGTGGCACCAAAGACCGCCATCAGAATCAGCAGATCACCTTCACCTGAAAGGGACAGCAGGAAGCCAATAATCCCCGGAATAATGATGGCCAAATAAGGTGCATGATTGCTGTTGGTTAAGGACAATTTTTTCGGTAAATAACCGGCACGTGAGAGCGCAAAAATTTGACGGGAATAGGCATAGATAATCGAGAAGAAACTGGCAATCAGACCAGCGAGACCGACAAAATTCACGAAACTTGCCATCCAGGTATTGGCACCATAGACCGCCACCAAGGCATCCACCAGCGGTGCACCGGAATTTTTCAGCGTATCTGCACCTGCTGCGCCAGGACCGAGTAACAAAATACTTAGCGCAAAGAATGCCAGAATCAGCATGGAACCAATCAGGCCACGCGGCAAGGATTTAGCTGGCTCTTTGGCCTCCTCTGCTGCCAGCGGGACACCTTCAACTGCCAGAAAAAACCAGATCGCATAAGGCACTGCTGCCTAGATGCCCAGATAGCCCAATGGCAGGAAACTGCTTGCACCCGCCGCTTCCGTACTGACCGCAATATCAAACAGGTTTGCACTATTAAAATGAGGCAACATGCCAAAGATAAACACCATCAAGGCAACCGCAGCAATTGCGGTAATCACAAACATGATCTTGAGTGCTTCACCTGCACCTTTCAGATGCAAGCCCATAAAAACCAGATAGCTCACCAGATAAATGATCCAGCCGCCAATACCAAACAAGGCTTCGCAATAGGCACCAATGAAACAGGCAATTGCTGCCGGAGCAATGGCATATTCAATCAGGATGGCACTCCCGGTCAGATAGCCGCCAAAGGGACCAAAAGCAGTACGAGCAAAACTGTAACCCCCACCTGCAGTCGGCAGCATGGTCGACATTTCGGACATGGCCAGACACATACACAGATACATGAATGCCACCACAATGGTCGCAATAAACATGCCTCCCCACCCCCCCTGTGCCAAACCAAAATTCCAGCCAGCGAAGTCACCGGAAATCACATACGCGACCCCCAGACCGACGAGAAGCAGCCAACCTACGGCGCCTTTCTTGAGCTGGCGCAAGGCAAAATAATCTTCTTGTACTGCTGTTTCAGTCACACTGGTATCAATCACACTTTTTGACTCTGACATAGCAACCTCGTTGTTTTTATCGTTGTTCCCTGAAGATATGCATAAGCCATACCGGTTCCGCAGGCTTTAGTGAAGACAGTTGAGACGCTGCCTTTCAGCGATGAAATGCGTTATAATTATCCACCTTCTCATTTATACACCCGAGTTATATGGCGTATCGTCAACAAAGTGTATCGCTTGATCTTGATACTGACGTCACACATCAATGTACGCTGCACTACAGCCGTGATCAGCATCTGATTGGAATTATTGAATTTAGCAAGCCAAGCTTCCTGCTTCGCTGGCAGGATCTGGAATATTTCCGTCGTCGTACCGAAGAATTTTCCGTGATGCCTTTTCCGGACTGTGTGAATGCGATGATTATCGATATTCGAGATGTGACAGCATGGCTGGATAATGAAGTGCCGATTATTCCATGGCGTTTACTGGAAGAAGACTGTCCAGTGCGCCTGGTGGTGCCTGCAGACCGTATTGAGCACTATGCCGGATTTTTTGAACCGACCTGGCTCAGTCCCGATGTCGAAACCGCCATTCAGGAAATCCGTGAATCAATGGATATGTTTGTGCATTAAGCTTGAATCGAAAAAACCTCCGCAATGGGCAATGCTGTTTACTTAAGCATTTGAATCATTTTGGAATTCATTAGAGAATCCGATGTCAGGTTTGGCATCGGATTTTTTTATGGTATTTCAGCAGGATATTTTAGATCTTAACAATCTGTTTAAGCTCTCGAATCTGAGTACTTTTATTCACAATATCCCCGTTGAGTGGGTCAAGTCCACACTCAGGTTGAGCAGTCCCGCGACTATTCGCAGGCGGTGCTTGCCTGCGGATCAGGTACTTTGGCTGGTTCTTGGAATGGCGATTTTCCGTGATGTCCTCATCCATGAAGCAGCAAGAAGACTCAATATTTGCACTCAGTGGTTAGCCTCTTATGACTTGCTGACGCGCATTAGTCTAACCAATACACGTAAACATCTTGGTGCAGATTCTGTGGAGTGGCTATTTCACCAGACCGATCAGCACTGGGGACAAGAGCATTATCCGGCTGGGCTGTCGGAACTTAGACAGGGATAGGTAGTTTGTTTTAGAGAGGCCTACAAGGCTTCGGAGAGTCAAAATGTTAAAAAACCGTTATCCCTTAGATCACAATGCCGCTCCTGTTAAAGGAACCGCATTGCCTTCAAGCAGGGGGTTTTGCTCATAAATCCTTCAACCTTACCAGTAATTCTCGACCGCAATATTTCCTTCACCACGACGGTTCATGGTCAGGCCACGAGCTTTTAAGGCTTCTTTGGTATCATCGACCATATCCGGGTTACCACAAAGCATGACATGCGTCGTTTCCGGATTAAACGCGATACCTGCTGCCTTTTCCAGCTCACCATTGGCAATCAAAATCGGTAAACGGTCGTGTAAAGGTGCATCGGGTTCACGGGTAATAATCGGGATAAATTTAAAACCAGTATGTCCTTCGCCAAAGGTTTCAGCGATTTCCTGAATCCGGTCTACATAAGCGAGTTCTGCCCGGGTGCGTACACTATAAACCAGATTAATTTTTTCGTATTTGCTCCAGGTTTCAAAGTCTTGCAACATGCAAATAAACGGTGCCAGCCCCGTACCGGTACCCAGTAACCATAGATCTTTAGGCAAAGGCAATTGATAACGTGCCAGAGTCAGATAACCATAAGGAATTTTTTCCAGATGCAGCTCATCCCCGACTTTGAGGTGCTGTAAATTGGAGGTAAATTTACCTTCTGGAACGACAATCGAGAAAAACTCCAGAGTTTCATCAAAAGGAGAGGACACTACCGAATAGGCACGAACCACCAGTTCATCCCCCACTTGCAAACCAATACGCGCAAACTGCCCTGCGGTAAACTTAAAATGTGCCGGGCGTGTCATCGTAAAACTAAATAATGTATTGGTCCAACGGTGTACAGATAAAACTTTTTCTCGGGTAAATTTTTCAATTGACATGATTTCAACGTGGCATGAAAGACTGTGCTCATGGTAGCATGGCAACATAATTTATTAATATTTTTTAAATGTTAAGGCTCTACTCATGCGCATGACTTTACGCCAATTGGCTGTTTTTGTAGCAGTGGCACAAGAGGGTACCGTAACGAAGGCTAGCGATGCCGTCAAGCTTACACAAAGTGCGGCTAGTATGGCTTTAGCAGATCTGGAAGATGGTCTGGGTGCTCCACTATTTGACCGTCTAGGCAAACGTTTACAGCTGAATGACCTGGGGCGCTTTCTTCTCCCTCAAGCCCTGGAAATTTTAGGTCGTTGTGAATCTTTTGAACAAGTCGCTAAAGGTGAGCTTCAAAGTATCGATTTACGTTTAGGTGCAACCCTGACGATTTCAGATTACCTGATTCCTGACCTAATGGCCGATTTCTTGAAAATCAAGCCGCAAGCACATTTACAGCTTCAAGTCGGTAATACCCGTCAAATGATTGAAGCGGTGAATCAGTTCCAGCTGGATCTTGCCTTAATTGAAGGTTCATGTCATTTGCCACAGCTCCAATGTATCCATTGGCGTGATGATGAGCTGGCCGTGTGCTGTGCGCCAGACCATCCCCTTGCGCAATTGAACCGTGAACTAACCGCTGAAGATTTCAAATCTGTTGAATGGATTCTGCGTGAAGAAGGTTCAGGTACCCGTGAGGTGTTTGACAATGCCATCTTGAAAGATGTGCCAGATGCCAATATCCGTCTGACACTCGGTCATAATGAAGCAATTTTGAAAATTGTAGCGGGCGGAATCGGCATGTCCTGTATTTCCAAACTTGCGATTGAGCCTTTACGTGAAAAAGGTCAATTGGTAATTCTGGATACACCATTCTGGTCGCTGACTCGTCCTCTGTTCATGCTGGTACATCGCCAGAAATATCAGGGTCCAGGTCTGAGAGCCTTTATGAATTTTTGTGAAAGCTAAAATATTAAAAGCACCGTAAGGTGCTTTTTTTATGATTCATCAAAACTGACTTTCACAGGGTATCCCATCTCCGTCACCATCCATTTTAGTATTGGGACAGTTACGAATAAAAAATAATGCTTCCTCATAAGAACCCATCTGACTACAGTGTTCTCGACCATCGCATTTAAATTGAGACATAGATGGCGAAACCGTTTCTGAAGTTTTCGAATTAATGGGGTTATTTTGGCTTCTTAACTCAGTGCCGCGATTTTCGAGGTTCTTCCTACCTTGCTCAGATAATCCTTGCATAGCTAGATCACCTTGCGCTGCTCGCTGCTCAGCGACAATTCTTTGCTGCTCTACTATCAGTCCTTCAAGCTTTTGCTGTTTTTGAACTTGGTAGCTTTGGTATTTGTTATAAATAAGAACAGCAAGAATCACAATAATCACCAGTCCTGATATTGTGATTATTTTTGATGTAGTTGATAATTTTTTCTTTTCATAACGTGGAGAGGCTTTGGTTTCAATATCTTCATGTAGATCATTATTTTGTGCAACAGGCACTTCTTGCTTAATATCCAAGCGAACAATATGGTCCGCCTTAAACTTTCCATTATCTTCCACAATTAAAAACTTTAATTTTTCCCCAATTCTTGGCGGAACATTTTTATTGGGAAAGTCTTTGACATGAAAAAATAAATCTTTAGATTGCCCTTCGATCTGAATAAAACCAAAACCACGATCTTCGTTATAGGTTTTGATTTTCCCCTCTTGAAACATAATTCGCTCTTATCTCTAATATTTTTTATGATTGTAATCAAAAAGAGACTGAAAAGCTTTTGTCAAATTCTCTAAAGCAGAAACAAAAAACTAGAAGTTTTTTTATGACAGAAGAATAGATCCCAAGTTAAAATTAAAAAATTAAAATTTCCTTTTTATTTATACTTCGCCAAAAATCATAAAGCCAACAGCTGATACCAATGCTAGCCAAAGGGTCGGACTAAAGAAAAGTGAATTACGTACCGGAACAGGCACTGTAGGTGCCAAGGATTGCAAGGCGACGACTTCTGGCACAAATTCATCCTGCACTTTAATATCCAGACGTACTATGTTGTCTAATGCCATGCTGCCTTGTTGGGGAATGATTCTAAATTTAAGCCGCTCTCCAATTTGTGGCTCAATTTCAGGCGAAGGTAAATCCTGTAACTTGAAACTTAACTCTTGAGCTTCCCCTACCAACTCCAAAGTACCCATACCACGTTCGGAATCGTAAGTTTTAATTTTTCCATCCGTAAACATGACATTTCTCTCTATAGAATTCATTTAATTTGTATTCTAAGCCAAAGGAAATGTTCAGCAGTGTTGCTGTTTGGTGGATTTTTTATGTGTTGTCTGTCTCTTTGAATATATAAGCGGTGATGCTATAAAAAAAGAGGCTTGAAAGCCTCTTTTAGAATGTAACCAAACACGATTAAGTATGAAGATTATCTATTAACCACGGAAGTTGTTTAACAATGCCGATGTAATTGATTTATTGTGTGTTGCCACTTTGGTTTTTTTAGCTTTCTTTGAGTTGTCTTCGACACGTTCAATCTTAATCGCTTTGTACTTATCGCCATTTTCAACAACATTAAATTTCACACGTTCATTGCGTTTTGGCTCGCCTTCTGCCACAGGGAAGTCTGAAATATGGAAGAATACATCTCCCTCAGCACAGCCAATAAAACCGAAACCTTTGGCAGGGTCATACTGTTTGATTTTGCCCTGATACAATTCATCTTTCATGCTATTGTCCTATCCTGAAAATGCCCTGTCTACATTATATAAAAAAGAGGCTGTAGTAGCCCCTTTTTTCATCATATTCAAAAATTAGTCTTTTTGAACTGAACCAAAGATTTTATCGCCAGCATCGCCAAGACCTGGAACGATATAACCATTTTCATTTAAGCCATTATCGATAGAAGCAGTAAAAATCACAACATCCGGATGCGTAGCTTCTACACGCTTAATGCCTTCTGGAGCAGCAACCAGAACCATCACACGAATGTCTTTACAGCCGCTGGCTTTCAGTACATCAATTGCAGCCACTAAAGAAGAACCTGTGGCCAACATTGGATCAATGATCATCGCGATACGGTTTTGTACGTCTGGAACCAGTTTTTTATAATAGGTACGTGCTTCCAGAGTTTCTTCATCACGCTCTAAACCGAGTACCGATACTTTTGCACTTGGAATCAGGTTCAGGAAACCGTCGAGCATGCCAATACCGGCACGTAGAATTGGCACAACCGTGATTTTTTTACCCGCAATACGGTCAACTGTAACAGCACCATTCCAGCCATCAATATCATGTTCAACCATTGGCAGGTCTTTAGTTGCTTCATAAGTTAGAAGCATGGTCACTTCTTGAGCTAACTCACGGAAATTCTTGGTACTGATATCTGCACGACGGAGTAAACCAAGCTTATGTCGAATGAGTGGATGACGGATTTCATGGATTGCCACGGGAGAACACCTAAAAGGTTAAAGATAAATTTCCGCTATTATAAAGGCTTTTATTGATTTGTATAAATAAAAAAGCCCCCAATCATGGAGGCTTTTTTGTAATAACGTCAATCTTTGCAGATATTAGTTAAAACCACTTTGAACCAAAGTGAAAATGAACTGTTGCAATTCAGGTGACATGGCAAAGAATGCATATTTAGACACTGCAATCACCGGATCTGGGTAGACACCGATCACAAGTACCGCAAGCGCAGCAAGAAGTACCATGATACCACCGACTTTTTGACCCCAATGATTCACCGCATCTAGACGTGGTGTTTCAGGTGGTGTCATGTAAAGCACAACCATCACACGTAGGTAGTAGTACAAACCGATACCAGAACCCAAGATAACCATCGCAGTCAGGAACCAGGCTTCGCCTGCAACCGCAGTTTTAATTACCAGGAACTTACCGATAAAGCCGGCAGTTAAAGGAATACCTGCAAGAGACAGCATCATCACTGTCAATACAGCAGTTAATACTGGACGGCGCCAGAACAAACCACGGTATTCAGCCAGACTACCCGCTTCATCCGTATTGTTATACGGACTAGACATTAGCGTAACAACACCGAACGCACCGATCGTCGTTAATACATAGGTAATCACATAAACGTTTACACTTTCAAAAGTTGCAAAACCTTGAACTTGTAAGAAATCCGTATTACGTGAACTTACGATGGCAACCAGCAAATAACCAAAGTGTGCAATTGAAGAGTATGCCAAGATACGTTTCAAGTTCACCTGGCGAACCGCCAGCAAGTTACCAGCAAGGATAGACAGAACCGCAATAATCGAAATGATCGTTACGAAGCTGTCCGCCAGGATTAAACCTGAAGACAATGCATAACGAACAAACAGACCGATCATGGCTACTTTCGCAACAGTCGCAAGGAAAGTTGCGATTGGCGCTGGGGCACCCGCGTATACGTCTGGTGTCCATTTGTGGAATGGTGCCAGCGATAATTTAAATGCTACTGCAAATACAATTAATGCCAGACCAATCACGACAGCCGGTTGACTGAATACAGTAAACAGTTTACCCGGTTCCGCAACGAAACTTAAAGTACCTGTATATGCATAAATATATGCCATACCCATGAGCAGCATTGCAGACGCAGTTGCTGAAAGCACCAGATATTTCACACCCGCTTCAAGCGATTGAGAACGTTGATGTGTATATGCCAACAAGCCATATACAGGAATCGACATCAACTCAAGGCTGATAAAGAATGATGCATAGTGTGAGCTAGCCACCATTAGCATGGCACCCGCAACGGATGTCAGCATCAGGATATACAGCTCTTCACGGTTATCTTTATAGGTTTCGATATACGCGTGAGATAGCGTTGCACATGCAAGTGCAGCAATCAAAATCACAAACTGGTACAGCATCGTAAATGGATCTACGATGAACAGATTCATCACGTTGGCAGGTGCAAACACGCCCGCCAACAAAACGAAAATGATATAGAACGCAGCAAGGTTTAAGCCAATCACCGTGGTGGTAGCCACCAGGTTATGGTTACGCTTGATTGCGGTCAGCAACATCACGACGATCGCAGTTAACGACACGATCATCACAGGTGCTAGAGGCATAAGCTCAGAAAAAGACATTGTGAAGTTCATGGCTTATTGGATCTCCACATTTTCAAGTTGAGTCGTTACTTGATCAGCAACTTCAACCACTTCTTGAACTGGAATGTAGCTATTCGCTAACCACGCCATACTTGAGTTAGAAACGTCAAGGAAGCTTTGTGGATATAGACCAAGCCAAAGTAGACCAAACGCACAGATCAACAATAATGCGATTTCACGTGCATTTAGATCTTTTAACGGATTTGTATAGTGCTGCTGTTGCGCTTCATTTGGTACACCAAACAAGGCTTTGTGAATCAGGATCAAACCGTATAGACCCGCAAATACCAAGCTGATTGCCGCAAGAATGGTAAACGCCGGGAATTTCGCATAAGCACCCATCAGGATCAGGAACTCACCAATGAAGTTACCTAGACCTGGAATACCCACCAACGCCGCAACGAAGAACATCAGGAAGAATGCAAGATACGGGAACTGACCACGCATACCGCCCATCAAACGCATATCACGCGTATGCACACGCTCATATACCTGACCACACATAATGAACAGCGCAGCAGATGAAATACCATGTGCCAACATCATGATCATCAGACCTTGGAAGGTCAGGATGTTACCTGCGTAGATCGCAAGTAAAACGAAGCCCATGTGTGAAATAGAGGTATAAGCCAACAGGCGTTTCATGTCGGTTTGTTGGAAAGCACACCAAGCACCGTAGAAAATACCGATTAAACCAAGAATGATTGCGAAGTCTGCAAACTGTGCAGACGCTGCCGGGAAGAACGGAATCACGAAACGTAATAAACCGTACGCTGCAGTCTTAATCAAGATACCTGCAAGATCGACAGAGCCCGCTGTTGGTGCTTGTGCATGTGCATCTGGTAACCAGCCGTGTAATGGGAAAACTGGAAGTTTTACCGCAAAACCGATGAATAAACAGATCATGAATGCATAAGCCACCGCTGGCGCCTGAGCATCAAGCGTATTCGCCACACCTAATAGATAGTTGTAGTCGAAACGGATTTCGCCAGTCATGGTATAGCCCACAGTCACCAGACCAAGGATACCAATCAGCATCACCAAACCGGCAACCTGCGTGTAAATGAAGAACTTGTTAGCTGCATAAACACGTGACTTGCCTTCTGCCCCTTTATGACCCCAAAGGGCAATCAGGAAGTAGATCGGTACCAGCATCATCTCCCAGAAGAAGAAGAACAGGAACAGGTCAATCGCAAGGAAGACACCGATGACACCACCCAACGACCATAAAAGGTTCAAGTGGAAGAAACCAACGTTCTTTTGAATCTCGCCCCATGAACAGCCTACTGCCAGCACACCCAGGAGTGCAGTCAAGCCAACCATAAGAAGTGATAAACCATCCACTGCAAGGTGAATGTTAATGCCGAGGGTTTGAATCCAAGGCAATTTGAATTCGGCAGCCCACGAAGGTGTAGCACCGCCTAATTCATAGTTATAAGTACCAGTCTGCCAAAGGACGATGGTCAAGACCAAGGTCACCAGCATACCGATCAGCGCGATATAACGCGGCAAGTGTTGGTCGAGTTTATCGACCAACCAGCATATGAAACCTGCAATGAACGGAATGAGGATCAGAGCCGGCAAAATAATATTGTTTGGAGCTTCCATTTTATTTCCCCACGACCTGAATCACGATCAAGATCATCAGTAGGACAACGACACCGAGCCCCATACTAGATGCATATTCACGCAGTGAACCGGTTTGACGTGAACTTGTAAAGCTGTGACCACCTTTAACAAGTGCAGGAAGTACCAGCCATAGGCCATCAATTGGATCACGACCAAAGATCTTCGCGAACATTAAATATGGCTTCACGAAAATGATGTCATACAGCGTATCGAAACCTAATGCATTACGGCAGATATTGACCAAGCCAGCACCCACAGAAGTGGCTGCAAAACGTTTGACTGCATTGTAAGCAAAAGCGAACAACACAACACCCACTGCAAGACCTGTTAACGCAACAGCGATTGCGATGTATTCAGCACCATGTGCACCCGCTTCAAGCGCTTCAGGAATAATGAAGGCTGGAATTTGTGCAGCATCCAGAATACTCATCACTGGTGCTTTCAGAACGATCGCCAGACCTGTTGAAAGTACAGCAAGAATCGCCAGTGGCGCCCAGTAAGTTGCACCTTTGATTTCATGATAAGGCGTGTTTTCTTTGCCGAAGAATACAACCCAGATTAAGCGGAATGTATAAATAGACGTTAAGAATGCACCTGCAACACCCACCCAGTACAGCGTGTTATATACCGGTAAACCAGCAATATGACTTTGCGTCCAGACTGCAGCAAGAATCGCATCTTTTGAGAAGAAACCAATGGTCAGGAATGGAATCGCTGCCAATGCACCGCCACCAATCGCGAAACATGCAAACAGGAATTTGTTCTTGTAGAACAGACCACCCATCTTGAAGATGTTTTGTTCGTGATGGTAAGCCAGAATCACCGCACCTGACGACAAGAACAAGAGTGCCTTGAAGAATGCGTGAGTTAGCATATGGAACAGACCAGCCTGATACGCTTCAGCACCCACCGCCATAAACATATAACCCAGCTGACTCATGGTTGAGTAAGCCAGAATACGTTTGATATCGGTTTGAACCAGTGCAGCAAAACCAGCAACCAGTAAGGTCACCGCACCTGTGATCGAAATAAATACCATCACTTCTGGCGCAAGTTCAAAGACTGCGAACAGACGGCAGCACAGGTAAACACCCGCTGTTACCATCGTTGCAGCATGGATCAATGCAGAAACAGGTGTCGGACCTGCCATCGCATCGGCTAACCATGTTTGTAACGGGATCTGTGCAGATTTACCCGCCGCACCCAAGAACAATAACAATGCTGTCCAGATGGTCAGAGATGAACTTTGTGTCATTACAGTCGCTGCATTTTCAACGATGTACTGAATGTTCAAGGTACCGAATTGCTGGAAGATCAGGAACATGGCAATCAGCAAGAATACATCACCGATACGGGTCACGGTAAATGCCTTGATTGCCGCCAGACCATTTGCAGGGTTCTGGTAGTAATAACCGATCAACAGGTATGAACACAGACCTACGCCTTCCCAACCTAGGAATAACAACGCCAGGTTATCGCCCAATACCAGCAACAACATGCTAGCAACGAACAGGTTGAAGTAAGAGAAGAAACGTGCGAAGTCTTCTTCACCACGCATGTACCATGATGCAAAGATGTGAATCAAGAAACCCACACCTGTCACCATGCCCAGCATCAGTAAAGATAAACCATCCAGTTGCAAGCTGATGCCCGGAGCAAAACCACCAACACTGAACCAGGTCCAAAGGTGTTGTACTACTGCAGTTGAACCATTGTTAACAAAGTCCATACCCGCAATCAGTGCGAACAGTGCAGATAAACCGACTGCACCCACACCAATGATCGCTGCAACAGATTCCGGAAGCTTGTTACGCCCCGCCGCCAACAGGACAAAACCAATGAGCGGAAATAAAATTGTTAGATATAAATAACTCATCCGCGCATCTCACTAGCAGCATCCACATCCAGGTGATGGAAGCGATGATAGAACTGAAGGACGATCGCAAGACCAATACAAGCCTCTGCCGCAGCAAGCGTCAGGATCAGGATAAACATGATCTGACCATCTGGCTGTGCCCATGCACTGCCCGCCAGGACGAACGCTAAAGCAGCAGCGTTCATCATGATTTCAAGGCTCATTAAAATAAATAGTAGGTTGCGTCGCACCATTACACCGTAAAAACCCAGTGCAAAGAGAATAGATGCAACGATCAAACCATGCTCTAAAGGGATGTTGCCCATTATTCTTTTTCCTCTTCTGCATCTGGTTCACGTTTACCCAAATGGAATGCAGCTACCAAGGCAGCAAGCAATAACATCGCGGCAACTTCAACCAACAACAAGTATTGCGTAAAGAGTGCTTGACCCACTGCTTTCGGGCCCACCATTTCTGTACCCATTACCAGTGAAGCTTGTGTGTAATCAGAGTTTAATACCCATACCAGCACCAAACCGATCAGGAAGCTCATCAACGCCGGATAAGCCCAAGCCGATGAGGTCAACCATTTGCGTTCTTGTTCAACGGTCTGCTCACCCAGGTTCAGCATCATCACCACGAACACGAACAACACCATGATCGCGCCCGCATAAACGATCACTTCCAGCGCACCAGCGAATGGCGCACCGACGATCAGGAACATGCCTGCGACTGCAAGCAATGACACGATCAGGCTTAATAAAGCATGTACCGGATTCGCGTTAGTCACCACGCGAACCGTAGAGACAATGGCCACGAGGGCCATTAAATAAAATGGCCACATCATGGTAATAGACTCCGTACATCAACAGGTGCACTTTCACGCTGTGCTTGACCTTTGTCCTTGCCTGCAACTGCCATACCGGTTACACGGTAGAAGTTATAGTCAGGATATTTACCGGGACCAGAAATCAGCAGGTGTTCTTTTTCATAGACCAAGTCCTGACGAACATATTCGCCAAGCTCGAAGTCCGGGGTCATCTGAATCGCAGTGGTTGGACACGCTTCTTCACACATACCGCAGAAAATACAGCGTGAGAAGTTGATACGGAAAAATTCCGGATACCAGCGACCATCTTCACGTTCTGCTTTTTGTAGTGAAATACAGCCTACCGGACAGGCAACCGCACACAGGTTACATGCCACACAGCGTTCTTCGCCATCAGGGTCGCGTGTCAATACGATACGACCACGGAAGCGTGGTGGCACGATTTCTTCGGCCGGCACTTCCGGATATAAAATGGTGTCACGTTTACGTGTTGCGTGGCTGAACACCATCCACAACGAACGAACGATTGACCCGAATCCAGCTAGAAATTTAAACATTTTGTTCTCCCTGCTGTCTTAGGCCTGATTCATCAGAATCACAGCACCAGTTACCAAAAGGTTAACCAACGCCAATGGCAAGCAAATTTTCCAACCAAAGTTCATCACCTGGTCATAACGTGGACGCATTAATGAACCACGCGCCAGTACAAACATCATTACAAAGAATGCTGTTTTGATAATGAACCAGAATGCTGCTGGAAGGAACGGAATATCAAGGTTGAATGGCGCAAGCCAGCCACCGAAGAATAAAGTCACGATCAATGCAGAGATCAGTACCACGTTGACGTATTCCGCAACGAAGAACATCCCCCACTTCATACCGCCGTATTCGACATGGTAACCTTCTGCCAATTCTTGTTCTGCTTCTGGTTGGTCAAATGGGTGACGATGCGTTACCGCAACACCCGCAACCACAAAGATCAGGAAGCCAAGGAACTGAGGAATCACAAACCATACATCTTTTTGCGCTTCAACGATTTCACGCATGTTGAATGAACCGGCAATTGCCACCACACCCATCAATGAGATACCCAAGAACACTTCATAAGAAATGGTCTGAGCCGCAGAACGTAAACCGCCCAGTAAGGCATATTTGTTGTTTGATGACCAGCCACCGAACAGGACTGCATAAACTGCAATACCGGCCATTGCCATAAAGAACAACAGGCCGATGTTCATGTCTGCTACACCTAAATAAGGTGATACAGGAATAACCATGAACGACAGCACTGCAGTTGCCATCGCAACTGCAGGCGCCATACGGAACGTCAATTTGTCAGCAAACTTAGGTGTCCAGTCTTCCTTGAACATGATTTTCAGCATGTCGGCAACAATCTGGAACATACCGCCCGGACCAACACGGTTCGGACCGTAGCGGTCTTGCCACAAGCCGAGTAAACGACGTTCAATAAAAGACATCAACGCAGCGATCAGTACTACAACCAGCAAGATCACAATCGCTTGAATGACTGAATAGGCAATTGGCCAGTTTTCAGCCCACAGCGGCGTTTGACGGATTAATTCTTGTTCCATGAATTACACTCCTACCGCGACTGAAACAGGCTCTGCAAGAGATACCGTCGGTACCAGACCGATTGGGTAGCCAATATAACCTGTCGGTAAATATTCAATCACTTGAACTGGAAGAACGATTGACGTCTCACCTGCTTTCACCGTGATTGTCTGACCATCTTGAACATTCAGGCGCGCTGCATCCTGCTCACCCACTGCAAATACCGCTTCAGGAATACGTGTTTCCATCGCTGGTGTTTTTACCGTGAATTCACCTGAACCAAAGATATGGTGCATTGGTACCAGACGGAAGCTTTCAGCATTGACCAGAACAGGTGCCGGTGCAACGAATGTACGTGCCGGACGTTTTGCCAAACGGTCGAATAAACGAACGCCTGAATCACCACCTTTCAGTGAACCACCCACAGTTTCCTGGAACTTGTTCCAGGCTTGTGGCGAGTTCCAGCCTGCAGACCATGCAAATGGAACCAGTGGAGATGGGGTCTGGTCTCCGACATAACCTTCCATCGAGAACGTTAATGCAGAGTCTTGATCTGTAGGCTGTTTCGGCTCATGTACAGACAATGGCGAACGCATTGAAGTACGACCTGAGTAACGACGTGGTTCACGTGCCACTTTCAAGCCATGAACACGGAAGCCCGCATCAGGTGCGACATCCAGGATGCCTTCAAGCGCAGGAACGTTCTTCGCCACTGACTCGATTACGTCATCCAGTAAAGTCCAAGAAATCGCTTTGCCTTTTACGCCTGTTTCCAGAGCGTGTAACCAGCGCCAAGATTCTTTGATCGCCAATTCAGGATTGTAGTAGCTTGGGTCATACACTTGGTAGAAACGTTGTGCACGGCCTTCTTGCGATACAACCGTACCATCACCTTCCGCAAAGCTTGCGGCAGAAAGTACGATGTCGGCTTTTTTCACTGTTTCAGTTTCAGAATGATCCAGTACGATCACATCTTTACCTGCAAGTGCAGCATCAACCTGTGCAGCAGGAAGACGACGGTAAAGGTCGTTTTCAACCACAATCACAGTATCGTAATCTTGTGCAAATGCTTGCTCTAGGCTTTGACCACCCAAGATTGCCATACCCATCGAGTTCACTTCAGGAACCGTCAAGGTCAGACCTGCATTACCCAGATTCTGTGCAACTTGTGCAGCAGCTTCCATGATGGCAGGATCTTGCAAGCTTGTACCCGAGATAATCAGTGGTTTCTTCGCAGCTTTTAAAGTGTCCGCAATGGTTTGTGCAAATGCTTTGGCATCGTCATCTAAACCAAGAATCGTTTCACCCGCAACTGCTGCAGCAACTGCAAAACCTAAACGCGCGATGTCGTTTGGAGAAGCAACCACTTCGCCTTCAGCAACATCAGACAAACGGGTTTGTGTCGCAGCCAGGATGTAAATCGGAGATTTTGCATCTTGGGCAATACGTTGTACCGGCTCAGCTAACCATTCTTGCGTACGGCGCTCTGCCGCCATCTCTTTGCCTTTATTTTTCGCAGCCTGGCGAACAGATAAAGCCATACGTGGCGCAGTTTGTGTGAGGTCTTCACCCAAAATTAACACAGCATCGTAGCTTTCAATTTCACGCATGTTCGGGTTGTAAACACCCTCGGTTTGCATGATAGAAGCTGCCAACTCAACCAGATTCTTTTCTTTTTGAGATAGACCTGTTGAGAAGTTCTCTTGACCCACCAACTCACGAAGTGCGAAGTTTGATTCAAGTGATGCACGCGGTGAACCAATACCCAATACTTTTTTGCCCTGGATATTTGCAATGACCGTGTCTAGTGCTGCATCCACTGAAACAGTTTCAACAGTTGCACCTTGACGGAATTGTGGTTGACGCGGACGGTCCTCACGGTTCACATAACCTGTACCGAAACGGCCTTTGTCGCATAGGAAGTACTGGTTGACTTCACCGTTATAACGGTTTTCTACGCGGCGAAGTTCGCCATAACGCTCACCCGGAGAGATGTTACAACCTGAAGAACAGCCTTGGCATACGCTTGGCGCATACTGCATGTCCCATTTACGGTTGTAGCGAGCCGAATGAGTTTTGTCGGTGAATACACCTGTTGGACATACTTCAGTCAGGTTGCCCGAGAATTCAGACTCTAAAGTACCTGATTCAGGACGACCGAAGTACACACGTGATGCATTGGCATACACGCCGAAGTCCGTACCACCTGCGTAGTCTTTGTAATAACGCACACAACGGTAACACGCGATACAACGGTTCATTTCGTGAGAAATGAATGAGCCAAGCTCCTGGTTGTAATGGGTACGCTTCGTGAAACGGTAGCGACGACGGTCATGCTGCGTCATTACAGTCATATCTTGTAAATGACAGTGACCCCCTTCTTCACAGACTGGACAGTCGTGCGGATGGTTGGTCATCAAGAATTCAACAATCGAAGCACGGAAATCTTTGGCTTCTTTGTCTTCAATCGAGATGTAGGTATTGTCAGATGCTGGCGTCATACATGACATGACCAAACGGCCACGCGTATCTTCTGGATTCGCGTACTGGGTCACGGCACATTGACGGCAAGAACCGACAGAACCTAAGGATGGATGCCAACAAAAGTATGGGATATCAATGCCAAGACTCAAACATGCTTGTAGCAAGTTTTCCGAGCCGTTGACTTCATACGATTTGCCATCGACATGAATTGTAGCCATAGTCGAATTCCTTAAGCTTGTTCTACGTTGCTGGTTTGAGCGGCGGCATTCACAACCTTCGCTTCAAATTCGCCACGGAAATATTTGAGTGCGCCCATAAGCGGCTCCATTGCACCCGGTGCGTGGGCACAGAAAGTTTTACCAATCCAAAGCTTACGAGTCAGTTCTTGTAAGTGATCGATATCTTCTTTCTTACCTGTGCCATCTTCCAGTGCTTTCAGCGCTTTCACAGCCCAAGGTAAGCCATCACGGCAAGGCGTACAGAAACCACATGATTCGCGTGCAAAGAATTCTTCGAGGTTACGTGTCGCTGAAACCATACATTGGGTTTCATCTACCACCATCAACAAACAAGTCCCTAAACGCGAACCTGCTTTCATGATGCTTTCCGCATCCATAGGAAGATCAATATGCTCGGCAGCCAGGAAGTCAGTCGATGCACCACCCGGTAACCATGCTTTCAGTTTTAAGCCGTCACGCATACCACCCGCATGGTCTTCAATCACTTCACGTGCTGTCGTACCAAATGGAAGCTCCCATAGACCCGGGAATTTTACCTTACCTGATGCACCATAAATCTTGGTGCCTGGATCTTTCGACTTACCCGCAGACAAGTTGATATACCATTCAGGACCACGCAGCATGATGGCTGGTAAGTTGTTGTAGGTCTCTACGTTGTTGACAATCGTAGGACGACCCCAAGCACCTGCAACTTGCGGGAATGGCGGTTTAGTGCGCGGGTTGGCACGGCGACCTTCTAGCGAGTTAATCAATGCAGTTTCTTCACCGCAGATATAACGACCCGCACCGGTATGCACGTGTAACTCGAAGTTCCAGCCTGTACCAAGGATGTTATCCCCTAAGTAACCTTTGGCACGAACTTGCTCAAGTGCTTCATTTAAGTACTGAGCAGCTTCAATGTACTCGCCACGGATAAAGATATAACCGTGTGTTGCTTCAAGCGTATAGCCTGCAATCAGCATGCCTTCGATCAATTGATGCGGAAGATCTTCCATCAACAAACGGTCTTTAAAGGTACCTGGTTCCATCTCATCGGCATTACAAATCAGGTAACGTGGACCTGAGTTGTCGTTTGGCGCCATCAAAGACCATTTGATACCTGCCGGGAAGCCTGCACCACCACGACCTTTTACAGTCGCTGCCTTAACCACTTCCAATACATCTTTAGGCGACATGGTCAGTGCTTTTTTAAAGCCTGCATAACCTTCCAGCGCTTCGTAATCATCTGCATTACGTACGTTGGCTTGTTTGCTTAAACGCCATGTTAATGGATGCGTTTCCGGGTTACCGTCGCCATAAATTGGTTTTGGTTCAGTATTCATACATACTTCTCCAACAGCTGTTTCACCGAAGTCACTTCAACCAGACCGTGCGTGTCTTCATCAATCATTAAGGTTGGACCTTTGTCACAGTTGCCCAGACAGCAAATTGGCAGCAAAGTAAAACGACCATCTGCAGTCGTTTGACCAAACTGGATGCCTAATTCGCGCTGGAATGCTTCTGCCAAAGTTTCCGCACCCATCAGGAAACACGCAATCGAATCACATAATAAAATTACGTGACGACCGACCGGCTGACGGTAAATACGGTTATAGAACGTTGCCACACCTTCAAGGTCTGCAACGCTCATGCTCAGCATTTGTGCGATGGCATTCATTTGCGCATCATCTACCCAGCCATTACGGCGTTGTACACACTTCAGCGCATCTAGACACGCTGCACGTGGGTATGGGTAGTGCCCCATGTGATGTTCGATATCGTGAATTTCGTCCGCAGTCAAAATTCCTTCAACATTCACACGTGGCTTTTTATCAGTCAAAATCATCATAATGCGTTTACCCCTTAGCGATCCACGTCAGCCATTACGACGTCAATGGTCGCTAAATAAATGATTAAGTCAGACATAAGGCTGCCGTTAATCACAGAAGGCATTTGCTGTAAATGCGTGAAGGTTGGTGTACGGATACGGGTACGGTAACTCATGGTTGACTTGTCTGAAGTCAAGTAGTAATTCGACGCGCCTTTCACCACTTCTGCCATCACAGATGCTTCACCCGCCGGCATTACAGGACCCCAAGATACGCTCAGGAAGTGCGTAATCAAGGTTTCAATATCTTGTAATGTTTTGTCTTTTGGTGGTGGAACAGCCAATGGATGGTCTGCTTTGTACGCACCAGACGGCATATTATCTAAACATTGTTTGATAATTTTCAGTGATTCTTCGATTTCACGGTAGTGAACGATGACGCGTGCATAGGCATCGCCTTCATACTCAACCGGTACTTCGAAGTCGTAATTTTCATAACCGCTATATGGGCGGTATTTACGTACGTCAAAGTCGATACCTGTAGCACGTAAACCTGTACCTGTTACACCCCAAGCCAATGCAGATTTTGCATCGTATTGCGCAACATTACGGGTACGACCCACAAACACCGAGTTTTTCAGCGCTGCAGTATGGTATTCCTTCAAACGTTTCGGCATCCAGTCCAGGATTTCACGGATCAGATGCTGCCAGTTGTTTGGAAGGTCGTGTGCAGTACCACCGATACGGAACCATGCCGGGTGCATACGGTAACCGGTGATCGCCTCAATCGCGTCATAGATTTTCTGACGATCGGCGAACATGTAGAAGACTGGCGTCATACCGCCGGCATCCTGAATCGCAGTACCAATGAACAGCAAGTGGTTATTGATACGGAACAGTTCAGACATCATCACGCGGATACATTGCGCACGGTCAGGTACAGTAATACCCGCCATTTGCTCTACGCCAAGCACGTAAGGCATGTTTTGCGCACAACCACCGAGGTAGTCGACACGGTCTGTATACGGAATGAATGAATGCCAGGTTTGACGTTCAGCCATCTTTTCCACACCGCGGTGGTGATAACCGATATCAGGCACACAGTCTTTCACTTCTTCACCGTCCAGCTGCAAGATCACACGGAACGCACCGTGCGCAGATGGATGGTTCGGACCCAAGTTCAGGAACATGAAGTCTTCATCGGCATTGCCGCGCTTCATACCCCAATCTTCAGGGACGAAGCGAAGATGTTCCTGTTCGTAGTCCTGTTTGGCTTTATCTTGCAAATATGGCGTATATTCAGTCGCACGTGCAGAATATTCTTTACGTAGCGGATGACCTTCCCAATAGGTTGGCAACAAGATACGACGGAGCATTGGATGCCCTTCGAAATTGATCCCGAACATATCGTAAGCTTCACGTTCGTACCAGTTGGCATTTGGCCAAATATTGGTTGCTGTTGGAAGATTCAAATCGCTTTCAGCTAAAGCAACTTTAATACGAATGTCAGTATTACGCTCGAGCGACAACAAGTGATAGAACACTGTGAAGTCAGACGCAGGTAAACCGTCGCGGTGCGTACGTAGACGCTCATCTACCGCTGACAAGTCGAACAACATCACGTAAGGACGTGACACTGTACGCAAGAACATTAAAACTTCTTGTACACGTGCGCGCTCAACCCAGACTGTCGGGAAATCCTCGAAAGTCGTTTGCACAAAGAAGTTCTCACCAAATTTGGTTTTGAGTTCTTCAATGATGGCAAATGCTGGGCGTGAATCAACAGACGTTGATTCTGGCATAGCAATGTCAGTTTCAGCCATTGGCTTGGCTTCCTATTTAATACAAATTCAGTCAACCTAAACGACAATTACACCCATAGCGGGTGCACAACAAAACAACCTGTCGTTTAAATTATTTAATTTCATCCATAGAGCGTAAGTTCTTCACAGCAACACGCTGGTCTTTCTTACGGTCACGTTCCGGCATCATCTTTGGCTTATACACTGGCTTAAGATCATCACCGATCACCGCAGAAAGCGGACGACGCTCTAGTTGAATCTGGTCTTGCAACAGCATTAATGCCTGAATCAAAGCTTCAGGACGTGGTGGGCAACCTGGAATATACACATCGACCGGGATGATTTTATCCACACCTTGTACGACTGAATAAATATCGTACATACCACCTGAGTTGGCACATGCACCCATTGAAATGACCCATTTTGGTTCAAGCATCTGTTCGTACAGACGCTGAATTACTGGCGCCATTTTTACGAAGCAAGTACCCGCTACAATCATTAAGTCCGCCTGACGCGGTGAAGCACGGATAACCTCGGCACCAAAACGTGACAAGTCATGCACGCCGGTCAAGGTCGTTGCATATTCTACGTAGCAGCAAGATGTACCAAAGTTAAATGGCCAAACTGAGTTTTTACGACCCCAGTTGACTGCTGTATGTACCACATCCTCTAAGCGAGTCATGAATACATTTTTATTCACTTCTTCTTCTAGCAACGGATCTTCTACAACAATACGTTCCTGAAGTGGATATTGGTCAGCATTCGGATTCGCACGGGTTAATGTATATTTCATCCCGTCTTACTCCTTATCAGATAATTGAGTTTGTGACTTTTTCACAAAACCAGATGATTGAGCCGGGATTTGACCCGTTGGATCCATCACCAATTCTTCAATCGAGTTGAAGCGCGTAATTTCTGCAAGATCCATATTTGGCGAACCAATCTTAGCTTTAATTCCTGCTGCCTTACGTCTGTCTGAAGGTGCCCAATTGAGTGCGCCTGTCGATAATTCGTAAATCAAACCAACAAGTAAAACTATGATAAAGATAGCTGCAGTTGCAAAACCAATCCAACCTACCTCACGAACAGAAACTGCCCATGCATATAGATAAAGTGCTTCTAAATCAAACACCACAAAGAAAATTGCAACTAAATAGAACTTTGCAGACAAGCGGATACGAGCTCCACCTGCGCTAACTACACCTGACTCAAACTGCTCCTGCTTGGCACGGCCCCATGATTTACCCCCGAGGAGTAATGGGACAGTCAGCATAAAGACGCATAAAAATGTAACGCCGATCACGAAGGCAATAATTGCCCATTCGTATGGAGTAATAGCACTCATGCGGGGATAACTCCTGGCAGGCCTATTTGTTAACAAAGAATGTATGTATTGGCCTTCAAATACACCAAACACAAAATTAATCCCGCCAATTGTACCTGATTTTGGATTTCACTTGCTAGTTTATAAGCCTTAGTCTTTGGGATGATTTTTTAGACATTTCAGCATTTAATTTGACTTTAATCATTCAGAATTCGTTTTAATCGTTTTCCCAAATTAAATTTTAATTATCTATTAATTTTTCTATAAAGAGCACTTCCAGAAAATAGGCTGATCGATGAGCTGCTTTTCTCGCCTACCCATTTAGATATAGTCTTTTTCACTATTGAATCCAAGTTAAATCGAATAAAAAATTATTTTAACAACTATTTTTTCTTTCAAACCAATTGATTTAACTTGATATTTAATGTGATTTTTTATATTTAACTGTTGCTTTACCCCCTGCAGCTACTTGGTAATCTTGGATTGGCAATTGTGTCTTTTTGCAACATGCTCAACAGGCTGATTCAGAATATGTTATTTCTATTTCTAAACCACATCATGACATTAATAAAGTAACAATAAGGAGTCCTTGCATGTCTCTACGCTTCTCCCATCGACCTAATTATTTTTTATTTGCTCAATTACTGGTTCGACATATAGAAAATTACATCCAGAAAAACCCCAACATAAGCCAGGCGGCTTTTGACTTACGTGACATCCATGCACTTTTTCAAGAGGACCATGCTTCTTCCAGCATCAATCTGGATGGCATTATGAATATCGCTGACGAATATAAAGTCGAAACGTTATCAGGCGACCAAAAACTGATTCAGCGTTATAACGTCGATGCGAAAAATACCAAACTGGTGATCGACTTTAACTCTGAAGCGCTACAAAGCTTAAAAGAGGGTAAATCACTCATTGAACCTGATGCGACCATTCAGGAATAAAAATCGCTCCTAATAAAAAACGATGCCGATGCATCGTTTTTTATGACTAAAATCATTTATACAATATCAAGCTAAATGATCACTCGCTTCCTCAGGCTTTTTTTCTAGCATCTTGCGCTTACTCTTCTTGACATAACGCTGTGCCGGCCAGGTCATGGTAAAACGCGCGCCACCCAGCGTCGGACTTTGATCCACCTGAATCGTACCACCAAACCAGTACGCAATCCGGCTGACAATGGATAAACCCAAACCATAACCACCCGAAGCACGGGTGCGGCTGTCATCCAGCCGGGCAAAGGCTTCAAAGACCCGGGCACGATCCACTTCCGGAATTCCCGGGCCATCATCTTCAACAGAGACATAGGCCTGACCATCCTGATCCAGACCACCACTGATCAGCACCTTATTGTCGCAATAACGCACCGCATTGCCGACCAGATTCTGAATTACGCGATGCAGATAACGGTGTTCTGCCTCAACCACCACATCAGGCATTGAATGTAGCTCAATGATTTTCTGGGTTTTTAATGCTTCAGTTTCCAGAGCTACCTGATTCAGCACTTCAAACAGATTGACCTTTTCAAACTCGATCGAAGGCATGCCCTGTTCTAGCTTGGCATAGGTCATGATCTCGTCAATCAGGGTATTCAGCGCCTCAATATCTTTATCAATCTGTTCGACCTGTTGCAGACGATAATCGTAATCATCTTCATCTGCCATCATTTCCACACCAAAACGAATCCGCGCCACTGGTGTACGAAGTTCATGCGACACCGCACGCATCAATTCACGTTGGGCTTCAATCAGGCGCTGAATATGATCAGACATATTGTTAAAGCTAGAGGCCAGCGTTGCCATTTCGTCACTTCCTTCTACAGGAAGACGCAATGACATATTACCGGTTTTCATTTTGTTTAAGGCATAGCTGACTTCACGCAACTTGCGCTGCATTGGCACCAGCAAACCATACACCCCCAGACTCAGCACAAACAGGCTCAATAAGGTAATACCAGTCGCTAACTGGAATGGCATCCAGTTAAACAATGGCACCGGTCCCATCACCAAGACTTGTGAGGTCGAACCTGGAATTGGCGAAATAATTGAAATGGTGGTGCCACGGATTGAGGCACTATCCCGATACAGGATAATACTGTGATCAAGACGCAAGCGCCCGATCTGCTCGGAATCTAAAGGTAAATTCTGGACATTTTCGATAGAAACCGGATAAGAAAAATAATCCTGAATACGAGCCAGATATTCTTTTTCCTGACCTGGATAGTAGACCAGATAGTCCAGGATAAAGACTGGTAAGGCCTTCATCTGGCGCTCAGTAATGCTGTCGGCCTTAATATAAAGGTAATGACCCGGGTCATCGCGCAGCCCAACCACAATATAGGCAATACCTGATTCGGCGTCCCAACGCACCACCGCCTTACGTTCGGCAATACGGCGTCCTTCAGCACGGGTAATGTCGACCTTGCTGGCTTCTACATAGTGAATGGGCAATTCCAGCAAATCGGAGGCATCAGAAACCCAATCCATTTTTTGCTGGAGATTTGGCTGGCGTGCAACCCCTTCACTGATGATATATGCCATACCATCAGTCAGGGATTCGCGATATTCTTGCGCACGCTGATAGTTGATAATCTGTACCAACAGATAGCCGAACACCGCCACCAAGACGACAAGGATGACGAGTCCTGCGTATATACGCAAAAATATACTGTGTTTAAACACCTATAATTTATCCTGCTTGTTCAAGCAACAAACCACATTTGCTTAAAGACCATTGGTCTCTTTAACAAAAAGATAACCTTTACTACGTACTGTTTTAATACGCTTCGGATTTTCTGGATCGTCACCGATTTTTGGACGGATACGAGAAATACGTACATCGATTGAACGGTCTTGACCATCATATTCGATACCACGTAAACGCTCGAAAATATCTTCGCGAGAGAGAATACGGCCAGCATTCGATGCAAGCAACCATAACAGATCATATTCTGCGCTGGTAAAATCAACCAGATCGCCATTTAAGGTCACTGAACGACCGCCGTTGTCGATGACCAGATCATCAAATTCGATGCGCTGTGCCACTTCATCTTCAGGTACCTTATCAGTACGGCGCAATAATGCACGAATACGTGCCAGCAATACACGCGGTTGAACAGGCTTAGCGACATAGTCATCTGCACCCATTTCCAGACCTAAAACCTGATCCATATCTTCAGTACGCGCAGTCAACATCAAAATCGGTTGATGATAATGTGGACGCACTTCACGGCAAATGGTCAAGCCATCCGCACCTGGCAACATCACATCCAGCACCACCATATCTGGCTGCTCGGCAATAATCCGACGAATGGCACGGTTACCATCCGGCTCTACCCCCACCTCAAGTCCGTTACGAATGAGGTATTCTTGCGTTAAACGGGCAAGACGCTCGTCATCTTCAACAATTAAAATCTTGGGTAACTTTTCTTCTTGGCTCATGTATTACCCCTTATTTGGTGGATCTACGCTATAGGCGTATCCTTTTGAAATCCAATAGATACGTTTTTAATATGCTTGCAATATACACACGTTTACATTGTAAACAAGATAGCGTTCACCAAACTGATACATCAAGATAGCATTTTGTAATATTTTATCGTGCATTTTTTGGACAATTATGCTTGAAACAGTGGCTTAGATCTGATTTGCGATTTACACAACTATTACATGGACAAAATATGACTGCTTGATTCAGCACTTTTTAGTTATCCACAGTGTTATCTATAAGCACTTTCTTTTGACTTTGTTATGCTATGCCTTGCCTGATAAGGCTTATACAAAAATCAATAAAAATAGCGATATTTTTACAAGGATTAAAGCACAACTTAAGAAAAATATTTAGCTAAATGTCAATATTGATCTACCCTAAATTTTCCCGTATCTTGTGTTCAATTAATTTTAAAACCACTAGGTCTTGTGTTTATTCCTCAAACACTGTGGCACGAATTTTGCCCAGTTCAAACGGTCTATAAACATAAAAATAGATGACAATGGAGCTATGCTAACATGAGCGTAATCACTTCAACTCCTGGTCAACTTCAGGTGATTAAACGCACCGGTGATGTTGCCGCTTTTGATGCAGAAAAAATTTCTGTCGCAATTGGTAAAGCGTTTTTGGCGGTTGAAGGCCAACAAAGCGCTGACTCGAGCCGGATCCATGATCGTATCGAGCAACTGACGGAAATGGTATTAAATACCTTTAAACGTCGCTTACCTTCTGGCGGAACGATTCATATTGAAGAAATTCAAGACCAAGTTGAACTTGCGCTAATGCGTACGGGCGAACAGAAAGTTGCACGCTCTTATGTCATTTACCGTGAACAACGTTCTGAAGCACGTAAACAGTTAGGTGCACATCATCACCCGACCCTGCAAATTACCGATGCTGAAGGCAAACTCAAGCCACTAGATTTAAGTGCTTTAACTGCGCATGTTACTAAAGCAGCAGAAGGCCTTGAAGGCATTGATGTACAAGCCATTGTCGATGAGACCGTGAAAAACTTGTACAACGGCGTAAAAGAGTCGGACATCTCGACCACGATGATGATGGCGACCCGTACCCGTATTGAGCAAGAGCCTAACTATACATATGTGACTGCACGTTTATTGCGTGATGACCTGGTTGCGACTGGTTTGAAATTCCTGGGCCTACCTGTAGATACAGTTGAAGGCGATGCGCTGGAAACTTACCTGAAAAAAGGGATTGAGCTTGAGCTGCTTTCTCCAGAATTATTGAACTTTGACTTGGCGAAACTGGCAGCGGCGATTCAACCGGAACGCTCTAACCAATTTACTTACCTAGGTCTGCAAACATTATTTGACCGTTACTTCATCCATTCAGATGGCGTACGTTTCGAACTTCCGCAATTGTTCTTTATGCGTGTTTCTATGGGCTTGTCGCTCAATGAAGAAAACCGTGAAGAGCGCGCGATTGAGTTCTATAACTTATTGTCTAGCTTCGACTACATGGCTTCGACGCCTACCCTGTTTAACTCAGGTACGTTACGTCCACAATTGTCTAGCTGCTACTTGACTACGATTGATGATGACCTGTATGACATTTATGGCGCGATGCGTGATAACGCAATGCTATCTAAATGGGCAGGCGGTTTAGGTAATGACTGGACACCAGTTCGTGCTTTGAACTCATACATCAAAGGTACAAATGGTAAGTCGCAAGGTGTTGTTCCGTTCCTGAAAGTGGCGAACGATACAGCTGTTGCGGTGAACCAGGGCGGCAAGCGTAAAGGTGCAGTTTGTGCATACTTAGAAACTTGGCACCTCGACATCGAAGAATTCCTTGAACTGCGTAAGAACACTGGTGATGACCGTCGTCGTACCCATGACATGAACACTGCGAACTGGGTTCCTGACCTGTTCATGCAACGTGTATTCGAAGATGCAGAATGGACTTTGTTCACCCCTTCTGAAACGCCTGATCTGCATGATTTGACTGGTGCTGAATTCGCTGAGCGTTATGCACATTACGAAGCGATTGCCAAAGAAACAAACATGTTGCACAAGAAAATCCGTGCAAAAGATTTGTGGCGCAAAATGCTGTCTATGCTGTTTGAAACAGGTCACCCGTGGATCACATTCAAAGACGTATGTAACTTACGTTCACCACAGCAACACGTTGGTGTGGTGCACTCGTCTAACCTGTGTACAGAAATTACCCTGAACACCAGCAAAGAAGAAATCGCAGTTTGTAATTTGGGTTCAATCAACCTGGTACAACACGTTCAAGGCGGTGTTCTTGATCGCGAAAAACTGGCACGCACAGTTAAAACAGCCGTTCGTATGCTCGATAACGTGATTGACATCAACTACTACGCTGTTCCGCAAGCGCGCAACTCGAACCTGAAACACCGTCCGGTTGGTATGGGTATCATGGGCTTCCAGGATGCACTGTATGAGATGAACCTGGCTTATGGTTCTGATGCTGCGGTTGAGTTTGCTGATGAATCGATGGAAGTGATTTCGTACTACGCGATTTCAACATCTAGCGATTTGGCTGTTGAACGTGGTACATACGAAACCTTCAAAGGTTCATTGTGGGATCAAGGTATCCTGCCAATCGACTCGCTTGATCTGGTTGCGAAAACTCGTCCTGAACGCATGTTCGAAGTAGACCGCACTCAACGTCTGGACTGGGATACTTTACGTGCCAAAGTTCAAAAAGACGGTATGCGTAACTCGAACGTGATGGCGATTGCACCGACTGCAACGATTTCAAACATCTGTGGCGTATCTCAATCAATTGAGCCAACGTTCCAGAACTTGTATGTGAAATCCAACCTGTCTGGCGAATTCACCGTGATTAACCCATACCTGGTACGTGCGTTGAAAGAACGTGGTCTTTGGGATGCGGTAATGGTCAATGACCTGAAACACTTCGAAGGTTCTGTTCAGAAGATTTCCCGTATTCCTGAAGAGCTTAAAGCGATCTTCGCGACTGCGTTTGAAGTTGAAACTCGCTGGATCGTGGATGCTGCATCACGTCGTCAAAAATGGATCGACCAGGCGCAGTCTCTGAACCTTTACATCGCTGGTGCAAACGGTAAGAAACTGGACATCACTTACAAGATGGCCTGGTTACGTGGTCTTAAGACAACTTATTACCTTCGTGCATTGGGTGCGACTTCTGCTGAGAAATCGACTATTAACACTGGCGCATTGAATGCAGTTAAACCTGCAACTGTTGCGGCTCCTGTTGTAGCAGCAGCTCCGGTGGTTGAAGCGCAAAAACCTGAAGCTCCTGCAGAGGAAGAAGGTTTTGCTCAAGCGGCTCCAGTGCCAATGGCATGTTCAATTGACAACCCTGATTGTGAGGCTTGCCAATAATTTAGGCTTATACAGCTACATTGAGATAATGATGATTACTAACATGACAACATGTTGTAAATCAGATATCTGAATAGTTGTATTGGTTTAGATGTCCTGATTTTCAGCATGTTTTCCACGAGAAAGCATATGAAGAAAGCAGCATCAATGCTAGGTGCATGTGTCATAGCGATTTTTGGTACAACAGGTTTGGGATTTTATTTTTATAACTCTCAAACCAATATTGATCAGAGTAAAATCACAGGCTCTAACAGTCTGAATAACTCTTCAATGAATGTTACTTATAACATTAACCATCATCACTTTTACGCCACTGAGCAGAGTAAAAAATAAATTAAAGGAAATCAGCATGCCTCATATGACTCATAACTACATGTTAGGACTTGCGGCATTGCTGATTTCCTTTGGTATTACCTTTTATTTACCGATTGCTTATTTCTGGTTCAAAGTTCGCCAGCAGCGTAAGCAAAATAAGTAGTGGGGATCATTGCTCCTGTATAAAACTAGAGCATTCATCGACAAAACTTAATTTTGCTTACACAAATTAAGCGTATAGTAAGACATCTCAGCCAAGCTGAATGTCTCATAAAAGATATAAAGCAACGTAGAGAGAATTGATATGTCTATCCTAAGTTGGGACGATTTCGAAGATGATTCGCAAAAACCGGCTGCACCTGAACAGCAGCCTGCGCCCGTCGAGCCGCAAAAAGCGACTAATTCACAGATGGTATCTGATGCAGGCAACGCATCGCCGGATGTGGCAGCTGCACAACCCCTTAGAGCCACTCAAAACCGAGGATCAAATCCAACCGATTCGCTGGCAAGAGCATCTGCTTCCCTAGAGCAACTTGATGTTGCACCGGGCCTGGAAGAGCTTGAAATGGGTGCGCAACGTGTACAGGTTGATGATAAGGCGATGATCAACTGTCGTGCAGACTTGAACCAGCTTGTTCCATTCAAATACGAATGGGCTTGGCAGAAGTATCTGGACGGATGTGCAAACCACTGGATGCCGCAAGAAGTCAACATGAACCACGACATTGCGTTGTGGAAGTCTGAAAATGGCTTGACTGAAGATGAACGTACCATCGTGATGCGTTCACTTGGTTTCTTCTCGACTGCCGATTCACTGGTTGCAAACAATCTGGTATTGGCGATTTACCGTCACATTACCAACCCTGAATGCCGTCAGTACATCTTGCGTCAGGCGTTTGAAGAAGCGATTCACACGCATGCTTACCAGTACTGTATCGAGTCGCTAGGCATGGATGAAGGCGAAGTCTTCAACATGTACCGCGAAGTACCGTCAGTTGCACGTAAAGCGGCGTGGGGCCTGAAATATACCCAGTCTTTAAGTGATCCTACTTTCAAAACTGGTACACCTGAAAATGACCAGATCCTGCTTCGCAACCTGATCGCATTCTACTGTGTCCTTGAAGGTATCTTCTTCTATTGCGGTTTCAGCCAGATCCTGTCGATGGGCCGTCGTAACAAGATGAATGGTGTTGCAGAGCAGTTCCAGTACATTCTGCGTGATGAGTCAATGCACCTGAACTTTGGTATCGATATGATCAACCAGATCAAGATCGAAAACCCGGGTCTATGGACCACTGAATTCCAGGAAGAAATCATTCAGATGATTCTTGAAGGTACGATGCTGGAAATCGAATATGCACGTGACACTATGCCACGCGGTGTACTCGGCATGAATGCTGGCATGATGGAAGAATACCTGAAGTTTATTGCCAACCGTCGTCTGGCGCAGTTAGGCTTGCCTGAACAGTTTGCTGGTGTGAACAACCCGTTCCAGTGGATGTCAGAGATGATGGACTTGCGTAAAGAGAAGAATTTCTTCGAGACGCGCGTAACAGATTACCAAACTGGCGGTGCGTTAAGCTGGTAAGGTTTAGCTTAAAACGCTGAATGACAGATAATGTGAGATTTTTGACACATATTTCGAGATTGTTACAAACTTAATCAACTATGCTAAAGCAAAAAAAATAGAGCCTAATGGCTCTATTTTTTTACTACTTAATTGGAGGCGATAACTTTCGAAATTTCGATATCGTAAAGCCTTCAGGTAATGGTTTAAATTTGTCGCCTTCTTGGGTCCAGCGTGTTGACCTACTTTGAAAAGCTCTTAGTTCTTTAATATCAATTGTAGCTGCAACAACAAAATCATTTTCACCACCTCTTACTCTTGCTAAATCTCGATTAAAGGATTGTTTAGCTGGCACACGAATTCGACTATCACCATATGATCTATTATTTACAAGAATTGTATAAGCATGAACATCAAGAGCTGCTGACTCTATTAATGTAGAAAATGTTTCTAAATCTTGATTCCAACTAAGTACTGAAAGAGCATCAACCTTTCCTTGGAAACTTATTCTTGATTTGCTATTTTGCAATTCAGAACAAACCATAACTCCAAAATGAAAATTATTATGTATGTATATTGGCTTTTTTAGAACTTTAAATTGATCTTTTTCAGTCTTATACTTCGTTCTAGCAAAATCCCACGCTTTTCCGTACACACTAGTTAACTCTTTGTCTTCACCTACAGCTGGTTCAAGCTTAGGTTGCCAAATCTTAGCAAATGCATAATGCCCTAAACGGTTATCAGATAATATTAATAAAGCTTCACTTATTAACTTATTGCTTGCAGTATGTCTATATTCAGTTCCAGCAATAATACTTATTCCAGCAGCACACAACCTAGAGGAGATACTATCAACCCACTCTAAAGGAATAGATAATTCTGGAAAAAATACATAGTCAGGTCTAGGGTTTAGCCTCAAAATATCATTCACTAAATCAGATATTCTCTTATATCTATCTAAACTTAAATTAGGTTTATTCGCTGCTGTATGAGTCCAATCCTTTTGAGATGTTTTTAGATTAGTTAAGGCCACTATAACTTTATCTTTACTATCAGTTCCTAATCTTAAAGACCTTGAACAATTGAGCTTATCATTATTATCATTAGCGATAGCTAACAAAGTAGGTTTTACCCATACACCACGTACTGCTTGGCAATACCTAGCCCATATTTTAGTAGGCGAAGTGTTACAAAACTTCTTATTATTTTGAGGCAAACCCACACACTCAGGTGCCAATTCAGAGATTTCTGCTGTTGAATATGGTCTTGTAGGAAATAAGTAGGGTAAAAATATTTCAAAACTATATTTATTAGAATAGTTTTCCTTATTGAATCTCTTTGGGAATGACGATTTTAAGAATAATCTCAAGGAATCAGTAGAAATCAGCTCTGTTTCCAAGAAACGTCTAATAAGCTTTTCGTTTCGTCTTTTATTTTCTTTATCCAATAGTTTATTACTTATATTTAAAGCTAAAATTTGTTTATAAGGTGTTTTACCCAAGTCAGAGTTTAAAACTAATAATGCTTTTTCTTTAAAGTTTGTGATACTCAAATCAGTATTAAGTAAATCACTAATTGAATCGATATTTTCAAATAAACCACGGAAAAATATATCTTCTAAACTTTTTTGCTTTGGTTCTTTATCTTCAAAAAGGTCTTTCGGATCATAGTATTTTGTTGCAGCATCTATAAATAGTATTGTTAATGAATGTTTGATTTCTTGCCAAATATCTTCATGAAGATCACATTTTGAACCATTAACTTCTCCATAAAATTTTGCTCTATCTTGATCAAAAATTGCTGCTTTAAGAAGATCTAATGATTGATATGCTCTTAATACAATTAATTCTGCTTGATGCCATTCATTCAAACCGATAGCAAATCCGAGCAAACGAGGTAAATATGAAAAATGCTCAAATATACTATCAGGTCTTAAAATATGATTATGAGCAAATTGGTAAAACTCATCTCTTTGTTTTTTCCACACCTTAGAAGGTAAATCACGAGCAAGTGTCTCAACATGCCTTAATTGCAATGCCCAACTTAATCTTCTTATCGTTAATCCATCTGCTCTCCGTAAAGTATCAGCATTTTCACCTACACTTCCAGCTGCTGAAAGCACCTTCGCAGCTGTTGACTGATCTAGTTGATCAGGTGAAGGCATCAAACGATGTTCACTCGAAAGCTCATAAATGTCTTTTTCAATACTATCTAATAAATCTAACCCTGTTCGTCCTTCTAAAAGAAATAGCTTTTGTTTATCAGATTGCAATTGTATTAAGGTTGAGTCATTCTTAGAGTTAGGTTGATTAATCAACCATTTTTTTGGGTCCTTATCATCTGGTTTTAGTATCTCATCTCCAATTCTTTCTTGTAAGAATTTCATTAAGTCATCACTATTACTTATATTCCCAGCATCTTTTAATACTAAAAACATATCATCTACATAACGACCATAATGAATTGGAGTAAGTTTTTCTTTAATTAATTTATCCCAACGGTGCAAAATCATATTAGAGATAATTCTGCTTGCAGTTAAGCCTATTGCTAAGCCACCTGATATCTCACATTCAACGGAGATTTTTTTTGAAAATACAACAGCCTGTTTTGCCCATTCTTCTAAAAAATTAGCTAATTGCTTAGTAAATAAAAGCTCATGCTCACTAAGAGTAAGATCAAATGTTTTATGCAAATTTTCAGAAACAATGATTTTTGGATCAATGTAGTGGTAATAACTTTTTAAGTCCAAAGATACTGCTATAACACTTTTATCTTTTTCTAATTCATCTCGTATAGCATTTAACCCATCATTTCGCCATTTTTGATAAGGCTGAAAGTACGGTGTAAATGATCCTATTGCACTGATATGGAAAGGTTTTCTCATATTTAAAGAAAACTCTTCATCATTTTCTATACGTTTTAGTCGTGCCCCATAGCAAGACTCAGTTAATCGTTCATCAAACTGCTCTCCAACCATATTAATCCAGAGGGCTGAAATAATATGTGTTTCTACGGGGAAATCGCCAATGATACGAAATGATGGACTTATCTCATTTTCACCAAATAACTTATTTAAATTTTTTTTTGGATCTGAAAAATGTACATGACTAATGCTATTGGTATCAGACTTCTTATTTATTATTAATTTTTTAGGGACAACTCGATATTGCCCTAAGAATTTCTCATTCTCAAAAAAACCATTATCTTTTTTTAATTTTTCCAAAAGTTTTCTTAAATTAGGTAATAATTTTTGTTCATACTCTGCAAATTTTACTGCTGTGGGGAAAGTATTCTCAAAAAAACAATCTGCTTTAGCTTTTCTATAAGCTACGAGTAAATCCTTTAATTTAAGATCTTCCCATCCTGTAAAAACCGCCTGATACGACATAAATCCCCCTTGCAATTATCTTATTGGTGTTATGGAATACATCTTCATCCACTTGTAACCATTTAATACTTCAGCTTTACTAAATCGATTCTTTTCTTCCGACCAAGCATAAAAATCTTTCAAAAGCTGTTCTTCAGTAACAGATTGTTTTTTCTCTAACAAACGTAACCAACATGCAAAAAGTGTTGCAATAATTTCTATATGGTCAGATTTACTTGTTCTAAAAAGTCCTATTAAGTCATAAATCTCAGATACATCTTTAGCAAAATACTTATTAAATGCAGATCTATGATCATTACATCTACTGAGAGGTTTGTACTTTAAGTCTCGCTTAGGATCGTAACTAAACCACTCATGATCTTTAAACTCTTTATCTAAATAACGTGCCATAACTGGATCATATGGACCAGCGGCATGTTGTTTAAAGTCAGCCGCCAAATCCATATGTTTTAGTTGTTGGCATAAGTAGATCAACTTTTGCAGTTTTAAATGACCAAAAGTTGGCTCTGTATGCAACTGAAACGTGATTTCAGCAGCTAAAGATAAAAGCTTCAAATCATCATCAACGCTTTCATCTGTAAATAAATCAATTTGATCACTACTTTTTTGCTTCGACTGTTTAATAGTCTCAATTGGCTTTTCAAATTGGACAACATTATCAGTGACTTCAGACTCACTTTTATCATTTAAATCACTCAAGGCACTAGCAACCAAACTATCTGTTAAATGAATCTTAGTTTTTTGTAATTTACCTTGAAGCGTTTGCAACTTATCAATTATAGAAAAGAGTTGGTTTACTTTTTCAACAATTCTATTTTGTTCAGCTAATGGAGGTAGAGGCAACCAAATTTCACGAATTGTTGTCATTGAAATACTAGGTTGGGCTGTAGCTTTAAGCGATTTAAAAATTTCCTCTTTCCCATACATACTATTTAAAAAGATTAAAAGATAATTAATATTTGGGTCAGAAAATGGCTCAATTTTAGCTACATTCGGCGCTAGATGATATCTTTGTTCCTTATCGAATACACAGACGTCTCCAATTCCAGCTCCAATAAATGTCATCAATAAAGCTTTTCTATCTAATGCACACCTTTGTAATAATCGAGAGGTTTCCAAGTCAATATACTTTAGACTGTTTTCGTTTAGCTCAAACGGTTTTACATTCTGTGCTCTAATAACTGCAACCTCGCCTGAATCTACTAACTTCATATATTTAGTATATTCAAAACCAGCTAATTTAGTTACAAATGCAATATCATTTAGAAGTACTTTTTCCCAACTTTTGGGGATATCAAACTTTAATGACTGCTCAACAGTAATTGCTTTGGGTTTTTGTATTTCTTTATTCTTAACTCTCTCATTTTTATTTATTTCTACTCTTTTAAGTAAAAAATTAACTCCTTCATCATTAGGGTCTTGTTTCACTAACTTGCCCATTACAGCTAACTGCAAAATTGTTTGTTTTAACTTTTCAATACTGTATTCAGTGGTAAATAGCAGACTAAAGTTTTCTGAAATACATTGCCAATTCTGCTGGAACTCTTCAACGTCGGATGAGTTAATCAAAACATTCAAAAATGTATCAACTAATTGATCGTGCGCTTCCGAACTTAAATTTTGCTGATGTTCGAGTTGATCACATAATTCCATCAATTCATCGACTTTACTAACGATACGTTTTTGTTCTTCTAATGGTGGAATTGGTAATAACCCACTGAAGAATTGCTTATCATTAATGGCAGGATAAGCAATCCCTACTTGTTGCGACTCAACATATTTTATAAACAAAGGACTACGTAAGTAATAAAATAAATAATAAGAATCAATAATCTTATATGGATGGATTACAGCAAAAGCTGTACTTGCAATAGGTTCGTACTCAAAAACCTCATCAATGACGGCAATATTGTTGAGATAAGGTCTAACCGTAGAATATATAACCGTACCAATCCCCACTATCTTACGTGCTCGTGAAGGTGCATCCTCAGCATTTAAAATTGATTGATTTTCTACACGTCCATAAAGACTATTAATTGCAGACACATCAATATAAGAAAATTTGGAAGTAGGAATTTTTTGTCCTAAGTTATAACCTGAATCACCTAGTTTTAATAGAACCCATGTATTAGGCAAAGAATAGTCAAATTCACTATTTTCTAGAATATTTATATCTGTAGTCTTTTTTAAAATTTTATTTTTTACTAATTCATTTTGCTCACTCAAAATTTGTTCTAACAAATTAAAAGGTTTTTTTTCATTAGGTACTAATTTACCAAGGAAAGCCAATTCCAAAATTAATTCACGTAATTTCTGAATGCCATAAATCGTATCATTTGAACCTGAACTGCGCCCACGCCCCGACTTTTTCTCAGTTTCAGCTGTTAACCAAATATCTAAATGCTCAGTAATGAGTTCTTTAACATCTGTCATTTTACTCATCCTGAACTATTGACCTAAAGCTTCATCTAAAATTGCTTTTAATTGCTGACGAATTTTAGCAACCTCAGCCTCAAGGCTCTCATATTTAGCCAAAAGCTCTTTAGGGTCTTTTACATCTTCTTCAACTTGATGCGGATTTTTTATATCAAGGTTATAGCCACGACCAATAATATCTTGAAGTGATACTTTCCATGCTTGCTCATTTGCTACACGACTAGCAAAACCATCACTTTCTAAGCCCCACCATGCTTTTAAAGTATCGAACTCTTTAAGCTGAAGCGGTTTAGTTTTGTTATAGGCTTTTACACCTTGTGGTAATTGATGCTCATAGAACCATATATGTTCTGTTTTCTTCCCCTTGGTAAAGAACAAAATATTGGTACTAATAGGTGTATATGGTGCAAAAACAGACTTCGGCAAACGAACAATGGTATGTAGATTACAGTCTTCCATTAATTTTTCTTTAATGGCTGTTTTGATACCCTCACCAAACATAAAGCCATCTGGTAAAACCACGGCTGCACGACCATGCGCTTTTAAGAGTTGGATGATCAACACCATGAAAAGATCAGCTGTCTCACGGGTACGAAATTTCTCTGGAAAATTATTTTCTATTCCATCTTCTTCAATTCCACCAAATGGTGGATTAGTAAGTATGATATCAACACGTTTATCGAGTCCCCATGAAATTAAAGAATGAGATAGTGTATTGTCATGTTTAATCTGAGTTGGTACATCAATACCATGCAAAATCATATTTGTTGTACATAACAAATGAGGTAAAGGTTTTTTCTCAATACCAAAAATTGACTTATGTAGTATTTGTTCGTCAATAGGAGTCTTAACAAAATGTTTACGTTTAAATTCGATTGCTGATGTTAAAAAGCCTCCCGTACCACAAGCAGGATCAAGGATCGTTTCATCTAATTGAGGAGCAATAATATCTGTCATGAAAGAAACAACTGCTCGGGGTGTATAAAATTCACCGGCGTTACCCGCAGACTGAAGATCCCTCAAAAGTTGCTCGTAAATATCACCAAATGCATGTAGTTCTTTTGATTTAGTAAAATCTAAATCTGATTCAATTCTATTGACAACTTGACGAATCAGTGTGCCTGATTTCATATAGTTATTTGCTTCTTGGAAAACTGTAGAGATAAGAAAAGCTCGTTGATCATCCGTATTTTCTGATAATTTTTTTAATCTTTCAAATAATTGGTCATCAATAAATTTTTTTAATGCATCACCTGTAATTCCTTCAGAATCTGTTGCCCAATTTCTCCAACGCAGTTCTTCAGGAATTGGGGAATGAAAAATTTTCCCTTCTAAAAAGGCTAAAGCTTCTGCTTCTCGTTCTCTAGCATCGACAACCTTCAGGAATAACATCCATACTAACTGACCGAGGCGTTGTGCATCACCATCCACCCCAACGTCCTTACGCATGATTTTCTGAATGGCTTTTATTGTTCCTGAAATATTCATAGCTAGACTTCAAATCAACAGTATCAAATTTGTACGTGAGTTTATCAGACCAACTACTCAAGATACATTATCGTAAAGCTGATTACCCAATTCTTTTAGTGCTTTTGTATATTCTTCAGGCGATCCAAATGACTGAATAATTTCAATGATTGACCCCATTTGATTAAACGGAGGAATTTGTAAAATCTTTACATCTTCAATTGGCTCAATCCCCTGATCTGCGTATTTATCTAGTAATGCATCTAATACCTGACGAGCCTGATCATTATATTTGGTGAAATAGTTGCGTTTGCGCACATTGTTAGCACGTTCTTTTTTAGTTAAAGCTGGCTGATCAAAAGCAATATGGCAAATCATATCGAAAGGATCAAAATCTTTACCAACCTCATCCTCTAATGCTTCAAAAATTACACCCTGCTTTTTGAACTCATCAATTATGAGTGACTTCTTATCAGCACCTTTCCATTTTCTTAAAAATGCATCTAAAGATTCATAGTCTTTTAAAATATGCTGACGTGTATAATCTTTCAGAGATTCCGTAACCAATTTTCCATCGTTATCATAAAACTGAACCCGCTCTCCAATCACATTAACGGCAACATCATTTACATAGAATTTTCTCGGTGGTTCAGCATCACCTCCACCAGTATCTTCACCACCAGAAGTACCACCTATTGTTGAATCATCATTGGTATAATCTGAATCATCACCTTCATCTCCAATATCTGGCTCATCGGGTGGTACTACAGGTTCATCTGGTTTAGGTTCATAAATGACAACAGGATCACCATCAAAAGCAGGATCACTAAAAAGCTCAGTCGCCTTTTTAAAATCCATTATCGTAAACCAAGTTTTTCCAAACTCTTCATTGATACGTGTACCACGACCAATCATTTGTTTAAATTCAGTCATGGATTTAATATGCTGATCAAGTACAATCAATTTACACGTTTGTGAATCCACGCCTGTAGTCATCAGTTTAGACGTTGTTGCTATGACAGGATAACGTTCCTCAGGATTAATAAAGTTATCTAGTTCAGCCTTACCCTCTTTATCATCACCAGTAATACGCATGACAAATTTACGATTTTCTTTGATTCGTTCAAGGTTCAAATTAGCTAAAGCTTGTCGCATACGCTCTGCGTGATCAATATCATCACAGAACACAATTGTCTTGGCATAAGGGTCTGTATTCACCAAAAACTCTGTAATTTTTTGAGCAACAATTTCTGTACGACTCTTTAAAACAAGCCCTTTATCCATATCTTTAAGATTATAGATGCGATCAGTAATTTCATTACCATGTTGATCTTTCTTGCCTTTTTCTGGTCGCCATCCTTGTAGGTCTTTATCTATATCAATACGCACAACTTTATAAGGTGCCAGGAAACCATCTTGAATACCTTTTTTCAACGTATAGGTATAAACAGGATCACCAAAATAAGTAATGTTTGAAGTATCTTTGGTTTCTTTTGGAGTCGCTGTTAACCCCACATGAGTTGCTGAACTAAAATATTCTAAAATTTCACGCCATGATGAATCTTCTTTAGCACTTCCTCGATGACATTCATCAATCACAATTAAGTCAAAGAATTCAGGACTAAACTGCTTGTAGATGTTCTTTTCTTCTTCTGAACCAGTTACTGCTTGATAAAGAGAAAGATAAATCTCATAACTTTTATCAATCATACGATTTGATATTTTAGTCATTTGCTGCCCAAAGGGTTTAAAATCTTTATTTTTAGTTTGGTCGACTAAAATATTTCGGTCTGCCAAAAATAAAATCCGTTTCTTTGCACCTGATTTCCATAAACGCCATATGATTTGAAAAGCTGTATAAGTTTTCCCCGTACCTGTTGCCATAACAAGTAAAATACGATTTTGCCCCCGAGCAATCGCTTCTATCGTTTTATTGATTGCATTAACTTGGTAGTAACGAGGAATATTACCAGAACCATCATCATAGTAAGGATATTCAACGATTTTCTTAGATTCGGATGTGGTCAAACCCTTATATTGCTCATACAGTTTCCATAAATACTCAGGGGAAGGAAACTCATCCAATCCTAGCTCTTGCTCAACTTTTCCAAATAGACCCGTTTGGTCATGGAATAAAAAGCCATCGCCATTACTTGAAAAAACAAAAGGTACTTGTAAACAATCAGCATAGGCTAAAGCCTGCTGCATACCAGCTCCCAGACTATGATTATTATCTTTAGCCTCAATAATCGCTAAAGGAATATTTTTCTTATAGTAAAGAACATAATCGGCACGTTTTCGCTCACCACGAGTATGTAGCTTCCCACGTACCATGATTTGACCATTGGTAAAAGTTACTTCTTCACGAATTTGATGCGCAGTCCATCCAGCTTGTTCTAAGGCAGGATTGATAAATTTACTACATATATCTCGTTCAGATAGTTTCTTCTTATCCATTCTAAAACCATGTATTTGATTCTTATAATTAGAATAATGAATTTTGAAAACTATTGATAGTTAATCAATAGGTTAATAATTTCAGTATATGAAAATAATTTATCTTTAGAACAGCTATGTAAAGAAGTTTTGTGAGTAACAAAAATGAATTGAAACAATACACAATTAGATAGCCGACGGCCTAATAATACATTGGAATGTACACAAAAAATTGGAGATATTATTAAATACATTCTATCTCATGAAAGACCTCAAAGAAGTAATTCATTACAGTAAAAACATGTTGGATCTTTTTTTATTTTTCAATTTATTAGGAAATTTGAAAAAAATTTCATAAAAAACATGCCAATTTGCGCATCAACAGTAAGCTATTCATAGGCATGGCAGGTATGTTGTTGATATGATGACAGTCTAGGAATATTTATTTAATTATTTTTATAATTAAATGGGTGACGGTAACCCTCCCAAAGGATATGAATAACACTATTAACCCAATTTAATCCATTTAAGGTTTTAAATATGACAATTGAAAACCCAGAGAACGAACGTGAAATAGCTAAAGCTGCCGCTCTTGTACTTCAGAAACGCTTTATTGAAGTTGCACGTACTAGAACAGTACTCTATGTAAAGAATGATATCGTATGGAACAAAGCTCCCAATAGCGAACCTGTATCGGTCAAAAAGTTATCCGGACGCAATCCAGATCTTGCGAAAAGGTTTGCTAGCCGAGGGACTTACAAAATTAAAAAACGTGGTAATGATTTTATTACCTAATAGTAGTCTATCTTTGAACGCATACTATTCATCTTCAAGATAGATAATTATAAAAATAATAGTAAATCAAGAAATAGCTAGAAGCCTCATTAGTCTTTAGGCAGCAAATCATGTGGTGCAACTTTAAGTATTTGTGCAATCTCATAGAGCTTTAGTACCGTGATATTTACTTCTCCTCGCTCAATACGTCCCACATAACTACGATCGATATTGCAAAGTAATGCTAATTTTTCTTGAGTAATTTTCTGCTCAATTCGACAATTCCGAATAGCATGTCCAATTTTCTGTGCTAAATCGTTCATAAGTTCTATTCCTATAAAGAATAGAACTATTCATTTTTGAGGACTAAGTATCCACGGCTTATAATCCTCATAAGCGTTAGATTTTAAAATTTTATATTTAAAAATAAAACCTTAAATAAGACAGAAAAACGGATTATAATCCCCTTTATTTTTACGTATTACCTTTAAATGATTGAAATTAAGCACCCTCTAAAAGAGCAGTTTCTTGTAGTTATTGAGAATGGCATTCTCTTATTCTTGTTCAAACCTAAAGATCTTTGGATACGCTTTGAAGGTGCTCCTGATTCACTAAAATGGCAAACATATTCTTTAATTAAACAATTATTGAAATTTGGCTACTTAAGAAAAGAATATGACGATGAAGGAAATCAATTTTATTCAGAAACTGATAAATTAACTGATTTTAGAATTACTCACTGTAAAGAAAAAGCAGTGAAAGTATTAACTAAAAAATTAAGCTTACTTAAACAAGAGCAGCTAGAAAAAACCTTGGAAATTCAAGAAACTAATGAACTATCCAAACAATTACCAGAAATTAATTATTGCTTTAAAAATTATATAAGAGATAGAAGCAAAAAAATATCAAGATTAGAAAATCATAAAAATATTATTTCCAAAATCATTAATGATATCGATTCATTTATTTACTAAGTTAATATAATATTTAATTAATGTTTTATTAATTAATAATAAATAAATTAATCCATTATAATAAAACCTTGCAAAACTAGAAAAAACCTATATTTTTAGATTAAGTTCTAATTATTTTTACTACTATCATGAAAACAAATCAGCAAATCAAAGATGATTTTGAGCAAGCTGGAATCACAATTTCCGACTGGAGCTTAAAACATAATTTTTCAAGAGAGTTAGTTTATAGAATTCTCAATACAAATCGTTTGCCCAAACGTGGTGAAAGTAAACGAATTGCTATCGCACTTGGCTTAATTACAGAGGAGAAAGAAACATGACTTAAGAAAAAATAAAGCGGATTCATAGAATCCGCTCTACCCGTTTGCAATCAAGAGAAAGCTAACTAGTCGTGTTTTTAGTATCTCTTGATTGCAATGTTCCGTCAAGTCTTGGGCAATAAAATCAAAATTGCTCAAAGCTTTATCTCATCCTAAAAAATGTGAGAACTACTATGCAATCAAGTTATCTAGAGCAGAAAACTAATCAACTTAATCAAAATCTACTAATCAAATTTGAAGAAGCTTTTCAAAAACAGACTCATGTATCATCAAAATTCATTGGTGAACGTAGAGTAAAATCACGTATAGGTAGTCGTGTATCCCTCTTTCCAAGTGTTAAAAATCAGGGGTTAATATGCCTCGAAAGTAATTTAGAACTAGCCCATGCAATAGCTTTGGAGCGTAATGAAGATGTACTTCAATACAGAACACAAGCAGTTCAGATCTTTATCAATGATCGACATTTTATTATTCCCGACTTCATTATAAAAACACTGAATGGATATGAAGTTCATGAAATTAAACCTAATTTAAATACACTTTCAGAAAAAAACATTGCAAGATTTAATTTAGCAGAAAGTATTTTAAATAGTTACTCGATTAAATTTAGAACTTTTGATCGTACTAATCTTATTTCAAAACAAGACTGTCTTTTATTAAGTATCAGCTATCAAAGAGCAAATTATAAAAAAATAAATAAAATTGATTTAGAAAAAGCAGACACCCTCATTAGAAATAGAAACTTCAAAAATAAAATGGATTTATATAAATTACTGAATGCTAACAATTTAGATTTGATGATTGCTGATTATTTTATTTTTTATAAAAAAACTTTAGGAGTTTAATTATGAAAAATAATTTTCAATTAAAAATTGGTGATCGATTTAAATATCGTGATGAACTTTATGAAATATGCTATATAGAAAATGAAACTATCCGCTACTCTAACTCCATTAGTGGAAATATGTACTTTCTTACTGAATATGATTTAATTAATAAAATCTTAAATGGAGATATAAAGTTAACTAATTTAAGCATTCCACAATTTCACAAAAATAAAGCTCTGACAATTGAGGAAATTTTCAAGTATCTTAACTACGTTTTTTCAAACAAAATTCCATGTTCGATCAAGCATTTGAAAAATGCAATTATAAACATAACCAAAGAAAATCCTAATCTTAGAAAAATATCTGCAAGCACTTTGGCACGGTACATAAAGATATATCGAGATAACTCAGATTCATTTCATGGTTTTTATCAAGGAGCTGGTGGAAACAGAAGTTTAAGATTCCCGATTGAAATTGAGGAAATTATTAATGAAGTTATTTCTGATTTCATTAAAGAAAGAGAAAATTTTAGTCCAAGTGATGCTCATGTAATTATTAAAGATCGAATATTATCACTTAACCTAAATGCTACAATACCGTCTGAACGAACTGTAGCTCGGCGTTTTGAGAGACTTGATCCCTATATTGTATTTAAGAATAAAAATGGAGCAAAAGAAGCAAGTAAAAAATTTAAAGCATCAGGTCAGAGCTTAGTATCGCCTGGTTTACTCGCAATAGTTCAAATGGATACCCATGAGATTGATTGCATCATATTAGATAAAAATGGGAATGTACTTGGTAGACCAGAACTTTGCATTGCGATAGATATCTATACACGAGCTATAGTAGGTTGGCACTTATGTATGCTACCTCCCTCAGCAACAAAAACATTACTTACACTTAAAAATATGTTGATGAGACCTCATCTCGACAAAACAGGAGGACTTCCAACAGTAATAATCCCAGACAATGGTTGCGAGTTTAATAATAATGCTTTAGCTAATTTTTGTAATAATTTTAATATTACTAAGTCAGAATCACAGCCATACTCTCCCAATAATAAAGCTCATATTGAAAGTTTTTTTAGATCATTAAATATGAGCATTATTCATAAACTTAAGGGTACTACATACTCATCACCAGTCCATAGAGGAGATTATGATTCTGTAGGAAATGCCTGTTATACACTAGATATATTAAGAGATTTAGTGAATGAATGGATTGAGAACATATATCATAAGCGAGTTCATTCAGGGACAAATCAAAGACCAGAAAAAATGTGGCAAGAAGCGTCTAAAATATTTCCTGTTTTAACCATTCCTGAATTAGAAATTGAAAGAAAATGTCGGACAGTTTTTCGATATAGAATCAGCAAAGGGCAAATAAACTTAAAAGGTCTAAGATATAAATCCCAAGCCCTCGCCACATTAAATCATCGTTTCAAAGATAAAGTCACAATCTATGTAAATCAACTAGATTTAAACTCTATTTATATACAAGACCCATTTGATAAAAACAATCTGATTCAAGCTGACTCAATTTATCCAGAAGCGACTAAAGATTTGACTTTAGCTGAATGGTTAGAAGCAAAGGAAATATTGCGTGAAAAGTATAAATCTGATCCAAACGAAATCAAAAATGAAGAGCAGTTATATCTAGCACGCCTAAATTTTTTATTAAAAATCCAAACACTGAACAATCAAAAGACACGTTTTAGGCAAGTCAAAAATGACTTGCAAATGATGATTAAGCAGCAAGAAGATCGGTTAAATCTAGCAAATTCAAACAATGACGAGATTGATATCCTCTCACACACAAATCATATAGAAGAGATCCATCATCTTACATATGACAATTTACCCCCTGACTTAACCGATTTCTTCTACGAGGAGGTTAATTTCGATGAATAGTAATAAAAATATTGAAACTCTATCTAAATTACGGAATTTCATTTGTCATCATTCTGATTTCTCAAAAGCTTTAACAGCTATTGATGAATGTATGCAAATGAGTTACATGGATAATCGACCTATCGGCTCCTTGTTGCTCGGTGCAGGAGGTGTTGGTAAATCTACAATATGTAAGCTTATTAAAAGTAGGCATAAACCTTATAAATGTATTGAAGATAACTTTGAGAAGTTAATAGTACCTGCCTTTTACTTTCCTGTTCCTTCACCAATCACTATTAAAAGTTTAGCAATTCGAATGCTTGAAGAGCTGGGATGTACAGATCATAAAGGTACAAGTGAGCAATTAAACTATCGATTACGCATTCTCCTAAAAGAATGTAAGACACAACTTATCATGCTTGATGAGTTTCATCATATTTATAGCTCGAGTGCCCAGAAGAATAAATCATCTGAAAATGTCGCTAACTGGATTAAGACATTAGCTGATGAAACTAAAATATCTATATGTTTAGTAGGGTTACCTATCATTCAAGATAATCTTTTTATTGACAGTCAACTAGCACGTAGATTTTCTTGTGTTTTACAACTCAAGCCTTTGACTTTAAATCTAAAAGATCAATCTGGGACACTTAATCCTTTTTTGAAACAGACCTCTTCATATATTGCAAAGAACTTTAATCTTACATTTGATCCAGAAATTTACTCGAGAGATCTCTCTAAACGCATTTTTTTAGCCACTAGTGGCTATCAAGCTTATGTCATGCAACTTATATATCAAAGCTGCCTAAGTGCGATGAGCAACAACCGTGTAGTTGTTTCGATGGGCGACTTTCATACAGCTTATGCCTTAAAAAGTATCTTGTATAAGCCTCAGACCAAGAAAGACATTTTCCTGCTTAACTCTTCTCAAATTACTGAAATCCTAATTTAAAACCATGAAAAAATTATCTCTATCCCATACTCCAATTCCATTCCCTGATGAATTTTTAGCAAGCTTTCTCCTTAGAGCTTCATATATAAATGGATATGAATCTCCTGAGCAAATGCTAAACAGCGCAGGTATTCCCATATATAAAAAATCATATGATCCATTATTTACCAATGAAGATAAGTTTAAGCAAGTTATTGAACGGTTGGAACTTTCTGATGACTTACTAAATCTGGTAATAAAAAAGACTCCTCCAACATTTCAAAATTTCTTCTGGACGAAAACTCAAGTAATCCATCGTAAATTACTTGATATTGGCCTCAATAAATTTTGCTCATCCTGTTTAGAAGATAAGGGGTATTGGAAGAAAAATTGGTTATTAACCCCCTTAACAGTTTGTCTAGATCACCATATTGATTTGATAGAAAAATGTCCTGAATGCGACAATCCATTAGAAACTAGCCGAAAATCATTATTTGAATGTCCAACTTGTACTTTTGATTTACGTAAGAGCCAAAAGCAGCAATCTACATTAGAAGATATCCAGATTAATACATGGTTCTTAGATCGTTTCCCGGGGACTAATGAAACTTTTAATGAAATTTTTTTTGATATCTGGACAGCTTTATCTAAGTATTTTTCCAACTTAGAAATATTAAAAAGCCAATCTTATATTTTAAATTTATGTCATGAATATTTTCATAATGAAGATAAATTTATTTCTACTCTTATAAATATGATCAAAAATAACCTAAATTATGCTCATCCAAGAATTCAACTTCTTCCCTTTTTAGGAAATAAATCTAGATTTAAACCTATTCTCAATAAAATTCTAAGTTATTTTAGAGATTATAACTTTCCATCCTCAAAATGTATTAGACGGAAATTTAATAAGAAAGAAGCTACTCATATACTTGGGGTTAGTTTTGCAGCATTTCATAAAAGACTGAAGGCGGGAATTTTATATCACGATCAACTCAGTGTAAGTGATAGAACTAATTTTCCTGCTTCTATACTTGAGGAATGGCTAATTAATGAAAAGAAAAACATCAATGGCACATATACATATCATCGTCCACCCCCACAAAACGATGAATCTAATGATTATTTTACTATTCCGGAAATTATGGAAATACTAAATATCAATAATCGTAATGCACGTTTATTTCTTAAAATACCAGATATTCCAACGACTAAGAAATATCTAAATCATTATACTCAATATTGTCTTTCCAAAGAATTTGTTAATAGTTTTCATAAAAAATATATTTTTTTAAGTCCACTTGCTGAATACTTGGACGTTTCTCATCTCACACTAAGAGCCAAGCTTGCAAGTTTAAATATTGAACCAATATATATAAACAAACTTTATCCAGCCTATTATGCAAGAAAAGATATAAAGCATTTAGATAAGTCCATGATTGAAAATATAGTTACTTATAAAAATAATTCAGGGCGTAAAAAAGCTGGAATTGTAGATAAGAGGAAAAATGATGCTTATATAAGCCTTAGTGAAGCAGCTAAACTTCTAGGTATTTCCCCATCTCAAACAGCTCAACTTATTCAACATAAATGGCTTAACGTAGAAAATTTAGAGATACGTCCTTATCGTATTCCGAGAAGAAGTATCGACAATTTAATTCAACAAAAGAATGATCCTACGTATGTTGATATAGAGGTGGTACTCAATGCATTAGATTGCTCATATGACCAACTTGAAAAAAATTGGATTATGACAGGTCATTTAAAACTTCGACATATTGGATATTGGCGGTCCTTCTCCAAAACTGAGTTTGATAAAGCCATGAAGATTCACCAAGAGTATTTTACAGCTTCAGAGGCTAATGACTATTTAGGTATGCATCGCACGCATATGACTAATCTAGTAACTCAGGGATTAATTAAGCCTAAATTTCATGGCAATAAATTTTATTCGGTCCGACTATTCTTACGGGAGGACGTTGATAAATTACTCGAAGCCGGTTATGGCTATAAAAGTAATCAAAAAAAATCTTAACTTATGTGTCAGAGATTCTCAGAAAATCTTAACTTATGTGTCAAAACCTCGTTAAGATTGAATGTCAAAAAAACTAATAAATAATTGATTTATTTAATCAAATAAATCTCACATTATCTGTCATTTAACGTAAAATGACACGACATCTGTCATTTTAACTTTAAATAAAAAGCCACCCCTGCGGTGGCTTTTTTATGATCTGATTGATCTGCTTAAATTCTGAAATTTATTTCAACCGATTCCCTGCTTCATCAATAATCATTTCCTCATTTTCCATACTAAAAGCTGCGCGCTGCGGAGCAGAAAGAATATCTAAAACAACTTCTGATGGTCGACACAATCTCACACCAAGTTCAGTCTGCTGATCTCAACAATCGATATTCTGAACGGGTGGAAAGTGCCGAGGAATTATCGAAACGGGTGAATCAACAAAAGATCTAGTTTTATCTCAAATCATCTGATCAACTTTTCAAAACTTAAATATTAAAAAATCCCACTCAGGAAGCGGGATTTTGTTTTTTGAAAATTTAACAGCCCTAAATCATTTCAATTAAAATTCTTTTGTCACACTCAGACCAGCGCTCCAGTTCCGCCCTTCTGCCGGCTCATAATAACGTCCTTCTGGTCTACTACTTTCATTAACAATCACCGAACCAGAATAATCTTTATCAAACAGGTTATCGACACGCGCAAAAGTATTCACCGCCCAATCTTGCATTTTCCAGTGATAACCTACATTGGCACCAGCGACTGTGTAGCTTGGCGCATATTCAGTATTGGTATCATTGACATAAATACGATCTGAGTAACGCACGTCTAAACCCGCACTCAAACCATTTTCAGGTTTCCAGCCTAAACTTAAAAATGCCTGATTTTTGGCAATCCCCGGAATATAGTTTCCTGATTCAACTCTCGACACTGCAATACTGCCATTCTGATTTAAAATTTCAGGAATATCTGCATCAAAAGTTGCATCTATATAGCTATAGCTGGCTTGAGCAGTGAGATCACGCCAAAGGTTTTTGTTCCAGGAGAGTTCAACACCTTCTCTTAAAGTTTTATCGGCATTACGGAAAGTAGAGCGACCATTATCATTTTCTGCAGAGACAATATCATTCTCAGTTTGGGTTTGGAAAATAGCAACAGTAAAATCACCTAATGTACTTACAGACTTTAATCCCATCTCATAGGTTTCACTTTCTGCTGCTTTTAAACTGAAGCTACGGTTTTCTGCAGTATTTGCAGGATAAGACATTTCGGTAAAGGTCGGTGTTTCAAAGCCTTGTGCATAACTGGCATAAGTCATCAGCTCAGGTAAAATCTGCCAGCTTAAGGCCATGGATGGCAATAATTTCTGATAATCGGTTTTACCTGAATTATCGCCATTCGCAAGAAACTTGTCTTTAGATTTGAAATGTACATTGCTATAGCGCAGGCCGACATCCAATGTCCAATCGGGAGCAAAGTGATAAGAAGCTTGCAAATACGGATCTAAATTCCATAGGGTATTGTCTTCATCTCGACGCAGTTCACCTTTAACCCCCAAGCGATCACCTAAAAAATTTTGATAGCCTTTACGATCTTCAGACATGGCATCAATGGCGACACCAGCAATCAGTTTAGTATTGGGCAGAATATCCTTACCTGTCCAGCGTAAATCTGTCCCATAAAAATTACGGTTAAAGTCAATTACACCACCCGGGTGGTTTGCTGCCTGCTGAATAGTCCTAGGAATACAAATATTCGTATCTTTCACATATGCACACTTCGGAATAGACTGATATTGTGTAACTTCACGCTGTCCCCAATAGGCCATACCATACAGTTCATGCTGGTCATTGATCGGTTTATTCCAGGTTAGACCCGTTTGAACCTGTTCAATTTCTTTGCGCGCATTGAAATCTAATACATTTTTTACTACCTGTTTAGGATTGGCCTTCCTCTGCTCTCGGGTTAAACCGCCCGGATCATCCGCTGCAATTTTGACATAGTTATTCATCCAGTTGATTTTAGAGCCATCTTCCAGATCCCAGGTCAGCTTGGCATTGCTCAGCACTTTATGCGCGCCGCTATGCTCCCGAAAACCGTCAGTATCAAAATAAGAGGAGCTAATGATATAAGCTGGTTCATCGGCATTTTCTGCACCGCCTTGCAAAACCAGCTTGGTCTGCCCTTTGTTCTGGCTCCCTGCAGAATGCCCCAGTTCAATCGAGTCAGCACCTTGCCCCTCTCGCGTGGTGGTTAAAATCGTCCCACCGGAAGAGTTGCCATACAGTGATGAAAATGCACCACCCAATACTTCAATATGATCCAGACTATTCAAATCAATATTCGAGGTTTGCCCCTGCCCATCCGGCATTGTTGCAGGGATTCCATCTACATATAAACGCACACCACGCACACCAAAACTGGAGCGAGCGCCAAAGCCTCGCATCGAAATTTGTAGGTCCTGGGCATAGTTTTCACGGTTATTTAACTGTAATCCCGGAACGCCTTTTAATGTTTCTGAAAGGTTCACATTCATACTGTTATCTTGTTCTTGATTTAGATAATACACTGACGCCGGTGTGGTCAATCGCTCCCGATCGGTACGGGTCGCTTGAATGACAATCGTGTCTAACCTTTGGACTTCTTGTGTGTCATTTTCTGCATAAATATTCTGACCTACGCAAGCAATCAGGCAGGACAAGGTCGATCTCACAAATGGAAGTTTCGGGCTTTGATACATAAATGACAGGCCTTATTTGAAAGTGGTTTAATGCGGCAAATACCTTATCGAGATGGCGTACATCTCATGATTCAATTCATTTTGTTTTAAGCATCGATATCCAATAAATGCGTTGATTCGATGACATATAGTTCGCTCAATGGATAGAAAAACTTTGAGCTTAAAATTCTGTGTTCGGTAAATTCAGACTTGATTAGTCCTTTATCTGAATAGCACTGAAAATCAGCCATATACAAAGAATATTATTTTAATGTGATCTGAATAAAATTGAGCTTTCAGAAACAAATCAACATCATTTCTCTGTGTCCTTAAAACTCGATGTAGGCATTCAACAATAGCGTATAAAAAAGCCTGACGAATCAGGCTTCTTCATACTTAATTAAAGGTTCAACTATTTATTGTCTGGCAAGGCATAAGCCACCAGAGAGTCGCCCATTTTGGTGCCAAAGGAACCATGACCACCGGCCATAATGACCACATATTGCTTACCATTGGCTTCATAGGTCATTGGCGTAGCCTGACCACCTGCAGGTAGACGACCTTTCCATAGTTCATCACCGTTGTTCACGTTAATGGCACGGATGTAGTTATCTTGAGTTCCACCCACAAACATCACGTTGCCCGCAGTTGAAATAGGTCCACCCAGCATCGGCACACCCATTTTGAATGGCGGCAATGGAATGCCTGGCATACTGTCACGAATGGTACCGATACGGCGTTTCCAGGCCACTTCATGAGTATTTAAGTCCACACCTGCAACAAAGCCCCATGATGGCTGTTTACACGGCAGCCCAAACGGAGACAGGAACGCACTGATTTCAACGCCATAAGGCACGCCATACATCGGTTGAACGCCGGCTTCTGTGCCTGCACCTTTAGCCGTCTTAGGACGGTTCGGATCTTGAGGAATCAGTTTTGATACAAATGGCAGGCCAATCGGGTTGGTCAGTGCAATTTGACGGTCCGGATTCACCGACATACCACCCCATTCAAACACACCCAGGTTACCCGGGAAGACCAGCGTCCCATTTTCAGAAGGTGGGGTATAAATGCCATCGTAATTCAATTTGTGGAACGCAACACGGCAGACCAACTGGTCGAACATGGTCGCACCCCACATCTGTTTATCGGTCAGTTTATCTTGTGGCGCTAGGTTAAAATCAGAGAACGGTTGAGTCTTAGAATAGAACTCGCCTTTAGTTTGAGGACCGCGTTTCACAGATTGTGGTACCGGTTTCTCGGTAATCGGTACAATGGCTTTACCATTACGACGATCCAGCACAAAAGCATTCCCGGTTTTGGTCAAGACATAAATGGCTGGAACCATATTGCCGTTTTTGTCTTTAATCTCGGTCAATGTCGGCTGTGAAGGTACGTCCATATCCCACAAATCATGATGGGTAGTCTGGAAGTTCCATACCAGCTTACCGGTCGTCGCATTCAGGGCCAGCATCGAGTTGGCATAACGCTCGTCCAGTTCAGTCCGGTGACCACCGTAAATATCCGGTGTACCGACACCCGTTGGTACGTAGACGATATCCAGCTCTGCATCATAGGCCAAAGGTGCCCATGCATTAGGTGAATTATGTACAAATTTTTGACCCGGTGCAGGAATCAAATTCGGATCTTCAGCGCCTGTGTCAAATACCCAAAGCAGTTCACCGGTATTGACATCATAACCACGGATCACACCTGACGGCTCTTCAGTTGAATAGTTATCTGTAGTTGAACCCGCAATAATGATCGTAGTGCCGGTTACTACAGGCGGTGAGGTTGGAATATAACCGCCTGGATATGGGAATGGCATATCTTTTTGCAGATCGACTTCGCCATTTTTACCAAAATCAGAACAGACTTTACCGGTGGTCGCATTGACCGCCACTAAACGCCCATCATTGACCGGTAAAATGACTTTTTGTGGACATTCAGCAGAGCTGCTTTTTTTCGCAGCGAGACTGCTTTCAAAACCAGCCGTATTGTTGACATCATAATAAGACACGCCACGACAGGTTAAATGCTGATAGGTATGATCAGCTTTCAGCTTTGGATCATAGGTCCATTTCGCCTTACCTGTTGCCGGATCAAGCGCAGTCAATTTCTGGTGAGTGGTACAGATGTACATGTTGTCACCCACCTTGATTGGGGTAACCTGATTGGTGGTTTCACCCGAGTCATTTTCAGTCTTGAATTCGCCCGTGTGATATTCCCAAGCCACCTGCAAATCTTTGACATTTTCAGTATTAATCTGCTTTAACGGTGAATACCGTAAACCGGACTGGGTACGACCATAAGCAGGCCAGTCTTCATCTGCCACACCGGGAATTGGCTGGTGAGTTGCAGGCTGCTGGGATTTTAATTCACCGCGAATTTCTTGCGGGTCATTAAATACAGCATAAATCATGACGGCAATAGTAATGGCCAATGAAGCACCCAAGGCAATTTTCGCACCTTTGCTTTGATCAAAGCCACGTGTTACTGCCGGAATCAGCAGGGCCAGACCAAACAGCCCTAAAATATCTAAACGCGGCGCAAGTGCAAAGAAATCTGAACCGACTTCCCACAGCCCCCACACCACTGTCGCCAAAACGAATATGGCATAAACAAGGAGTGCAGCACTTTTTCGTTTATACAAGAGAACTGCGGTCGCAATAAAGAGAATACCTGCAATGATGTAGTACCAAGACCCACCCAGCACTGCAAGATAAATCCCTCCAATCAGCAGTCCTATACCGAAAACAGCGGCAATGACCGCTAAAATCGTTTTCAGTACTGAACCTGATGATGAAGTATTCATATTGAACACCTATAAAAGTTTTTTTGAAAGTCCATGCACATGACAGGCATGAGCACCCTTATTGTTAAATTCTGAGTTATAAATACATCAATGTCTTAAGCAAGCATTGCCCATTACTGCAACAAAGCACCTAGAGATTCAATAGTGTATTTGCAACTAAAAACTATATTTTAAAATGACGTATTAAACTTGATTCCGCCCACCCAGACATTTTCACCATCTTTATATGCACCGACGTGACGCACATATTGCACATTCGGGCGAATGGTGAGCCAGTTGGTGGCATGCAAGCCATAATAAATTTCTGCATCGATTTCTTGATGACGGTCAGCACTGACATCGTCATTCATGTTGATGCGTGCAATACCAAATGCGATTTCATCTTGAGGGCGTGAATCCATTGCACCCTTATAAACCAGCCCGATATTTTGCATATCACTGACATTATTGGTTTTGGAGTCATGCACTGTCGCATTCACAAAGCCGGTCAAACCACGCGAAGCATCTCCGTCATGTGCAGTTAATTGTTGCTTGGCAACAATCCAGCCCCCATGGTGATGATCGGTTTGATCTGGATTGGAAATGACTTCAGCTTCCGCCGTGCTGTAGTAATAACCGGCGCGGTATTCACCTGGCAATTTTTGTGTGCCCAGTTTAGGCGTCCAGACCACTTCTGCAGGAAGCATTGCCCCTTTGGAGCCGTCCGTACTCAGATTAAACCCTTTACCACGTTCCAGATTCTCAGGGTTGTATTCATAAACACCGACCTGGGCATAAAATTCAGGGTTAATGTTGTATTTGACTCGTGCAGCCCATTGGCTTACCGGCCAGTTGTACCACTGATCGCCAACCCAATTCCCGACTTGTGAACCGCATAGGGCCAGATTCTGGAAATCGCAGTCAAAACTGTTGAAGTCTTCGCCTTCACCAAAGCGTCCGACTTTCACATCCAGTTTTTGTTCCAGGAATTTTTTCTTGATCCATAAATCAGTCAGACGCCAGGTTTGACCACGGCCCCAGACCTCTTGCACTGAACTCAGATGGTCGTTTAAAGCAGCAGTGCTTTGAGACAGTGACTGACCATTACGCTGGGTGACAGTAATTTGCGCTTCGGTATCTTGCCAGCCTGCAATCTTTGCCAGATCCAGATGTGCCCCAAAAACAAACTGGTCCGCATATTCAGTTCTATGGTTTGAAGATCTTTGCGCATCAATCAAGCTTGCCATTTCACCCGTATAACCAAAACTGAAATCATAGCCCTGATTTTGGAGTGCTGTACGTTGCCCGTTCCAGTCACCGAGCATCCACGGGCTTTCCGAACTGAAAGCAGCTTCAGCATGCACAGTGGTCGTGGTTAAGATGAAAGAGGCACAGCAAAGGTAAACGGCCTTCGATAATGGGGAGAGATACATTGAATGTGATACCTTCATCACAATATGAAGCTTTTTATTATACGCCTGTTGATTTTAAAAAATCGTTACTAATAGATAAAAAGTATGAATAAAATGTTATATTTATTAGTATTATTATATGCTTTTTGTAAATTTAAAATTTATAAGTATCTGTTTATCATCATATTAAATTTAACAACATCAAACCATAGTTCCAAAGAAAAATTTGATATTCATCAGATAGATTTAGCTTTAATTTCTTATAAAAGATTCAGAGATAAATCAGCTCCATTACTATTTAATTTTCTTCATTTCAAATCATGCAACGCTACATTTTTTGTTGATTGAATACTGAATCACTATTGCGATAAGGCTTTTAAAAACATGAAAAAATTATTGTCATTTCACCATAAACTTTTAAAAATTAGATTATGCTAAAGTTATTCTGATAAGAAATTGCGTCGCTTTAAAACAATAATCTAGCTTAATAGACGAGAACAAGCATGAAAGGTTCAATCCTTGATTTTTCTATTCAACACAATACCGGTTTTATCTCGGGGGATGATAATCAGCGCTATAGCTTTAATGGCGCGGACTGGCGTAGTGAGCGTCCACCTTCACGCGGTGATCGGGTCGATTTTATCGTCAATACTACAGGTGAAGCCTCTGAGGTTTATTTAACCTCAGGCAGTTCTATTTATCTGGGAGAAAAAATTTCCAGTCAGCTTGGCAAATATTCAAATCTGGATCAAGCCGAGGAAAATTACAGCAGCATTGACTGGTTTGTAAAATGTCTGACCAACTATGCAAACTTTTCCGGCCGTGCACGCCGTAAAGAATTTTGGTTCTTTATGCTGTTTTGTGTAATTTTAGGCATTGTTGCTGAGGTAATTGATACAGTTTTAGGCACTAAACCGCTGGTGAATAGCCTGCTTAATCTGGCACTTCTAGTCCCAAGTCTGGCCGTTGGCGCGCGTCGGTTGCATGATGTAGGACGTTCTGGTTGGTGGCAATTACTGACGCTTACCGTGATTGGCATACTGGTACTGATCTGGTGGTGGGCAACTGAAACCAAGCAACAAAACAATGAGTATGGTGCTCCTGCCAAATAACCGAACCTTACAAATCCCGTCTTGATGCGGGATTTGTTTATCGATTATTTAATGACTAAATATCAGCAAAATCAGACTTTCTCCATGCTGCAAGATCAATTAGTGAAATTTCCAGATGCTGTATGGGTGCAAATCTATAAAGATAAAATGCAGCTGATGAATATAGATGGCACGATTACGCATACTCTGCTACCCGATGTGCCTTATGCCCATCCGCGGAGTATTATTGCCGACTTTGATGCAGCCGCGGTGACGCTGAAACGGCTGTTACCATCGTCAATGATGAAGAAACTATTTAGCTCTATAGCACTGCTGCAAATTATGGATCTGCCTGAAGACGGTTTAACCGAAGTTGAAAAGCGCGCGTTACTCGAACTCGGTTATGAAAGTAGCGTGCAAAATGTCATCCTGTTTGACCATGCAGGAAATGCACTGACCAAAGCCAGAGTTCCACCCCAACATCGAATGACGATCATCAATATTTTACTGGTGATTATCATTATGGTGGTGTTGGCATCGACCTGGTTTTTGACGCTTTAAATGTTCTTGTAAGAGCAAAAATCCCGCACGCTGCGGGATTTTTATTGAGATAACAATCTAATAAGAGAGTTAATCTGTATAGATGTAGCAGCTTATAGACAAAATATCTCTAAAAATCAGCTCAAATAAAATAAGCAAAAATTAGGGTTTATTTAAAATAATCTAGCAACTGATTAAAGCGGTCTATTTGATATTTAGGCTGTGCCAGTGCTAACTCTTCCTGACTACCATAACCATAATTTACCGCAATAGTATCAATACCATTTTGACGGGCACCAAAAATGTCATGCTCACGGTCACCCACCATCAGGCATTGATCGGCCTGTAATTTTTGCTGCTCTAAAATATACTGAATCAGCTCAGCTTTATTGGTTCGCTCGCCATTCAGCTCACTACCATAAATGTCGGTAAAATACTGGGCCAGATCAAAATGTTCCAGAATCTGTTTGGCATACACTGTCGGTTTTGCTGTAGCGACAAACAAGCGATAACCACGGCGTTTCAGTTCTGCCAGCGTTTCTGCTACACCCTCAAAAACATGATTTTCATAGAGACCCTTGACTGCAAAGCGCTCCCGATAACCCATCAAGGCCTGTTCAGCCAGAACATGATCGGCCTCAACATTTAAAATTTTGGCAAGCGAGGCTTTTAAGGGCGGACCAATAATCCAGTCGATATTGATCTCGTCACTAATCGGATGACCGATCTTTTCCAGACCATAGCGTGCAGACGTCGTAATCCCCACTTTCGGATCGGTTAATGTCCCATCCAGATCAATTAAAATATTCTTAATCACCGCCTATCCCCTCTCATCAGCACCGATATAAATTAATATCGAGAGTTCATTCAAATTTGCCTATACTAATGCAATTTTAGTGAATGAAGGACATCATTTTGCGCCCTACCGTACTTTGCTTTTCCGGTTTAGACCCTTCAGGTGGAGCCGGCCTTCAAGCAGATATTGAAGCTATTGGTCAAAGTGGTGCACATGCGGCAATTGCCTGCACAGCCCTCACTATTCAAAATTCACAGCAGGTTTTTGGTTTCGAAGCCACTTCCAGAGAATTGCTATTGGCACAGGCCAATGCGGTGGTCAATGACCTGCCCATTCGTTGCGTAAAATCTGGCATGTTAGGCACCACAGACAATATCGTGGCTCTGGCCGAGTTTCTGACTGTACATCCAGATTATCTGTATGTGCTGGATCCGGTTTTGGTCGCCAATAGTGGCGGCTCGCTGGGTAATCAGGAAACGCTGGTCAAAGCATTTACCCAGCTGATTCCATTAGCCACTATCTTAACGCCGAACACGGTTGAACTACGCGCCCTGACGGGTGAGCAAGACCTCAAACTGGCCACTCAAAAATTATTTGAAATGGGTGCACAGGCAGTTTTGGTCAAAGGTGGCCATGAAGATACGCCAGATTACATTCAGAACAGCCTATATATCGCAGGTGAGCTGGTCAACGAAACTCGCTGTCCACGTCTACCAGGTGAATATCATGGTTCAGGCTGTTCATTGGCCAGTTTCATAGCCGGACGTCTGGCCATGGGCGACCAGTTAAAAACTGCAGTACAGTATGCTGAAACCTGGCTATTTGGAGTATTAAAAAATGCTGAAATTCCTGTTCCAAATGGCCAGAGAATTCCAAAGCGTTTTTAAAATCACATGTTTTAAAATTAAAAAGCCTGAATGCGTCAGGCTTTTTTTATCGCTGCTATTTTATAAACAATACTATTTGGCCTGATAAATGACTTTGCTTACGTAGGTCGGTAAATTCCAAGCACCACCGGCGAAGCCTTTACATTGCACGGTCAGACTACTGAAGCTTTTGACAAATTTCTTGCCATTCCAGGCCCATTCGTCCTGACTCAGACAATCACCCAAACCACGTACTTTATGCCCAGAAAATATCTGGCCTTGGCTAAATGTTTCTCCCGAGGTGGTTACTAGCTGTTTCAGTTGCTTATTTTGATCCATCAGCCAGAAGCCACTACCCATATTATAAGCCCCGCGCCAGCACGGCACCTGAACCAGCTGATTCTGGGCATTAATGGGATAAATGGTCATGACATCATCATTGAGAAAACGCTGGCTAAACAGCAAATCACATTGATCCTCGTTGGTGGTGGCTTTCAGTTTTCGAATCATCTGCTGACTGGCTGCCGTATTCAATTTCGCTTGAGTGACTTTGCCTGACTGATATTTTGGTATCTGAATTTTCGGTATCGCTGCAGCTTTGAGCACCGCCTGATTGGATTTTTTCCCCGGCCTGATCAAGGCTGAGGGCGTAGAAAGTCGACGCTGAAATTCATCCATATTCAGTAAAACGGCACTGGCACCGGCGGTCGATAAGTTCCAGCGTGATTGCGCATTTTTAAATATCACTGGACTCGTTCCCTGCACTGCTTTCAGCAAGGCACGCGTTTGACTGCTATTGAGTTGCCCTATTCCTTCCCGATTGAGACCAATCACGCCATAAGGTGTGCTGGCAATTTGTAGCTGAAGCTGTCGTGTGGGTGTGGCAGCAGCTAAGGGTAAAATCTGGACTTGGGCTTTGATAACACTGTTTACACCCGCAGCACGCTCCAATAAAACTGAAACTGGCTGATCAATATCTTGATCCGATTGATAACCGGCAGCGCGGCAGGTGCCGGTATTATCACAGGCAATTTCCCAGTCTTTATGTGAAAAATGCAGTCCCTGCATGGCCGCTAGACTTAATGAGCTGATACTGGCTAGACCAAATGTGATACTCATGATTTTGATGCTGTAGATCCATTTTTGTTTCATCATTTAGTCCTTATTTAAAATGCTTGCCGAGGTGGCTGGCTGCATCTGCTCAATCTGCTTCTGTTTATCTTTTTTCTTACGCTCGTTGCTCAAAGTCGCCATTAAATCCTGTGCCAAAGCCTTAAGCAGAATCATATCTTCGGCCTGCATCTGTCTCGGTTGTTTATCCAGCAGACACAGACTCCCAAGCGCAATTCCATTTTTATCTTTTAAGGGCACACCGGCATAGAAACGGATATGATACTGTCTTAATTCTGACAGATGTGGAAAGCGCGGGTCACGCTGCAAGTCTTCTATCACCAAAGGTTCATTCTGATAGAGCAGATGGGTGCAGACTGAATCCTTGCACATTTGCTGGGTTGCCTCCTGGGTAAAAGGACTGACTGGAATATACATTTCATGCTGATTCAGCCAGGAAATTTGCGCGTAGTCGACATCAAAAGCCTGACGGGCTTCTTCAATATATTGTTTATAAAGGATCTGATGAAAGTGATCTAATAATCCCAACTCATTTAAAGCCTGCTGCCGTTCTTTTTCATTCTTGATCTCCAGATTCTCAAACCAGCTTTCCCCTTCATTCAAGGTATAAGTTTCGATAGTCAGAATCAGATCATCGACATTATTGACCAGTGCCTGCAGCTCAAAACGTTGTTGCAGTTCATCCAGAAGCTCCAGCTGCATCACACTCCAAGTCGCAAAAATGATTTTCAGCTCAGGATATTGCTGCGCCAGTCTATATTTCAGCAACCGGATCTGTGCCGCAGGCGCATGATGAAAAATAGACACACATAAAATCTTGATCGAAGCTGGCAGTACAATACCCTTTCCTGATTCACTCGATTGAATCAGCACATCCAGATCATTTCGGGCAGCAATATTTTTGAGATTTAGGGCATGCGCCAACATGGCAGAAATCTGGGTGTCAATTTCCCAACGCGCACCAACACAATAAACTTCGGGCTGCTCGGCACTCATCTTACTCGGATAGGCTTTTTGGAAAGCATGATTAAAGAACTGCAAGCCCTGATAAAGACGCAACCGGTGCTCGGCAGTAACATCGGTATCATGTCCTTGCGAATAAATCCGAATAGCTGGAATGGCCACTTCGCCATAGAACATTTGTACACGGCGGGCCACCTCCTCCGCACAGGGCTTTTTTGGCAATTGCGCACAGATGTAATCATTGGCTACCTGCATTGCATCATTGACTTCATCAGCCACCAGTCGTTGATAAAAGCGTTCGGAGGGTGACAATACTGGCGTACTGCCAAGCAAAGTTTTAACAAAACCCCAGTGCCGGCACGTAGTTGGACAAAACCAGCAGGCAGGCAGTCAAAGGCGTCGACAAGATCAGCCCTACCGGTCCCCAGAGGGTGGTCCAGAACGTAGCAGCCAGAATAATCGCCAAGGTAGACAGACCGGTACTTTCCCCATAAAGCCAAGGTTCAATCACGTTATTGCTGATGAGTTCCAGCACCAGAATCAAGCCCACAGTCCAGAGCACCATGTCCCAGCCCGGATCAACGGCAAAAGCCAGTGTAATCGGGAAAATAGCTGAAACGATCGGACCAACATAGGGTACAAAACGCATAACCACCGCGACCAGCCCCCACATGATCGCTGCCGGTACGCCAATCAATAACAGTCCAATCGCCATGGGAATGCCATAAGTGACATTGACCAGCAGCTGCATGCGCAAATAGGTTCCGATACTTTTGCCGGCATCATCCAGCGCATCGGTGCCGATATTCAGATTACCGCCCAAGAGTTTCAGAAAGCGGTCGTGCAGGTCTTTGCCATTGAATAAAATCAATACCATAAACAGGAACACAATCCCGATAATCGCCAGCGGATTCAGGATTTTACTCAACCAGTCCAGCGCAGCCTCTTCACTCGTTGGTTCCAAACCGACCACTTTGACATTCTGCACATTCGGGTCTTCTGTTTCCTGTTCGGATGTGTCTATCGAATCTTCGACTGTGTCAAAGGTCTGGATCGCACCGTCCCACATACTCGGTCCCTGACGATAGTTTTCGAGCATTTTCAGTTTTTGCTGGATAGTGTCCTGATATTGCGGCAGTTCCTGACTCAGCTTGCCAAGTTGCACCCCCAGATAAGTTGCAGTACCGCCCAGAAATGACAAGGTCAAGCACATGACCAGGCCAATCGCCGCCCATTGGGGACACCCCCATCGCTTTAAACGGGAAACCAGAGGAGAAAGTAAAAATGCCAGCAGAATGGCCAAAGCCAGCGGAATAAAAATATCACGACCAAAATACAACGCCGTCATGACGACAGCAGCAATTACAAAGCCTGCCATCATTCTGAGTGCATGGTGGGTGCGCTGTCGCTCGGACTGATCCGGCATCAATACTTCAGTCTGTTGTTGCAGGTTGGCCTGTCGTGGTTTTACTTGACTGTTCTTGTTGTTATCCACCTGGAAAGTCCTAAAATATTATTCCTTCAACATAATTTAGGACTTTCTATATTTTTGTTACAAAGGTATTCCTGTAATCATTTGCAAAGATATTTCACTTAAATCTTTTCAGATGAGTGGATTAACTCACGCTTTTGATCCGGCGCATTTTCCGGGTTTCGAGTTGCACAGGGACTGAGGTATGTTGATGCAGCAATTGCCATTTGCCCTGCTGCTTGCTGAGACACATGCTGACCCGACACCAGCCCAACTGAAAAATCGGTTCAATCACCGCATAATTTACCCCTACATAACCATCGACCACAGCCAGATCATGCGTGACATGAATATTCATATTCTGCCGCTCTACACGTATTCCTTCGGGCATAAAGTGCCGATATTGTTGCCAGAGAGCCTGATAGGCTTCGACACCTTTAACTTCCATACTGACATCGACCAGACGGATCTCCGGTCGGCACAATTGAACAATATCCTGAATTTCAAGTCTGGCTATGGCATTATCCCATTCCTGAAGAAATACCATGACCTCCCGAGCCAATTGTTCATCCCCAAAAATCTGCATTAAATTTTCCTCAATCGGACAAGTCAGACCTGAAATCTGGGATTCAATCAACTCACCCGATTTCTGATCTTTTGTTCTTATTATTTTGCCTATGCTAAAGCGTTATTCTCGCTTTGCTCTTCCCACTGCCGGATTGGATACAGCTCACCTGAAGATTATTTTTTAAATTATTTTTATTTCAATCAGGATGAATATGCTGTTTCTAAATTGGATGATTCAAAAATCAGCAGCGATTAAAAGTTACTTTAGAACTTTTATTGCATGCCTGTAAATGACATAAAGCGTCATTTAAAAATAGAAATAATTTTAGATCTGAATAAGATAGCGGGCTGTTACAGACCAAGTCGATCTGTTTATAAATTTCGTATGGCATTAATAAAGTTTTAAGGCATTTGATCCATGTGATATCAGCAGATAAAAGCCATCATTCAGATAATGGCTTTACTATAGGTCTGCTTTGGCATTTCAATGATTTCGACACAAAGCTGTATTTTTAAGTCTGGCTGGGCCGCAATATATTACTGCATGACGTCGAGCACCAATTCGGAAATTGCCTGACGAACTTCGACACTGCGCCCGCTCAACAGTGAAACTTTGGCATGCACATAGGCCTGATCTGTAACAACATTCAGTCCAATCACATAATCCTGCTGCATAATCGCACGACTTTTTAAATCATTGGGATCGGTGACATGGCCGGCGTTAAAAAGTGCCTGATGGATAGCAACCAATAAGGGTTTGATCTCGATATGTTGCAGATTGTCAGAATATTCCAGATGCAAGTGCGGCATTAAAGTGGTCTCAAATCGAAATGCGAGGATCAGGGCGGCAGGAAAATGATTAGCCCAGAATTTCAGCAATAATGAGAATAATACGAATCATCAACCGTATTATTCTCTCGTCAGAATTTTAGTCTAGGGCTAAATTTAAGCTTTCTTGACATATTCGGATTTAAGTTTCATCGGGCCGATTCCCTCGATTTTACAATCGATATCATGCCCATCGGCAGCATCAGGCAACAAACGGATACTTTTGACTTTAGTGCCCACTTTCACCACTGAAGATGAACCTTTGATTTTCAGGTCTTTAATCACCGTTACACTATCACCATCTGCCAGCACATTGCCATTGGCATCCTTAATGATCACTTGTTCTTCAGTGACTTCACCTTCTTTCCACTCGTGTGCGCATTCAGGACAGATCAGTAGATCACCATCTGCATAGGTATATTCAGATTGACATTTTGGACAGTTTGGCAGACCCATAAGAACCTCGAAAAAAGAGAAAAATTAAATAAATGAAACAAATAAGCTCACAGTATAGCATTTTTGTCAGGCGCGCTGATGGAGAGGACATTGGGATGAAACCAACACAGGAGATCCAAGGAATTAATTGTCTGAAATCTGCGGATTAACCAGCAAAGACAGGAGTTGCAGTGATTCCTGCCAACTCAAATGACATACCGCTGGCGGCACCACATCCGGATAACCCACCTGAATAATGTGTAAACCGGTACCGATTGACACTTTTTCAAAGATGATCGTGACCTCTATTTCACCCTGCAATTCGGGGGTAGAAAACTGATCGGTATAGCGCAGCAGCTGATTGGGAATGACCTCATGATAAATGCCATGAAAATGATGTTGGGTTCCGGTAGAAAAATTGGTAAAGGTCGTTTTATAGCTGCCGCCGGGTTTGACTTCCGCATGTTCTACTTTGGCAATAAAGCCATGTGGTGCCAGCCATTTGGCCAGTGCATCCGGATGTACAAAGGCACGATACACCCGCTCCGGTGGTGCACTAAACACACGATGCATTTTTAAGGTGTAACTCATTTTTTCTTGTCCTTTGTTCTTATTATTAGATCTCTTGCGAAAGTAAAAAATTGTTTATACTAGCCCCATGAAATATGAAAATTTAACTCGATTTAATGATGGGGAATTTAAACGACTCGTTGGAGTTCCTCGTCCATTATTCTTAAAAATGGTATCGGTGTTACAACACGCTGAACTTGCCAAGAAAAAATCTGGAAGGCCGCATTCTTTGTGTTTAGAGGATCAATTATTGTTAACTCTAAACTACTTACGCTGTTATAGGACTCAAATTGAATTATCCGCTGACTATAATCTTGCTGAAAGTAATGTGAATCGTACTATTCATAAAGTTGAAAATGCTCTGATTCAATCACGGATTTTTGCATTACCCAAACGGAATCAAAAGTTTAGTGAAGGTGATTATGTGATCGTTGATGTCACTGAGTCACAGATTGAGCGTCCCAAAAAAACAAAGAAAATTCTATAGCGGTAAAAAGAAGAAACATACGCTAAAAACACAGGTCATTTTTAACCCAAGACTAAAGCAAATTGTAAGTATACAGGTCGAAAGTGGCAGAAAACATGATCTGACGATTGCGCGTAAGTATTTTAAGGAGATGATCATTTATCCTTGTATTATGGCAGATTTAGCCTATAAAGGATTTCATCAGATTAAGAGTAAGTTACTCATTCCAATCAAGAAACCTAAGAATTTATCATTACCCAAAATAGCAAAACAGATCAACCAAGAAATCAGTCGGCGTAGGATCACAATTGAACATATCAACGGCAAACTTAAATATTTTCGGATATTAACAGAACGGTATAGAAATAGACGGAAACGATTTGGTCTAAGAATGAATTTAATTGTTGGAATGGTGAATTGGATGCTCTTGAATTAACTTTCGCAAGAGATCTATTTTTTATTGCGGGATATTCCCTGCATTTGTTGTGACTAAATCCTCAGCATCATCAGCCTGAGTTAAGTACTCATTTGAGTTATTTTATCCAGTTTTGAGCTGGCTATATATAATGAGTATGTATCTATACTCAAGCTCAAACCTTCGTATAGCAATTAAAGAGTAATAAAAAAAACCCGGCAGCACCGGGTTTCTTACTTTAAATCATTTAAATACAAGCATGCTCAGCTACTACGCAGGCTGCTCTCTTCGTCATCCAGCTCATCATCATAGACATAGGCCATACAGCCCCAACCATCATATTCACCCTGAAATTGTGCAGCGATTTTGCTGAACCATTGTTCCAGATCCACGATATCTTCGTAGGCAGGCTCCATATATACATAAATCGTGATGATCCATTCCAAGGTATCGCTATCTTCGTCCTGAAACAGGCTGATTTTTTGCTCTTCTTTTAATAGATGCAAGGCACAACGATCTGCCTGCGCTTCATCCGCAAAGGCAATCGAAAATTCAATTTCGTGCGCTTCTTGCAAGTCGTCGCCATCCTGATGCATTTGCCACAGTACATTGCCATTTTCATCGTCAGGGAATTGATTGTAATCACGTGACATAGAAGTATCCTTATTATGATGCTGTTTTATTCTGCATTTAAGATTAGCTGATTTTTGTACCATTATCGAGATACAGACAAAAAATATTATCTTTTAACCATAAATAAACATATGATTTTTATAAATATAAAAATAAGTAAGGGGATCAATATATTCAAGATACCTAAAGGTCAAAAATCCTGAAAAATATCAGGATTTAAACCAACTTATGGCATTCAGAATACTCTGGTAAAAATCTTCTAGCCCTATGAGTGTCATGATCTAAGCGATGTATGGATGCAGATGATCTTGTTTCAATTGCAAAACCAGTGCAGCAAACTTGAGCTCCTCTAAACGCAGATCAAGATAGGATTCTTGAATCATCGCCTGACTCAGTGCCTGCCCGGTATAATTCAGCAAGACATAATCATCCTTTAAGGCTTGCAATATCTCGCCCAGATTTTCTGTGCTTAATTGAGAGAGATATAAATCTGCCTTACAGTTGAAAGCCAGACTAAGGATTTCAATAGTACTTCGACGGCGATTGTCGTCGACATAATTACAGCTCGCCACCTGCTGTTTTTCTATGGCCTGTTGAATTCTGTCACGGACATTGCGTAAATGCCGAACCGCATCCGTTTCGCTATAACCCTCAATCAGCTGCTCTAAAACCTGTGTTGCGGGAAGCTGCAAGCCGAAGCGCTGGGCCTGTATTTTATGCTGTAAAGCACTCAATACCTCTTGCAAGCGATGCTGTTGTTTAGCCTGTTCATAATAACCGTGCAAACTTTGTCGGGCCTCCTGCTCAACCTCGGCCACGGCCTGCGCCTGAAACTGGGCAAGATAATCTTTTACTCTTGCGATATAGGCTTTGAGATCATCGATCATGATCGAAGCATCCAGCTTGGTCGCTTCAACAAAGTTTTCGGCCTGCAAAGTCCGGTTAATAATATATTGCTCGATATCCCAGATATCCTGATATTTTTTATATTTATTCAGGGCAATGTTTAAACTGCCATTTTGTACCCGCAATTGGGTGATTTCATAATTCAATTCATCGACTTGAGTTTCATAATCTGCCAATTTGCTGCGGGAATGATCCAGGTTTTCCTGTAAAAACTGGATATTGCTGCGTAATGAAGCCTGTACCTTTAAGCTCCATAGCAATGCACATATTAAAATACTCGCGAGAACGAAGAGAGCCATACTGAGCATCGTTCTTTCCTTTAACCCCGGGCAGCGCCCTAAACCATCAAATTAAAAATTTATTATAAAGTCATGATTAATTTTGCATCACTTCGGCCAGATAATCAAAGCCGTTGATCAATACTAAGTCATTCATTCATTTTATTTTTCTACAAAATTTTTATGTGCAAGTCATGTATGACTGACTACTTTCCAGCTCAAGACAAATCCATTCTGAAACAACTTACGATATTTTTTATATCAAAGGATATAATTTGAAAGTTTAAAAATAATGAAAGGAAGGTTAAAAAATCATAAAAATAAAGGCATCAGGCCTATAGCGGGAGATAAAAGAATAAAAAATCTCTAGGCTTATCGTCAAGAGATAAACCGAACATTAAAATTTATATTCTGCAGTAACAGCCGATCAGGCAATGGATCAGTAGAAAATTTCATTTGAACATGCTTATAAAGCCACTCATTTCCACGCTGTTATCGAAATAAATTCTCACACTTTTTTATTCGGATTGCCCAGTTTAAGAGCTTGATCCTCATCATATTTATGAGCTTAAAAAGCATGTGTCCAGCTGGCTCTGATTATTAAGCAGAATCAAATTAGAACGGTATGGCTGTCTTAATTTCGACCGGGATACCACTCAAAGGCTGGATAAAGGCCAGATAACTGGCATGCAAGGCCATACGATTCAAAGGACTGCGCTGGGGTTCAGGATGATAAATTTTATCACCAGTAATGGGATGACCCAGATGCAGCATATGCACGCGTAGCTGATGGGAACGGCCGGTAATAGGTGTCAGTAACACTCGGCTAATGTCTTGCTGGGGTAGATATTCTATTGCCTGATATAAGGTTTTGGCGGCTTTGCCCAGTTCATAATGCACCATTTGACGCGGACGGTTTTCCCAGTCAGTTATCAGAGGTACTTCGACGCTGCCCTGTCCTTCAAGTTTGCCTTGTACCAGTGCAACATAATTTTTATGCACGGTGCGCGCCTGAAACATTTTACTCACCGCCACTTCTGCATCGCGGTGTTTGGCAAACATCAAGATACCCGAGGTGGCCATATCCAGACGATGGGTAATTTTAGCCTGCGGATACTGATCTAAAACCCGTAAATAAGCGCTGTCATGATGTTCAGGTAAACGCCCCGGCACCGACAATAATCCGGCCGGCTTTTCAATCACCAGCAGATCATCATCTTCATAAACAATCTGCAACGGCTCTTGCGGTGGGCAATAAATAAAGTCGAGGTTAATCGGCATGTAGGTGTAGCATCTGGGGCAATGCGCGCAAAATAACAAGCGGGATTTAGCCTGTCAATCACTGCGCACAGCCAGATAGATTAATCTGCCAGATAATAATCGACTGTCGAGACCACGCGGACTTTCTTCAAATAGGGTGTATTGCTGTCACGATCTTCAATACTAAACAGTCCCTGATTGGCGGACTTGATTTTGCCCAGACTGCTCTTTGAATCGGCAGCAAATTTTTCTGCCACACTGCGGGCATTTTCGGTGGCTTGTTCAATCATTGCCGGCTTGATGTCATTCAGCTTGGTAAACAAATATTCCGTTCTTTGTCCAGAATCATCTCCAGCAAAGGCAATGCCTTTTCTGCCCAAAACCACCAAACGGCTTTGCGCTTTGCGTACTGTATCGATGTTGTGGGTATAGACGGTAATGGTCTGGCTGGCGGTATAGCGCAGTGCGACATTGGCATCACCACCATATTGCTGCGCGTATTTATCGGTAATACTGGGTGAGGCGCTGGTGATCTCTTCCGCACTAAAGCCTTCATTTTTTAGAAAAGTCTGAATTTCCTGGGTATTGCTTTGCATGGTGTCATACAACTCGGCCAGATCCTGATTGCCGGCATTAAAGCGGATCGGCCATACCGCCACATCGGCTTTGACTTCGCGTTCCGACAAGCCTTTGACCGAAACTATACGTTCATATTGTTTAATTTTCAGCGCGCTATTACCCAGAATCCATCCGGCAATAATCATCCCTAAGCAAATCAAGGCACCTAAAATCAGGGCCGGTTTGAATTGATTCATCCTTCAACTCCTTTGAAATCTTTTTTCATTCTTATTGATCCTGCCACGCTATCAAGTAGCGATAAAATGATACTAATTTGATCTTATTTTTATCACACGAAGATTTAATCACAACACCGCACTTAGCCTTGATTCATCAGATAGATTGCAATTAACGGTGTCAGGTTAAACAGCAGAATGCCAATTTTATACACCGCCATACCCGAATAATGAATCACATCAAAACTGGTGTCTGACAGCCGAAACCATTTTCCATGCACCTGCTTCATCCAGTTTCGGGCAAAGACAAAGACCATGAACCAGATCATGAGAATGACATAATTAATGAGTGTGCAAAACAGTAAAAAACGACACCAGATATCGAGATTCATGAGGATTCCCCTAGGGGACAGCTGATGTTTTTAAAATAACAGATCATCTTGAGAAATGAAGGATTGATTTGTATCTTGCTTGGATAAATAGTTTTATTAAACTTATGATTTATATTTATTTTTTATTCTGCATGTATTGCTAGAGAATTTTTTAGGGTGTTGGGAAAACTCGCAATGGTTTACTTCAACTATCATTCTTTGTAAGACCTGATCTTATAGCCTATAAACTTTTGGTCTATAGCGTCCTAAGCCGAATCGAGACCTTTTGGGTTCGTACTGCACTCGCGTTTTGCGCCGCTCACAGCATGCTACTCTTTCCGATCCCATCACACCCTTGAGAGCTATATTAGGCAAAGATGGGCGGGATTAATTTCCTATGTTTTTTTAATTTTTAGAATTTTTGAAAATTTATTTCATTATTAATCCAATTTAAGGAAAATAAACCCTATCCTTCAATTTTTACGCTTTTTTCTTCGATAAAAATGGACTTTATTGCAATTTATCTTCAAGACATGAGGACTATTTATTGAAACAAAGCAGCCTGAATCCATTGTGCATTAAACCACCAGATACTGATCGCTGACATCCCGCAGAGCAGATTGGCCAGAACCTTATTGAGTCTCGTCAGTTCAGAACTATAAATTTTCAGGTTAAGCAGGTAAGCGATCACAGCGTAAAACGAGCCAATCGCGCCCCCGAAAAGAATCAAGATGAGCGGCCATGCGGAATAGAAATGGGCTTTTTTATCTAATTTTCCTGACTCTGGTGCGTGCTGTTGAATATCCATAGGTGATAGCCCTCTTTTTAATATATGCACTTGCACTATTTCTAGGCAGATATTTACTCTTTAGAAAATATTTGCCTTTTAGGACTTTCATTGAAGCAAGAAGCAGACCAGTTTTAACGTACAAAAAGCTGTCGAGTATGATGATTGATATAGGCATTTAGCCCATCGCCATATTGGGCAAGCTGTTTCATGTTTTCGACATGCTGATAGCCGGCACTGCTATAGCTGTAGGTATAAACTTTCGAGGTTTTCTTAAATTGAACCCGAATAAACTCGTTACCAATCTCGTAATTGGCAACACCTGAGTCATGATTAAGATCAAGATAATATTGCAATTGAGCTGCCCTAAACACGATGAATCTAGGGTTTTATATGGGGTTTTATTGGTTAATTTTCAAACAATAATATTTTAAGAAAATAAAATCTATAAAAAAAATATCCCATTATTTAATGGGATATTTTTTAAATCGGAGTGAACTATTTAACAATTAGGATCCACTACAAAACTTGTCTGGCTGAATTTTTGCCATGCACCAGTAGCAGCACCATCCACAACGAGAATAGAGATAATTCCCCAATCCAAGAAAACACCTAATAAGGTTGTTGGATCAAAAGTTTTTTGTGGAATAACGATGTTGGTTTGGCAGCCTTGCTTCTCTGCTTTAATTACATAATTTTCTTTCTTTTTGAAAGTATAAACAGTATTACGCTGACCCATATATTCTTCATTGACATATAACTTAGCCAATTCATCGTTACTACGGATATTCACAGTTTGTGTTGAACCATTAAACATCGTCGCACAGCCTGAAGTAAATAACATCACACTTCCTATTACTAAAGCTGTAAATTTTTTCATTGTTTCCCCCGGAAATATCTAACCTTAATTCTAAGTGGTTAGCTAATTTTTAAAGCAGACAACCTATACCTTTTATAACAATAGTTCAAATAATTTTTTGAATTTATTATAATTTTTTACTTTAAACCAAGATTCTCCTCCCGATATAAAACTGTTTTCTCATAATAATTTTTTATTTCTATGTATGAGATTTGGATACCACAGCAAAAAGCCCTATCGAGTAATAGGGCTTTCGTTCAAAACAGAGGGTAACTGTTTGAGTTGTTTTGCTTAGGCATTCTTATTGTTAAATTGATTGCCTTGGCATTTGGTACACGGTGGTAAACGATCAGTACCAATTTCTAAGTAGGTGCGGTGTCCGCATTGAACACAAAAATAGAAGCCTGTTCCGGGTTTTTCGCCAGCAGTAACCATCTTTGTTCTCCATGGTTTTAGAAATGGTCTATCTAGTATAACCCTCTAGTGATGAATGTCTATTGTCCATTTTTGTAAATGATGATGGCATTTGGGCAAAGTAGTATTTCTAATTATTATTCAATAACTCATTAATTAAGTGATAATTTATTATTTTTTTCAAGTTAACTAGTTTAATAACATTGAGATAAGTGATGCATAAGGTCAAGTATAGCGCAGTGCGTTAATACAAAATTATCGCCATAGCCATATGAAATTTTATATTCCCTTAAAGTTATAGACGTCTTTAATCATTGAGGAAGCTCAATTGCTTAAGTTTAAAAAGAAAAGTACCTGTTTGTATTTTCTTGATAAAGACATTAATGCTCTAAATAAAAACCCCACTTCACAGTAGGGTCTTTTTTAAACAATATCAACAACTTTAATCCACTCCAACCCTCCTTAAAAAAGTAGGGAGTTCCCCACTGCTGTCCCATAGTTTGCTTTAAATAAAAAAACCTGAGTCCTAACAGTTAAAATATGAGTGCAAACAAACACTTTAACGACCAGGATTCAGGTTTTGTCACATCAGAATACCGTATTTCATGAGCTAATTAAACCTGTTGTGCGACAGGATTTTGAACAACTTGCTAAAGTACACCATGTTGGACAGAAATTTAGAGCGGCTTCCCGGTGGGATCAGTTTATTGCCATATTGATGTCTCAATTCTCTTGTAGACAAAGTCTGAGAGATATTCAATCCAATTTGGAGTGCCAACAGGAAAAGCTAAGTCATCTCGGAGCAAAGTCTATTCCCCGAAGCACGCTGGCACGAATCAATGAGCAGCAGCCTGCTGCCTTGTATCAACAGCTATTTCACAAGTTGCTTAAATACTATGAACACTCAAAAGTAGCTCATAAATTTCGCTTTAAGAATCCCTTGTATTCCTTGGATGCCAGTCATATTGACCTGTCGCTTTCCTTATGTGAATGGGCCAAAGTTCACGACTCAAAAGCCAGCATGAAACTCAGCATAGGATTGAATCACAGCAATGATATTCCTGAGTTTGTTGCAGTTGAAAATGGCAAAGAAAATGACATGGTACAAGGCCGCAAATTCCAGTTTCCTGCTGGCAGCATTGTAGTTTTTGATAAAGGCTATGTCGATTACCAATGGTATGCAAATCTGACTGCTCAAAACATTGGATTTGTCACACGTTTTAGGCCTAAATCTGTGTATCAGGTGATCCAGCAACATCCAGTGCTTGAATCCAAAGGTATTCTAAAAGATGAAACCATTCAGCTGAATAGCGCACATGCCCTAAAAAGAAAAGCCCCAGTGTTAAGAAGAATTGAATATAGAGATCAGCAAAGTGGCAAGCACTTTAGCTTTCTCAGCAATAACTTTCATTTAGCCGCCTCCACCATTGCGGCGATTTATAAAGATCGTTGGAAAGTTGAGCTGTTCTTTAAGGCGATTAAGCAGAATCTCAAATTAAAAGCGTTTCTAGGCCGCAGCAGGAACGCAATTCAGACACAAATCTGGATTGCGATGATCGCCTATTTATTGGTGAGTTTCGCTCAACATTTAGGGAAAACAGGTTGGACAGTTCAACGTTTACTCAGAATAATTCAAGTGAATTTGTTTGAAAGAAGAACTTTAAAAGCTTTATTTTCACCCGATAAAATACCCATAAAACAAGAGGAAGCTCAAATGAGCTTCCTCTTGTGAAAAATTGTGGGACAGCAATGGGGAGTTCCCCTCTTTTTCAAAGAGGGGCTAGGAGTGATTAAAAAAAAGATTAAGCCACATTTCCTTCCAAGAAATCCTGTGCAAAGCGCTGTAATACCCCACCCGCTTCATACACATGTACTTCTTCTTCAGTATCCAGACGACAAGTGACTGGAACTTCAATAATCTGGTTCTTACCATCATCGGTTGAACGCTCAATCACTAAAGTTAAAGTCGAACGTGGCGCAATATTACCAATCACGCTATACAGCTCTGTACCATCAAGACCTAAAGTCTTACGATCTGTACCCAGTTTAAACTCAAGCGGCAACACGCCCATACCGACCAGATTGGTACGATGAATACGCTCAAAACCTTCAGCGACAATTGCTTCTACACCTGCAAGACGTACACCTTTCGCTGCCCAGTCACGACTCGAACCCTGACCATAATCCTTACCGGCAATAATGATCAACGGCTGTTTACGGTTCATGTAGATCTCAATCGCTTCCCACATACGCATCACTTCACCTTCAGGCTCCACACGTGCTTTAGAACCTTGTTTAATGGTACCGTCAGAACGCACCACCATTTCATTGAACAGTTTAGGGTTGGCAAAAGTCGCACGTTGCGTGGTGAGGTGATCACCGCGATGCGTTGCATAGGAGTTAAAGTCTTCCTCAGGCACACCCATTTTTTTCAGGTATTCACCTGAAGCACTGTCGAGCACAATGGCATTCGATGGTGATAAATGATCAGTGGTGATGTTATCGCCCAAGATCGCCAGCGGACGCATATTTGACAAGGTACGCGGTGCAGCCAAAGCCCCTTCCCAATACGGCGGACGACGGATATAGGTACTTTGCGGACGCCAGTCATACAACGGACTTGTTGCTTTTTCATTCACACCCAAGTCGAACATCGGAATATAGATTTTTTTGAATTGTTCTGGTTTTACAGCAACTTTCACCAGCGCATCAATTTCTTCATCCGATGGCCAGATATCTTTCAGATAAATCGGGTTGCCATCTTTATCATTTCCTAAAGCATCCTTTTCTATGTCAAAACGAATCGTACCGGCAATCGCATAAGCCACTACTAATGGCGGTGAAGCCAAGAATGCCTGCTTCGCATAAGGATGAATACGTCCATCGAAGTTACGGTTGCCCGAAAGCACCGCTGTTGCATACAGGTCACGGTCGATGATTTCCTGCTGAATCTTTGGATCTAATGCGCCCGACATGCCGTTACAAGTCGTGCATGCATAGGCCACGATACCAAAGCCCAGTTTTTCTAAATCTTTAAGTACGCCTGCTTCTTCCAAATACAAAGCAGCCGCTTTAGAACCCGGTGCAAAAGAAGATTTCACCCAAGGTTTACGCACCAAGCCCAATTCATTGGCCTTACGTGCTAGCAAACCTGCCGCCACCGTATTACGTGGGTTAGAGGTATTGGTACAAGAGGTAATCGCCGCGATAATCACCGCGCCATCTGGCATTAAGCCTTCTGCTTCTTGTGCGCGAGCAGCATCTAGATTACCGGCAATACCTTTTTCTTTCAGGTCAGAGGTTGATACACGTGCATGCGGATTCGATGGGCCAGCGATATTACGTGTCACAGTCGATAAATCGAAATGCAGCACACGTGGATATTCCGCTTGGGTCATATCCGATGCCCAAAGCCCGATCTCTTTGGCATAAGTTTCGACCAGTTTGACTTGCTCAGGCTCACGACCGGTCAAGGTCAGATAATCAATGGTGTTCTGGTCGATATAGAACATCGCAGCCGTTGCGCCATACTCAGGCGTCATGTTGGAAATCGTGGCGCGATCACCCACCGACATGCTGTCAGCACCTTCACCAAAGAATTCTAAATATGCGCCAACCACACGCTCTTTACGCAGGAATTCAGTTAATGCCAAGACGATATCCGTTGCGGTAATACCCGGCTTGCGCTGACCGACCAATTCCACACCAATGATATCAGGCAGACGCATCCAAGACGCACGACCAAGCATCACATTTTCAGCTTCCAAGCCACCCACACCAATCGAGATCACACCCAATGCATCGGTATGTGGCGTATGCGAATCTGTACCAACACAGGTGTCCGGGAATGCCAGACCATCACGGTTTTGAATCACCGGAGACATTTTCTCCAGATTGATCTGGTGCATGATGCCATTGCCCGCAGGAATTACATCAACATTTTCAAACGCGGTTTTAGTCCATTCAATAAAATGGAAACGGTCTTCGTTACGACGGTCTTCAATGGCACGGTTTTTCTCAAAGGCATCCGGATCAAAACCACCAAACTCAACCGCCAGTGAATGGTCGACAATCAGCTGGGTTGGAACTACCGGATTGACTTTAGACGGGTCACCGCCCTGTTCTGCAATCGCATCACGTAAACCGGCAAGGTCCACCAGCGCCGTTTGTCCCAAGATGTCATGACACACTACACGTGCCGGATACCAGGGAAAATCATGTTCCTGTTTACGCTCAATTAACTGGCGTAAAGACTGTTCCAGAATGGCAGGATCACAACGACGCACCAACTGCTCTGCCAGGACTTTGGAAGTATAAGGAAGTTTGGCATATGCGCCTGGCTGAATATCTTCTATGGCCTGTCGCACGTCATAATATTCCAGCTGGGTGGATTGCAGCGGTTTACGGTAGTTGTTGTTCATAAGCTTGCCTGCCCTCGTTTATCTCTATTTTTATTCATCAATAGATATTGATGAGTTACTTTTGTAATAGCAGCATTGTACGCCGCACAAATAGCATTTCCCAAATTTTATATTTCTCAAATACTTAATTATAAAAATCGGTATTTTCGCAAAAATTTGTTACATAGACTTTAGAATTTTTGCTTTAAAGCGGTCTTTTGCTAAAAAAATCTGAATAATTCGCCTTATTCTTTAGTCTTATGTTGCAAAATATTTCTCTATATTTTTATTTGATTATTACCCTAAACCACTAATATCATTAATAAATAATTAATTTTATGTGCATTTTTCTAAAGATAAAAAAATATAGTCTCACTGGTTTTCATAGGCCTGTCCTGCCGCCGCATTTAGCAAAATTTCAATCCCCTAATTTGGGATAGCAGATTTTCCAAAACTATCAGAAGCTCAGTGTGACGCATGTCACATTATTCGCAAACCTCACATTAAAACAATAACCATAACAGGCAGAACTGAAATGTTGAAAATCGCAATATTCGGAGCTATAGCCGCCATTTTGACGCTCTTAGCTCGCGGTTGGGATGGAACAAAAAATCCATCACCACCGTCCAATCCATCACCACCGTCCCAACCCTCTCATCCCTCACACCCAACACCTCCACCCAAACCCTCACATCCCGTTCCGACCACATCAGACAGCTTGATTAGCAACCCACCTCTGTTACCGAAAAGTGCCAAGGGCAAATATGAGCTGATCGTGGCCTATAAAACCAGCAAGCTCTATAACCCCAGAAATGGCTTATGGGATCAGGTACTGCTGAGAGGCTATTTAACCAAACCCAGTTTATTTGATAAGAAAAAAACTGGTGAATATGTTGAGGATCAATTGGTCGGGCCACAGATTCGGGTCAAACAGGGTGAAACCTTGGCACTTAACCTGAATAACCAGCTTCCACCCGAGTCAGAAACAACTTGTCCAACTCATGTTGAGAATGTAAATGAACCTCACTGCTTTAATACTACCAACCTGCATACCCATGGCTTCTGGGTCAGTCCTCAAGGCAATAGCGATAATGTTTTCCTGAAATTCAAACCTCAGGAAAAATTTGATTATCAGTTCAAAATGGAACCGAATCATCCCGCAGGGACTTACTGGTATCACGCCCATCTGCACGGTTCAACTGCTCTTCAGGTGTCGAATGGCATGGCTGGCCCATTGATTGTTGAAGGCTCAAGAACGCCAAAAGTCAAAAATGGTAAAGTCACCTCAACTGGAGATATGGATATTCTATGGAAAGAAAAAAACAGTTACCCGAACGAAAACATCCTGTTGTTCCAGCAAATCCAATATCGCTGTAGTAATCCCGATCCTAATATCACATTCGCTGTTCCCAATAACTGTGAAGGTGTAGGTATAGGCATGCTGGAAAATTATAATGACCTGTCTATTAGTGGCTTCTGGACCAACCAGAATTACTACACGTCTATCAACGGTAAAATTGTGGGAGAGATGAAGGTTGAACAGAATGTATTTAACCGCTGGCGCATGATTCATGGCGGTGTACGCGATACCATTGGTTTAATCATAAAGGAAATTCCTGACTCCAGTAAGTTTAGCGCAGAGCAAACCATTAAAGCCTGTTCAGCCTATCAGGAGGCAGACAAGAAAGCTGAATTTGAGAAGCTGAATAGCCTGAATGTGCATACCATCGCGCAAGATGGCTTAACTATGAATCATATACAGACCAGAACCCTGTCCGTGTTCCATCCTGGTTATCGTCATGATGCAATGGTTGCCTTTCCGACCACCAATAGATACTGCATTTTTGACACCAAATTGAATATCGATGATGAAATTAACGCGCCATTACCGAATGTAGGCCCTCAAATTGCTCCAAATCATCGGTTCAATGCCCAACTGCTGGGATGGGTCAATGTAAAAGCAGCCAAGACCAAGGCTCAGACTGCTGCACAGTTCCTGAAAGATCGGGCACAAAAAATTGGTTTAAGCAAAGACATCCAGACCCAGTTATCTCAGCTTAATCTTTCTGCGTTTAGTGATCATCCATCATTGATGACACCCGAAATTGATAAAGTAGTTGCTGCCCGACCAAAACAATATAGTGCTTTTTCGCTCGGCCCCGACCCTAGAACTGGCGTATTCAAATTTGGCTTCCGACATAAAAAAGATGGAGATACACTGAGTTTTGGAGATTTCTTTGATGGAGATGGTTCAGTGGGTGGCGAATATGTCCGTCAGTTACAAGTTGGACAGACTGATGAATGGGAATTGACAACCGAAAATTTTGGCGGTCATCCGTTCCATATTCATGTTAACCCGTTCCAGATTGTTAAAATTTTGAATCCTGATGGTAAAGATGTCAGTGAAGCATTATCTGAGCCAGTCACAGATCCAAATGGACTTGAAGATGTGCAATACCGTGGCATGAAAGGACAATTTAAGGATACGCTTTTTATAAAAGCTAACTATAAATTTATTCTCAGAAGCCATTACAAGAAATTTGAAGGTGACTTCGTACAGCACTGCCATATCCTCGACCATGAAGATCAGGGTATGATGGAAACCGTACGAGTCTGTGGAGGCAAATTCCCTTGTGATTCGCCATTACCGGCTAGCCATCATCACTAAAGATCTGCTCGCTAAAAGCCAATGATTTCGATTGTTGGTTTTTTTGTTTGCCTCTATTTGATGCTTGCTGCACAATAACTGCATTGATTTATAGTATTCAAACCGGGGCTTATTATGGCAGCGTCTCCTGCTTTTACATTGTTTAGTCTGAATGGTGTAGATGCACAAAAATTCCTTCAAGGTCAGGTGACTTTGAATACTGAAACTTTGGCGGAAAACCAGACACGCTATACTGCGATCTGCAGTCTGAAAGGACGCATTCAATTTGGCTTGTGGCTTAAAAAAATCAGTCCGGAAAGTTTTGAAATCGTCAGCACTGAAGATCAGGCTACGGAACTGACCAATCATATTAAAAAATTTGGTGCCTTTTCAAAAATGAAACTGGAATTGGTCGGTCCAGTTTATCCAGTCATCAATGGCATTCATACTGACTTTGTGGCGACTGAAACCGATGTGACGATGTGGGAACAGCAAGCCATTGAATCAGGTCAGGCCTGGATTCAGGCTGCCACTGCAACCCTGTTTCAACCACAGGAATTACGTTTGCATCAACGCGAAGGCATTCACTATGACAAGGGTTGCTATCTGGGTCAGGAAGTCATTGCACGTTTATGGTTTAAAGCCAAGCCAAAACACTGGTTACATCTGGTTCAAGGCACAGGTGCCGCACCTGATGTTGCGACCAAACTGAATAATGATGTTGAAATCGTCAATAGCATCGCGATTGAGAATGGTTATAAAGCACTAGTCGTGGCAAAACCTGAAGCATTGACCGAGCTAGGTCTCGAAGTTCTGGAGCTTCCTGAAGCTTTGAGCGGTGATGTAGCGCGTCCGCAATAATCACTGCATAACTCATAAAAAAGCCAAGATAAAATTCTTGGCTTTTTTATTTTAGAAGCCATGAAACAGCTTGTTCATGTCTTTTACCACATAATCTTTAAAATGATAGGCCCGCGCATGTTTGGCATCAAACTTTGCCGTGAGTTCACCTTTTTGAAAGACATATACTCGGTCTTCCTGACTCATCAAAAACTCTGCACCAAGTTTCATCAGCAGCGCATCAATCTTGTCTTCATCAGCAATCGATTCATCAGCATTGATTCTGTCATAGTGACGTTTAATGGTTTTGACAAACATGGTGAAATCCTGGGAGTCTGATTCAAACCGAGATTTAACCAGAGAAGTCGTCTTAAGCAAAGTAATCCTTTTGATATCTGCAAGATTGAGCAAAACCTGTCCAAATCATGCATCGATTTAAACGGTGTATTGTGCTTTGATGATTTGTATTTAGTGACAAATTGTATATTTACAAAGCACAAAATCCTTTTATGATGTAAGTGAAAATGATTAAAACCGCACCAAGGAATAAGGTGCCAGCAATAATAAGGTTATAGGAACCATGAAAAAATTAGTACTCGCTACAGTTCTTGCCCTTTCTGCGCAATTCGCTCTGGCAAATACCGTAAAAGATCAAGTCGATCCCCAATTCCAAAAAGTTGAGGCCATGGTCAAAGCCAATAATTTTAAAGGTGCCTATGACGCTTTGAATCAATTGGCCAGTCAGGGAAATGCCCAAGCTTTATATAACTTAGGCTATTTGACCCAAACCGGCCAAGGTACAACCAAGGACGAGAAAAAAGCCATTCAGCTTTACGAGCAGGCAGCCAGCAAAGGCTATCCGGTGGCCAATTATGTACTGGGTAAAAACTATGCAGCCGGCACACTCGGCCTCAAACAGGATTTGGCCAAAGCCAAACAGCATCTGGAACGCGCTTCAGCAGCCAAATTTGATGATGCCAGCATTGATCTGGCCATACTGCTATTTTCTGAAAATACGACAGCGTCAAATAAAGCCGGACTACAAAAGCTGCAACCGCTGATCAGCAAAGGCAATATGCAGGCCATTCATGCCAAAGCCTTATATGACATCAGCAGCGGTTTCAAAAACAAAGATGAAAAACCGATTCAGCAAGGCCTAAGCAGCATTCAGGAACTCGCCAAAAAAGGTTATATTCCGGCGCTGATGGCAGTAGGTAATATGTTTGCCAATGGCAGTATTGTTCCGCAAAATCTGCCAGAAGCTAAGAAAATCTTTGCCGCACTGGCGCAGCAAAATGTTCCGCAGGCCAAAGAGTCTTTGGCAGCGGTAGACAAAATGCTGGCTGAACAGAAAAAAGCGCCTGCGAAGAAAAGTTAAGTTAATTCCACAAAATTAAAATATAAAAAGCCCCATGCAATTTGGGGCTTTTTTTAGTAGCAGAGCATCCATCTGCTAAAAGATTATCCCCACCACAAGGCAATTAAGCCACTGGTCACGATAAAACCGACAATAGTACTCATCAACAATGGCGTTAAGGTTCGATCATTCAAACCATACGCCTGTCCCAGCATGCCAAAAATCGTCGGCATCGGCAAAGCTGCAATTAGCGTACCAGCATGGACCATTTCCTGACTTAAATCAGTTAACTGGCTCAGTCCCAGATACATCAATAACGGCATCATGATATTGCTGGAAAATACCAGATAGAAACTTTGCAGGTTGACATATTTCAGACTCATTCCCACGATCCCACCTCCAATGGCAAACAAGGCCAATGGTGAGGCCGTCTGACCAATCAAGGCAAAGACCTGATCGAGATAGACTGGAATTTTAATCTGGAAAACTGCACAGGCCATGCCCAGCATCACTCCCATAAATAAGGGATTCTTTAGCAAGGTCAGTAGCACACTTTTCAAAATGGCGCCAAGGTTCGCCTGATGTTGTGTGCCCAGCGCAGCCATGACCAGCACCAGCGGAATCAGCAACACGCTTTCAATGATGACCACCAGAGAGGTATAGGTCATCGCCTGTTGTCCGATCAATAAGCTAAGCACAGCTGTACCAATCAGCCCGGTATTTGACATTGCAGCACCCAGCGACAAGACTGCACTTTGCGAATGCGTATTCTGAAAATGACGGCGCATGATCCAGAAACCGCTACCATAGAGCAGTAAGGTCACGCTGCTATACACGGCAAAGTATTCAAAATACCAGATTTCATGCAGGTCTTTGGAGGCAAGGGACTGAAAGAACAGCAAGGGCAAGGCTACTTTAATCACAAAAGCACCGACCGTCCCCACCTGTTCTTTGTTTAACACTTGACTCTTTACAGTCAGATAACCCAGCGCCAACAATAAAAATATGGGCACAATGACCGCAAAAATCATAATGCAGTATCCTCTTGTCAGTGATATTCCATTATAAGAATTTCTGAGACTAAAGCAGTGTTAAAAAGGCTCAAACAGGTGATTCAAACCATGCGGTGCACAGCGCAGATATTGCGGTGAAATTTTGATTTTTTCCTCAAGTGCTGCCGCTGCATGCCAAGGCCAATGTGGATCATAAAGAATGGCACGAGCCAGTGCGATGGCATCAGCTTGACCTTTTTGCAAAATATCTTCTGCCTGCTTAGCTTCAGTAATCAAACCGACGGCAATCACGGGAATACTCACGACTTTCTTGATCGCATCTGCAAAAGGCACCTGATAATTCGGCTTCACATCAATGTTCTGTTTGACATGCAGCCCGGCACTGGAGATATGAATATAAGCAGCACCCGCAGCTTCTAGTGCTTTGGACAATTCAATTGAAGAATCAATGGTCCAGCTATCTGGCTGATCCATCCAGTCGCTGGCTGAAATACGCACTCCAATTGGATAACCTTCTGGAACCGCCGCTTTCATGGCTTGTAATACTTCCAGAGTCAGGCGAATCCGGTTTTCCAGTGAACCGCCATACTGATCATCACGTTTATTTGAAAGTGGTGACATGAACTGATGCAGTAAATAACCATGCGCTGCATGCAGCTCAATCAGGTCAAAACCGGCATCAACTGCACGTTTGGCACTTTCTGCAAAGTCAGCAATGACCTGCTCAATTTCCGACTGGCTTAAGGCTTTGGGTGGATGTTCATCGGCCTGAAAAGGAATATCACTGGCAGAAACAGTTTGCCAGCCATGTGCTTCATCCGGCTTAAACTGACCTTTACCTGCCCATGGTTTATCTGTTGAAGCTTTACGTCCGGCATGTGCGAGCTGAATGGCAAAAGGCATCGGGGAGATGGATTTGACTTTTTCCAGTAGGGTCTTGATCTGCTTAGCCTGTTCATCATTCCACAAACCTAGGTCAGCATAACTGATCCGGCCTTCTGGCTGTACTGCAGTCGCTTCGACAATACATAAACCTGCACCCGATAAGGCATAGTTAGCCCATTGCTGCTCATGCCAATAGGTAATTTCCCCCTGCTCTGTTGCAGAGTACTGACACATCGGCGCAATCACGATTTTATTTTGAAGTTGCAGTGATCCAAATTGAATAGGTTGAAATAGTAATGCCACGCTGTATTTCCTCTTTTTATTGCCTAGTTTCACTCTAAAAATAAAAACAGGCTCCTAAGAGCCTGTTTAGTTATAACGTGAACGATCAAACTTTAGAAGATGATTCGTGTAGTCAAACCGAGTACCAGTGCATCATCTACATTATTACTTGAACCTGGATTAATGACATATTGCAGGTTTGGACGCAGCATCAGCCACTTTGTTGCGTTATAGCTATAGTTCAGTTCAATATTGTATTCTGCATCAGCATTGAAAGCTGGCCGTGAATCAGCAAAGCGATTATTCACATGCACACGGTTTACTGCTAAACCTAAAATATCATTCGGCTGGCTGTCCGCAAGACCGATATATTTCACACCGATTTGTTGTGAATTATCCACTTTATTGGTATCGCGGTCATGCCAGGTAAAGTTGGCAAATGAATGCAAACCCTGACGGCCCTGACCTGTAGACGTTAACTGTTGCTCTACAGCTAACCAGCCGGCAAAGGTACGGTTTTTGGCATCAGTAGGATTGGCAATATCCTTTTGGTTGGCAACATCATCGGCAGTATTGTACATCCCGCCGACACGGTAGCTGCCCGGCAAGCCATTCACCAATGATTTCGGCGTCCAGATTACTTCTGCCGGAATCGTCACGCCATCGGCATGGTCGGTATCCAGACTCCAGCCCTGACCTTCTTTAGCGCCATTACCATTATCTGGATTAAACTCATACACACCGACTTGTACTGCAAGTTCAGGATTGAGTTGCTGCTTCACGCGCGCACCCCATTGTGCTACAGGCGTATTCATCCAGATATTGCCCTGCCATTTTCCCATTTGCGCTGCACAAAATGCAGTACTGGCAAAATCACAAGCCATGACATTAAAGTCCATGCCCAGACCAAGACGACCCACCTTAATACTGAGTCCCTGCTCTTTATAATTCTTTTCAATAGACAGCTCGCTCAGACGGCTATCCTGATTACCACGTCCGAAAGTACCTTGTACATTGGCCAGTTGCGGTGCACTAGGATCCTGCAAGTCACGGACAGAGGTACTTTGACCCTGACGTGCACTCATCACGGCACGTACGGTGACGCCATTCCATCCTGCCAGCTTTTCCATGTCCAGTTGAGTACCTAGCCATAATTGGGCAGAAGTTAATGGATCTGCGCCCTCATTACGACCACCATCAGCAAGATAGGCGGTATCGGTTAACAGATTGGCTTCAAATTTAATTCCCTGTTGGGCCAGTTCTGTACGTTGACCATTCCAGTCACCCAGTAAATATTGACCTTGTGGATCAAATGCAGATTCCGCTTGAGCGGTTGTCATGGCAGCCATTAAAGGCAATAGAGCTAGACCTAAATATTTCATGTAAAACCTAAACATTCGGAGAGAAAAACAAGCAAGGTTTTTAAATTGCTATTAGGTGCATGAATTTACATAACTTTTCATATAAATTCCCAGCATTTTTTTTATTACTCATTAAACTTTTAGTTATGCCTTAAACATAAAAATATAATTTTTATTTTAATAATCTTAAATTATTTATATATTTTTCATTAGCTTATAATGTATTGATAATTTCCATTCGATTTCCTCCCAAGAAAATTCACTATAAAAACATAGAAACCTAGTTTATTCTTTAAACAATTCCAGTTTAAATAAAGATGAAATACCCAGTCATTTTCCAGCGATTTCACCCAGATTAACGCTTGCAATCCCAGCCAATTCACCCAATATTAGCTGCATCTCCCTCGCCACTGATGAGTTATGCCTGAATTACCAGAAGTTGAAACCACCAAAACCAGTTTATTACCCTTATTGGAACAACGCGTCCAACGTGTTGAAGTGCGTCAGTCCAGTTTGCGCTGGCCCATTCCAGAAAATATAGAAAAGCTGGTGGGGCAAAAATTACTGAAGCTCACTCGCCGTTCTAAATATATTCTGGCGGAGTTTGAACACGACACCATGCTCTGGCATTTAGGCATGTCGGGGAGTTTCCGTCTATGCGAGAGCAATGAAGAATTACGCAAACATGACCATCTAATCATTCAGTTTGAAGATATCGAACTGCGTTATCATGATCCTCGCCGTTTTGGCTGCATTCTTTGGCTGGATGCACAATCACAAAGCAAATTGATTGACACGTTGGGGCCAGAACCTTTAAGCGAGAACTTTAATGCCGAGTATTTATTTGAAAAATTGAAGAATAAAAATGTTGGCACCAAAGTTGCAATTATGGATAACCATGTGGTGGTGGGCGTAGGCAATATTTATGCGACCGAAAGTCTGTTTAATCTGGGGATTCATCCGGCACAACCGGCCTCGACTTTAAGCTTGATTCAGATCGAAAAGCTAGTATTGGAAATCAAGCGCATCTTGAAACAGGCGATTGATCTGGGTGGTTCAACCTTAAGAGACTACACCAATGCCATGGGAGAAAATGGCTATTTCCAGCAAACCTTGCTGGCTTATGGTCGTGCCGGTGAAATGTGTATGAACTGCGAGACCACGCTTGAAAATATCAAATTGGGACAACGAGCTTCAGTTTTTTGTCCTGAGTGCCAACCTTTGAAAAAGATTCATCTCCCTATCAAAAAAGTGGCAACTTTACGAGGGGAAAAGTCATGAAAACAGCCATTGTGCGTCATATTCTGGTTAAAGATAAAGAAACCGCTGAGCAGCTTAAAAAGAAGATTTTAAGTGGCGCCGACTTCAATAAAATCGCAAAACAGTATTCAACCTGTAATTCTGCCAAACGTGGCGGTGAGCTAGGTGAAGTGAAGAAAGGCCAGCTGGTTCCAGTGATTGATAAACTGGTATTTACTGCCGCTGAACGTGTATTACATGGTCCGGTCAAAAGCCAGTTTGGTTTTCATTTGGTCGAAATCAAGTTTCGGATGGATTTTTAATATTTATAAATCCCTCCCTACCTCCCTTTGTTAAAGGGAGAAGTTCCCCTTTTATAAAGGGGATTTAGGGGGATTAGAAAAATTAGACTTGAGGTGGACGCTTTTTCAATTCATCACGAATTTCACGCAATAATTCAATATCGGCTGGGGTGGTCGGAGTTTCCTCGACTGGGCCTTCTTGTTTACGTAAACGGTTCATGAACTTCACCAATAAAAATACGACCCAAGCCAAGATTAAGAAATTAATTAAAATCGTTAAAAAGTTACCGTAAGTCAGTACATTCACACCCGCCTTAGTCAAAGCATCCAGAGATTGTAAATTGTCTGGGTTTCTTCCCAAGATAAAGAATTTTTGCGTAAAATCGACGCCACCACCGGTGATCACGGTAATTAGAGGCATAATGATGTCTTTCACCAATGAATCGATGATCTTGCTAAAAGCACCACCGATAATGACACCAATCGCCAGATCCATCATGTTGCCTTTGATCGCAAACTCTTTAAATTCTTGAATAATGCTCATAACTGCTCCCATATGTTATTTTCAAGTTTTGGGTCAAATTATACCTGAATAAATACTTTTAATTTTGACTTAGTTTAATGCGTTTTAGTAAATTATGATTTAAGCATAACGTAAATATAAAAAAACCGTAATCTTCGAAAAGATTACGGTTTTTGAAAACCCGAAATAATCTAGCGATTATTTACCTGAACGGTTACGTTTACGTTCGTTTTCAGTCAAGAAACGCTTACGGATACGGATTGACTTAGGTGTTACTTCTACTAGTTCATCATCTTCAATAAACTCAAGCGCTTGCTCAAGTGTATATTCAATCGCAGGAACCAGCGTTAACGCATCATCAGTACCAGAAGCACGTACGTTCGTTAACTGTTTTGCTTTAGTCGGGTTAACTGTCATGTCGTCTGAACGAGAGTTAATACCGATGATCATACCTTCATAAACTTCTAACTGTGGTTTCGCGAATAGACGACCACGATCTTGAAGTGTGAACAGTGCATAGCCCAGACAAGTACCTTGAACCATAGAAATCAGTACACCGTTTTGACGTTTTGCAACAGTACCTTGCTTCATTGGACCGTAGTGCGAGAAGCTAGACGTCATGATCCCTGTACCAGAAGTCATGGTCAGGAATTCAGAACGGAAACCAATCAGACCACGTGAAGGAACAGTTGCTTCAATACGGATACGGCCTTTACCGTCAACTTCCATATTGGTCATTTCGCCTTTACGGTGACCCATTTGTTCCATTACAGCGCCTTGGTGCTGTTCTTCAACGTCAAAAGTAACGTTTTCGTATGGCTCTTGTTTTTCACCATCAATTTCTTTGATGATTACTTGTGGACGCGATACGCCCATTTCGAAGCCTTCACGACGCATGTTTTCAATCAGAACTGAAAGGTGAAGTTCACCACGACCAGATACTTTGAAACGGTCTGGACTGTCAGTATCTTCAACGCGTAATGCTACGTTGTGAATCAATTCGCGGTCTAGACGTTCACGGATATTACGTGAAGTTACGAACTTACCTTCTTTACCAGCAAACGGTGAGTTGTTTACCTGGAATGTCATCGATACTGTAGGTTCATCTACAGACAATGGCGGTAAAGCTTCAACATTTTTCGGATCACAGATGGTGTCAGAAATGTTGAGTGCATCGATACCTGTTACACAAACGATATCGCCTGCAGAAGCTTCTTCAACGTCAACGCGATCTAGACCATGATAACCCATGATTTTTAAGATACGGCCGTTACGTGTTTTGCCATCTTTATCGATTACAGTTACTTGTGTGTTTAATTTCACTGAACCACGCTGGATGCGACCAATACCGATAACGCCTACGAAGCTGTTATAGTCAAGTGAAGATACTTGCATTTGGAATGGACCGTCAACATCAACCGCTGGTGGTTCAACGATGTCTACGATCGTTTGGAACAACGGAGTCATATCTTCAGCAAGTTCTTCTGGAGAAGGACCAGCAACACCACGAAGGCCTGAAGCATAAACAACTGGGAAGTCTAACTGTTCGTCAGAAGCACCTAAGTTGTCGAACAAATCGAATACTTGGTCAATTACCCAGTCTGGACGCGCGCTTGGCTTGTCCACTTTGTTAATAATCACGATTGGTTTCAAACCACGTGCGAACGCTTTTTGCGTTACGAAACGAGTTTGTGGCATCGGGCCTTCTTGTGAGTCTACAAGAAGAAGTACGCAGTCAACCATCGACATTACACGTTCAACTTCACCACCGAAGTCGGCGTGTCCCGGGGTGTCCACGATGTTAATGCGGTATTCAGTATTGGTACGTTCATCTAACCATTTGATTGCAGTGTTTTTTGCAAGAATGGTAATACCACGTTCGCTTTCAATAGCGCCAGAATCCATGACACGCTCGATCTCACCCGCGCGATCACCGAGAGCACCTGATTGTTGCAAAAGTTTGTCTACAAGAGTGGTTTTACCATGATCGACGTGCGCAATAATGGCGATGTTACGGAGAGTTTTAATATCTGACATGTAAATTCAATGCGTATGTAATTTGAGGGCAAATTATACAGAAAAATACAAAACTTTTATAGTCACTGTAACCACACTCCTCAACTTTTTTTGCCCAGTTGGGGCTTTTTTGATTTTGTAAAGACGTGTAACTCGATTAGAATAGCGCCACCCAGCCTTAATTTGCATTGACACATGTCTGATTTTAATCAATCTCCTCTTTCTAAAGATCAACTCGACCTGGTATATGGTCTGGAAGATCGACCAAAACCATTAATTGCTTTTTTAGCTGCATTCCAGCACTTACTGGCGATTATTGTCCCGATTGTGACCCCTGGCCTGCTGATTTGTTTGGCACTCGGTGTTTCCAAAGAAGACACCAACATGATTTTATCCATGTCCTTGGTAATCTCGGGCATCGCGACTTTTTTACAGTCTAAAAAAGTGGGGCCATTTGGTGCCGGTCTGCTGATTGTCCAAGGAACCAGCTTTAACTTCATCGGTCCAATTATTGGTATTGGTTCAGCCATGGTGGCTGCAGGCACACCTGTAGAAGCAGTCATGGCTTCTATTTTTGGTGTGGTGATTGCAGGTGCATTTATTGAAATGGGCGTGTCACAAATTCTGCCTTGGATCAAAAAACTGATTACACCGCTGGTGACCGGGATTGTCGTGCTGCTGATTGGTTTGACCTTAATTAAAGAAGGTTTAATCAGTATGGGCGGTGGTTATCAGGCCATGAGCGATAAAACTTTTGCCAATGCTGACAACCTGATCATGTCTTGTACCGTCTTGGCGTTGATTATTATTCTGAACCGTATCCGGATTACCTGGGTAAAAAGTTCTGCCATTTTGATCGCCCTAATCTGTGGTTATGTTCTGGCGGGCTTTATGGGGCATCTGGATTTCTCTGGTCTAAAAGATGCATCGTTGGTACAGATTCCAACCCCAATGCATTTCGGTTTAAGCTTCTCCTGGAGCCTGTTTATTCCGATGGCATTCATCTATCTGGTGACCTCTTTAGAAGCGATTGGTGATATCACTGCGACTTCAAAGCTTTCCAACCAGCCAGTTGATGGTCCAAAATGGATGCAGCGCATTAAAGGCGGTGTACTGGTAAATGGCGCGAATTCATTCCTTGCCGGTATTTTTAACACCTTCCCGAGTTCCGTATTTGCACAAAATAATGGCGTAATCCAGTTAACGGGCGTAGCAAGTCGTTATGTCGGCATCTGGATTGCTGCTTTGCTAGTTATTCTTGGTTTACTGCCTGCAGTTGCTGGTATTATTCAGGCCGTTCCGCAAGCGGTACTGGGTGGTGCAGTGATGGTGATGTTTGGTGCAGTCGCAGCCTCTGGCATTAACATTCTGTCTGGTGTCCATCTGGACCGTCGTGCCCTGCTGATCATTGCGATTTCACTGGCACTGGGTTTAGGTGTTGCACAAGTTCCACAAATTCTTGAACATCTTCCTGAGTTATTCCGTAATATCTTTAGCTCAGGCGTTGCTACTGGTGGTATCGCTGCCCTTATTCTGAATGTAGTACTTCCTGAAACAAAGAAGTAATTTCATGTCCAAAGAACACTGTCTAGGTCAGACTTAGGCAGTGTTCTTTATATTGGAGAGATACCTATGGATCCTAAAAGCGAAGTTTTATTAAGACAATATGATTTTTTGTCGGGTCGCATCCTACTGATTAATGCACCAACAGATGATCTGCTCGCTGAATTCGATGCCTCTATCAATCCCGCTGTCTGGACATGGAATTTTAACGATTTTCAATATTTCCAGTCACAACAAGCAGATGTGCATTTTGGTGCAGAGATGCCTGAGGGTGAGTTTGATCAGGCGGTTATTTTTGTACCTAAGTCTAAAGAACTCTTAAATTACTTACTGCATAATGTGGCAGCGCAGCTTAAACCGGGTAGCAGTGTTTTCCTGGTCGGTGAAAAGAAAGGTGGGATAGAACGTGCAGCCAAACAGTTGCAGCCTTTTGGTAAGACACTCAAACTTGACAGCGCACGTCATTGCCAGCTGTGGCAATTGGTTCTAGACCATACGGTCGAGAAAAAAGCACTTGCAGACTGGGCGCAGCACTATACCGTATCTACACCAAATGGTGATCTGAATATTTGTGCACTTCCGGGCGTTTTTAGTCAAAACCGTTTGGATGTCGGTACTGCCACACTATTACCTTATTTGTCACAAGTCACTTCAGGTAAAATTGCTGACTTTGGCTGTGGCGCAGGCGTCATTAGTGCGTATCTGGCAAAATTAAATCCGAAAAACCGGATTTTTGCCATGGATGTCGATGCCTTTGCACTGGCTTCTACGCAAATGACCTTTGCAGAAAACCAGCTTACTCCTGAACAGATTGAAATCAAAGCGGTTACAGGCATTGAAGATGCACCCTTGTTCTTGCATGCCATCGTCAGTAATCCGCCTTTTCATATGGGAATCGAGACCGATTACACGGCAAGCGAAACCTTATGTAAAATCTCGCGCCGTCATTTAAAATCGGGCGGTGAGCTTTGGATCGTGGCCAACCGTTTCTTGAACTACCCGACCCTGATTGAACAAAACTTTGGTCGCTGTACAGTCAAAGCGGATCAACAAGGCTTTAAAGTGCTCTTCGCCAGCACTCAAAAAAATGTTAAGGAATCATGATGAGCGAAACGCAAAACACGATGCAGCTGCAGCGTAAGCTGGGTGCTCGTCATCTGAATATGATCGCCATTGGCGGATCTATTGGTACAGGTTTATTCCTGGCCTCAGGGGCGACCATTGCCAACGCTGGACCAGGCGGTGCACTACTTGCATATGTACTGATTGGTATCATGATTTATTTCTTGATGACCAGTCTAGGCGAGCTTGCCACACACAACCCGACCTCAGGTGCATTTTTCACTTACGGCACCAAATATGTCGAAGGTGGTTTTGGTTTCGCTCTGGGCTGGAACTACTGGTACAACTGGGCCATTACCGTGGCTTTTGAGCTGGTTGCCGTTCAGTTTATTATGAAATTCTGGTTTCCAGATATTCCGGGCGTGTACTGGAGTGCCATTTTCCTGGCCATTATTTTCGGGATTAATGCCCTGACGGTAAAAGGCTTTGGCGAATCTGAATTTTTCTTTTCTCTGGTTAAAGTTCTCGCGATCATTGCCTTTATCATTATCGGGATCTGGATGATCGTGAAGATCATGCTGACCCCGGGTGCAGAAGCATTTGCCAACTGGAGCATTGGTGATGCACCCTTTGTCGGTGGTTTCCAGGCATTAATTGGCGTGGCGATGATTGCCGGATTCTCTTTCCAGGGTACCGAAATGGTCGGTGTGGCGGCAGGTGAATCGAAAGATCCAAAGAAAACCATTCCGGTCGCCATCAAACAGATTTTCTGGCGTATCCTTCTGTTTTATATCGTGTGTATTTTCATTATCGGCACCTTGATTGCCTATAATGACCCACGTTTATTACAGGCCGCTGCAACAGATAATATTGCGCTTTCGCCATTCACCTTATTGTATGAAAAAGCCGGTTTTGCCTTTGCCGCCAGTATCATGAATGCAGTGATCCTGACCGCTATTCTATCTGCGGGTAATTCTGGCATGTATTCATCTACCCGTATGCTGTTTGATATGTCGCGTAAAGGCAGTGCACCTAAAATGTTTGCGCGTCTGGACCCGCGTGGTGTGCCAATGAATGCACTCTATGCCACTACGGCGATCGCAGCTCTATGCTTCCTGACTACTTTCTTTGGTGAACAGGAAGTCTTTAACTGGCTGCTAAACATGTCAGGGATGTGTGGCTTTATTGTCTGGCTCGGGATTGCAATTTCGCATTACCGCTTCCGCAAAGGTTATTTGGCTCAAGGTTATAAACTGGAAGATCTGGCTTATCGCGCTAAATTCTTTCCTTTTGCTCCTTGGTTTGCATTTATCCTGTGTGCGATTGTTGTTCTCGGACAGAACTATCAGGATGTTTTGGCCGGTCAATGGATGGGTGTGTTATCGACCTATATCAGTATTCCGCTATTCCTAGCCATTTGGTTCGGCTACAAATGGAAGAAAAAAACCAAACTGGTCTCTTATCAAGAGATGGATGTGCAGCCGATGAAACTTGATCAGGAATAAAAAATTATTCATTAAAAAAATCAGCTTACGGGCTGATTTTTTATTTCTTGAATTAACTATGACGCATCACGAAATTGCGATCATCAATCACAATCACTTGCTGGCAAATTCCGTCTACCCGACGTTGCTGCTCAAATACCTCTTTAGGCATAGACTCAAAACTATCAAAGAAGCTAATTTCATTTTCATCAATTTCATATATCAGGGAATGATTCCCTACTCCCTCTAAGGTGTCATAGAACACAATCACAAAACGGCCTGCTTCTACATTTTCCTGAATTTCTGCATAAGACAATGGCTGTTCTATAACAGGAATATTTAAGCGATGTGCTTGTTGATAGAAATCGACTTCAATTGGCTGTTTATCTGCATCATGTTCAGTACAAAAATTGACATCCAAACCCAATGTCTTTAAAGCAACTGCAAGTGCGATGCTTGAGCTTCCCATTTCAGGGTCATGTTGACAGAGCTGAGTTAAATCAGGAATATTCAAATCAATGCCATAATGATGAAAAATCATCCATATTGCAAAAATTCCGCTATTGGCTTCCAGATTTTGCAAATCTTCAGGAATTTCGACACTCATATTTTTACTCAACGACATCTTAACAGGCTAAGTGTAGTCAAAATACAGACATAAAAAAAGCAGCTCCGAAGAGCTGCCTTTTTAATGAGTGTTCAATAATGAATTATTGAGCAACTGGTTGTTCAGCTAAAACAGTACGGCTACCAGTGATTGTCGCGAATACACGACGGTTCATAGCACGACCTTCTTTAGTGTTGTTGTCTGCAATCGGTTGATCCCAAGCAAAACCTTGAGTAGACAAGCGAGATGCATCAACATTGTATTCATTTACAAGCGAAGATTTAACAGAGTTAGCACGTGCTAGAGATAAACGTTCGTTTAGTGCACGTGGACCAGTGTTGTCAGTGTGACCTTCGATACGAGCAGTAGCGTTTGGATATTCAACTAGCTTCTCAGCAACTTTAGCGATTTCTGGTTTGTATTGATCTTTGATGTTTGATTTGTTTGTATCAAAGAACACACGAAGTTCCATGTTCAGGTCTTCAGTCAACTCTTGTGGCGCTGGAGCAACTGGAGTTACAGGCTCAACTGGAGCAACTTCAACTACTGGAGCAGCTGGTTTCAGACGACCACCTAGAACAACATTAAGACCAGCTAATGCTGTGTAGTTCCAGAATTTTTCGTCAAAGTGGTAAGTACCACGAGCTTCAGTACGTAGCGCTAAGGCATCGTTGATGTGCCAGAATGCACCCACACCAGCATTACCTAGAGTACCTTCTTCTTCATTACCGCGAGTACCGCGTGGCACACCTTCAAATTCGTATTTGTAGTGACCCGCACCTAGAAGCATGTATGGCTTCACTTTGCTGTCATAGTTACCAGTAAATACGTCAGAAGTTGCGTAGAAGTTACCTGCAATATTTTGGCCTTTGTATTCTGCACCTTCAGCAGCACCGTCAACATCGCCCTTTACTTGGCTATATTCAGCTTCAAAACCTAACCAAGGAGTTAATTCAACACCAATAGCAGCACCTACGAATAAATCGTCTTGTAATTCAGGACTACTAGTAAGTTCGCCATCATTACCGTTATTGTTGTGCTGGGTGTCTTGGAATGTATAACCTAACATCAACGGAGTAACAGTTACGCCTGCATTTGCAGCAGCAAAAGGTGCAGCTACAAGCATAGCTAAAGCAATACGACTCATTTTCATGGATTTATCCTCCAGAGATAAAAATTGTTGTTCAAGCTCAAGCCCGCAATAGGCCATCCTGAGATAGGCTTTTTATTACCCCAGTTTTATTCTTAAGCTATTCACATGGCATCATACAAACACTTTATTATTTTTCCAAGTGCTTGATTAATTTAATCAAGTAAATTATTGACAAAATTACTTACAATTTCCGTTGTAATTCGGTAACTTTTTACTCAATTTTTTATTCTGAATACCCTATGGTGATTGCCAATTATTTTTTAATCACTTTCTTGAAACTTAAGTAAGGACTGATTACTCGGCTCCACAAAGCATAAAAAACGCATAATTAATAACATATTCCTCATAAAAATAATATATAAATCAGGTAACTCTATGTATAAAAAAATAACAACAGGCTTCACTTTTGTTGAACTCATTATCTGTATTGCAATGATTGCAATTTTAGCCAGTATCGCTCTACCGTACTTCCATGAGTATCGTTCCAGACAGGAAGCCAAACAGATTCCAATCAAATTATCTGCGGTTAATCGTTATGCACGCAGTCAGGCTGCTGTGTTTCACCAGAATATTGTGATCTGCCCCAGCCAGGACTCACTCAGCTGTCAACCCAATCAATGGAATAAAAATATACTGGTCTTTATTGATAAAAATAAAAACCGACAAGTCGATACAGGCGAACAAATTTTACATATTGATGCACTGAACCTCAAATACGGTAACTTAAGTTGGCGAGGAGCTTTAAGTTTATCGAGTGTCACTTATCAAGCGCACACTGCCTTGCCGATTGGTTCAAATGGTAGTTTTTATTATTGTTCTACCCATCTTTCTAACCAACAGCGTATTGTACTCAGCAAAATGGGGCATATCCGGATCGAAAGTCTCTCGTCTTGCTAACAGAACTATCCAGTTTATGCTTCTCTGCGTTTAACGCTTCAATCCTGAGTTTTTTCCAATATACTGCTTAAGTTTGAAAAAATTGATTAAAACTCATACGGAGAGAAAACAATGACTGACATCGTAATTGTCAATGGTGCACGTACAGCCATGGGTGGCTTTCAGGGTAGTCTTGCAAGTGTAACTGCACCCGAACTCGGTGCGGTCACCATTAAAGAGGCAATTTCCCGTGCGGGTCTGCAACCAGCGGATATTGAAGAAGTCATTATGGGTTGTGTACTCCCGGCAGGTTTAAAGCAAGGGCCTGCACGTCAAGCGATGCGTCAAGCTGGTCTTCCAGATTCTACTGGTGCTGTGACCATTAATAAATTATGTGGTTCAGGCATGAAAGCCGTCATGCAGGCTGCTGACATGATTAAAGCAGGTTCTGCTGATATCGTGGTTGCCGGTGGTATGGAATCCATGACCAATGCGCCTTATGTATTGCAAAAAGCACGTAGCGGTTTCCGTATGGGTCACGGTGAAATCAAGGACCATATGTTTCTGGATGGCTTGGAAGATGCTGAAACAGGTCGTTTGATGGGTTCATTTGCCCAAGATATGGCAAATACCAAAGGCTATACCCGCGAGCAGATGGATGATTTTGCGATTCGCTCATTAAAGCGTGCGCAAACTGCGGTCAATGAAGGCTACTTTGCTGATGAAATCGTGCCTGTAACAGTTAAAAACCGTAAAGGCGATGTGGTTGTTGATAAAGATGAGCAACCATTTAATGCCAACATCGATAAAATTCCAACTTTACGTCCAGCGTTTGCTAAAGACGGTACGATTACGGCGGCTAATGCCAGCTCGATTTCAGATGGTGCATCAGCTTTAGTAATTACCTCGGCTGACAATGCAGCAGCAAAAGGTTTAAATCCTTTAGCCAAAATTGTGGCCTATGCATCGAATTCTCAACATCCATCTGAATTTACCATTGCTCCAGTCGGTGCAATCCAGAAAGTACTGGATAAAACCGGATGGACCGCTTCTGATGTCGACCTTTGGGAAATCAATGAAGCCTTTGCCATGGTCACCATGTGCCCAATGGATGAGTTCAAGCTAGATCCTGAAAAAGTCAACATCAATGGTGGTGCATGCGCACTCGGCCATCCTGTGGGTTCAACCGGTTCGCGTATTATCCTGACTTTGATTCATGCACTAAAACGTACCGGTGGCAAGAAAGGTATTGCTGCTCTATGTATCGGTGGTGGTGAAGCAACTGCTGTAGCGATTGAATTACTCTAACCTCTTCCCTCACCCCCATCCCTCTCCCATAAGGAGAGGGAGTTAAAAACCCTCCTGATCTGGAGGATTTTTTTCGCTTACATTTTGATAAAGCTTGCTCGCGCAAAATACCACAAAGTGGCGTAGATTAAAGCAAGCAAAATAAAAAGGGAGTTCTCCCATGCAACTGAATCATTACCTCAATTTCCAAGGTCAGGCTGAAGCAGCCTTTAACTTTTATAAATCAGTTTTTGGAGGCGAATTTTCAAGTCTGAGTCGTTATGGTGAAATGCCAGCTGAAGAAGGTGTCACACTGTCGGAAGTGGATAAAAATAAAATCTTGCATATCTCACTTCCCATTAACGAATTTACAGAACTGATGGCATCCGATACGAATGATCAATTTTGCGCGCAAACCAATACCGTGTTTACGCAAGGTAATAACCACTATATTTCCATTAACTTAGACGCTAGCGAACAAGCTGAAGCACAATGACTTTTTAATGCTTTATCGGTGAATGGTCAAATTGAGATGCCGCTTGAAAAGATCTTTTGGGGCGCACTTTATGCTGCCTTTAGCGATCAGTTTGGAATTCACTGGATGATCAATTGTCAACTTGAAGAAAATTAAAGGTTTTTACCAAGACATAAAAAAGCCGGACTCAATCCGGCTTTTTACAGCAGCATAATTTAAATTATGCACCTGTTTGATAATGTGCCTGTGCAACCGCAGTCGATGCCTGATACGGATTTTTGAAATCATTCAAACCGGCAGCTGCTTCCTGAATATCTTTACCTTCTTTAATCACGAAAGTGTCGAAACCAGAACGCTTCATGTAGTTCAACACATCTTTGAATACATCCCCTGTAGCACGTAGTTCGCCCTGAAAACCCTGGCGACGAAGAAGTGCTGCAAATGAATAACCACGGCCATCATTAAAACCGGCAAACTCGATAAAGATTGCGTCTAGCTGGTCCAGTGGAAATTCATGGTTTTCAGGAGAAGCATCGACAGTTAAGTACAATGCTTTTTTACCTGATACATTGCCAATCTGGTCTAACTGGTCCACAGTCAGAACCACATCACCCTGCGGCAAAACACCATCTTCACCAATCAATTGATAGGTATTGTCTGCAATCGTGCCATCTTTAGAGAGCACTTGAAGTGCGGTATTAAGCATATGCACGCTCCTTGAAGGGTTGAATGCCGACACGGCGATAAGTATCGATAAACTCTTCACCATCCTGACGCAGGTCAAGATAAGTATTCAAAATTTCTTCTACGATATCCGGCACGACTTCGGCTGCAAATGATGGCCCAAGAATGTCACCAATTGACGCATCATGATCGGCATTACCGCCTAAAGTGATCTGGTAGAACTCAGCGCCTTTCTTGTCTACACCTAAAATACCGATGTTACCCACATGGTGATGGCCACAAGCATTCATACAACCTGAAATATTCAGATCCAGTTTGCCTAAATTGTAAATCGTATCCAGGTCATCAAAACGGCGTGAAATTGCTTCAGAAATCGGAATGGATTTCGCATTAGCCAAAGAACAGAAGTCACCGCCCGGGCAGCAAATAATGTCGGTCAAGAAACCGATATGCGCACGTGCCAGGTTGTTTTGGTCAAGGGTTTGCCATACAGCGAACAAATCTTTTTGTGGGACATCGACCAGGGAAATGTTTTGTTCATGCGTGGTACGCAGCTCACCGAAAGTGTACTGATCGGCAAGATCTGCAATCAGGTTCATTTCTTCTGTGCTGACATCACCCGGCGCAATCCCGGCACGTTTCAGTGAAATCGTCACGATACGATAACCTTTCACTTTATGTGCATTGGTATTGATGTTGAACCACTGTTTGAATTTTGGATATTGTGCAAATAGTTCAGTGAAATCTTCATCTGCATAATCTTGGTAGTCAAATGGCGTGAAGTTCTCATCCATTTTCGCCAAGGTGTCTGCATCGATTTTCAGTGTTTTAATCGTATGCGCAAATTCAGCTTCAACTTTCTCGGCAAATACTGCTGGTGTTAAAGCTTTTACCAGAATCTTGATACGTGCTTTATATTTGTTGTCGCGACGGCCATGCAAGTTATACACACGAAGGACTGCTTCCAGATAAGCAATCAGGTCTTCACGCGGCAAGAACTCACGGATAAAGCTACCAATCACTGGCGTACGGCCGAGACCACCACCGACTTTGATTTTATAGCCCATTTCGCCTGCTTCATTACGCACAATATACACACCGATATCGTGGAATGCAGTGGCTGCACGGTCAGTTTCTTCAAGCGCAGAGACTGCAATCTTGAATTTACGTGGCAAGAAAGCAAATTCCGGATGGAAGGTTGACCATTGACGGATCAATTCACAAGTCGGACGTGGATCGGCAATTTCACCTGCAACCACACCGGCATACTGATCCGTCGTGGTATTACGGATACAGTTACCTGAAGTCTGAATCGCATGCATTTGCACAGTGGCCAGTTCAGCCAGCATATCCGGCACATTTTCCAGCGCAGGCCAGTTAAACTGGATGTTTTGACGGGTCGAAATATGCGCGTAGCCACGGTCATATTCTTTTGCCAAATCAGCCACTTTACGAAGTTGTTTTGAGTTCATCAAACCATATGGCACGGCAATACGTAACATTGGCGCATAACGCTGTACGTACAGACCATTTTGCAGACGAAGCGGACGATACTCATCTTCAGTGAGTTTACCGGCTAAATAACGTTCCGTTTGGTCACGGAACTGTGCAACACGTTCATTAATCAGTTGCTGATCGAAATCAGTATATAAATACATGGCGTACAGCTAGTAGTTTCTATTATATCGCCGGCAAGGATAGCGAGATTGAACCTATCAATAAAATGCTTTTTATACATATTTCATAGCGGTTTTATTGATAAGCCTACCAAAGTTTCACGGATCTCAGTATTTACAGCATTCGATTAAATTTAAAGTAATAATGATTAAATTCTTCAATCATTATTACTTATTTTCATATAGGAAAAATTTTCTCAACTTCGGTTAACTATCTTATTAATACTTTAAAAATTCTACCAATTTTGGCTCTCTCCCAATTGCTGCCCTACAAATTCATAACGTATCGTTGAACGTGAAAATTTAATCGGGCAAGCCAGTTGTGCTTCGGTCTGCTGACTGCTGGATTTGAGTGGCACCTGTACGACCCATCCTCGCTGCTGGGCCAGATCAGAATGTAATGCTTCCTCAAGTTTGAGCACCGGTTCGACACAGACATCCAACGCGGCAAACAGCGTTTGCCATTCAGATAAAGACTTAGTCTTGATTTTATTCTGAATCGCCTGCTTCACTGCAGCATGATCTTCAGCGGCATAAGAAGCGCCTTTTTCCAGGAGAATCGGCAGCTCTAAAGACTGTGCCAGTCCCTGCATAAATTGTGGTTCCAGACTGCCAATCGACAGATAACGCCCATCTTGGGTTTCATAATAGTCGTAAAAAGTTCCGCCATTCAGATAGCCGGATTCTGGAGATTGATGCTGATTGCCAGCCAGACTGGCAGAAGCCGCCAGATTGCTCATCGTCACCACACAATCGGTCATGGAAATATCAATATATTGCCCTTTGCCACTTTGTTGGCGTTCAATCACCGCAGCCAGAATCGCAATCACAGCATGCATGGAACCACCCGCAACATCGGCAACCTGAATTCCCAAGGCAGGTGGACCATTTTCAATCCGGCCACTGTGTCCGGCAATTCCGGATAAAGCCAGATAATTAATGTCGTGCCCTGCCTTATCTTTATATGTGCCAGTTTGGCCATAACCGGTAATGGAACAGTAAATCAATTTTGGATTAATTTCGCTTAAGGTTTGATAATCTAAGCCTAGACGTTGCATCACCCCAGGACGGAATTGCTCAATCACAATGTCATAATCTGCAATCTTGGATTTGACCAGTTCGATATTTGCAGGATCTTTCAAATCCAGTGCAACCGATTGCTTGTTTCGATTCAGATAACTCTGTGAAGTGGCTTGTCCATTGGCAAAGGGTGGCATTAATCGCAACAGGTCCGGTCGGGTCGGTGATTCAATATGCACAACTTCTGCACCTAAATCAGCAAGATATAATGTGGCAAACGGGCCGGGTAAAAGTGTAGAAAAATCTAGGATTTTCAATCCTTTTAATACATATGACATTGGAGTATTTGCTCTACTTATATTGCTTTTTTCAGCATCTTAGGCACATAAATGCATAAAAACAATGTCATGTTCAGCCATTTACCTTGATAGTTTCGGCAATCTAATATGTAAGAAAATGGCAAAGGTATTCTTGTAAATTGCCATTGCTTTATTATTTTTCGTCATTTAGGTCAATTATTAGTGAACATTAAAGAGACTGAAGGATTAAACATGAGTCGTGATACGATCAGTATCCACTTCGTCAATGCAGCCTTATCTGGCGTTAAGCGTCTGGGCATGGATGTCGATACTTTATTGTCTCACGTCGGGATTGAAGCAGAATTGCTGCATCAGCCCAAAGCGCGTATTTCGCCTGAACAATATACCCGCTTTATTAAAATGTTGTGGATGGTAACCCAGGACGAGCATGTCGGCTTTGACAAACAGCAACGCCGTCTGGGTACGTTTGCGATCATGTGCCAGCTGATCATTCATGCCAAAACTCTGGGTGATGCACTGGAACTGTCTTCCCAGTTCTACAAACTCTTTGGTGATGACTGGTCGGTGACCCTGGAACGCGACAAACACGAAGCACGTCTGGTTCCGCTGATTCCAAATGCGATGGATCCGGATCATTTCATTACTGAAAGCATGCTGATGATCTGGCATGGCTTGGCGTCTTGGCTCATTGAGCGTCGCCTGCCACTGGAACGCGTGCATTTTAGTTATCCGCGTCCAGACCATGCCGATGAATATGATGCCTTATTCTTTGCGCCGGTAATGCAGTTCGATATGCCACGTACTGAAATCACTTTTGCTGCGGACTATCTGGACCTGCCAATTCGCCAGAATGAAGAAACTCTGGAAGAGTTTTTGAAAGCAGCACCGGCCCAACTGCTGGTGAAATTCAAAAATACCAATTCACTGACTTCTAGAATCCGTGATGTGCTGAAGAGCCAGATTGGTGAAGAAATGCCAACCTTGAATGATGTGGCATCGATGTTATATCTATCACCGCAAACCTTGCGTCGCCGTCTGGCAGCCGAAGGCAAAAGCTATCAAGGCGTGAAAGATGCATTGCGACGTGATGCCGCAATTCACCTGTTACTTAACCCTGATCTTACCCTTGAAGATGTCGCCCAACAGGTCGGTTTCAGTGAAACCAGTACCTTCCACCGTGCTTTCAAAAAATGGACAGGTGTGACTCCGGGTCTGTATCGTCAATTACATGGCTATCATTAATCAAGTAATGCCGCAAAAGAGCATGTAATAATAAAACCAGTTCTCTCCGCCTAAGCAAAAGCTTAGGCTTTTTTATAGCTAAAATTGGCTAAATCGCTCAAATGATCTGGCCCGTTCTCGTCATTGCACTTCAAAAATTAAGTATTACACTCGAGTCATTAGAATAATTTTCATCAAATCAATAAAAGGGACATGCTATGAGCGAGGCATATATTATTGACGCCATTCGTACGCCACGCGGAAAAGGCAAAAAAGATGGATCTTTACATCAGGTAAAACCCATTTCATTATTGACTGGCTTACTCAACGAACTTCAGGCTCGTCATCAGTTTGACACCGCAAAAGTAGATGATATCGTGCTCGGTTGTGTCACCCCAATTGGTGATCAGGGCGCCAATATTGCCAAAACGGCTGCCATCGCTGCTGGTTGGGATAATGATGTAGCGGGTGTGCAAATTAACCGTTTTTGTGCTTCCGGTCTGGAAGCTGTCAATCTGGCCGCACAAAAAGTCCGCTCTGGCTGGGAATATCTGGTTGTGGCAGGTGGAGTCGAATCCATGTCCCGCGTGCCGATGGGTTCTGACGGTGGTCCTTGGGCACTGGACCCTGAGACCAATATGGCCTGTGACTTTATTCCACAAGGTATTGGTGCAGATTTGATTGCCACGATTGACGGTTATACGCGTTCTGATGTAGATCAATTTGCCGAACAATCACAACAGAAAGCAGCTGCCGCTCAAGCCAATGGTTATTTCAACGCCTCTGTTATCCCGGTAAAAGACAAAGCTGGTGTAGTAATCCTGGACAAAGACGAATTTATCAAACCGACAACGACTGCAGAAGGCCTAGGCAAACTCAATCCAAGTTTCGCCACTATGGGACAAATGGGCTTTGATGCAATTGCCCTGCAAAAATATCCTGAAGTGGGTGCTGTCAATCATGTGCATCATGCCGGGAATTCTTCAGGAATTGTCGATGGCGCGGCTGTGGTTTTGATCGCATCGGAACAAGCAGTAAAAGAACAAGGTCTGAAGCCACGTGCCAAAGTACTGGCGACGGCACTGGTCGGTGCAGATCCAACCATTATGCTGACCGGCCCTGCCCCGGCTGCTCGTAAGGCCTTGGCTAAGGCGGGTTTAACGATTGATGATATTGACCTGTTTGAAGTCAATGAAGCTTTTGCTGCCGTGGTGATGCGCTTTATCAATGAAATGAAGATTGATCCTGCCAAGGTGAATGTCAACGGCGGTGCAATTGCCATGGGACATCCACTCGGTGCGACTGGTGCGATGATTTTAGGGACATTACTGGACGAGTTAGAACGCCAGGGGAAAAAACGTGGATTAGCCACACTTTGCGTGGGTGGTGGTATGGGCATCGCAACCATTATTGAACTGGTATAAGGAGAAAAATAATGAGCGCAATTCAATATCAAAAAAATGAAGATAATATTGTTATTTTAACGTTTGATTCTCCAAACCAGTCTGCCAATACCATGAATGCCGACTTTCGTACGGCACTAGATGAAGTCGTTGTCCAGTTACAAGCAGATGAAGATATTGCCGGGATTATTTTCCGTTCAGCGAAAAAAACTTTCTTTGCTGGCGGCGATCTGGATGAACTGATTCAAGCCACTCCTGAGCATGCAACTGAATTCTTCAATATGATTGAAGAGATGAAAGCCAAACTACGCTATATCGAAACTCGCGGTATTCCTGTGGTTGCTGCACTGAATGGTACAGCGCTTGGCGGGGGCTGGGAAATTGCCTTGTGTGCCCATCATCGTATTGCCCTGAATGACCCTAAAAGCAAATTTGGCCTACCTGAAGTCACACTGGGTTTATTACCAGGTGGCGGTGGTATCGTCCGTAGCGTCCGCCTGCTCGGTCTGCAAAATGCCCTTCCTTTATTAATGGAAGGCAAACAGTTTGGAGTCGATAAAGCCAGATCTTTAGGGTTGATTCATGAGATCGCAGACAGTACAGATGAATTGCTAGAAAAGGCCATTGCCTGGATCAAAGCCAATCCAAAATCTCAGCAGCCATTCGATGTAAAAGGCTATAAAATTCCGGGTGGTAGCCCTTCGACACCAGCAGTTGCCCAGATGCTGGCAATTGCTCCGGCGATGCTGCGCGATAAAACCAAAGGCTGCTACCCTGCACCTGAAGCGATCATGTCGGCTGCGGTAGAAGGTGCACAGGTCGATGTCGATACTGCCCTGACCATTGAATCGCGTTACTTTACTTATTTGGCGACCAGTCAAATTTCTAAAAATATGATTGGCACTTTCTGGCATGGTCTGAATGCAATCAAGTCCGGTGCCAGTCGCCCTCAAGATATTGAAAAGTGGAAAGCCACTAAAGTCGGTATTTTAGGTGCAGGCATGATGGGTGCTGGGATCGCCTATGCCACTGCCAGCACAGGCATTCCAGTAGTTCTGAAAGATATTTCATTAGAAGCGGCTGAAAAAGGCAAATCCTATAGCCAGAAACTGCTGGATAAAAAAGTCGCTCAAGGGCGTTTATCAGCCGAGAAACGAGATCATTTTTTAAGCCTGATTCAAACAACTGCATCGAATGAAGATCTAGCGGGTTGTGACCTGATCATTGAAGCCGTCTTTGAAAATCCCGCGCTCAAGGCTCAAGTCACGCAAGAGGCAGAGCAATATCTTGCCAGCAACGGGGTGATGGCTTCGAATACCTCGACCCTGCCGATCACAGAGTTAGCCCAGGCTTCAAGAAATGATCAGAACTTTATCGGCCTGCATTTCTTCAGTCCGGTCGATAAAATGCAGCTGGTGGAAATTATCAAAGGTAAAAATACCTCGGCAGAAACGCTGGCCAAAGCTTTCGATTTCGTGCAGCAGATTGGCAAATTACCGATTGTGGTGAATGACAGCCGTGGTTTCTTTACTAGCCGCGTGTTTGGTACCTTTATACAGGAAGGTTTACGCCTGCTGGCAGAAGGTGTACATCCGGCACGAATTGAAATGGCTGCACTCAAAGCCGGTATGCCAGTGGGCCCGTTGGCGATTCAGGATGAAGTGTCCTTGACCTTATCTGAACATGTAGCCAATGAAAGATATAAAGCTTTAGAAGCACAAGGTCAGACCATCCCTAAATCACCTGCGGATGATGTGATTCACAGCATGATTCACGAATTTAACCGTAAAGGTAAGGCTGCAGGCGCAGGTTTTTATGATTATCCGGCCAATGCCAAAAAGCAGCTCTGGTCTGGTCTTAGCCACTGGAAAAAAGACAACGATATTTCTGAACAGGAAATGATTGATCGCTTCCTGTTTGTACAGGCACTGGATACGGTTCGCTGTCTGGAAGAAGGTGTTTTGGAATCTGTGGTCGATGCCAATGTCGGTTCCATTTTTGGCATTGGCTTTGCCGCCTGGACGGGCGGTGCAGTACAATTCCTGAATCAGTATGGTTTAGCCAAAGCCGTGACCCGTGCCAAAGTACTTGAAAATAAATATGGCGAACGCTTCAAAGCCCCACAACTCCTCAGAGATCGTGCAGCACATGCCCAGCCGATTCAATAATTTGAGCACTTAAATAAAAAGAGGAACGTGTTTCCTCTTTTTTTATGATCCAGATTGGGCTTAAGCACTGGATAGACTCATCTGATGACAGATTTCGATCTGCTTTTTGATCAATTTATGTTATAAAGTTACATAAGTTTGGTATCCACGTGGGTAAAACCTATGACTGATCACAGTTCACCTGAAAAATCTCCTTGGGGTTGGAAAGCACTTATTATCTTCTGTATTTTAGGTGGATTATTCATGCTTATTTTTTGGCTCGCGATAAGTAATGAACCGGATTACATGCCAAGCCAGCAAAATAAACAGACTACCCAGCAGCATGCTTTTAAAAATGCACCAACGATGTCTCCAGAAGCGCTTGCCAAAGCTCAGGCAGATCGTGAAGCACGTGAAGCTGCCAATGTGGCTCCTACAGGTACGACAGCCGCTGAACACAATATGTCAGCTGAAGAACATGCCAATATGGATAATGCCGAGCACAGCTCAAATGCAGCGCATGGCCACTAATTCAGATTCAGGCTATGCATCAAAAAGCGAGGTCAATGCCTCGCTTTTTTGTATTTGAAGGGCTGAAAATTAGGGTGTGTTGACACTTTTAGCTTAAAAAAATAGCGAAGTAGTAAAATCAAATCGCCAAACCCAATTTTACTATTCGCTATGCCTCGTACCATGCTGACAGATCAACACTGGCAAAAGTTGAAAGTTATTCTGCGTAATTTATCCATTCACCACAACTCAAATTTACGCAATTTTATTGAAGCTATTCTCTATAGAATTAGAACAGGCTGTCCGTGGCGAGATATTCCTTGTTGTTTTGGTCATTCAAACTCTATTTTCAAACGTTTTAATCGTTGGTCAAGCAGCGGTAAGTTACTTAGATTATTCAAATTACTAGCCTCATGCCCCGATATGGAGTGGATTTTTATTGATGGCTCTCATGTACGTGCTCATCAACATTCTGCCGGCATAGCGAATCAATCTATTTCTAAAAGTGTAGGAGGAAACTCCTCAAAAATACATTTGATTGTTGATGCACATGGCAATCCTATTGATTTCATGATTACCGATGGAACCACACATGATGTTAAAGTTGCACCTGATTTAATATCAACATTAGATTTAAAAGAGACAAAAGTGGTATGCGCAGATAAAGGCTATGATTCAGAACCACTGCGTGAACAGATCAGGAAAACAGGGACTAAAGCGAATATACCAAAGAAAACAAATAGCCAATCGAACAATGACCATATGGACTGGTATTTATATAAAATCAGGCATTTAGTTGAAAATATGTTTTGTAGATTAAAGCAATTTAGAGGAATAGCTACTCGATATGACAAGCTCAAAAGAAATTATCAAAGTTCTGTTGCTTTAGCCTGTATATTTTTATGGCTACCTTTATAGGGTTAATTATGAACAGTAAATGTCAACAGACCCTAAAGTTTTAAATACATATCAATATGCGGAATACCACAATCCAGATATTCCTCACCTTGAGCTTCAAATCCCAGCGCTTGATAGAAGCCAATGGCATGCACTTGCGAAGATAGCTTGACCAACTCACGCTGCTCTGCACGCGCATAGTCAATCACGGCCTGCATCAAGCGCTGACCAACACCTAAACCGCGTGTTGTTGCTAGGACTGCAACCCGACCGATACTGTTATTTGACAATAAGCGTGCTGTAGCAATCGCCTGATCCTGCTGAAAAACAATGAAATGTACAGCAACCACATCCTCAGCATCCCACTCATCTTCAGCTGCAATATGCTGTTCTTGAATAAACACGGCTTCACGAATCGCTTTGGCATACACTGCCAAAGCTTTCCAGCTGCCGGACACTATTTTCAGTTCTGGGTTGTTTAGCATTTAGAACCCATTCCCTGCTGATCCCACTGGTCATTGAGCAACAATTCCAGTGAATGTTTCTGGATACCATACATCTCTTTTAAGGCCTGAATTTGTGCCAGAACCGCCTGATCAGGTTGTTGATAGTCTTTACGTTTTGTCGCCAGAATCATTTTATTTTTACTGGTATGTTCCAGCGCCACAAATTCAAAAACTTTGGTTTCATAACCATAAGCTTTGAGCAGTAAAGCACGAATGGTATCGGTCAACATTTCTGCCTGCTGTCCGGCATGAATACCAAACTGTAACATCGGGCTGAGGACTTTTGGCGCCTGCAACTGCGGACGCAATTCCTTATGACAACACGGTGCACACATGATCATCTGCGCATTCAGGCGAATCCCGCTATGAATCGCAAAATCTGTTGCTACATCACAAGCATGTAAGGCAATCATCACATCCAGACGTTCCGGTGCATAAGTACGGACATCCCCCTGGAAAAAGTCCAGCTGATCAAAACCAGATTGCTGCGCGACATTCTGGCAGAATTCAACCATTTTCGGATTAAGCTCTACCCCGGTGACATACGGCGTTTGACCATGTTTTTGCATATAGTCATATAAAGCACAAGTCAGATAGCCCTTACCCGAACCAAAATCCACCACGCGCAGGCCTTCAGCCTGTGGCTTAATCTGTGCCAATGCACCTGAGAAGATTTCTACAAACTTATTAATCTGCTTCCATTTACGCGCCATGCTCGGAATGATTTGCGCTTTTTGATCGGTAATACCGAGATATTGGAGAAAGATGCTGTCCTGATCGACATAACGTTGTTTAATCCGGTCATGGCCTTGTTCAGCAGGCTTCACCTGATTCATCGTGGCTTTATGTTTGCTACGCGTTAACATGGCTTTTTTCTTGTTTTTTTTCAGCTGTAATTCTTCATCTACTGTCATCAGATTGGCCTGTTTGCAACACGCCAGTAGTGAAGTAACCTGGAATAATGCTTCATCTAAAGGATAATTTTTCGTGACATCCTGCGTCTTGTAACGATATAGACAGCTCAATACGCGCTGTTCATTTAATGTAATGACTCGCAAGGTCATTTTCTCTAAATCCTGCAGTTCACCTTTATACTGGCTTAAGATCAGGCGATCAAATTGATTCCTTTCAACAGCTTGCTGAAAGGTATCCAAGAATTGCTGTTCCTGATCTGAGAGAGTTGCCAACGTTGACATAGATAAAACCTGAAATGAATTGCGCATCAAGTTTAAATCTTCTTAACCTAAAAGCAAAATTGAATTACTATACAAGTGTATATTTGAAAAAGAATGACAATCATGCAGAATGCTCCACTGGTTCCAGATTATGATCAAAATGAGGAACGGATTAACTATATTAGTCATGGTGTAGGTGCCGGGCTGTCCATTATTGCCGGTATTCTTTTGATTATTAAAGGGTCTTACCTGAGTACTGGACAATGGATTGGTCTTTGGGTTTATGCACTGAGCATGATTCTGTTATTTTCTGCTTCCATGCTTTACCACATGGCCACTGCAGCAGACCGCCGTTATTTTTATAAAAAAATCGATCATACTGCGATTTATTATTTAATCGCCGGAACTTATACCCCTTTCCTATCGATTGCCATTCCGACCGCCAAAGCCCAGTATTTATTGATTGCTCTCTGGGTGATTGCTCTTCTTGGTACACTTTTCAAGTTCGTTTTCATTCATTGTTTTCAGAAACTTTCTTTGGCGGCTTATCTGGCCATGGGCTGGCTGGCGCTGCTGGTGATTGATGATATGCAGCAATATTTAAGTGCTCAATCTTTAACCTTTCTCATCATTGGTGGACTCGCTTATACCGTGGGTGCATTGTTTTACGCTTTAAAAAGAGTAAGATATACCCACGCTATCTGGCACATATTTGTATTGATAGGCGCAGGATCACATTTTCTGTCTATCTATCTTTACGTGATTTAATCATCTCCTTTTTCATTTCAGTGACCCTGAGCGAGTTGAAGCGAGAAGATTGCAGTTGTTTTTTTAAAAAATTACGCCTTTTTTAAAAAGATTACGCTTTTAAAACTAAGTTTTTTTATTTTTAGTAAGTGTAAGGTTTTCCATGGCGTCGTCTAATTCTGCTGCTCAGCCAGCACAAAATTCAAAATTTCGCGTTTTAACAGCGAGCTTGGTAGGCACCACAATCGAATTCTTCGATTTTTATATTTATGCCACCGCTGCTGTCATTATTTTTCCGTATCTGTTCTTCCCTACCAGTACAGATCCGATGACCGCAACCATTCAGTCTCTTGCGACTTTTGCCATTGCCTTTATTGCCCGTCCGATTGGTGCAGCATTATTTGGTCATTTAGGTGACCGGATCGGACGAAAAGCCACCTTGGTCGCTGCTTTGCTGACTATGGGGATTTCAACCGTTGCGATTGGTCTATTGCCAACTTATGCGCAAATCGGAATTGCTGCGCCACTGTTACTTGCACTGTGCCGTTTAGGTCAGGGCTTGGGTCTGGGTGGTGAATGGTCAGGTGCGGTACTTCTTGCAACTGAAAATGCCCCGGAAGGCAAACGTGCCTGGTACGGCATGTTCCCGCAACTGGGTGCTCCAATCGGCTTTATTCTGGCAACAGGTTCTTTCCTGACCCTTGGCGCTTTCATGTCTGAAGCTGACTTTATGGCGTGGGGCTGGCGTATTCCGTTTATCTCAAGTGCCTTGTTGGTGATTGTCGGTTTATGGATTCGTCTAAAATTGCATGAAACCCCTGCTTTCCAGAAAGTGCTGGATAAACAGAAAGAAGTGAATGTTCCTTTTGTTCAGGTATTCAAAAAGCATTCTCGTATGCTGGTTCTGGGTACGATTGCTGCAATCTGTACTTTCGTTGTGTTCTACCTGACTACGGTATTTGCGCTGCAATGGGGAACAAAACAACTCGGTTATTCTCGTGAAGAATTCCTGCAATTGCAATTAGTTGCAACCCTATGTTTTGCTGCCTTTATCCCGCTTTCAGCAGTATTGGCTGAGAAATTTGGCCGTAAGACCACTTCGATTGCGGTATGTGTCATTTCTGCGATCTTCGGTATCTTCTTTGCAGATATGCTTGAATCTGGCAGCACTTTGGTGGTGTTCCTGTTCTTGTGTATTGGTCTGGCGATCATGGGCTTAACTTATGGGCCAATCGGTACTGTATTGTCTGAAATCTTCCCGACTTCAGTACGTTACACAGGTTCTGCATTGACCTTTAACTTGGCAGGCATTTTCGGCGCATCATTTGCACCGTTAATCGCAACCAAGCTGGCAACAGCCTATGGTTTGTCTGCAGTCGGTTATTATCTGACCGCAGCATCTATCCTGTCACTTGTCGCGTTTTTGCTGATTCGTGAAACCAAGAATGATGATGTAAATAATCAGATCTAAGATTTTAGATTGATTCAAAAGCCAGCACTTGATGCTGGCTTTTTTTATGATTTCACAACAAAACTCGGCTACTTATCTCGTTAAATTTGCTCAACAATCAAATGAACTCAATTTAAAAAAATGAGGCAAGGCCATGCAGGATCTTATTGAATACCTCTCGCAGGAGCAGTTGGTCAATATCATTATTTTGCTGGAAGATGATAAAAAATTAGAAGCTGTTCGCTATATCACCGAGAATACACCCTTGGATGAAGCTCAGGCGCTGCAAGTGATTGATGAAATTGTGCAGGAACATGATGTGGTCATGAAGCATGAGAGTATCGGTCCACGCTTTAGTGATGATGCCGGTGATATCGACCTGGTGACACCGCCACTGGAAATCCCCACCCATCCTAGTTTGAGTACACCGACAGAAGCTGAAATCACTGCGCAACAATTACGTGAAAATGTGCCAACCCGAAAAATTGAAAAGAAAATCTGGATGATGGCGGCCGTCGCAGTGGTCTTGCTGATTCTGGTCTGGATCATCAGTTAACGCGGTACAGAATGCCGGCTGAATTTAAATCAGTTCAATAATATCAATGGTAGGCGGCACCCGGAAACGGAAAGGTACACCGACCAAACCGGTACCGACAGTCACGAACACATCTGCATGTTCATGACGGTACATGCCCTTTTTATGTCCCAAAATTGAAACCTTTTTCATGACGTAATTAGTTAGCCAAGGCAGCTCTACCTGTCCGCCATGAGTATGCCCGGACAGCATCAGAGGACGCGTTGGCAGTTTTGGAATCATATCGACCGTATCAGGGTTATGCGAAAGAATGACCCAAGGCTTGTCCTGAGGCAAGTCTGGCAAACTGCGCATATCGGCTTTACCAGCCCAGAGGTCGCCTACGCCCAAAAGTCGGAATTCATCAAATTCGACAATTTGACCTTCAATATCCATAACCTGATTGACTTGCAATGCATAGTGCAATAACTCTCGAATCGGCGGTCCGGGATATTGCTCATCGTGATTACCATTGACTGAATAGACCGGAGCGTGAATCTCTTTTAAAACCGCCAGTTCCTGTGCCAGTTTATTTTCTGGCTCGTAAGTCCAGTCGCCAGCAACCACCACCAAATCAGGTTGAATATGATTTAATTTGTGTACAATTTGTCGCAACTGACGCTCATGACCCGAAAACAGACCGATATGCAAATCTGCAATCAGGGCGATTTTTACTGGCTGCTTTAAACGTTTATCTGCATTGATCTGATATTGTGTCGTTTTCACTTGAATTAAATGTGGCTCGATAAAGCGTGCATAAGTCAAAACCCCACTCAGCAAAAATACAAAAATAGCTTCATGCAGCGAATAATACCCCGTCCATCCAGCATAAATACTGAAGAAAACCAAAGGGATTAATAAATAGGCAAGATAAAACGCCAGCAAATGACCAAAAGCTTTAAAGGGATGAATGGTTTCGGTACGTGATTGGCTCGACCATGCCTGAGCCACAGCCCAGATGGCTAAAATCGCCATTCCTAGATAAAAATAAAACAGTACGGAATTCGAATCCCACATAAATTGGCCTTATTCAGTCGAGCAGCAGATTACTGGCTTTATATTTATCTTTTCATAGCTGGCAATTATACTCAATTCTAATTTTTCATTCTTCGACTTATATGGCCACTGCTCCCCGCGATCAAGTTCATCTTCAATCCTCAAGTTTTATACGCACTCATCGCTATAAAGCCGGCATTTTACTGAGCTGTAGCCTGGTACTGGGTCTGCCTGCGTGTAGCACCTTACCCAAGCAAACCGAACAGCCAAGCCAGATGGCATTTGAAACGGATACATCGCGAACCAGCCTGGCACAAATTGTTGAACCTTTACGTGATCAGAACATCGGGTTGACCGGTTATCGCGTGCTGTATGATCCGCTTGAAGCACTGGCTGCGCGGATTCAGCTGATTAATAAAGCGGAACGCAGTCTGGATCTGCAATATTACATTTGGGATAATGACCGAATCGGTGCCCTCGCCCTGCATGCGATTATTCAGGCAGCGGATCGTGGCGTAAAAGTGCGCCTGTTGATGGATGACAATAATGCCAAGAAAATGGAAGGGATTTATCTGGCCTTAAACCAGCATCAGAATATCGATGTCAAACTGTATAATCCCTATCGCTTTCGTAAATACCGCGCCATGGACATGGTGCTGGATTTAAAGCGCATTAACCGCCGCATGCACAATAAAAGTTTTATTGCCGATAACCAGATTGCCTTGATTGGCGGCCGCAATATGAGCAACCAGTATTATAATGTCAGTGAAAGCTATCAGTTCTCTGATGTCGATGTGATGCTGGTCGGTGCGGCATCGGATGAAATCATTCATTCCTTCGATGAATACTGGAATGATGATTATGCCTATCCGGTGCAAGAGGTTGTGAATCCACGGCATCATGGCTTACGTTTTCCAAGTTTAAAAGAACAGCTAGAAACCCATAGTCAGGATCCAGCGACTCAAAATTATCTGGATCTGGCCAATCGTTCCAGAGCCTTTGACCAATGGCTGGAACAAAACATTCAGCTGGATTGGGTGGAAGCTGAAGTGGTCAAAGATCCACCGAGCAAAATCAAAGCCAAGGCCAAAACCGAAGAACACCTGAATTTCCAGTTATTACAGCGCCTGGAAAAACCTGAACAAAGTGTCGATATTGTCTCTGCCTATTTTGTCCCGGAAAAAATTGGTGCAGACCGTTTAAAGAAACTGGCGAATGAGAATATCAAGGTTCGCGTCCTGACCAACTCTTTTAAGGCCAACGACGTTGCCGTGGTGCATGCCTTTTATGCCAAATATCGTCAGGATCTATTGGAAAATGGGGTGCAGCTGTATGAGTTCTTGGCAGCGCCAGAAGCTAATCACCTAAATGCCAATACTGAGGAAATTTCGAAAAAAGCTAAAGTCAGCCTGAAAGGACTGAGCCGTTCCAGCCTGCATGCCAAACTGATGGCACTGGATCAAAAACAGGTGTTTATTGGTTCTTTTAACTTTGATCCGCGTTCAGCCTATTTGAATACTGAAATTGGCGTGTTGCTGAACAGTCCGTCTTTGGCACGTGCAGTACACGACACCATGGACAAAAATTTAAGCAAATATGCGTATAAACTGGTGCTGGATGCGAATCAGAACATTAACTGGAAAATCAAGAAAGCCAATGGTGACGTTCAAACGTTTACCAAAGAACCAAAAATGAAATGGTATCAGAAAGCTGGACTTAAACTGGTGTCGTGGCTGCCTATTGAAGGCTTTATGTAAGTTTGATTCTTTGAACAAAAACCATAAAAAAGCCTCTTATTGAGGCTTTTTTAATACCCGTGACTGAAGTTCAACTAGGCCAGTCTGCATTTTTTCTTGGACCACACGGGTCAGGCTTTCAACCGTATGCCCTTCCGTGGCAATTGCAGGTAAAGCCACTAAATGTGCAATGACTTGCGGCATTTCCAGTACTTTTTTGACATGGGCAGCAAAACTGATGTCATTGACAAACGGCGCAACCATATCCAGTTCACCCTGCTGATTCACATAACAAATCAGACAGATTTGTACAGGACGCTGCGCTTCAATCGCGGCGCCTAAAATCCGGCCGTGCACTTTTTTGATGGCTCGCCCATCAGAAGTCGTCGCTTCAGGAAAGAACAGCACCGGAATATTCTGTTTCAGGAAACCGGTAATTTGTTCACGAATCCTGACGGAATCTCCTGAACCACGTTTAATAAATAAGGTGCCACCACCCTTGGCCAATTTGCCTAGAATTGGCCAGTTCTCAATTTCTGCTTTCGCCAGAAAAAATACGCGTGCCCCTGAACCCAGAACTGCAATATCGAGCCAGGACACATGGTTACTGACCCATAAGGCGGGTTCACGCGGAATCTCGCCATGTACCCGCACTTCGATATTGAATACTTTGCATAACTGGCGGCAAAAATGTTGCACATAGCGAGTATTGGTCGGGTTATTCGGATTTTTATATAAGCCATGACGAAAAACCAAATAGAACCCCTCACTGATGGTGGCCAATGAGGCGGTAATTTTCCGGCTATACAGAAAAAACTTGGCCAAGCCTTCGATATCTGGAGTCTGGTTTTGTACAGTTGAGTTCATAAAAACGTCATTAAATCCTAAGCGAGATACAGGGAATATCCACGAATTAAACTCATTCTATACTGTTCATTCGCAACTTGCATTGATAATAAAAATCGACCAATAACATCTATATCTTCAATTTTAATTGGATTAAAAAATCATTCAAACTAAAACTATCGAAATATTAGATTGAAAAGGATCGTAGCCATGCCAGATCAAACCCAGCCCGCGAACGACACACCTCAGCCTTTACAAGTGCTCAAATATATTTTGGGCGGCACCTTCATCTATGCCGTGGTACTGGTAACACTTGCACAACTGTTTATCAGCGCACTTTAAACCAAAGCGGCGCTAATTCAGTATCTGCACAGCCCTTTTTCAACTACACTAAAGTTTTCAAGTGGAGATTGGCCTGAGTGGAATATTTACAACAACATCGAGGGAGAGAGCGCGTCATTCTGGTGAGTGTCAGCGTACAAATGCTGGATGACCTTGATGCTGAAGAGTTTCGTTTGCTGGCCCAGTCTGCAGATACTGAAATTCTCGAACATATTTATGCTCAGCGGGTGAAACCCGATGCCAAATTTTTTATCGGCTCCGGCAAGGCAGAAGAAATCGCTGAACGTGTTGAAGAGCTGGAGGCCAATCTGGTCATTTTTGACCATGCCCTAACCCCAGCCCAAGCCCGTAATCTGGAACAGGTGATTAAATGCCGCGTGGTCGATCGTACTGAACTGATTCTGGATATTTTTGCCCAGCGTGCCCGTACCTATGAAGGTAAGCTGCAAGTCGAACTGGCACAGTTACAACATTTATCTTCACGTTTAATTCGTAGTCGTGGCAATCTCGACAGCCAGAAAGGCGGGATCGGTTTACGTGGCCCGGGTGAAACCCTGCTTGAAACAGACCGCCGTTTGCTGCGTATCCGTATGGGACAACTCAAGGCACGCATTGATAAAGTCCGCCAGACCCGGATGCAAGGCCGTGTTGCCCGTCAAAAAGCAGCTGTTCCAACAGTATCTTTAGTCGGCTATACCAATGCCGGCAAGTCGACCCTCTTTAATTTACTCGCCAACAGCGATGTCTATGCAGCCAATCAGCTGTTTGCAACCTTGGACCCTACTTTACGGCGTCTGGAATGGGATGGGATCGGCAATCTGGTGCTGGCCGATACGGTCGGTTTTGTCCGTAATCTTTCACATTCTCTGGTGGAATCCTTTAAAGCAACTTTGGAGGAAACCGTAGAAGCCACGCTGTTACTGCATGTCATTGATTCAAGCAGCCCAGAAATGCTGGAGCAGATTGAAGCTGTAGAAAAAGTCCTGAAAGAAATTGGTGTCGATGTTCCGATCCTGCAGGTTTACAATAAAATTGACTGTAGCGGTGACGAGGCCAAAATTATTTATCGACGTCCGGGTGAGCCAGAACGTGTCTATGTTTCAGCATATAGTGGCGAAGGAATTGACCTGCTGCGTAAAGCAGTACATGAGTCCTTGATGGGGCAACTACAGTCTTTCGATTTAATCTTGAAACCCGCTTATGGCAAGCTGCGCAACCAGCTCTATGGTCTGAATGTGATCCAGTCAGAACATTATGATGATGAAGGCCAGTTGCATCTGCATATTCGAATTGCCCCACAGAAACTGGAACAGTTGATTAAACAGGCGCATTTACCTTTAGATGAAATCCTGGGCAAACAGGCGCAGCAATTTCAACGTCCACTGGAAGCGTTTGAAATCCAGTCAAAGATCGAGTAAAACTTGATAAGTAAACTTATTAATATTAATGATCATAGCAATGAACTGGATAAAACGAATAGATTGGCCGGCATGGATCGGCACCCTTTTACTAATTATTGTCTTTCGGGAAGCTTCAGTCTGGTTAATGACCCAACTGAATCATCCTGAATTAGGTAATCTGGTCGGATTATTGAGCCTTTTAATTGCGCTGTTTACCTGGCGCTATTTTGGCAAGCTTCCTGCTCGCCTGGTCGATACCAATAACAAGCTCATGAAGGAAAGCGCCTTTGCCTTCCTGCCTGTCAGTGCAGGTGCACTGATGATGCTGGTACATATGGGCCAGAAAATTCCGGCCTTTCTGTTCATCATGTTTTTCAGCACCCTGATTCCTTTATGGATTTACGCCAAAATGGCCAAGCGCTGGTTATAGGAGTTCCGCATGTTATCTATTTTGTATGGCTTTGCGGTTACCCTCATCGCCTATCTGATTGCCAAACCCTGTAACCGGTTCATTCCGCAAATTCCCGTCATCGTGTTCAGCATGTTCTTTGTACTGGTGATTTTATTTGCGCTCGGCATTCCCTATGAAAATTACATGGATGAAGTTAATCCACTCTTTAACCATTTACTCGGCTATGTGACCGTCGCATTGGCTATCCCTCTGGCCGCGATGCGCTATGATGACCTGCCGCTCAAGGCCATTATCGGCATTTTAGTTTTTGCCAGTATTAGTGCTGTCGCCTTGCCGATGGGACTGGCTTATCTGCTGCATATGTCCTCTGCAGACATTATGGCGTTTGCTACCCGTGCCGTGACTACTCCAATTGCGATTAATATTGCCACCCTGCTGGATGCACCCATCAGCATGGTCATTTTGATCGTGATTCTTTCTGGTGTGATTGGTGCAGCTTTTTCTCCATTTATTCTGAGACATATCAATGATGAGCGCGCTTCCGGACTGGCTTTAGGACTGGCCGCGCATGCTATTGGTACAGCTCAGGCCTGGCAGCGCGGCAGTGTTGCAGGTCGTTATGCTGCTTTTGGCATGGCGGTAAATGCGGTCTTTACCGCGATCTGGTTGCCAACTTTTATACTTTATTTGCAAAAAATGTGACTAGTGAATCAAATTATTCATTTGTTTTATAGGGTAATCGTTCTTACTATAGAGTAAGAACACTAATCTCACCTAGGAACAGATATATGAAAAAGGTTCAATTCTTTTCAACTTTACTTTTAGCCTCTTTCAGCCATCTGGCCTTTGCCTCTGACCTTTCAGGCACATGGAGAAATATTGACGACAAAACTGGTTCGCCTAAAGCATTCCTCGAAATTCGTGAGACGGCTTCCGGCGTCTATGCTGCCAAGATCACAAAAATTACCCCGCGTCCTGGATATACCCCGAAAGAAAACTGTGTGTCCTGTCCTGCACCTTATACCAATAAACCTATTCTCGGTCTGGATGTGCTCACTGGCTTAAAGCACGTCGGCAATAACAGTTTTGCTCAAGGCAAGCTGCTTGATCCATTATCAGGGAATCTTTATAACACCAAGGCAAAATTAAGTGCCAATGGGAAACGTCTGATCCTACGCGGCTATATCGGCGTTTCAGCACTAGGCCGTAGTCAAACCTGGATTAAGCAGGATTAATTCCTGCTTTATTAAATAAAATGTGACGGGGTTATGCTTTAGTAGATAGAAGCTTGCATTTTAATGCATTAAGTTGTATGAATATTAAACATATGCTTTTTTCATGCAATATATATTATGAAAGTGTATTAACGTAGTTTGCGTCAACATTCACCACATGGAATTAGGTGAATGTTCATAAAAAAATAAGGATAAGGATATCGCATGTATAAAATCGCAATTTTAACTGTTTTTTCAGCTTCTTTATTCACAGGCTCTATGGCCTTTGCTCAGGAGTTATCTGGTCTTTGGCAACAGATTGATGATAAAACCGGCTCACCTAAAGCATTGATTGAAATGAAAACGCAGGCTGATGGCTCCTATACCGGAACGATTAATAAAGTCACACCTCGCCCAGGTTATACACCACGGGAAAAATGTGTCAAATGTCCACCACCTTATACCGATAAACCGATTTTGGGATTAGACGTTATTAAAGGACTGAAACCCACCACCAAAAATAACTATGCACATGGCCGGGTACTCGATCCACTCACCGGCAAAATTTATGATTTAAAAGGGCGGATTTCTGCCAATGGGAAACGACTGACTTTACGTGGATATATCGGGATCTCTGCGATTGGTCGCACACAAACCTGGATTCGCCAGGATTAATAAAAACAGCACTTTTGTGTTGGGGATATTTTATTCATCTATAAAAAAGGCATAAATATAATGAAACAAACTAAATTAGGATTAATGTTCATCGCTGCACTGATGACTGGGACTGCTTATGCACAGGATCTGACGGGCATCTGGCAGCAAATTGATGATAAAACCGGCTCACCAAAAGCAATTATTGAAATTCGTCAAAATGATAATGGGACTTTTGCTGGAAAAATTATCAAAGTGACTCCACGTCCAGGCTATACTCCACAAAAGACCTGCAATAAATGTCCCGCGCCTTATACCAATCAGCCGATCATGGGCATGGATGTATTGACTGGTTTAAAACATGTGGAAGGCACCAACAATTATGAAAAAGGTAAAGTGATTGATCCATTGGCAGGTAAAGTTTATGACGCTCGAGTGCGTCTAAATGCCAATGGTAAACGTTTAACCTTGCGTGGTTATGTGGGTGTGTCCGCTTTAGGCCGTAGCCAGACCTGGATTCGCCAAGATTAATACCTAATTCTCATTATTCAAAAAAGCTGCCAAATTGGCAGCTTTTTTTAGTGTATCAACTCTATAGTATTCAGATAAGTGTTGACTATTTTAGTAAGATTTCTAACATGAGCGGGCGATGATAAAAATTCTTTGGAATGACTCTCTATGTTTAAAAAAATATTACTTGCCGCGCTTACAGCAGGATGTATGACGAATTTGTGGGCAGACGATATTACCGGGACCTGGCAACAAATTGATGATAAAACGGGGGCGGCTAAAGCGATTATCGTCATTAGCAAAGAAGCAAATAATACCTATTCAGGCAAAATTGTAAAAATCACGCCTCGCCCAGACTATAATCCACGTGAAAAATGCAATAACTGCCCTGCACCTTATACCAATCAGCCTATTTTAGGCATGACCATTTTAAAAGGCCTAAAACTGGTTGAAGGCACCAAAAATTATGACAAAGGTCGTATTATCGATCCATTGGCAGGTAAAATTTATGATGCAAAAATGCGTTTAAACAATACCGGTAAACGTTTAACCTTACGTGCCAGTATGGGCGTTTCAGTTCTAGGCCGTAACCAGACCTGGATTCGTGCAGACTAATCAAGAATCCAAGAATTAAAAAAGCCACGTGATCACGTGGCTTTTTATTGGATACACTTAGATCACCGGATTATCAACCGCGAACATCTGCTGATCTTCCAGGCGGAAGGCCATCAGTTGATTACCCCAGACACAACCGCCATCTACATTCTGAATCTTGTTCGAAATGGTTTTACCGTTCAAGGCGGCCCAGTGACCAAACAGGATCTGATGAGTTTGTGCGGCCTGTGATTCAAACTCAAACCAAGGTTTAAAGCCTTGCGGCATCGGATCATCCAGCGCATCTTTAAAGCTGTATTCCAGGCGTCCCTTAGCATCGATTAAACGCATCCGGGTCAAGTAATTCACGATACAGCGAATACGTTCATGGCCTTGTAGTTGATCCGACCAGAGTGCTGGTTCTTTCCCGAACATTTCTTTCAGGAAATCATCCAGCACATCAAAGTCATCATGAGCAATGATCGCTTCAACTTCTTGTGCCAATTGAGCAGTTTTTTCTGCACTCCAGATATTCGGAATTCCAGCATGCGTCAGAATAGTCTGCTCATTTGGAAATAGACACATTGGCTGTTTGCGCAGCCAGTCAATCAGGTCATCACTGTCGATCGCATCAATCACATCACGGACATTGTCTTTTTCTTTTACTGGCTTGATACCACGGGCATAAGCCAGCAAAGTCAAATCATGATTTCCCAAGACCGTCGCAGCCGCACCTTGTTCAGCCAGCTTTTTGATAAACCGCAATGCAGCGATTGAGTTTTCACCACGTGCAACCAAATCTCCAGCAAACCAGATAAAATCTTGTTCTGCATCAAACTGGATTTCCTTGAGTAAAGCTTTCAAGGCCTCAAAACAACCTTGAACATCCCCAATCACATAATTATATCGAGCAGTGCGGTTCATCGTAATTTAAGCCACCATTTGATCTGAAAGTGCAACAAACTGTTCAAGGGTTAGGGTTTCTGGACGCGCCATCGGATCAACACCCGCTTTTTCAAAACCTTCTTCGACCAGCATACCCTTCAAGCTGTTACGCAGAGTTTTACGACGCTGGGTAAAGACATGCGATACCAGACGTGCCAGCGCTTTTTCATTCTTCGCCACAATCGGTTTAACTTTATAAGGCTCTAAACGGAATACCGCTGAGGTCACTTTTGGAGGCGGATTAAAAGATCCAGGTGGCACTTCGAATAAGAAAGTCGGTTTACAGAAATATTGAATCATCACCGACAGACGGCCATATTCTTTGGTATTCGGTGATGCGGTAATGCGATCCACGACTTCTTTTTGTAGCATGAAATGCATGTCTTGCACTTTGTCACCAAATTCCAAAAGATGGAATAACAATGGCGTAGAAATATTATAAGGCAAGTTACCGACGACACGTAGTGGACGATCTTCCTGAAACAATTGAGAATAATCATATCTCAAGGCATCGGCTTCAATAATGGTTAAACGTTCCGGATGCGGCACACGACCCGGCAGACCAGCAGCCAGATCACGATCCAGCTCAAGTACGGTTAAGGCATCACATTCGCCAATTAAAGGTGAAGTCAAAGCGGCCAGACCCGGGCCAATTTCCAGAATGTTCTGACCTGGACGCGGATTGACTGAGCGTACAATTTTGGCAATGACACGCTGGTCATGTAAAAAGTTTTGACCAAATCTTTTTCGAGCCTGATGCCCTTCATCTTTTGGGTTTAAGGCATTAATTTGATACATAAAAACATTTCCAACGTGAGTGATGAACAATAATCAGTGGCGCGCCAGATCGAGGGCTAAATCGACAGCAACGTGCAGGCTGGAACTTTTCGCAAGTCCCGTCCCCGCAAGGGAGAGTGCTGTGCCATGATCAACAGAAGTTCGAATAAACGGTAAGCCGAGGGTAATATTAATGGCTTCACCAAAGCCCTGTGATTTTAACACAGGTAAGCCCTGATCGTGATACATCGCCAGAACAGCATCAGCATCTTTTAGGTTTTCTGGAGTAAATAAAGTATCAGCAGGTAGGCTTAAACTCATGTTGATACCTTGGGCACGATAGCTTTCGAGTACCGGATTGATCACTTCAATTTCTTCCATCCCCAAATAACCGCCCTCCCCGGCATGCGGATTTAAACCGCAAACCAGTATATTCGGCTGTTCAATCTTGAATTTGGATTTCAGGTCGTGAATCAGAATATCAATCACCTGATGCAAGCGTTCAGGCGTAATCGCATCTGCCACGGCACGAAGCGGAAGATGGGTAGTGGCCAAGGCCACGCGTAAAGTTTTGGTGGCCAGCATCATGACTACACGTGGAACACCAGCAAATTCCTGGTAATACTCGGTATGACCACTAAAAGAAATGCCCGCTTCATTTATCACGGACTTTTGTACAGGCGCAGTCGCGACGCCGACACTTTTTCCTGACATGGCATAGTCTGCGGATCGACGCAGTTGCTCCAGTACATAAGCCGCATTGTTCAGATTCAGCTCACCCAATACGACGTCTTGCTGCACGGGAACATGCTCTACAAATAGCTGACCGATGCCTGAAGATGACTCCTGTCCTTGATATTCAATCAGCTCAACCGATAATTTGAGTATCTGAGCACGTTGCTCGAGCATATGAATATCCGCCAATACCACAATTGGGCGCTCATCAACACGATCTGCAAGACTCAGGCAAATATCAGGACCAATTCCGGCAGGTTCCCCACTGGTGACATATAAAGGCAGCATCATCTTCTCAATTTGGCAAAGCTGAGAAATATTATAACCCGATCACGCCTACGCTGTAGTAATCATTGCAAAGAGTACTTATAAATCAATATTTTGATACCATTGAAACTATGGTTACAAATATAGTTGCAGTTTTTGTAGCATATAAAGGCTTAGGTCTTTCTTTCACCAGGGAGATTAGATAAAATACAGCGCTTGAAATTTTAATTTTCATTTGTGATTCTTCACGTATTCGTTTAGAATCGCGTCTCCTTTAGTTTGGACAGATTCCATAGTCCAAACCAACTATAATAGGTAGTGGTTTAATGAAAACTCTCAGCGCTAAGCCAGCTGAAGTTCAACACGACTGGTACGTTGTTGATGCTTCTGGCAAAACTTTAGGTCGCCTTGCGACTGAAATCGCTCGTCGTTTACGCGGTAAGCATAAAACTTCTTATACTCCTCACGTTGACACTGGCGACTACATCGTTGTTATCAATGCTGAAGAAATCACTGTGACTGGTAAAAAGTCACAAGATAAGAAATACTATCGCCACACTGGTTTCCCTGGTGGTATCCGTGAGACTAACTTTGAAAAGTTAATCGCTCACAAACCAGAAGCAGTTCTAGAAAAAGCTGTTAAAGGTATGTTACCTAAAGGTCCTCTTGGTTATGCAATGATCAAGAAAATGAAAGTGTATGCAGGTACTGAGCATCCACACGCTGCTCAACAGCCACAAGTTTTGGACATCTAAGGGATAACAGCACATGGCTACTAATTATGGTACAGGTCGCCGTAAGACCGCAACTGCACGTGTTTTCCTATCAGCTGGTACTGGTAAACTCGTAATTAACAACCGTACTCTTGAACAGTATTTCGGTCGTGAAACTGCTCGTATGGTTGTTAACCAACCACTTGAGCTTCTTGAAGCTACTGACAAATATGACCTTTACATCACTGTTGCTGGTGGTGGTATTGGTGGTCAAGCAGGCGCTATCCGTCACGGTATTACTCGTGCATTGATCGCTTCTGACGAAACTTTAAAACCTGCTCTTCGTCAAGCTGGTTTCGTTACTCGTGATGCTCGTGAAGTTGAACGTAAGAAACTTGGTTTACGTAAAGCTCGTAAACGTCCTCAGTTCTCTAAACGTTAATTCGTTTACCGAATCGGACAAAAAACCCTGGATTTTCCAGGGTTTTTTTATGGCGGTTAGTGGGTCATTTAGAACTTTTTTCTTGTTATTGTTCATGTACATCCTTACCCCATACCCCTTCGTGACACCAGAATGACTTCATCAAATAATAATTTGCGATCCCAATACAGATAAACAGCAAAATGACAGGAAGCTTGATCAGCATCTTATTTTCCTCCAGTTGTTTTTCTTATAATCTACCTTGGCTCAAGCCGATTGATCTTTGATGCTTGGTGCTTTTTAGGTTGAATTTTAGTATCCTAGTCTATTCATTAGAAGCTCATCAGGATTTATGTCAGTCGAAAGCGCGCCTCTTCAAGGAATCACTCTCTATAGTCATGCCGATGACTTTCGTTCCCATTGGATTCGCTATGTGCTTACCGAAAAACAGATTAAATATAACCTGATTTTGGTGGATGCCGATGATGAGGATCTGGCCAGTCTCAATCCTTATAATCAATTGCCGATGCTGATCGAAAATGAACTTAAATTATTTAATACTTCGATTATCTCAGAATATGTAGATGATCGTTATCGTCAGAATAAACTGTATGCCGATGCTCCGATGCCCCGGGCAGAGCAACGACAATACATCTGGCGCTTTGAAAATGACTGGCTGAAACTGGCTGATCTCATGTTACGCCATCCTGATACGCTGGATAAGAAAGCCAGAACTCAGGCACAAAAGCAGTTACAGGATATCCTGATTTCACTAATGCCACTATTCCAGCATTTTCCCTATTTTATGTCTGAACAATTTAGTATCCTGGATTGTATGTTGGCACCAATTTTTATCCGTCTGAAACAGATGGGCGTAGAATTACCACAGCAGCAATGCCGTCCGTTTTATTTATATTGCCAACGAATTTTTAGTCGTCCTGCCTTTGTAAAATCCATGACATTGCAGGAAAAGAACCGTTATTCAGTGCAACTCAAACATCCATAGAGAAACATCATGTCCGAACAAGAATTCAACCTTAGCCCTACCCGTCCCTATATGGCACGTGCAATCTATGAGTGGGTTTGCGATAACAATATGACGCCTTACCTGCTGGTGGATGCCACACGCCCAAATACCATGGTTCCTGAGCAGTTTATTAAAGATGGACAGATTGTTCTGAATATTGTGCCACATGCCGTGCATGCGCTGCATATGAGCAATGATGCCATTAGCTTCTCGGCTCGCTTTGGTGGCGTTTCTCGTGATATTTATGTGCCTATGGCAGCAGTACTCGGTATTTATGCACGTGAAAATGGTCAAGGTTTATTCTTTGATCCAGGTGAATATGAGCATACACAAAATGATGAAGATGCTTTAAAATCAAGCACTGAAGAACAAACTGAACAACCAAAGAAAAAACCGACTTTAAGACTATTAGATTAAAAATAATGGAGCAAGTGAATGGCTTTTGATTTAGTACAATATTTTGTTGAACAGATAGAGACTCAAAAGCCTGAGCTTCTAAAAGAATATACAAAAGAAGAAAGACGAAAATATATATCAGAAATCAATGCCTTAACTTTAGGAAAACTTATTACTGAATGGCGTCATAACCCACAAAAAATTTATAATGAAATCAATCATCCTGATGAATTATATATCCTGGAAATCGTGCGTCATCTCGCTACCAGTCCGGAAAATCAATCCACTCTGGATCGAGCCCAGCTTGAGCACAGCACTTCAGAAATTTTTCATTTACAGCTTATTGAATTAAAACAACTGCATGATACCGGCAACCATAATATCCATAGCATTCAGGAATTACTGACCGGGCAAATTGAACATTTATCTGGTCAAGCAGATGATTGGGTTTGGACAACAAACAAGCTAACAGAACTCAAAGGCTCTAAACCAATTGTGCAAGAAGAGCTATCATTGGAAGCATCAATGAAGGAGTTTAATCAAATGGTAAGCCAGAATCAGCAGCATCAAGATATCGAAGAAGTGATTGTTGTCGACACCCCAAAATGGGCAAAGATTGTTGAACCAATCGTAGCGATTGCCATTCTTTGGGTATTAATTGCAGCCGTAATGCGTGTGTTTGGATAAAATAGCCAGCAGTAAAAAACCAGCGATTTGCTGGTTTTTTTATGTGCCAAAATTTACAAAATCAGCTTATAAACTCTTTTAGAGCCAGCCTTACAGAGATCCTAATAGGTCAAACAAATTGACAGGAGTCCTCTGTCTCAGAAGAATCTGATCAACTTTGAGGTATAGATATGTTAAATATCTTATCTAAAAACCCGCACATAAAAAAATCCCCCTCTGCGTATGCGGAGGGGGATTTCGAATAATGAGCTGGCGATGACTTACTCTCACATGGGTAACCCCACACTACCATCAGCGCTAAGAGGTTTCACTTCTGAGTTCGGGAAGGGATCAGGTGGTTCACTCTTGCTATGGTCGCCAGCACAACTGTTTATGGACTTGTTCGGGTCTTATTTACGCTGTTTATTTCGTATGCCTTACTTCGTACCAAATAGAATTCATTAACAGGTTTTATTTGAGTTGAATATTGTCATACTAACGAGCTTATGAATCAAGCTGTTTTGCTGAATATCGAATCGATTGATGCTTAATACAACAACTGTTTGGGTGTTGTATAGTCAAGCCTCACGAGCAATTAGTATTGGTCAGCTTCACATATCACTATGCTTCCACATCCAACCTATCAACGTCGTAGTCTTCAACGGCTCTTTAGGAGACATAAAGTCTCGGGGAAATCTTATCTTGAGGTAGGCTTCCCGCTTAGATGCTTTCAGCGGTTATCCCTTCCGAACATAGCTACCCGGCGATGCCACTGGCGTGACAACCGGTACACCAGAGGTTCGTCCACTCTGGTCCTCTCGTACTAGGAGCAGATCCTCTCAAATTTCCAACGCCCACGGTAGATAGGGACCGAACTGTCTCACGACGTTCTAAACCCAGCTCGCGTACCTCTTTAAATGGCGAACAGCCATACCCTTGGGACCTGCTTCAGCCCCAGGATGAGATGAGCCGACATCGAGGTGCCAAACACCGCCGTCGATATGAACTCTTGGGCGGTATCAGCCTGTTATCCCCAGAGTACCTTTTATCCGTTGAGCGATGGCCCTTCCATACAGAACCACCGGATCACTAAGACCTACTTTCGTACCTGCTCGACTTGTGGGTCTCGCAGTTAAGCGCGCTTTTGCCTTTATACTCTACGCGTGATTTCCGACCACGCTGAGCGCACCTTCGTACTCCTCCGTTACTCTTTAGGAGGAGACCGCCCCAGTCAAACTACCCACCAGACATGGTCCTCGTCCCGGATAACGGGACAGAGTTAGAACCTCAATATTACCAGGGTGGTATTTCAAGGACGGCTCCATCGCAACTAGCGTCGCGACTTCAAAGCCTCCCACCTATCCTACACAAGTAAGATCAAAGTTCAATGTCAAGCTGCAGTAAAGGTTCACGGGGTCTTTCCGTCTAGCCGCGGGTACACCGCATCTTCACGGCGAATTCGATTTCACTGAGTCTCTGCTGGAGACAGCGCCCCCATCATTATGCCATTCGTGCAGGTCGGAACTTACCCGACAAGGAATTTCGCTACCTTAGGACCGTTATAGTTACGGCCGCCGTTTACTGGGGCTTCGATCAAGAGCTTCGCTTACGCTAACCCCATCAATTAACCTTCCAGCACCGGGCAGGCATCACACCCTATACGTCCACTTTCGTGTTTGCAGAGTGCTATGTTTTTAATAAACAGTTGCAGGGGCCTGGTTTCTGAGGCTGTCGCCCGCTCAAGGAGCAAGTCCTATCACAGACAACAGCGTACCTTCTCCCGAAGTTACGGTACCATTTTGCCTAGTTCCTTCAGCAGAGTTCTCTCAAGCGCTTTGGTCTACTCGACCTGACCACCTGTGTCGGTTTCGGGTACGATTCCTGTGTAACTGAAGCTTAGAGACTTTTCCTGGAAGCATGGTATCAGCCACTTCACTGTACAAGTACAGCTTGCTATCAGTTCTCAGCATAGAGTACCCCGGATTTGCCTAAGATACATGCCTACAACCTTCCACCTGGACAACCAACGCCAGGCTGACTTAACCTTCTCCGTCCTCTCATCGCATTACACAGAAGTATTGGAATATTAACCAATTTCCCATCGACTACGCCTCTCGGCCTCGCCTTAGGGGTCGACTCACCCAGCCCCGATTAACGTTGGACTGGAACCCTTGGTCTTTCAGCGTGCGAGTTTTTCACTCGCATTGTCGTTACTCACGTCAGCATTCGCACTTCTGATACCTCCAGCAGACTTCTCAATCCACCTTCATCGGCTTACAGAACGCTCCCCTACCACGCATAATAAATTATGCATCCGCAGCTTCGGCATATAGTTTTAGCCCCGTTACATCTTCCGCGCAGGCCGACTCGACTAGTGAGCTATTACGCTTTCTTTAAAGGGTGGCTGCTTCTAAGCCAACCTCCTAGCTGTCTATGCCTTCCCACATCGTTTCCCACTTAACTATAATTTTGGGGCCTTAGCTGGCGGTCTGGATTGTTTTCCTCTTGACTACGGACGTTAGCACCCGCAGTCTGTCTCCCGGATAGTACTCATTGGTATTCGGAGTTTGCATCGGTTTGGTAAGTCGGGATGACCCCCTAGCCGAAACAGTGCTCTACCCCCAATGGTATTCGTCCGAGGCGCTACCTAAATAGCTTTCGGGGAGAACCAGCTATCACCAAGTTTGATTAGCCTTTCACCCCTATCCACAAGTCATCCCCTGGCTTTTCAACGACAGTGGGTTCGGTCCTCCAGTTAGTGTTACCCAACCTTCAACCTGCTCATGGATAGATCACCTGGTTTCGGGTCTATACCCAGCAACTAAACGCCCTATTAAGACTCGGTTTCCCTACGGCTCCCCTATTCGGTTAACCTTGCTACTGAATATAAGTCGCTGACCCATTATACAAAAGGTACGCAGTCACCGGACTAAGCCGGCTCCCACTGCTTGTATGCATGCGGTTTCAGGATCTATTTCACTCCCCTCACAGGGGTTCTTTTCGCCTTTCCCTCACGGTACTGGTTCACTATCGGTCAGTCAGGAGTATTTAGCCTTGGAGGATGGTCCCCCCATATTCAGACAAGGTTTCACGTGCCTCGCCCTACTCGACATCATCATATAAGCCCTTTCGTGTACAGGACTATCACCGTCTACGGTCGCACTTCCCAGAGCGTTCCACTAGAACTTATATGACTTAATGGGCTCTTCCCCTTTCGCTCGCCGCTACTGAGGGAATCTCAATTGATTTCTTTTCCTAAGGGTACTGAGATGTTTCACTTCCCCTCGTTCGCCTTGCAACACTATGTATTCATGTTGCAATACCTACCTTATGGTAAGTGGGTTTCCCCATTCAGACATCTCCGGATCACAGGATATTTGCCGCCTCCCCGGAGCTTTTCGCAGGCTATCACGTCTTTCATCGCCTCTGACTGCCAAGGCATCCACCACATGCACTTAATTACTTGACTATACAACCCCAAACAGTCGTTTATCCTTACAAGTAGGATAAGCAACAGAGCTTGTCTTGCGACTTACTCATACAGTTGGCGTTTTGTAGATTTAACTACAGTACAGCTTCAATTAGATTCATATACCAAAACGCTTGATTCAGTTAATTTCGCTAGAACTCATTTCCTTAATCTTCACATCACAGGAATAAATCACTGTTAGTGTTGATCTTAAAAACGAGTTTGAACAAATTATTTCAACTCAAATATATTCTGTTAATGATTTTTCCAGCCTTCGTCAGGTCAGGAAACTGTGATAAATCACAGAGGTTATCAAGTGCGCGTATCATAACGCTTGTACTTGTTAATCTCTAGGATCTAAACACTTGATCGCTTAAGGACTAAACTAACAATCAACTGATTGTCTATTTATTAGCTTTTGTCTTTATACATTCCGAAGGAATGTATGGTGGAGACTAGGAGAGTCGAACTCCTGACCTCCTGCGTGCAAAGCAGGCGCTCTACCAACTAAGCTAAGTCCCCAGCTTATCAATAAGTCAATGTATCGTTCTGTTCTGTTTGCTTCAGCACTTTCATGCTTCGTTAGTCAGATTTGGTGGGTCTGACAAGACTTGAACTTGTGACCCCACGCTTATCAAGCGTGTGCTCTAACCAACTGAGCTACAGACCCTCAGATACATCGTATGAAGAACAACTTGTTGTGGATTCTTACCAATCGTCAATCTTTCGTTAAGGAGGTGATCCAGCCGCAGGTTCCCCTACGGCTACCTTGTTACGACTTCACCCCAGTCATCTGCCACACCGTGGTAAGCGTCCCCCCTAAGGTTAGACTACCTACTTCTGGTGCAACAAACTCCCATGGTGTGACGGGCGGTGTGTACAAGGCCCGGGAACGTATTCACCGCGGCATTCTGATCCGCGATTACTAGCGATTCCGACTTCATGGAGTCGAGTTGCAGACTCCAATCCGGACTACGATCGGCTTTTTGAGATTAGCATCCTCTCGCGAGGTAGCAACCCTTTGTACCGACCATTGTAGCACGTGTGTAGCCCTGGTCGTAAGGGCCATGATGACTTGACGTCGTCCCCGCCTTCCTCCAGTTTGTCACTGGCAGTATCCTTAAAGTTCCCGGCTTAACCCGCTGGCAAATAAGGAAAAGGGTTGCGCTCGTTGCGGGACTTAACCCAACATCTCACGACACGAGCTGACGACAGCCATGCAGCACCTGTATGTAAGTTCCCGAAGGCACCAATCCATCTCTGGAAAGTTCTTACTATGTCAAGACCAGGTAAGGTTCTTCGCGTTGCATCGAATTAAACCACATGCTCCACCGCTTGTGCGGGCCCCCGTCAATTCATTTGAGTTTTAGTCTTGCGACCGTACTCCCCAGGCGGTCTACTTATCGCGTTAGCTGCGCCACTAAAGCCTCAAAGGCCCCAACGGCTAGTAGACATCGTTTACGGCATGGACTACCAGGGTATCTAATCCTGTTTGCTCCCCATGCTTTCGCACCTCAGTGTCAGTATTAGGCCAGATGGCTGCCTTCGCCATCGGTATTCCTCCAGATCTCTACGCATTTCACCGCTACACCTGGAATTCTACCATCCTCTCCCATACTCTAGCCAACCAGTATCGAATGCAATTCCCAAGTTAAGCTCGGGGATTTCACATTTGACTTAATTGGCCACCTACGCGCGCTTTACGCCCAGTAAATCCGATTAACGCTTGCACCCTCTGTATTACCGCGGCTGCTGGCACAGAGTTAGCCGGTGCTTATTCTGCGAGTAACGTCCACTATCCAAGAGTATTAATCTCGGTAGCCTCCTCCTCGCTTAAAGTGCTTTACAACCAAAAGGCCTTCTTCACACACGCGGCATGGCTGGATCAGGGTTCCCCCCATTGTCCAATATTCCCCACTGCTGCCTCCCGTAGGAGTCTGGGCCGTGTCTCAGTCCCAGTGTGGCGGATCATCCTCTCAGACCCGCTACAGATCGTCGCCTTGGTAGGCCTTTACCCCACCAACTAGCTAATCCGACTTAGGCTCATCTATTAGCGCAAGGCCCGAAGGTCCCCTGCTTTCTCCCGTAGGACGTATGCGGTATTAGCATCCCTTTCGAGATGTTGTCCCCCACTAATAGGCAGATTCCTAAGCATTACTCACCCGTCCGCCGCTAGGTAATGTAGCAAGCTACATTTCCCCGCTCGACTTGCATGTGTTAAGCCTGCCGCCAGCGTTCAATCTGAGCCATGATCAAACTCTTCAGTTTAATACTATGTAGTGCCTTAAAGGGCACCAATCTTGGCTCATCAATTTTCTGACAAATATTTCTCAAATAAACTTCGAGTAATTTCTACCATCAATCAATGAAAATAATTTCGATCAATCAACCAGTAAAAATCCACACAAGTTGTTCTTCATAATCTCTTAATGATCTTCTTGCTAATTCGTCACCAGCAAGCTAGGTCGACTATATTACTCTCTATCTCTAGAAAGTCAACCAGTAATTCAGATTATTTTTAAACTTATCAAATAAAACCCAACTCAATCAAACTTAACTAAGTCACTGTTTTATCAGAAGTTTTAATCTTCATCACCGCCGATGGATGTGCATTCTACAGCATTCCCGGCCCAATACAACCCCTATTTTTAAATAATTCAGAAAAATCATCACGATTGTTTATTTATTCTACAAAAAATACAGGTTTTTCTATTTTTCACTCAAAATTTATTCAATTATTGATGTTTTAAAGTAGTTTATTTACTTATCAATGGGTATTTCTAGTTAATTTAATTGCTATATCTATCTAAAAATTTTTTATTGTCTTTATTTCAGATCAAACACAACAGATGAGTTAATAAAATAGATTTACTATGGAATCCCTTACCCATTTTAAAAATATGATCCTCATCCATCCATTAAAATTCCATTCAACAAGATAATCACTCTATAGATAAACTCTGGTTAAATTGTTGAATGATTAAAATTAAGAGTGAAGCAATGCGAGAAGAAAGCAATCTTCAATGCACAGTTTTATTAGATGAAAAATAATTTAATAGGAATTCGAGCATTCATCATGATAGCCACCGATAACAATTGTATATTTTTTATTCACATTGAATTTCAGGCATAAAAAAACCGCTTAACGCGGTATCTTTTATCTCGACCATCTTGAAGGAGATGGTCGGAGCAGTAGGATTCGAACCTACGACCCCCTGGTCCCAAACCAGGTGCACTACCAGGCTGTGCTATGCTCCGATTTCAACTTTAAAAGTTGGGGTGAATGACGGGATTCGAACCCGCGACAACTGGAATCACAATCCAGGGCTCTACCAACTGAGCTACATCCACCATCATTTTGATTCTTAACATCAAGCGACCAAATGGCGCGCCTGACAGGATTCGAACCTGTGACCATCCGCTTAGAAGGCGGATGCTCTATCCAACTGAGCTACAAGCGCGTTACTGATGCAAACATCATTTGCCTTGAAGAATTGGTCGGAGCAGTAGGATTCGAACCTACGACCCCCTGGTCCCAAACCAGGTGCACTACCAGGCTGTGCTATGCTCCGATTCATCTCAGCTTTCGTATCGAACATCGTTCGGTACGGTGTGCATTCTAGGCGCGACGCCCGGAGACGTCAACACCTATATTTAAAAAAAACCGAAAAAACGCTTCAAGCGTTTATTTATCAATCGCTTCAGACATTTTTTATACAAATTTTAACGTTTTAGTCCGGCACTAAAGTTCAGCATGCGATCTAGAGGCAGTTTAGCTCGTTCAGCAAGTACCGGATCGACATGCACTTCCTGATCTTTATGCTGTAACACATGCAAGATACCATCCAGCTCGTTCATGGCCATCCAAGGACAATGCGCACAAGAACGACAAGTTGCCCCCTCTCCTGCGGTTGGTGCTTCAATCAGAATTTTATCCGGCACTGCCTGCTGCATTTTATAAAAAATACCGCGATCAGTAGCAACGATTAAACGTTGATTCGGCAAAGTCTGTGCTGCTTTAATTAATTGTGAGGTACTACCCACGGCATCGGCAATCTCGACTACAGACATCGGTGATTCAGGATGTACCAGAACCGCAGCATCTGGATAGAGTGCTTTCATATTGGCAATACCGCGTGAACGGAATTCTTCATGTACGATACAAGCACCATCCCAGAGCAACATCTCTGCACCGGTTTTTTTCTGGATATAACGACCCAAATGCTGATCGGGTGCCCAGATGATTTTTTCGCCCAGACCGTCCAGATGTTCGATAATTTCCACTGCACAACTTGAAGTGACGACCCAATCGGCTCGGGCTTTCACAGCCGCTGACGTGTTAGCATAAACCACCACGGTATGATCCGGATGCGCATCGCAAAAAGCGGTAAACTCATCGACAGGACAACCTAAGTCCAGTGAACAGGTCGCTTCCAAAGTTGGCATCAGCACGGTTTTATTGGGTGAAAGAATTTTAGAGGTTTCGCCCATAAATTTCACACCAGCTACCACAAGCGTTGAAGCTGGATGATCGCGACCAAAACGCGCCATTTCCAGTGAATCGGAAACACAGCCCCCCGTCAGTTCAGCCAGTTCTTGCACTTCAGGATCACAATAATAATGCGCCACCAAAACAGCATCCTGTTTTTCCAGCTCTGCCTTGATCTGTGCAAATTTGTCCAATTTTTCCTGCTGGCTCATTTGATGTTCTTGTGGAACACCTAAACGATCTAAATGCGCCTGCACAATCGATTTAGCTTCATTGGCTATTAATTTGGTCGCATCATTCATAACAACTCTTACTCTACCCTCATGGTTCACTATTCAATGAACCTTTCACCCTACATCCCGGTCATCTCTGGCGAAATGCTATTTTTGACCAGTCATTAAAAATCATTAAGTATAAAAAAAGCCCCACAACGGAGGCTTTATAAACAATCTGAATTATGAGCGATAATCTGCATTGATTTTTACGTAGTCATACGACAGGTCACAGGTATAAACCGTATCTTTTGCCTGACCTCGTCCAAGATCAACACGAATCGTCATTTCAGCCTGGGCCATCACACGTGCACCGGCTGCTTCAGTATAGTCTGCTGCCGCACCACCATCTTTACAGATTTGTACATCATCTAACCAAACCTGAATTTTTGCAACGTCTAAATTCGGCACACCTGCATAACCAATCGCTGCCAGAATACGGCCCCAGTTTGGATCAGAAGCAAAGATTGCGGTTTTAACCAGCGGTGAATGCGCAATGCTATAAGCAATATCGCAGCACTCTTGAGTATTACCACCGCCTTCTACAGTCACGGTAATGAATTTAGTCGCACCTTCACCATCACGTACAATCAGTTGCGCAAGGCGTTTCATGGTACGTGTCAATACGTCTAGCACCACTGCATAACGCGGATCTTCAGTCGAAGTGATCTCAGCACCACCGGCCTGACCTGTGGCAATAAAAATACACGAATCATTGGTCGAGGTATCGCCATCAATGGTAATACGGTTAAACGATACATTGACCGTTTCAGTTAATAACTGTTGAACCAGTTCACGGCTGATCGGCGCATCTGTCGCAACATAACCCAACATGGTCGCCATATTAGGACGAATCATGCCTGCACCTTTGGAAATACCGGTCATGGTATAAGTCACACCATCCAGCTCGAACTGCTCTGAAGCACCTTTCGGAGTGGTATCTGTGGTCATGATTCCGGTCGCTGCGTCGACCCAGGCATCATCACGCAATGAGTCCAGCGCAGGCTGTAAACCTGTAAGTAAACGCTCCATCGGAAGCTGCTCACCAATCACACCAGTCGAGAATGGCAACACTTCAGCAGCCTGCACGCCTGCAAGTTCAGCCAGCTTGGCACAGGTGGCTTCTGCATTTGCCATGCCTGTAGGACCTGTTCCAGCATTGGCATTGCCGGTATTGATTACCAAGTAACGTGGATTGCCAGCTTGCAAATGGGCTTTAGATACATGCACTGGTGCTGCACAAAAGGCATTCTGGGTAAACACCCCAGCAACATTGGAGCCTGCAGCTAGTTCAAATATCACCAGGTCACGTCGGTTCTGATAGCGCACATAGGCTTCAGCCGAACCAATTTTAACCCCTTTCACCACATGCATCTGTGGCATAGATACGTCACCAACTGCCATTTTAAAGTCCAATATTGAAGTTTTAGAAAAATACAGCTTAGTTGATCTGCAACAAAAAATCGAGCCAAAGCCTGAGCCAGCCTGAGATTTGTTATGGGTTTTCACAATAAAAAACCAGTCATCAAGACTGGTTTCTACGTTTTTAAAATTAAGATATTTTTAATTTTGTGCAAGTTGTCCAGATTCGCTTAGTAAAGCCTGTTTCGCTTGTTGTTGACTTGCACTAGAAAGTGCAGGATTAGTAGCAACAATACGGTCTGCATTTGCCGCATTAGCAGCTGCAATCGCAGCGGTCTGCAATACAATCGGACGGTTCTGGTTGGCAAAGGTATAACGGATGCCGGTACGTGGGCTTGCTACAGTCACTTGCGCATCGGTACGTTGTACTTGAGCAGTGTTAGTACCTACCGCTTGCTGAACTTTATCAATTGTTGTGGTCGCTGCAGTTTGTGCAAAACTTAAGGCAGGTATTGCCAAAGCGGCAATCATGAGCGTTTTTAATACTTTTTTCATTCAGGTTATTCCACTTTGAGGTGTTGAATGAGCCATTAAATAGCATTTAATTCCTAAGACTGCAAACAGTATTCAATTTCTGAAAAATCTTCATACATAAAAAAATCAGAGCCATGTGGCTCTGATTTTTTTTAACACTGTTTAGATCTTGCCATGACACTGTTTGTATTTCAGGCCTGAACCACATGGACAAGGTGCATTACGACTTGCCGGTGCTTCAAAGACTGGTGCTACAGGATTCGCCTGAACATTTTGCTCGGTCGTCACCTCATGTTCACCTGCCAGCAAGCCGTCAAACTCTTCATGAGATAACTGCAAACGCATTGCCTCAGCCTGTGCCTGCTGCTGTGCTTCCATTTCCGCCAGCTCTTCAGGTGTCGGTACGTGGATGCGTGACAGATCTGTCACGACATCGGACTTAATCGTACCCAGCATGTTTACAAACAGGTTATAAGCTTCTTTTTTATATTCCTGCTCTGGATTCTTTTGCGCATAACCACGTAAATGAATACCTTGACGCAAATAATCCATAGCCGCCAGATGCTCTTTCCAATGACGATCCAGAGAATTCAGCATAAAGTGACGTTCAAGCGAAGCTGCAGATTCTTCACCCATTTGTTCACGACGTGAACGGTAGCGGTTCAGTACTTCATCGGTAATGCGCACCACCAAAGCTTCTTCATCCAGACGACGGTCCTGTTCCAGCCATTGTCCGATAGGAAGATCCATCGAAAGATCTTCACGCAGCGCCAGTTCCAGACCTTCACTATCCCACTGGTCATGAATCGATTCAGGCGGAATATAGTTGGCGATTACACCCTGCATCACTTCACGGATCATTTCTTCAATATAATCCTGCAGTGAATTTTCTGCCAGAATGTCGTCACGCTGACTATAAATGATCTTACGCTGTTCGTTATTGACGTCATCGTATTTCAGCAAATTCTTACGAATATCGAAGTTACGTGCTTCCACTTTACGCTGCGCATTTTCAATCGAGCGAGACACCATTTTGTGCTCAATCGCTTCATCTTCCTGCAAGCCCATGGCACGCATCATGCCGACTACGCGATCACCGGCAAAAATACGCATCAAGTCATCTTCAAGTGACAGATAGAAACGCGATACACCCGGGTCACCTTGACGACCGGCACGACCACGCAGCTGGTTATCGATACGGCGTGATTCATGACGCTCGGAACCGATAATATGCAAACCGCCTGAATCCAGCACAGCCTGGTGATTAACATCCCATTCTGCTTTCAGACGCGTTTCATCTTCAGGAGTCGGGTTTTCAATTTTAGCCAGCAACGCCTTCCAGTTACCACCCAAGAGAATATCGGTACCACGACCGGCCATGTTGGTGGCAATCGTCACTGCACGCGGCGCACCGGCCTGCGCAATAATATCGGCTTCACGTTCGTGCTGTTTGGCATTCAGTACTTCATGCTGGATCCCTGCCGCTTTTAGCTTATCCGACAGAATCTCAGAAGCTTCAATGGTGGCTGTACCAATCAAAATTGGTGCGACACCAGCTTCATGCACACGCTGAATTTCTTGAATAATCGCGTTATATTTCCCTTCACGATTTAAATAAATTAAATCGTTATGGTCTTGACGAATCATTGGACGGTGGGTCGGAATCAGCACCACATCCAGACCATAAATTTCTTTCATTTCCGCTGCTTCAGTATCAGCAGTACCGGTCATACCGGATAATTTTTTATACAGACGGAAATAGTTCTGGAAGGTTGTGGTTGCCAGAGTCTGGTTTTCCGGCTGGATTTCCAGACCCTCTTTGGCTTCTACGGCTTGATGCAAACCTTCAGACCAGCGACGTCCCGGCATGGTACGACCGGTATTTTCATCGACAATAATCACTTCACCATCGTTGATGATGTATTGCACATTGCGTTGATAGAGATAATGGGCACGGATCGCTGCAGTGACATGATGCAACAGGTTCAGGTTCGACGCTGAATACAAGCTCTCGCCTTCTGCCAGCAAGCCCATTTCAATCAATTCACTTTCAATGGTTTCAAAACCCACTTCAGTAATTTCAACTGAACGCTGTTTTTCATCAATCCAGAAGTGACCGCCATCCGGCACTTTCTCTTCTTTCTGTGCCTGTAATTTTGGTGGAATATTATTGATGGCTGCATAAAGCTGTGAAGAATCTTCACTTTGACCGGAAATAATCAACGGGGTACGTGCTTCATCAATCAGGATCGAATCGACCTCATCGATAATCGCATAGGTCAAACCACGCTGCTTTTTCTCAGCCAGCGAGAACACCATGTTGTCACGCAGGTAGTCAAAGCCAAATTCGTTATTGGTACCGTAAGTAATATCGGCACGATAAGCTTCAGCTTTTTCCATCGGATTTTGCATGGAATAAATAATGCCGATGCTTAAACCCAAAAACTCAAATAATGGACGGTTCAACTCGGCATCACGTTGCGCCAGGTAATCGTTCACGGTAATGACATGCACGCCCTGACCACTGATGGCATTCAGATAACAGGCCAAAGTACCCATCAGGGTTTTACCTTCACCGGTACGCATTTCTGCGATTTTGCCTTCATGCAAGGTAATACCACCGATCAGCTGCACGTCATAATGACGCATGCCCATCACCCGCTTCGCCGCTTCACGACAGACTGCAAATGCTTCAGGCAATAATTTATCGAGGGTTTCACCCTTATTATATCGTTGTTTGAATTCTTCAGTTTTTGCAGATAAGTCTGCATCGCTAAGGGTAGATATCGTCGGCTCGAGCACATTAATCTTGTCTACGATTTTACGCATGCGTTTGAGTTCGCGCTCATTTTTGGTACCGAAGATTCCTCCGATCAGACTTGCCAACATGAATAGACTCTCTAAATCTTGCTTGTCAAATGAATATGTTCTTAGTCGTTATTATGGTGCTAGAAATTTGAACTACAAGGGTTTTGCTGTAAAACCGCTAAAAAAATCTGATCCTTAGTTCTAGCCCTAAGATCTAAGGCAAAGTAATGTAGCAAATTTTCCCTGTGCAACATAGTCAATTAAGTGACTGATTTTTGCGCTTCTGGATAGATGGATATCCCATTTATGCAATTTACTCATAAAGAAAGCAAAAAACACTATTTTTAATCATAAAAAATTTGATTCATATTAAATCCTATCTCGACATTAAAAGACCAATTGAGGCTAAAAAGATGAGTTTACGTTTAGGCGATACCGCACCGAATTTTGAACAGCAATCCAGTGAAGGCCTGATTAATTTTTATGATTTTCTGGGTGATAGCTGGGGCATTTTATTTTCACACCCTGCCGACTATACACCGGTATGTACGACTGAACTTGGCTATACCGCAAAACTGAAAGATGAGTTTGCAAAACGTGGTGTTAAAGCGATTGCCTTGTCAGTTGATGATGTGGAGTCGCATCATGGCTGGATTAAAGATATTAATGAAACCCAGAACGCCACGGTGAATTTCCCGATCATTGCCGATCAGGATCGTAAAGTTTCCGAGCTATATGACTTTATTCATCCAAATGCCAGTGAAACTCTAACGGTTCGTTCTTTAGTGGTCATTGATCCCAATAAAAAAGTCCGTTTGATTATTACTTATCCTGCATCGACCGGCCGTAATTTCCATGAAATCTTGCGTGTGGTGGACTCCCTGCAACTCACCGATAGCCATAAAGTAGCAACGCCTGCGAACTGGCAGCATGGTGATGATGTTGTGATTATCCCTTCACTGAAAGATGAGGAAGAAATCAAGCAACGTTTTCCAAAAGGTTATACAGCGGTCACGCCTTACCTGCGCTTAACGCCCCATCCTGAGCAAGGATAAGCAGAGCACTGCTCTGCCCTGAGGAATATATTCCGCAAGAAGGTGAGAAGCTATGCTTCGAGCAACAAATTAAAAGGACTCCTTTTTAATTTTGCGCAAGACAAGCAAAGTAAAGGATAAGAGAAACTCTATTTTCCACATTTTATGCTTTATCGAATACGACATTGACGTGCCACGGATTCGATTTGTTGATACAGCCTGTCTTCGGATAGGCTTTTTTATATTCAAAATCCCATATCCACTTTAAACTTGAAATAACAAAAACAACATCTATGCTCTGTATGGAAATCTGCATATTTCTAATCCTGATGAGCTGCCTCCTGACAGGTTGCATGACTACGCCCGCCCTACCTGAACCTCAACGTCCTCAACATTGGGGACAGCCCATTCATCAGGATCATAATTTTCATCAAATCAGCAATTTTGTCTATCGTAGTGAGCAGCCTTCAACTGAACTCATTCCTTTATTAAAACAGCATAAGATCGATGTGGTTATTAATTTACGTTCACGGGATAAAGACAGCTTTCTTTTGAGCAATGAAAAATTTCAGCTGCATCATGTACCCATACATACCTGGGCAATTGATCGGGAAGATTTATTGAAAATTATGCTACTGATTCAGCAAGCACAACAAAATCATCAAAAGGTGCTCCTGCATTGTTATCACGGCTCAGACCGAACCGGTGCCAGTGTCGCCATGTACCGGATTATTTTTGAACATTGGCCGATTGAGCAGGCACTACAGGAAATGAAACATGGCGGTTATGGCTTTCATGCCATTTGGCGCAATATTGACAATCTATTCACCCCTAAAAATGTAAAATGGATTCGCGAGCAACTCACGAATCCATCTACAAAAACTTTGGTTAATGCAAAGAATTAACGCTTATCCAGTGGCACCCAATCATTCACCCAAGCTGATTTCATATTCAGGCTGGCATCAGACGCAATTTTCTTACGGAGTGCATCTGCAGTCTCACGGTCTTTGGACGGCCCCACCATGATGCGTACACCTTTAGAAGTTGAGCTTTTGGTCACTTTATAACCTTTAGCACGCAGTTTGGCTGCTACAGCATCTGCATTGGCTTCATTCGCTGCCAGTGCCACCTGTACCATCCATTGCTTGTCCTCTTCACCTTCCAGTAACTTACGCGCCTGCTCAGCTTCTGCTTTCTTCTTGGCTTCTTCGGCTGTAGCCTTTTTCTTGGCTTCTTCAGCTTTACGTTTTTCGTCAGCTTTACGTTTTTCCTCGGCAGCTTTACGTTCAGCTTCTTTCTTTTCAGCCGCTTTACGCTCTTCCTCGGTTTTACGTTTTGCTTCAGCCGCCTTACGTTCTGCTTCGGTTTTTTGCTGTTGCTCTAACTTGCGTTTTTCTTCAGCGGCTTTACTTTCAGCAGCTTTACGCTCTGCTTCTTTCTTGGCTGCATCAGTAGAACTATTGGCTTTTTGTTGGTCCAGCTGCTGCTGGGCTAACTTTTTTTCTTGCACCGCTTTTTCTTCAGCCAGACGTTTCTGCTTGGCCTGTTCATCTTCCACCAGTTCTGGTGGAATATTATCGGAACTTTGCTGTCCTAGGCGGTGTGCATTCAGGGCAGCATATTCTTCAGCCGCTTTACGTGCAGCATCTGCTTCAGCCTGCTGTTGCATCGCTAAAAATTCGGCTGCACGCGCCTCCTGTTCTGCAACCGCTTTTTCGCGATCACGGCGTTGCTGTTCAAGTAAACGCTTTTCTGTTTCTACATCGACCGTCAAAGAACCGAGCGAATGATTGCCTGCCTCTTTATTTTCAACTTCCGCAGCCTGTGCCGGATTTTGCTGACGGTCCTGATTGATTTCATCTTGGCCTTTCAGGAGTAATGCTGCCAATAAAACACCACCACCGAGTAAAACAACACCGCCCATCCAGCGCTGTTTGTTATTCATTGACATTCTTCCAAATACTCCCATACCGCTTCTAAGGTATGAAATGATCCACATACCAAAATCAGCTGATTATTATCTGTTTGATCCAGTGCTGATTTAAAAGCTAATTTTACATTGTCAAATTGTTCTACCGCCTCACCGCTTAAAGCATCAGCCAAAACTGTGACCTCTGCCGCACGTGGGACGAATAATGGTGCAATTTTCCACAATTGAACCGTGTCTTTCAATAACTTGACGACAGAATTTATATCTTTATCTGCCAGCATTGAAAATACACAAATGACTTCATTATATTTTTGATTGTAATTTAAATAATCTCGTAATTGTTTCAGCAGAAATTCCACCCCATGCGGGTTATGTCCTGCATCAAAAATCACGGTTTTATTCTGGATTTGACGGATTTCAAACCGTCCCGGCAATTTTGCCGTTTGAATGCCTTGTGCAATTGCCTGCTGGCTGACGTTTAATCCGCTCAGCAGAATGGCGGCCACGGCGGTAGAAATATTATCCAGTGCCAGCGAACCTGTTGGGAGTTTTAAGGTCGTACCCGATGAAGCAAAAGCCCAGCTTTGGCCATCTTCAAAGGCTTTATAGAAATAATCACGGTTGATTGCATACAAAGATGCATTACATTCTTGAGCTTTATTTAGAATGGCTTGCGGGATCTGTTGCTGTCCACCAAACGCCACGGGAATATCCGGGCGAATAATTCCGGCCTTTTCAAAAGCAATTTTCTCGATGGTGTCACCAAGCCAGTCAGTATGATCCAGACCAATATTGGTAATCACCGCCACATCCGGGTTGACCACATTGACCACATCCAGACGGCCGCCTAAGCCAACTTCCAGCACCCACACATCACAGACTTGATCTTTAAAAATCACAAAAGCAGCCAAGGTCGTGGCTTCAAAGAAAGATAGGCTCAAACCGCATTCGCGACGAGCCTGATCGACCTGAACAAAAGCATCAATCAGCAACTGATCTTCCACTTCAATGCCGCGCAATTTAACACGCTCATTGAAACGGTACACGTGGGGGGATTGATATAGCCCGACCTTGAAGCCTTGCGCATTCAGGATCGCGGCCAGCGTGGTGGTGGTCGAACCCTTACCATTGGTTCCTGCCACCGTCAGCACTTTGGCCTCTGGAGATGTCACGCCCAGCTTTTCAGCCACAGGAATAACCCGTTCCAGACCTAAATCAATACCCGTAACGTGAACATGGCTCCAATAATCGAGCCATGTATTTAAAGAATCTGTTGCTAAGGGTGCTGTGTTCAATGCAAATTCATCAACTTCGTAACGATACGATAAACTGTATCACGTAATGCATGACGGTGAACAATCTGATCGATTACCCCATGATCAAGCAAATATTCCGCGCGCTGGAACGGTTCTTCCAGTTTTTCACGTACAGTCTGTTCGATCACACGTTTACCGGCAAAGCCAATCATCGCTTTCGGTTCAGCAATATGTACATCACCCAGCATTGCCAATGATGCGGTCACACCGCCGTACACTGGATGAGTCAATACCACTACATAAGGCAGACCTGCTTCTTTTAAACGCTGGATCGCAGCCGAAGTACGCGCCATTTGCATCAGGGACAACATGCCTTCCTGCATACGAGCACCACCCGAAGCAGCAAAACAGATCAAAGGTTGACGAGCTTCAATCGCATGTTCTGCAGCCTGAACAAAGCGGTCACCGACCACTGTGCCCATAGAACCGCCCATGAAGTCGAACTCAAACGCACAGGCAATCATCGGTACGCCTTTCAGCAAACCCTGAATTACCACCAGTGCTTCAGTTTCACCGGTTTTCTTTTGCGCTTCAGCCATACGGTCTGGATAGGCTTTACTATCGACAAATTTCAGGGGATCTTTGGCTATAAATTCCTGACCCAATTCTGTTTGTACCTGATCAAAGAACCAGTTCAGACGTTCACGGGCTTTCATGCGCAAATGTTCATCACATTGCGGACAGACATAGGCATTAAATGACATGGCAGTACGGGTCACCAATGCATGACATTCAGGACACTCAATCGTAGGCTCGGTAAATGTCGCTTTATATGCCGTTTGCTCATCGGGTACCTGAATGCCCGGAACAGTACGCTCCGTCCATGGGGTCGATGGGCTCAGAATTTTGCCTGATTTCACTTGTTGACTCATACTAACTCATCGAGCGCTGCTCGAAGCTCCTTGACTTTATTCACCGTCGCAATAACGGCTTGTTCTGGTGCGAGCGTTGCAAACTGCTTTACAAACGCACTACCCACAATAACTGCATCGGCAGCAACACCCATCGCTTTCGCAGATGCAGCATCACTGATACCGAAACCTACGCCTACAGGAACATCAGTCACAGCTTTAATCTTTTGAATGCGTGCAGCGGCTTCAGAGACATCTAAAGTTGCTGCACCGGTCACGCCCTTCAGTGACACATAGTAAATAAAGCCGCTGGCCTGTTTCGCTACGTGTTGAATACGTGCATCGGTTGAAGTTGGTGCCAGCAGGAAAATCTGATCCATATCATATTTTTCCAGTACTTCACCCAGACCTTGTGCTTCTTCTGGTGGCAAGTCCACCAGCAGTACACCATCTACTCCACATTCATAGGCATAAGCCACAAACTTTTCATAGCCAATCACTTCAACCGGATTCAGATAACCCATCAGTACCACTGGTGTTTCGCGATCTTTCAAGCGAAATTCTTTCACCATGTGCAGGGCATCCAGGGTATTGGTTCCACCTGCCAGAGCACGTTCAGCAGCTAGTGCAATCACCGGCCCATCTGCCATCGGGTCCGAGAAAGGAAGTCCCAGCTCAATCACGTCGACACCCGCTTCCACCATCTCATGCAGCAAAGGCACTGTGACTTCTGGATGCGGATCACCCGCCATGACATAAGAAACTAAAGCTTTACGCTGTTGAGATTTAAGTTGTCCAAATCGTGTGGCTAAACGTGACATAGGGTGGTATTTTCCTTAACGTGTTTCAAACTTGAGGCATTGACTATGTAGAAATACAAGACATCGCATTGTAACGCTATTTTTTGTCCAATGAACAGTCTGCGATACCGACCTCGAGTACTTCATTTCCTGTGCGAAGATTTCAAAACAATTCGGAAGGGTCTATTTACGATTATTTTGATTTTTTTCTCAATGATCAAAGATGCCTAATTTTGCTATTACCTAAAATCCTGAATATTTAGATAAACTTATTTTTATCATATAAAAATTAATAAAAATGCAGATGTTAGCGCATTCATTTAAAGTTTTCTGAAATAGCAAAACCTGCTTTATACTAGTCCTATTCTCTTACTTTTTTATCTCCTATGCAGACTGATTCTGAGGCTACAGTGCAGGCACGCGCCATTGCACTGCTGCCGCTTATTGTATTTTTAACCATATTTTTGGGTAGCGGGATCTATCATTCCCTGATCGGAACCGAGTTCGCGTTCTATCAGGTGAAAGCGCCTGTGGCTGCCCTGCCTGCGATTATCTTGGCTGCATTAGTGTATCGCGGCAAACTCAACCAGGGCATTGAGGAATTCCTCAGAGGTGCCAGTCATCCAAACTTAATTCTGATGTTTATGGTGTTTATGTTGGCCGGCGCCTTTGCCAGCGTCAGTAGCGCCATTGGCAGCGTCGACGCCACCGTGCAGATGGGCCTGTCGGTGATTCCACCCACATTTATTCTGCCGATGTTATTTGTGATCTCGGCCTTTATTGCCACGGCGATGGGTACCTCCATGGGCACCATTGCGGCTTGTGCGCCAATCGCTTTTGGTTTCACCCAGGTTACCGATATTGATGTGATTTATGCGATTGGTGCAGTGGTCGGTGGTGCCATGTTTGGTGATAACCTGTCCATGATCTCAGACACCACCATTGCGGCGACCACCAGCCAACGCGTACAACTGCGTGACAAGTTCAGGGTCAACGTCTGGATTGCGGTTCCAGCCTCAATCGTCACTATTTTGATTTACGTGTTGAGTACCAGTAGTAGCAATGCAGTGGAATACAAGGATTTTAACTGGCTTCTGGTTTTACCTTATATCGCCGTATTTATTTTAGCCTTTAGCCGTTTACACGTTCTCGCTGTGCTGACCATTGGGGTGTTACTTTCCGGCTTGTTTGGCCTGTTTGCCACAGCTGAATTTGATCTGCTCAAACTGAATACTTCAATTTATGATGGCTTTGTCGGCATGTTTGAAGTGGCGTTATTGTCGATGTTCCTGGGTGGCCTCTCGGCGATCATGCAACGAGAAGGCGGTTTACGCTGGCTGATCGAGCGCATTTATAGCTTGACCCGTCTATTTAAAGTTGGGAAGCAACGTGCCGGCGAAATCGGGATTAGTTTTCTGGTGGTGTTTTCGAATATCTTTGTGGCCAATAATACCGTGGCGATTATTCTGTCTGGTGATATGGCGCGTGAAGTCGCCAAAGAATACGGGGTGGATCCCAAGCGTTCTGCGGCACTGATGGATATTTTCTCTTGCGTGGTACAGGGTTTAATTCCTTATGGCGCACAGTTACTACTGGCCTGTTCCATTGCAAAAATCTCGCCGGTTGAACTGATTGGTGGTGTGTACTATTGCTGGATTCTGGCCATTTTTGCGATTGCTGCGATCGCGTTTAGATTCCCTCAGGTGAAAGCAAGCACTTAATCCATCATCCTGCGAAAATAAAAAAGCGACCGATACCGGTCGCTTTTTTCAGCTTCGTGCTTTGTGTAACTGCCTTTTTCGCTCTAACAAGGTCTGTCCGGTGGCTGCCTTATAGGCCCGTGCCAAAGCCGACTGATCAGAATAATCCAGCTGCTCGGCAATCTCGGTCAGACCTAATCCCTGCTGCAACAACAGCTCGCAACGTTTAATCCGCTGCTGTTCCAGCAGTTTTTTAAATGAAGTGCCCTGTGTACTGAATAAGCGCTGCAAACTACGTGTCGACATCAACAACTGCCGGGCAAGCTGTTCAACTTTAATGGCCTGATGCTGGGTCCGCAGCTGTTCGGCAATCATTTGCTGCGCCTGTTCCAAATGATTTTCAAGGGGCGGCTTGGCTGCAATCGCCTGTTCTGCCTGATGAACCAGTAGCTGCAACAGGATTGGATCAGCCTGCTCAGACCCATGTGCCAGTCCTTGCAAATCCAGCTCTATGCCATAATAGTCCTGAGAAAATCTCACCTCACTGGCAAAAAACTTTTGATAATGCATTTGCCCCCTGTCGGGCGCATGGGCAAAACGTACACAGTGCAGTAACAGTTGATGATCCTGCAAAATGACACGCCCCAACTGCACCATCGCGGCCATGGTCAGCTCATTTAACAGATTATATTTTTCATCCAGATAGGCCCAAAATAATTCAAGACTGTGTTCACGCTGCTTCAATTGCAAAGGTACAAACTCACTGCCATCAATCACCAGTCGTTGAAAGCGAATGATATGCCGGATCATTTCCGCAACGCTGCTGCTTCGCGAAGCCATATAACCGAGCACGCCAAAATGTTCTGGACGAATAACCTGCACGATCTCGAAAATTAGTTGTGGACAGTTTAAATGTTGCCGGGTTCTTAACAGAAGCTGATTTAATAATTCCAGCGGCACTTGCGTGGCAAAAGGCTGATCAATCAGGGGGACAAGCGCTTCATGTACATCTTGCAGAAAGTCAGCTTCCAAAGGCTCAATTTGCAGACTGCGCAGATAAGTCGCCCAAAGCTGAATATAACCATTGGGTATTTTAATTTCTTGCATGCGCGCTTCCCGCTGCCTGCTTTAGTCTAAGCAGTTTTATTTTCATTTGGCATAAAATGTATAAAAATTGGCAAGCACTGTCAAAACAATTACGGCATTCCCCGACATACTGTCAGCATCGTCACAAAAAAGAATTCATAAGATGAATGCAGTATTAAAATCTTCAATAAAGCCCGTGGTCCGGACCCAGCTTGATTTTAAACTGGATGAAATCCCGCGCTACTGGTTTGGCGGTGACCCCTTTCTGACCCGCATGTTCGATGCCTTGAGCCTGACCTTTCCAGATGGCGAGCGTTATTTTATTCAGAGTGTGCGCCTGTTCCGAGATCAGATCACAGACCCGGAGCTGCAAAAACGTGTGGCAGATTTTATTCGTCAGGAAGCACAGCACGGCATTGCCCATGAGAAAATGAACCAGCTGATGCGTGAACAAGGCATGCCTGTCGATGATTTTATTGAGCGTCTGAATAATATGTTCGCCTATGACCTCAAACATCGTTCAGCACAGTTCAATATTGCAACTACGGCAGCGGCAGAACACTTGACCGCGCTGATGGCTGAAACTTTTTACGGTCAGAAATCCACCTTAAAAGACGGCCATCCTTATGTACGTGCCATGTTTGCCTGGCATGCGATTGAAGAAATGGAACATCGTGATGTGGCTTTTGACGTGATGAAAGAGGTCGCAAAAACACCTGAATGGATGCGCAAAATGACCCTGCTCAGTACGACATTTTTGATGTTTAGTTATACCGCCTATCGCGCCAATGTCATGCTGAAACATGATGGCTTCAGTGTCTTAGAGCGTCTGCAAATGAACCTGAAAGGACTGCCCTGGTTGTTTGGCCGTAACGGCACCTTGACCCGCATGGGCCCACAATATCGGGACTGGTTTAAAAAAGACTTCCATCCTAGTCAACATCCGGTTATTGCGCAATATGATGTCTGGGTAAAAACCTTAGCCGAAACCAATGATCCAATTCAGGCCGGTGAAGCCTTCTGGCAGGCCGCCAAAGATTAAGCTCAAATCAAAAGAGCCTTCAAAATTGAAGGCTTTTAAATTAGGTCTTATGTCCTGCACTTTTACCATTTGGCATAATGCTGTTCAAGCAAGGCATATTCATTTAGTAAAATAATTTCCTGATCATCCTGCTGAATCGTTCCGGAAACCTTGGCTTGCCACTGACTAAACTGGCTCCCGACCAGACGCAGGTTGAGATTTTCATAACGGCGCCAGCCTGTGCTGACCATCAGATTCAATCTTTCATCCAGCGACTGAATCGTCCATTGGTTTTCCGATTCCTGCTGGAACAGCACATCGGCCAACGGATAAATCTTGCCATTGATCCACAGACAGTTTTCATTGCCAAAACTTTCATTCACACCTGAAGCCAGATTAAGTCCAATCCGATTATGGTTCACATCCCAGAAATTACAGGACAACCAGAACCAGGCCGTTTCCGGGCGCAAAAAGCCACAGGTATCATCCAGAGAAGCAAAGCTGCGTTCATTAAACTGAATGGTTTCACCCTGCTTGTTAATGAAAAAGCCTTCACAGCCCAAAGTGGTCAGTTTCTGAGTATAGGTCCAGCCATTGATGCCGGTCGGACTGCACATACTCAGTGGATCGGTTCCGGCACAGAAAATCCGGGCACTGAGTTTAATTTCGCCGTATTTGCTGACGTTGATATAACGCACGCCGTTGGCATGCTGGATATCGATCTGAAAAGGTGACTTATGGAAATAACTATGATTAAACAGTGGCTGTTCATCCAGCACAGTGTTGCGTGACAGGAAATTAATCGCATTCCATTCCAGCACTTCATTGGTCATATGGTTATAGACATAGACAAAACCATGCCCTGCCCATGCGATATCGGCAATTGCCAGTCCAATGGTATAATGCTCGTGCTGAATACTACAGAATTTGAATTTTTTATATTTTAGATGCTTACGCCAGCCTGACAGCACATGACCATAAGGATTCTTGTATTGATATGCCTGATAGTCAATACTTTTTGGAAGTTCCTTGAAACGTCCATAACGCGGTTGTCCATTTGCCTGAATTAAATCCATTTAAGACATTCCATCTCAGTCAAAACTGCTTTTCCTTGGCAGTATTATGCCGATTATTAAATTTTGATAAAGATTTTTTTAAGTCACTCGTCGAATCATTCAGCTAGCCCTAGGTTTAATTCAATCGCAAACTGCTTTAAATCGTGAGATAAGTATTTTCCCAACGATTGCCACTGAAACTACCCTCTAACAGTTGTACGTAGCGACCATAAACCTGATCAATGGCAATACAGTCATCTACATCCAGCACACGGTCAGTATGCTGTTTTTGCCAGTGCCGGGCGAAGTAGGCTTTACCGCGCTGTTTGGCCACCATGGCATTCTGTGCAACCACCAGCACATAACGATGCAGCTCGCCAAACTCACGTGGATCATAACCACCCAGATTAATCAGCCAAAGTTTTCCATCGGATTGCTGTGGCTGTGCATCAGTAAATTGCAGCGTATAGGATTTGCCCTCGAACTCCAGTCCGTTGATTTGCGCCCAAGCATCAATATGCAGACCTTTCTGTTCCGCAAACCAGGCATTTTTCAATTGCGGATAGGTATCTTCCAGACTCTCTCCTATTGCCAAAACCACATCATGAACTTCTGTATTGGCACGGGCATGACGACCACCGAGCATCACAATAAACAAGCTGGGCATTACATTTCCTTGTTAGCGTCAATCTTTAAGATCATTTCATTGATGCTTGCCAGTATAGCGCAAAGCTATTCCATGATGATGTAGCCATCTGCCAAGGACAAATTTGCATCATCAGCCTGACTGAATTTGCGCAAAACAGCATCCAGTCACTCGGTATCCATCTCCATATCGAGGATCAGTTTAAGCCTGTGTCAGGATCAAAAAACCATTTTCAGTGAATACAATTGGCTAGCGAATCATTTCCGATCATTTTCATCAGGATTTACAGCGATAGAAGATTATTTTTTTGTACAAAATACAAACACGGCTAAACCGCACAAATCTGTACAAATTTTCGCCCAAATTTCAATCTAAAGGCATATTTCGTTGACTGAAATGCGCTGAAAGACGATACTCTCAATGTTTTTATTTAAGCAAATCGGTTCAAAGAGGCTGGGCCAAAAGTTCGGTCCTCAGAAACTCAATCCAACGCAAGGGGCTATATATGGCTGGTGGAAAGTCAACTATCATTTACACACTGACCGACGAGGCGCCATTACTGGCGACTTATTCTCTGCTGCCGATCATTGAGACCTTTACTAAGCCAGCTGGCGTTGAGATCGTCAAAAGTGACATCTCTGTAGCTGTGCGCGTGCTCTCCGAATTTACAGATTACCTAAGCGAAGAGCAAAAGGTGCCTGACACTCTAGCTGAGCTAGGTCGTCTTACACAAGATCCAGACACGAACATTATCAAACTCCCAAATATCAGTGCTTCTGTTGGCCAGCTAACAGCGTGTATCAAGGAACTTCAGTCTAAAGGCTATGCAATCCCTGACTATCCTGAAAACCCGACCACTGAAGAAGAAAAAGCAATCAAGGCACGTTATAGCAAATGTCTTGGTTCAGCAGTAAACCCTGTTCTACGTGAAGGTAACTCAGACCGTCGTGCGCCTGCTGCCGTTAAAAACTACGTGAAAAAACACCCGCACTCTATGAGCGAGTGGAAACAGTGGTCTCAAACTCACGTTTCACACATGGACGAAGGTGACTTCTACCACGGCGAAAAGTCAATGACTTTAGACCGCGCACGTGATGTGAAAATGGAATTGATCACCAAGTCTGGTGAAACCATTGTTCTTAAGCCAAAAGTTGCGCTTCAAGACGGCGAAATCATCGACTCAATGTTCATGAGCAAGAAAGCACTTTGCGACTTCTACGAAAAAGAACTTGAAGACTGTCGTGAAGCAGGCATTCTGTTCTCTTTACACGTTAAAGCAACCATGATGAAGGTGTCTCACCCAATCGTCTTTGGTCACTGTGTAAGAATCTACTACAAAGAAGCATTCGAAAAACATGGCAAGCTTTTTGATGAGCTTGGCATTAATGTCAATAACGGTATGGCCGGTCTTTACGAAAAGCTTGAAACTTTACCAACCTCTGTACGTGAAGAAATCATTGCTGATTTACATGCTTGTCAAGAACACCGTCCAGCTTTAGCGATGGTTGATTCTGCAAAAGGCATCACTAACTTCCATTCACCAAACGACGTGATTGTAGATGCTTCTATGCCTGCAATGATTCGTGGTGGCGGTAAAATGTGGGGCGCTGACGGCAAGCCTTACGACTGTAAAGCAGTCATGCCTGAATCAACTTTCGCACGTATTTACCAGGAAATGATCAATTTCTGTAAATGGAATGGCAACTTCGATCCAAAAACCATGGGTACTGTACCTAACGTTGGTTTGATGGCGCAAAAAGCGGAAGAATACGGTTCACACGACAAGACTTTCGAAATTCCTGAAGCAGGTGTTGCGAACATCACTGACCTAGAAACAGGTGAAGTGTTAATGTCTCAAAATGTGGAAGAAGGCGATATCTGGCGTATGTGTCAGGTGAAAGATGCACCGATCCGCGACTGGGTGAAACTTGCTGTGACTCGTGCACGCAACTCTGGCATGCCAGCAATCTTCTGGCTTGACCCGTACCGTCCACACGAAAATGAACTGATCAAGAAAGTTGAAAAATACCTGAAAGATCATGACACCACTGGTCTTGATATCCAGATCATGTCACAAGTACGTGCAATGCGTTATACGCTTGAACGTGTTGCGCGCGGTCTAGATACTATTTCTGTAACAGGTAACATCCTGCGTGACTACCTGACTGACTTGTTCCCAATCATGGAATTGGGTACATCTGCGAAAATGTTGTCTATCGTGCCATTAATGGCGGGTGGCGGCATGTACGAAACAGGTGCAGGTGGTTCTGCTCCTAAGCACGTACAGCAGTTAGTTGAAGAAAACCACTTACGTTGGGATTCACTGGGTGAATTTATGGCGCTTGCAGTTTCTTTAGAAGAAATGGGTATTAAAGAAGGCAATGACAACATCAAGTTACTTGCCAAAACTTTAGACCGTGCAACTGGTAAATTACTGGATAACGACAAGTCACCTTCTCGTCGTACAGGTGAGCTTGATAACCGTGGCAGCCATTTCTACCTGGCGAAATTCTGGGCTGAAGAACTTGCTGCTCAAGACGAAAATGCTGAATTGAAAGCGAAGTTTGCACCTCTTGCAAAAACTTTAGCTGAAAATGAAGAGAAAATCGTTGCTGAGCTTGCAGAAGTTCAAGGAAAATCAGTAGACATCGGCGGTTACTATGCGATTGATCAAGAGAAAGTAAATGCAGTGATGCGTCCAAGTGCTACTTTGAATGCTGCTCTTGCTTCTATGTAATGAGTTAAAAAATCGATTTAACCTTAGGTTAAATTGATTAAAAAAACCGGCACTGACGTGCCGGTTTTTTTTATGTCCAATTCATGCATCGCAATCACTGAAGTAATCTATTTTTAAACGGTGCTATGCAATGTTATTTTCACGAGTTGTCTTTTAAATCAAGTAGATAATTTTGAAGAGAAGATAAAAAGAAACAGGTTATTATTTTTCAGGCAATAAAAAACCCCAAGACTGAATGCGCTTGGGGTTTTCTAGAATTTTGGTCCCGAGGGTCGGACTCGAACCGACACGTCATCTCTGACAGCGGATTTTGAGTCCGCCGCGTCTACCAATTTCACCACCTCGGGAGTGGATGAAAGGTATAATACGCGATTTCTCAGCACTGTCAACGCAGAATATTTTCATTTGTTTATTTTTAAAACAAATCGCATTTTTTCGTTTTAAAATCGAGCAATTCCCGCCATAAAAAAGAAAAAAGTTTATACTAGCCGCAGTTTTTTTAGCGTAAATCATCATGCAACTTTCTGATTTTAATTTTGATCTCCCCGATGAGCTGATTGCTCGCTACCCACTGGAAACACGCAGTGCCTCTCGCCTGTTGCACCTCGATGCCCAAGGTCAATATCATGACCATCAATTTACCGATATTCTGGATTTACTTGAAGACGGCGACTTGTTGGTATTAAACGACACCAAAGTCATGAAGGCCCGTTTAAAAGGTAAACGTGCTTCAGGCGGTGCGGTAGAAGTGCTGGTTGAGCGTATGCAAGATCGCTTTATTGCCTATTGTCATATTAAGGCCAGCAACACTCCGAAAGCCGGTGCAGAACTTTTTATTGGCCCGGATGCAGTGAAAGTGACCGTACAAGGCCGTCATGAAAATCTGTTTATTGTAGAATTTTCACAACCAATTCTCGATGTGCTGGATCAATACGGCGCCTTGCCGATTCCGCCTTATTTCAACCGTGAAGCGGAAGAGATTGATACTGAACGTTATCAAACTGTGTTTAATGACCCAACCAAACTGGCCAGCGTTGCAGCACCTACTGCCAGCCTGCATTTTGATGCCGATCTGTTGGCAAAATTGGAAGCCAAAGGGATTCAAAAAACTTTTGTGACCCTACATGTTGGTGCAGGTACTTTCCTGCCAGTGCGTACCGATGATATTCAAAATCACATCATGCACAGCGAATGGTGCGACGTCCCTGAAACTGCGGTCGAGATGATTCGTCAGACTAAAGCCCGCGGTAATAAAGTCATTTCTGTAGGCACGACTGCCACCCGTGCAGTCGAAAGTGCAGCACAAGCACATAACGGTGAACTGGCAGCCTGGACAGGTGATACCCAGATTTTCATCTATCCGGGTTATCAGTTTAAAGTGGTCGATCGTTTGATCACTAACTTCCATTTACCAGAATCGACCCTGTTAATGCTGGTGTCTGCCTTGTCCAATCGTGACAATATTCTGAATGCGTATAAACATGCAGTAGACAGCAAGTATCGCTTCTTCAGTTATGGCGATGCCATGCTGATTGATCAGGCGAAATAAGCGAGAACCATTGCCCATGCCGATCGAGTCTGTACAACAATCCATTCATATTCGTCGCAAGAAAAATGCAGTGGTATTTCAGAATATCGCTCGGCTCTGGGATCTGGGTCAACAGGCCAAAACTCATCAAGAACTGCTCGACGGGCTGCATCCCTGGAATGGCCCGATTACGCTCAAGTTTGAAAATAACCTGCCGCTTGCGCTTGCCGGAATTGGGCTTTTTCTGATTGGCAGCATTTTTATTGCGCCGGGAAATATCTGGATTCAGGGCAGTGTTTTTCTCGGCTGTCTCTGTATCTTCTGGGCCTATATTTGCTATGAACAGCAGCAGCCCTTAGAGGAAGTCATTGCTTTTCTGGAAGAACAGGCACTGGCCAAAAAATATCAGCTTGCCTTTCAAAAACAGCCACTGCATATTTCCATGCCACTCAATCCCCTGCACTTTATCCGGCATTTAAAACAATTATTTCCAGTATTCAATCAAGGTTCGTTGAGTAATGAGATTCAGCGTTATGCCAGCACGGTCTGGGAAGATGAAAATGGCCAGCAACATCAGGTGCTACTGTTCCAATACCACTATATTGATGAAGTACAGGCCCGAAATAAGGAAGGTCAGCCAGTCAAACTGATGCAGGTCCATAAAGACCTGTGGGGCGTATTTGTGTTTGATATCCAGATTCAGGGACTGGCCGTTACGACTTCCAGAAAGAAATTTTATTATCCTTATAGCCATCCCTGGCACAGCAGCGATATTCGCACCAACCAGAGATTAAGCTTTTATGGCAGTGATCCGCTGCAAACTGCCAAATTACTCAGTCCGGGTTTTGTGCTGCGACTGGCCGACTTTTTTGAACAGCGTCAGGGTGATTTACTGTTTCACCCAGAAAATAAGATGCTGTGCTATCTAGGGCCCCATGATTTATTTCAGGTATCGAGCAAGCAGCAGAATATTAGCGATATTTCCACATTGCGCGGCCACCTGAGAACGTTTAAATTAAAACAGCTCGAAAACTTACAACATGATCTGCTGCAGTTTTTAAAATAAATTTTTCGCATCATTTTTAAAATATAGATATAGCTTGGGGAGATCTCGGATGGGATTTTTGATTTTATGTTTGATCATTGTGGCGCTGATTGTCACGATTATCATGATCCGCAACAGTATTGTCCGTCATCACAACGCCACGATTCGCGCCTGGTCGGATGTAGCCAGTTATGAACGGCAAAAACTGAAAATTCTGGATGGGCTGCAACCGCTGGTCGAGCAATACTCGAGTTTTGAAAAAGGCACGCTAGAAAAAGTCACCGAACTGCGTCAGAACATCATGAACCTGAATATCAAGGATGCCGATATTGGACAATTACAACGCATTGAAAGTCTGAACAAACAGTTAATGCATAGCCTGAATGTCGTGATTGAAAATTATCCGGAACTGAAAGCCAATGACATCTATCTGAAAATGATGGCTGAAATTGAAGAACAGAATGAAAATGTCGGTGCGGCGATTACCATTTATAATCGCAATGTCGAGCTGTTTAACAACCAGATCCAGATTTTTCCGCACAACATCATTAATAATATGTTACTCAGAAAAAAAGTGGTACGTCCATTCCGTGATCAAAGCGTGACACAGAATTTTGATTACCGTCCGAACTTTCACTGAGTGAACAGCAAGATCTGATAAAATTTTGCATCCTTGGCGCATTAACTTATTATAAAAATAGCCAAGGATGCGGCTGTATCTGTCTAAAACTTATAAAATAAAGAATAAAAATTATACTGGATTATTTAGAGCACTTGCAACAGATGCTGGTCGAGGAATTTTATCGGTTATACAACCATTATCAGGATGATGAAATCTATGCCTGTAGTCTGGTCTTTGACGAATTTTTACTGCTGGATAATCTGGCGATCTCGACTGAACGTAGTATTTTTAAAGATCCAGAAGATCCTCAGCAATATCTGGCGGAACAGGATCGCTGGAATGTCCAGAAATGGCGTTATCGGGCCCACACTTCACCCGACTCAGGACTCATCCCCTTTCAAACCTTGCTGGCCGATTATTTTAAAACCTAGCACAGCTTTGGCCATCCGGTATTGACACAGCAAAAACAGCTGCACGCGACGCATCTGGATTTATTGCTGGATAGTTTTAAACAGGCCAAACATCGTCTTTCTGAGGCCTATGGTCTGGATCTGGATGGCATCCTGTTTTTCATGAGCCTGCCAACCCAAGTCGAATTTGAATGCCAATCTGCGCAGACCCTGAATCCTGAGCATATTCATTTACAGAAATTTCTGGTATCCAGACAAACTACTCATTTACCTGCCATGCAGAAACGCTTGAAACTCTCGCAAAACGACAAGGATATTCTGATTGATCTGGAGCAGATGCTGGTAATGGAACCTTATGATTATCTGCAAGTGGCACAAGATGCCTATTTACTGACCTTAGAATCCTACTTTGTCGATAGCAATATTTATATCCAGAAACTGATCCAGCATATCGCTGCAATGGCCTCTGAGCCGGATGGCAGCTGCGCCCTTAGCCGGGAAGATATCCAGCAGCGCTTGCAGCAGTTTTCTGCCCATCCGCCAATATCTCCGGATGTTCTCTAGCTTCAGCGATAAATAAAATTACAGAGCGAATGCTCTACAATGCTGGCGTTTAGTGTAAGAATCAAGGAAAATAGCGCCCTTTAGCTATAACAATCAGCGAACTGTTTTTTCGCCTTGATGTGGAACTCCTATGAAGTTTGAAAAATTAGGTCAGTCGGGCCGTGCCCGTCGTGGTCGTTTAACGCTTGAACATGGTGTGGTGGAAACCCCGATGTTCATGCCTGTGGGTACGTATGGTACGGTCAAGGGCCTGTTGCCACGCGACATTAAAGAGATCAAATCTCAAGTCATTCTGGGCAATACTTTCCATTTGTATCTACGTCCAGGACTGGATGTAATTCGTGAACATGGCGGCCTGCACGGATTTATGAAATGGAATAGTCCCATTTTGACCGATTCAGGCGGCTTCCAGGTCTTCAGTCTGGGCGCAATGCGTAAAATTAAAGAAGAAGGTGTGACCTTCCGCTCGCCGATTGATGGTTCAAAAGTATTTTTATCTCCTGAAATTTCAATGGATATTCAGCACACGCTGAACTCTGACATTGTGATGATTTTTGATGAATGTACCCCGTACCCTGCGACGCATGAAGAAGCGCAAAAATCTTTGCAACTTTCTTTACGCTGGGCCAAACGCTGTAAAACCCAGCATCATGACGTGCTGAAAAACCGTAATGCGCTGTTCGGTATTATTCAAGGCGGCATGTATGAAGATTTACGCGATGAATCTTTAAAAGGCCTGCTAGAAATCGACTTTGATGGTTATGCGATTGGTGGTCTGTCCGTGGGCGAACCAAAAGAGGAAATGATCAAGGTACTGGATTATCTTCCAGAAAAAATGCCTGCAGACAAACCGCGTTATTTGATGGGTGTCGGCAAGCCTGAAGATATTGTGGAAGCGGTGCGTCGTGGTGTCGATATGTTTGACTGCGTGATGCCAACCCGAAATGCACGTAACGGTCACTATTTTGTGACAGACGGCTTGGTGCGCATTCGTAACAGTAAATACCGTCATGACCAAAGCCCGCTCGATCCGCATTGCGACTGCTATACCTGCCAGAATTTCACCCGTGCGTATTTATTCCACCTGGAAAAATGTGGGGAAATGCTCGGCTCTATGCTCGGTACGATTCATAATCTGCGCTATTACCTGCGTTTGACTGAAGCGATGCGTGATGCATTAGACAACGGTACATTTGACGAATTTGTTCATGACTTTTATACCCGCCGTGGCCTGGAAGTTCCACCTTGTCCGCAAGATTAATCCATCAGCATTTGCGCTGAGGAAAAAGACAATGTAAATTGCAAGAATATGTCAATTTATTATCGAGTTGATCACCAGTTTTTTATTTTAGGAAAATGTAATGAGCCTTTTTATTTCGACTGCTCACGCTGCAGGTGAAGCTGCACAACAACCAAGCATGATGGCGAACCTTTTGATGATTGCTGTTTTTATTGCAATCTTCTATTTCTTGATCTGGCGTCCTCAATCTAAACGTGCCAAAGAACACCGTGCTTTGGTCGACAGCCTTGGCGTTGGCAGTGAAGTGGTATTTGCAGGCGGATTAATGGGCAAAATCACCAAGATTGAAGGTGACTTCGCAGTGGTTGAATTGAGCCGTGGTGTAGAAGTCAAAGTTCAACGTGCAAGTGTGATCTCAGTCCTCCCTGAAGGCACTTTAAATAACCTTTAATCAAAAATAGTCGTGCCCTCGCACGACTTTTTCATTTTAAGAAGAAAACGAATGCGTTACCCAGCATGGAAATATGTACTGATCCTGGTTGTCCTGGTGATCAGTACCTTATATGCCCTGCCAAGTTTGTATCCAGATGAACCTGCTGTACAGATTTCGGGTGCCAAAGCCGGTACTCAAATTGATGCAAGCATCGTACAAAAAGCAGAGCAAATTTTAAAAACTGAAAATATTGCCACCCATGACAATAGCTTTGGCAACAATGCAGCCTTATTACGTGTAGATTCAAGTGAATCGCAGCTTAAAGCCAAAGAGGCTTTACGTCGTGGTTTAGGTGATGATTACGTGGTTGCACTGAACCTTGCCCCGACCACCCCAGAATGGCTGCAAAAAATTGGTGCCAAACCAATGAAGCTCGGCCTGGATTTACGTGGTGGTGTGCACTTCTTGCTTGAAGTGGATATGGACAAGGCCATTTCCCAGCGTATGGAAACCTCTGCGACGGATCTACGTCGTCAGTTGCGTGATAACAACCTGAAATTTAATAGCCTGAATTTAAGCAACAACACCATTGTGATGCAGTTTGCCAACAATGATGACCGTTCTGCAACGATGGACTTCTTGCGCCGTAATGGCAATGAGTTTACCCAGCAGGCTGTTGCGACCGAAACCGGTTCGACTTTACGTTTGAACTATACTGATGTGCGTAAGCAAGAAATTGAATCTTATGCAGTCAACCAGAACTTGACCACTTTACGTAACCGTATTAACGAGTTAGGTGTGGCGGAAGCAATGGTTCAAACTCAGGGCAGCAACCGTATTGTGGTTGAGCTTCCGGGTGTACAGGATACCGCTGAAGCGAAACGTGTCTTGGGCCGTACCGCGAACCTCGAGTTCCGTTTAGTGTCTGACCTGAATGATCAATATATTGATCCATATACCGGTCAGGCAACGGGTGCATTGCCACCAGGCACAGAAGTATTCGCTTATGAATCACTGGACAGTGGTCGTCAGCTCCTCCTGAACCGTAACCGTATCTTAACCGGTGAACGTGTTCAGAATGCCTCAAGTGGCTTTAGCCAGGATACAGGCGGTGCAGAAGTAAATATTACCCTGGACAGCGCAGGCGGCAAACTGATGTCGGATGCCACCCGTAATGCGGTCGGCAAACGTATGGCCGTCTTGTTCATCGAGAACAAACAGCGCATTAATTATGTGGAAGATCCTGCGACCGGCACTCAAACTGAAGTTCGTACCCCGTATACTGAATCTGTGGTGATTAACGCTGCAACCATTCAGGCAGTACTGGGTTCTCAGTTCCGTATTACCGGTCTGGACTCGCCGCAAGAAGCTGCTGAACTTGCCTTGATGCTGCGTGCAGGTGCGTTGGCTGCGCCAATGTACTTTGTAGAGGAACGTGTGATTGGTCCAAGTCTGGGTCAAGAAAACATCGACAAAGGTGTACTTTCAACTCAGATCGGTTTCCTCTTAGTCGCAATCTGGATGGTGGTATTCTTCCGTGTGTTTGGTGTGATTGCTAACTTTGCGCTGGTCTTTAACCTGGCGATGATTCTGACAGTCATGTCCTGGATTGGTGCTTCCCTGACCCTTCCTGGTATTGCCGGTATCGTCATTACCATCGGTATGGCGGTCGATGCCAACGTACTGATCTGTGAACGAATACGGGAAGAAATGAAATGGGGGGCGTCGCCAAAACAGGCGATTGTGGCCGGTTATGATCGTGCCTATAACACCATTTTCGACTCGAACTTGACCACCTTCCTAGTGGCGTTCATTCTGTTCGCGATTGGTACAGGTCCGATCAAAGGCTTTGCCGTAACCCTGATGATTGGTATTGTCTGCTCGATGTTTACTGCCATTACAGTAACACGTGCCGTGGTACAGCTCATTTATGGCAAAAAACGTAACTTGAAAAAGTTGAGCATTTAAGGAGATCACTGATGACTGAAAATACTCAACTGAATCAAAAACAGTACGGTCGCCCGGAAGACGAACGCATTATTCCGTTTATGAAGATTGCGATGCCTGCGGCATTGTTTTCAATCCTCTTAACTGTTGCGAGTATCTTCTTTATTGCCACCAAAGGCCTGAACCTCGGTTTGGACTTTACCGGTGGTGTGGCAGCCGAATTAAACTATACCAATCCGGTCAAACCTGAAGATGTCTCCAAGGCATTGAATCAGGCAGGTTTTAATGATGCTGTGGTACAAACCTTAGGGTCTGAACGTGACCTGATGGTGCGTATGCCGGTTCAGGAAGATATCGAAGCTGAAGACTTGACCAAGGCTGTTACAGCAGCGGTTCAACTGCCAAATAATGCGGCAGAAGTACCCAAGGTCGATGTCGTCGGTGGACAGGTCGGTAACGAGCTCTATGTCCGTTCTGGCGGTGCTGTGGCATTAGCACTCCTGTTGATGCTGGTCTATGTCACTATCCGCTTTGAGTTCAAGCTAGCCATGGGCGCCGTGTTGTCGCTATTCCATGACATCATCGTCACCCTCGGGATTTTTGCGATGATGCAGTGGCCATTTGACCTCACTGTACTTGCGGCACTCCTTGCAATCATCGGTTTCTCACTCAACGATAATATCGTGGTTTCTGACCGTATCCGTGAGAACTTCCGTAAGATTCGTGGTGCCGAACCGGTCGAGATTATCAACATTGCCCTGACTGAAACGTTGCGTCGTACCATTCATACCTCCATGACCTTATTGCTCGTGGTGCTTGCCATGATGCTGATGGGTGGTGATGGCCTGAAATGGTTCTCGATCGCGATGTTTGTTGGTGTCTTTGTCGGAACATATTCGTCGATCTATATCGGTACAGCCTTTGCCCTATGGCGTGGTCTGAACCGTCAGGACTTTATTGTTCAGGTGAAGCCAGAATTTGAAGACGAGAACCAGATTCCATAATCTGTTCTATTTCATTTTCATCGTTCAGCCCATCTTTTGATGGGCTGAATTATTTCTGCTATTTGAATATGCTCGCAGTGGGAAGAATCGCAATGACTGGATGGATTTTCTCAATATCGTTTTTTTGGAAAACCACCTTTCTGTTTTCATCCAGACTTTGAAATTCATAATGATCCCGAGCTTCGCTCACCAACTGCAAAATGAGCTGCAGGCCATTGAGCAGATACACACAGAGTATGCCTGTAGTGGATAACTCGGCCTGTTTGTCACAAATCAACCACCAGCCCGGTTTTAAGCTGGGAAAATAATACGGCCCTGCTACCTGAATCGCATAATGCTGTGCTTGCAAATGAAAAATATCCTGATTGAATGAGAGCGCTGAATCTATAGGAATAAGTGCAAATGCCTGCTGTTGCACCACCTGCATCTGAAATAATACGCCTTGCTCTGGAATTGGAGCTAATTCAACTTTTGGTTCAGCCGACTGATCTAAAATAAGAGTATCCAGACCCAGTTGTTGTTCCAGTTCCCTTGCTGCCTTTTCCCCGATCTGGCGTTTGCTATTCAGCAATTGCGCAATATATGACGCAGACAAGCCGAAATACTCACAGATCTCTTTGCCGGTTTTAAATTGCTGCGTCTCGATCAGCAGATCAATCACCTTGGCCAGATTATTTCGTCTACGTTCAAATATTTCGGTCGCGCTCATCTTGGTTTGCTGGTCTATTTTTTATGCATGTGATTCAAATACATTACAATAAAAAAGCCCGCAATTGAATTACAGGCTTTTTAAACTTACATAAGGGGAATTAAGTGCCCTGTACCAGACGGCGCGCGCTGATAATTCCCGGCTGCTGCTCAAGACGGGCCAATAGCTTGGAAAGTTGTGCCAGACCTTTGACTTCAATCAGCAGCTTCATATTGGCAATACCGTCCGCTTCCGAAATGGTATTCACCTGACGGATATTGATCTGATCAGAGAAAATTACCTGGGTCAGATCTTTGAGCAACCCACGTCGATCGTAAGCTTCCACCACAATCTGTACGCTCTGACCACGTGTTGGCTGCATTTCCCAATCAGCTTCTACAGCACGTTCAGGCTCTTGGGTGATCATGCGAATATAATCTGGACAGGCCACCTTATGAATGCTCACCCCACGATTCAGGGTAATATAGCCAGCGATCGACTCACCATGCACCGGTTGGCAACATTGCGCGACATGCAGTTCCACGTTATCCAGACCGTCGATCAGAATCCCGTGAGCTGAAAGTGTATGACTAGCACGCGGATTCAAGGCAGGTTTTAGCACCAGTTCAGGTTCGTCCTGATCCAGATGCATATGACGATTCACCTGATTAATCAGGGCATGCAGGCTGATATCGCCATTGACCAGATTGACCAGAATGTCATCACCGGTTTTGACATTGAAGTGGTTGCAATAATCACTCAGATCAATCGATTTCGGGTGAATTGCCAGACGTGATAGTTCCTTGTTCAGTACTTCACGGCCAACTTCCAGATTCTTGCTGCGATCTTGCTGGCGGAACCAGTGGCGCAGCTTGTCCCGCGCACGGGCAGTTTTGATATAACCCAGCGAATTAACCAGCCAGTCCCGGTTCGGTTCCCGGTCTTTTTTGGTCAGAATTTCGACCTGTTCACCAGTTTTCAAAGTATAGGTCAGCGGTACATAGCGCTGATTTACCCGTGCGGCATAGCACTTGTTCCCTACTTCGGTATGCACATGATAAGCAAAGTCCAGCACCGTCGAATCACGCGGCAGCTCTTTGATATCACCATCACGGCTAAACACATAGATCTTTTCAAAACCTTCGAAATCTTGAATATGCTCAAAATTCTCTATTTCATCTTCAGATTCTTTATGTGCACTGCTTTCATTGCGCTCTTGATAATGCTCAAGTACCGCACGTAAAGAATGCAGACGATGGTTAAAGGAGCGATCTGTAGTTTTCGCGCCTTCTTTATAATTAAAGTGTGAACACACCCCAAGTTCAGCTTCGTCATGCATTGCATGGGTACGAATTTGTACTTCTAGTGACTTGTTCTCGGCAATCACTGCTGTATGTAAAGAACGATAGCCATTGGCTTTCGGGTTGGTAATATAGTCATCAAACTGATGCGGAATATGGCGCCAGATCTGATGCACAATACCTAAAGTGTGATAACACTCCGGCACACTTTTCACCAGTACCCGTAAAGCACGAATATCATAGAGCTGGTCAAAGCTCAGGTTCTTGCTTTTCATTTTTCGATAAATCGAATAAATGTGTTTCACCCGGCCATTAATTTCAGCTTCGATACCATGCTCGGCCAATTCATTGCGTAATTTATCAATCACAAACTGAATATACTGTTCACGCTCCAGACGCTTTTCATTCAGTAAGGAAGCAATTTCTTTATAACGTTCCGGCGCAAGATAACGGAAAGCCAAATCTTCCAGCTCCCACTTCAACTGGGCAATACCCAAACGGTGTGCCAGTGGTGAGTAAATGGTCAGAATTTCTCGAGCCACCCGTTCCTGACGCTCACGCGAGGAATTGGCCAGTTCACGCAAGGCATAAGTACGTTCAGCCAGTTTGACCAGAACGACACGTACATCTTCAGTGACCGAGATCAGCATTTTGTAAATGCCAGACAGATGTTCACGCTGGTTATTATTGAAATGATCTTCCAGGCGTTTATTTTTTTCGATCAGCTCAGACAGCTTACCCATGGCAAGCGTACCTTTGACCAGGCTATGCACCTGTTCGCCGAACTGTTCCAGTACTTCGCCGAGTGGCATGACGCCTTCACGAACAGCACGGTACAGCATGGCTGCGGACAAAGTATCTTCATCGACATGCAGATGCGCCAGAATATCCGCCATCTCAATACCGGTATAAAAGGTATTGGAGCGGTGCTGAACCGTACTTTGCAGCTCTCTTTCTAATGTTAAGTGGGCGACTTCTTCGAGCTGCGTTAAAGGTGCGCCATCTAATATGCCACGAACCCGATCCAACCATTCAGTCAGATCCTGGTGTGCTTGTTCGGCATGTTCTACAGTCGTCTCCTGTGACAACTCATTGAGTCGTCCAGGGAGTTGCTCACGTACTGTGACCATACCCGTCTCCTACTTTTAAAAACATCATTTCTTTAATCGTTTATTTGATTTTCTTTTTCGAACAATGCGATTGATTCAACATGTCCAGTATGTGTAAACATATCCATCACGCCCGCTTGGGTGAGACGATAGCCCTGTTGTACCAAGAGTCCTGCATCTCTGGCGAGTGTCGCAGGATTACATGACACATAAACGATTCTTTTAGCTCCAAACTGAGGGATATAATGCATTACTTCTTCTGCCCCGGCACGTGGCGGGTCGATTAATAATGCATCAAAACCTTGATTTGCCCAAGTGTGGTGCGAGAAATCTTTGGTTAAATCTTGTGAATAGAACGCTATTTGTGCAATACCATTGTTTTTGGCATTTTCCGCACCACGTCGAACCATTTCATCACTTCCCTCGACCGCAATCACCTGACCCGACGCACCAACACAGCGCGCCAGCGGCAAAGAAAAGTTTCCTAATCCACAAAACAGATCCAGAACCCGTTCACCCTGTTGTAGCTGAAGCAAATCACATGCCAATCGTACCATTTGCGGATTGATGCTTGAATTTACCTGGGTAAAGTCCAGAGGATTAAAGCCGAATTTCACATCAAAGTCATCAAGACCATAGTGTAAGCGTGCAGATGCTTCTGTATCATCTATTCGCGAAAGCGTTTCTTTGCCGGCAGGCTGCAGATACAGTTGCCAGCCTTTCTGTAACGTAAATTCGCGCAATTGGTTGACATCATCGGCAGATAATTTTGCAGTTTCACGCACCAGCAGCGCAATGTCCTGATCCCCCATGGCCAATTCTATATGACCGATGTCGGCCTTACCATTCAGACCTTGCAGCAATTGTTTAAGACGTGTAACCGAGCCAAACTCGCGATCCAAGATCATACAGCGATCAATCGGTGTCAGTTTGTTGGACTGATTCTCACGAAAACCCACCACCAGCTGATCCTTGGAAGGTAGATAACGCACCCCAATCCGGGCTTTACGGCGATAATCTTCACGTTGTGAACGTAAAGGCGGTAGCCATTGATCAGGCTGGATTCCAGCAAAATGCTGTAGATGCGATTTCAGCACATTCTGTTTCAGTTCAATCTGCGCATCCGCAGCGATATGCTGCATATTACAGCCACCACAGATCCCAAAATGCGGACACACCGGCTTCACGCGAATCTCGGAAGCGTCGCTCAACAATTCAAGACTGTCGGCTTCTTCGAGTTTTTTAACTTCACGGGTAATGCGGGCACGCACGGTTTCACCCGGCAAGGCATAACGGATAAAGACTTTCTTGCCATGTTTATGCTGCGGATGATCCGGATGTGAACCATAATGAGCGATACCACGTCCCTCATGCGATAGTGACTCAACCTGAAAAATGTACTCGGGTTGCTGGATAGGACGTGCTTGTGCTCGATGTTTCATGAAAACCTAGGGTATGGAGATGGGAAAATCAAATTGGGTAAATTCAGTTCGTTGCGAAGTCTCACGCCAAACTGATAAAAAGTCCGCATGCTGCGGTTGAGTCTGCAAATATTGAGTCGTGCTTTGCAGCAGATGCTGATAATCCGGCAGTAACAGCTGGCCTTTTAACAGCAACCAGCGGATATACACCAGCCAGGTATTCAGGACATCACCTTCACAATAAGACGTCAGTTCGGTCCATTGCTGATTGCGGACATATTCCGGAACCCGATAGGCTCCGTCACCGCGCTTGCCTGGATAGCCCAGCAAATGTGCAACATCATCCAGCTTCTGGAAATGACGGGCATGAAACATGGCCATCACATCCATCAAGTCGACATGACGATGATGGTAACGATTCTGGTAGTTATTATAACGCTTTTGCGTATCAATTTCGCCCTGATCGAACAGACTCGGTGCAGAGAGTCCATGATACATGGCGCGGTATAAAATTACTGGTAAATCAAACTGTGAGCCATTCCAACTCACTAGAGTCGGATGTCGCTTGTCAAAAATGGACAAGAATTTTTTCAAAATTTCTGCTTCAGAATGCTGTTCTCGACTAAAGGAAAACAGCTTCATACCCTGTTCATCCATCCATAAACCGGAAATACAGACAATTTCATGCAGCGGTAAACGCTGAAAATCAGAGCCTGAATCCTGACGGCGTAATTTGGTCAGGGCCTGATCCAGATCTGCTTCGGGCAGGTCCAGACCAAACAGATGCGCGCCTGATTTGAGATCGGTTTGGGTTTCAATATCGAAAGTTAAAACAGGCAGGCGCATAAAACAGTGCTCAAATAATTATTCAGGATCTTGTACAGAGAATAACCCTGTAGACAAGTAACGGTCACCACGGTCACAGATAATACACACAATCACTGCATCCGGATTTTCTTCTGCCAGTTTAATCGACGCCCACACTGCCCCACCAGAAGAGGTGCCGGCACTGATGCCTTCTTTCTGTGCCAGCTTGCGCATGGTTTTTTCAGCTTCAATTTGTGGAATATCAATAATGCGATCCACGCGACTGCGGTCGAAAATGGTTGGCAAATATTCTTCTGGCCAGCGACGAATTCCGGCAATGCTTGAACCGTCAGATGGCTGTAAACCCACGATCTGAATATCAGGATTCATTTCTTTCAGGTATTTTGACACACCCATGATGGTGCCGGTGGTGCCCATTGAGCTGACAAAATGGGTAATCTTGCCACCGGTTTGCTGCCAGATTTCTGGACCCGTAGTCAGGTAATGCGCTTCAACATTGTCCGGATTTCCGAACTGATTCAGCACCAGACCCACGCCATCATTTTGCATTTGAGCAGCAAGATCACGTGCACCTTCCATGCCCTGCTCTTTGGTTACTTCAATCAGCTCGGCACCATAAGCACGCATCGCATCCTTACGTTCCTGACTCATATTGTTCGGCATGATCAGCTTCATTTTATAGCCACGCATTGCTGCGACCATCGCCAATGCAATCCCTGTATTTCCGCTCGTTGCCTCAATCAGGGTGTCACCCGGTTTGATCTGACCGCGTTTTTCCGCTTGCATGATCATATTATAGGCCGGGCGGTCTTTCACCGAACCTGCCGGATTATTGCCTTCGAGTTTCGCGAGTACTGTAGCTTGAGTGTGACTTGCCAGACGCTGCAAACGCACCAGTGGCGTTTTGCCTACATAATGGTCTAACAAAAATTCATCTGCTTGAAAATCAGGGGTGGTATTACTCATTATTTGCACCTATATCGAGGTGCGGCTATTGTATGAAAAAATGCTTTTCCCTGCACCCATTTAGCAAGGCTTTTTCAGAAAACTCACTAAAACTCACACACTATCAAGCCATAAACTACATTTCCCGATAATTTAGCCAGGTGAAGCAGCTCGCTAATGAAGATGAAAATACTATTTCAGTCTGGCACTTTTACAGATTGAAATTTCGTGCGTCTTAGTCTTGCTGTACCTGAGCAAAATTAACTGAAATCTCTTGTATTTTTAACTGCTAATCCGAAGCTTTATAAAAATTATGCTTAAATTTTAACTGTCGATTTAAAGCATGCTAATATGCCAGGCATAAAGAAAATACTGCTTAAATCATGTCAACGATCAACAAAAAGCTGTTTAAACGCCTACACTTAAATCATGCCTATGGACAGCTGATTGCGCTGATTTTTGTGCCGATTACCATTTTGGCCTGTGTCGGTGCCATGCTGGTGTTGACTGAGACCTCGAATGCCGCACGTGCCCAGCAGAAGCAGATGGCCATTGCGATTCTCACCCGTTTTCAAGGCACCTCAGAATATGCACTGGATATCTTGAATCTGTATCCATGGCAATATGACCAGGCTCACAACGCCATGCAGAACATGCTGAATGAAAAGCATCTGGTTCGGGCAGCAGTTCTGGATGAAAATGGCAAGAACCGTTTGGGCATTGGTTTTCAGGAACAGGCGCCTTGGCCAGAATTTGAGAAAAGCGGCAATTTTGTTGGTCCGATTCTGCATCAAGATAATCATATCTATGCCATTAAAGTGAATGAAAACACTTTTTCTACCGGCTGGCTGGCGATCGAACTGGATAACCAGCCGCTAGCAATTGCCCGTTACCGGGTACTGATCGTACTGATTGCGACCGGATTACTGACCTTATTATTGTTATTACTTTGCTTGAATTTCTACTCACGGCGCTGGATCGCCCCAATGTATGAGATTCGCATGCAATTGCAACGCCTGAATGCCGATACCCTCGGCCAGCATATGGTGATTAACAGCACCGGCGAGCTGCGTTTATTGCAACGTGATATCGCCAATGTGGTGAAACGTTTGCATTTCAGCTTTCTGGAACTGCGTGAACATACCGAACAGACCGAAGACGATTTACGCCGCACCCTCGACACTTTAGAAGTCCAGAATATTACCTATCGTCAGGCACGCGACCAGGCGATCTCGGCCAACCAGGCCAAGTCGGTGTTTCTGGCCAATATTTCCCATGAATTGCGCACCCCGCTGAACAGTATTGATGGTTTTATTCATCTGTTGTTACGTCAGGGCAATCTCAGCAACGAGCAGAGCCTGTATTTGCAGACCATTCGTAAGTCTTCGGCGCATTTGCTGGCACTGATCAATGATGTTCTGGATTTTTCCAAAATTGATGCCGGCAAACTGGAACTGGAAACGGCACCTTTTGATCTGGAAGAAGCGATTTTTGATGTGATGGACATGTTGTCACCTCTGGCAGCACAAAAACATATTGATATGGCCTTCTATTATGCAGATGGTGTGCCAAAACACATTATTGGTGATGCGCTACGATTTAAACAGATTCTGACCAACCTGATTTCCAATGCGATCAAATTCACTCCGGATGGAGAAATCATTGTCCGGGCACGCATGGAACATGATGGAATGGATCAGTGTGTGCTGCATTTTAGTGTACAGGATAGCGGCATTGGCCTGAGTGGTACCGACCGTAAAAAGCTGTTTGAGTCCTTCTCGCAGGGTGATACCTCGGTGACCCGTCAGTTTGGCGGTACCGGGCTTGGTCTGGCAATTTCCAAACAGCTGGTCAGCCTGATGCATGGCCAGATTGGTTTTGAAGACAATCAGGAACGTGCTCCAACCGAAAAAGGCTCTACTTTCTGGTTTACTGCCCAGTTCCTGGTCGATGAAGATACCGTGATTGAGCATCCAGATTTTAGCGAATTGACCGTGGTGTCTTATCTTGCACATCCGGCAACTGCGAATGTGCTGCGGCATTATCTGGAAAATTATCAGGTTAAACATATTGAATGTGCATCAATTCTGGATCTGTTTAGCCGTCTGAATCATTTACAGAATAGCGAAAATACCTGGCTGATCGTCGATCATAGTGGTGACAGTGAGGTCTTGTTACGCGAAATCCGTTCACGTTATCAGGGTCATCTGGCTGTCTATGGTTATCAGATGCAGCTGGATCCAAGCATGCTCAACGACCATCGTGCCCGTGCCCTGCATCAGCCACTCAGCCGCAGCGCGCTGATTCAATTACTCGGCAATCAGCCGGTCTTCGATCAGGAGCAGCATGAAGAATTTAATGGTCAAGGCCTGCATATTCTGGCCGTGGATGATCATTTGCCGAACCTGATTGTTCTGGAAGCCTTACTGGGCGAACTCAATGTCACCACAACCAAAGCCCTCAGCGGGCAGGAAGCGATCGATATTATTCAGCGCCGTTATGAACAGGAACAGCCGGCATTTGATCTGGTCTTTATGGACATTCAGATGCCAGTCATGTCGGGGATCGATACCACCCGTGCTATTCGCTCGCTGGAATCAACTTTTGAAAATCATAGCCGTCTGCCGATTATTGCACTGACGGCACATGCGCTTTCTGATGAAAAACATAAACTGCTGCAAAACGGCATGGATGATTATGTCACCAAGCCGATTCAGATCGAGCAGATTATCCAAATTTTGACGCACTGGACCACCGAGCATTTTAAACGGATTCCGGTACTGGAACGTGCCAATGTGATTGATGCTCTGGATCCAAATATTCTGGACTGGCAGCAAAGCCTGCAACTGGCAGCCAATAAGGAGGATCTGGCGGTAGACCTGTTACGCATGCTGGTAGACAGCTTTGCAGATGAACTCGATGAAATGCAGCAACTGATTGAACTGGAAGATTTCCCACAACTGGAACATGTGCTGCATCGTTTATACGGCGCGACCCGCTATGTCGGTGCACCGACTTTACAGAAAGTCACCGGTGGCTTTGAACAGTTCGTTTCAACCCTGCGCAAAGAACGCCGTAAGGCCGATGAAAACTTTGTTCAGGACGTGCTGAAATATTTTGATGAACTCAAAGCCGTGGTTGAACAGGTTGAACAGGCTGCCCAGCAAATTTTGAAGCAACATTTGAATTAAACCTCTGAAGTGGCTCAGTCCATGACTTAAGAAGTGTGACTGAGCTGTCATGCAAGCCTAAAGGCTGCATGCTATGCTCAAGCCAGGAAAAATAAGGAAGAATGCCATGTCACTCGTGCGCTTGGAAAAAAATAACGGCATTGCCACTGTTACACTGAATCGTCCGGATAAACGCAATGCCATGAGCTTTGCCCTGCTGCGCGAACTGGTCGCGACTGCACAAAAAATCAAAAAAGATAAAAGCATCCGATGTGTGATTTTAACGGGAGAAGCCCAGGTCTTTAGTGCCGGTATTGATCTGGCAGATTTAAATAATCCTAAAAATCGTGCTTATGCCGCATGGGAACTGATCCGTCCGGGTCAAAGCTTATTTCAAAAAGCATTTCTGGTCTGGCAGGAATTGCCAGTCCCGGTGATTGCAGCGATGGAAGGCTTCTGTTTTGGTGCCGGCATGCAGCTTGCTCTGGCCGCAGATATCCGCATTGCCCATCCTGAGACCAAAATGTCAATTATGGAAACCCGTTGGGGACTGGTACCAGACATGGGACTCAGCCGCTCACTGAAAGGCCTGATTGGTATTGATCTGGCAAAAGAGCTGACTTTGACTGCCCGGATTTTTGAGGGCGAATATGCCAAAGAAATCGGTCTGATCACCCATGTCGATGAACAGCCATTGGCGAGAGCACAAGCCTTGGCTGAAGAAATGCTGCAACGTTCTCCAGATGCCCTGATGGCTTCTAAATTTGTACTGGATGCCATGCAGCATCGTCCGAATAAATCCCTGCGTATGGAAAAAATCTGGCAATTGAAATTGCTGCTGGGTAAAAACAGTCAATTGGCCCGTAAAAAAGACAAGAACCCAGAGGTTCAATTTGTGCCACGCCAATACAAATAAGTCGAGTCTGAGTCAAAGCAAGGAATAAGAGAAAGTATGCAATTGAATCTTGATACTAAAATTGCCTTCTTAGGGATGGGATTAATGGGCGCTCGCATGGCTATGCGTCTGCTTCAGGCAGGTTTTCAGGTGGCGGTCTGGAACCGTACACCTGCGGCCTGTTATCCGCTGTTAGACTTAGGTGCGACTGCGCTATCTTTAGACCAGATTGCAGATTACCCGGTGATACTCACCTGTCTGGCAGATGATCAGGCAGTGCAATCTGTTTTTGCTCAGATCGAACCGTATTTGCTTACGGAGCAAGTGATTGTGGATTTTTCCAGTCTTTCGGTACAGCAAACTCAAGCACTTGCCGCGCAAGCACAGGCCAAGAAAGTAATCTGGATTGACTCTCCAGTTTCAGGCGGTACCGCCGGAGCTGAACAAGGCAGTCTGGTGATTTTTGCCGGTGGTAATGCCGCGACTATTGAAAATCTTAATCCGATCTATGCAGTACTTTCACAGCGCGTCACCCGTATGGGCGACACAGGTACCGGTCAGGCGACCAAAATCTGTAATCAGCTGATTGTGGCTGCCAATAGCACCTTGATCGCAGAAGCGGTCGCCTTGGCTGGACTTGCTGGAGTGGATACACGTTTACTGGCGCCTGCGCTGGCAGGTGGTTTTGCCGACTCCAAGCCTTTTCAGATTCTGGCACCACGCATGGCCACGCAGACTTTTGAACCGGTGCAATGGAAAGTACAGACCTTATCCAAGGATCTGAATAATGCCGTGCAACTGGCCCAAAGCTTTGATCTGGATGTTCCGGTCGCGACTCAAGCTTTAACGCAGTTACATGCCCATCAAGCCCAAGGCTTTGCCGAAGCAGATCTGGCCACTGTGATCCAACAGCTGAAACACTCATAACGCTTGATTGATGCAACCCTGAATATTGAAGAGACCTACATGATTAAACTTGCCGTCAACCTGTCGATGATTTTTACCGAAGTGCCGCTTATAGAACGCTTCGCGCTGGCTCGTGCACAGGGCTTTAATCATGTGGAAATCCAGTTTCCTTATGAGCTCACCATTGGCCAGATTCAAAACCAGCTCAGCATGCATCGGCTGAACTTGTGCCTGATTAATGTGCCAGCGGGCGATTTAATGCAGGGCGGTCATGGCCTGGCCGGCATTCCAGGACAGGAAATCGAGTTTCGTCATGCTGTTGAGCAGACCATCCAGTATGCCACGGCGTTGAATGTACCGCGGGTGAACATTCTGGCAGGAAAACAGCCTAGGGATTGTGATCTTTTACCCTGCCTGAATACGCTGGCGAGTAACCTGAAAATGGCCTGTTCAATGCTGCTTGAGCATCAAATTGAACCGGTCTTCGAAATGATCAATGGCACCGATATGCCACGTTTTTTGATTCAAAATATTGCCCAAGCCCAGGAAATGCTGGAAGCGGTACATCATCCGGCCTTAAAAATGCAGTACGACTGTTACCACATGGCAATGATGGGCGAAGATGTCCTGGAAACTTTGCAAGAAAATATTGCCTCGATTGGTCATATCCAGTTTGCAGATTGTCCGGGACGGCATCAACCCAATACGGGTTCAATTCAATATCATGATATATTTCAGTGGTTAAAACATAGTCAATATCAAGGTTATGTCGCTGCCGAGTATAAACCTAGCGGACATTCCAACGATTCCTTTGACTGGAAAGCTGAGTTCTTTCCGGAGCATGACTGAGTGGACTGCGGCTTCATTTGAAATTCAGGACTAAAACCGCTATATTAGACCATGCATAATTGTTAGGAAATTACACTCCCCATGAATTTAGAACCATCGCCCAGCGCTTCTAATTCTCACGATCTTACTATGAATTCAAATTCTCAAGCTGTACAGGACTGCTTAAAAGTCGTACATGCTGCACTTGAAGATGTAAAAGCAAAAGAAATTGTTGAGCTTGATGTCAGCGGTATCAGTAATGTGGCTGATGCTATGGTCATTGCAAGCGGTACATCGACACGTCACATCAAATCATTGGCCAATAACGTTGCTGAAGAAGCACGTAAAGCTGGCTTCCGCCCTCTTGGTATTGAAGGCGAACGTGATGCTGAATGGATCCTCATCGACCTTGGTTATGTGGTGGTTCATTGTATGCTTCCAACAGCGCGTAAATTCTATGACCTAGAAAGCTTATGGCGCAATCCTACAGATACTGACTCTGTAGCGTAAAAACCGAATATTCAAAAAAGCGACCTGTGTAGGTCGCTTTTTTATTGCCTGTTCATCTAACTTTATAAGCATTAATACAACTCAATCTGTTCGCTATTTTTTAATTTCCATCTTGTCTTATGCACCGATTTGATTGGTATTTTAGGATCAATTCATCATCAACATAGACGTTCGATGATCACTCAATCATCCTTTTCCCAAGATATAAAATAAAAAATCCCCCTTTATTAAAAGGGGGACTTAGGAGGATTCTAATGATTTAGATGATTAGTGACCCGTACCATTAATGGCTTTAGTCATATCTTCCACCACTTTCTTGGCATCACCAAAGATCATCATGGTCTTGTCATTATAGAACAAGTCATTGTCGAGACCCGCATAACCGGTTGCCATAGAACGCTTGATCACCATAATCGTACGTGCCTTATGGGCTTCCAGAATTGGCATACCATAAATTGGCGATGTTGGATCATCTTTCGCCGCAGGGTTCACAACGTCGTTCGCACCAATCACTAGCACTACATCTGTTGCCGGGAAGTCCGAGTTGATCTCATCCATTTCCAGGATGTCTTCATACGGTACGTCCGCTTCAGCAAGTAGTACGTTCATATGACCTGGCATACGACCTGCTACAGGATGAATCGCAAAACGAACCGTTACGCCCTGCTCTTTTAGCAAGTTAGCCAATTCTTTTACCGCATTTTGTGCACGGCCTTGCGCCATACCATAACCCGGTACAATCACCACGCTGTCTGCATTTGACATCAGGAAGCCTGCATCATCTGCCGAGCCAGAACGGTGATTACGTTGGACCTGTTCACCTGCTCCTGCTGTCGGCGCAGCTGCACCGCCCATCGCACCGCCAAACAAAACGTTGATGATTGAGCGGTTCATCGCTTTACACATGATGTAAGACAGAATAGCACCTGAAGAACCCACCAGTGAGCCTGCAACGATCAACATGTTGTTTTCTAAGGTAAAACCAATACCAGCTGCTGCCCAACCCGAGAATGAGTTGAGTAGCGATACCACCACTGGCATATCACCACCACCGACTGGTGCAATCCATACCCAGCCGAATGCCAGCGCAAGACCTGTCATCGCCCAGAACGAGGTCATATTGCCAGTCAGGAAGAAGTGAACACCAAAACCTAACATTGCAATAAAGATAATTGCCTGAACCGGTTTCACCCATGCACCTGAAATGGTTTTCGCCCATTTCTTTGCAGCCAGTTTGCCGTAAGCAAAGACTGATGCTGTAAAAGTAATCGCACCTACGAAACAGCCCACAAATAGTTCAAATAAATGAACACGACTCATTTCATGAAAATTGATACCATTGGCAGCCAACAGGTCTGGACCTAGTTCAATCAATTTGTTGTTGTGAATAATGGCAGCGACAGCAATCAAGACCGCAGCCAGACCCACCAATGAGTGCATCAACGCTACAGTCTCAGGCATCTGGGTCATTGGAACTGTGCGTGCACGGGCAATACCCACGATTGCACCCAGTACCATTGCACCAATAATCATCCAGACCACTGGATTCTCAGCCACAAAGAAGGTAGTCACGACCGCAATGGCCATCGCGATCATCCCGTAACGGTTACCGGCAATCGCAGTTTTAGGACCTGATAAACCACGTAGCGTCAGGATAAAAAGAACGGCACCAATCAGGTAGAACCAATCCGCATATTCTCGAATCATTTCCATGGATTAACCCTCTTTTTTCTTTTGCTTAGGTTTAAACATTTCCAGCATACGAGCAGTCACGGCAAAGCCACCGAAAATATTAATGCTCGCCAGGAATACTGCAATCGCGCCAAGTACGCTCACCACGTTAATGGTCTGGAAATCCACGCTACCTTCAACGCCAATCACCGGCAGGCCAACAGTCTGAATCATTGCACCGACAATAATGATCGATGACAAGGCATTGGTGACCGCCATCAACGGCGTATGCAATGCTGGTGTTACACCCCACACCACGTAGTAACCTACGAAAATGGCAAGGACAAAAATCGTAATTGTTTCAACCATGAGTCTTCTCCTTAACCACGTTTCAGCAGCACTTGGCCGCCATGAGTGACGAGTAGGGCTTTTTGAATTTCTTCTTCTTGATTCAGGACAAAATTCTTATCTGCATCAAATAGTGTTTCAACGAAGTTAAATACGTTACGAGCGTATAAAGCAGAGGCTTCAGTTGATACAGTCGACGGAATATTTGGAATGCCGAGAATTTTGACGCCATTGTCGGTATGGACTGTTTCGCCACATTTCGAACCTTCGACGTTGCCGCCAGACTCTACTGCCATGTCCAAAATTACTGAACCTGGTTTCATTTTCGCAACTGTTTCAGCACGGATTAAACGCGGTGCATCACGGCCCGGTAAAAGCGCTGTGGTAATCACGATGTCAGCATTTGATACCGCTTTATCAACAATTGCAGCCTGATCGCGGATGTATTCTTCACCCGGCATCCAGCCATAACCATTTTTGGCAGCATCAGCCGCTTTTTGCTGCTCTTCAGCAGACATCGGCACGTCTAGCCATTTACCGCCCAGAGATTCAACCTGATCTTTGGCAGTTGGACGCAAGTCCGTGGCTTCAACGATGGCACCTAAACGTTTTGCAGTGGCAATCGCTTGCAGACCCGCTACGCCGACACCCATAATCACCACACGAGCCGGTTTAACCGTACCCGCAGCAGTCATCAGCATCGGGAACATGCGCTGGTATTCAGCCGCAGCCAAAAGCACCGACTTGTAACCTGCAAGGTTGGCTTGAGAAGACAAGACATCCATGTTCTGCGCACGAGATAAGGTTCGTGGCAAAAGTTCCAATGCAAATGCAGACACGTTTTGTGCCGCGAATTGGTCAAGCTCAGTATTACGGTAAGGATCAAACATTGCCACGATAGTGGTATTCGGGTTGAGTTTTTGAATTTCCTCACCTTTCGGTGCACGAACTTTTAAAATCAACTGACTGCCGGTGTAGGCATCATCCGTAATTTTGGCACCAACTTGTTCATAGGCACTATCGATATAGGCAGCTTTAACCCCTGCACCACGTTCGATAATCACGCTATGTCCTGCGCTGATCAATTTCTTTACTGTCTCTGGCGTCGCAGCGACGCGATTTTCACCGACAACAGTTTCGGCTGGAATTCCGATCTGCATGAGCGTTCCTCAAGCTAATTTTTCTTAAGTAAACATCGTGTAAAACGATGCTTCCCCTCAGGATGTGTTCTTGTTGAATTTTTGGATTCTAATCAAACTGTTTGAAATTACCACCTACTATTTATTTAATAAATACCTATATTTTGAACTGATGATTCATAAAAATGATGCTGCAATAGCACATTTATTTAATTCAACGGCTATTCATATTCGATGCTTTTATAAACGATATTCATTCCGCTGAATGAAATATCCAGATTTTACTGGTGTAAATAAGCGCAGATTTCTGATTTATTTTGTTACATTGATGATTCTGACAATGATTGCTGTATTTCCTGATTTAGAAGCAGACTTTCAATTTCTCTAGTCCCTATAGATAGCGGCACTTTAGCTGCGCCGTTTTTTTAGTTTTGACTTTTTTGACAGATTTAGCACTCAAGCAAGAGCACTGTTTTTAGATGTTAAAATCGTATTTTATGAAATGATAGAATTTGATTTGAGCAGATCTTCATCAGACACAATTAATAGATCTGACAAAAAGTAATCGCTAAAATTTTATAAGACTCAGGTCTCAAACAGTCAGATAAAGGGTAGAAAAAAAGCTGGATGACTATTTATTATATTAATGTACTGAACTTGATTCAAAATGGAAAATCTCATTTTCGCACCAAATTTGCGCAATAAAATAGAGTAAATATTCCACTTTTTTGACCTCAGTGCTCTTTTTTATTGTTTTTACTTTAAGCTGCGCTTTAATGAAGCAACCCCATCATTAAAAGATAAAAAATTCTGTAAATATTCACTCATACTTTCTATTTGAAATTGCACTTCTTTCATTAAGCTGCCTGAGTTCTAACAATTTTCAATGCTGGCAATATTTCTCTACTTTTAAAGCAAGAACTTCTGGCCTATAGTGCCCTCAATTTGAACATTATTCTCATTCCTCATTTAAGTTCTTCCGGTCTGAATACAAGGTTAGCCCTATGCACACGCCCCTCGATATTAGTCAAAATAAGCCCTTATTATGGCTGATGGCGATTGCATGCGGCTTATGTGCCGGCGCTAACTATTATTGCCAGCCGCTGATTTCATCGATTCAGCAGTATTATCAGGTGCCTGAATCACAAGTAGCGCTCACCGTCACCTTTGCTCAAATCTCTTATGCCTTGGGCCTGCTGTTTATTGTGCCTTTAGGGGACATGCTAAATAAAACCAAACTGATCCCCTTTCTCATGCTGGGTGCGGCAGCAGGTTTATTTATTTGTGCCAGTGCAGTGAATCTGCCGATGCTCTGGGTCGGCACTATCATTGCCGGACTGTTTTCCGTGGCTGCACAGATTCTGATTCCCTTGGCCACCATGGCGGTCAAACCGGAAAAAACCGGAGAAGTGGTGGGCTTCCTGATGAGCGGATTACTGGTGGGCATTCTGCTCTCGACCAGTATTGCCGGATTACTTTCCGACCTGTTTCACTGGAAAATGATTTATATCGTCAGTGGCATAAGTATGCTGGCTTTAAGTTTTTATTTGAAAGGAAAACTACCGAGCCTGCCACGTCTGAGAATCAGCTATACAGCGATTTTTAAATCTATGGGGATATTACTCAAGCAGGAACCACGTCTGGTATTGCGTTCACTGACAGGTGCGTGTGCTTTTGCTGCCATGAGTATGTTGTTCTCCACCATCGCTCTACTGCTAACGCAGGAACCTTTTCAGCTTTCTGATGTCATGGTCGGACTGGTCACGCTGGTCGGTGTATTTGGCGCACTTTCCACGCAGTTCATTGGCAAATGGGCCGATCGTGGCCATATCAAAACACTGAGCTGGATCGGCTGTTCTATCCTGGTGGGGAGCTGGCTGTTTTTATATTTTGGTGCAGTGTCTTTGCTGAGTTATATTTTGGGTTATGGGCTGATAAATCTTGGACTCGCGATTACGCACAGCTGTAACCAGAACGTAATTTTCCGCCTGCGCCCGGATGCCAAATCACGGGTCAATTCACTCTATATGACCTTGTATTTTATTGGTGGTGCATGTGGTTCAGCCTTAGGGGTTTATGCCTGGCATCACGGTGGCTGGAGCATGACCTGTCTGGCAGGACTTGGGCTAGCTTTGTGCGCTACCTTATTCGCCCTGCTGGATCAATGGTATCAGGCCAGAACAACTGCATAAGTATTTTGACTATATTTAGCTGACTTGCGCCGCCGGATAATAAGGCTTATTCAGATCAAGAGTTTGTGAATTTTCCAATAAAATACAGATAAAAACCGGCAATAAGGCTGCCAGAATCCGGCAGCTTTCCTCTAATGATTTATAATTCAGCGAGCTGTGATACGTGGCGCCACCCTGCATTATCTGATGGTGCAAGGTAGATAAACGCTGAAATATTCCAGCTAAAATTTCAACAGAATTTCGTTCTTTTAAAGCATGCTGTATATTTTTTTTCTGTGTTTCCAGATCAGCTTGACAGCTTTCCAGACTAATTTTCTGATGGCGATAATCCCAAAAGCTTTGTTCCACATAGGGATTGGCCAAGAGTGAGCGAATCGGCTGGTGGTATTTGTCCCAGAGAATATGATTAATTTTCTGATCCAGATCCTTTTGGCAGAGCATTTCCAGAAACTGCTGTAGCTTGCTTTGATCTTGAACTAGATCACTCTCATCTGCATAAATCGCCTGAAAGCTGATCCACAGGCTGATAAACTTAAAATCCAGATCCTGATCCAGGTCTAGCGATTTTTTAAACCAGCCTAAGCCCCGATGAATTCTTAAATTAAAATGTGCCGAATTTTGTGCTTTATGGCTTTTATAAATTTCCTCCAATAACAACATGATTATTCTCCTTATTTCTAGCGTTTTTATCTTCATCTTTCTCCTATCAAAATATACCATTCCAACCTGACTGGGAATTCCAATTTTATTTCTTGTTTCATTCCCTGGATTTATTGGCTTGGTTTAAGTTCGCCGAGTGGTTTTTCTGATTTTATGCTAGTATTACGCCCTCTTTTTGCGACGTCAGCCGATCCGGTTTTAGCCAAGAACCAATAGCTGAGTGATCGCATGGATTGCTTCTTCTTTCTTCCATTTCGTTAAGGCGTGATTTTGAATGACTGATCTGACCACCATTGAAAATAAACTTCAACCACGAATCAGTGTTGCGCCGATGATGGATTGGACCACCAAAGATTATCGTTTCTTTGCACGTATGTTTAACCCGAATGTGATTATGTACACTGAAATGGTCACCACAGGTGCGATCATTTATGGTGATGCCAAACGTCATTTGGACTTTAATGCGGAAGAGCAGCCAATCGTTTTGCAACTCGGCGGCTCGAATCCAAAAGATCTGGCAATCTGTACCAAGATGGCGCAGGACTGGGGCTATAACGAAGTCAATTTAAATGTAGGTTGCCCAAGTGACCGGGTACAAAATAATAAAATTGGTGCCTGTCTGATGGCGGAGCCTGATCTAGTCGCAGAATGTATTGCTGAAATGCGTCATGCGGTGGATATTCCAGTGACCGTAAAACACCGGATCGGAATTGATGATATGCAATCTTATGAAGAGATGCTGCATTTTGTCGATACCGTGGCCAAAACCGGCTGCAATAATTTTATCGTGCATGCGCGGATTGCCTTATTAAAAGGTCTATCACCTAAAGAAAACCGCGACGTGCCACCCCTACGTTATGAAGATGTCTACCGTTTAAAACAGGATCGTCCTGATCTGCTCATCGAGATCAACGGCGGAATTAAAACCTATGCCGAAACGCTGGAACATCTCAAACATGTGGATGGGGTGATGATTGGCCGCGAAGCCTATCATAATCCTTACTTACTGGCTGAACTGGGCCAGTTATGGAATCTGGATGCACCAGACCGTTTTGACATTATGCAACAGATGCTGCCTTATATTGCCCAGCGCATGGCCGAAGGTGCACCTTTATCCATTATTACCCGTCATATTTTAGGACTGTTCCAGAATTTGCCGGGTGCACGTAAATGGCGTCAGGCTTTAAGCGGTGGTAATGCCAAAACCTTGAAAGATGTAGAGACTGCACTTTTTAATATTCAGGAAGCGATGCAGCGTACCGAAGATTATGTACGTGAACATCAACAAGTTGAGTCCTAAACACAAAAAGCACCAATGATCGGTGCTTTTTTATAGCGATTGCGCATGAGTTATTGCGTATACGCCGTGATATTGCCGACCGGAATCGGCTCTTCCTGATAAGAAACATCTTGTAATGCAGGTTCAGCCACTGGTGTGATTAGAGAGCCGGAGACATTCTGGTTCGGTTCATCTACAGGTTCCAGATCATCCAAGGCTGAGGCCAGTTGCTGTAATTCTCGATCCAGTTGCTGACGATATTTTTCAATTTCAATTTCATCAATAAAAGCAAAGGCATCATCTTCAATCGACCAACTATACCCGCCATCTACCTTAAAGACTTTTACATGAATGGGATATTCCTCACCCTGATAATTCAGATGAGAAATGGCCTGAAACTCATTCCCCTGACGCTGGACAATTTTGACCTTTTTCACGGTAAAACGATAGTGTTGATAATCTCGATTGGAATTAAATTCACGTTGCATCTGCGTTTGAATATTTCTGGCCAGTTCATCCATCGAGACAAAATAACTGCATCCAGCCAGACAGGCGACCATCCATAACATCATGATTTTTTTCATAGCGCCCCCTCTTTTTTCTTTCCACTTCCTGCTTATAGCCGATATATACAGTATTTTTATCTTTGCTTATTCTGTGACCCATTTTATGCTTTTTTGCAAAAACAATAAACAAACAGCGCTTCGATTAAGACTAAATATTTATGGTTTCTATAGTTTTTTTGAATTAATGATAAAAAATCAGCTATAAAAAAACCCTGATGGATTCAGGGTTTTTTCGATACAGATCATTTTAAAAATCATCATCACTGGATGGATCACGATACAGGGCATCATGAATAGCTTCGATCAACTGCTGGGCAATCTCCTGCTTGGAGGCTTTTTCCAGATCACGTTTGTCTAGCTGATAATGCTCGGCAAAGAATACTGTCATGGCATTTTCATCCGAAGCAAAACCAATATCTGCACGTGAAACATCATTGCAGGCAATCATATCCAGCTTTTTCGCGACCAGCTTTCCGGCAGCATATTCTTCAATATTGCGGGTTTCTGCAGCAAATCCGACCATAAATGGACGTTTTTCCTGCTGGGCAATGGTGGCGACAATATCCGGATTTTTCACCAAGGCTACATTCAGTTCATCACCAGCTTTCTTGATTTTATGCTCGGCTACTTCTGCCACACGGTAATCGGCTACTGCAGCTGTCGCAATAAAGATATCGCAACCATTTTCCAGCATCTGCATGCTTTCATTCAGCATTTGTACGGCAGAAGAAACATTCTTACGTTTTACGCCATTTGGGGTATCCAGACTGACCGGCCCTGCAATCAAGGTGACATTTGCCCCTGCTGCATAACAGGCGGCAGCCAATGCAAAGCCCATTTTTCCGGTACTGTGATTGGAAATATAACGCACTGGATCAATCGCTTCGCGGGTCGGGCCTGCGGTAATCGTGACTTGTTTACCAGCAAGCAGGCCAAATTTTTCCGCAATCGCACGTTGGGCTTTATGGAAATATTCGGTTACCTGATGCGCTAAATCTTCCGGCTCAGGCATCCGGCCCAAACCTACATCACCACAAGCCTGTGATCCTGCGTCCGGCATGATCACATGCACACCATCTTCGATCAGTGTCGCAAGATTACGCTGCGTTGCTTTCGCCGCCCACATTTGCTGGTTCATGGCGGGTGCCACCCAGACGGGTGCTTTTGTTGCCAGATATAAAGTACTTAAGAGATCATCAGCCAGACCTGCGGCAAACTTTGCCAAGGTGTCACAGCTGGCCGGTGCTACCAGCAACAGATCTGCCCAACGTGCCAGCTCGATGTGGCCCATGCCGGCTTCTGCTTCAGTATCCAGCAATTCGGTATGTACAGGATTGCCCGATAAGGCTTGAAAGGTTAAAGGTGTAATAAAAGCCTGTGCACCGTGAGTCATGACGACCCGCACATCAAATCCGGCATCTTTCAGACGACGAACCAGAATTGCACTTTTATAGGCAGCAATACCGCCAGTAACGGCCAAAATGATATTTTTATGAGGAATTACACTTAGATCAAAGCTCACGAACAGATTACCTTGCTGTTGCAGTGGGGCTCACAATAGCATTAAATAATCGCATCCCCAAGAGATCAGCTTGCGGGAAAACTGATAATTCATAATAAATAAGTCTAATAACTATGCAATTTTCTATTAAAAACTGGCCGGAACAAGAACGGCCGCGAGAACGCTTAATTCAATATGGCGCAGAAAGTCTGTCCGATGCCGAGCTACTGGCCATTTTTCTACGTTCCGGTTCTCAGCAACATTCGGCAGTTGATCTGGCGCGTTTGCTGATTCAGCATTTTGGTCATTTGACTGCGCTACTGGATGCACCTTTACAGGAAGTCAGCCAGTTTCATGGCATGGGCATCAGTAAATATACCCAACTGATGGCCGTCAAGGAACTGGGACGGCGTTACATAGCCGAGCACCTGAAACAGGATGCACTAGAACTCACCAATTCCAAACGGCTGAGAGATTACTTACGTTTTGAACTGCTCGGTGAAACTCAGGAGGTATTTGCCGTGCTGTGTCTGGATGCCAGTTTAAGAAAAATTGCCTTTAAAAAACTGTTTTATGGCTCAGTGAATGCATGTGATATCTCTATTAATCAATTACTACGTTATGCCATTAGCCAACAGGCGACCTCGATTGTCATTGCGCATAATCATCCGCTGGGTCGGCCCTCTCCATCCAAGGCCGACCTGTTGTTAACCCGCCAGATTCAGCAGGCCTGCCAGCTGGTAGATATTCATCTGATTGACCATTGCATTATCGCTTTGGAGGGCAGTTTTTCCTTTGCTGAGCAGCAACTCATCAAACCGGAAATGCAGTATTGAATAGCACTTGACAAAGCAGGCACAACTCAACAAGATCATGAAAAAATTGTGATGATTCCAATAAATGATCGTACGTGACCAGCCGACTGTTTTTAAACTGCTGTTTTCCTGGCGGGGGACGATTTTACCTAAAGTTTTGCCACCTTTAGGCGTAGTGATGCTGATGTCAGCCATCATCGGTGGCTTGTCACATATTGGTTATTTTCATTTTCCAGAATTACCCCTGGTCGGCTTTACCCTGATTGGAGTGGTACTGTCGATCTTTCTCGGATTTAAGAACTCGGCCTGTTATGACCGCTGGTGGGAAGCGCGCAAACTTTGGGGCATTTTGATTGCCAATTCTCGTCATTTTGACCGTGATTGCCGGATGCTGTCCCAAGGTCGCCGTGAACGTGTAATTCAGCATGTGATTGTCTTTGCCAATGTCCTCCGTGACCGGCTACGCCATCAGACAGCCAATCCGACGGAACTGGTGGAAACCAGCGGCATGAGCCAGCAGGCTGTGACCCAACTCTATCAGCAGGCCAATGCGCCGCAATATACCTTAAGCCTGATTCAATGGGAGTTAATGCAGGCGCTCAAAGAAGGTGAAATCTCCGACATCATCTATATGCAGATGAATAATCATGTAGCAGAACTAAGTATTGTCCAGACCGGTTGTGACCGGATTGCAACAACGCCTTTGCCTTTTGCCTATTCGGTCTTGCTCAACCGCACCGTCTATTTTTTCTGTTTTATTTTGCCTTTTAGTCTGGGTTCAACGCTTGGTCTGTTTACGCCTTTGCTGGTCGGAATTTTGGCCTATACCTTTTTGGGACTGGATGCTTTAAGTTCGGAAATTGAAGAGCCTTTTGGTACTCAAAGCAACGACTTGCCTCTGGACTCGATGGTGCGTACCATTGAAATTGAACTATTAGGAACGTTGGGTAAACCAACGCCACCACCGATTCAGGCCAAAGATCATAATTTGCTATAATTTATAATTCTTTCCTCGCCCTTTGCTATTAGTAGCGAAGGGAAAATCTTCTCTCAAATGAAAAAGATCGAGGTAAAGGAATGACTAAACAAAACTCTCCCAAATTCCGACCTGCCCCGGTTTAAGACTCGGGACATTACCGAGTTTAATCCAGGGCATATGATCGCCATGAAAATCACTGCCAATCGAAACTTTAAGATCATGTTCAGCAATCATTCGATCCACCATCTGCCGGGTGGAACTTGGCTCAATTGCCGGGGGTAGTTCCACCGCATCTCCACCGAACTTGGCAAAGATTTCAATCAGGTAGCGGATATTGGTCGCAGATAAATCATATTTGGTCGGATGTGCCAGCACGGCGAAGCCGCCACTTTCATGAATCACATGAATCGTGTCTTCAAGACTCAAGCCATCAAATTTGACATAGGCTTTCTTGCCTTCCTTAATATATTTATCAAAAGCCTGTTGTGCACGGTTCACAATCCCCTTTTCTACCAGCGTTTTGGCAATATGCGTCCGTGTCACCCGATCAGAGATATTGTCTACTTTGGCGAGCACATCAATATAAATATCCTCCCCAATTAAAGGAACCAGCAGATCACAAATCTGTTTAGAGCGTTCAGCCCGGATTTTCTTTTGCTGATTGAGGGCTTTTTGTAAAGGCTCAGGATTTTGCATATTTAGCGCGACGATATGCACGCCATAGTTTTTTTTGGTGGCAGGGCGTGACCATTGGCTGGATATTTCCACCCCAGAAATGATCTTAATCTCATGATTTTTAGCGGCTTCCTCAGCCAATGCCAAACCGTCCATGGTGTCATGGTCCGTCAGGGCCAAAGTATGGACGAGTTTTTCCACAGCCGCTTCGACCAATTGCTGAGGACTGAAAGTTCCATCAGAAATATTACTATGTGTATGTAAATCTACGCCGTGCATCTCTATACTATGACATTTATTTGATCAGATTTAGATACTCTAACATGAAAGCACTTTTAGACTTTGTGCCACTCATTATTTTCTTTTATTTATATAAAACTGTAGATCCAAAAGACACTGACCATCAATTGCTGCAATTGATCGGTTCTGCGGGGGGTGTCGACAATAATAATATTCTTGTTGCAACCACAGGTCTGATTATTTCCATGCTGGTCGTCTATGGTGCGTTATTTGTCATGCAAAAATTCCGTCTGGACAAGCAGCAATGGATTGTCTTGTTTATGACGGTGATTTTTGGTGGCATCACCCTGATCCTCAGCGATGATTTTTATATCCGTCTAAAAGCCGTGTTACTGAATCTGGTCTTTGCCGGGGTCTTTTTATTATCCCCTTGGTTTAGCAAGGATAAAAAGCCTCTGATCCAGCGGTTATTTGGTCCAGTATTCAATCTAAGCGAAAAAGGCTGGTTCAAGCTGAACTATGCTTGGGTTGCCATGTTCGTACTGATGTCATTTCTGCATACCTTTTTCGCCTATTTGTGGATGGATGGAAAATATTGGGGTGAATTTACCGCATTCGGTGACATGATCGTGATGTTTTCCTTTATCATTATTCAGTTTATTGTATTGCGCAAATACTTTAAGACCGCTGAATAAGTCCAACTACAAACGATTGAGAGTCATCATGCCATTATTCGTCGTTAGCTGTACCGATCGGGAAGGTACAGTTGAAAAACGCCTCGCGATTCGTCCACAACATCTTGCACGTCTGGAACAGTTAAATGCTGAAGGCCGCCTGATTGTTGCAGGTGCCATGCCTAAGGATCCAGCCAATCCACAGGCCGGTTTTTATGGCAGTACCATTATTGTCGACTTTGACAGTCGTGAAGCGCTGGATACATGGCTACAGGATGAACCTTTCTTAAAAGAAGGTGTGTACGAACACATCGATGTTAAACCATTCAATAAAGCATTCCCTCAAGGATAAGGTTCATGCGTGTTGTTACTGCCAGTATCATTGGCCTATGTTTTATGATTTCTCCAGTATGGGCAGTCGAAGTTGCGCCTGCTCCTGTGACTCAGGAAAATCAGACAGCACAACCTCAAGGGACAGCGGTGACTTCCCAAACCCAGTCTACGCCGAAACCTGCCATTATTCCTGCCGTAGCATCTTCTGCCCAGCCGGTGCCACCTGCCGAGAATAAGCCATTAACTGCAGAAGAAATCGCCAAGCTCAAAGCCCAGCAAGATGCCAAGGTGAAAGCTTTGGTCAAAGATCAGGCCACCCGTTTGCAGCAACTGGAAAAAGCCAATCTGGAAGCACTATCGCAAAATCAAGAATTACAGCTCAAGAATGATAATCTTGGGGTGCAGGTACAGGTGCTGCAAAGTGAACGCAGTGCGCAGATGTTCCTCTACGGCGCTGCAACACTGGCTGTCGGTGTATTGCTCGGCTTCCTGATCGCGAGCTATGTTTATACCAAACGTCGTCGTCAATGGTAAGCTATAGCCCTTCCCGATATCTTTAAGGTTGTACCCGTTTTGTCGCATGCAATTCAAACTGCCGATCTGGATTGGCAATTGGTGGATGGCATTGATGTGCCTGTGTCCAAGCAATTTGGTGATGTGTATTTTTCCAAAGACAATGGCTTGCTGGAAACCCGGCATGTCTTTTTAAATGGCAATGATCTCAGTACGCGTTTGGCAGATTTAAAACCTTTTGAATATTTCTGTGTCGGTGAAACGGGCTTTGGTACTGGTTTAAATATTCTGGCCCTGTGGCAGCTCTGGCAACAGGTGCGTCCGGACAATCACAGTCATCTGCATGCGATTTCAGTTGAAAAATTTCCTCTTTCCAAAGCTGATCTGATTCGAGCCTTAAATGCCTGGCCAGAACTCAAGTCTTTAGCTGATCACCTCATCTCTCAATATCCGATGCCAATTGCCGGCTGTCATCGTCTCAGTTTTCCTGAAGAACGATTCAGTCTGGATCTATGGCTGGGTGATGCACATGATGTTTTCCCGGTGATAGAAAAAACTGCGCCGGTGAACGCCTGGTTTCTGGATGGTTTTGCACCTTCCTGCAATCCGGACATGTGGGAAGAAAATGTTTTAAATAATATTGTACGTTTATCCGAGATTGGGACAACTTTCGCCTCTTTCAGTGTTGCTGGCGTTTTAAAACGTGGCTTAAAAAATCATGGGATTTCAATTTCCCGTCCACGTGGTTTTAAGCATAAGCGTGAAATGCTGAAAGCGATCTGGAATCCGGCTGAAGAGACTGAAAGTTCATTAATACAAGAAATCACTCAAAAAAAAACTGAGCGAGATACAGAGACCAATATCAGACCTAGCCAAATCGCTGTGATTGGCGCTGGAATCGCCGGTTTAAGTACAGCCTGGGCATTCGCTCAACGTGGTCATCAAGTCACGATTTACGACCAGTCAGCGCCACTCTCAGGAGGTTCTGGCAATCCACTGGCTTTGCTCAATCCCAAACTCTGTCCGGTTGAGCAAAGTGCTGAACATCTGATGACATTGGCCTGGCAACATGCCTTAAATCATTACCAAAAATTTAAAGCTTTCCGCCCGATTCAGGTGAATCAACTGGCCTTAAAAAATCCTGAACAGCTTTTAGGATTAGCAGATGAATATCCTGAAGAAATTCTTGCTGTACAAGATACAGAAGATCAAGAGGTTCAAACCGAATTTCCAAGTTTAAAACTATTAGAAGCTGGTGCAGTTTCACCTCATCAACTGCGTGAGGAGATTTTGCTGCATCCTCATATTCAATATCAACAGACCAAAATTAGCCATATTGAAGCTGCTACAAAACCTCAGCTATTTTCAGATGAACAGGATCTAGGCGAATTCGATCATGTCATTGTCTGTACTGCACGAGAAACAACACAATTTTTTGCAGATTATCCAGCTCTGAAACCGATTCGTGGACAGGTCAGTTGGGTTAATAATCAAAATCAGCCCTTAAGTCAGAATACGGCTTATAGCTATGGCGGTTATTGTATGCAACTGGACGCTGAGCATCTGATTCTGGGTGCTTCTTTCTATCCAGGCCGGGATGATACCGAGGTGTTAGCAAAAGACCATGTGCATAACTACGAACTGATCCATAGTGTCTTCCCAGAATATGCACAATCATTAGCTTCTACCGATACCTGGCAAGGTCGTGCATCGGTACGGGCGCAAAGTCAGGATTATTTCCCCCTGCTCGGCAAGATGAAAGCAGATGAGGAAATTTACAGCTTTGCCGGTCTAGGCTCCAAAGGTTTTCTGTTTGCGCCACTCTGCAGTGAAATTCTGGCAGCCCAGATTCTCGGCGAAGCCTGTCCGGTGCCATCCAGTTTAGTAAAAAAACTCAGTGTGACCCGTTTTCAAAAGAAAGTGAAAGTCAAGAAGCCTTATTTTAGACCACAAATTTAATGACCATTTTGAATGAATCCCCCTTGCGAAGCAATGCTTCTCACCCTTTAGAAAAGGGAGATTGGGAGGCATTAAATCTCACCCATTAAAAAAGCGCCTTGCGGCGCTTTTTTTTTATTAACAGAAGGCTTTATGCATTCTGTTCAAGCGGTAAGCCTGCATCACGGGCAGCACGAGTACCACCCATCAGAATGACATATTCACGTGAGCTGTCAAAACCCTCTAGCTTTTCAGCAGCACGTGGAGCTTTACTGCCCCCACCACACAAGATGTAAATGGGTTGATCCGCTGACACCTGAGTTAGGCTCTCTGCTGAAAGATCGTTAATAGGCTGATTCACCGCCCCTTTCACGTGTGCTTCAGCAAAAGCACTTGAATCGCGTACATCCCAGATAATTGCATTTTCTGGGAACTCAAATGTTGTAATTTCTTGTTTACGGATCATTGCGCACTCCTTTGATGTAAACAACACTTGGCAAATGAAGAAAACATCCCTAGCATCTCAGATATTCTTTCCCTTTGTAAAGGTCTAAACTATGCCTTCTTTCGATATTGTTTCTGAATTAGAAATTTTTGAAGTAAATCATGCAGTTCAAAACACCCAAAAAGAAATCGCGACCCGCTTTGATTTCCGTGGTCAGGACGTTTCTATTGAACTGAATGAAAAAAACAAGGAAATCAAAATCTCGACTGAAAGCGATTTCCAGTGTGAACAAGTCTATAGCATGCTGGAAAGTCATTTCTTTAAACGCAAAGTCGATATTCAAGCGCTTGATCCACAAAAAATGACGGCTTCTGGCAAAAATGTGATTCAAGTGATCAAGCTTAAAGATGGACTTGACTCAGATACCGCAAAAAAAATTAATAAAGCCATTAAAGAAAGTGGGATTAAGGCGCAATCTTCTATTCAGGGTGACAAGATTCGTGTAACCGACAAGAAGCGCGATACCTTGCAGCAAGTAATGGCATTCTTGAAAGAACAGCAATTTGGTTTGCCTTTACAGTTCAATAACTTTAAAGATTAAGACAGCAACGTCTGTAGAAGGAATTATGGCAAAGAACAACCGATTAGCCAGATTAGTCAAAGCCACTGCACGATTACCGCAAGGCATTCGTACTGCTTTGTTAAGTAAAACTTTTGGCCGGGTGGTCCCGATGGTCGGCTCTGCCAAGATTCGTTATGAGGAAATGAGTGCGTCCAAAGTGGTAGTAAGTATGGCCAATCATAAAGCCATGCAGAACCATATCGGACAAATCCATGCATGTGCAATGGCCCTGCTGGCAGAAACAGCGACCGGCTTTGTGACGGCAATGAATGTTCCGGATACAGCAATTGTACTGATCAAAAGCTTAAAGGTTGATTTTAAGCGCCCGACACGCGGTGCCATGACTGCTGTTGCTACGCTCACGTCGGAGCAGCAAGCCCTGATGCAAAACTCGGATAAAGGTGAAACCCTGGTTCAGGTCACCGTCACGGATGAATCAGGTGAAGCTCCGATTCAATGTGAAATGCTCTGGGCCTGGATTGCCAAGAGCCAACTCAAGAAATCATAATTTCTTCTTTAGACAAAAAAATCCCAGAGATCAAATCTGGGATTTTTTATTTCAAGTCATCATTGTGCTGATTGCGATTCTAAAAGCTTCTGTTTCGCTTCTTCTGGAATCAGACGTTTGTTGCCTTTGACATCCACTGCAACAAAGGTAAATACACCTTCAGTCACTCGAATTGGTGGACGTGAATCATCATGACTATCCCAAACCTCGATTTCCATCTGGATAGAGGTCTTGCCCACTTTTAAAATTTTGGTATAACAACTAATCACGTCCCCGACTTTCACCGGCACCAGAAAAGTCATCTGGTTAATCGAAATCGTGGCACAGCGTCCCTTTGAAAATCGTTCTGCGTGAATCGCGCCTGCCAAGTCCATTTGTGAAACGATCCAGCCACCAAAGACATCACCACTCCAGTTGGTATCTGCAGGCATTGCGATCGTCTGTAGGGAAAGGATCCCCTCTGGTCTTACTTGAGAATCTGACACATTCACTCCGGGCATTTGAAGAATTAGGGTTGGGTATTTAACTGCTGATCAAGCCATTTTTGCAGCTCGCTTGACCGTAATGCACCGCTCATTCTAGCAATTTCGTTACTTTTATTCATTAACACCAGCGTCGGAATACTGCGAACATGAAATGCCGAACTTAAACGCGGATTGGCTTCGGTATCAATTTTGGCAAAAACTACATTTGGATATTGCTTCGCAACAGTCGCAAAATGCGGTGCCATCATTTTACAAGGCCCACACCAGTCTGCCCACAGATCAATCAGAATCGGTAAATCACTATGCGTGACAAATTGACTGAAATTCTGTTCATTCAGCTCAATTGGTACCAGTGGAATCAGGGCTTGATGACATTGACCACAAGCAGGGTTGGCAGTGAGTTTATCTTCAGGGACACGGTTTTTGGCCAGACATTCCGGACATACAATAATCATCTAGCGCACTCCAATATGTTGATGTAAGAATTCTAATTGGGTCGAAACTGCTTTTTCAAACCATTCCCCATGATAAATATCAAAATGCCGGATATTCCACTCATGATATTGCACAAATGGTGCAATATTGGTCGCAGCTTCACGACTGGATTCAATGGGAATCAGACTATCCAGTTTTGCCGCAATAAACAGGACTGGAATGTTAATCTTTCTGACTTCCTGAATCGGTCGATAGCGCATCAGTTTAAAGAATGCCCGTGCAGGAATATGACCACTCCAGTAATAATCCGGATTGACAATCGACAGATAACCTTCATAACTGTCCTGTGTCGGCATAAAACATAGCTCATGCGGATCAACTACAGGTAAGGTTTTTGGTGCCATACCAACCTTGGCCCCCATATAATCCTGACTGGAAACTTTAAGCGCCTTGGGGAGTTGCTGTAAAGGATATAGTTGGGCACTTTCAGCCCCATCGACAAAAGGCACCTGTACCATCGCCGCCTGAATATTTTTCAGCTCTGCTGCAAGTGTCAATACATGCCCACCACTTAAGGCCGTACCCCAGAGCACGATCCGTTTACTGTCAATCGATTTGCGTTCCTGAATATGTCTGATCATGGTTCGCCAGTCATCGAGCTGGGCATTGATCGACACCAGTTCACGTGGACGCCCAGTGCTGCCGCCCCAATAGCGATAGTCAAATAAAACCACCGCATAGCCGGCACTGGCAAAACGCTGGGCATATTGCACCAGTTTAAATTGACGTAAGGCAGCCAGACCATGAGCCATCAGGATTACGGCCGGTTTTTCTATATTTTTAGGCCGATAAAAATCTGCAGCAATCACTTCCTGACCGCTTTTGACATACAGTGGTTCAACTGTATAAGCCTGCATACGCGCTCCATTGCGTTATCTTATGGTTATCATCATTTATAAAAATTTCAGAACAGGTTCAGCATGTTTTCAGCTTAATGCTATCATAAAGCATATCGATATAAATGAAATGATGGAGTGGCGTCATGAGCGAAAATGTAGGTTTTGCTGGTCAAATTGGTCCTGAACACGTAACTCAAGTGGTTGAGAAAGGTTTTAAATCGATTATCAACAACCGTCCGGACATGGAAGGTGGTTCCGAGCAGCCAACCAGTGCACAAATCGAGGAAGCTGCACGTAATGCCGGTCTGGATTATGTATTCCAGCCAGTAGTAGCCGGTCAGATTACTGAGCTTGATGTACGCACTTTTGCCAATCATTATAATGAGTTGCCAAAACCGATCTTGATGTTCTGTCGTACTGGAAACCGCTCGAATAACTTATATCAACTGGCAAAACAGATGGACCTGCTGGATGATTAAGTCGTTTTGGAAAGGTGTGGTACTGGCAACCTATTTTAGCTGTATTACACCTGTTTTTGCTGCAAATGATCTTAGCCGTGCGCTGACCTCTACGGTGAGTGTTACGGGGCAAATGACACCAAGCAAGTTTCAGCAATTGATTCAGCAAGGTTTCAAATCTGTGATTGTAAATCGTCCTGATCAGGAAACTGGTAATAGTGTCACGGTGAGTCAATTACGCTCCATTGCAGAGAAATCTCAAGTGAGTGTGATTTATCAGCCTGTAATGAGTGGCCAACTTTCTCAGGCGAATATTGAAGAATTTGCTCGATATTATAATGAGCTGCCTAAACCGATTTTGATGGTTTGCCGAAGCGGCACACGTTCAGCGGCCTTGTTTAATCAGGCTAAATCTCAAGGATTGATTCATGAGTAAGTTATTGATTATTTTATGTTGTAGTTTGGCTTTTACAGGCTGTAGCTCGATGAATCTAAAGCCGACTGTGGGTGTGAGTGTGGGAACATCAATTTAGTTTTTTTAAATTTTAGTTCCCATAAAAAAACAGCGCCGAAGCGCTGTTTTTTCGTCAGATTAGATTATTAGTTGACACATGTTGTATATGGACTTACGCGGTTAGGTGCATAACTTCCATCAGCAGCATAATCACTACTTAAACTTGGCAATGTTAATGTTGTATAGCCTCTAGTTGGTGTTTGTGCAAGTGTAGTTTTCGCTCCTACTTCTACTGCGATCCAATGAGCATTTGCTTTTGGATATTCAATGATGAAGTCAAACCTACCAGTACTATCTGTACGATAGGTCGCGGTATATGGGTGAGTCGTACTATTATTTGCTGTACCACCTAAGAAACGAACCACACGTAATGCTTGACCATTAGCTGTCCAAGTTGATGTTGTTGGATCCACCGTACATGTCGTTGCTGAGTTTTTATCTTGAACTTGTGCAGGTATTGTACCTACTAATGGATAATAATAATCACCTGGTTTAATCCAACCTTTTAGATTCGTAAATGGATAAACCGCATCTAGTTCTTTAACTTTTAAGGTAATAGGATTGCCATCCACATCGACACCAGGTTGCTCAACTATTTTCCATGCATCTTTCTGAATTTCATATTTCCATTCACCTAAAACATAAGAAGTTGGACGAATATCTAAAACCACATCCTGATTTGCCACTGGCTTCCCATCAACATCAACCAGCTGAACAGAGCCTTCTTTTTGATAATAAATACCGTTACCTGTTGATGTAAGCTCTGTTGGATTAAAATTAACCGCAATAGAACCAATCGTTACTGGCACTTCGGAATTTACCACATCAATCACATGCGGTACACGTCGCTCTGTATTCTGCGTATCTTTAACTACAGCTTCTACACGTAAATCAGCAGCAACGAAGTCATAGGTTGGATTACGTAAACTTTCATCAATTACAATTGAAAATTTTGCCCAACCATTCTCATCACTTTCAATAGTAGATGCGCCATGAATATATGCACCATTTTGATTATATTGAGGAATTGTTAATGTAACTGCTTTACCAGCTTGACTTGAACCATCTAAGTCTACTACCAATACTGATACTTCGAAAGAATCACCACGGACATTTAACTTATCTTTAGATACTTTAATTTTTAAGTCCAATTCTGGCGCTAAAACTGTTGGTGAGTGCACTTGAATACTGCCAGGTAGACTTACTGAAGCACCTGTTGCGGTGGTATGGGTTGCCGTTAATTCGATTGGTAGAACTGGTAATACTAATGTACCTTGTAGTGATTTCATCGATACTTCAAATACAGCTTCACCAAATTGATTAGTAATGAGCTGTGAAGCCCCTTTAATACTAGTCGCATTTCGCGGATCAGCAATAGCTAAGCTAACTTTTTCATTCGCAACACCGCCTTGATTCTTATCAAGAAGTTTAACCGTCACAAATGCACTATCACCTGCTGAACTTAATGACACACGACTACTATCAATAGTTAAGTGATAAGGATTACTAATATCTTGAACAGCAAAATTTAGCTTCGTCTGAATTTCATTACTGCGTGGATCACGGATAGTTCCTGTTACTACAATAGATTCTAAAGCAGCAGATGTAATACCTTGTGGAATAATTAAGTCAATTGGCACTGAACCATTTCCTTGTATTACCACTCCGTCAGCACTCAGTTTAACACCTGCAGCAATAGCTTTTGGATTCAGAGTCAATCGCATTGGTGTACCAGCTGCAGTATTAATCCCCATTTCATCTTTAACAGCTGCATACACTTTAACTGTTTGCCCAGCTGTCACTGTTTTTACATCTGATGTTAAACGCGGATTTAAAGCATTTGCTGGAGCGGTGATACTAATTACACTTGTTTGCTGTAAACGATCGCCATTATTTAAGTTCGTACCAACTACGGCAAAGACAATACCATTTTTGATCAAACTAGCATCATAAACGCCCTCAGATACCGTTACCGTAAACTCGGCTTCCCCCTGACTATTCGTTTGCGTAGGCAAGTTACTTAGCGAAACACGGCTAGAGGTAAGGCTAGATAAAGCAATTGCAATTGGTGTATTAGGAATTGGTTTTCCATTTTCATCGACTGCTTTAACTTTAACTCGTGTTTCACCACCAAGTACAGAAATTGTATCTAATGGTTTATCATCTATTGTAGTAAACAGAAGATTAGCTAAGTCTGGTAATACTTCAACCGGTTTCGAAAGTTCAACTTTTTGAACTGCTGAATATGATGAACCATCAGGGCGCTTACCGAGAATTGCAATTGTTAAATCATTTGCATCTAAATTTGCAATTTGTTCAGCTGTTTTTGGATCAATACTTATTTGGAATACAGCTTTACCTGCATTATCAGTAATAAGTGAGCTTGGAGTTAATAACTTTATACCATTTGGTAATGCAGCATCATTTAAACCAATTGAAACCTGCTGTCCAGCTAAAATATCCCCATTAATATCTTTAGCATCTACTGTGATACTAATTACTTTTTCCCCACCCTCAAGAGCCAGGGCATATTGAGATAAACTTACATTAAAATAATCCAACACTTTTGGTAAGGTAGCAAATTTAATAGCAATATTATCTACCTTATTAGTAATAGCAGAACGAATAGTAAATTCTACGCCTGCTTTCGCTAAATTAGCTTGTGTAGATGTTCCATCATATTTATAACTATATATAAATGTCGCATAGCCTTCTGCATCTGTAACTTGTTCAGCCTGACTCACAAGGCTTAATTGCAAAGCTTTCATATCTGTACTAGATAAGGATGATTCAATATTTACACGTGCATTAACGAGTGGGTTTCCTTTATCATCTAATGCTTTTGCTCTTATAACAATATTTTGATTTTGAACGTAACTAAATGCATTAGTAATAGGATCAATCATTAATTGAGCGACTTTACTGTTCGCTTCAGGATCAGTTGTAAATGCAGATAATTCAATATGTCTACTAATCTTTTTTGTATCTGATCCGATAGGAGTTACTTCAATATCAAAACCATTCATTAAGGCATCATAATCACTTTGGTTTTGTGCTTTAACTTTTAAGCTAAATACAGCCAAGCCATTACTATCTGTTGTCACCTCGGTTGGTGAGGCATAAGAAACACCTTTAGTTAGTGAAATATTGTCTTTCACATTTAAGTTTACTAATTGATTTGCTAAGGCATCTCCATTTTTATCAACTGCAGCCACTCGTACTGTTACTATTTTTTCTACACCCAAGATAATAGATTTTATCCCGTCAGTATCAACAGTTAAATAGTCCAGTTCTGGCTTAGCTTGTGTAGCAAAGTTAAGTTTAATAGATTGAGTTTTTTTACTGTCTCTAACTGCAGAGAAAACTATATTTACACCTTGTTCAGCAGCAATTCTTTGAGGCTCAGACCCATTATACTTATAATCTAGTTCAAATATTGCATAGCCATCATCACGTGTTGCTGCTTCTGCATTACCATTTAAGCTTAAACCCAAGCTTTGAAATTGTGTATTCTTATTTAATTGTAATTTTTCACCGATTAAAGGACTACCTTTTTCATCAAGAGCTTTAACTTTTACTGTAATAGTTTGATCTTTTTTATAGTCAAAGGTATTTAATATTGGATCGATCTGTAAATAATCAATTGTTTTTTCAGAGACAATTTCATTATCTACAATAATATTAATCTTATTGCTTGCACCATTATCTGCAGTAAAAGTTGCTTCAATACCAGCATCAATTAAAGCATCAATTGCCTTTTGTGTAGGTGTTGGTGTCAGAGAAATTGTCTTAAGCTTAAAAGTTACAAAGCCATTTGGATCTACATCACGAGTTGCAGCACCATCAAAAGTAACACCATTAGATGTTGCCCCTGCATTCAAGCTGAGAGTGATATTACCCTTAGAAGCCCCTAATCCTTTATAATTTATTGCTTTAACTTTAATTTCGACACTATCATTAACTGCATTCACTTTATATGCAGATGCGATTTCTAAACGCTGAATTGCCTCTTGATTATTTACACTACTATCAGCAGTTACGACCTGTACCGTTGCTTTACCATTAATATCCGGATTATTTTCGTATGTGGCAGTAAGCTCAATTCCTCTTTGTGAAAGAGCAATTGGATAATTCGAGTTACTCTTTAAAGTGAACTCAGCATAACCTTCTGAATTTGTTGTAGCCTCATTTTTATCAAGTTGGACCCCATAATATTTCGCGATTGCATCTACAGCTAACTTGACTTGGGTATTTTTTAAAACATTTCCTGCACTATTTTTTGCAAATACGAGAATTTTTGCTGTGCCATCTTTGGCTGCAATAGAATCTTCTGGTGTAATAATTTCGAGTTTATTTACTACACTTGAAATATCTTTAAATGTAAGAGACGTTACTGCATTTTTTTCAGCACGATACTCATCAATTAACTTAAAACTTAGTTTTTGTGAACTTTCAACAAAATTTGCAATATCATCTGATGTCAGATTCGGATTTGCACTAATTTTAAAAGTCGCTTTACCTTGAGTATCTGTTGTTACTGATGAACCTGTTTCAACTATAAATTTACCATTCATTTCAGGAGGTAAAGTTAATTCAACAGTCTGACCAACTTTTGCACCACTTTTGGCATCCGTTACTTGTACTACAACGTCAGTAGAGCCTTTTGGCAAATTTAACACTAAACCTTGTGGTACATTAAGATTATAATCACTGATAATTGTACTTGTTTTTTTGATATTCAATGTATAAGGAATTGAGACTGTAGTTCCTTCAACCTTTGCTGTTAGTTGAACCTTTCCAGTATCAGTTTGTAATGCAGGAATATTTAATGTAAATAATGCAACCCCATTTTCATCTGAAGAAACTTTAGAGTTAGTACTTTCTACCCCCAAATCTTCTCCGCCAATACTTAAACGTACATCTTTACCTGCGATTCCACCTTTATCTATATTTAATACTTTAACTGCTATTTTGACTTGACTATTATCTTGAGCAATCTGTAAAGGTTTGCCTTCAATATCTTGTAATGAAATACTAAGACTATTTGCTACCTTTGAAGTATCTGTTTCTGATTGATTGTTATCACTTGTATTCCCTTCCCCAGTATTGCCACTTGGAGAACCATTATTGTAGTAACCATCACTTCCCCCACCGCCACAAGCGACCAATGAAATTGATGTCGCTAAAACTGTTGTGTTTACCCCTAATTTTTTTAAATTTATAAACAAACTCATGATTTTTCCCACTAGATATAATATTTAAGCTGCCATAAAGTTAGTCTTCTGGCTTTTATACAAAATTTACTCAAATTAGCAAAAATAAGCAATGTAGTTACATAATTTACATCGAAAACATTGTAAATATTAAGGTAAATAGTTAGTTGTTGAGAACTGAGTAAACATTTTATGCATGACCTCATCATCATCGGCGCAGGCACTGCAGGGATCAGTGCTTATAACGAAGCTATCAAATACACCCAAAATATTTTAATTATCAATGATGGATCGTGGGATACGACCTGTGCCCGTGTAGGTTGTATGCCAAGTAAATTGCTAATCTCTTCCGCAAATCGCATGCATGATATTCAAACTGCTGAAGAACTTGCTTTAAAACATAATTCTGTCATTGATCCTTCAGAGGTTATGCAACGCGTGCATGTCCTTAGAGAACGTTTTATTCGTGCAACCTTGAAAGGTGTCGATCAATGGGACAGCTCACATAAAATTTCCGGAAAAGCCAAATTTGTTGATCTCCAAACGATCGAAGTCAATGGACAATCCTATCGGGCCAAAAGTTTTATTGTCGCTGTAGGTTCACGCCCCAATATTGATGAAAATCTAAAGCAAAAATTAAAAGACAAATACATCACTTCAAATGAAATATTTGAGTTTTCCCAATTACCTAAGTCTTTAGCAGTGATCGGCAGTGGCATTATTGCAATTGAATTAGCTCAAGCTATGCAACGACTGGGTGTACAAACTACAATGTTTGCGCGTAGTCAAAAAGTAGGTGCCTTAACCAGTCCAGTCTTACAGAAACTGGCACAGGAGCAACTCAGTAAAGAACTCAATATCAAGTTTAAGAACTTGCCAGATGAAGTTGGAATACAAGCTGATAAAATAAAGATTAATTTTACAGAAAATGATCAGACTGAAAGTATTGAAGTTGACTATATCTTAGGCGCCACAGGTCGGCAAAGCAATATAGATCGTTTAGGTCTAGATCAACTCAATTCAACATTCAAGGACATCAAAAACCTTCCTATCGATAAAGAAACCAAACAACTTGCAAACCTACCTATATTTATAGTCGGTGATGCCGCACCTGATGCGCCGATTCAACATGAAGCCGCGCATGCGGGTAAACAGGCAGTTTATAACTGTTTAAATTATCCGGATGTAAAGCCTATTCCTGCCTTAATCCCATTGGCGATTGTATTTTGTCATCCTGAAATGGCGATTGTCGGAAAAAGTTTTAAACAGCTGGAAGATCAACACATCGAATTTATTCGGGGATTCGTCTCTTATGAAAATCAAGGACGTGCACTGGTTTTGGCAGAAAACTCAGGTGGAATAGAAGTTTATATTGCTAAAAAATCAGGTAAATTACTTGGTGCAGAACTCTTTTGCTCCCAAGCAGAACATCTGGCCCATTTACTGGCCTGGATGATTGATGCCGACCAGGATATTCACCAGATCCTAAAGAAACCTTTTTATCATCCTACGCTGGAAGAAGGCCTTAGAACTGCCTTTAAACATGCTCGACGTCAGTTTGATGCATTGCAAGAACAAAGTTGAGCAATCCGCCCCTTACTCGATAAGGTTAATTATCGCTCTAGCTTCATATTGAACACTGTATAAAGTTAACGTTATATGAATGCTAAATAGTCAAGACAATTATCTCGCCCATAAAAAAACACCCCCTGCGTTAGCAGAGGGTGTTTCGAATAATGAGCTGGCGATGACTTACTCTCACATGGGTAATCCCACACTACCATCAGCGCTAAGAGGTTTCACTTCTGAGTTCGGGAAGGGATCAGGTGGTTCACTCTTGCTATGGTCGCCAGCACAACTGGTATGATTACTTACTGAGGTCTTATGGTTGCCTTAGCTTTCTTCAAATCTTGCACTCTGTTCAAAGCAGTGCTTTGAACATCGTTCATTAACAGATATATCTGAGTTGTGTATTTTGTTCGTTTAGCGTAACTAAATCAAGCTGTTTTGTTTAATATCGAATCAATTGATCCTCACTTCTTTCGAAGTTCGTACAACAACTGTTTGGGTGTTGTATAGTCAAGCCTCACGAGCAATTAGTATTGGTCAGCTTCACATATCACTATGCTTCCACATCCAACCTATCAACGTCGTAGTCTTCAACGGCTCTTTAGGAGACATAAAGTCTCGGGGAAATCTTATCTTGAGGTAGGCTTCCCGCTTAGATGCTTTCAGCGGTTATCCCTTCCGAACATAGCTACCCGGCGATGCCACTGGCGTGACAACCGGTACACCAGAGGTTCGTCCACTCTGGTCCTCTCGTACTAGGAGCAGATCCTCTCAAATTTCCAACGCCCACGGTAGATAGGGACCGAACTGTCTCACGACGTTCTAAACCCAGCTCGCGTACCTCTTTAAATGGCGAACAGCCATACCCTTGGGACCTGCTTCAGCCCCAGGATGAGATGAGCCGACATCGAGGTGCCAAACACCGCCGTCGATATGAACTCTTGGGCGGTATCAGCCTGTTATCCCCAGAGTACCTTTTATCCGTTGAGCGATGGCCCTTCCATACAGAACCACCGGATCACTAAGACCTACTTTCGTACCTGCTCGACTTGTGGGTCTCGCAGTTAAGCGCGCTTTTGCCTTTATACTCTACGCGTGATTTCCGACCACGCTGAGCGCACCTTCGTACTCCTCCGTTACTCTTTAGGAGGAGACCGCCCCAGTCAAACTACCCACCAGACATGGTCCTCGTCCCGGATAACGGGACAGAGTTAGAACCTCAATATTACCAGGGTGGTATTTCAAGGACGGCTCCATCGCAACTAGCGTCGCGACTTCAAAGCCTCCCACCTATCCTACACAAGTAAGATCAAAGTTCAATGTCAAGCTGCAGTAAAGGTTCACGGGGTCTTTCCGTCTAGCCGCGGGTACACCGCATCTTCACGGCGAATTCGATTTCACTGAGTCTCTGCTGGAGACAGCGCCCCCATCATTATGCCATTCGTGCAGGTCGGAACTTACCCGACAAGGAATTTCGCTACCTTAGGACCGTTATAGTTACGGCCGCCGTTTACTGGGGCTTCGATCAAGAGCTTCGCTTACGCTAACCCCATCAATTAACCTTCCAGCACCGGGCAGGCATCACACCCTATACGTCCACTTTCGTGTTTGCAGAGTGCTATGTTTTTAATAAACAGTTGCAGGGGCCTGGTTTCTGAGGCTGTCGGCCGCTCAAGGAGCAAGTCCTATCACAGACAACAGCGTACCTTCTCCCGAAGTTACGGTACCATTTTGCCTAGTTCCTTCAGCAGAGTTCTCTCAAGCGCTTTGGTCTACTCGACCTGACCACCTGTGTCGGTTTCGGGTACGATTCCTGTGTAACTGAAGCTTAGAGACTTTTCCTGGAAGCATGGTATCAGCCACTTCACTGTACAAGTACAGCTTGCTATCAGTTCTCAGCATAGAGTACCCCGGATTTGCCTAAGATACATGCCTACAACCTTCCACCTGGACAACCAACGCCAGGCTGACTTAACCTTCTCCGTCCTCTCATCGCATTACACAGAAGTATTGGAATATTAACCAATTTCCCATCGACTACGCCTCTCGGCCTCGCCTTAGGGGTCGACTCACCCAGCCCCGATTAACGTTGGACTGGAACCCTTGGTCTTTCAGCGTGCGAGTTTTTCACTCGCATTGTCGTTACTCACGTCAGCATTCGCACTTCTGATACCTCCAGCAGACTTCTCAATCCACCTTCATCGGCTTACAGAACGCTCCCCTACCACGCATAATAAATTATGCATCCGCAGCTTCGGCATATAGTTTTAGCCCCGTTACATCTTCCGCGCAGGCCGACTCGACTAGTGAGCTATTACGCTTTCTTTAAAGGGTGGCTGCTTCTAAGCCAACCTCCTAGCTGTCTATGCCTTCCCACATCGTTTCCCACTTAACTATAATTTTGGGGCCTTAGCTGGCGGTCTGGATTGTTTTCCTCTTGACTACGGACGTTAGCACCCGCAGTCTGTCTCCCGGATAGTACTCATTGGTATTCGGAGTTTGCATCGGTTTGGTAAGTCGGGATGACCCCCTAGCCGAAACAGTGCTCTACCCCCAATGGTATTCGTCCGAGGCGCTACCTAAATAGCTTTCGGGGAGAACCAGCTATCACCAAGTTTGATTAGCCTTTCACCCCTATCCACAAGTCATCCCCTGGCTTTTCAACGACAGTGGGTTCGGTCCTCCAGTTAGTGTTACCCAACCTTCAACCTGCTCATGGATAGATCACCTGGTTTCGGGTCTATACCCAGCAACTAAACGCCCTATTAAGACTCGGTTTCCCTACGGCTCCCCTATGCGGTTAACCTTGCTACTGAATATAAGTCGCTGACCCATTATACAAAAGGTACGCAGTCACCGGACTAAGCCGGCTCCCACTGCTTGTATGCATGCGGTTTCAGGATCTATTTCACTCCCCTCACAGGGGTTCTTTTCGCCTTTCCCTCACGGTACTGGTTCACTATCGGTCAGTCAGGAGTATTTAGCCTTGGAGGATGGTCCCCCCATATTCAGACAAGGTTTCACGTGCCTCGCCCTACTCGACATCATCATATAAGCCCTTTCGTGTACAGGACTATCACCGTCTACGGTCGCACTTCCCAGAGCGTTCCACTAGAACTTATATGACTTAATGGGCTCTTCCCCTTTCGCTCGCCGCTACTGAGGGAATCTCAATTGATTTCTTTTCCTAAGGGTACTGAGATGTTTCACTTCCCCTCGTTCGCCTTGCAACACTATGTATTCATGTTGCAATACCTACCTTATGGTAAGTGGGTTTCCCCATTCAGACATCTCCGGATCACAGGATATTTGCCGCCTCCCCGGAGCTTTTCGCAGGCTATCACGTCTTTCTTCGCCTCTGACTGCCAAGGCATCCACCACATGCACTTAATTACTTGACTATACAACCCCAAACAGTCGTTCATCCTTACAAGCAGGATGAGCAACAGATTAACCAATCACTCAGTCAATCATACAGTTGGCGTCTTGTGCATTTAAGCACTGTACAGCTTCAATTAGATTCATATACCAAAACGCTTGATTCAGTTAATTTCGCTAGTAACTCATTTCCTCAACCTTCATCAACAAGTAATAAATCACTGTTAATGTCGATCTTAAAAACGAGTATGAACAAATTATTTCAACTCAAATATATTCTGTTAATGATTTTTCCAGCCTTCGTCAGGTCAGGAAACTGTGATAAATCACAGAGGTTATCAAGTGCGCGTATCATAACGCCTGTACTTGTTAATCTCTAGGATCTCATCACTTGATCGCTTAAGGACTAAACTAACAATCAACTGATTGTCTATTTATTAGCTTTTGTCTTTATACATTCCGAAGGAATGTATGGTGGAGACTAGGAGAGTCGAACTCCTGACCTCCTGCGTGCAAAGCAGGCGCTCTACCAACTAAGCTAAGTCCCCAGCTTATCAATAAGTCAATGTATCGTTCTGTTCTGTTTGCTTCAGCACTTTCATGCTTCGTTAGTCAGATTTGGTGGGTCTGACAAGACTTGAACTTGTGACCCCACGCTTATCAAGCGTGTGCTCTAACCAACTGAGCTACAGACCCTCAGATACATCGTATGAAGAACAACTTGTTGTGGATTCTTACCAATCGTCAATCTTTCGTTAAGGAGGTGATCCAGCCGCAGGTTCCCCTACGGCTACCTTGTTACGACTTCACCCCAGTCATCTGCCACACCGTGGTAAGCGTCCCCCCTAAGGTTAGACTACCTACTTCTGGTGCAACAAACTCCCATGGTGTGACGGGCGGTGTGTACAAGGCCCGGGAACGTATTCACCGCGGCATTCTGATCCGCGATTACTAGCGATTCCGACTTCATGGAGTCGAGTTGCAGACTCCAATCCGGACTACGATCGGCTTTTTGAGATTAGCATCCTCTCGCGAGGTAGCAACCCTTTGTACCGACCATTGTAGCACGTGTGTAGCCCTGGTCGTAAGGGCCATGATGACTTGACGTCGTCCCCGCCTTCCTCCAGTTTGTCACTGGCAGTATCCTTAAAGTTCCCGGCTTAACCCGCTGGCAAATAAGGAAAAGGGTTGCGCTCGTTGCGGGACTTAACCCAACATCTCACGACACGAGCTGACGACAGCCATGCAGCACCTGTATGTAAGTTCCCGAAGGCACCAATCCATCTCTGGAAAGTTCTTACTATGTCAAGACCAGGTAAGGTTCTTCGCGTTGCATCGAATTAAACCACATGCTCCACCGCTTGTGCGGGCCCCCGTCAATTCATTTGAGTTTTAGTCTTGCGACCGTACTCCCCAGGCGGTCTACTTATCGCGTTAGCTGCGCCACTAAAGCCTCAAAGGCCCCAACGGCTAGTAGACATCGTTTACGGCATGGACTACCAGGGTATCTAATCCTGTTTGCTCCCCATGCTTTCGCACCTCAGTGTCAGTATTAGGCCAGATGGCTGCCTTCGCCATCGGTATTCCTCCAGATCTCTACGCATTTCACCGCTACACCTGGAATTCTACCATCCTCTCCCATACTCTAGCCAACCAGTATCGAATGCAATTCCCAAGTTAAGCTCGGGGATTTCACATTTGACTTAATTGGCCACCTACGCGCGCTTTACGCCCAGTAAATCCGATTAACGCTTGCACCCTCTGTATTACCGCGGCTGCTGGCACAGAGTTAGCCGGTGCTTATTCTGCGAGTAACGTCCACTATCCAAGAGTATTAATCTCGGTAGCCTCCTCCTCGCTTAAAGTGCTTTACAACCAAAAGGCCTTCTTCACACACGCGGCATGGCTGGATCAGGGTTCCCCCCATTGTCCAATATTCCCCACTGCTGCCTCCCGTAGGAGTCTGGGCCGTGTCTCAGTCCCAGTGTGGCGGATCATCCTCTCAGACCCGCTACAGATCGTCGCCTTGGTAGGCCTTTACCCCACCAACTAGCTAATCCGACTTAGGCTCATCTATTAGCGCAAGGCCCGAAGGTCCCCTGCTTTCTCCCGTAGGACGTATGCGGTATTAGCATCCCTTTCGAGATGTTGTCCCCCACTAATAGGCAGATTCCTAAGCATTACTCACCCGTCCGCCGCTAGGTAATGTAGCAAGCTACATTTCCCCGCTCGACTTGCATGTGTTAAGCCTGCCGCCAGCGTTCAATCTGAGCCATGATCAAACTCTTCAGTTTAATACTATGTAGTGCCTTAAAGGGCACCAATCTTGGCTCATCAATTTTCTGACAAATATTTCTCAAATAAACTTCGAGTAATTTCTACCATCAATCAATGAAAATAATTTCGATCGATCAACCAGTAAAAATCCACACAAGTTGTTCTTCATAATCTCTTAATGATCTTCTTGCTAATTCGTCACCAGCAAGCTAGGTCGGCTATATTACTCTCTATCTCTAGAAAGTCAACCAGTAATGAAAATTATTTTTAAACTTATCAAATAAAACCCAACTCAATCAAACTCAACTAAGTCACTGTTTTATCAGAAGTTTTAATCTTCATCACCGCCGATGGATGTGCATTCTACAGCATTTCACACCCCTTGCAACCCCCCTTTTTTAAATAATTCAATAAAAAACTAACGACTGTTTATTTATTCTACAAAAATCGCACTTTTCTTCATTTCTTGAGCATTAAAGGGACTGAATTAGATAAATGACTTAATCTTTTTTCTGTTTTATTCTCTTCCTGAAAGCGTAAAGGCCGGCAATCTATGTATTCACAATAGCCTCCTTCCCCATTTTCGGTTTCTTCATTTATTTTTACTTGATAACTAAAACTTCCTACATAGCCCGCTGCCAGACCAAATTTAAAATCTCCACGACTTTGACCTTGTACCCAGATACAAGTACCGTCTGCGTTTTTATAACACCATTCAAATTCGCGCGGCAAATACATACTTTGCCGATTGGGTGTCGTGACACGCGGATAAACACGATGAACTTTAAAATAAACTTTGCGATCGAACATTTGGGTCCGCATGTTTTTTAAATCACGCAGATAGATCCGCGACTGAACAATACGATTAAAACCATCCCGAATTTGCGCCAACAACAGTTGCCGATTTTCACTGAGATTAATAATTTGATAAGTCAGGAAAGCCAAAGGCAGATAGGGAAAGTTAAAACTCCGCGCGTATTCAAAGCTTCCCAGACCATCGATCGTATATTGCTGCGCTTTATAGCTCACTGTTCCCTGACAATGACACAGCAAAGACCAGTGATCTGCCAAGGAAAAACGCATTTGGGTAAAATGAGAAATTAGCTGAGTGGTCTGAATATTTAAATCAAAACTGAGTTCCGAGTCAGAACGTTGCAAACGAAAATTTGGAAAACTTCCGCTCAATTGCTCACGATCCAGAAACTGAAATAGACTAGATTTAAAATGACAGTCCTGCTTGACAGAATAGTGATGCAATTGCCCCACCATATGTGGACTCGAACTGCAAATCACGGTGGCGGTATCTAAGGCTGTGGTTTCGATTGCACTGGGGTTTGCCAGCATGGGCGCATTGGGTTGCCCAATAATACTCAGAAAGTTTAAATAATAGAGCGGTGCCGGAAGTCCGGGGATCATTAATCCTTGATGAATAATTTTATATTTTGAGGTAAGGCCATGATAGGCGGGATAGCGCGAAACAGTAGGAGTCTGATTCAGCTGTTTCGAACGATCTAAAAAATCTTGAAGAAACCGCATCTCAGACTCCTTTTATATTTTTATAATGTACTCGATCTTTTTGCCATAAAGGTGGTCACGAAACCAGACAAGGCATAGAGAATAGAAATTACCAGAATGCCGACAGGAATATTATAAGTCATCGCTGCAAAGACGAATACGGCGATTGGTAGGACAAAAAATGGAACCCGTTTACGCTCTACTGTTTTGAATGAGTAATACTTGATATTGGAAATCATTAACAAGCCCACCGCAATAATGACTACTGCATTAATGACCTGAAGAGAAGGTTCACGAATATCAAAGATTTCTGGAAAATCCAGACCGACCCAGACCAATGACACAATCATGATGGCAGCCAGAGGACTTGCCACACCGATAAAATAACGTTTATCGACCACACCAATCTGTACATTAAAACGCGCCAGACGGAACGCAGCACACGCGGTATAAACAAAGCAGGCTGCCAGACCAATACGACCCAAATCACTTAAGCCCCAGCTATACATCAAAATAGCGGGAGCTACACCAAAAGCCAGCATGTCAGAAAGGGAATCGAACTGTTCACCGAACGGACTTTGTGCGCCAATCGCACGAGCTACACGGCCATCTAGTCCATCCAGTAATGCCGCAATAAAAATCGCATAAATAGCTTGCTGAAAATTACCATTCATACTGGCAATAATCGAGTAGAAACCTGATAACAACGCTGCTGTTGTAATCAGGTTCGGCCATAGATAGATGCCTCGACGCTTAACTTTTTGCCCTTCCTGGGTATGCTCCTCTTCTTCTACCTCAAAGGTGATGCCATCAAAAGGCACTTCAGTTGAAGAGTCGCGTTCCGGTTTGCTTATATTTGTCATTCTTGTCGATCCTAGCTATGACCTGATCTTTAAAAAAATTACTCGCCCACTAACCAGCGAACTGCAGCGTGACCACCATTTTCACTCATGCGAAGATGCGGGAATAACCACTGTAGCGCTTCATCTGCATCTTCAGAGAATTTCCAAGGCGGGTTAATCACCAGCAAACCACAACCGTTCAAGCCTACTGGGGTATCATCCGGCCATACACAGACTTCACAAACCAGTTGACGGCGGATACCAGTCTTGAACATTTTCTTCTCGAAGCGTTCGATCATGGCACGGTCTTTAATTGGATACCAAACCGCGAATACACCTGTCGGCCATTTCTTATACGCGGTAACCAGCAGTTCGACCAACTGCGGGAAATCTTTACGCTCCAGTTCATATGGCGGATCGATCATCACCAGACCACGTTTTTCTTTCGGTGGAATGACAGCCAACAGACCTTCGTATGCATCACGCTCATGCAAACCGGCACGCTTGTCAAAAATATTATGACGAAGTTGCTGGAATACATCACGCTGCATTTCAAAAATGGTCGCTTTATCAATCTCGCGCATGCCTTCTAGGGCAAACCACGGTGAACCCGGATAAGCACCCTTACCAAAGTTTTCACGCATATTTTCAACAATTTTCAAATATTGTTGTACGCCTTCAGGTGCATTACGCTTGATCGAATCATCCAGCTTAACAAGACGATGAATACCGTTTAAAAACTCACCTGATTTTTGCGCTTCGGCAGTCGACAAATCATATTTACCTGCACCACCATGTGTATCTACATAGCGATAAGGTTTGTTTTTTGCATTCAGTCGAGTCAACAACTGAAGCAATAAAACGTGCTTCATCACATCGGCAAAGTTGCCTGCGTGGTAAGAGTGACGGTAATTCATGTTTCAATTATTCCTAAGATCAATTGCTATTTTAACATGAAAAACTATTTCGTTCAGAAACGATTATTGCACTAAAATAGCGGACCTTTTTTTACCACACTATCGAGAATTGAAAAAATGGAAGCAGTTATCATCCCAGGGGATTGGAATGTTGATCAAATCTTAGATGATTTAGATCAACATGGCTTTAGTATTGTTGACGATGCTTACTCTAGCGAATATCAACATGCAGTGAGTCAAGAATGCTTAAGCCACTTAAACGAATTTCGTAATGCAGCCATTCAAAATGGTGTCGTTAACAACATCCGTAGTGATCATATTCTTTGGTTACAACCTGAATTTCAAATTTCCCACCGACACATTCAAACCCTTCAACAATTTTCTCAAATTTTAAACCGCGCGTTTTATTTAGGCATCAAAGATGTCGAAGCGCATTTCGCTTGCTATCACGCGGGTGAGTTCTATGCCCTGCACCGTGACAACCCCCAAAGTAAAAATGGCCGGATGATTTCCAGTGTGTATTATTTACATGGACAATGGCAGACGGACTGGGGCGGTGAACTACGCCTGCAGGACAAACATGGCCAGTGGCATATTATCCAGCCAAAACCGAACCGAATGGCGCTGTTCCAGAGCGATTTATTACATGAAGTTTTAATCTCTAAACAGCAACGCCTATCCATTACCGCCTGGCTAAGAAGTGATACCTCACTACTCTAAGACACGCTGCCGCTTTAAATTTTAATTTTTAACCTCATATAGCCATTATTGAGAAATGAGGATTGCGTTGATGCGATTAACGACCAAACAGATTATTCAACGTCTGGGTGAAACTGACCAATTGTATTTAAAAGGCAATACGCCGGAATTAACGCTTGAACGTGCTGATCTTCGTTTACAGCTGGTGACTTTAAGTGAACTGCGTCAGGAACAGCGACATTTCCTGCAAGAAGCCGTAGTGTTGCTGGAACAAGGCCGGGTAGAATTTGAAGAAATGCCGCTGCGCATGTATATCAACCTATCTTTGCATCTGGCCAAGGCTTATATGATGTTTTTTGAATTGACCAAAGAGCACCATTTCGCCCTGATTACTCAGCAAATTTTAAAGCCAATGGCCAGTTATGAACATGGGGACATTTATTTCTTTCTGGCCTATGCCAGTGCCAGTAAAAATGAGCCGGCCCTGACCCGCCACTGGTTAGGTAAGTACACCACCACTGCCGAATTTGAGCTGGAATTATTACAGCAGCATCATGCATTTAATGATTATCGTCAGCACGAATGGTTTAACAAAATATTAAAAAGCAAAATGCATTAAGCCAAAGAACAAAAACGCCTCAAATGAGGCGTTTTTTAATACAAGCTATATCATCTTATTTTAAATATCAGAAAAATATAGGAAAAATGATCAAGCAGGTTGACGTCTATAAGCGTCCATGTGCAGTTGCTGATTCAGTTCATCGACCCAAATTGCCCAATCATCATCTTGTACCAAATGGCTGATTAATAAAGAACGCTGGGCTTTATTCCAGAATGGCGCATCATGCAAGGACAGCCCTGCTGGCAGTTGATGGGTGCGTACATACAATTCAATAGCCGCAGGACTATTGGCGAGACCGAGCTGAGAAAACAAGAGCTCTAAGGATGGTTGGTTCTTTGCGAGCATCGCGCCCTCCTTATATCAGATAAATTGTAATTATTTATAGATCTAACTTATAAGATAAGACAAAAAAAACCTAGTCCTTTGACTAGGTTTGTTGTTTCTTTTTGTATGAATGCATTTAAACGCTTTGTTTGTCGCTTTCCACATGTAAAAGCTGATTTAACTTGTCAATAATGACAATCCATTCATCATCTTGGTGCCAATGTTCACGCAGGAAGGCACTTTGTCCCTCACTCCAGAATTCGGCATCTGGCAATGCGACTTCAGATGGCAATTGATGGGTATGGGTAAATTGATTAATTGAGGCTTCATCAGAAGGCAAACCCAATTGTTCAAATAATAATTCTAAAGTTAACTGTTGTTCCGTAAGCATAAATAGACTCCATCGTAGCGTTAAATTATGAGCGTGTTGAGATTCGAATTCTTAGGTTGATTTATGGCTGGGTATGTCACAGGAACCTGAACCCTCTGCCTCAATATGTAATTGTTCATTTAACACATCGACAAAAATGGCCCAGTCATCATCTTTCTTCCAGTGACTGATCAGAAAGTCATGCTGTGATTTACTCCAAAAGGGAGCTTTATGCAGCGGTACATCCATACCAATTTGATGCGTACTAATAAACTCATCAATGGCTTCCGGACTCGAATCCAGACCCAATTGTTCAAAGAAAAGTTCGAAGGTAGCGCGTTGCTCTAACATCTGAACCTCCATCTTTTTATCTATAATCTTGTTTCTACCTTAGATGGCTCATAGCGAAAACTCAGTTGTCTCTCCTTCACAGCTTGTTATTTTTTGTTGATTAAAGTGAGTGATATAAAAAAAGCACCCCAAATGGAGTGCTTTTTCAACTTAATCTGAAAAGATCAAATTATTTAAGCATGTCAGCAATTGCTGCGCGCTCTTCTTCAAGTTCATTCAACGTGAAGTTGATACGCTCTTGACTGAATTCGTCGATTTCTAGACCTTGAACGATTTTGTATTCACCGTTTTCAGTCGTTACAGGGAAACCGAACATTACGCCTTCAGGAATACCGTAAGAACCGTCAGAAGGAATACCCATAGTTACCCATTCGCCGTTTGTACCAAGAGCCCAATCGCGCATATGGTCGATTGCAGCGTTAGCAGCAGAAGCAGCAGAAGACAAACCACGTGCTTCGATAATCGCAGCACCACGTTTACCAACAGTCGGAAGGAATGTATTTGCATTCCATTCTTGGTCGTTGATCATGTCTTTAACGCTTTCGCCGTTAATTGTTGCAAAACGGTAGTCGGCATACATGGTTGGAGAGTGGTTACCCCAAACTGTAAGATTTTTGATGTCTTTAACCGCTTTACCAGTTTTAGCAGCAATTTGAGATGCAGCACGGTTGTGGTCAAGACGTAACATTGCAGTGAAGTTTTTCGCTGGAAGATCTGGAGCAGATTTCATTGCGATGTAAGCATTCGTGTTTGCAGGGTTACCAACAACTAGAACTTTAACGTCACGGCTTGCAACTTCGTTCAATGCTTGACCTTGACCGATGAAGATTTCACCGTTCACTTTAAGCAGGTCAGCACGTTCCATACCTGGACCACGTGGACGTGAACCAACTAATAACGCATAGTCAGCATCTTTAAATGCAACTTTAGGATCATCAGTACCGATCATGTCTTCTAGTAATGGGAATGCACAATCTTGAAGCTCCATCATTACGCCTTTAAGCGCTTGTTGAGCTTTCTCAAAAGGAACTTCGAGCAATTGCAAAATCACTGGTTGATCTTTACCTAGCATTTCGCCGCTTGCGATACGGAATAATAGGCTGTAACCAATTTGACCTGCAGCGCCAGTAACGGCAACACGAACTGCTTGCTTCATCTAATTATCTCCAATTGAGGATATTCAATGCGATTAAATAGTTAGTATTTAATCTAATAATCGTAAACGCGAAAGATTGTACTCCAATCCTTTGCCAGATGCATATAAAAGAGGACGGATTTCACCTAAAGTCTGATAGGAAATATAAATTAAATCGGCAAAAAAGCTCAGTATGTTCCTTTTATTGTGACAGTTTTTGGGCATGTATTAATAATGTTGGCAGGACAGGATTTGTAATTGCCATTGGGGCGATAACAGACCTTGATCGAGGTAAGCACGCTAGCTGACTGAGTCTGCTGGCAGTTGAATCGCAAGGCATTGCTCGGTAATTTCGGATTAATTTTCACAAATTTCGCCCGTAGTACCTCGACAGAAATCGTAATATTTTCCTGTTCCGTCAGTTCCGTCGGTACTTTCAGACGGTCAGCATAATTGATAATCGTGCGGAAATACTGGCTGGCATTCATCGGCACACAGCCGCCGATATTGCGCCATAACAAGGTTCGGGTATTCTCATCCGGCATGATTCTGGCCACTACCTTGGATTGCAGTGGTGACAGCTTTGCAGAACTGGTGGTCGTACAGTTTTGTGATGTGGTTTGAGGGTATAAGCCAGAGATATTCAGCGAATAGCCTTCCAGACATTTTCGTTTCTTGGCATATTCCGGGTACAGGCTACATAAAGCCGGCACCAGTTGTACATCCATGACATAGTCTGTCGGCGTGGCGAACGCTGCCGGACTGCTGGTAAAAACCACCAGTGCCACCAATCCGGCCCAGACTCGACGATCCTTCATTAGTTTCATGAATAAACCACCATCCCCCCAATAATTTTAATTTTATTGTGTATTACGTAATGGTATCAGTTGCATGCGTTTACCTACCGACTGTGCCCCCTGTCCTAACAAGATGCCATAATGCGTGGCATTGGTCATGACATGTTTCACATAATCTCGGGTTTCGAGTAAAGGAATACTTTCAGTATATTGATCTGCGGCAATCCCCTGAAATTCTGGCTGCCAGCGGCGGGCACGGTTTGGACCGGCATTATAGCCTGCCGTTGCCAAAACCGGACTATCACTGAGCTGACGCTGAATCGTAGATAAATAGAATGTTCCGTAGCGAATATTGGTGTTCATATCAGTCAGTGCTGCCGGATTATAAGCTTCACCCATCTGACGCGCCACCAGCTTGGCCGTATCCGGCATGATCTGCATCAGACCACCCGCGCCCACATGTGAACGTGCCACCGTATTGAAACGGCTTTCCTGACGCATCAAACCATACGCCCAGGCCGGATCAATACCTGCATTTCGGCTATGACTGACCACATAGTTCTGATGCGGCATCGGATAGCGGTAGTGATAGTTATGTTTGCTTGCAGTACGATCAGCAGCATAAATGGCCCGATCATGCCAGCCCATGTCCATGGCCCGTTTTGCTGCTGCCAGTAACAGGTCATCGTCATGTTTAAGATAAGCCTGACGCACCGCCCAGTTCCATTCCCGGTTAATGTAGTTATCCGGGGCACTGATATTACGTAAAGTGAAAGCACGGCGGAAATGAATATCCTGATTCAAACGCTGCATGGCCTGACTGGATGGCTGCGCTGGATTGGGGGTACTTGCAGTCACCTGTCCCAACTTGTCACGTGCCAAAAGATTGTGATAGTCATCCCCGGTTGCCAGTTTGCGATAAATACTTTGAGCGGTCTGTTTAGAACTACGGTCTGAACGCTGTTCGCTGGCACGTGCCAGCCAGTATTGCCAACGATCTTCCTGTTTCTGGTTGACGCTCATGCTGTCAATAGCACGGATCAGACTTTCCCAGGCACTAAAACGAATCGCCTGACGCGCATAAATCTCGGCTTCTTCCGGGCTAAATGGCAGACCATAGCTGGCATCTAGCGCATTTAACACTTCACGGTTGAAGTTGTTTTTCATCACTGTGGTACCACCGATATAACCGACAGCACGATATAAGGCGCGTTGTACCTGTACTGGTGTACCTTCCGCGGTCCGCTTGACGATAGACAAAGCTGAGTCCAAATCGCTATCGGCCAGACGTCCCAGCGCATAAATCAGATAGGCATGCTCTGCCGCAGTACTTTTAGGCGCAGACCACAAATAATTAGTGGGATTGGCCTGAATCGAATTCAGTTGTGCCAGAGACAGATTTAGACCAATGCCTTGCGCTGTCGCAATGGCCTGACCTGACTGTCCGGCACGAAGTTGTCCCCAGAGTCGCTGCTGACGGTCTTCTGAGGTCATGAGTGGACTGGATAGCATCATCCGGCCTAAACCAGTACAAGAATCAGGCTGGCTATTGGTAGTTAACCAGACTTCTTTAAACTCGGCATAGACCAGTTCATCGCCAGCTTTGGCGCGCACTTGTGCCACTGCACAGGCTTCGGCAGGATCAGCATTGGTTACATAAGGCAATACCGGTTGAGCAGTACTAAAGTCTGCCATTTTTACCTTTTCTTCGACATAGTCTGCTGCCAGCTTTTCAGCCATGGCGGATTGAGGGTAACGCTGGGCAAAGCTGATAATCTGACTAACAGGCTGCATGGCAAGATTCTGGTTTAAAATCCAGTATTCCGGATAATAGCCCAAGGCATCATTCTGCATAGACAGACGATATTGCTGTAACAGTTCAGTATTACCTGCATTGGCTGCACGCAAGGCATCATTAAATTGTTCTTCTGCTGCCTGTGTACTCGCTGAACAGATACATGCCACACTTAAAGTAATTAATTTATAGTATTTATACATAGTTTTAGTGTGTTTCAACATCCCTTTGCCTTCTATCATCGATTTTATGCTTTGCCCATGTTGCATATCATAAGAGCTAGTTTGAAGATTATAACCAACTCTATTGTTCAGTTATGTAACCTTATGATTAAGCAATATTAATCTACAGACAATTTTTGCCCATAAATCAATATTTTTCCACAGTTAATTTGGGCTATAAGTTTAAGCGACTTTCCTGCTAAAATATGCGCCTTTCCAAGATTTCAGTCTGTGAATTGAATTTTTATTCACCTGTTTGATGCATCAATCAGGCTGTTCGTTCACTCTTTCAACGTATTACCTTGTAGGAGCCTACATGACGGTTCAAACCTTCATTCCGAATGGTGCCCCAGCTGCCTCAGAAAACACTGTTACCCAGCCAGCGCACACCCCTGTTAGCGATGCTTCAGTGAAAAAGCTGTACATCGAAACGCAAGGGTGTCAGATGAATGAGTACGACAGTCACCGTATGGCAGACCTGTTAGGCGATTCCCATGGCTATGTGCTGACCACTGATCCGAAAGAGGCCGATATTCTGTTGATGAATACCTGCTCGATCCGTGAAAAGGCACAGGAAAAAGTATTCTCCGAGCTGGGCCGCTGGCGCAAGCTCAAAGACAAAAATCCGGACCTGATTATTGGTGTCGGTGGTTGTGTGGCATCTCAGGAAGGTGACAACATCCAGAAACGTGCCAATTATGTCGATATGATTTTTGGCCCGCAAACCCTGCACCGTTTGCCACAAATGCTGGATCAGCATTTTGAGCAGATCGAAAAGCCGAAAAAAGAAAAAATCAAACTGGTGGATATTTCCTTCCCGGACATCGAGAAATTCGACTTTCTGCCAGAGCCGCGTGTAGAAGGTTATAAAGCTTTTGTATCCATCATGGAAGGCTGTTCTAAATACTGTTCTTTCTGTGTTGTACCTTATACCCGTGGTGAAGAAGTTTCTCGCCCACTCGATGACGTACTGGCGGAAATTGCCGGTCTGGCTGAAAAAGGCGTGCGTGAAATTTCGCTTTTGGGTCAGAACGTGAATGGTTATCGTGGTGAAACCTTTGAAGGCAACATCTGTACCTTCGCAGATTTATTACGTCTGGTCGCTGACATTCCGGGAATTGGCAGGATTCGTTATACCACCTCGCATCCGCTCGAATTTAATGATGACCTGATCCAGTGTTACCGCGACCTTCCACAAATGGTATCGCACCTGCACTTGCCAGTACAAAGTGGCTCAAATGATGTGTTACAAGCGATGAAACGTAACCACACTATTGATGTCTACATCGAGAAAATTGCCAAGTTACGTAAAGTACGTCCAGACATGCATTTATCGTCGGACTTTATTATTGGCTTCCCGGGCGAGACCGATGAGAACTTTGAAGAAACGTATCAGTTCATCAAAGATCTGGATTTTGACCATTCCTATAGTTTCATCTATTCAAAGCGTCCGGGTACGCCTGCGGCAGAACTGGAAGATACAACTCCGGAAGATGTGAAAAAAGAACGTCTGGCCAAAGTTCAGCAATGGATCAAGCGTTCCAGTATTGACAAGACCGATGCCATGCTGGGTACGCTGCAACGTGTGCTGATCGAGAAAGTTTCTGATAAAGATCCGAATATTCTGGTGGGTACTGCGGACAACACCCGTTATGTCAACTTTATTGGTGATCCTGCCTGGGTCGGCCGCTTTGCCGAGATCGAAATTACCGAAATTAAAACTTTAAATTTAGTTTACGGTGAGCTCTTGAATCTTGAGCCTGACGTGGCGTAATGTAGAGCACATAACGTACACTTCTATAAGGAACACTCTTGACTGCAGCGATTCGACGTACAGTAGCTTTTCCTGGAATTTCGATGGACCGTATACAGGCCATGTTAGGTGCTTACAACGGTCATTTGAAACAAATTGAACAACGATTAGATGTCAAAATCTCCCATCGGGGAGAAAGTTTCATTATTGATGGTGAAATCGATGCTGTTGAGAGAGCTGAGCTGCTCTTGCAACGTCTGCATGAAGAATCTGAACAGAGTACACAGATCAGTGCAGACACCTTGCATCTGATGATTCAAGGCAGCCAGACTGACCGCGAACTTCAGCAGGATCTGGAAGATCAGGAGCATACCGGTCTGGATGCGGTCTGGTTACAGACCCGTAAAGGCCGGATCAATCCGCGCGGTGCAAACCAGAAGCGTTATGTGCAACGTATTCTGCAAAGTGATATTTCCTTTGGTATTGGCCCGGCAGGGACAGGTAAAACTTACCTTGCCGTTGCTGCCGCCGTCGATATGCTGGAACGTAACGAAATCCAGCGGATTTTATTGGTACGTCCTGCCGTCGAAGCCGGTGAAAAACTCGGTTTCCTGCCGGGTGATCTCACCCAGAAAATCGATCCATATTTGCGTCCGCTATATGATGCCCTGTATGAAATGCTCGGCTTTGAAAAAGTAGCCAAGCTGATCGAACGTCAGATTATTGAAGTGGCACCACTGGCCTATATGCGTGGTCGTACCCTGAACCATTCTTTCGTAATTCTGGATGAAGCGCAAAATACCACCCCTGAACAGATGAAGATGTTCTTGACCCGTTTAGGTTTTGGATCACGTGCGGTGATTACCGGTGACGTGACGCAGGTGGATTTACCACGTGGCCAGCAATCTGGTCTGTCACATGCTTTACGTGTGATTGACAAGATTCCTGAAATTCACATTACCCGTTTCCATTCCCGTGATGTGGTACGTCATCAACTGGTACAGAAAATTGTTGAAGCCTATGAAGGCTGGGACAGTGAGCAGCAGCGTTTAAGTGCCGAAGCACGTGCCGAGCGTAAAGCCCGTCAGGAAGCCTTGATCGCTGAAAATGATGCTGCGGCAGATGCACAGCATTAAGTTTATTTAAGGATTTGTTTTGAAACTGAGTCTTTCCCTACAACAGGACTTTCAGTCACCTGAACTGGTACTGAAACGTGCATATATCAAAAAAGTTGTAGAAACCAGCTTACGTCATATCGGCACACAAAGTGATTGCGAAATTGGTATTGCCTGTGTCGATCATGACGAAAGCCATAAACTGAATCTGGAATATCGTGGCAAGGATAAACCGACCAATGTGTTGTCTTTTCCAAGCGAACTGCCAGATGAAATGGCGCAATTTCTGGATGCATTTCCGATTGGTGATCTGGTGATTTGTATTCCGGTGGTGCTTGCTGAAGCAACTGAGCAGCAAAAACTTCCCCTCACCCATTTCACCCACATGCTGGTTCATGGCACCTTACACTTAATGGGTTATGACCATGAAACCTCTGATGAAGATGCTGACGAGATGGAAAGCATTGAAATTGAGATTCTGGCCAAACTGGGTTTTGAAAATCCTTATCTGGAACGAAATTAAGATTAAAAAGAAAATGAAGGAAGCGGGCTCAGGCTCGCTTTTTTATTGTTTCCCCTCACCCCAACCTTCTCGCATCAGGAGAGGGAGTTTGAATACCTATCGCAATGGTAGTTCTCCCTCCCTTTGGGAGGGAGTTAGAGGGAGGGTCAGTGATATAAACTGAAAGAATTAACGCACCTCAAACTCAGCTTCGGCCGGATCAAAACGCCAGGTACGAATAACTCGTAGTTCGGAAATTTCCTTCATTTTGCTATCGAAAGCACCAAATGGCGCCGCCTTACGCACGGAAGATTTCGCGGCCTCATCCAGCATGGCATGTCCTGAACTGTCAATTAATCGAATCGCTCGAATTCCGCCATTCTGGTTCAGGATCACCATCAGACGCACTTCCCCTGCCAGATTCTGCTGTTTGGCGGCTTCCGGATAATAGCGGTTACCATAAAATTCCACTTTCTGACGGAACTTTTCCAAATAGGCAGCCGAGACATCCTGCTTGGCCTGGATGCCATCGACTGTTTTAATTTTTTGCTGACGACTGAAGTTTTGCTGGCGCTGTAAATATTGTGCTTCCAGACTCGCCACCATCGCAGCTTTGGCCTGAAACTGGCTTTGCAGCTGTTCCTGCATTTTTTTACGCTGATTTTCTTCTGCCTGCTTTTGCCAGCTCAAGGTAGTCATCAGCACTTTTTCTTCGAAACTCAGCTCCCGTTGCTGTTGCAGCATATCCGGGCTTTCTTTTTGCTCTTCCCCCGCCTGCTGCTCCATTAACGGCGATGGCATATCACTGGACATGCGATGCGCTTCTCGAAACTGACCGGAACCCTGCTGGTTGGTTTGAGCCAGAAAATCAGCATGTTCAATATCTTCATCCGTCTGTCGCAAACTGACGGCGATTTCTTTGGTGCTGGTATCCCGATCTTGCGGCATACCAAATTCCAGGGTCAGCACGATCAAATGCAGAATGCCTGCGGCAAGCATCGCACTGCTAAACACTGGATCTTTCCACCAAGTTCTGACCAGAGGCATGAGTATCATTGTTTTTTCACATTCGCCCAAACTCAGTACTGAGTTCAGTTCCCCAAAAAAAAGTATTTGAAAGCTTAAAAATAAACGGATTCGTCATTTATCTTTTTAAAATGCCAAATCCATCAAATCTTCAACGTTACATAACTAAAACTATAAAAATGGTGCTATTTATTTTGCTAAACTTCAAGCATGAACGCTTGTATTTTTCATACAATTCGACAAGATACATCCCGAGTCAAAAATAAAGTTGCCAGGACGCTTCAGTATGCAAACGCTAATTTCCAATATTTCCAACCGAATCCGCCAAGTGTATCAGAGGGCGGAAGGATTTATTGAAGATGAGCGTGAATTTCCCCTATCGCAAGTCTTCCTGAATGCAACCTTTCAGCGCTTTGTCACAGACAATGTCGATGCATTGAAAGACTTACACGCAGATTTACATGAAGACTGGCTGCGTCTCTACGCAACACTAGATTATAAAGGCTTGATTGTCACTTTATCGGTTGATTTGAAACTGGTACAGATGGAACTGAATAAAACTACCCAGTTGATCGTGTTCGAGCAAATTAGTGATACTCAGCTGATTGAAGCCAAATACCCGAATATGCTGTATAAACTTGGCGTGCGTTTTGGCCTGTTCTTCTATCAACGTGTTTTGAATAAAGATCCTTTGGGAATGATTCTGGAAAAACTGGGCGTAATTAAAGTCATCGATGACTTGCTCTATCTCGATTTAAATCGCTGGTTAGGTAAAAGCCGATCTGTCATTGATACCTTAAGCAAAGTTCATGTGAATCACGCAGTACTTCGTGAAGCCGAACTGGTGGTGATTGGCAACGTCAATCTGGCCGCCCTGTTTAGAAAACTCTCCCAAGATCAGGAAGAGAACTGGGATGAAGACGAGATGGATGATAACCGGGTCACTCCCATCAAACAGAAAGATCCTTCTTAAATCATGCCGAACGTAGTTTTTGAACAAAAGCTCCATAAAACTACATGAAATATACATTTTTGGCAGAAATATCCCTTCAATTTCCATATTTTGCCCAAATAATAAAGGGTGCAATAAGTGATATGTTTTGCCCGTTGAATCAATATAGGAAAATAACTGATGGCGAAGACTGTATTCAAAACTTTAGTGATGACCACGGGTCTGAGCAGCGCGATACTGTTCACTGGTATTTCTAGCCAAGCTTTTGCCATGACTCCTTTCCAGGCCAGTTATCAATTTAGCTATAATGGCAAGAATATGGGTTCTGCAACGCGGACTTTAAGCAAATCTGGCAATAACTGGACTTATGTCTTTGCTGCAAAAGCCGGGGGTATTGCCTCTGCAACCGAAACCAGCCGCTTTACTTTTAATAATGGCAAGATCGGATCAAGCAGTTTCAGTCGCAGCAGTAAAGTACTGGTGCATAACAACACCATGAGTATTAATTTTAATCCTTCCAGCAAAACTATCAGTACCAAGAAAGACGATGAAAAACGTTCTTTTGCCTGGAGAGCAGATGTTCTGGATGAGTTGAATGCAGAATTGCAAATTCGTGAAGACTTAAAAAATTCAGGCCTGAAAACAAATTACTATATCGCTGATGCCAAAGAAATTGAAGGCCGTAAGTTTGTCAAACAGGGTTCAGAGACTATAAGTACCAAATACGGATCTTTTAATACCATTAAAGTGGTGATGAAACATAGCAAACCAGGTCGTGAAACCATTTTCTGGCTGGCACCAAAACTTGATTATCTTCCAGTCAAAGTTTCGCATGTTGACAAGAAAACCTCCTATGGTTTGCTGTTAACTGACTATAAAGGTGCAAGCAACTAAGTTTTTGGCGAATTTCACTTGATTTTTTCCGGGTGCTTTTTACAATACGCTTTTGCTTGAAAAAGCACCTGCTCTTGAGGATTCTCCCGTGCATGCACTAGAACAGAAAATCTTGGCTGAAGGCATCGTTCTCTCTGAAGAAGTTTTGAAAGTAGATTCTTTCTTAAACCATCAGATTGATCCAGTCATGATGCAACTGATTGGTCAAGAATTTGCGCGTCTGTTTAAAGATGCTGGTATTACCAAAATTATTACGATTGAAGCATCAGGTATCGCACCTGCAGTAATGGCCGGCCTAGAGCTTGGCGTACCGGTGATCTTTGCACGTAAATACCAGTCTTTGACCCTGAAAGATGATTTATATCGCTCTAAAGTCTTTTCATTTACCAAACAGACTGAAAGCACGATCGCGATTTCAAATAAACACATCAGCTCAACCGATAAAGTTTTAGTGATCGATGACTTCCTGGCCAATGGTCAAGCCGCTTTAGGTCTTGCAGACCTGATTCACCAGGCAAATGCAGAAGTAGTCGGTATTGGCATTGTGATTGAAAAATCATTCCAGCCAGGCCGTGAGCTGCTGCTTGAAAAAGGCTACCGTGTGGAATCACTGGCACGCGTAAAGTCTTTGACAAATGGCACAGTTGAATTTGTTCGCGACTAAGCTCGCCAATGAATTTTAAAAGAGCGCTGATGCGCTCTTTTTTTATTGTGTTTTTCTGATGATATAAATTTAAAATATCCAGAGCTCGGCTATAGCTCAGCCTAAGTTCTTATTTATTCTTCCAGATTTGCTCCTAGATAAATGGCTTAATCTTAAGCTCCAGGCTATTCAATTTCTGAAATAGAGAGTGTCAAACAAATAAGTACTTTTTTATCCGATGAATAAACAACAATTTATGTGGATGTTATTATAAAATAAAGAGGCCTAACTATCTGCCAATAGTTAGACCTGTGTTCACCTCGAAAAAAGAGTTTATTTAACAGTCACAGTGATACTACCGCTATTCACAGCACCGATAGCGGTAGTTGTGATGCTGTTGTTAATAGCAGTTTGAGTTCCTTCTGTAATAGCACTGACAGATGCATCAATAGCACCCGCATTATAGGCAATATTCGCTACACTATAATTGCTTAAAGTTTCATTGATTTCCTCACTATAGTCAGTACTTAGTGTCGAACTCACAACTTCCGAGATATCTGAACTATCCGCAACCTCTGATAGCTCCTCTAGAGTTTCAGAATTATTAGTTGCACTCGTTACTTCACTGTAGTCGTAGTTATCCGTTGCATCTGATATGTCTGATACCACCTTATTGTAGCTACCCTGCTCAATACTGATACTACCTGTATTCGCGGCACCAATCGCAGTAGTTTCAATTGTACCTTCAATTGAACTAATGGCGTCTGGTGCTTCTCTTGTAGCTTCTGCAATTGCTTCTAAATCGACACTTGCATCAACATCACCTGTATTCACTGCAAGATTCAAAGCAGAACCATTTTCAACCTGCTGAGAAATAGAATCCAGGGTAGCTTGTAAGCCTGTATCTACGGTGACATCAGTAGGTGTTTCACCATCTTGGGCGTATGCCATACCTGCGCTAGACAGAAAGGCGACGGATAAAGCGATTGTTTTGATCGTATTTTTCATCGTTGTTCTTCCTACTTTTGTTTTGAAGTACCTCTCGCTAAGTACTCCTTCTTATAATGGGAGCGAGCCCATTTTTAAATATTCTTAATCACGTTGGGTGCTAGACCAGTAATTTTCGACCACATCAGGATTAACCTCCCATAGCGTTGTGGTTTTTTCATCTTCTTGTTCTTTAGCAGCTTCTTCTTGAGTATCTTTTTCTTCATTCTTTTCATTTGAAGAAGGTTGACGCTGCTTCTTGCTGATATATTTAATCAAGTCCTGTTTACTCATTTCAGGCTCTGCTTCAGGGTTTTGAATCACCTCGGACTCTTTCTGTTTAGGTGGTTTCGTATCTTTGCTTGGGGAGTTGGTTGACTTATTTTTTTCATTAGATGAGTCTGCCTGGCTTGAGACTGACTCCTGAACAGCACTGCTTGAAGCTGTACTATTTTGTTGCTGGTTTTTCTTGTATTTATGCAGTGCAACAGAACTTCGGGTTAAGTTCAATTGACCAAACTCTGGCGGTATCTGCGCACGGCAACTTTCAAATACGGCGGGTGGGACAACCTGACTCAGCAATTCAAAAGTGGCCAGATTCAACATTTGCCGCAAGGCAAAGTTAGTTGCCTCTCGTTCTCCTTTTCCAATCTGAATATTTAAGAGTGTACGACCAGCGAATCTGCCTGCACTTAAGCCATAATCCTGTGCAGCAATTTGCTTCTGCAATGAAACATTGCCCACGACTTTACTGCTGCGGGTATCAGTCAAAGATAAATCCAGACCGACCATAATCCGGGTTTGACTATAATTCGGACCGACACCAGCGATCTGCATGTCAAAACCACCACCCGGAATAAAATCCAGACTGTTAATACTGCCTGTCACATAATAATCAGAAGCTTGGATTTGTCTTGGATCACGAATGCCCCACTTGGCTTCGCTTTCGATAATCCGGGGATCACGCCGGTTCATTAAGCTTACCCCCGCCTGAAACAAGGCAGATTGCACCATATCTCCCGCACCTTGGGTCACCATTTTTCCGCTACCACCATTGGTAACTACATCCTTACCGGTTTGATCCAGAATTGCCCCCACGGAGAAACTCACATCACTACGTAATTGTCCTTTTAGGCAGGATAAAGCCATATCAAAAGGGGTAAAAATATCGGTAATTGGGGGGCCTTGTACCAGGCTAACTGGCTTCTTGTTTGAGGGCGCTAAACCCGTGCAGCCTGTTAAAAAAGAGCTGAAAAGGACAGTGGCACTCACGAAAGATATATGTCTTCTGGTCGAGGAGAAATTCAACATTGTGATTCTCCTGGTCTGTTACTTAAATTAAAACAGCGCTGAGGATTTTGGTTGGTATTTGAATTGACTGGTGCTTCATTCAGCAACTCACTCGTAATATCGATACTGTTGTCTGTACCCTCTACATTGATATTGTTGGTCGGGGTATTTACCGTCCCGATGGAAGTAGTTGAGGTGCTATGAACGGTGGTTTTACCTAATCCGGAATAATAGTCTGACTCCTTAAGTTCGATCAGATTGGCTTGAACTAGATTCTCATTGGAACGGGCACTGGATGATTTCCAACGCTGAGTCCACTCATCAGAGGTGGCATAAGCGTTACTCAGAAAACATAAACCTAATAAACCCAGATTGATAACTAATATTCTCATAATCTTAATATCCTCTGACTTAAGATATTTATTTAATTTTTCATTTAAGTAAGATTAAATTTATCTGAAAAATATTAAATCACATAAAATTATAAAATGTAAAACTTATCCCTATTCACTTATTTTTTTTGTTTTATTTAAAAATATAAATTATTGTTTTTATTAAATTAATATATATTTGTTTATTATTTTTGATTTGTAAGAAATCATTATATAAATTTTTTTTGAATATAAAATTCATCCAAAAAACTTGATTAAGATAATATATTTTTTATATTATCAATAATCAAAAATTTATCTAATAAAGATTAGAATTATTATACTTTTTATATTTTAAAAGTCGTAAATTTTTATTTTATTAGAACTTCTATTTAATAAGGATAAATGTCACGATTTATTTAAAATATAATTAATCAATTACAATGAAGGTGACTTATAAAGAAACGCCAATATTCAGGTGTATTTTGGCTGAAAACTTGAATAGACCTGATAAGAACTCGTTTACATATTTTTCGACTTCCCTTCCTTTTTCATTTCGAATCCAGAAATGGCCTACCTAAGATCGCAATATTTAGACTGATGAGAGAAGAACATTTCTGATGATCTTGAGATTTGCCATTTCCTCAATGACAGGTTAAGAATTGCGTTAATCAACCAAGAAGGCATATATTTACAGCTGAAATACAATGTTTTAGCGTGAACTCAACTAGAATCAAGTGAGTATGCAATGTTTCTGATTTGCGAATTCAAAACTTATCTAGTGTGTTGTTGTATGTTATGAATAAGTGCTGATCAGGGCACACATCCTATTCCCGACAAACCTAAAACAAGCACATCTCAATCCTTGATGGAACAATCTATGCAATGTCCTAAATGTGGCTCAGCTGATATCGAACAGCGCGATCATGAACAGAATTTAAAGAAAATTGGCGGCATTCTCATGAGTTCAGCGGGTGCAACTGCAGGGACTGTGGGTGGCGCTGCTTCAGGTGCATCGATTGGCGCTGCAATTGGTACAGTAGCCGGACCTTTAGGTGTGATTGTCGGCGGAACCGTAGGCACTTTTGTCGGTGCAATCAGTGTCGGGATTACCGGCGGTGTGGTCGGTAATTTTCTGGGGAAAAAAGCCGGGGTTTCTGTCGACCGTAATCTGTTTCAGGATTATCAATGTCTGAAATGCAAATACAGATTTAGTCAAAAAGATCAAAAAGATCAAAAAGATCAAAAAGATCAAAAAGATCAAAAAGATCAAAAAGATCAAAAAGATCAAAAAGAAGCCTAATAAAATTCAGGAAATGAAGTTCATTCTTCATTTCCTGTAAGTGCTTGTCAGACTCGATTGAGTTTCAGTACCACTTCACCTAAACGCTTGCCTTGTACTTCACACAGAATTTTTTCATCCTGACTCAGGCCCTGATCATGCCGTGGGCCGCTGACATGACTAGCGCCATAAGGCGTACCACCAGTTTTGGTATTCGAGAGTGCCGGTGTTGAGTTACTAAGCCCCATGATCATCATGCCATGATGAAATAACGGCGGCAGCATGGTGAGTAAAGTACTTTCCTGTCCGCCATGCATGGAACCTGATGCCGTAAACACGCAAGCCGGTTTACCGTGTAGCGCTCCATTCAGCCACAGACTCGTGGTCTGATCCCAAAAATATTTCATTTCAGAGGACATATTGCCAAAACGGGTCGGTGAACCGAGCGCCAGGCCGGCACACTGCGCCAGATCATCCAGAGTACAGTAAATATCCCCTTCTGCCGGAATACTCGGTTCAGCAACTTTTACCATACTGGAAATATTTGGAACTGTCCTGATTTTTACTGCCACGCCTGCCGCTTCAATTCCATTGGCAATCAGATGCGCCATTTCTTTGGTTGAGCCATATTTGCTGTAATATAAAACAAGGACATAAGGTTGCATCATGGTTCTTATTCATTACTTAAAAAAATAAAACTATACGATACTTTGCAAGTTTTTTGGTTAAGCTGATGATGAAAATTCATGATGATTAAAAAAATTGAGATTGGATGCAGATGATTGTTAAGTATTTAAAGAAATTACCTTTCTATGAAAAACACTGGTTTCAATTTGTTTTATTTGTACTTCGACGCTTTGAAGCAGACCGCTGTCGCGAACAGGCAGGTTCCCTAACCTACACTACCTTGTTTGCGGTGGTGCCGATGCTGACGGTTTTTCTGGTAATTATCTCTTCCATTAAAGCGCTGGAACCTGCGCGGCAGCAATTACAGCAACTCATCTATAGTAATTTTTTGCCCAAAACCACCATTGCCTTTGATAAAGCCTTGAATGCCTTTACCGATAAATCAAGCAATCTCACCATCATTGGTATTCTGTTCTTGTTTGTGACGACAGTATTGATGCTCAGCAGTATCGAAACGGTGTTTAACCGCATTTGGCGTGTGACTGAAACGCGAGGCGGGATTATGGGCTTTATGCGTTACTGGACCATCATTTCGCTAGGGCCGATTTTACTCGGCAGTGCGTTTGTGATTTCCTCGACCGTGGCATCCATGAGCATTCTCAGCAATAACTTTGCCGGTTATGAGCTGGATGGTGCCTTTGTTCTCTGGGCAATTTCCTTTTCTTTGACTGTACTCGGATTTTTCATTTTGAACTGGACTATCCCGAATCGCAGTGTACCGCTTAAATCTGCCTTTATTGCCGGTCTGTTTAGTGCCGTGGTGTTTGAGCTACTGAAAAACCTGTTCGGCTATATCATGTCGAACTTCACCAGTTATGAAATTGTCTATGGTGCCTTCGCCGCCGTGCCGATTTTCCTGCTCTGGATTTATCTGTCGTGGATTATTGTGTTATTGGGGGTTGAAATCAGTTATGCCCTGACAGCGTTTGAATCTGGTCAGGACAATAAACGCCATCCCATCGTCATGCTGCTAGATCTGTTAGAACTCTTTTATAAAAAACAGAAAACCGGTGAAAGCATCAGTGAAGCACAAGCGCTTGAAGTGCTGGGCCGAGATGAAATTGGCCGCTGGCCGAGCTATGTCGCCATGTTTGAAAAGCAGAATCTAATCAAACGCACCGATGAGAATGAATATGTGCTGGTTCGCGATCTGGATCAGGTCAGCTTCTGGAATTTTTATCTGCAATTGCCTTATCCACTGCCACGCAAAAACCATCTCACCAATGCCCAAACTGATGATATCTGGATGCAAAATTTCTCACCTAGATTACAGGAAACCGATCAATATCTGGAAGAAAAACTCAATTTTCCATTATCCGAACTGTTCCGACATAAATAAAAAAATCCTCTCGCTTGAGAGGATTTTTTTTAACTGATAGCGGTAGATTTCCAGCAAACAATCGCACCTACGCTTACCAAGGCTGTCCCGATCCAGAAACTGAGTTCGGGCCTGACATCCAGAATCAGCATCGACATGACTGAAGAAAAAATCGGCATAAAATAGGTGGCTAAAATCAGCACCTTGATATTGCCGAATTGCATGCTCTGATTCCAGTTACTATAGGCGATACCAATCAGACTGCCTACCACCGTAATTCCCAGCCATAGCTTGAATGTGGGCATGATAAAAGGTTCATTTAATCCTAAATGTAAGAGCCATAAGCTGATTACAGCGACCAAAAAGAAAATCGGTACACCATTTTGTCCGCGGCCGTAGGTTCTGGTCAGAACGCAATAGCAAGGCCATAACAAAGCGCCGAGAAAGGCAAAGCCATAAGCCCAAGGATTTTCAGCTAAAACCTGCATAAACTTCGGCAGATTAGTGATTTCTGGATTGACCACCAGCATCAGTCCCATCACAGCGAGCAGAAAGCCTGGAATCACCCAGAGGCGGGCCTGCAACTGTCGGGCAAAAATCGAAAAAACAATCATCAAGGGTGGCCACAGATAATTGATCATGGCAATCAGCATCACCTGTTCACGATTATCCGACCATGCCACAGCAACCAGAAATAGAATCTCATAAGCCACAAATAAAGCGCCACAACCGAGCAGATAACGCTTGGACATTTGCGTGATTTTTGGAAAGCCGGTGAACGCAAAAATCGCCAGACTGCTAAAACTATAAATTAAAGCAATCCCCTGCACTGCACTTGTAAATTCAGTAATCAGTTTCACTACGGCGACCAGACTGGCCCAGATCAGAATAGAAGACAGACCAATCCAGGTCGCTAAATTTACAGACCAGATTTTCATGCTTGCTCTTGAATGCTTTTATTGATATTCGGTTTTTTCAGCCATCCCTGCAAACTCACTAGAATCACACCCAGCATGACCATACAGGTGCCGATAATAAAATTGATTTCGATATGTTCATCCAGAATCAGTACGCCGAACAGCATGCCGAATACAGGGGTCAAAAAGGAAAATACCCCTAGACGCGATGCCAGATAATGCTTCAGCATCCAGAACCAGATCAGATAACTGGCAAAGGAAATCAGCACGGTATGAAAAACCAGACTGGAAATAGACAACACCGTCCATTGAATGGCTGCTTGTCCAGTCAGAACAGCCAGAGGCAATAACAGCATTCCACCTATCAATAATTGATAGAACAAAGTCTGGGTTGCAGGTGCTTCAGCCAGTCGGCTCAGACGTACACTGACTGTAGTGGCTGCCCAGAATACGCCGCCAAGCAAAGCCAGAAAATCTCCCCACAAGGCATCAGTTTGTAAAGTTGATTCTGTCTGTGGACGTAACAGAAAGCTGACTACAATTCCGCTAAAGGCAAAAAATATTCCGCCCCATTGCACAGAAGACAAACGCTCTGCCGGCAATTTCCAGTGTAAACCCAAAGCCACAAAAATCGGCGCGGTATAAAGTAAAACAATCGTATGCGAGGCTGAGGTATAACGCAGTGCCTCACCAATCAGATAGAATTCGGTTGCAAACAACACACCGACTAGTAATCCTGCAGGTAAATAGCGTGCATTCCAGAGTTGACGGCGCACGCTCTGCTGAATCAGGGGATAAACCATCAGCGCAGATAAGGCTGAACGCAAGGCAATTTGCATCAGGGCTGAAATATCACTGGCGGCCCATTTCAATACCACCTGTTGTAAACCCCACAACATACACAATACAAACATGATGGCAGATGCTTTGGCATCTAATGCCTGACGCTGGCTCACATACGGTCCTGTTGCTCATTTGGAAGGTACACTATAAAAGTGTCAGAAATAAAAGATATACTTCAAAGTAGACAAATGATGGTGTTATTCAGGCAATTTCGGTGATGCATAAAAAAATCCAAGCAGATTCAGCTTCGCTCAAGCAACTTCCGACCCATGATCTGATTCAAGCACCGCTCTGGCTCAGTTTCAGGGAGGATCCCGCGCAATCTGTTTATCCGCTGCATGGCCATGCCTGGGGAGAATTTGTCTATGCTTTTCATGGCGTGATGGAAGTGAATATTAATCATATAAATTATGTGACACCTTCACCTCACGGCATCTGGCTCCCGCCAAATTTAGAACATCGTGGTCTGAACCGTACCGCAGTTTCTCATGGCACCCTGTATGTGCATGAATCACTATGCAGCCAACTGCCCACCCAACCCGGCATCCTGCTCAGTGCACCTCTGGTCACCGCTTTATTCACCCACCTGAAACAACTGCATCAGCAAGACCATCCAGCACTCGAGAATTCAGTTGAATATCAGCGTCTGCTACAGGTGCTGCTCGATCAGCTGCAGCAAGCCCAACTGGTCAGCAGTTATTTACCACATTCAGAACATGCATTGCTGAAACAGATTTTAGATTATTTACATCAGCATCCGGCAGATCAGAGCTCGCTGCAGCAACTGGCAGAACGCGTCAATTTAACCGAGCGGACGCTAGCGCGATATAGCCAGAAAGAACTGGGAATGTCACTACATGAATGGCGGCAACGCCTGAAAGTGATGCAGGCCATGTCTTTATTAAATTCAGGTCATAGCGTTGAAAGCATTGCCTTTGATCTGGGCTATGCCAATGCCTCGGCATTTATCAACATGTTTAAACGCTGGATGGGAAGCACCCCTGATCAGTTTCGCAAGCGTTATACTGTTAATGATTAAAATTATGCATATGAAAAAGGAGCCAATAGGCTCCTTTGATTCAAAGTTTTGGTTATTTCACAAAAGTCGTCCAGACATAATCCTGAGACTGACCCTTCAGCGTCATTTTCAGTTGATCACCGGAATGTAATGCTGCAACACCTGCCGGTGTACCAGTCATCACCACATCCCCTTCTTCCAGAGTAAAGACCTGACTGATGTCAGCCAGCAAGGTCGCAATATCAAAAATCAATAAAGCGGTATCGCCTTTTTGACGTAGCTCATCATTGACTTCGAGTGTGTAATGCACATCTTTCCAGTCAGTGACTACATCGGCGACAGGCACCCAGTCCGACAACAAACAAGAACCATCAAAGGCTTTGGCACGTTCCCAAGACTGGCCTTTTTTCTTGAGATCATCCTGTAAATCACGCAAAGTTAAGTCCAGACCTAAAGTCACCGCACCCACAGCTTCAAGTGATTTCACAGGATCGCTTTCTTTGCTTAAAGTCCGGTCAATGCGCAAGCTGAGTTCACATTCATAATGACAATTGCCCCATTCCGGATTCCATTCAATGCCTGCTTCGAGCGAACTTAAGGCACTCGGTGGCTTGATAAACAATACCGGACGATCAGGGATCGCATTGCCGAGTTCTTTGGCATGATCGGCATAACTGCGACCCACGCAAACGATTTTGGATGGACGTGTGCTCATGATCAAAACTTCCCTTTTCCTTTTATAGATATCTGAATTATTTTTTAAATGTATGCTCGAACATACTCTGTTCAGTGCCGTCCTTAAATGCACGCTTCGGCACAATAACCACGGTACGGTTTTTTAATTCCAGCATATAAGTGAGTTTACCGACAGCAAAATTCTGCACTTCGCTATATGGCACCAACTTACTACGATCATTATTAAAAATTTCCGCATAGTCCTGATACAAATCAATACCCTGTTCGCTTTTACCAAACTGATATTTAACAAACTGACGTTTAAACATCATCGGCAGGAACCAGTAACGCATAATACCTTGCAGGAGCAGAAAGAATGCGCCCAAAGCCACGTAATAACGTCCGACGCCATCAAAACCCATCGAGAAACCCCAGATGATGATCCCGATACTGACCAGAGGCGTCAGAAAACGTGAAATCTGCTTTTTACCAAACGTCGCCAGGGCAAAACCATCCTGAGATTCTTCTAAAGTCAGAAAATAACGGGTCGATAAAGTCGGTGCTGACTCAGTCATAGCATCACATCAAAAATAAAATCTTGCCCAATACTATACCAAAATATCCATAGCGCTTATGGCCTGTCGCATCAATTACATAACTTTGCTTTGGAAATACGTGCATTTGGTTTTAAATAAACAGCAATTAAAACAAAAAATACGCAACAGGATGTTGAATGAAAGGATTAAAGCAATGCATGCTCATCGGTGTTTGTTTGGCAGTTTCTGTCCCAGCACTGGCCAAGATTATTCCTTGGAATGCCGAATTGCCGAGCAGTCTGAGTGCTTATCAGGGCAATGCCCAGCAACTGGCAGAATTAACCGGCGAGCGGATTCTGATTTATGCGCATCCAACCAGTAAAACCCAGCTCCCCACCTTAAACAATAATGCAGCCAGCAAGACACAGTTTTATAGTGCAGCTGTGGTATTGCCTGTGGCTGAAGCTCAAGTTGAAAAATTGCTGCGCCATTATCCAAATTATGTGGGTCTGTTTCCAACTTTAAAGTCAGCCAAAGTGCTAGAGCAGCAGGGTTCGATTCAGCAGATTAAATATCAGGTTCATATCCCGACCCCGATTCCGGTGTTAAACTTTAAAGAAACTGTAGTGATGCAGCATCATCTGGGCGAAAATAGCATCAGCACCTTAATTATTGATGCGCCGATTCCCTATGGTGCGGGAAAACTGGAATGGTTTGCACTGGGTCCGCATAGAACGCTGGTGACTGTCACCCAATGGGGCGACCTGAACCAGCCCAAAGGCTTTTTATTCAGTAAAATCCTGAATGCGCTGCCTGAAGCCAAACTCGGCATTCCGCCGAGCACCAATGCATTTCTGCTGGAAGCACTACAACAACGCTTTAAAACCGAGCATACAGCAGCACTAGCAACTCCGATTCCGCAACTGAGATTCAACCCTCAACAGCTACAAAAAATTGCCCAGATCAGCCAGAAGTCTGGTCAACCGGTCAGTTTCATTTTGCCGAGCTATCAGGTCAAAGAAGGAAAAGTCTCAGAAAATTTAAGATTTAGTAGCACCTATCAATATTTTGCGCATCCGGTCGAAAAATTGCGGCCGTGGTTAGCAGCTGAAGCAACCCAGCAGCTTTTCCCCCGGCAGATCAAGAAGGTCGAACTTAATCCGGTCAATACCCAGAATATAGATGCCAACTATAAGGTGTCGGTCGGTTTAGGGGTGATTCAGATCCTGTTTAATTTCAAGATGCGTTTTTACCAGCCTGATGCCCTGCAAAACCAGTTTAATGCCAATGGTGGCGACTTGAAGTTTGTGAAAGGTGGCATGCGCTTATTACCGCAGTCACAAGGTACCTTATTTCAAATTACCAGCAGCATGAAGATTCACGATCAGGCGCCATTCTTATTAAGAGCCATGCGCAGCATGCCCTATCACGATGTTTTACCTGCGGTAGGTGGCAATACCGTTTATGCACTGAAAGTGCAGCAGAAATTAAGATGAGCAGGAAGCAGAGAGTTATTGGTTTTTTATATGAAAAATAGTTAAAAATCACAGACGTAAAAAAACCGCATCAACGTGCGGTTTTTTCAGAATTCTTATCAAGATTGGTGCGCTCAGAGAGATTCGAACTCCCGACCCCTTAGTTCGTAGCCAAGTGCTCTATCCAGCTGAGCTATGAGCGCGACGTCTTGATGGGGTGCATTATACGAGCTTTTTCAGTCTTGTTAAGTGTTTTTTAATAAAATCACAACTGAATGTACAGTAATTAAACGATGCATCAAAATTTATAGTTTTCTGCTGAAAACTTCTACGGATTTAGAGCTAAAAGCACTTAATTAATTCAACCAAGAAGCCGGATTTTCCAAAAAATTCCAGCACTACGCAATGGGTCAACCTTAAGTATTCTCAACCAGGTATCCAGCCAGAATAGAATTCGAATATAAAACAATCGTCACCCTTGTACGCTTTATCACTCGCCTATTGTTCCAGTCTTTACTGCTCCTGCTCTTTGATAATGCGTAAACACAATACCATTTGAGCTGGCCAAGTGATCTATCAATTGAAAAGCGGCGGGTATTGATTCATGGCTAAACAGGCGTTTGCCAACACCCAGAATGATTGGAAAAGTCAGCAGACGAAGTTCATCCACAAGCTCATATTTAAAAAGCGCCTGTACCACTGCAGCACTGCCATAAACTCGAATATCCCCCTCTCCTGATGCTTTAAGCTTGATTACCTCATCAATGCTTTTCAGAAAAAGGGTATTTTGCCAGTCGGAATCCTCCAGACTGGTAGAAAGGACATATTTATTGACGTCATTAATTCCCAGCCAGTCTTCAGTATGTGTGGGCCAGTAAGATTCAAAAATCTGAAAAGTATGTTTCCCTAAAAGAATATCGGAGGGCTGCATCCATTTTTGCATAATGAAATCAAATGCCGGATCAGGTTCCCCGTTAAAATACGGTGCCACCCAGCCACCATATTGAAAACCACCAGATAGATCTTCTTCCGGGCCGCCGGGCCCCTGCATCACGCCATCGAGGGTCAAAAATTCCTGGACAATGATTTTTCTCATCACGATTGCCTTTATTTTTATTCACTCGCCTGAGACTTATTTTTAGCACGTGCTGTCTGGTGTTTCTGTAAATTTTAGGCACAAAAAAACCGCAACATGTGCGGTTAATTGTTCAAGTTGGTGCGCTCAGAGAGATTCGAACTCCCGACCCCTTAGTTCGTAGCCAAGTGCTCTATCCAGCTGAGCTATGAGCGCGTAACTTGTGTGCCTAGGTTGGCAATACGTTTTTTCTGCTTAACTTACTTGGTGCGCTCAGAGAGATTCGAACTCCCGACCCCTTAGTTCGTAGCCAAGTGCTCTATCCAGCTGAGCTATGAGCGCGCGACGTAAGTAAGCGTGGCGGTGAGAGAGGGATTCGAACCCTCGATACAGTTACCCGTATGCGTCCTTAGCAGGGACGTGGTTTCAGCCACTCACCCATCTCACCGTAACGTGCGGCCATAATACAAATTTCGGCATGGCACTGCAAGCGCAGCATCAAAAAAAAGTGCATATTTTTGCTCGTTTAAATACTTTTTAAGCAATTCCTCGATTTTTCGTGCATTTTGATAGTAAAAAAACTGCATAAATTTCCAGTTATCGAAAATTAACAGAAAATTGAAAACTTAAATGGATTATTGCAATCATTTACGTGCAGTCTGCGCACACATGTTTTATGCTAAACCTATCTCCTAAGATAAATTTAAAGACATGATGAAAAACTGGGTCGATCCTGAAGCAAAAGCTGAAGCCGAACGTTATGACAACCCTATCCCTAGCCGCACGCTCATTTTAGAAACCATCGAAAAGAACAATGCCCAGTCCCATGCAGACCTGGTCGAACATTTTGAAATTGCAGATCAAAAAAGTATTGATGCCCTGAGCCATCGTTTAATTGCGATGGTGCGTGACGGGCAACTGATGAAAGACGGCTACAAGTTTCAGATTGCCGTCGAGCAACCTGAATCCGAAGCGACGGTTTATATCAATTCCCGGGGGATGGGAACTGCCAACATTTCCGGCCAGGACGACCTATTACTGGCTGAGCGTGAACTGCGCCTGGTCTTTAATGGTGACCGCGTTAAAGTGCGTCAGACTTCGGTAGACCGTAAAGGTAAGGCCTGGGGCTATATTACTGAAGTTGTGCAGCATCGTGTCAAACAGATCATTGGTAAAGTGTCAGAGTATGATGGTGAATACTTTATCCAGCCAGCCAACCCGAATGCACATCAGCCAATTACCCTTGAAAAAGAACTGATTGAACATGCCCAAGTCAATCTGGGTGACTCGATTCGTGTGGCGATTGATACCTATCCGACCCGTGAAGAATTCGCGACTGGGCATATTGTGCAGTCCATGGCAGACAAGGCCGATACTGAAATCATCATTCCACAAACCATTTTAGAATATGGTTTGCCTTATGAATTCCCGGAAGAAGTTGTTAAAGAAGCCGAGAGCTTTAAAGAACCAACGGCCAAAGACCATGAGGGTCGTGTGGATCTGCGTGATTTAGCCTTAGTTACTATTGACGGTGAAGATGCACGTGACTTTGATGATGCCGTTTATGCCGAAAAACGTCCCGGCGGTGGTTATCGTGTAGTCGTAGCCATTGCCGATGTCAGCCATTATGTGCGTCCAGGCAAACCGCTGGATGATGAAGCGCAGGAACGCGGGACGTCAGTCTACTTCCCGCACTTTGTTTTACCGATGCTGCCTGAAGCATTGTCGAATGGCCTGTGTTCGTTAAATCCGAATGTTGACCGCCTATGTATGGTCTGTGATTTAAAACTGTCACGTGCTGGCCGTGTTACCGGTTTTGAGTTCTATCCATCTGTTATGCATTCCAAGGCACGTTTGACCTATGATCAGGTCGCACAGTATCTGGAAGGTGACAGTCAAGCCATTACCGAAGACCGTGAAGTTCGCAAGTCGATCAACACCCTGTTCCAGCTTTATCAAGTTCTTAAAAGTTTACGTGCTGAACGCCATGCCATGGAATTTGAAACCGTCGAAACTTACATGACCTTCGACGAACTGGGCGGAATTAAAGAAATTTTGCCGCGTAGCCGTAATGATGCGCATAAGCTGATTGAAGAATGTATGTTGCTGGCCAACGTGGCAGCCGCAGAATATGCATTGAAAAATGAAATGCCAATGTTGTACCGTGTGCATGAGCCACCAGAGTTCTCACGTATCCAGAAAGTCCGTGACTTCGTCAAGCTGCTGGGTTTGAATTTCCCGGAACAGCCGACTCAGAAAGATTATCAGGCGGTGATTGAAGCGACCAAAGAACGGATTGATGCACCAAGTATTCATGCCGTGTTATTACGCTCCATGATGCAGGCTTACTATGGTGCGAGTAATGCAGGCCATTATGGTCTGGCTTATGAAGCCTATACACATTTCACTTCACCAATTCGCCGTTATCCGGATTTGTTATTGCATCGTGCAATCAAAGCACATTTAAATAACAAGCCATCTCCGCTTTCAGGCGGTGCTTTAGATGAAGCTGGTGACCATTTCTCTGCCACAGAACGTCGTGCAGATGAAGCGTCGCGCTCGGTGACGACCTGGTTGAAATGTCATTATATGCAGCAGCATCTGGGCGAAGAATTTGTCGGCATTATTAGTGCAACGGCAGAATTTGGCCTGTTTGTCACGTTAAAAGATCTGTATGTCGATGGTATGGTGCATGTCAGCCAGCTAGGTGATGACTTCTTTGTCTTTGATCAAAGCAGCCAGAATCTGATCGGCCAGAACCGTGGTCAGGTCTTTGGTCTGGGTGATGAAGTCAAAATCAAGGTTGCCGGTGTCAATCTGGAAGAACGTAAGATCGATTTTGAACTGGTGCAACAACTCAGTCATGCCGGCCGTGCAGTTCGTGCCCGTGCACCGCGCGTGAGTGAGAAAAAACCAGTATCACGTCCAGCAGCGACAGAAGAAGTGTTTGGCAATAATGAACGTGAATCTAAATCCAACTTGAGCGCCGATGGAGAACAACCCATACGACGCAAAAAAGGAAAAGGAAAACCCAGCTCTTACAGTAAAAAGTCTGCTAAACCATCTGCAGGAAAGTCTGAAGCAAAGGTTAAAGATAAAGTAAAGAAAAAGGCCAAGGTCAAAAAGAAAAAGTCGAATGCAAAAGCCAAGACTGAATAATTTTTGATGGTTTAAAAAGAGCGCTATGGCGCTCTTTTTTATTCATAATCAAAATACTAACTAGAAATAAAAAGGAATTATAAATTGGAAGTTATTAATATTCTAACATTAATCATTTCTCTTATGGCTCTGCTCGTAACCTACGCAGTATTTAAATCCGATCAGCAACCACAAATTATTATTTTTGCTACGCCTCATTATGGGAAAGAATCCGTAATCCAACTTCATGTTAAAAATATTGGAAAATCCATCGCTCATAATGTAAAAATATCTAGTGATCGACCGATCCCTCGCGCGGCATTTGGAATTGAAAAATTAAATTCTGAAAAACAAGATTTTGAAACTGGTATTTTTAAAAATGGAGTCAAAGTATTCCCACCCAATCAGAGCTATATATACGATTGGGGGCAATATGGGGGCTTAAAAGATTCATTAGATAATTCCCCTATAACATTCACTATTACATATTTGTATAAACACCCTTTGAATCTTTGGAAAACAAAAATCACTGACATCTCTACAATTGATATAAATGAATTAGAATCACTTCCAGCATCCAATGGAGGATTATTAGAACAATTAAAAAATATCAATAAATCATTAACAACCTTAAATCAAAAGATCGAGAAAAAACTGTAGATAGCTTGATTTCCTAGCTCATAACCCCTACATCTAGATTTAACATAGGAAATAAATCGGCAGACCGACATGACTTTAGAAAAGGCAACTTTGCCTGTTCCACAATTTGATCAGATTACGCTGGCTGAGCTAAAACAAAAAATTGAAAGCTGTATCTCTGAAGGGCAAAAGTTCCTGAATGACCTCACCGAAACGCCTACTACAGTACAGGAGCAGCTGACTACTCTGGAACATGTCGACACGCTTGAAAACAATATGAGTGAGTCTTGGGGCATCTTGTCACATTTAAATGCCGTGATGAACAATGCCGAAACCCGTGATGTCTACCAAGCACTTTTACCGGGTCTTAGCGAATATTATACGCAACTGGGTCAACATACGGCGCTGTATCAGACCTATCAGCATATTTATGATGCGTCGATTTATAGTGAACTGCCGGCAGCGCAGCAAAGCGCTATTAAACTGGCCTTACGTGACTTTAAATTATCTGGGGTGGCGTTAGAGGGTGAAGCGAAAAAACGTTATGCGGAAATTTCGGCACGTCTGTCCCAATTATCTTCCGACTTCTCCAACCATGTGCTAGATGCGACTCAGGCCTATTTCAGACCGCTGAATGAAGATGAGTTAGCGGGTCTATCTTCAAATAATATTGAGCTGTTAAAACAATATGGTCAGCAACGTGAGCTGGATCAACCGGTGGCTACGCTGGATTTCCCGTCTTATCTGGCGATCATGACCCATTCAGAAAATCGCCCTCTGCGTGAAGAACTCTATAAAGCTTATACCACGCGTGCGTCAGATCAGGCTGAACAGAGCGAGTTTGACAATACTGCACTGATCGAAGAAATTCTCAGTTTGCGTCTGGAAATGGCAAAACTGCTTGGCTTTAATAATTATGCGGAATTGTCCTTAGCCAGCAAAATGGCACCAAGTGTAGAGGCCGTAGACGAATTCTTGCGTGATCTGGCAGAGCATGCCCGCGCGCCAGCAGAGAAAGAAATTGCAGAACTGAAAGCGATTGCTGCTGAAGATGGCATCCGTGACCTGCAACCGTGGGACAGTGGCTATTATTCTGAAAAGCTGAAAATGCAGCAATTTAACCTGTCACAGGAAGCGCTTAAACCTTACTTCCCTGCACCGAAAATCCTGCAAGGCCTGTTCAGTATTGTTAATCGTCTGTATGGCATTCAGGTGATTGAACGTGAAGCGCCTGTATGGCATCCGGATGCACGTTATTTTGAATTAGAAGATCAGGGTCAGGTGATTGGCGGTTTCTATTTTGATCTATATGCACGTCAGGGCAAACGTGGCGGTGCATGGATGAGCGGTTTCCGTTCCCGTATGCAGACCAGTGATGGCTTGCAAAAACCGATTTGTTATATGGTCGGTAACTTTACTCCACCCGTCGGCAATCGCCCTGCACTCTTGACCCATGATGAAGTCATCACCTTGTTCCATGAATTTGGTCATGGCCTGCATCATATGCTGACAGAAGTGGACAATATTGCGGTAGCAGGTACCCATGGCGTGGCTTGGGATGCGGTCGAACTGCCAAGCCAGTTTATGGAATTCTGGGCCTGGGATCAGGAAAGTCTGGATCTGCTCAGCGAGCACATTGAAACTCAAGAATCCTTGCCGGCAGAGTTGCTGAAAGCCCTGCTCGATGCACGTTTCTTCCAGTCTGGCATGCAAACCCTGCGTCAGCTTGAATTTGCCCTGTTTGACCTGAGTATTCACCGAGCCAATCCGGCTTTAAATGCAACACAGGTTCAGGCTACTCTGAATGAGATCCGTGAAAAGTATGCGGTCCTACCGACCACCGACTATAACCGTTTCCAGCACAGCTTCAGTCACATTTTTGCCGGTGGTTATGCAGCAGGATATTATTCCTATAAATGGGCCGAAGTTTTGGCCAGTGATGCCTTCGACCGCTTTGAAGATGAAGGTATTTTTAATACCACTACCGGAAAGCAGTTTCGGGAAAATATCCTCGCAGTTGGCGGAAAAGACACAGCACTTGACGCATTTATCAATTTCCGCGGACGCGAGCCAAAAATAGATGCGTTGCTGCGTCATCAAGGTTGGACGAACCCCTCTAAAAACGCTTAAACTAGCTTTTTAAGTTGATCACAAGGTGAGTATGATGACCATTAAACGTCGTTTCATTGCAGGCGCAAAATGTCCAAAATGTCAGGCGTTAGATCGCGTCGTCATGCTGACCTCTGGTGAAGATGAATGGATCGAATGTATTGAATGTGGTTATGAAGAAAATCGTCCCACACATGTTGATCAACCAGAAACACCAGCTGTTCCAGATGAAGTTGGCGTGATTCAGTTTAAACCTCGTTCAGTAAAATAAAAATCAAGGTTCAAGCTATGTCAGTAGAACAAAGAAATAACCCCAAACTTTTAATGGGGATTATGGGGGCTTTAGTTACTGTCGTTGCATTGGTATTGCTATATCAGTGGTTGAATGCCTCTTCCGGTGAAGCGGAACGCATACATCAGGAAGATATCGCGGCTGTTCCGGCAGCAAAACCTGCGGCGAAAACTGAAGAAGATACGGCGGCAGCGAAAGCACCTGAGACGATCGAAGCTAAAGCACTGGTATCAAATCAGCTGTTAGATGCACCAGTGCCGGAGAATGCCAGTTTGGTCAAAGAAGAAGTGGCTAAATTAGATGACATCCAAGTTCAGCTCAATGAACAAAAAGCCACACTGGATGCGCAGCATAGCGATGCCGACCAGTTGGTCCAACTGAAAGAGGAACAGATCAAGTTACTTGAAGCACAACTTGCTCAAAGCCAGTAAATCTCGACAGCATTTCAGCTAGAATATCGTCAGATCTTCTAGCTCAGTTGTTTCCATGTCTGCCCCAGCCGCTCCGCATCTGCTTAAAGCCATTCTGTTACTGACCTGCTCTGCTTTTCTCTTTTCAGTCATGGGCGTCTGTATCCGTTATGCCTCAACAACAATTGATAATGCTACCGTGGTCTTCTTTCGCAATTTTGTTGGGCTGTTTATTTTCCTGCCTTTCATTTTCAATAAAGGCATTGGTTTTTTCAAAACTGAAAAACTATGGATGCACACTTGGCGCGCAGTGGTCGGCCTGACTGCCATGTACGGCTTTTTCTATGCCATTGCTCATTTAAAACTCTCCAATGCCATGGTCTTCACCTACTCTTCCCCGATTTTTATTCCTTTGATTGCCTGGCTATTTCTCAAGGAAAAAATCACCACAAGCATGTTAGCCGCAGCTCTGATTGGTTTCATCGGCGTACTCTGTGTTGCCAAACCGGATTCGGGTTTAATTAACCTGATGTCGGTCATTGGTTTGGGTGCAAGTTTTCTGGCGGCGATGGCGTTTGTCACGGTTCGAGCGCTGACCAAAACCGAGTCTCCGGAAAAAATCGTATTTTATTTCTGCTTTATTGGCACCCTGATTTCAGTAATTCCGATGTTCTGGCTATGGCGACCTTATACTCTGACAGAACTCAGCTATCTGATTACTGCTGGCATCCTGGCCAATTTCAGCCAACTGTTCATGTCAAATGCCTACAAGCTGGCTCCGGCAGGACAAATTGGACCGGTCAACTATGTGGCGATTTTCTTTGCCGGCATGTGGGGCTTTCTGTTCTGGCATGAGGTTCCAGACCTTTATAGCCTGATTGGGCTGGGGCTGATTTTCTGTGCGATTCTACTGTGTAGCCCGATTCTACAAAAGCGCCTGAATTCATCCAAGATTTGATCAAGATTCGAAATCAAAGCAATAAAAAAGCACCCGTAGGTGCTTTTTTATTGCTTTTTTCTTATTGATACCAGCCGAACAGTTTAAAGATATAAGGCACATAGGCAATGATCAGCATCGCAGGCAGCAATACTATCACTGGTAAAATCCAGCGTTCATAACGATAGTAAAAAGACAGATGGCGAACTTCCGCATCCGCTTCAGCCACCTCAGCATCGCCAATCGACTGTCTGGCCAGCAGATGATTCAGCGCAACCGGTGGCGTCACATAACCCAGCTCAAAACCAATCAGGGTAATCATCCAGAAATGAACTGGATGAATGCCATATTGGTAAGCCACTGGAGCCACGGTTGCCGAAATCAGAATCACCGCGCCAAATGGATCCATGATCATCCCGACAAAAATCATCAAGCCGACAATCAGTGAAATCACCAAAATAGTACTACTGATATCGGTCGGGAAGGCTTCCATAATTTCAATACGTTCCAGCAAGCCACCGACACTCACCGAGAGTGCCATCAGAATGACCAAGGCACCAATATGGCCCACGGTCTCACTGGTCGAAATATGCATGGACTTCCAGAAACCGACTTGACGTAAAATTTCGGTCGCCTTTGAGCGCTGCACAGCATGATCAACCACCAGTTCTTTGCCTGATTGTTCGCTATGTTCAGCTTCACGATATTCTGCATTGGCCGCAGCACCGGCTGTTGCCAGTTCAGGTGTCGATCTTGAGTTTAAAGTTGCGGTCAAAGTTTCATCCCAATGCCCCACTGCCGGCAACGGCGCAGGTTCATGACGCAACTTGTCGAACAAGACAATCATCAGCAGAATGACTGGCATCATCACCGGTGCGGTAAATTCATTCAGGTCAGTCGACAAGGCATATTTATAGAATAACCAGATCAGAATGAAAATCACGATATATGGAATAATCGCAATGAAGGCGCGACCGGATTGAGGAGCAGCCACAATAGGTGCAGCAATCCGGAATTTGTTTTCTGCAAAGAACAGGGAAATTACCAGGAATAAAGTCGAACTGAGCAGGAAGACATAAATCCCGTAGTGATAGAGTAAGTCGGTGGTCACTTCTTTATTCAGTGATGCCACAACGACAATCAGCAAGCAAGGACGTAAAACCACGCCCAGTGAACCAGACATTGCAGTGGCGGCCAATGCAAACTGACGGCGTCCGCCCGCATTCCAGACTTCCTTGTAAATAATCGCACCTGCGGCAATTACGAAAATCCCTGATGCTCCGGTATAGGCGGTCGGTAATGCAGCTGCCAGCAAGATTAACCAGGTCAGGGTTTCAGGGGCCAGATTCCATGGACGCAGAATATTCAGGAACATGTCCACGACACGGGTCTGTTTCAGCAACATACCGGCCCAGATAAACAAGGCCAGATTTAGGAAAATACTGGAAAACTCTACCAATTGACCGAGGTAAATCCCCTGTCCCATTGGATAGTCCATAAAAAAGGTGAAATTTATTCCGGTAGTAATGGCCATATAGGCATACAGCGGCACACTCAAAAAGGCCAGACCAAAACTGCCACCTTCGCGCGTTGGTTTTGGCTGTTTGATCACCTGATACAGGCTGATCAAGGTGAGTGTGCTGAACAGAATCATCCACAACCAGTAGATGTACTTCATCTCCCCCATCGGCACGCCCGAGTTCAATACGGACTGATATTGGCTATAGGATGAAAATGCCAGGAAAGCATTAGCGACCAGCATGGCGACCGAATAAACTTTAAAGTCGATACGCGTGCTCGGGCTACGTAAGCCAATATGATGGGTTTTTAGAGTGGCACTGATCGCAGCAAAGACCACCATGATGACCAGAAGCAAAGCCCGGTTTTCCGTACCAAACTTGAAGATTCCAAAAAAAGAGGTTTCAAACGTCCGATAAGCCCGAATACTTGGATGAGCTTGCACATGTTGAATGGCTTTATCATAAAACAGGTAGGATTCTTCACAGACCTGCTGTGCCTGTAACACCGCAGCACGGACATCCGCTTCCGAACGCACCCCGAAGAAGTCGGCATATTCATCGGCTGCATCGGCTTTTATCTGCTGCTGAACGCGTTGATCAACATTAATATTGCGTTCACATTGTGGACGCGTCGGCTCAGCCCTTAAAAATGAATATTGCATTCCTGTTGCCGGATCGCCGTAAATACGCTCCCCCATACGCAGCAACTGACCGTGAATCATTTCCCCGGTGCCAATAATCAAAGTGAGCAAAAGTAAAACCAGCACGACGAAGGTCGAGATCCACTCTGTCCATATATAACGCAACAGACCTAATCCTGATCTGTTTTGATCATTATTTTGCATGTGTATTCCTATTTTTATTTTAGCGGCCTGATGCTTGGTCTAGGACGCTGATCTTCCCTTCTGCCTAGAAAATTCCTTTTCAAAGGTCAGGATCTTTATTCTATGTTTTGACTTTGCATGAAAATTGGCACAATAAAAATGACAATTTATATTTTCTTTTTGTATTTTCTGCCAAGTAAATTATTTATCTCTGCACTTTAATTATCCCGAAAATAATTGCTCACAATATAGATCAGCGCCAGAATCACGCCCCAAATCACCCCAAGTAAATGTGCCTCAACCAAAACCGGACTACCGATCAGCTGCGCCGTTCCGACATTGCCAATGGTGTTTTCCCAGACCAGTTTGGCAAAAATCAAAAATAATACCAGCGCCGCAAAGCCGCGTTCCCGCTTATACAGCAAATGTACACAGGCTACGGCGACATAGGCACCATGCAGCACGCCCGACAGGCCAGCATAGGCTTCAATATTGGGTAAGAAAAAATAAAAGCTTAAACTGATCAACGGTGGCAAGATCAGCAAAATGGCACAGAAATGCCAGACGGTAGCGCGTGGAAAAATGAAAGGTAAACAGATAAAGGCGAGAATGTTTAGAAAGTAATGAATCCAGCTCACATGTACCCAGTGCGCTGTCCAGAGTCGCCAGAATTCACCCAGCAGACTCTCTTGCCAGTAGATAAAATGATCCTGAAAAATTTGCAGACATGCAGAGAGAGAGACAAAAGCCGCTAGAAAAATAATTTTTCGTCGAAAATGTTGATCTAGCATCGGCCTGTTGTCCTCCCTGACCATCTAATTTGACTTCATCCCTGAAGCTTCATGCATAGTATCTGCATTACAGATCCGCACTGAACAGATCATCGAGCTCGGAAGAACTGTCGGATTCATCCCAGAAACGTTGCATGCCATCATCGCCACTACGTATACCAGTATTTTCTGTCCAGTAACGATCTGATATGCCACTGACCATAATCGCGGCCATGCTGTCAATCAGCTTGAATTGCGGATTTACCGGTTTTTCCTCCGTACGGGCCTGAGCAAAGGTTTTCAAGGCATCCCGAACTTTGGCATCATCGCCACTGGCCTGAGCCGCTACGGCATACAAGGCATGAGATAAACGTACACCTTTTTGCTCACCAATTTGTGTAGATTGTTTTAATGTTTGGTAAGGGTCAGGCTTGCCTTCCCCTGCGCCTGGCAACAAAGTCCAGATCACCGCACGGGTGGCATTCGGCGCACCCCAGAATTTCGCGTTATCCAGACACACCATGCCACGCTCGACCACGGCAGCAATATCTTTCGGTACATGCACTGCACCACCCGAGTTAATATCATTGGTCATGGCCTGCAAGCCACTGAGCATACCCAACAGATAAACCGTTTGCTCGATATCACTGTTCATGCGTGGGCATTCTTCACCCAGGGCTTTTTGGTATTTCTTTTCATAACGGCTCTGGAACAGTTGATAACCGGTATATTGACGCTGTGCTGCCAGTGTCGCCCAGCGCTTCTGCTCGATTCGGGCATCTTGAGCTTCTGCCACCTGATTGGTTTTTGAAGCACGTAAATAGCGTAACTCGGCTTCCAGCGCTTTTTGCTCGGCACAAATACCGGCAGCCGAATACATCAGCACGGCCACCCGTGTTGGATCCGCCCCCATTTCTTTGGTCGCCATAATGGCCGGCGTTAAAGAATTCCCTGAATTACACACCATTTCAGCATCATCCATCGCTAAAATCGGCGGTACAATATGGTTTTCGGTGAAACCCAGTGCAACATTGGCACCGGTTTTAATGACCTGAGAACACCCCGTCAAAACTGTTGTTGTTATTGCAATGGTCGCCATACCTTGGCATATTTTACGGACGCCTGACATTTTCCTGTCCTCTATAATTGTGATTATGTCCATCTTTCTGCTAAAGATATCAGAAGCATTTTGTGAATAAAAGAGTATTTACTCTAATTTAGACGAGACACTTTGCCATTAAATAGCCACGCTGCAATTGACTGTATTCAGGAGAATCCCAAATTTTGGGCAAAAAAAAGTAGCATTGCGACGGTTCAGCACATGCTACTTATTAACTGTACAAGCAGAAAAATGATAAAACCCTGCTTGGTTAAGATGAAAACTTATCCTTCAGCACCGTCCCGATTCGTCCTACTACCAAGGCTAAAACAATCGCGACGATCAAATACATCCACACTGGAAATTCCATCAAGGTCTCCCGTAGTTGCTGTTGGTGAGTTAAATGTACAGGCTAAAAATAAAACATAGGGAATAAATTGTCAGACAATTTCTCTAAGTTATGCATTAACCGTAATTTTTGTCTGACAATAAAAATAGAAAGTTGATCTAAATATTTGTTTTATGAACATTTTAATTAAATCATTAAAATGTGTTTGTCTTATAACTAAACTAATTTAGTCAGTACTTTTAAAGACTTCCATTGTTTGAACGGCAATTGATCACACCAGATCAGTAAAGGTCGCGCCTTGGCATGCTGGAAATACACCACAATATACGCCTGATGATCAATGACATGACTGATGAATACCCGACGGGTCGGTCGTGCTTTGGTAGTCAAGGACCATTCACGTCCATCGAGATATTCAAACTGCTCTATCTGTGGCGTCTTACGATAAAACAGCTGATAAATTACCAAGCCTATGACAACACATACTGCCCAAATTGCAATCGGTAATAACTGATACAACAGATACATCAGCAGTGCAAAAATAAACAGCTGAAACGCCAATGCACACAGACTGCGTTTCAGCTTGAAGCAACGATTATCCATGAACGTAAAATTTAAGCTTCTTGATAAAATCTTTTAGTTCAGGGCGTGGCGGCTCGGACACTTCCATAAACCAGTCCAGCAAATCCGGGTCTTCCTGCTCAACCAGTTCTGCGAACATCTGCTTTTCGAAAGGCTCAGCATTCAGGTAGTAGTTTTTGACGTAGGGATCAAAATATACATCCAGTTCTTTTAGACCACGACGCGCACGATAAATCACCTTGCGCTCTTCCAAGCTAATGTCATCAGTCATCGAATTTCCCCAACTCGTTATAAACCCGAATAGTTTACCTGAAGCGCTGGCTGAATTTCGAGGGATTTCATAGAAATGACCAAAAGCATCAACAGATTTAAGTCATTTGAACATTCCGCTCATTGCTGCTGATCTTGGCATGGCCTAAGTTAAACCAAACAGATCAAAATAAGGAATAACAAGATGCAATCTGCAGCCATTCGCCCACTTGCTCCGATGCTGCCGCGCCAACTCTTTACTACCGAACATGAGGCTTTTCGCGAGACGGTACGTAAATTTTATGAGAAAGAAGTCATTCCACATACCGAGCGTTATGAAAGTCAGCAGCATGTAGATCGAGAGCTGTGGAATAAAGCCGGTGAGCTTGGATTGCTCTGCGCTACCATGCCTGAGGAATATGGCGGTTCTGGCGTAGACCGGCTGTATAGCATGATTTTGATTGAGGAACAGGCCTATGCCGGAGATTCAGCGACTGGGTTTTCGCTACATTCGGATATCGTCGCCAATTATCTGCTGAATTTTGGCAATGATCGCCAAAAACAATATTGGCTACCCAAAATGGCGTCTGGAGAGGTCGTCACCGCGATTGCCATGACCGAACCGGGAACTGGCTCTGACCTGCAAGCAGTCCGTACCTCTGCTGTATTGGATGGCGATGACTATGTGATTAATGGTTCCAAGATCTTCATTACCAATGGCTATCTCTGTGAGATGGCGATTGTGGTCTGTAAAACGGGGAATAGTGACAAAGGCTCGGCCAATCTCTCATTAATTATGGTCGAAGCCGACCGAGCCGGATTTAGCAAAGGTAAACCGCTGAATAAAATCGGCATGAAAGGCCAGGATACTTGCGAGCTGTTCTTTGATAATGTCCGTGTCCCCAAAGAAAATCTGCTGGGAATGCAAGGCATGGGTTTTATGATGCTAATGAAAGAACTGGCCTGGGAGCGCCTGATTGTGGCGATTATCTGTCAGGCAGGCGCTGAAGCCGCTTTCGCACATACAGTGAAATATACCAAGGAGCGTCAGGCATTTGGCAAGAGCATCAGCCATTTTCAAAATACCCGTTTTAAACTGGCAGAACTACGTACCGAGATCGATGTGTGCCGCACTTATCTGGATCGCTGTATGCAGCTGCAACTCAATCACGAACTGGGCGTAGATGCCGCTGCTGCGGCCAAATACAAGATTTCAGAAATGTACAGCAAAGTCGTAGATGAATGTCTGCAATTGCATGGCGGCTATGGTTATATGCTGGAATATCCGATTGCCCGTGCCTATATCGACAACCGTGCCAATCGGATTTACGCGGGTACCAATGAAATCATGAAAGAACTCATCGCCCGTTCACTTTAAAATGGATTCATAAAAAAGGAGTCTCTTAGGACTCCTTTTTCTGTATGCAAAAATATAACTTTAAGAAACCAGACGCGGTTTATGCTTTAAAGCATTGCTGTTTTTTCTAAATTTCAGCACCCCATCTTCAAAGGAAGCCTGTTTGAGTTCCTTGCGGTCTGCGAGATAATTATTGCTGACTTTCCACGGAGCATGTTTACCCTGCTTTGGCATCACATCCGCAGCACGGGCAATATAACCCGAACTGAGACTGCCCATGACGGTATCCTGAAGCAATTCGCTCTGATCTCCCTGAGGAATCACCTGCGCATAACCTTGCTGATCCATATAGTTCAACAAACGGCAAATATACTCAGCTGCAATATCGACTTTAAGCGTCCAGGAGGCATTAATATAGCCAATAATCAGCGCCATATTTGGTATATCACTGACCATGATGCCTCTATACAGCATATGCTGTGAGGTATCGATAGGCTGACCATCCATCGTCGCCTGAATCCCGCCGAGGATTTGAATATTCAGACCCGTTGCAGAAACAATAATATCAGCATCCAGATGTTGACCTGATTTCAGCTGAATTCCAGTTTCGGTCAAGGTTTCTATCTGATCCGTTGCAACCGATGCCTGCCCTTCACGTAAAATTTCAAACAGATCCCCATCCGGCACCACACAGAGACGCTGATCCCAAGGTTCATAATTCGGGGTAAAGTGCTTCATGTCCACTTTACCTTTCAGCTGGAATTGCACCGATTTAAGCAAAAGTGATTTTAATAATTTTGGCTGTTTCTGTGCCAAAGCATAAATCCCGCGCTGCATGCCGATATTACGCGCACGTGTCAGCTTGTAGGCGACCTCCTCAGGCAGATATTTACGCATTTTTGAATAAATAAAATCGACCGAAGGCACAGAGGCAATATAAGTCGGTGAACGCTGCAACATGGTCACATGACCTGCTCCACCTTTGACCATCGCAGGAACCAAGGTAATCGCGGTCGCACCACTACCAATAATGACCACCTTTTTGCCTTTATAGTTTAAATTTTCCGGCCAATGTTGCGGATGAATAAACTCACCTTTGAATGCAGTTTGATTTGGAAACTCCGGCTGAAAACCCTGATCATAATTATAATAACCGGTACAACCCAGTATAAAGTTGGCGATCCAGATCTGCGTCTTACCCTGTGCGTCCACAATCTCTACTGACCATTTGCAGGTGGCAGAATCATAATTAGCACTCAGAACCCGATGCTGGAAATAGATTTTTGGCTGAAGTTTAAACTCTTCTACCACTTCAGCAAGATAATTTTTGATGGATGCGCCATCGGCAAGCACGCTTTCTTTCTTCCAGGGTTTGAAATTAAAACCAAAAGTCGACATATCCGAATCAGAACGGATTCCCGGATATTTAAACAGATCCCAAGTTCCACCAATACTTTCGCGGCGTTCAATAATCTCAAAAGAGCGTTGCGGACAATGTTTAGAAAGATGCGCTGCCAGACCAATCCCCGAGATCCCCGCACCCACAATTAAAATATCTACCTGCTTTTCCATGTTGTTTTTTTACCTAAGCGATGCTATCTGTTTTTATTAAATCACAAAACTGACAATACACAATGTCAAGTTTATTAAAAAGACGTTATTTTTTTATCTTTTGAGGCCAGATCCAGTTATACGAGATTAAAAGTCAGACTAAATTAAAATATACAGACAATAAAAAAGGCCGGTTTATTCAACCGACCTTTTCGAACAACTTGCGTTATTCTTCACGAAATTAGTTAACTTCGCGATCTACTAGCTCAACGTAAGCCATCGGTGCAGCATCACCTGCACGGAAGCCCGCTTTAAGAACACGTAGATAACCGCCGTTACGCTCTTTGTAACGAGGGCCAAGAACGGTAAATAATTTACCAACAGTTGCTGCTGAACGAGTACGAGCAAACGCCAAACGACGGTTTGCTACTGTATCGTTTTTAGCTAAAGTGATTAAAGGCTCAGCTACACGACGTAACTCTTTTGCTTTAGGCACAGTTGTTTTGATCAACTCGTGCTCGAACAAAGAGTTAGCCATGTTTTGGAACATCGCTTTACGATGACTGCTTGTACGGCCTAATTTCACACCACTATTACGATGACGCATGGTGATAGTCCTACTTAATTAACGGCTACGATAGGCGAAACGATCGTCCATACGGAGACTAGCCGGTGGCCAGTTCTCTAAACGCATGCCGAGTTGTAAGCCTTTAGAAGCCAGAACATCTTTGATCTCAGTAAGCGATTTTTTACCCAAGTTAGGAGTTTTAAGCAACTCAACTTCGGTACGCTGTACAAGATCACCAATGTAGTAAATGTTTTCTGCTTTCAAACAGTTAGCAGAACGAACAGTTAGCTCTAGATCATCTACTGGGCGAAGCAAGATTGGGTCAACTTCTTCACGAGGCTCTTGAGCAACAGGTGCTTGATCTTTCTGAAGGTCAACGAAGATCGCAATTTGTTGCTGCAAAATAGTTGCAGCTTTGCGGATCGCTTCTTCAGGATCTACAGTACCATTGGTTTCAAGATCAATGATCAGTTTATCAAGGTCAGTACGTTGTTCTACACGCGCGTTTTCCACGGTGTATGAAACACGTTTGATTGGGCTGTAAGAAGCATCTAACTGCAAGCGACCCACTGGGCGAGTTTCGCCTTCTGGGAAGCGTGAATCAGAAGTCTCGTAGCCACGACCTTGAGCCACTTTCAGACGCATTTTCAATGAGCCTGAGGCACTTAAAGTACCGATCAAATGTTCAGGGTTAACCACTTCAACATTATGAGGTAAACGAAGGTCAGCCGCAGTTACGTCGCCTGCACCTTGTTTCTCTAATGTCAAATATGCTTCATTTTGATCGAACAGCTTAATCGACAATCCTTTTAGGTTCAGCAAGAGCTCGACGATGTCCTGCTGCAAGCCTTCCAAAGTACTGTACTCGTGCTCGACCCCTTCAATCTCAACTTCTACCACAGCTGCGCCAGGTAGAGAAGAAAGAAGGATGCGACGTAAAGCATTACCAAGAGTATGACCAAAGCCACGCTCTAATGGTTCTAGAATAACTTTTGCCGAGGTCCCGCTTGCCGCTTCGACCTTGATCGCTTGCGGAGTTAGAAACTCATTTGCAGTACGCGTCATATTGCTTCCTCAAGGATTATTTAGAATACAATTCTACAATCAAGCTTTCGTTGATTTCAGCAGGTAAATCAGAACGATCCGGTGCAGCTTTGAACGTACCTTCTAATTTAGAATGGTCAATTTCCATCCAAGAAGGCATACCACGTTGAGTAGCTAATTCAATTGCGTTTTTGATACGTAATTGTTGCTTAGCGCCTTCGTGAACTGCGATCACATCACCTGCTTTAACTTGGATAGACGCAATGTTAACACGACGGCCATTCAAAGTGATGCTACGGTGAGATACTAACTGACGAGCTTCTGCACGAGTAGAACCGAAACCCATACGATAAACAACGTTATCAAGACGGCTTTCAAGTAGCTTCAACAGGTTTTCACCAGTTGCGCCTTTAACACGAGCAGCTTCTTTATAGTAGTTACTAAATTGACGCTCTAAAACACCGTACATGCGACGTACTTTTTGTTTTTCACGTAATTGTAGTGAGTACTCAGATTGTTTACCACCACGAGCCCCGCCGTGTTGGCCAGGAACTTTCGCATGTTTTTTTGTCTTAACATCAAACGGTTTAACGCCTGATTTAAGTTGCAGGTCTGTCCCTTCGCGACGAGAGAGTTTGCATTTTGGACCAATATAACGAGCCATGAATGTTTCTCCTTACACGCGACGTTTTTTAGGTGGACGGCAACCGTTGTGCGGGATTGGCGTCACATCGGTAATGCTGTTAATTTTATAACCCACTGCACCTAAAGCACGAACCGCAGATTCACGACCAGGACCAGGACCTTTTACAAGGACGTCCAAGTTTTTCAAACCGTAGTCTAAAGCAGCTTTACCAGCAACTTCAGCAGCTACCTGAGCAGCGAACGGAGTTGATTTACGTGATCCACGGAAGCCTTGTCCACCTGAAGTGGCCCAAGCCAGTGCATTACCTTGACGATCGGTAATAGTCACAATGGTGTTATTAAAAGAAGCGTGAATGTGTGCGACACCTTCAGAGACGGTACGAGTGACCTTCTTGCGTGCGCGAGTATCTTTAGCCATCTTTTAGCTTCCAGAAATCTTATTTCTTAATAGGTTTGCGCGGACCTTTACGGGTACGAGCGTTAGTTTTGGTGCGTTGACCGCGGACAGGCAAGCTGCGACGATGACGAAGACCGCGGTAGCAGCCTAGATCCATTAAACGTTTAATGTTCATGGAAATTTCGCGACGTAAATCACCTTCGGTCGGAACCTTAGCAACTTCTGCACGAATCGCATCAAGCTGAGCGTCATCTAATTCACGGATCTTAGTAGTTGGAGCAATACCAGCAGCAGCTAAGATAGCTTTTGAAGTATGGCGACCAATACCAAAGATATACGTTAGAGAGATAACAGCGTGCTTGTTATCCGGAATGTTTACACCGGCAATACGAGCCATTCAATTTTCTCCAAAAAGGCAGTAGATAATCAACCGCCCCACAAAAATCTTGAGGGGCGGATAATAACCTAATTCGCCTACAGAAATCAACAGGTCTTAATCAGATTAACCTTGACGCTGCTTATGACGAGGTTCTGCGCTACAAATTACGCGGATAACCCCATTACGACGGATAACTTTACAGCTACCACAAATTTTCTTAACAGAAGCTTGTACTTTCATGATGAAACCTCAAGTGCGCTTATCCCTTAGGATGAGCAGTCGTTTTTCTCATTAACGTTTGATTATCGTATTGGTGCGAAGTGAGGTGTGATTGCAGCTGAGCCATAAAGTCCATCACTACTACCACAACAATCAGCAAAGAGGTACCACCCAAATAGAATGGAATACCAAATGAACTTTGCAATACCATCGGCATCAAACAAATGACTGCGATATAAATCGCGCCAATAAACGTCAAACGATTGAGAATATGATCTAAGTAACGAGCAGTTTGCTCACCTGGACGTATACCAGGCACGTAAGCTCCGCTGCGTTTCAAGTTCTCTGACACTTCTTTAGGACTAAATACCAGTGCTGTATAGAAGTAACAGAAAAAGATAATTAACGCACCAAAGAGCACCAAATACAACGGCTGACCAGGCGACAACACCAATGCTACATCTTGCAGGCTACGCTTAATAAATCCAGCATTTGGATCTGCACTACCCACCCACTGACCTAAGCTCGCAGGGAACAAAAGCAATGAGCTGGCAAAAATTGCCGGAATCACACCCGCCATATTAATTTTTAATGGCAAATGTGTCTGCTGTGCAGTAAATACACGACGACCTTGTTGTTTTTGAGCATAGTTTACCGGAATACGACGTTGCGCTTTCTCGATAAACACGATCGCTGCCAAAACACCCAGAGATAACAAACCAAAAATTACCAAGCCAATCAGGCTGGTCTGGCCATTATCTACAGATGAGAAAGATTGCATAATCAGATTAGGCAATCCGGCAACAATACCCGCGAAGATGATCATGGAAATACCATTCCCCACCCCACGCTCGGTAATCTGTTCACCCAACCACATCAAGAACATGGTCCCCGCAACCAATGAGGTTACTGCAGGAACATAAAAAGCCAAACCAGTATTCAGGGTAATCCCCTGACTGATCAGGCCTGCACACATACCTACCGCCTGTACTAGCGCTAAGAATAATGTGCCTTGTCGTGTGTATTGATTAATTTTACGTTTGCCTTGCTCGCCTTCTTTCTTTAAAGCTTCCAGCGAAGGAACCACAGTTGACATCAACTGCACGATAATCGATGCAGAGATGTATGGCATGATCCCGAGAGCAAGAATAGACATTCGTTCTAATGCCCCACCAGAGAACATGTTAAACAAACCAAGGATGGTACCTTGGTTTGCATTAAACAAGTTTTCTAACGCAGCATTATTGATGCCTGGTACTGGAATATGCGCTCCTAGTCGAAACACCAACAACGCACCAATGAGAAACATCATTCGACGAATAATTTCACGGTATTTCACATGAAATGGTTGGCCTTTCATCATGTTGACATGACCTGAAGAACTAGGAGTCATAGACACTGGGGATTACTCCTCGACTTTGCCGCCAGCAGCTTCAACAGCAGCTTTAGCGCCTTTAGTCAATGCAACACCTTGAACAGTGAATGCACGAGTAATTTCACCAGAAAGTACGATACGAGCACGGATCATGTCTTTACGTACAACGTTCGCAGCTTTTAAAGTTTCAAGAGACACGATGTCGCCTTCAACTTTAGCAAGCTCAGATAAACGTACTTCAGCAGTTTTCAAAGCCAATTGGCTAGTGAAGCCGAATTTAGGCAAACGACGATAAAGTGCTGTTTGACCGCCTTCGAAACCTGGACGAGTACCACCGCTCTTACGTGAGTTTTGACCTTTGACACCACGGCCACCGGTCTTACCAACGCCAGAACCGATACCACGGCCTAAACGAAGGTTGTCACGTTTAGCACCTTCTGCAGGTGCAATTGTATTTAAACGCAGAGTCATGGCTTATTCCTCTACACTAACCATATAGTAGACTTGGTTGATCATACCACGGTTAGAAGGTGTGTCTAACACTTCTACAGTATGACCAATACGACGCAGACCTAAACCTTGCAGGCTAAGCTTGTGATTTTTCAAGCGGTGCGATGCAGATTTAGTCTGGGTAACTTTAATCGTTTTCATGATTGATTACCCTTGAATTTGTTCTACTGAAAGACCACGTTTCGCAGCAACCTTTTCAGGAGTAGTCATATCACGCAAACCATTGAAAGTTGCGTTTACTACGTTAGCAGCGTTAGTAGAACCACGGCATTTAGTCAACACGTTACGTACGCCTACAGCTTCTAGAACTGCACGCATAGCGCCACCAGCAATTACACCTGTACCTTCAGAGGCAGGCTGCATGAATACGCGGCTAGCGCCGTGACGTGCATGAATTGGGTGCTGTAACGTACCATCAACAAGGTCAACAGTAATCATATTGCGACGAGCAGCTTCAAGTGCTTTAGAGATAGCAGCTGGAACTTCACGTGCTTTACCACGACCAAAACCTACGCGACCATTACCATCACCCACAACAGTTAATGCTGTGAAAGAGAAGATACGACCACCCTTAACAACTTTGGCTACACGATCAACGGCAACCAGCTTTTCAACAAGACCTTCGTTTTGTTCAACTTTAGCCATGATTAGAACTCCAAGCCGTTTTCACGAGCAGCATCAGCCAAGGCTTTGATACGACCATGATATTTAAAACCAGAACGGTCAAATGCAACTTTAGTAACACCAGCTGCTTTAGCGCGTTCTGCGATTAAAGCACCTACTTTTTGAGCTGCTTCAACGTTACCAGTTGTACCCGCACGTAGAGTAGCGTCTAAAGTAGAAGCTTGCGCTAATACTTTGCCACCATCTGCAGAGATAACTTGAGCATAGATGTGACGCGGAGTGCGGTTTACACACAAACGAGTCGCACCCAATGCACGGATGTGCAAGCGTGTGCTTTTCGCACGACGCAAACGGGATTGTTTCTTTTCGTTCATAAGAACCTCGCGCCTTATTTCTTCTTAGCTTCTTTACGAAGTACAACTTCGTCAGAATAACGAACACCTTTGCCTTTATATGGCTCTGGTGGACGGTAACCACGGATATCTGCAGCAACCTGTCCTAAAGCTGCTTTATCAGCAGATTTAAGAATGATTTCAGTTGCAGTTGGAGTTTCAGCAGTTACACCTGCAGGAAGTGCATAATCGATCGGATGAGAGAAACCAAGGTTAAGATGAACAACGTCACCTTTAACCGCAGCTTTATAACCAACACCGATAAGCTGTAACTTACGTTCGAAACCTTCGCTAACACCTTTTACAAGGTTGTTAAGCACAGCGCGAGCAGTACCAGCTTGCATCCAAGCGTCTTTCGACTCTTGTACTGGAGCAATAGCTAGAATACCGTCTTCCTGTTTAAGCTCGACCAGCGCATGCAGGTTGAAAGACAATGTACCTTTAGTGCCTTTCACTTCGACCTGCCGGCCGTTCTGAGTAACTGTTACACCGTTAGGTACAGTTACTGGGGCTTTAGCCACACGAGACATGAGGAATCACCTATTAAGAAACAAAAGCAATAACTTCACCACCAACGCCTGCAGCACGTGCAGCGCGATCAGTCATGATGCCTTTGCTTGTAGAAACAATTGCAATACCTAAACCTTGCTTAACGCTAGGAAGTGCATCTTTACCGCGATACTGACGTAGACCTGGACGGCTTACGCGCTTCACAGTTTCGATAACTGGTTTGCCTTCGAAATACTTTAAAGTCAAAGTAAGAGTTGGTTTGCCTTCAGCATCCGCAACTTCTACGTTTGAAATATAACCTTCTTGTTGAAGTAAGTTAGCAATTGCTACTTTCAACTTAGAATTAGGCATAGAAACAGTTTGTTTCTTTGCCATTTGTGCGTTACGAACACGTGTTAGCATGTCGGCAACGGTATCTTGCATACTCATCTATAGTGCTCCTTACCAGCTTGCCTTAACAACGCCAGGTACATCACCTTGCATTACTGTTTCACGTAATTTGTTACGGCTTAAACCGAACTTACGGAAGTAACCATGAGGACGACCAGTTAAACCACAACGGTTACGTAGACGTACTGGAGATGCATTACGTGGTAATGCTTGTAATTTCATCATCGCTTCGAAACGTTCTTCGTCTGATGCATTTACGTTTGCAATAACAGCTTTTAATTCAGCACGTTTTACAGCGTATTTAGCAACAGTAGCTTCGCGTTTCAATTCGCGATTAATCATACCTTTCTTAGCCATATCGACCTCTTATTTGAACGGGAAGCCGAATGCACGCATAAGCGCACGGCCTTCGTCATCGGTGCGAGCAGTCGTAGTAATGGTAATATCCATACCACGAATACGATCAATCTTGTCAAAATCGATTTCAGGGAACATGATTTGTTCCTTAAGACCCATTGAGTAGTTACCACGACCGTCGAATGATTTCGCAGAGAAACCACGGAAGTCACGGATACGAGGGATCGCAATCGAGATCAAACGGTCCAAGAATTCGTACATACGTTCGCCGCGTAAAGTAACTTTACAACCGATCGGCCAACCATCACGGATTTTAAAACCAGCGATTGATTTACGAGCTAACGTAAGTACTGGTTTTTGACCAGCGATAGCTTGCATATCTGAAAGAGCACCATCAAGGAGTTTTTTGTCAGCAGCAGCTGCGCCAACACCCATGTTGATCGTGATTTTAGTGATGCGAGGAATCTCCATCACATTCTTAACGCCCAATACTTCTTGTAATTGAGCTTTAAGTTCGTCGTTGTAACGTGTTTTAAGTCTGGCCATGGCCTATATCAACCTATTACTTCGCTACCGCCACTGATTCACCATTTGATTTGAATACGCGAGTTTTCACGCCATCAATCACTTGGTAACCAACACGGTCAGCCTTTTGGGTTGTAGCATTAAAAACTGCCACGTTTGAAATATGAAGCGAAGCTTCCTGAGTTACAACGCTACCTTCAGCGCCTGTAGCACGGTTTGGCTTCTGATGCTTCTTCACCAAGTTAAGGCCTTCAACCTTAACACGGTCATTAGAAACAGACAGAACAGTACCCTGTTTGCCTTTTTCTTTACCTGCGATCACAATTACTTGATCGCCTTTTTTAATCTTAGCCATGATCGCCTCTTATAGAACTTCAGGAGCCAATGAAATAATTTTCATGAACTGTTCAGTACGAAGTTCACGAGTCACTGGTCCGAAAATACGAGTTGCAATCGGCGCTTTGTTGTTGTTCAAAATAACAGCAGCGTTATCATCGAAACGAATCACTGAACCGTCTGCACGACGGATACCGAATTTTGTACGAACCACAACCGCATTCATCACGTCACCTTTTTTAACACGTGCGCGTGGAATTGCTTCTTTTACAGTAACTTTAATAATGTCGCCAACAGAAGCATAACGACGATGCGAGCCACCAAGTACTTTAATACATTGTACGCGGCGTGCACCACTGTTGTCTGCTACGTCGAGCATAGTTTCGGTCTGAATCATTGCCCTACTCCAAAACCGAGCAACACCGGTCGAAATTTCGAAAGGCTCAAAGAGTACTCGAAATTGACCGATGATGCAACAAGAACGTTAATTACTCAGCAGCTGCTTCAACAACTTCAACTAAAGTCCAAGACTTAGTTTTAGAAATTGGGCGGCTTTCTTTAATGGTTACAACATCACCAGCTTTCGCTGTGTTGTTCTCATCATGAGCATGTAATTTTGTTGAACGGCGGATTAATTTGCCATACAACGGGTGTTGAACTTGGCGTTCAATAAGAACAACGATAGATTTATCCATCTTGTCGCTTACAACTTTGCCAGTTAACGTGCGGACTGTTTTATCACTCATTGTCCGTTCCCCTGTTTTTCGGTAAGGAGGGTCTTAATACGAGCAATAGTCTGACGAGTAAGTGCAACTTCATGCGATTTACCCAATTGACCAGTTGCTTTCGCCATACGAAGACGGAATTGGTTAAGCTGTTGCTCATCAAGCAAAGCTGTCAACTCTTCTACCGACTTTTCACGTAGATCTTTAGTTTTCATTACATTACCGTCCGAGTCACGATAGCGGTTTTAAACGGAAGCTTAGCTGCTGCAAGCGTAAACGCTTCGCGAGCCAATTCTTCGTTAACACCATCAATTTCGTACAAGACTTTACCTGGTTTGATTTGGCAAACCCAATATTCCACAGAACCTTTACCTTTACCCATACGCACTTCAAGAGGCTTAGAAGTAATCGGCTTGTCCGGGAATACACGGATAAAGATCTTACCACCACGCTTAATACGACGGCTAATTGTACGACGCGCTGCTTCAATTTGACGCGCAGTCATTTGACCACGTTCAACTGATTTAAGTGCAATAGTACCGAAAGATACTGTGCTACCGCGGTGTGCTAGACCAGTGTTACGGCCTTTCTGCACTTTACGGAATTTAGTACGCTTAGGTTGCAACATGGATTATTCTCCTTTTTCAGCAGAACGATCATTGCGACGACCACGACGCTCTTGACCTTCACCACGACCACGACCGCGTTTAGCTGGACGCTCTTCTGCTGGAGCTGGGTTCATGACTTGTTTCATGCCGCCCAAGATCTCACCACGGAAGATCCAAACTTTAACACCGATCGTACCGTAAGTAGTCTCAGCACGCATAGTCGCATAGTCGATATCTGCACGAAGCGTATGTAGAGGTACACGACCTTCACGATACCACTCAGTACGAGCAATCTCAGCACCACCTAAACGGCCTGAAACTTCTACTTTGATACCTTTAGCACCAGCACGCATGGTGTTTTGTACCGCACGCTTCATAGCACGACGGAACATTACACGTTTTTCCAATTGAGAAGCGATAGCTTCAGCAACTAGACGCGCGTCTAAGTCTGGACGATCAATTTCATTGATACTTACTTGCGCAGGAACACCCATAATAGATGTCAATTCGCGTTGTAGTTTCTCAATATCTTCGCCTTTTTTACCGATCACGATACCTGGACGAGCAGTGCTAATAGTTACTTTAGCAGCGCCTGTAGGGCGTTCGATAAGAATATTGCTGATCATCGCGTTTTTAAGTTTTTTGATCAAAAACTCACGAACTTGAAGATCTTTAAGCAAGTATTCAGCGTATTGTTTCGGATTCGCATACCAGTTAGCGTTATGACGTTTCACAACACCTAGGCGGATACCGATTGGATGAACCTTCTGACCCATATCAAACCCCTACCTTAACGGTGATGTGACAAGTACGCTTAGTAATACGATCTGCACGGCCTTTAGCACGTGGCATAATACGTTTCAGGCTCATGCCTTCATCAACGTAGATCGTAGAAACTTTAAGGTCGTCTACATCTAAACTGTTATTGTGTTCAGCATTTGCAATCGCAGATTCCAACGCTTTCTTAACTAGAACTGCAGCTTTTTTGTTGCTGAAGTTAAGGATGTTAAGAGCGTGCGCAACAGATTTGCCGCGGATAAGATCTGCAACCAAACGAGCTTTTTGTGCCGAGATAGCGGCACCGCGTAATTTAGCAGTTACTTCCATCATAGCACCCATTAACGTTTAGATTTCTTGTCAACACCGTGACCGCGATAGGTACGAGTTGGTGCAAATTCACCAAGCTTGTGACCAACCATGTGCTCAGAAACGATCACAGGAACGTGGTTACGGCCATTGTGTACAGAAATTGTTAAACCAACAAAATCCGGGAGGATCATCGAACGACGCGACCAAGTTTTGATCGGCTTACGGTTATTAGCCGCGATAGCCGCTTCAACCTTAGCGAACAAGTGCGCATCGACGAATGGGCCTTTTTTCAGAGAACGAGGCATTGTCAGATTCCTTTACTTGTTACTTAACGCGACGGTCGCGAATAATCATCTTAGTCGTACGCTTATTGGTACGTGTCTTGTACCCTTTAGCTTTTTGACCCCATGGGCTTACAGGTTGAATACCTTTGTTACGCCCTTCACCACCACCATGTGGATGGTCAACTGGGTTCATCGCCATACCACGAACGGTAGGACGAACACCACGCCAGCGTGATGCACCAGCTTTACCTAGTGAACGAAGGTTGCTTTCTGAGTTAGATACTTCACCTAACACAGCACGGCATTCAACGTGAATTTTACGCATCTCGCCTGAACGCAGACGAACGATAGCGTAAGAACCGTCACGACCCAACAGCTGAACTGAAGTACCAGCTGAACGAGCTAACTGCGCGCCTTTACCGATTTTAAGTTCGATGTTGTGAAGAGTAGAACCGATAGGCATGTTGCGAAGCGGCAAGCAGTTACCTGGACGAATTGGAGCATCGTTACCAGACTGTACTTTATCGCCAGCGCGAAGGCCTTTAGGAGCGATGATATAACGACGCTCACCATCAGCATACAATACAAGTGCAATGTGTGCAGTACGGTTAGGATCGTATTCGATACGCTCTACAGTTGCAGGAATACCATCTTTGTTACGTTTAAAATCAACTAGACGGTAGTGCTGCTTGTGACCGCCACCAACGTGACGAGTCGTGATGTGACCGTTATTATTACGGCCGCCAGTACGTTTTTTAGCTTCAACCAACGGAGAGTATGGTGCGCCTTTGTGAAGGTGATCGTGAACCACTTTCTCTACAAAGCGACGTCCTGGAGACGTTGGCTTACATTTTTGAATAGGCATAATTCTCGTCCTTATTCCGCTGTGCTTTCAGCGGTATCGCCCAAGTCAGCCATTTCAACATCTTGGCCAGCTTTCAGGGTGACGTATGCTTTTTTAACATCAGAACGACGTCCTAATGTTTTACCAAAGCGTTTAGACTTACCTTTAGTGATAGTCGTGTTAACTTTAACAACTTCCACACCAAAGAGTTGTTCCACTGCTTTTTTGATTTCAAGCTTGTTTGCATTTAATGCAACTTTAAACACTTGAACACCAGCAGTTTCACCTAAAACTTGTGCTTTTTCTGAGAATACAGGTCCTTGCAGGACTTGATAGATACGTTCGTTGTTCATCCGAGTTCTACCTCAATTTTCTTAGCAGCAGCTACAGACATAACAACTTTGTCGAACGCAATCAAGCTAACCGGATCGATTGCAGCAGCATCAACCACATCAACGTGTGGAATGTTGCGCGCAGCAAGATACAGGTTCTCATCAACAGCATCAGTAACGATCAATGCGCGAGTCGCATTCAAGTCGTTAAGTTTTGCAAGCAATTCTTTAGTTTTTGGAGCTGCAACAGCAAACTCTTCAACTAAAACTAAGCGATCTTGACGAACAAGTTCAGCTAGGATGCATTGCATAGCACCGCGGTACATTTTACGGTTTACTTTTTGAGACCAGTCTTGTGGACGAGCAGCAAAAGTTTTACCACCGCCAACCCAGATTGGGCTACGAATAGAACCAGCACGAGCGCGGCCAGTACCTTTTTGACGGAATGGCTTGCGACCACCGCCAGAAACGTCTGCACGTGATTTCTGAGCTTTTGAACCTTGACGGCCACCAGCTAAATAAGCTGTAACCACTTGGTGAACAAGAGCTTCATTAAATTCACGACCGAACGCAACTTCTGATAATTCAACAGCAGAGCCGGAAACAGTATTTAAATTCACGTTATTTCCCCTCAGGCCTTGATCGTAGGACGAACGATTACGTCGCCACCAGTAGCACCAGGAACCGCGCCTTTAACAACTAGAACTGAACGTTCTGTGTCGATAGCAACGATCTCAAGACCCTGTGTAGTTACGCGTTCAGCACCTAAATGGCCAGCCATTTTTTTGCCTTTGAATACGCGACCAGGAGTCTGGTTTTGACCAGTAGAACCTAAAACACGGTGAGAAACTGAGTTACCGTGAGTTGCATCTTGCGTACGGAAGTTCCAACGCTTAACACCACCTTGGAAACCTTTACCTTTAGATTGACCAGTTACGTCAACAACTTGACCAACTTGGAACAATTCAACGGTAAGCGTACCACCAACCTCACGACCTTCAAGATCAGCTTCTGTAGCACGGAATTCTTGAACTAGACGACCAGCTGCAACACCCGCTTTCGCGAAGTGGCCTTTCTGAGCGTTAGTTACGCGAGATTCGCGACGTTCACCAGTAGTGATTTGAATCGCTTGATAACCATCAGTTTCAAGCGTTTTGATTTGAGTGATGCGGTTAGGATCAACCTCAATCACTGTAACAGGCACAGAAACACCAGCATCTGTAAAGATACGTGTCATACCGCACTTGCGACCGACTAAACCAATAGCCATGTGCATAAACCTCTAAAAAAGCGGCCTAATTAACTTAGAGTGTTAATTAACCCGAAAGCCTTAACCCAATGCGATCTGAACATCAACACCAGCTGCAAGATCTAACTTCATCAATGCATCTACAGTTTTGTCTGTAGGTTGAACGATGTCGATCAAACGCTTGTAAGTACGGATTTCGTACTGGTCACGCGCGTCTTTGTTTACGTGTGGTGATGTTAAAACGTTAAAACGTTCAATGCGTGTTGGCATTGGAATTGGACCACACACTTGTGCGCCAGTACGTTTTGCGGTTTCTACGATTTCTTGAGCTGATTGATCAATCAGGCGATGATCAAAAGACTTAAGACGGATACGAATTCTCTGGTTAGACATACCAGTAAACTCCAAGCCAAATATATAAAGAATCACTCTTGACGCATCTCACCCCACTTTATGTGGGCAAGTGTCAAGAGCAGTGAAATATCACTAAGGTCATGATCGATGCCACGACTGTAACGATAGTTAACTACTTTATTCGCAGTTAACCCCCTTCCTATTGAAGGGTCGCTTATTATAGCCATTGTTTAATGCATAAGCAAATCTCTTTTATGGTTTTATCCAAGTTTTCAATTTATGACTTAAAACAATAGTTTATTGTGTAAATATTAGGCAGTTTTTGCCAGAACATATTCTATAGCACGATTTAATATCTGATTTCCTTCAATAAATTTTTGCTTCGTGGTTTTTTTTAATTCAAATAAATTTTGCACATATTTTCCTGAAAATTGCACAAGCTCTTCTTCATTTTCCAAAAACAATGCCAGGGTTTCCGGCGTGATTTCAGGATGAAACTGGAAGCCCAATACATTTCTGCCCAACTGGTACATCTGATTACGACAGGCTTCATTTTCTGCCAGATGGACTGCACCTTTGGGCAATTCAAATGTTTCATTGTGCCATTGCAGAATATTAAACTGCTCCGGCAGGCTAAAACACGTCTCTGGTAGATTCGCCACTCTGTGCACCGTGGTCCACCCCAATTCTTGTTCTGGATTGCGACTAACACCTGCACCCAAAGCATTTGCAATCAACTGCCCACCCAGACACAGGCCAATTGCCGGTTTACCATGCGAAAGATAGCGACGCAACCAGCGTTTTTCTATTTTTAACCAAGGGAAATTTGCTTCATCATTCACACTCATGGTTCCCCCCATAATGATCAGCAAATCCACCTCTTCCACTGCAGGCAGCGCCTCGATCTCCAGCGGCCGATCCACGGGTAAAGCAAAAAATTCAGTCGCGGTAATGTGCGCCTGATGCTGCTTTAAAAATTCATAACAACTACCAAAACCTTCACCAGCAATATGCTGAAAATAATGCACTTTTAAATGCGACTTCATGCTCCTCAACCTATTTTTTTAGCTATATAGATTTAGGTTTTGCAAAAATGAAGCCAACTTTTTATAAGACTTGTTGTTTTTAAACAATTCACAACGTAACTGGCAGTGAGTCACAGATTCTCTTAAGCTAGAGTAATATTTGATTACATTTGAGCGCATTCACGTGAAACAAGACTCTCAAACTCGCCTGATTCATGCACCACGAAAGGCTCCTCAAGCGATTTCCACCATTCAACCTCCCCTCTATCGTGCATCGACCATTATCTTTAACAATACCGATGCCCTGTTTAATCGCCATTGGACCGATGACTATGATTATAGTTATGGCACGCATGGCACGCCTACGACCTTTACGCTGGGCGATAACATCGCACAACTCGAAGGTGGTTTATATCACCTGCTCGCACCGAGTGGTTTATCCGCGATTAATCTCGTGAATTCTTGCTTTTTAAGCCAGGGCGATGAGGTTTGGGTAGCTGACAATATCTATGGTCCAAACATGGAGCATTTACGCAATATGGAAAAGCGTTATGGAATTACGGTTAAGGTCTACAATCCCATAGAGCTTGATACATTTCAGCCTACAGATAAAGCCAAACTGATCTGGCTCGAGGCTGCTGGCTCAGTCACCTTGGAATTTCCGGATCTGGCTGGTTTAGTGAAAAAAGCTCAGGCACACAATATTCTTACTGCGCTGGATAATACCTGGGGCGCAGGTCTGGCTTTTGATGCCTTTGATTTTAGTGAAGAGCATTTAAGTGTAGATATGACGGTACATGCACTGACCAAATATCCAAGCGGCGGTGGTGATATCCTGATGGGCTCAGTGGTTACGCGAGATAAGACCCTGCATCACAAACTGTTCCGTGCGCATGCCATTCAGGGCATTAGTGTTTCTGGTGATGATGTGGCACAGATACAACGTAGTCTGGCTTCGATGCAACTGCGATATCAACATCAATCCAGCAGTGCGCTTACATTAATGACATGGCTTAAACAGCAAACCGAGTTTGTGCAAGTACTTCATCCTTCAGATCCGGACAGTGCAGGCCATCAGTACTGGAAAGAAATTTGCAAGCAAGGTGATAGTGCCGGCCTGGTCAGCGTGATCTTTGACAGCACATACGTAATGCAGGATATCCGGAATTTCTGTGATAGCTTAAAACTGTTTAAGCTTGGCTTTAGTTGGGGTGGCCCTGTCAGTCTGGTCATGCTATATAACTTAAAAGACATGCGTGTGCTGGAACATTCACACTTAAAAGACGGCTTGCTGGTTCGTTTCTGTATTGGACTGGAATATCCGGAAGATTTGATTCAAGATATTCAGCATGCACTAGAACAAATGAAAAAACTTAAAAACGAATAATAAATAACAGGAAAAGCTATGGGTAGACCAATTGTTATTGCTAAAAAAACTGCGGATACCACACAGGATATTGTGCTGCATTCCCAACTTGCCAATCGACATGGCTTGATTGCAGGTGCCACTGGTACCGGAAAGACTGTGACTTTAAAAGTATTGGCGGAGAGCTTTTCTCGAATTGGTGTACCTGTATTCCTCGCCGATGCCAAAGGCGATGTGTCCAGCCTGGCCAAAGCAGGTGAAAGCAGCCCCAAGTTTGATGAACGGATTAAAAGTCTCAATATCGAGTCCATTCCTTTTGCAGCCTCACCAGTGGTGTTTTGGGATTTATTTGGCGAACAGGGTCATCCGATTCGCACTACCATTTCTGAAATTGGCCCGCTGCTGCTGGCGCAAATACTGAATCTGAATGACACCCAGGAAGGCGTTTTATCTGCCGTGTTTCGGATTGCCGATGATCAGGGTTTATTGCTGATCGACTTTAAAGACCTGAAAGCGATGCTGAGTTATGTCTCTGAGCATGCGGCTGACTTTAAAGCTGAATATGGCAATCTTTCACCCGCCAGTCTCGGTGCGATTCAACGTAATTTGTTAGCACTGGCTGACCAAGGCGGTGACCAGTTTTTTGGCGAGCCGGCGCTGGATCTGATGGACTTTTTGCAGACGGATAGTCAAGGACGTGGCAATATCAATTTGTTGGCGGCTGACAAGCTGATGAATACGCCTAAGCTATATGCCACGTTCTTACTCTGGATGCTCTCCGAGCTGTTTGAACAGCTTCCCGAAGTCGGCGATCTGGACAAACCTAAACTGGTGTTTTTCTTTGATGAAGCCCATCTCTTATTTGATAATGCCAGCCCTGCCCTGCAAGAAAAAATTGAGCAGGTGGTGCGTCTAATTCGCTCGAAAGGTGTAGGGATTTATTTTGTCACGCAAAATCCGTTGGACTTACCTGAAAGTGTCTTAGGCCAGCTCGGCAATCGGGTTCAACATGCTTTGCGGGCTTTCACTCCCAAAGATCAAAAAGCAGTGAAAACCGCAGCAGAGACTTTCCGAGCCAATCCTGAATTTAAAGTCGATCAGGTGATTACCGAGTTAGCAGTAGGTGAGGCTCTAATTAGCTGCCTGGATGAAAAGGGCATTCCACAAATTGTAGAGCGTGGCTGGGTCATGCCGCCGCATTCATCCTTTACACCGATCTCGCTTGAAGAACGCAAGGCTCTCATGCAGCAAAGTATTGTCGCCGGTATTTATGAGCAGCCAGTCGATCGGGACAGCGCCCACGAAATGCTGCAAAACAAGGTCGCAGAACGCCAGCAACAGGCTCAGGCCGCCGAATTTGCCAAACAACAAAGCAAGGAACAAGAAGCTCTTGCCAAGCAGCAAATTAAAGAACAGGAACGTCTGGCACGAGAACAGCAAAAAGAAGCTGAACGCGCAGCCAAGCAACGAGAAAAACTGACTCAGGATATTGTCGGCACCTTTGCCAAAAGTGCTGCCCGCAGCCTGGGCGGGAGTACTGGGCAGAAAATTGTGCGCGGCTTACTGGGTTCGCTGTTTGGCCGCAAATAATCCCGCTCTTTTTCCGATCATCATCACACTTTTTATGGGATATTCTTATATCCCATAATTTTTTTATGGTTCTATGACTATGTGCTATTGTAAAGCCATTTTAAAAGATGTAATTTAAATATATCTTTTAAAAAACACCTGTAGACGGCTCTCATGACTCCACAACATATTGAACTTGTACAAGCGACTGTTCCTGTTTTACGTGAAAACGGCGTAGCACTTACCACGTATTTCTATAACCGCATGCTGAAAAACCATCCAGAGTTGAAAAACACCTTCAACATGGATCATCAAAGTACTGGCCGTCAACCACGTGCCTTGGCTGCCGCAGTACTTGCCTATGCCGAAAACATTACCAATCCGGGCGTTTTGGCCAAAGCCATCGAACGCATTACCACTAAACATGTCAGCCTGGATATTCAACCGGATCAATATGCGATTGTCGGTGAGAATCTGTTGCACTCGATCAGCGAAGTTTTAGATGTACCCATGGACTCAGACCTGATTGCAGCCTGGAAAGAAGCGTATATGCAACTGGCAGATATTTTGATTGGTGTGGAAAAATCTAAATATGCCACCCTAGCTTCTGAAAATGGTGGCTGGGCGGGCTGGCGCGAATTTGAAGTAGCAGCAGTCAATGATACCGACGCAGGTAAAATCTTTACACTTAAAGCTAAAGATGGTGCAGCGATTGCAAGTGCTGAAGCCGGTGAACATATTTCAGTACGTGTACAGGTGCCTGAACAGCACATTCGTCAACCACAACAGTTTAGCTTTGATCAGGCGCAAAACGAGCAATATCAAATTACTGTGAAAGCGGAAGAAAATCCAACCGCATTCTCGGTTGCACAGACACTGATCGACCACTACAAAGTTGGTGATGTAGTTGAAGTGTCTGCCCCGCTCAAGCTTTAATTGCAAAAACGGTTTAGACTAGCTTCAGATTCTGATTAAAAGCTCCATTCGTGGAGCTTTTAGCATTCAATTCTTTCATTTTCTAGCTGTTGATCTTATGCAACTCAATAAATTCACTGACTATGCGCTTCGGATCCTGATGTATGTCGCACAGCCACGTGATCTCCCCTATACCATTGCAGAGCTTGCCGAGCGCTTGCAGGTTTCACAAAATCATGCCATGAAAATCGTGCACTTTATGGCGAAACAGGACTGGCTGATCACCACACGTGGCAAAGGTGGCGGCATACGTTTAAATCCGGCAAGCCTGAACCTTCGACTGGGACAGATTGTGCGGATCCTGCAACGCGACAGCAATGTAGTGGAATGCAATAGCCCACCCTGCGTATTACGTCCAACCTGTGGTTTAAAAGGCATTCTAGATGATGCGGTGGAACAGTTTTATAGCAGTCTGGACCAATATGTGCTTAAAGATGTGATTACGCCAAAAAATGCACGTTTCAGTACAAATTCTCCGATCGGCCTGATTAATCTTTAAAGTCTTCCGGGTCAGGTCTTGTGACTTATTCTTGCGGCAAAGTTCGCTTGCCTGTGCGACTTCCTTTATAATGTTTCATTGTAGATCATTTATTGAAGTTGAGTTATGCACCACAGCAGAGGAAAATCCAAAAACAGTAAGACAGCCCATGCGCCTAAGCAAAAGATCAGCTATGAGAAAAAAGTTGATTCTGCCATTACTGAATATTCTGTGCGCGCACTCAACTGGCTACGCAAAGCCGAATTTTTAATGAGTGCACCCAAACTCAGTCTTTGTGTAGAAGATACAGGCTATGAAATTGCTTTTGCCGGCCGCTCGAATGCAGGTAAGTCTAGTGCGATTAATGCCCTGACTAACCAGAAACAGCTGGCACGTGCATCGAAAAAACCTGGCCGCACCCAGATGATCAACTTTTTCAGTCTGGGTAATCCGGATCAGCGTCTGGTCGACTTACCCGGTTATGGTTATGCGGCTGTGCCTGAAAAAATGAAACTGGTCTGGCAAAAAGAACTGGAAAACTACCTGATTCATCGCCAGAGCTTACAAGGCCTGGTATTGTTGATGGATATCCGTCATCCCCTGCAACACTTCGATGTGATGATGCTGGAATGGGCTTATTCCCGCCAGTTGTTCGTGCATGTCTTGTTAACCAAGTCAGATAAACTAAACCGTGGTCCTGCATCCAAAGCCTTGCAGGAAGTCAAAGCGGCATTGAAAAAGATGAAGCTGGATTTCTCGATTCAACTGTTTTCCTCCATGAACAAACAAGGTTTAGAAGAACTGGCCAGTGTCATGGGTGGACGTTTGAACTTTACCTTAGATCAAGCTTCTGAATATGATCTGGACAGTATTCCGGAAGCATCAGTGCATGATTTGAATGAATCCGATGAACCGCTTGAAGAACTTGAACTTAGTGAAGCTGATTCTGAGCATGCTGAAGTATCGATGCATGCTTTAAATGAAGCTGAAGAACCACTTGAATTGCTTGATCAGGATCAATCCGAGCTTAAGGCTGCAGATGAGCTGAATCAGAATAAGCATTCAGCGGATTAAGATCCATATCACCGGAATGGTCTGGGATCGTTCTTGATTTATTTAAAATCAGCTAAAACTCACCTTATAAAAAAGCAGGTTAAATACCTGCTTTTTTTATTTGTCTTTTGACTATTTTAACTGTCCGTAACTTGTGGTTCTGGTTCACGCGTATGCCGGTCCACCACCACGCTGATCATCATATCCCCTTGAACATTTACCACTGTACGTACGGTATCCAGTAAACGGTCGATCGGTAAAAGAATGGCAATCGCCTCGGCAGGTAAACCGACCGATTGCAAGACCATAATCATGGTCACCATACCGGCACTCGGAATTCCTGGTGCACCTAAGGATGCAATCATCGCCGTGGCGCAGACGACCAGTTGCTGCCCCAGACTCAGATCCAGTCCCATTAAATTGGCAATAAATAATGCTGCTGCCGCTTCATACAGTGCTGTGCCATCCATATTCAACTGTGTACCAAGTGGAATCACAAAGCCTGCGGTATGTGGACGTACTCCTAAATTTTCCTGTGCGCATTTCATTGACAAGGGCATGGTGGCCGAACTGGAACTGGTAGCAAAGGCAGTAATCAGAGCAGCTCGTGTGCCTTTAAAGAACGTGACCGGATCCATCTTGCCGAAAACCCATAGCAATAAAGGCAAGACCACGATGCCATGAAAAATCGTCGTGCCGGTAACCACCGCAGCGAATTCAGCCAGACGACTGAGGACTGAAACATCTTCAGTGGCAATTAATTTAGCCAATAAGGCAAAAATACCAAGCGGTGCCAGTTTCATCACCCAGCCAATCATCAACATCATGATTTCGAAAAACTGGTGACTCAGCTTGCGCACAGTACGAAACTTATCCCCACCTGCCACCAGTGCCACACCAACAAATAAGGCAAAGACTACCACCGCCAAGACATTGCCATCGGCAAAAGCTTTAAACGGATTGATCAGGGTATTCTGAATAAAATTGGTAAAGAAAGATGAAGGTGTCAGGGTATCTGGCGTTTGATGTTGCGCCATGGCATCCTGGAACATCAGCACATCAACACCCTTACCGACATCAAACAAATGCGCACACGCCAGACCTAAAATGAGCGCCAAGGTGGTGGTGGTCACACAGCACATCAGGGTGATTTTCCAGGTGCGGCTTAGCTGCCCACCCGCCTGCAGATTGGATACGCCGACCACGATCGAGCTAAAAATCAGCGGCACTAACAGCATTTTTAACAAGCCAATAAAAATGCTGCTGACGATACCGATGCCATATAAGCTGACATCAAAAAATGAGGTCTGCGGAAATATCGTCAATAGAAATCCAAACAGCACCCCCAATACGGCGGCAATTAGAATTTGCGTATTTAAGCTCATCTTTTCATGCATTTTTAATATTGATCTTAAGCCGCACTATGCCATGCGAATTCTACAGAATCGAGTAATATTTTATAAACGCGGCGTGAGGACATGATATCAAATGGCCATTTTCATCCGGCTTAAAAACAAAAAGCCGAATCAGGGATTCGACTTTTTGAGCAGGAAGAAAAATTACTGTGTTTCGATTTCACGTAAACGGATCAAGCCTTCCTGAGAGGTACTGCAGACCAGCTCACCGTTCTGCCACATCCGGCCAAAATTCAGGCCACGCGAACTGGCGCTTTGGGTGGCATCCATATCGTAAAGCATCCACTCATCCGCACGGAACGGTTTATGGAAGTACATGGCATGGTCAATACTGGCACATTGCAAACTTGGCGAGATATAGCTCAGACCATGTGGACGAAGCGCTGTGGTCATCAAGGTAAAATCAGAATAGAAAGCAGCAATAGCCTGATGCAAGGAGATCTGATCGACTTCTGCAGCAATACGGTCATGCGTACGGATATAGTGCGCATAAGACGGTGCTTCAGGTTGAGGCTGGAATGGATTTTGCGGATTGACCGGACGAATTTCCACATGACGATCACGAGTGAAAGATGCACGGACATTTTCCGGAATAAACTCAATAATCTGTTTGATCAGTTCCGCTTCATTTTTCAGGCTTTCTGCCGGTGGATATTCAGGCTCTGAAATCTGGTAATTTAGCCCTTCTTCCTGATGCGCGAAAGACACCATACACATGAAAATGGTACGGCCATGCTGAATAGCGCGCACCTGACGGCTGACAAAGCTCTTGCCGTCACGGATACGATCCACTTCATAAATAATCGGTGCATTGACATCCCCGCCAAACAGAAAATAGGCATGTAATGAATGTGCTGGACGATCTGTGGTATAAGACGCGGCGCGTAGTGCCTGCCCTAAAACCTGCCCACCGAACACGCGCTTGCCCACCAGATTCCGGCTGATTCCCCGGAAAATGTTTTCTTCTAACTTTTCTAAGCTAAGCAGCTCGACCAGTTCCTGTGTTAAGGCATTCATAAGCAACCTATCTAATATTGGAGATATCCAAAATGGAAAAACGGATCTAAATAATTGATCTGGAATATTCTGCCACAAAATCAGACCGAAACTCTAAAGTTTGCATGACTGTTCTGTCATACTGATGTCATAAGTGACTAGGAAAAGCACCTGCTTTCACGCTAAAATTGAAGCACTTCTGTTGAAGTTGTTAAAAAAAGATATATTGTTTCGCTTTAGAAACCCGCAAAATAAATTCCCTCAGAAGTCCTGTGGTTTTGGTCAGTAAAATTAGGAGCAGCTATGTCCAAGAATGGCTTTGGTCAAATGTATCGCAAGCTTTCAAGTAAGTTACTTGATCTTGTGGTTACCCCTCATGTTCTTGGGGAAGTACCAAGTGAAGTGACAGCGCCTGAATCTGATCAGACTGCAGCAGAATCGCAGAAACTGGTCTGCTACGTTTTACAGAACCATTCGCGTAGTAATGCACTGGTTGTCGATGCAGAAACGCGACGCTTAAAATTGCCGGCTGCACTTGATCCAATGCAACTGGGCAATAATAAGGAAAAAGCATCGGTACTGTTTTTACAGCATCATGATGAAAATAACCTGTTGAGTTCTCCCCCGCATGCTTTCCCGCCGCGCCTGTTACGTCTGATTGAAATCCTGGAACAGCATCCTGAGCTGGATGTCGAACTGGTTCCGGTAACAGTACTTTGGGGACGTGAACCTGAGAAAGAAGATTCCTGGTTTAAGCTTTTATTTACCGATACTTGGTCTACGCCAAGCCGGGTCAAACAACTGGTCAATATCGGCCTGCATGGTCGCCAGTCTTATTTAGAGTTTCATGAACCGCAATCTTTACGCACCTTGATTAACTTTGCCAAAGAGACGCATCCAAATTCAGCGCCAGCAACTTATATTGTCAGCACTTTAAATGATTACCTGGATGGTCAGCGTGAAGTCATTCTCGGGCCGGATCTGTCCGACCGCCGTAATGTGATGCATGGTCTGATCAAGTCGCCAGATGTACAGGCGGCGATTCGCAATGACAGTATTCGCAGCAAAATCTCGATGCTGGAGTCTGAACGTCGCGCCATCGGTTATCTGAACGAAATCGTTTCCGACTATTCTCATTCTACCGTACGTTTTGCCGACAAGGCCCTGACCCGCTTATGGACCCAGCTTTATGACGGCGTGGAAGTGCATAATTTCAGTACCGTGCGTGAATTGGCCAAGGATTATGAAATTGTCTATACCCCATGTCACCGCAGTCACATTGACTATTTATTATTGTCTTATGTGATCTATCGCCGTGGCTTGATGGTGCCGTATATTGCCGCGGGCGATAACCTCAATATGCCTTTTGTCGGTCAGATTTTACGTGGTGGTGGCGCTTTCTTTATTCGCCGTACTTTCCGCGGCAACGCGCTCTATACTACGGTGTTTAAAGAATATCTGTATAGCGTCCTGTCACGTAATACCCCGCTAGAATATTTTATTGAAGGTGGCCGTTCACGTACCGGTCGTTTGCTACCGCCAAAAACCGGGATGCTGGCAATGACCGTGCATGGTCATTTACGTGGCAAGTCCAAACCGATTGTATTTGTACCGACCTATATCGGCTATGAACGCCTAATGGAAGGTGGTACCTATGTCGGTGAGATGAGTGGTAAGCCAAAAGAAGCCGAGTCTATTTTTGGTATTTTGAAAACCCTGCGCAAGATTGAACGTATTTTTGGCAAGGTGCACCTGAACTTTGGTAAACCGGTATTTCTGGATGATATCCTGAAACAGCATGGTGCAGAAAATATCAAGATCGAAAAGAACGATGATCCGGTTCCACAAGCGGTTTCTGACGCGGTGAATAGCTCTGCACAGGCTATTCTGGAAAATATTAACAGTGCAGTCGTGATCAATCCGGTATCGTTATTATCTTTAATCTTGCTGGCCACGCCAAAACATACGCTGGATGAAGAAATCTGTATCAAACAGCTGGATACCTATCGCACCTTGCTCACCGCCCTGCCTTATGATGAACGCATGCAGGTTACACCGCTGTCAGGCAAAGAAATAATTGCCTATGCAATGAAGCTGAAACTGATCAAACGGGTGAAGCATGTACTGGGAGATATTATTGCGATTGAGGATAATCAGGCGGTTCTGCTAACTTACTTCCGTAATAATATTGTGCATACTTTTATATTGCCATCCCTGATTGCAGCCCTGACTGAACATAACGGCACCATCCGCCGTCATGATGTGATCAATATCAGCAGCACCCTATATCCGTTCCTCAAAGCCGAACTGTTCTTAAAATGGCATGAAGACGAGATTCAGGATCAGGTGAATGCGCATATTGATAGCTTAATTGCCTCGAAACTGATTACACAAGATGGTGAAAACCTGATTGCACCTGCACCAAATACAGAAGCACATCATCAGCTTGAGGTTCTAGCTGCACCCGTGACTCAAAGTCTGGAACGCTACTATATGACTTTGGCACTGATTACCCAGCGCGGTTCAGGCAATATCTCGACCCGTCAGGTGGAAGAGCTGAGTTATCTGGTTGGGCAGCGCCTGTCTGTACTGTACGAATTCAACTCACCTGAGTTCTTCGACAAAGCCCTATTCCAAAGCTTTATTAAAGTCTTAACCCAAAAAGGTTATCTGTGTACCAATGAAGACAATGCCATTGTCTTTGATGAACAGCTGACCAATGTGGCGCAGTATGCAGATCTGGTACTGGATGAAGTGAAGTTGCAGATGCTGCATCACATCACCGACTTTACGGATGAAGAACTGAAAGAAGCTTTGGATGCAGTTGCGGCTGAACAAGCCAAGAAACGCGCGAAGCGGAAGAAGAAGTAAGGCTTTTTATTCCCTCTCCTTTCAGGAGAGGGTTAGGGAGAGGTAATTTAAAAAGCCCTTCTCCTGACCTCCCTTCGAGAAAGGGAAGAATATTCCTCTTTTACAAGGAGGAGCTAAGAATTATTTTTCCTCATCAACCCCAAATAATCCTCATAACAATCTGGATGCTCTAACTCAAATCCCATTTTCTGCATTCGGGTCGCATAAAGCTTCTTACCTGTCACCTGCTCACTTTCTACTTTAAGCAAAGGAAGCCCCATCTGCTTTTGGAACCATTGCAATATTTCATGCATTAATTTTGGATCGTTGTTTGTCACAATATAAGAATTTTCAGGATGTTCCACGTGAATCATCTGTGATAAGAAACGTGATAAATCTTCAATGTGAATCCGGTTGGACCAGTGCAGATTCGGATATCTCAACATCGAGGCGGCCATTTTTTGTAGGCGTTCTACCGATGCTCCATAAATCCCACTTGGACGAATGATGGTACATTTCTCAGGATAAGCAGTGAAATAAGCCTGCTCCATCTGCTGCAAGATTTTGCTCTGAGCATCATTCGGGTGAATTTCAGTTTCGTCATCTACGATTTCACCGGCATCTTGCCCATAGACCCGGGTGGATGACACCACCACAATCTGTTTCACCGGATGCTGTTTCAAGGCAGCCACAATAGGCTGAACAGAATCCAGATAGGTTTGCTGATAGCCTTCAACCGTACTTTGTTTTGGACTAAGTAATACATAGACCCAGTCAATCGGTGTAACTGCTGTTAAATCCAGTTTATGCACATCCTGAATCAGATGAGTTGCGAATGAATCTGTTTTGGGACTCTGGCTAATTGTGCTAATTTGATGACCTTGCTCAAATAGTTGTTTAGCCACACGTCGGGATGTTTTACCATAACCGGTAAATAAAATATGCATTGAGCACCGAATCACAAATCTGGTTGAGGGGACATGGCTGCAGTCCATCAGTTACAAGGCGTTGGCAATGCCGCCGCTTCATTACTCGAAAAACTAAATATCTTCAATACTGATGATTTGCTTTTTCATCTACCACGTGACTATGAAGACCGTAGCACGATCATTCCCATGAATCAATTGAGCGTGGGACGCAGTTATCTGCTGGAAGGGATCGTTAAAGGTGTAGATTTTCCACCCGGTAAACGCAAATCTATGGCTGTGCTGCTGGATGATGATTTTGGCAAGGTTACTTTACGTTTTTATCATATCTATAAAGGTATTACTGACCGCTGCAAACTGGGTAACCGTTTAAGAATTTTTGGTGAAGTGCGGGTCGGTGCGCGCGGTCTGGAAATGTATCATCCCGAACTGCAAGTCATTACTGAGGACACACCTTTACCTCAAACCCAGCTCACGGCGATTTACCCTGCGACTGAAGGCCTGACCCAACCCAAAATACGGGATTATATTCAGCAGGCCTTGGCTCAATACAGCGACCATCTGCCTGAACTACTGCCAGCAAAATTTAGCAATGGTTATGCACTGAAACAGGCACTGGAATATATCCATCACCCGCCAGTCAATGCCAATATGCTGCAACTAGCACAAGGCTCACATCCTGCACAGCAGCGCCTGATCTTTGAAGAACTGGTAGCGCATCAGATCAGTTTATTGACACGTCGGGCCTTTATTCAGCAAGTCGAAGCGCCTTCATTTGCGCCCAGTAAAACCTATGCCAAACAGCTCTTAGCCAGTCTGGCTTTTGAAATGACCGGTGCGCAAAAACGTGTATCCAGAGAAATCGTGCAGGATTTAAAAAGCAATAAACCGATGTTGCGTCTGGTGCAAGGCGATGTCGGCGCGGGTAAAACCCTGGTGGCTGGTGTCGCAGCTTGCCATGCACTGGAAGAAGGCTGGCAAGTGGCGTTGATGGCACCGACCGAGATTCTGGCCGAGCAGCATTATCTGAACTTTAAACGCTGGTTTGAGCCTTTGGGCTTAAATGTAGCCTGGCTTTCCGGCAAGCAGAAAGGTAAAGCTCGCGCCGCAGCGGAACAGGTGATTCGGGATGGCAGCGCCCATCTGGTGATCGGAACGCATGCCCTGTTTCAGGAAAATGTCGAGTTTGCCAAACTGGGTCTGGTGATTATTGATGAACAGCACCGCTTTGGTGTGGATCAGCGCCTTGCACTCAGAAATAAAGGGCTAGATGGTATGTCTCCGCATCAACTGGTGATGACTGCGACTCCGATTCCCCGCACACTGGCCATGTCTGCCTATGGTGATCTGGATACCTCGGTGATTGACGAGCTGCCGCCGGGCCGTACCCCGATTCAGACCGTGACCATTCCATTAGATCGACGCGAAGAAGTCTTGCAACGGATTGCCAGCAACTGTGCTGAAGGTAAGCAGGCATATTGGGTGTGTACACTGGTAGAACAGTCCGAAACCCTGGATGCTCAGGCCGCAGAAGCGACCTTTGCCGAAATTCGCGAGCGCTTTCCTGCGCTGAATATCGGACTGGTACATGGCAAGATGAAAGCCGATGAAAAACAGGCGGTAATGCAGCAGTTTAAAAATAATGAATTACAGCTCCTGATTGCCACCACCGTGATCGAAGTCGGGGTAGATGTACCCAATGCTTCCATCATGGTAATTGAAAATGCTGAACGTCTGGGCCTATCTCAATTGCATCAGTTACGGGGCCGGGTCGGTCGTGGCGCCAAAGCCAGTTTCTGTGCCCTACTGTATAAACATCCGCTGTCTCAAAATGGTCAGGAACGCTTAAGAATCATGCGCGAAACTAATGATGGTTTCATGATTGCCGAGAAAGACCTGGAATTGCGTGGCCCAGGTGAGTTGCTCGGGACCAAACAGACTGGCGACATGAATTTCCGTGTGGCCAAACTGGAACGGGATGATCACCTGCTCAATCAGGCACATTACGTGGCTCAGCAGATGCTCAAGGATTATCCAGATCAGGCTGAAGCATTATTGCAACGTTGGCTACCGGAAGCACCACGCTATGCCTATGTTTAAACTACTGGAACATGGAAAACTCTGGCTGACTCGCCTACAACCCTGCCAGCTGTGTCTAACCGATCATCAGGCCATTCATTCAGTCTGTGAAGATTGCTGGCGACAATTACCCTGGACACATCAAACCATTCAACGACAGGAAATGCAGTTCCAGATTGCCTGCAACTATGCCTACCCGATGGATCGTTTAATTCAACTGTTTAAATATGAACAGAAACTGCATTTGCAAAATTTACTGGCAGGTGCACTGTTAAGTTTAGACCTGCCTAAAGTCAGTGCAATAGTACCGATGCCGATCTCGAATGAGCGTCTGGCCGAGCGCGGTTATAATCAATCTTTGGTACTGGCCAAACATGTGGCAAAACAGCTGAATGTACCCATCTGGCAACCGATTACCCGACTAAAACAACATTCACAGAAAGGTCTAAGCCGACTGGAGCGGATTGAAGACATCCAGTCGCAATTCCAGATCAGCACCATTTCCAAGCTGCGGTATCGTCGGGTGCTGATTATTGATGATGTGGTGACAACCGGCAGTTCGATTCGGGCACTGAGCCAAACACTTGAACAACTGGGCTGTCAAAAAATTTATGCAGCCTGTCTGGCAGGCGCGCAAATCTGAAAATTTAAGCTTGGGCAAGTAACTGCGACTTCACCCAAGGAATCACAACTTCAGTGGTCAAGGGTGCGAGTCGTACCTCTTTTTCATCCAGATCTACCCATTTCATTTCGGCAATTTCCGCTTCAATTTTTGGTGCTTGATCCAGACTTACCCAATAGACATAACTCACCAGTTGATGATCTGGTTCATTCGCCGTCTGGGTTTCAAAACGCCCAATGAATTGCTGAATCTCTGCCTGTGTGCCAATTTCTTCCTGAATTTCACGCAACATCGTTGCTTCTGGTGCTTCATTTGGCTCCAGCTTGCCACCAACCTGCATAAAGCAAGACGTCCCTTTTTTGCGAACCACCAGCAGTTGCTGCGCTTCATTTAAAATAATGGCCGCAGCCACCGTAATCACGTTCATTTATTTTCTACAAATCATGCTGTGGACAGCTTATTTTACAAGATCGGTCTGATCGACCATACCCCATTTCGCTTCAGGCGGCTGATAACTTTCAAATTGGCGCAAAATCTCATCCAGATTATCACTCACAATTAGAGCATCGCTAAAGCGCGCTTTGGTAAAACCTTTCTCAGTCGTCATATGGATAAATTTGAGTAAATCATCATAGAAACCATCTACATTTAAAAAAGCACAAGGCTTTTTGTGAATTCCCAACTGTGCCCATGTCCATTGTTCAAAAATTTCTTCCAGCGTTCCTGCACCACCCGGAATGGCAATAAATCCCTGTGCCAGTTCTGACATACGGGTTTTACGCTCATGCATATTATCGACCACAAATAGCTCGGTAATATGCGGATGCGCCAGTTCACGATTGACCAGCTGTCTTGGAATTACGCCAATCACCTTGCCACCAGCAGCCAGAGCACTATCAGCAACAATGCCCATTAAACCGGAGCGACCACCGCCATAGACCAGCGTCTGATGCCTTGCTGCCAAGGTTTGGCCAACTTTTTCGGCAATCTGGGCATAGAGAGGATCGGAGCCCAGTGCTGAACCACAAAAAATTGCGATAGAATTCATCATTTCACTCTCCAATTGACGCTATATTGTACGAAATCGCTGCAAGCGAGTTTTTTCCAAAAATAACTGCTTAATATCAGTGTTTTTATTCAATTCCTTGTCTAAAATACACCCATTCCAATTCACATACTGCGCCAGGGAGAAAAGACAGCATGCTTGAAGCCTTTTACGCCACAGAGCGCGGTAGCTTAGAAGATATCACGATTAACGGTGATTTCGACCTGCATCCAGATTTAGTATGGCTTGATCTGATTGCACCTTCACAAGAAGAGCAGCAATGGATTCTAGATGCCTATGCGCAAAACTTGCCGACCTTAAAATCGCTGGAAGATATTTCCTCTAGTGCCCGATTTTACCGTGATGATGACGGTATTTTGCATATCAGTACCTATTTTTTAACCAAAAATAAAAACTATCAGGTCGAGAACGAAAACGAAGATGAATCCAGCATGCTGGCGACGGTACAAACCGTAGCATTCATTCTGCATAAGGACCGTCTGTTTACCTTGCGTGGCGAAAAGCTGGTGGCCTTTCGTGCCTTCCGTGCCCGTGCGCGCCGCAATGATTATGAAATCGATTATAAAGATCCGACCTGGATTCTATTGGGTCTGCTCGAAGCCAAACTGGATGAACTGGCCGATATTCTGGAAGATGTCCATAAAGATTTAGAGAAATATTCAACTGAAGTGTTGAATAACCGCCATCGTGAGCAAATTCTTGATCTGGATGACATGATTACCCGACTGGCTCAATTGGAAGATATGCTCGGTAAAGCGCAACTCTGTTTGATCGATTTGCGTCGTGTTCTGACTTTCCTGTCTCGTCCACGCGCCTTGGGCAGTCATATTTATGATGCGGATATCCGAGAACTCAGTGAAGATGTGCGCTCGCTGGTTGAACATGATGCCTTCCTGTTCCAGAAAGTGCGCTTCCTGCTCGATACCACGTCCGGATTCATTAACACGGAACAGAACGATACGATTCGTCGATTCTCGATCTTACCAAGTATGCTTGCGCCGCCGATGCTAATTGCCAGTATTTATGGCATGAATACCGAAGTTCTGCCTTTTGCACAAGGCACTATGAGCTTTATTATAGTCAGTATTATTTTAATCGGCTTTTTGATTGGGCCATTGATTTACTTTAGATGGAAGAAGTGGATTTAGAATCCCTCCTAACCTCCCTTTTCAAAAGGGAGGGATTTTCCCTTCTCCTGTCAGGAAAGGGAACCTCATACATTCAGTTCTATAAAAATAAAAAGCACCTTTCGGTGCTTTTTTTATTTACTGAATGATCTGTAAATCATCCTGTAAATGACAGGCCTGAATGATATTCATCATTTTAGCAGGGACAGCTTTAAACTGCAGTCCTTGCGCTTGAGGAGTCTGGCGCAACCAGCGCACCAATACCGCCAAAGCCAAAGTACTGCCACTTTCAAGCCCAGCCAGATTAACCACAAGCGGAAACTTGGTCTGCGACTGAACCACACGCAGACCATCTAAGTAATAGTCCTGCGCATTGGCATAGTCAATCTTGCCTGAAACCTGCAATTCCTGATCCTTGAATACAATCACGGCTCACCTATCTGATTATTTCTTGTCGATTGCAGCTTCTGCATCCGGTTTGAAGTTAGCAATAGCTTTATCTATGTTACCGCCATTACGTTTGACTGTCGCAGCAAACTGGTTACGGAATTGCAAACCTAGATCGATACCCGATACGTTGATGTTGCGGATTTTCCATTGTGAACCTTTGTCCACCAGCTGGAACGCCACCGGAATTTTCTCGCCTTTATTATTAAAGTCGATGGTTACAACAGGGTTTTTGCTATTGCTGGCCTTGTATGGGCGAACGCTATAGGTCTGATTGCTGAACTTGGAAAATGCAGAACCATAATTTTCAATCAGCGTTTCACGGAAATTCTTTTCAAACTGCGCGCGCTGTGCAGCAGTACTATACTGGTTCGTCGCATAAGTCCCCATCACAATACGCGTGAAAGACTGTGAATCAATGTATGGATCCAGATTCTGGCGGACAATCGCTTTTACCAGTGCTGGATTGTTCTGCAATTTTGCATTATCAGCTTTGAGGCGCTCAATCAAACCATCTGCTACTTTTTTAATAAAAACAGGTGGCGCTTCAGACGGTGCAGCAAACACTGTACCAGCAACCATTGTTGAAAGAATGCTTGCTGCAAGCGCTTGTTTTACTAAAGTCTTCACTGAAATCTCCTCAATCTATTATTCAACAAATGCAGGTTCTGCATCAGTCGATTCTGAAACTGTCGCCTGTTCTGGGGCAGTTTCTTGACTATCCGACGATTTACCGGCACCACCAGTAATAAACTTCGTCACTAAATCTTCAATTTCCATGGTGCCTTGGGTATTGGCAATCTGATCACCACGTTTCAAATAGTTCAGACCACCACCTGGAATAATTTTCAGGTATTTTTCACCCAATAACCCATTGGTCGCTACCATAATATAAGCATCTTCATCAATATTGGTGATGGATTTCATGTTAGCTAACAGTTGTTTTTCCATGTCTTTTTGTTGCGCAGGTGTCGCTGCTTCATAGTCCGAGCTGTAGCGTAACTCGTCCAGAGCTTCCTCCTGAACTTGCTTTAATTGTTCAGCATTAAACGAGGTCAATGAGCCATCTAAAGTCATATGTACGGTTGCCAGACGCGTTACAGGATCCAGGGTAATCTCATCGACCTGTCCCACTTTCACCCCGCTTAAAGCGACTTTGGCACGTGGCTTGATGCCATTCACATTTTCAAAAGTTGCCGTCATTTTATAGCTGTCGGAAATATTGCTGCCGACCAGACCACTGACACGCATCGCTAAAAAGAATAAGGCAATACCAAATAAAATAACAAAAACACCAACGGCCAGCTCACTAGTACGTGATTTCATTAAACACCTCCGAACATGACCGCAGTCAACACAAAATCAAAGCCTAAAACGCACAGTGAAGAATACACGACTGTACGCGTTGTAGAAGTTGCAATACCTTCCGATGTCGGGACACAGGCATAGCCTTGGTATACCGCAATCCAGGTACAAATTAATGCGAATACAAAACTTTTAATAATGGTGCCATTCAAGACATCTTTATAGAATTGCACGCTGCTTTCCATGCCGCTCCAATAAGCGCCTTCATCGGCACCCAGAAAATCCACCCCGACCATTTTACCGCCCATAATGCCAACTGCAGCAAAGATGACGGAAAGCATTGGCAAGCTAAAAATCCCTGCCCAAAGACGCGGCGAAATCACCCGTTTTAAGGGATCCACACCGATCATTTCCATACTGGACAATTGCTCAGTGGCTTTCATCAGGCCAATTTCAGCAGTCAAGGCTGAACCGGCACGTCCTGCAAACAGCAAAGCGGCGACCACAGGTGCCAGCTCACGCAGCAAGGTCAGCGCGACCGCTGTTCCTAGCATCGACTCACTACCAAAGGTCGACAAGATGCTAAACATCTGCAAACCAAGCACAGACCCAATAAACAGACCAGAAACCACAATAATCAGCAGGGACAATACCCCAACCCGATACATCTGATAAACAAACAGCTTTACTCCAAGCCAGGTCGGCATGGAAAATAAAATCTGCAACAGCATCAGGGTCGCGACCCCAATCCCCTGTACACGTTCAATAACGCGTCTACCTAATGCGGCAATTGCATTCATGAACGAACCTCATCACTTAAATAAGCTTGATGACTAAACTGATAATCCACTGGACCTTCTACCGAACCAGTCAGAAATTGCTGTACAAAAGCAGACGGATGCGCTTTTAGTTCTGCCGGTGTGCCCTCGCCCTGAATTTTGCCTTCTGCCACCACATAGATGTAGTCCGCAATCGATAAAGTTTCTGCGACATCATGCGAAACAATAATCGTGGTCAAGTCCAGTGCTTCACGTAATGAACGGATCAGACGAGTCAAAACGCCCATCACAATCGGATCCTGTCCGGCAAATGGTTCATCGTACATGATCAGCTCAGGATCCAGCGCAATCGCCCGGGCCAAAGCTACGCGTCGGTTCATACCACCGGATAGTTCAGACGGCATCATCTGTTCTGCACCACGTAAACCGACTGATTCCAGTTTCAATGCCACGATTTCCTTAATCAGATGTTCCGGCAATTTGGTATGTGCTCGAATCGGAAATGCGACATTTTCATACACGCTCATATCGGTAAACAAAGCACCGCTCTGAAACAACATACCCATCCGTGCACGTGCTGAAAAAAGTTCGGAACGTGACATCGTGGCAATATCTTTGCCGTCCAATAAAACCTGACCGTGCTCAGGAACCAGCTGCCCACCAATTAGTCTTAATAAGGTGGTTTTACCAGTACCAGATGGTCCCATAATGGCGGTAATCTGCCCACGACGAATATTTAAACTCACATCGTCATAAATCACGCGCTCACCCCGCTTGAAGCTCAGATTCTTGACTTCAATCAGAGATTGAGTATCTCGCGCTGTTTGATTTTTCATAGCTGAGTTTATTCCTGCATTTTTTCAGCATGCATACTATAAAGGAACGAAGTTCAAAATGTTAGCAGTTGAAAAGGTGGTTTAATATCATTAAAAAATGACAACAATAGATTATTTCGTATTTTTTATAATAAAAATATGTACTTAAGCTTGGGTGAAATACATTGATTAATTAAAAAGACTGTATAAATAATAGATAATATTACATAAAATCAAAGTCAATGCGATATATGGCATATACACCTCTATCAATTGAGATCGAAGAGCTAAGCTTTTCATATTAATAGTTATCATAACCCTGACAAAATATGATTTAGTAGACATTTTACGTTAAAAAGCAAAAAACTCAATGCATAAAAAAACCGGTATTTCTACCGGTTTTTTTATCTTCATCTAGCGACTGAATTAGTCGTTAAATTTACGACGTGGACGATCTTCACCACCGAACGAACGTTCACCACGTGGCTTGTCATCAAAGTTGCGACGTACTGGACGATCACCGAAATCACGCTTTGGACGGTCATCACCGAATGAACGCGCTGGACGATCACCGAAACCGCCTTCACGACGTGGAGCTGAACGATCACCAAAATCACGTTTTGGACGATCACCATAACCGCCTTCACGAGCTGGTTTATAATCTACACGGTTGCCACGGTTGTCATCATTAGAACGAGGACGGTCACCAAAACCACCTTCACGACGTGGAGCTGGACGATCACCGAAGTCACGCTTTGGACGGTCATCAAACGAACGTTGTGGACGATCACCGAAACCGCCTTCACGACGTGGAGCTGGACGATCACCGAAGTCACGCTTTGGACGGTCATCAAACGAACGTTGTGGACGATCACCGAAACCGCCTTCACGACGTGGAGCTGGACGATCACCAAAGTCACGACGTGGACGATCTTCGCCAAATGCTGGACGTTCGCCACGAGGTTTGTCATCGAAGCTACGACGTGGACGATCATCACCGCCTTCACGACGTTTGAAGTTGCTTTCGCCTTCAAAACGACGACCGCCACCGAAACCACCACGACCGCCATCACGACGACCGCCATCACGGCCACGACCGCGACCAGCGCCATCACGGCTACCACGTGCAGGAGGTGGAGATGGCTCAAGACCTTCAATTTCAGATACGTTTAGACGCGCATCAAGGAAGTCTTCCAAAGCACGGATTTTACCGCGTTCACGGTAAGTCGCCAAAGTAATTGCTTTACCAGTACGACCCGCACGACCTGTACGACCAATACGGTGTACATAGTCTTCGTTCTTCATTGGAAGACCGAAGTTGATGACGTGTGAAATTGTTGGTACGTCAAGACCACGCGCTGCAACGTCAGTTGCAACCAAAATCTTCGCACGACCTTCACGGATGCTACGTAAACGACGGTTACGAACAGTTTGTGGCATAGCACCGTGAAGTGCTACAACTGATAGACCTGCTTCAGCAAGTTCTTCAGCCAACATATCTGTGTCTTCTTGAGTTGACGCAAATACAACTGCTTGATCAACGTCTTCTTCGTTCAACCAGTGAGTAAGAAGTTTTTTCTTGTGCTCGAAACCGTCAGTCCAATGCAAAGTCTGAGTAATATCAGTATTTGTAGAGTGACCAGTTTCGATCGAAATACGCATTGGATCATTCATCATGCGTTCTGCAAGTGTAATGATACGTGGTGCAAAAGTCGCAGAGAACATAAGAGTTTGTTTGCGGTTTGCAGCCAACTCACCAATTGCTTCTAAGTCTTCAGAGAAACCTAGGTCAAGCATACGGTCAGCTTCATCGACGATCAACGCGTCAACTTTGTCAAGTTTGATTTGACGACGATTCACCAGGTCAAGTAAACGGCCTGGAGTTGCAACAACAACTTGCGCACCTTTTAACTGTTGAATTTGCTTACCGAAAGGCATACCGCCCATGATTGCAGCAATACGAACACCTTTCATGTGACGTACAAATGCGATTGCGTCTTGACATACCTGTTGTGCCAATTCACGCGTCGGTGAAATCACCAAAATATTCGGTTGAGTAACCGCTTTCATACGGTCTTTAAACGGTACTAATGTATCTTGGTTTGCCAACGCATTTAACGTAGGCAGCAAGAACGCAGCAGTTTTACCAGAACCTGTTTGGCTTGACACAAGAAGGTCTTTGCCTTCAAGCGCAGCAGGAATCGCTTGTTCTTGTACAGGAGTAGGAGTGGTAAAGCCTAAAGCGTCGAGAGCCTGAGTTAGAGATTCGTCGAGGGAAAAATCAGCAAAAGTTTTGCTCATAGAGAGTGTTCACCCTGAAGTGGGTGCTCCATTAAATAAATTACAATATGGACATCGGCAAAAAGCGGCACAGCAAATAGAGCTGAAAAAGTTAGGATTCAGCAGCGATCCGAATAACGACGATGTGGATATAACGCACGTATATGATTACGGCCGCAAACCTGAAGGAATCGCTTAAGCGATTGGGGCGCGAAGGATATGTCCTCTCTATGGACAGAACGCGCATACAATGATTAGAAGATAGTGTTCAGGTAAAGAACGGAAAATTAAGTGCGTGCAGAAATTATAGCAGAATATTCCACAATGTCATTAAGTTTTAAAACTAATTTTCTTTATTCATAAATAATGTATATTTTTCTTACACTTAAAGAAGTATAAAAGTTTAGTTATTGGTCTAAAAAGTCAATTTTCTGCAATTTACCGGACATTTCCGATATCTAGTCAGTGTAAAAAACCTAGACATTACCCGATTAAAAGAAGAGAAGTATATAAAAAAGGCATCCCGAAGGATGCCTTTTAGAATATTAAATCTGCTTCATCTAAACCCGATTATTTTGCTGCTTCACCCCAAGCAGGAACAACTGCTTGCATTAAAGGCTTAAGCATTTTCATTGAACAAGCCAAAACTTGACCATTTTCCATAGAGTCGCTACCACCACGTGCATCAACTACAGTACCGCCTGCTTCTTTCACGATCAATTCACCCGCTGCAATATCCCAAGGTTTCAAACCAAGTTCAAAATAAGCGTCGAAACGACCGGCAGCCACATAAGCCAAATCCAATGCTGCAGAACCTGAACGGCGATATTGCGCACCGGCTTCAGTAACATTTAACAAAGACTGGAAATGATTCTTGGCATAAGACACAACTTCGCCATCACGTTTGGCACGATAAGCGTGACCAACAGCCATAAAGGTATTTTCCAGGCTGTCTTTAACATTCACACGAATACGGCGCTGGTTCATCATGGCACCACGACCACGACTGGCAGAGAATAGCTCATCTTTCACCGGGTCATAAATCACCCCGTGTTGAGTAATGCCTTTGTGCTGAACTGCGATAGAGATACAGAAATGCGGGAAACCGTTAATGAAGTTTAAAGTACCATCTAGCGGATCGATCACCCAACACCAATCGGCGTCATGACCTTTACCTTCCTGATAGCCAAACTCTTCACCAAGGAAACTGTGATTTTTATAGCTTTTACGTAGGGTATCGATGGTCAACTGTTCCAGATAACGATCTACACGCGTTACCGGACCATCAATTCCTTTTTCTTCGACTTGTAGATCGAGTTTATGACGATTCTGATGCGCTTTTAAAAGCTCTTGACCAACTAACTGAGCCGCACGCGCAGCCATCACCACCATAGGTTCCATTGAACACCCACTACAAATTTGAAGACACTGATAAAGAATAATGCATAAAAGCCCCAATATCTTAGCAAATATCAGGGCTTTTTTGGGAAAAATGTGTCTAAAATTTTTAAGATATTATGACAAAACGCTTTGTCCTAAGCTGGACCAAGCTTGATTGATCGATTTTTCAATGCCTTGCGCATCCAAACCCGCTTGTTGCAACATCTGTGCATGAGTCGCTTGCGCCATAAATGTATCATCCAGACCCAGATGCAGCATCGGTTTTACAATCTGCGCTTCTGCCAGATATTCATTCACCGCACTGCCTGCTCCGCCCATGATGGCATGTTCTTCAACCGTCACAAACAGACTGGTACTTAAGGCCAGATCATCGAGCATTTGAGTATCGAGTGGCTTGACAAAACGCATGTTAACCACACGCACGCCAATCTCATGTTTCACGGCAAATGCGTCAGCAGCGTCGACTGCAGCCTGTACCCGGCTACCAAATGCCAGCACAGAAATATATTCATCATACTGCCCATTAAAGCTGGCCACGATTTCCGCCTGACCGATCGGAATCTCAACCATCTTTTTCTGAATCTCGACGCCTAGTCCATTGCCACGTGGATAACGTACGGCTGCAGGACCTGGATATAAATACGCAGTATGCAGCATTTGACGGCATTCATTTTCGTCTTTTGGCGCCATGATCACGATATTCGGGATAGTCCGCATATAGGCATAGTCATATGCACCGGCATGGGTCGGACCATCTTCACCGACCAGACCGGCACGATCAATACCAAAGGTAACATCTAGATTCTGCAAGGCTACATCGTGTACCAGCTGGTCATAACCGCGTTGCAAGAACGTCGAATAAATCGCCACGACCGGCTTTAAGCCTTCACAGGCCATACCAGCAGCCAAGGTAACTGCATGCTGTTCGGCAATCGCCACATCAAAGAAACGTTCCGGATATTCTTTGGCAAATTTGACCATGCCTGAACCTTCGCACATGGCGGGAGTAATCGCGAGTAAGCGTGTGTCTTGTGCCGCTTCATCGCAAAGCCATTGCCCAAATACATCCGAATATTTCGGCGCAGTATTGCTGGCAGCAACGGCATTGAGTTTGCTAATCGCGTGATACTTGATTTGATCCGATTCTGCCGGAGCAAAGCCCTTGCCTTTTTTAGTATAGACATGAATCAGGCGTGGGCCTTTACGCTTTTTCAGCGCATTAAAGACATGCACCAGCTGTTTGACATCATGACCATCGTACGGGCCAAAATAGTCAAAGCCGATGGCTTGGAATAAGTTATCTGCAGCATCGGTTGCTGCACTGTGCAAACGCGAGTTATACAACCATTCTGGATGTGGCTGTACATATGCCTCACCCTGCTCGGTAACATTAACGAACTCACCGCGCTCCCAAATGGCAGCCAGATGTTTGGCAAAACCACCGGTACTGCAAGAAATCGACATATCATTGTCGTTCAGCACCACCATCAGATCAGCACTGTGTGCCACGGCATCATTCAAAGCTTCAAAAGCCATACCTGCCGTCATGGCGCCATCGCCAATAATCGATACCACTTCACACGGCTTGTTCTGATAACGACGTGCCAGCGCCATACCTAGGCCAGCAGAAATCGCCGTCGAAGAATGCCCTACCCCAAAGGTATCAAATTCAGATTCTTCACGAGCCGGAAACGCAGCCAGACCATCTTTGGCACGAATCGTGGTGAGCTGTTCACGACGACCAGTCAACACTTTATGCGGATAGGCCTGATGACCTACATCCCAGATCAGGCGGTCATGCGGTGTATTAAAGCAATAATGTAAAGCCACGGTGAGTTCAATCACACCGAGATTGGCACCAAAATGTCCGCCACTTTGCCCGGCAGCATACAAAATGAATTGACGTAACTCATCCGCCACTTGTTCTAGCTGGCTTTGCTCGAGTGCACGCAGTTGCTCAGGATGATTGATCGCATCAAGCAACGGTGTTACAGGGCGTTGAGTTGGGATTTCTGTATACAGCATATTATGGCAAAGCCTTCTAAAGCCTGGCAAATCTAAAGCTAGGTCAATGGGGAGTACCCGATCATATAGCTGAATTGTAGCAGCTTCAATTCAGCTACGCTTCTAGCGATGCAATATTAAACAATGATCTCGTCGGGGTGAAAAAATTGCAGCCTACGATTATCCTGAATAATCTTACTATTTATCAACTATTATCGTTCGCTTTCTACAAAAAAGAAAATCTATTGCAGAATTTCGACTTTGCAATTCTACCAATGTTCAATCATTACGCTATACTTTAGCCAATTTCAGGATTTAACGGGTTCAGCTGTGCCAATCGAATTTGTCGCAACGTCAAGATTACCTACCGCTCACGGTGAATTTAAAATTACTGTATTTCAAGACCCTAAGACTGGCGAAGAACATGTCGCACTTTCCAAAGGACTTGAAGAAGTATCAGATGAGCCTGTAGTGGTGCGTGTGCATTCTGAATGTTTAACTGGTGATGCCTTTGCTTCACTCAAATGCGACTGTGGCCCGCAATTGCAAGCGACTTTAAAACTGATCAATGAATTAGGCCGCGGAGTCATTCTGTATTTGCGTCAGGAAGGTCGTGGCATTGGCCTGACCAATAAAATTCGCGCTTATGCCCTGCAAGATCAGGGACATGACACCGTAGATGCCAATTTAATGCTGAACCTGCCAGCAGATGCACGTCAGTATGATATGTGTAGCATCATGCTGGATCATTTACAGGTGAAAGCAGTACGTCTCGTGACCAATAATCCTTCTAAAATTGAAGCTTTAAAAGCCCAGGGGATTAATGTGATCGATCGTGTGCCTTTGACTGTGGGTTTAAACCCTTTTAATGAACAATATCTTAAGACCAAGCACGAACGCATGGCACATCTTTATAAAAAGGATGATTTTTAATATTTTTAACCCCCGTCCCACCTTATTTTAACTTAATCCCTCCAAACCTCCCTTTCTTGCGCTTCGACTTAAAGCCATACTTAAGTCTTGCTCAGGGAGGCTTTCCCTCTTTTTCTTAAAAATGGGGTTAGGGGAAGATTAAATCGTCATGGAAAAAATCCGGTTCTCTGGCATCCGTCGCTTTAAACGTAAATCAAAAGCCATACAAATATTGCGTACAAATGGTTTCCCTTTCTCTAGAATCGTGACTGACGAGTCTGAAAATTGAATCAAGCCATCCTGCGCCATTTCCTCAAGCTGTGCCAAAACCTCATCAATTTCAGGAAAAAGTATCTCGGAATTTTCCCATGAGGTACTAAAGCTGCACATCAAATTTAGAATATGTTGCCGAATGATCAGATCTTCATGATTTAATATATGTCCTCTAAATACCGGAATTTCATCCCGCGCCAGGCATTCATAATATTCTTCAATTGTTTTCACATTCTGCGCAAAGCTGTACCAGCTATCGCTGATCGAAGAAATCCCGAGTCCAATCATCACTTGGGTTTTAGAGGCGGTATATCCCATAAAATTGCGGTGCAATGTTCCAGCTTGAAAGGACTGGTACATCGCATCTTTTTCTAAAGCAAAGTGATCCATGCCAATTTCATGATAACCATGCGCGAGTAACTTCTTTTTACCTTCTTCATAGCATTCCCGTTTGATTGCATCTTTGGGCACATCGGCATCTTTAAAACCGCGCTGACCATTGCCTTTAATCCAGGGCACATGTGCATAGCTATATAAAGCCAGACGGTCCGGCAAGAGCGAATTGGTTTGTTCAATAGTATTTAAAACATCTTCCAGACTCTGAAATGGCAGACCAAAGACCAGATCATGGGAAATCGATTCATAGCCAATTTCTCGCGCCCATTCGGTTACCTGTTTAACATTTTCATAAGGCTGAATCCGGTGAATCGCCTTTTGCACGGTTTCATTATAATCCTGTACCCCATAACTGACTCGACGAAAGCCAAGGTCATATAAACCTTGCAAATGCTCACGCATGGTATTATTAGGATGGCCTTCAAAACTGAATTCATGTACAGGCGCTACATCTGCTTTGGCCAGAATGCCTTGAATTAGTTGAGCCAGATGTGCCATTGAAAAAAAGGTCGGCGTTCCTCCACCAAAATGAATCTCTTTAATGATGGGCTTTTCTTGTAATAACTCGCAATATAGATCCCATTCTTTCAGCAGTGCCTGAATATAAGGTTGTTCGACTTCATGGCGTTTGGTCACGCGCTTATGACACCCGCAGAAGGTACACAGGCTTTCGCAAAATGGCAGGTGGATATACAAGCTAATGCCTTCGCTTTGATTGGATTCATCAAAAGACTTTTTTAGCGTTTGCTTCCATTGTTCCAGCGAGAAATTCTGCTCTTCCCAATACGGAACAGTGGGATAACTGGTATAGCGTGGCCCGGGAACATTGTATTTTTGAATCAGGGAATTGACCTGTACCGACATGAGACTCACCTATTACCGTCGAGAAATGCTCAAGCCAATGAGCGCTTGTGAGTTATTGTGCTGAGCTTGAAAAAAGAATTCAACCTAGCCATTTAGTCGGATTTAATGATGCATTCTGCTTATGAATAGTGGAATGTAATGTCTGGGCTGATGAATTGCATCACCAAATTAGACCTTAATCTTTGACTGATTTTATGCTTTGATGTCGTTAGTTTTTTATTTCCCTACGAGGGCTCTGATGCAGCATCCTACATCTACGGATATTCAACGTGTTCGTGAATTTCTCCTCGACTTACAGGCACGGATTTGTGCAGCACTAGAACAGCAGGAACGTGCTGGCGGCGGTACGGCTGAATTTATCATCGATGACTGGGAGCGTCCGGAAGGTGGTGGCGGCCGTTCACGTGTTTTGCAAAATGGTACGGTGATTGAAAAAGGTGGGGTAATGTTCTCCCACATCAACATTTCCAAGCTACCTGCTTCTGCGACCGAACGCCATCCCAATATTGCCGGTGCCAAAGCGCAAGCGATGGGGGTATCACTGGTGATTCATCCGAAAAATCCAAATGTGCCCACCTCACATGCCAACGTGCGTTTATTTGTCGCAGAAAAAGAAGGCCAGGATCCGATTTGGTGGTTTGGTGGCGGTTTTGACCTGACCCCGTTTTATCCGAATGATGAAGATGTACTGTCTTGGCATCAAACGGCGCATGATCTATGTGCGCCATTCGGCGAAGAGGTTTATCCTGAACATAAACAATGGTGTGATGATTATTTTTATCTGAAACATCGTGATGAACAGCGTGGCGTTGGCGGCTTGTTTTTTGACGACCTGAATCAATGGGATTTTGAAACCTGTTTCCAGTATATGCAGGCTGTAGGCAATGGATATCTAGAAGCCATTCTGCCGATTTTCCAGCGCAATCAGGATAAGCCTTATACCGAAGCACAACGCGAGTTTCAGTTATACCGTCGCGGCCGTTATGTGGAATACAATCTGGTTTATGACCGCGGCACCCTGTTTGGCTTGCAGACTGGTGGCCGGATTGAATCGATTCTGGTCAGCCTGCCCCCGCTTACCGGATGGTCATATCGCCCTGAATGGGATGAGGGCTCACCGGAAAAACGTTTAACAGATTACTACCTGAAACCACATAACTGGTTAACAGAATTAAAATCCAACGCAATGAAATGATACAAACGGCCCTCAAATAGAGGGCTGTTTTAATAGATATATCCTCTATACTGCTGCATAGAAATACCTGATTTGATCGCGGCACCCTATCGCTACATCGATCATATTCCATTTGATGTCTAGTGAGAATAACAATGCATAATCTTCAATTAAATCTACCTGTGTTGGCCTTTTGGCTTTTTCTGGCTCTCGCCATCAGCGCGATGAGTACCGCAATTTTGAGTCACAACCTGATTCTGGATGGCGCCGCTATTCTGGTGAGTATCCTGACTGGGTTTGGGGTTGTTCTCAGTATGGCGCTGATGTTTGCGGAACATATTATGGATATTTGCAGTTCCTAAAACCCGGATCACTTAACAGCAATTTAAAATCGCGCAGGCTTTAGTCTCTGCGCTTTTTCACGTATATTGATGGCCATTTCCGCACATGGACATTGTGAAATGAGCAAACAATTTTCCGTGATTGGTAACCCGATTGAACAATCACGTTCTCCAGAATTGCATCACGCCTTTGCTGCTAAAACTGGTGTCGACCTGAGTTACACCAAGCGTCTGGCGCCACTGGATGGCTTCGTAGCCAACATTCAGGAATTCTTTAGCAATGGCGGTAGTGGTATGAATGTCACCGTACCCTTTAAAGAACAGGCTTTTGCCCACTGTCAGGTGCTGAGTGAACGGGCCAAAATTGCCAAAGCCGTGAATACGCTATGGATGGAAAATGGTGTGCTGCATGGCGACAATACCGATGGTCAGGGACTGGTTGAAGCAATTCGAGCACTAGATTGGCCACTGGAAAATACAGATATTTTAATTATTGGTGCAGGCGGTGCCACGCGTGGTGTAATCTATCCCCTAGCCCAGGCAGGTGCGAAAAAAATCGTGATCGCCAATCGTACCTTGGCACGGGCGGAACAACTGGTCGCTGATCTTCAGAATGCCGTACCGCAAGTCGAATTACAGGCGATTTCACTAGACACTTTAGCCGGTGAATTTGATTTGATGATTAATGCCACTTCTGCCAGTCTCAGCGGTGATGCCCTGGTTTTACCGGAAACGCTACAGTTTAAACGGGCCTATGAAATGGCCTATGGCAAATCTTCTTCCTTTCTGGATCAAGCCAAGGCACGCGGTGTACCGACATCTGAAGGTTTTGGCATGCTGGTCGGTCAAGCAATTGAATCTTTTTACATCTGGAATGGTATCAAACCGGATTTAAAAGAGTTTCTTTAAAACCCCTATCTCTCTAATGAGTTCAGTTCGGGTTGCAACTGCAACCCTTTACTTCCCTCCTACTACTTTTTATAAGCTGAAAAACCATGGATTGGTTTTAATGACATTTTAAAATGAGTTATTTTGCCACCTGAATCCGAGCACAATTCATACAAAAATATACTGGACAAATCACCTTTTAACTCATTAAATTCCATTGATATAACAAGTTTTTAATCTTCCTGTAATGTAAACACCTAATGATGAAATTCGATGATTTCATTCATTAGCCTTAAAAATCGATTCGCTTTTCTGACATTTTTATTCACTGAATTCATCAATGTTTTTTTATCCCGAATGTGAATAATCAAAGAATCGATACAGATAATCCAAAACTAATTTCAATCAGGATTAAACGCATGCCAGCATATAAAGCCCCTTTACACGACATTCGCTTCCTTATGAATGAAGTGCTTGACTACCCTGCGCACTACCAGAATTTGTCGAATGGTGAATATGCCGATGCCGACACGGTAGATATGATCTTAGAAGGCGCTGCAGATTTCTGTGAAAATGTACTGTCGCCGTTGAATCAAAGCGGTGATGAAGAAGGCTGTCATTTTGAAAATGGCGAAGTAAAAACACCGAAAGGCTTTAAAGAAGCTTACGACCAGTTCGTACAAGGTGGCTGGCAAGGTCTGTCTTATCCTGAAGAATTTGGTGGCCAAAACCTGCCAATGTCTTTAAACCTGATCAAATCGGAAATGATGGGGACTGCAAACTGGTCATTCCAGATGTATCCGGGTTTAAGTGTGGGTTGTATCAACACTATCATGCAATATGGTACCGATGAGCAGAAAAACACGTATCTGCCTCACTTAGTTGCAGGAACTTGGGCGGGCACCATGTGTCTGACTGAGCCGCAATGTGGTACTGACTTGGGTCAAGTTAAGACCAAAGCAGAGCCGAAAGAAGATGGCAGCTATGCCATTTCAGGCACCAAAATCTTTATTTCCGCAGGTGAGCACGACCTGACTGAAAATATCGTACATATCGTACTGGCACGCCTTCCAGATGCGCCGCAAGGTACCAAAGGGATTTCTTTGTTTATCGTACCGAAATTTATTGCTGCTGCAGATGGCGGGATCGGCGAGCGTAATCCAGTGAACTGCGGTTCGATTGAACACAAAATGGGGATTCGCGCTTCAGCAACGGCTGTACTGAATTTTGACAATGCGACTGGCTACCTGATTGGCGAACCGAATAAAGGCTTGCACGCTATGTTCACCTTTATGAACACGGCGCGTATTGGTACTGCGATTCAGGGTATTTGTCATGCTGAATTGTCATTCCAGGGTGCTTTACCGTATGCCAAAGAGCGTATGTCAATGCGCGCCCTGTCTGGCAAAAAAGATCCGGAAAAAGTAGCGGATGCGATCATTCACCATGCTGATGTCCGCCGTATGCTATTGACGCAAAAAGCCATTGCTGAAGGTGGCCGTGCCATGATTTATCATGCAGCAAAAATTGCCGACAACATGAATGATGCTTTGCTGCGTGGCGATACTACAGCATTTGAACAGCATGATGACCATCTTGGGTTCTATACTCCAATCCTGAAAGGCTTCCTGACCGAAATGGGTTATGAGGCATCAAATCACGGTATGCAAGTCTTCGGTGGACATGGCTATATCAAAGAATGGGGCATGGAACAGATCGTACGTGACTCACGTATCTCTACCCTGTATGAAGGCACAACAGGTGTTCAGGCACTGGATCTGATTGGCCGTAAAGTGCTGTTGACATCAAAAGGTAAAGTTATTCGTGATTACACTGCTGAAATCCTGAAATTCTGCGGTCAGCATGCACGTAATAAATATATGCGCCGCTTTGCCTGGGATTTAACCAAGCTCTGTGCACAGTGGAATGCACTAACTGTGCGTATCATGCTGGCTGCACGTAAGGACCGCGACATCGTTTCTTCTGCATCAGTCGATTTCCTGATGTTCTCCGGTTATGTGATGATGGCGTACTTCTGGGCACAACAAGCCGCAGTCGCTTCAGCCAAACTGGCATCTGGCGAAGGTGCTGAAGTACCAGAGTTCTATAAAGCGAAAATCAAAACCGCTGATTTTTATTTCGAACGTATCCTGCCACGCACCCAAGGTCATGCTGAAGCAATGGTGAATCCATCTAAAACCATGACGGCACTCGCGCCAGAACACTTTAGCTTCGATTACTAAGCTGTAAACTGACTTGAAAAGAGCGCTTCGGCGCTCTTTTTATTGACACAGATGCTCTTGTTTAACTTTAAAAACCCTTTTGGATAGAAAATATACAAATTTAATTTTATATTTTTCAACATCCTAATAAATTAGCCAAATAAAACGCTTGTATATCTCAAAATAAGCGGTATGATAATCCCAACTAGAAAAATTCTTGTTTTGGTTAGTCTTCTTTTAAGTATCGCAGTTTTAGTCATAAACCTTCGTATTACAGATCAAAAAGCTCCATCCTTTTTATTTTTCAAAGTTACAGTTAGTCATCTGAAATTTTGGCTATAAATTCATACGATTCAATAGGTTATATTATGTCTAATACAGTTAACGGTACAGTAAAATGGTTCAACGAAACTAAAGGTTTCGGTTTCATTCAACAAGAATCAGGTCCAGACGTTTTTGCTCACTTCAGCGAAATCACTGGTTCAGGTTTCAAAACTTTAGTTGAAGGCCAAAAGGTTTCTTTCAGCGTAGCTCAAGGTCAAAAAGGCCCTACAGCTGTAAATATCGTTGCTCTATAATTTAGAAGCAAGATATTGAAAAAAAGCACTCTAAGAGTGCTTTTTTTGTGCCTGAGATTTTTAAAGTTTGCTGTTTTCTTTTCAAAGATTACATCGAAGATCTGAAAACAGATAACCTCTAGGCTATAAAAAATTCCTGACCTAGGGAAATCTGCACAATAAAAAAACCCTCATATAGATTTACGAGAGTTTTTCCAAAAATGAGCAGCGAATTAAAATCAATTAAAGAAATTCTTCTAATACCGAATTTAAAAAGATATGCCCTTGCTCGGTACATGAAAGCCGGTCTTGATCATCGACCATTAATTTTCTGTCACGTAAAGAGCTGAGTAACTCATGTAAAGTATCCAGATTCAAACCGGTACGTTCGGCATAGAGTTTGGCTTCCACGCCCTGATTTAAACGTAACGCATTCATCATAAATTCAAAAGGCAAGTCGGCATCTTCAATGCGCTTAAACTGCACATGTTCGGCAGGTATTTTGGCTAAGTAGTCCTTAGGTAAACGAGTTTTCTGGAACCGATACACGCCATCCGGTTGAGTGACTTTGCCATGTGCTCCGGCACCAATTGCCAGATAATCACCAAACTGCCAGTAATTCAGATTATGCGCTGAAGGCAATTCTTTACGCCAAGCCGAAACTTCATAGTTGATAAAACCCTGAGCTTTTAAGTAGAGCTCACCCTGCTCCTGAATATCTTCCAATATTTCATCGACAGGCAACATCGGTTGAGTCCGGAAAAATACCGTATTTGGTTCAATCGTCAGCTGATACCAGGAAATATGCGTAGCGCCCTGTTCTACCGCCAGTTTTAAATCATGTAAAGCCTGATCCAAGGTCTGTTCAGGCAAACCATGCATCAAGTCAACATTAATCCGCTGAAAACCGGCTTCACGTGCCAGCCCAATCGCAGAAATCGCATCTTCATTGCTGTGAATCCGTCCCAAACGCTTGAGATGAGCGGTATTAAAACTCTGCACCCCAATCGACAGACGGTTAATTCCGGCCTGCAAATAACCGGCAAACGGATCATGTTCGACCGTACCGGGATTGGCTTCCAGCGTAATCTCACAGCCTTCGGCAAAGGGAATAACGGCTTTGAGCTGATCAAATAACCATTGATAGCCTGGGGCAGAAATCAGTGACGGCGTCCCCCCACCAATAAAGACACTGTGAATCTGCCGGCCTTGGGCAAAATCGACCTGAGTTTTAAAGTCTTCCACCAGTGCTCGTAAATATTCCTGTTCCAATTCCAGTGATAGCTGACCATCCGGAACCGCATGCGAATTGAAGTCACAATAAGGACATTTGCGCACACACCAAGGCATATGAATATATAAGGACAAAGGGACAGCAGCAGGATTCAATTCAGCCAAAGAACTACTCAAAAACGATTACAAGATATAGCGGAATTTTAACATGACTCGGCGGCAACACTGCTAAAATTAAATTTGATCGTGTGATATACCTAAAAATTTAAATAGAATTAGTCAGTTAAAATTATGAAAATATCTTCTCAACTTATTATTTTACTTCCTTTAGTTTTTGCAATCGGTGTTTTATTGACACTCCAGACCGCAATTAACACACAACTAAAAGAATATTTATATTCTCCTATTCAAGCTGCATTTTTTTCCTTTTTGATTGGTACAATAGTGCTCGCCGTAATCGTACTTTTTCAGTCCAATCCCAAACCCGGTTTACAGGAACTGATGAGTGTTCCCTGGTATTTATGGCTCGGGGGAATCGTGGGTGTATATGCGATTAGTATGAGCATTTATGCAGCGCCCAAACTTGGCTTTCTGGTTCTTAGCAGTCTCATTATTTTTGGTCAGATGATGATGTCGATGCTGGTCGATCATCTGGGATTATTGGGTAATGAAAAAATGCCGATTAATTGGCAACGTCTTTTAGGCGGCGTGGTAATTTTTATTGGTGTGCTTCTCACTTTACAACGCTAAACCTTCTATTTAAGCACATGATCACGATGAGTAATTTTTGTGTCGAATGTTTCACCAGTCACAACCTTTGGTTTTGAATTAAAAAAACTTTTTCATCTGATGCTGCCTATTCTGGTGACCCAATTTTCTCAGGCTGGTCTGGGCCTGATTGATACCATTATGGCCGGTCACCTGTCTGCTACCGATCTTGCCGCGATTGCCGTCGGAGTAGGACTCTGGATTCCGGTGATGCTGCTGTTTAGTGGCATTATGATTGCCACGACGCCTTTGGTTGCCGAAGCTAACGGCGCACGCACACCTGAAAAAATTGCCACCATTGCACGTCAATCACTTTGGGTCGCCTTGATCCTTGGAGTAATTGCCGGCCTGATTTTGCAACTCCTGCCCGCCACTTTGCCACTCTTGGGTGTACCGGAAAGCTTACAGCCTAAAGCCAGTTTATTTCTGCATGCCATTGGTTTTGGTATGCCTGCGGTAACCATGTATGCAGCCTTACGCGGCTACTCAGAAGCGATTGGAAATCCGCGTCCGGTTACCGTCATTAGTTTATTGGCCCTGGTTTTGCTGGTTCCGCTGAACTATATCTTTATGTATGGTATTGGCCCTGTTCCGGCCCTAGGCAGTGCAGGCTGTGGGTTTGCCACAGCGATTTTGCAGTGGTTAATGCTCATGACTCTGGCATTGTATATCTTTAAAAACAGAGCCTATCAACGTACCCAGCCTTTTACTCACTGGGAAAAAATCAACCCGGAATGGGTGAAGCGTATTCTGCAACTGGGTTTTCCGATTGGATTGGCGATCTTCTTTGAGGTCAGTATTTTCAGTACAGCGGCAATTGTGCTGAGTCCTTTGGGAGAGACCATTGTCGCTGCCCATCAGATTGCTATTTCTGTCACTTCACAACTGTTCATGATTCCCATGTCACTGGCAATTGCCCTGACCATTCGGGTCGGCACCTACTATGGTGAACAGAACTGGCAAGCCATGCGTAAAGTACAATATCTCGGCCTGATTACTGCCACTATTCTGGCGATCCTGACCATGATTCTGCTTTGGGTTTTCCGCAATGAAATCGTGGCACTCTACACCTCAGATATGATCGTGACCCAAATTGCGGTCTATCTGATTCTGTTTGCCATTGCCTATCAACTGATGGATGCCTGGCAGATCAGTGCAGCAGGTTGTCTGCGCGGCATGCAGGATACCAAGGGGCCGATGTGGATTACCATGCTGGCTTACTGGGTCATCGCCTTCCCGGTCGGGGTATATCTGTCCCGCTTTACAGAGATGGGTGCAGCTGGTGTTTGGGTTGGCCTGATTGTAGGTCTAAGTGTTGCCTGTGTTTTATTGCTGGCACGACTCTATGGCAATAACAGACGTTTAAGCTTAAAGGTGTAAAAACTTAGTGACTTTCAAGCAATCTTAAATATTGAGTAGGTGGCATGGATGTCACCGTTGAGCTGTAATACAGGGAAGTATCATCAGATCAACGAAACGGTTTTTTACTTTTGCCATGACAAAAGTAAGAACTGCCTACGCGACAGCATAAAAATAAAAAGATGAGGCTATGACACTTATAATTCTTATTTTAATGTAGAAATTAAGAATCAGCTTCTAAAGCATCCTTCAATCTTTCTGGAAGTTTCGATTCATCCGCCACATCTTTAATCACTACCTGCCCCACAATCACATCCGTACCATTAAAAGTCATGGTGGGTGAACCATATAACTCATAACCTTCATTTAAGGCACGGGTCACCCGCGCACAAAAATGTACATCATCCTTACCGGTAAAATATCGATAGACTTTCATTGAATTTTCTTCATTACTACACTCTGTTTATTCTAAGCTTTTAGCCATAAAACAACATTCAGAATTAATACTCAGCCTTATCTAAAACGATGATGGATTCCGGCATATTTTTTAGTTTAGCCAAGGAGATAAAGATAAATCTTTTATCAAATCAAAGATGATGCATTAAACATGGAGAAGCTGAAGGAAATCACAACACAACCTCTACAATTAAATCTAGGCAATTGAAACTTTGTCACCTATGATCAAATACATCCATTCATAGTTGGTTTCAAGGAATCTCGCATGGCAAAAACGGCTAGCACACCCGGTCGTCGCTTTATGAAACTTGCCGGAATGACCGCAAGTATTGCAGGTAAAACCCTCTCCAATTCCATTAAAAATTTAACTGCCGATGACGAGCAGAAAAATACTGCGCGCAGTAAATTATTTCAGGATATTGGTGTGCAGATTGCGGATACCTTGGGGGAAATGAAAGGCGCAGTCATGAAAGTTGGCCAGATTGCCTCGCAATATAAAGATGTTTTCCCGCCCGAAGTCGCCAAAGCCATTGCTAAGTTACAGCGTCAGGCGCCACCGATGCCGTTTAAAGAAATTAAGGCACAAGTGGAAAAAGAATTGGGTAAACCTCTGCAGCAGCTTTTCCAGCAGTTTGATGAGCAGCCATTTGCCGCGGCCTCGATTGGTCAGGTGCATAAAGCCAGCCTGCCGGATGGCCAGCAAGTTGTGGTCAAGGTGCAATATCCTGGTGTGGATGAAGCCTGCGAAAGCGACCTGAAACAGGTGCGTCTGGCACTGCGTATGATGGGCGTATTAAAGATTGATCGTAAACTTCAAGATCAATTATTTAAAGAAATTCAGCACAGTCTGGACAATGAGCTGAACTATGAAATCGAAGCGCAGAATCTGGAAATCGCTCGTGCCTTCCATGAATCTCTGGACAATAAAATTGTGATTCCGAAAGTGTTTCATGAGTACTCATCCCGGCATATTTTGACCTTAAGCCAGGAACTTGGTGAAAGTATCGAAACTGCCAGCACCTGGCCACTCGAAACCCGAAATGCTTTGGGACGTCGTCTGTTTCGTGCCATTGGCCAGGAAATTTTTTATCTGAAACGCTTTCACTGTGATCCACATCCGGGCAACTTTGCTTTCCGTGAAGATGGCTCTGTGATTGTTTATGATTATGGTGGCGTTAAAACACTGTCGACTGAAGTGATTGGACATTTCAGAGAACTGATCCATGCTGCACGCGAGAAGAATATTCCCGTGATCGAGCAACAGCTGGATGCGCTGCATTCCTTGACTGAAACTGGAAAATTCCCGAAAGAATTATATGAACAATGGCTGGAAGTACTCATGCGTCCTCTGGTCACTCACTATGATTTCGCCGAAAACTCAGCGCATCATGATGGGATGGAGCTACTGAAACCTTCGTTGAAATATTGGGATGTATTTAAGCCCTCTCCTGATACCTTGATGGTGAACCGGACAATTTCAGGACAATACTGGAACCTGATTCATCTCAAAGTACATGATGATTTAAGTGATGTATTTGAAGAACTGGTACCGAGTCGAAGCTAAGTTGAGACGATAGGCTTACACGCTGTAACCCTAGATTACTTGAAATATCAAATGTTACATTATAACATTTAATCAAGAATCATGAGGAAGTTAGATATGCGTTCAGATATCCATCCCGAGTATCGTGAAGTGTTATTCCATGATACCAATGCCGATGCCTATTTCGTGATTGGCAGCACAATGAACTCGAATCAAACCAAAGAATATCAAGGTAAAACTTATCCTTACGTGACATTAGATATTTCGAGTGCATCACATCCTTTCTATACAGGTGAGCAGCGTCAGACCAGCAATGAAGGACGTGTGGCAAGCTTTAACAAACGTTTTGGCCGCTTTAAACGTGGTTAAAATCGAAAACCTTCGATTATCTTAAGATTTAAATCGTGGTTTATGTCAGGAAATGACCTCCAATTTCCTGACTTTTTTATGCGCTGATTTTAACTCTGTGCCAACAGGAGTGAAGTTAAATAAAAGCCCAGCGCCAGAACAATAATGCCGACAATTAAGCTGGATAATGCATATAACAGCGCTAGGCCCATAGCACCTTGCTTGAATAACAAAAAGCTTTCCAGACCGAAACTGGAAAATGTGGTAAAGCCACCGAGAATCCCCACCATTAAAAACAGACGAGCTTCTTGTTGGAGTGCTGGATATTTTTGGCTACAGGCAAAAAAAATCCCGGCACATAAACAGCCTAAAATATTGATCCACCAGGTGGGCCAGGGAAATTGCATTTGTGGTTTAAACAGCCAAAGTCCTGCTGCATAACGCAGACTGGCACCGATTGCCCCACCCATTGCCACCCAAAGCCAGCCCATATTTTTTCCTGTTCTATTTATTGATCAAGTTTATTTTATCCAAAGTTTCGTATTGAGCATGGATAAATTTCACTGTTATCTTGAACTGAAAATCAATGAAATACCATGGAACTTCGCAAGAAAATTGCTATATTTATCGCATCGAATTTTCATGAATGACACAGGAAAAACAGCATGGCGCAGGATTTATTGGCCCAGTTGGCGGCAGGCGAAGCAAAATTTGCAGATGTGATTGCTTATATCGAATCCCGTTATACGCATACACCGACTGCATTTAAAAATGGCCAGCAGAATAATGCGGCTACAGAAAATCAGGGCAGCGCCAAAGTCTTTTCTTTTGCACAATTGAATGGTCTGGATCAGGCACAAACGTTAAGCCTGTTTGCTGAACATTATACTTGTGTACTGGCGACGCCAGAGGCGACTGATCATCAGAATATCCGCCAGTTTATGCTCAATGGCTGGGATGGAATTGCCTTTGAAGGTCAGGCTTTAACTGCGAAGTAAGTCCTAAGCAGATAAAAAAACCGCTCAAAGGAGCGGTTTTTTATACAACTTAGAAGCGTGCATGAAGTCTGTTTTAGCTCTTACCGACTTTTTCAATCCACTTAATAGAACTGACGCGGAAAACCTCACAAGCACCATCACCCGTATCGGTCGGAGTTAAAGACGATGTCCAGACCAGATCTTTATCACGCACTTCAACCAGTTCCCCTTGCATACGCACCAGATCACCACGTTTCACTTTTTTAATTGCCTTGGCAATTTCAGGATTGGCAGGAATGATGTGCATATTGGACACCATCTGCTTGGCTTGTTCTACCGGCACTGGCACCCGATCCATTTTCCAGTTCAGATAACGATCAAATTGATTGACCGTGATATGTCGGGCAATTTCAGGTTCAGCAAACAGCCCCCAGCTGACGGCATAATCAATTGGAGAGAATTTGGCTTGCGGGTCAGAACTATAAACCTTGGAACCCAGAATACGAAAATCACCTTTAAAAGGCTGTAAGACCGAAATTGACTGGCCTTTAACGACGGGAGGCAAACCTTTGGCAATATTGTGGTCGACCGAGCTATAGCCCGAAATAGGCAGCAACAGGCTGGCCAGCAAAGCATAATTTTTAAAGTATTTGAACATAATTTTTAATCTAATCCTAATCAAGTTGATCAAACGTTTTAAGGATATCTTCCTTGATCTTACGGATTTTTTAATGAATAAACAGTTGAACTTGGTAACAAACTGCACGTATTTAGTCAGCTCGAGATATGCCCGTCATTTTATTTTTCAGTTAAGCTAGAACGTATTTCCATCATATTAAAATAACTCAAATGCTGTATAAACTTTATCAACAACATATCTTTCCGCATCTGCTGAATCAGGTGATGCAAACACCATCCCTGATGGACTTGCGTCGTGAACTACTTTTGGACATTTCCGGGGAAGTGCTGGAAATTGGTTTTGGTACCGGCCTGAATCTGCCTTTTTATCAATCGGTTGATAAGGTCTATGCACTAGAACCAAATCCGGCGATCTTCAAACTGGCAGAAGCGCGAATTCAACAGGCAGGGTTTCAGGTCGAGCATATTCAGGCCAGCGCAGAAACTTTGCCTTTTGCTGAAAATAATTTGGAAAATATTGTGTCTACCTGGACGCTTTGTAGTATTGCAGAGCTGGAACAGAGCATGCAGGAAATTTACCGTGTGCTACAACCGGGTGGGACTTTACATGTGGTCGAACATGTTCTGAATCGACAAAATTTAAATATTCAGCGTCTGCAACATTTACTCACTCCCATTCAAAAGAAAGTCGCAGATGGCTGTCATCTGAATCGGGATATTGAAACCGCCTTACTGGAAACCGGTTTTGAAATAGAAACCTTGAATTACATTGATGCCGAAGGTATTCCGAAGATTGGCCAACGCATGTTGTTAGCACGGGTTCGTAAACCATAGAGCGAATTCACTACTATTTTGTATTTAGTGCTGCTGGACGTGGGTTACTCGCAACAACTGACAATGAGCACGATATTCAGAGCCTGTCCCAACCCGGAACTCTTGTCCAGTCGTACCTGAATGAACTGTTACCAGATCACCAGTGAGCGTGATTTTCTGTCCCGATTTTAGCCGGCGAATCTGATCGGCAATTTTTTCAGTGGCAGCAATCAGACTAAAATGCTGCACATGCGTATTGACGAAGTCATGCTCCGCTTTGCTAATTTGTCCTTCAATCTGATAGCAGCGCTTTGCTTCATCAAACTCCAGTTTTGCCTGCATGGCGGGCAGCGGTTGAGTCAGCAACAGCACATCAATATTACTCAGATAGGCCAGATCATTAAAATGCCCCACCACAGGGCTGGCCTGATGCAGCACCCGACGATCAGGTTTCACAAAGCGGTGATCATGCATAATATAAGTCGCTGAAATGCGCTTGACTGGTTTTACCTGAAAGTTTTTGAGTACGCCTTTTTCTTGCAGATGCGGAATGGCACGAAAAAACTCATTCCAGACCCAGAGTCCAAGCATAAACAGCAGCGCAGTGATTAGTAATTTTTGCATAATTTTTATTCTTCACTGGATTTTGGTCAATCCTGAAAATCAATCCGAATGGTTTCAAAACGTACCCGCCCTTCCTGAACCGCTCGGGCAATGGCTTGCTGGCCTTTGGTCAGGCGTGCTCCGCCACTTTTAATGTCAATCAAAACCACTTCAATATCTTCAGCGTCGCCTTCGCCATCACGAAAATCGGTATAGCCATCAAAGACCACATAATCGACTGGATCGCCCAGAAACTTGGCATCACTCGGCAAATATTGAAATTCTGGCATGATCGGTGCGAGCTGTTCCGCCATTTTGCCTTTGAGAACTGCACGGCTGGTGTTCACGCTGCGTTTTTGCGCGGCAATGAGGGACTGCTGATGCTCCAGTTCCAGTTCGGCAATATACTGCTCATATTCGGCCTTGATCCGTCCATTACGCGTCTGACTTAAAATAATAGTGGTCAATACCACCCCGATACATGCGCCAATCAGCATGGCCATCCATATGGACATTCAATCTTCCTAATTTGCCTGATTTTTATAGCATCGCATTCGACTGAAGTTGAGGACTTCGGCCATTTGCATACTTAAAAAGAATGATATGCTAGGCCGGAACAGAATAAAATCACCTTGAGTCATGAAAACAATTTTAGTTGCGAATCAGAAAGGCGGTTGTGGTAAAACCATGACAGCTATTAGTTTGGCGTCAGCACTCGCACAAAAGGGTTATAAGGTGGCATTGGCCGATGCCGACAACCAGAAATCAACATTGCAATGGCTTAAGCATCGTCCGGCACAGGCAGCACAGATCCAAAGTCTGGACTGGCGCAATAGCAAATCTATTGGTGATGCGCCGAAGCAGATCGAATACCTGATTATTGATGCACCGGGTGCCTTGACCGACGATCATGCCGAACAGCTGATCAGTGAAGCACATGCGATTATCATCCCGATCCAGCCTTCTTTTTTTGATATCGATTCGACCCGCCGTTTTCTCAAACATTTGCAGGACATTAAACGCATCCGTAAGGGCAAGGTTGAAATTTTACTTTTGGCCAACCGAACCAAACCGAATGCCGCCAGCAATCAAGACATACAGCAGTTTTTTGACAAGATCGACCAGCAGCCAGTGGCCTGGATTTCGGAACGTGCCCCTTATAGCCGACTGGCTATGGAAGGCCTGTCAGTCTTTGATAAACCTCAGAAAATCTACCGGGAACTGCAGACTCAATGGCAACCGGTACTAAATGCCATTATTGATGATCCGAGTCAGTGGTTTTGAGTCAATCGTCTGAATCGTGGTATAGCTTTGGGAAAATAATCTTGCTACTTGGCTAGCTATCATTTTCGATCGCTTTTTTTTCAGTTAATATGCCTGAACACGACCTAAAAAATGAGTCATTAAATTCAGTGCAACAGTACGCGCCTACATTACAAAAAGTCTTATTATTTGGATTGTTCTTTATCCTGATTTTTTTGAGTTTTCATATACTCAAGTATTTCATCATTCCTGTAGTTTGGGCTGCCATTATTGCCTATATGACTTGGCCCTTGTATCAGTCGGTGTTACGCCTGTGCGGTAATCGACCGACATTGAGCGCAACCGTAATGATCTTGGCCGTGATTCTGGTCTTTGGTCTGCCGTTTATTTTCGCCATTTTCATGCTGCAGCACGAAGGTCGTAACCTGTATTTTGAATTGCAGCGGCAGGTTTTTTCCGGTCACCTGAATGTCCCTGATTTTATTCGTGGGCTTCCAATTGTCGGCAAGGAAATTACCCGAACCTTAAATGAAATCAATACGGATCCGCAAAGTATTGCACTGTCGGTATCGACCTGGATTCAAGGTCATCTGAATTACGGCAAAGTGGTGTTGAATGAAGTCAGCAAAAATATCTTTAAATTATGTTTTGCGGTGCTTTCGCTGTTTTTCTTTTACCGTGATGGTCAGACCATTTTAAATCAAGTGCGTAAAGCCTTTGAAATGGTGGTTGGTCCACGTGTACATCATTATTTTTCTACCATCTCTGCAACTACACGTGCCGTGGTCTATGGGGTTGGTTTGACTGCGATTGCACAGTCCTTATTGGCAGGCTTGAGCTATTTTGTCGCAGGTGTGCCGAATCCGATGGTTTTAACCATTGTGACCTTTATTTTTGCCTTGATTCCCTTTGGCCCACCCCTCGCCTATAGTGCGGTGGCGCTATGGCTGTTTTCACAAGGACAAACCATTGAAGCCATTGGGGTCATGGTCTGGGGTGTCTGTATTGTCAGCACCGCCGACAACGTCATTCGTCCATTGGTGATTTCTGGCGCAACCCAGATTCCTTTCCTGCTGATCATGTTTGGAGTCTTGGGTGGTATTGCCAGTTTTGGTCTGGTCGGGGTATTTATTGGCCCGGTGATTCTGGCTGTATTGCTTGCAATCTGGCGTGAATGGTTACATGAAAGTAATCTGAATGAACCTTTAATGATGCCTAAAGCCACCATGGCACATGAGATTGATCCAGAAACCAAGGACACACCGCCCGAAGCCCCTTAAAGCATAAATAGAATCGACTTAAACAAAACAAAACATTTAAGTACTGATTCTATATAGAGCTTCTGATTTTGCTCTGTTTAAATGAACCCACAAAACAGAATAAAGATCAGGATGCCAAAATCATGTCTTCATTGTTTAAAATTACGACACTTTGCGCGTTAAGCGCCGCACTTTTTACTGGTTGCGCCTCAACCTCTCCATCAAATGAAGTGGTCAGAGCAGTGACTGTGAATACTGTAACTGCTCAAGGTGTGGGCCAAGAGATTGGGACCGTCTTACTCAGTGACAGCCCAGCCGGTCTGGTCATTCGTACCAACCTGAAACAACTTCCTTCGGGTGAGCGCGGTTTCCATATTCATGAAAATGGTTCATGCGCGCCTGCCATGAAAGACGGCAAGATGGGCGCAGCACTGGCTGCAGGTAGCCATTACAATCCAAATCAGGCACCGCATCACGGTACGCCAGCAACCGGTCACTTAGGTGATTTACCCGCATTGAAAGTCAATACAGATGGAACTGCACGTGTCACCCTGCTTGCACCACGCCTGAAACTGGCTGATATTCAGGGTCGTGCGATTATGGTCCATGCCGGTGGCGACAATTATTCCGACAACCCATTACCATTGGGTGGCGGCGGTGAACGTATTGCCTGTGGTGTGATCTAAATACCCTCATGCCAATGACTGAATAGAAAAAACGGGCACTATGCTCGTTTTTTTATGGATTTTTCTTTTATTTTGGCGTCTAAATTGCATTCAGAACTTTGCATTTTTACTTCCCGGATCCTGTCCTTGTGAATGCTGCCCAACCTGCGACTGTTACTCTTGTTAAAATTATAAAACCTGTCCTGCTGCCCTTTCAGTCCAGTGCGCTGATGACTTATTGCCTGCAGATCCTGCTGGTGTTTTTAGGTACCACTTTCGGTCTGAAATTTCTGGGTTATGACTTCTTGATCGTTCCAGTAACTTTAGGGGCAATTGCCACGGCACTGACTGATTTTGATGACCGGCTAAGCCTGCGTTTGCGCAACCTGTTACTGGTCATCATTCTGTTTTTTAGTGTCAGCAGCATTCTGGAATTTCTTGCTCCACATAAATTCTGGTTTGCACTGTGGCTATCCCTGTCGAGTGCGCTGTTTATTCTAATGGGTGCCTTAGGCCAACGTTATGCCATGATTTCATTTGGCACCATTTTACTGTCAATCTATACCATGTTCGGCCTGGGCGAATATCAGCACTGGTATGAACAGCCGCTTTATTTTGTCATTGGGGCGCTATGGTACGGCCTGACGTCTATTCTATTTTTTCTGCTGCGTCCTACTTTGCAGGTTCAGGAAAATCTCGCACAAAGCTTGCAGCACATGTCGGATTTACTGCTGAGTAAAGCCAAACTGTTTGATCCAGACCAGCATCCAAATGTTGAAACCCTGCTCTATGAGTTGTCACTTAAAAATACTTTAGTCATTCAGAGTTTTAACCGTAGCAAAGATTCGCTATTGACCCGACTCAAAGCTTCGCGTGCCAATCGTAATACCATTTACTGGCTGAATCTGTATTTTTTGATGCAGGATATTCATGAACAGGCCACCGCGAATTATCTGCATTATGAACAGATCGAACAGCATTTTAGCCGCACTGACCTGATTTTCCGGATTCAGAAAAATATCCGTCTGCAAGCCCTTGCCTGTCAGCATTTGGCAGAATGTGTACTGCGCAATGAGAAATTTTATCTGTCTACAGATGATGAACTGGCATTAAAACATTTACAGGAGTCGATGCAGGACTGGATTGCTCAACACCCACAAAATATTGAAGTTAAAAATTTACAGCTTATTCTGGCCAATCTGCTCAGTGTACATGAGCAGTTACAACACCTGCATGATCAACAGGCGCTGTATAAGCCACGCTATCAGCAGCATTTTGATGACCTGAGTCTGTTTGATGATGATATTCGCGATAGCACAGATCTCTGGCTGAAACTCAAACCGCACTTAAGTCCACAATCGGCACTCTTTCGGCATGCGGTGCGGATTGCGATTGTGTTTTTAGTTGGCTATGCCATTTCATTATTACCTTTTGCGAAAAATGGCTACTGGATTTTACTGACCAGCCTGTTTGTCTGTCAGATCAGTTATTTTGCCACCAAAAGCCGGCTCAAATTGCGGACTCTGGGAACATTATTGGGGGTCATGCTAGGTGTTCCCATTCTGTATTTTGTGCCAAGTGTCGAAGGTCAGTTACTCCTGACAGTAATTTTTGGTGTCGGTTTCTTCTATCTACGTTCCAAAAAATATGCCATGGCCACCCTCATGGCGACCTTGATGGTACTCCTGATTTTTAACCTGAAAGGTGCCGGTTATGCGATCATTTTGCCACGTATTATTGATACCCTGTTGGGCTGTCTGATTGCCTGGATGGCAGTAAGCTGGATCTGGCCTGACTGGAATTTTCGCAATATTTCCAGCAATATTAAAAAATCATCGCTTGCTACACTGGACTATTTTGCTGCAGTGGTCGAGCAATATCAAAACGGTAAAGATAACAGTATTGCTTACAGGACTGCACGGCGTCTGGCCCACAATGCACAGATTGATTTATCCAGCATGATTTCAAGCCTGAGTACCGAACCGAATCCAGATCCGCAACTAGTCAAAAGTGCCTTTCGCTATCTGGTTTATAGCCATAGCCAGCTCAGCTATATTGCAGCATTGGGGAGTCACCGTGAGCAGGTTACTGATGCACAAATTCTGGTTTTAATGCGCTGGTGTCAGCAAACCTTAACTGGGGTATTGCTGCAACAACAGTCTTTAGCTACCTACGACATCGATCATAAACTGGCAGAAATTCAACGCTTAAGTACCCAGGAAAACCAGTCAGCACATCTGCTTTTGGTGCTGAAACAGATCAGTTTATTGCTGGAAACCTTAGCGGAATTACTAAAATTACGTCATGAATTACTAGGTGCCGAGATTAAATAACCAACTGCCTTACTTGGTTATAACTTATTAAAAATATTGAATATATTTTTATTATTAAGATTCAATATTCAGGTGATATTCGGTACACTCAAAACCAATTCGGTTAAATCAATATGTATTATGAACATCAAAACTTTGCGTCTGGTCGGTTTGCTTGAAGGGATTTCATTCCTGCTGCTGTTATTTATCGCGATGCCAGTGAAATATATGATGGATAATCCGATTCTGGTCAAATATGTCGGTATGGGTCATGGGGTACTGTTTGTGCTGTTTCTGGTGGTGTTATTCGCAGTATGTGAAAAACAGAAATGGTCTCTCAGCATGTTTGTGATGGGTTTAATCGCTTCGATTCTGCCTTTCGGTCCATTCCTGTTTGATATGAAATTGAAGAAGCTGGAACAGCCCGCTGAAGCTTAATTGTAGAATCCTAATATAATTAGATCAGTCAAAAGAAAATTTTCTCTCCCTTTGGGAGAGAGTTAGAGAGAGGGAACTTATTAAATACTTAACCTCACCCTAGCCCTCTCCTAAAAGGAGAGGGAAATTCAATACTGAACATATGATTTCAATAATTTATAAGTTCCCTCGATAAGGAATCAAAACTCCCCACGCTCCTGTCTTTCCAGCATTAACTGTTTGAGCTGCATGCGCGGCAAAGTAAACCAGAGTGCAATCAGAATCAAAGAGGCAGCACAGTAGGCCCAGATATCGTAGGCTTCATACGCCATCCTTACTGCTTCAATCACCACAAAAAAGCTGAGCATCAGGATAATAGAAACCGTCGCAGCCACCGTGCCTTTGGACACTTCAGAAGACATTAATGCAAAACGATACAGCACCGAAAAACTCACACCCTCACCCAGACTGATACAAGTGGTGCCGATAATCAGACAATGAATAAAATATTCTGGAATCAATAAGCCCATCATCAATAAACCGGTACCCAGCAACATCAGTGGCAGACCCAATAATACGGTTTTGCCCAGCGGTATTTTATCGATAATTTTTAGCAGAATCAGATTACCTGCAATCAGGCCGCCCAAGACCGGAAACTGCGCCAGACCATATTGCACGCTACTGAATCCAAATTGCTCGACCAGAATCACGGGTGACAGGGCAATCCATAACATCAAGGGCAGACTCACCAAAGGCAAGGCTACAGTCATAATCACAAAGCGCTTATTTTTTACAACCTGTTTAAAGTCATCCAGAATATAGCTGACCGGCTGTCTGGGAATACTGACGTTCAGATTTGGCATTTTGGCTTTTAGGCCGAACCAGCTCAGAAATGACAGAAATGCAATGCCGATAAAACCCCAATGCCAAGAGATATGATCAATCATAAAGGCACCCAGCACTGGTCCTAGCAAGGGTGCCAGCAAAGACACATTGGCCATCAGTGCCATGACTTTGATGGCATCACGTTCTTCAAAGCTTTCCTGAATGGCGGCATAACCTACGGCGGTAATGAAGGACAGGCCAAAGCCCTGTAAAAAGCGCAGGAATAGGAAACTTTCGATATTGGGTGTTAATAAAATAGCCAGACAGCTAATCGTGAAAAATGCTACACCGCCAAGCAATACCGTTTTACGCCCGAGACGATCGGACAATGGCCCCAGGATCGCTGCGACAAATGCCCCGCCCAACAGGAAAAAGGACATGGAGGATGGTGCCCATGAACTACTCACGCCAAAATCACGGGTAATCGCCAGCATGGCGGGTTGAATCAGGTCATTACAGATATAGACTGAGAATTCAAACAGGACCAGTGCCAGCGGGAACATGAGTGTGGCACGGGTCAGTTTTTGGGTTTGGATGTTTTGCATGGGAGTTTTTATTGTCAGTCTGCCAGATGAAACAGAATGAGCTTTATCTAAAATAGAAAGAAATAATTTTAGCAGATGAGATATTCAAACGCTCTGAATAAATATAACTGATCGTAGAGATAATCTTCCAAATAAAAAAGCGCATCCTCTAGATACGCTTTTAACCAAAATCTGTCTAAAGATCAAACACTATTATGGACAGACTGCTTTCTGGAAAGTCTTGGTATTTGAACCTCGTGCACAACGATACAACTTCTCGGTATTTTCCAGCATCCAGCTGTTATCTTCCCGTTTAAAATAATAAATGGTCTGTACTGAACGTACCGAATCATCCATTAACCCAGTTTCAGTGACTTTGACCTGTCCAATCGTGGGCGACTCTACCTTGTCAAAGAACTGGCGCAACTCAACTGTTGCCAGTTCCTTACGCAAGTCCGGTCTTAATTGTAAAACCTGTTCCAAAGGCGTATCCGAAGATGACTGTACCTTTGCAATGACCTGTTGAGCAGTTGCACAGCCTGAACCCAATATACCAAAAGCGAGAGTTGCGACTGCCAATATCCGGAACATATTATTTAACCCTTTATCGTCATTCTTATTCCAACCTATCATGCCGAGCTTCTTAGTACAAAACCATTTAGACTCTGTAACTGTCTTTACACAGCAATAAAAAAGCGCACCTTTCGATGTAATGCCAGTCAGTTAAGAAATTGACTGGCATTTTCTTGGATATTTTTGTGCTTTAATTTTCACTACTCGCGGACATTGCCTTTGCCTTTTTTCAGGTAATACAAATATTTTAGATTGTTCAAATAATTGCGCTAAATGTTTGGGTAGGTTTCCTGCTGATTCTAAAGGTGTGTGCCTTAAGATATTGATAATACTCATAGATGCAATATGGAAACTGATCCTTAAAGGACTCACCTTTGCATGTTCAGCGATAAACCTCATCTGTCTTCTTAAGATATTATATGCAATAAATACCCCCCACAATTCTTGATAGACCAAATCAGGTTGTTTGCTTCTTAAAATCCTTGCATCCTGTAAATCACTTTTAATTTCCCGATAACACATTTCTATTTCCCAACGCTGGATATAAAGCATTGCAAGGTCTTTGAATGGATAAACTTTAGAATCTGTTAATGATGTAATGTAACGTCTTATTTTTCCTGCATATTCAACTTCAATTAAACGTGCTTCCCAATAGTCACCCAATGACGGATTTATCTTTTTTGCTCTTGCTGAAACAGGCATTTTGATCTGAAAGTCATGGGCCGCATTATGATGAATCACTTCATAACGCAGGTTGTCCTTTGCTCGCATCAACCAATGACTCTCTTCTGCCTGAGATTGCCAGCTCACTAAAAAATCAGCAGAGAAGTAAGCACGATCAAATAGGGTAATACTGCGAACTGGTGCTTTTAATTGACTGGCTAAGGTTAATTCACCTTGATCCATACTACCCATTTGGGCATCAATCATTTCATGGGTATTGGTATTCACCAGGCAAGTCGCTCTAACTTGTGGGTAAGGTGCAGCTGCTGTTTTGCCTTTGGATGAACCAAAGTGCTTAAAGTTTTCTTCTGTATGAGGCATAGACCAAACCACACCATCTACAGCACAAACGCATAGACCGTGAAAGTTGCTATATTGTTGTTGTGAGTCTTTAAACCATGCCTGACTTAATGTCGAAAATAAAGCACTCATGGGTTCTAAGCCTAAGCGTTGTCTTGCTTGTACGGATGCACTCGGTACACAGTATTCTGCCGTACCGAAAACAAGTTGCAATTGTTGAACCACATACCAAATCGGTTGATTTCGAAATAGAGCAAGTCCGATTACCAGCCAAACAACATGTTCAGCAGGCAGTTTTCTTTTTCGAATTGATGCTTTACCTGTTTGGTCTAAGCAATCTTCAATCCAGTTTAAATCAATCAATTCACTGAATTGTGAAAGTGAAGGTAGGGTTTGTTTTAATGTTAAATCTAGATTCTGAGATAAATTCATAAAAAAAGAGCGTATTTACATACGCTCTTTTTACAGCATTTTAACTTTTTTTGCTTAACTGACTGGCATTACACCTTTCGATGCGCTTTTTTCAATTCCGACCGATTAAAGATCGAAAAGTTTACCCGGATTCATGATGCCATTTGGATCAAACACTTTTTTCAGAGCTTTCATATATTCAATTTCTTCCGCCGAACGCGAATATTCAAGATATGGCTTCTTGGTCATGCCCACACCATGTTCCGCAGAAATTGAACCGTCATATTTTTTCACGGTATCAAAGACATACTTGTTCACCACCTGACATTTGGCAAAGAATTCATCTTTAGACAAATCAGCAGGTTTTAAGATATTTAAGTGCAAGTTACCGTCACCGATATGACCGAACCAGCAGATTTCAAAGTCTGGGTAATTCGTCGATACAATCGCATCAATTTCTTTAATGAATGCAGGAACGTGCGTGATCAGAACGGAAATGTCATTTTTGTATGGAATAAATGGCGCGATAGATTCAGAAATATCTTCACGTAAACGCCATAAACTTTCTACCTGATCCAGGCTTTGGCTCATTACGCCGTCCAGTACCCAACCTTGTTCCATGCAATGCTCGAAGATTTCCATCGCCTTGTCCATAATCGGCTCAAACGGCGCTTCAAACTCAAGCAATACATAGAATGGGCATTCAGTTTCAAATGGACGTTGCACGTGACCATGGGCCAAGACTTTCTGCATCGCCAGTTCACCAAAGAACTCAAATGCAGTCAGGTCAATTTTCGCCTGGAAGGCATGCAATAACGGCATGATCGCATCAAAGTCAGGTACACCCAGTACCATCACTTGCAGGTCTTGCGGTTGACGTTCAAGCTTGATTTCCGCTTCCGTCACCAGACCCAGCGTGCCTTCACCACCAATAAATAAATGTTGTAGCGCATAACCGGTTGCATTCTTGATCATACCTTTGTTCAGACGCAATACATCGCCCTTACCCGTCACAACGGTCAGGCCAAGTACCCAGTTACGGGTCATGCCGTATTTAATCACTTTGATGCCGCCAGCATTGGTGCCGATGTTACCGCCAATTTGCGATGAACCTGCCGAAGCAAAGTCAACTGGGTAATACATGCCCTGCTCTTCAGCATAGTTCTGTAACTGTTCAGTCACCACACCTGCCTGTACGCGCACCATACGATCTGCCGGGAAAAACTCCAGAATCTGGTTCATCTTGTCCATGCTGACCACGATCTCGCCATTGGCTGCGACTGCACCTGCAGAAAGACCGGTACGACCACCCGATGGAGTCACTGCAACATTAAATTGGTTCGCCAGTTTTACGATGTCTTGAACTTGCTCAGTTGACGACGGAAAAACGACGACTGACGGGTTTGGATCAAAGTGCTTCGTATGATCGCGACCCCAATTCTGGAGGCTGTCCGTATCGGTTTTAATACGGTTTTCACCCACAATTGCAGTCAATTGGGTCAATAACTCAGGGGTTAAAGCGACTGGAGCATTCATCGTTTGCAGACCTAGCATGATTTAAACAAGAGAGACTTCGCTGGTTCATTTGCACATTTTTTATGCATAAAAACATGGATACAAATCAGGCGAAACATGGTTATTAAAGCACCGGATCACGCTGCTTTAATAACCATGGCGCAATATTATAAGCTATTTTTTGGTGTTTCCCGCGAAAAATGACAATTTTGATAATATACCTTTGAAAATGCAGATTTAAATCAAACACCATGATCATTATTATCAATATATCTTGCCAGAATAGCTGATGTGAGCGTCATTAAGGAAATGTATAACCGCCCCATTCCTGTGCTATCATACCGCGACTAAATTTGGCCTTTGTAGCGGAGCCGTAATGAGCCAACATCTTTCTCTACCTAAAGATAAAATCCGTTTTCTATTACTAGAAGGCGTTCACCAGAACGCAATCGATACATTGAATGCAGCTGGATATACCAACATTGACTATCGCAAAACAGCGCTTGAGGGTGAAGCACTGAAAGAAGCGATTAAAGATGCACACTTTGTCGGTATTCGTTCCCGTACTCAATTGACTGAAGAGGTATTTGAAGCCGCGAACAAACTGATTGCAGTAGGCTGCTTCTGTATCGGTACCAATCAGGTCAATCTTGATGCTGCAATGCGTCGCGGTATTCCGGTATTTAATGCACCATATTCAAATACACGTTCAGTTGCTGAACTGGTATTGGCAGAAACTATTCTTCTTCTGCGCCGTGTACCTGAAAAATCAACAGATACACATGCAGGTGGCTGGAATAAATCGGCTGTCGGTTCATTCGAAACACGTGGTAAAACTTTAGGTATCGTAGGTTACGGTTCGATCGGTTCACAACTTTCTGTACTGGCTGAAAGTCTGGGTATGAAAGTAATCTATTTCGATACAGTGACTAAATTACCTTTAGGTAATGCACGTCAAGTCGGCTCTATGGGCGAATTACTTGCCAATGCAGACGTGGTTACTCTACACGTTCCGGATCTGCCATCTACCCGTAATTTCTTTGGCAAAGAACAGTTTGCGCAAATGAAAGAAGGTTCAATCTTCCTGAATGCGGCACGTGGTACATGTGTCGTAATTGAAGATCTGGCAGATGCGATCAAGTCTGGTCACATTGCTGGTGCTGCGGTTGACGTATTCCCGAAAGAGCCTAAAGCAAACGGTGAAGAATTTGTTTCTCCACTGCGTAACCTGCCAAACGTAATTCTGACTCCACACGTAGGCGGTTCTACGATGGAAGCGCAAGCGAACATCGGTCTGGAAGTAGCTGAGAAATTCGTGGCTTATTCTGACAAGGGTATGACGCTTTCTGCGGTGAACTTCCCAGAAATCGCATTGCCGTTGACTGAAGGCAAACACCGTTTACTGCACATCCACCAAAATATTCCGGGCGTGTTGTCTAAAATCAACAACCTGTTTGCTGAACAAGGCATCAACATCTCTGGCCAGTCACTGATGACTAAAGGCGATGTCGGTTACCTGGTGATGGATGTCGATGCTGCTGCATCTCATGAAGCACTCGATATGCTTTCGAATGTTGAAGGTACAATCCGCGCACGCGTATTGTTCTAATTCAATATTGTAGAAAAACCACAGCTCTCGGGCTGTGGTTTTTTGTTTTTAAGGTTTGTATTTTTAAACCTTTTTCAGCTTATGCTGCTCTTCCGCTATTCGAGCAATCGAAACCTATTTAGTCATGCTGAATTTTAAAATTGCACCTATTGTGCAAGCGCCACTAATTCTGTTGATCGCCATGATCAGTATGCAAAGTAGTGGTTCCTTTGCCAAATATCTGTTCGGTCAGTTTCCGATCCTGACTGTTTCCGCAATGCGTCTGCTTTTGGGCGCTGTGATTTTGGCACTAATTTTTAAAATTTGGCAAATTCATTTCAGACAAATCAAATGGCCGGCCATTATCAGTTATGGCCTTGCTCTGGCCGGCATGAACCTCTTGTTTTACCTATCGATTGATCGCCTACCGCTGGGAATTGCCGTCTCTTTTGAATTCATTGGCCCCTTAAGTGTTGCCCTGTTTTATGCACGGCAAAAATTCGACTTTGTCTGGGTCGGACTGGCGATTCTGGGCTTGGTTCTGCTATTTCCTTTTGATCAGGCTGCCCAGCCGCTTGACCCGATCGGGATTGCATTCGCCTTGGGTGCCGGTGCTTGCTGGGCCTTATATATCGTTGCCGGCCAAAGACCTTCAGGCGTTTCTGGCAATCATACTGTATGCTTGGGCATGTTTGTCGGCATGCTGGTGCTGATGCCGATTGCGCTCTTGGCAGGCATGCCGGCACATACTTTTGAACCGATGAGTTTGTTGTATTTTGTGGCTTTGGCTGTGTTGGCCAGTGCCCTGCCTTTCACTCTGGAAATGATCGCACTGCGTAATTTAAGCGCACTCAGTTTCGGCACTTTGATGAGTCTGGAACCCGCCATTGCCGCACTCTCGGGGCTGGTCTTTCTAGGTGAAACCTTGTTGTGGACACAATGGCTGGCATTGGCCACGATTATCAGTGCTTCAGTGGGTTGTACGGTGACCAGTCAAAGAAGAAAAAATACAGTTGAGCACTTTTAAATTTAAAATTCGTTATAAGAAATACTACTCACTTTGAATTTAAAAAAATATTAGCTGGAAAAGCCTACTCAAAGTCGATAAATTCAGTCTAATACTCTTCTAAGATCAAAATTTTCTCTTTTTAAAAGTAACTTTAAATTTAAAATTATTTCCACCCCTACTCATTAAAAATTAACCGTTTTGCTATAATCCCGCTTTCTTCCATGTCCTGATTACACCTTTCTGGTGTAAGTAACTCCCATGCCAAACGCCCAACTCCTTGCTGTGTTGTACATGGTTTTATCCATGATGTCGTACCAGATCAGTGCATCCTTCGCCAAGCAACTTTTTCTGGTCCTTGACCCTATCACAGTGACCATTTTAAGACTCTGTTTTGCAGCGATCATTGTCGGCGTGATGTTTCGTTCCTGGAAAATCATTCAGCGTTTGCCTTTTTTGAAATGGCGGGATTTACTCTGCTATAGCGCCGCTTTAGGGGTCATGAATATTTTATTCTATTTGTCTCTAGGAAGATTACCGCAGGGAATTGCAGTCGGTCTGGAGTTTATTGGTCCTTTAGGTCTGGCCCTGCTCTCGATCAAACATCGTAGTGATTATATTTGGGTATTGATGGCCATTTTAGGCATTGCGTTAATGGTGCCATGGGGACAGGCCAATAGTAGTAATTTCGACCTTCTGGGCGCCGCCTGTGCTTTAGGTGCGGGTTTATGTTGGGCACTGTATATTTTCTTCGGGCAACGCGTAGTTCAGCAGAATATCGGCATGCATGCGCTGACCATTGCCATCAGTATGTCGGCTTTGTGTCTGCTACCTATCGGTCTCTACAACAACACGCCCGCATTGATTGATACGCAACATTGGGGCAAGGCAATTAGCATTGCTGTACTGGCAACAGCCATTCCTTATGCTCTGGATTTAAAGGCACTTCAGCATTTGAATAAAACCAGCTATGGTACCCTGTCCAGCCTGTCTCCGGCTTTGGCTGCACTGGCCGGTTTTGTACTATTAGGCGAAAAAATTACGCTTCTTCAGACCGTGGCACTGATCTGTATCATGCTGGCATCAGTCGGCGTGACTGTACGTGCCGCCCGTCAAGGATCGGGAGAAAAGAATACCTAAAAGGCTTATTGGAATTTGAACAACTAAATATATCTCATCATTAATCTCTTCACTTTATCCATTTGATATAACTAAAAAAAATAGATGAATGGATAAAAATCTCATATCTCCAGATAAAAAGATGATCAGATGCCCTAGTTGCAATAAAGAGATTTTTGATACGCGAGTGTGGCAAGGATGCCACATGTTACCCATCACGACAGGACGTCGTGTATGGGTAACAAAAGACTTTTGCCTACTTTGGGTCTTTCCAAAGTATGGAGATTGCCTACACAAAAGCATTTAAATTTTTAAGAAATGAGGCTGTACAATCATCTTCTTAAGCTAAACATGCATAACGATTAACTCAAACATCTAATTTGAGTTATAAGTTATGGAAAAGTAGCTAATCAAATGTCATCTTTTCGATGTTTAGTTTTGTACCAGCATATCTTTTTTCATTTCTTTATAACGCTGGTATTCATTCTTGTACTGCACTGCTAAAGCGGTCTTCTGCTCTTCACCCAGAATTTTACCGGCCTGCTGGAAGAAACCATGTTCCTCTTCTTTTAAGTGATGATGCACTTTTTCGGAAAGTTTTTTAGCAATGGCAATCCAGCCTGGATTACTCAATTCAGTTGCAGTTAATTCCTCGATCATTTCATCCATTTCATGATGTTCCGCCAAGGCATGGCGGGTAATATTCAGGCCCGAATCGGTCATCATCAAGGGAATATAAAAATAACGGTCTTCCGCAGCTTCATGGGCAAATAATTCATTTTTGAGTTGCTTGAACAGCTCGCGGCGTTCTGGTGTATCCCCGGAAGTCTGTAATAATTTTTCTGCAAGATCACGCTGAATCTCATGACTCTCTCTTAATGCTTCAAAAATAGTCGTCATTCCGATATTTCTCCGATTGTTTTATTTTTCATATCATTGATTCTAGAAGATTTTCAGAACAGGTTCAGACGCAGTTTATACAGTGATTTGTTAAGAAATTTTAATATCGAGAATGATTTACATCGGGTTTAGATCTAAAAAACATCTGGTATGCCATCCGGCAAATCAGCAGACTGACCAGAATCAGGAATAAAATCCGGATAAAGCCACTGCCATATTTAAATGCCAAGCGCACCCCGACCAAGGAACCACAAATATTGGCTACCGCCATCATTGCCCCAACCATAAACAGCACATTACCACTGGGAATAAAAAAGCTTAAGGCGGCCAGGTTGGTGGTGAAATTGGCAATTTTCGATAAAGCCGATGCATGCAGGAAGTCGACGCTTAAATAGCGAATAAAAAAGAAAATAAAGAAACTGCCGGTGCCCGGACCAAAGATACCATCATAAAAGCCTATCGCCAGACTGCCCAAAGCGGCCAGAATCAGCATTTTCCGATTCAGTTTTTGTTCGGTATGCACCTGGCCAAACTGTTTTTTCATTAAGGTATAGATTGCGATCACGATCAACATGACCAGCACAAAAGGCTTAAGGATCTCGACTGGAATTAGCGTAACGCTGGCTGCACCCATAAAAGAACTGACAAAACTGCACAGTGCAATCACGCCCAAGAGCAGCCACGGCAGTTTTACCTGACGCAGATAGGAAAATGCCGCAGAAGCGGTGCCACAAATGGACGCGAGTTTATTGGTGCCAAAGACCGTAGCAGGCTGTAAATGCGGTAAACTCCCCATAATTGCCGGGATCTGGATCAGACCACCACCACCCACGGCAGCATCAATCGCCCCTGCAAAAAATGCAAAGACAACCAGACTGATGATGATCTCTATTTCCATATCTTGACTCGATTAGAGGTTCAGGACGCGTTTGGGTACCAGACGTTTTTTGTCGGTAATTTCTGCCAGCCCCAGACATTTCTCGCCATCAAAAACCAGCACCTGTTCAGCTGCTTCATGTTCGATATTGCTTTCCATGCCGCGGCTAAAATATTCTGCGCGACCTTCGGGTACCTGCACTTTTGGAAAATGATCAACCGGTGCATAGGCCGGCAACAACAGTGCATCACGCTCTGCTTCGCTCAGGCTTTCCAGATATTCAATGGTATAACTCGGGATCAAATCAAAATGACCGGTTTTGATGCGGTGCAGATAAGTCAGATGGCCATAAGTTCCCAGTGCTTTGGCAATATCTTCACCCAATACCCGGATATAAGTGCCTTTAGAACAGGTAATATCCAGCGTAATACTGTTTTCGGTAAAGGATAAAAGCTCAATCGCTAAAATTGTAATCGGACGTGCTTCACGCTCAATCTCGATACCTTTGCGCGCCAGTTCGTATAAAGGACGGCCTTCTTTTTTCAAGGCAGAATACATCGGCGGCACTTGCTGGATATCACCCACAAATTGCGCCAGTGTTTTTTGAATCAAAGACTCGGATAATTCAGGAACCGCTTTTTCCAGAAGCACCTCGCCTTCCACATCTCCCGTGGTGGTGCTATGCCCCAAAAATACGGTCGTCTGATAACGCTTGACCGAATCTAATAAATAATGCGAAAACTTGGTCGCCTCCCCCAAACACACGGGCAATAAACCGGATGCCAGCGGATCCAGCGCACCGGTATGGCCGGCTTTTTGTGCCCGATACAACCAGCGGACTCTTTGCAATGCAGCATTGGAACTGATGCCCAAAGGCTTATTAAGCAGGAAGACACCACTAAGATGACGACGCTGAATTTTAGGAGATGATGCTTTCATGGCAAAAAATCAGACATTTTATAAATTGGCGCCATGGTAAAACCCTGCGAGAGGATTTACAACTTTTCTATAGTATCTGATGATTTTTATGGCATATTGAGCCGGTTTGAACAACTCAACGCTTTTAAAAAGCTTAAACCTCTAAAAATAATGAAATAACGAGAAAATAGGTGCATAGGATATGCAGAAATATAAAATATGGATCATTCTGGCGTTGCTGGTGCTGTGCATTCTCACGCTGATCTTATGGCTGTCCCCAAAAGAAAATACTCAAACAGATACCGGGACAAAAACGCCTTTAACTGAAACTCAGGCAGAGCAAACCGTACGCTTGGTCAATGGCCCTGCCAATGCTTCCTTCCCCAGTGCCAGCCAACAAGATACCGAAATTAATTGTCAAATGCAGTTAGATGTCAGCAATCGTCTGATCGTGAATGAACAGACCCGCAACTGTTTTGAATATTTTATTACCCAATTTGGTGAAAAAAATCTGCAGCAGATCCAGCAGGATTTTAAAGCCTATATTCGCCAGAATCATAAAGAACCGGGACTCTCGCAAATTCTGGATTTATGGGATCGTTATATCCAGTACCGTCAGGGTTTGGGCCAGCTCGCTGCACCGGCTGGGTTGAATCAGGAAGATCCTGCCTATTACCGCAGTATCTATAACACTACCCAGAATTTGCGCCAGCAGTACTTTTCCAAGTATGAAATTGAGGGCTTGTTTGGCACAGAAGATGCCTATCATGAATATACCCTGGACCGGATGAGCGTATTGGCAGACAAAAGCTTGACTGAGACTGAAAAAGCTCAAAAGCTCAAAGCACTGTTTCAGCAACTCCCGCAGGACTGGCAGGAAAATCTGGAACAACTGAATAAACTGGAAGATCTGCGCAAACTCACCGCTGATATTAAAGCCCGGGGCGGTTCCCGTGATGAAATCCGGCAGATGCGGATAAATCTGGTCGGTCCTGAAGCCACACAACGACTGGAACAACTGGATGTACAACGCAGCGACTGGAAAAACCGGGTGACGGGCTATTTAGATGAACGGGATCAGATTACCCAATCCAGCATGTCCGATACTGCCAAACAGCAAGCCATTGCCCAGCTGCGTAGCAAGCATTTCAATACACCGCAAGAACAGCTGCGGGTAGAAACCTTTGAACAGGTGCATGATCAAGGAGGTAAGCTACCCTTTGCTGACTAAGCCTAAAAGCCATCACCTGTTGATGGCTTTTTTATCGCCACAATTTAGATAATTTTCTACTTTATCTTAACGTGACATCCCTATTGTTGTTTCAAAATATTTCCATTTACATAAGTTAACTTAAGAAAATCACAAATATTTCAAGGACTTTTTATTTAAATACATTTGTATATAAACCATATATTTACACTTAAAAATCCTTTTACTCGACATGTCCCCAAATGACATGGTTTTAGATAGCTGAAATGAAAAAATACTGCTGCTTACAAAGAAAAATGGCTCAGCCACTCAAAGCCAAGACTGTATTTTAAAACGTCTGATTGTATGGCCTATAGCACTCTAGAAAAGCAATGATTGCTTTAATAATGATAAAATTAAAAAGGGACGGTTATGCGTACTTTCAACAAGACAATACAGTTACTGACTGTGACTTTAGCAGCGGCTTTGGGCTTAAGCTTTGCTGCACACACCCAGGCAGCGGCAAGTGCCACACAAGTCATCGAAAAGACCAAGTCCGATTATGCCAAAACCAAATATCCGATCTTGATGGTACATGGCTGGCTAGGCTGGTCACGCATTGGTACCGATAGCATCGGACTGGATTACTGGTATCAGATTCTGCCGGATATGGCACGTAACGGCTCCACCGTCTTTGCTGCACAACTGTCTCCGGCAAATACAACGGCACATCGCGGTGAACAACTGATTCATCAGATTGAAGATGTTTTGGCCATTACCGGTAAGAAAAAATTGAATCTGATTGGTCATTCCCATGGTGGGCCGACGGTACTCTATGTTGCAGCAACCCAACCGCAGTATATCGCTTCGATTACCGGCGTTGCAGGCACCTACCACGGTTCCAAAGTGGCAGATGATATTCAGAATAATAGCCTGACCCGTACCGCCTTCAATATTTTAGGTGATTATATTATCGGACCATTGATCGCACTGGGTCAGCTTAAGCCTGAACTGGAAATTGATTTTGATGCTTCCATGAAATCCCTGACCCAGATCGGTTCAAATACCTTTAATGCCACAGTGGCACAGCAGGTGGTGAAAGATGGTGTATTAGCTCCTACAGAAGACTGCAATAAAAATTTAAAACAGAGAGACAGCAAAGGCATTCATTATTATTCATGGACGGGTGTGGCCCAAGCCACCAATGCCCTGGATATTGATACGATCCTAATGCAGCTCGGCCCCTTATCGTATGGCAGTAAAGACAATGATGGCATGGTGTCACGCTGTAGCGCGTTCATGGGCAAGGTCATTAATGACCAATACAAACTCAATCATACTGACCTAGCCAATATGATGTTTGGTCTGAAAGGTATGTTTGCACCCGATCCGGTCGCCCTCTACCGCCAGCATGCCAACCGACTCAAATTAGAGGGTTTATAACCCCAGAGCGCCTATATTTCAGCTGAAATATAGGCTTTTTTCTAAGTACTTATTTGATCTATCAGTGATCCGGAAGTTGCAATGAAAACTCCAAGTTACTCCCTTGAATTTTTTGCTACGGTTTGCCCTATGGGCTGACCTTTATTTTTGGTCATGTCTCATCATTTTAATTACAGAAGCGTAGAAAAGTGAATCCTTGCTGCATCGGGGACTTTGCAAAACCAGATGAGGATCATCCGGTTAAAACAACAAAACTGAGGAAAATATCATGAAATTCGGAGCATTAATCACGGGTCTGCTGCTGGCATCTACAGGCCTCAGCACTCAGGCCTCCACCCAAGCCAGTCAGGTCACAGCTAAAGCCAGTTCACAATATGCCAAGACCCAATACCCGATTGTATTTGCTCATGGTATGGCAGGCTTTATCCGGGTCGGTACCGACCAGTTTGGACTGGATTACTGGTATCAGATTTTACCGGATCTGGCACGGAATGGCGGCAATGTCTGGGCCACACGGGTATCACCATTTAACTCATCGGAAATTCGTGGTGAACAGCTTTTACAGCAAGTAAAAGAAATTCGGGCGATTACCGGGGCATCCAAGGTTAATCTGATTGGTCATTCACATGGCGGCCCGACCATTCGTTATGTGGCAGGCGTGGAACCTAGCATGGTTGCTTCCCTGACTTCAGTCGGTGCACCGCATAAAGGCTCGCCAGTGGCAGACCTGATTCTTCAGGCAGAAGGCACGCCAATACAAGGTCCTTTGGTAGGTGGCATCAACCTGGTGTCAAAAGCTATTACTTGGGCGCAAGGTCTGGATCCAAACAGTTTTCCGCATGATTCACTCGCAGGTGGTAGCAGCCTGACTATGGCACGATCTGCTAAATTCAATCAGAAATATCCACTGGGTATGCCGACCACGGCCTGTGGTGAAGGCATTTATCAGCAAAAAGGGATTTATAGCTATTCATTCACAGGTGTAGGTCAAGTCACCAACCCGCTCGATCCTGACTCAGCCCTCAAAGTTACAGCTCTACTCATTGACGGCGGCAAGGACAATGATGGTCTGGTTTCCCGCTGTAGTGCCAGATTCGGTAAAACCATTCGGGATAACTACAACTGGAACCATCTGGATGAAGTCAATATGGTTCTTGGACTGAAAAATATCTTTGCACCTGATCCGGTCGATGTGTATCGTCAACATGCTAACCGCTTAAAATTACAAGGTTTATAAAGCTATACGAGCCTCTATTCATCTAGAGGCTTTTCTCCCTTATTTTTCCTAAATTTTTTCTAAAAATTTAATTGTTAATCATGATCAAACTGCATATAAAATATTCATCAAATATAAAAAGAACTGTGAAATAAAATAAATGCAGAGATGTTCTATAGAAATCAAAAACAAATTTAAAAGAGCCTGTCCCTGCTGCAAACAAAAAGTCATTGATCCTTTTCAATTTAAAAAATATGAGCTTTATTCTTGTCATCGACATATTGTCGTAAATGCATGGATCAGTATTTTACTTATTATCACTCAATGCTTTATTTGCGTTCAACTTTTTAATGCAGGATTCCAGTCTTGGGGATATTTTGTATTATTGCTGATGTTTATTCATAAAATTTTCTTGGATATTTTGGATGCAATGATCTTGCCTTTGCAGGAATATTTCACATAAATCTGAAAAAAAATCAGGCATAAAAAAATGCGCCCAAAGGCGCATTTTTTTACTCGTATAAAACTTAAAATTAAGCTTTAACTTTACGAGCTGGTAATTTTTCACGGATACGTGCAGCTTTACCAGACAATTCGCGTAGGTAGTAAAGTTTAGCGCGACGAACGTCACCACGACGTTTCACTTCAACTTTAGCAACGATTGGAGAGTGAGTTTGGAATACACGCTCAACACCAACACCGCTAGAAATTTTACGTACTGTGAACGCAGAGTTCAAACCACGGTTTTTCTTAGCAATTACAACACCTTCAAAAGCCTGAAGACGCTCACGGTCGCCCTCTTTAACTTTTACAGAAACAATTACTGTATCCCCTGGTGCAAATGCAGGGATGTCTTGTTTCAATTGTGCATTTTCAATTACTTGAACTAAAGGATGCTTACCGCTCATGGGGTATCTCCAATAATGCGAGTCAGAAGAGGTCTGATCATCGCGGGGGCTAGAGGCTAAAGCGCATAGACCCGATTATCTTTCCCTTTAAAGTTGACCATCTCAACTTTAAAGAGCCTATTAAAGAATACTTAAACTCAATTTAAGTACCGTTTTCGAAGACAGCACCAATTTCTCAGCAATGTCTTACAAATCTTTCAGCCATTTTTTTTGCTGCTTGGTCAATTCTACTTGTTCGACCAGTTCAGGTCGACGTTCAAGTGTTCGCTGATAACGCTGCAAAAACCGCCATTTTTCAATGTTTGCATGATGACCTGATTTAAGTACCTCAGGCACATCCAAACCTTCAAACTGGTCAGGCTTGGTATATTGTGGGCAGTCTAACAGACCATCCACAAAGGAGTCTTGCACATGGGATTGTTCATCAGACATCGCCCCCGGAAGCCTCCGGATAATACTGTCTAATAAAACCATCGCTGGCAGTTCACCACCCGACAAAACATAATCACCAATTGACCATTCCTGATCAACATATTGCTGGATCAAACGTTCATCGACCCCCTCATAACGCCCACACAGTACAATCAATCCGTCATATTGAACGAAGTCTTGTACTGCAGTTTCGTTTAAGGTTTTTCCTTGCGGTGACATATACACCACAGGAACCTGAACTGCGCCTGCTTCATTTGCAAGCTCTTTGGCACGGTGGATTGCTTGTGCCAAAGGCTCCGCCATCATCACCATACCCGGACCACCACCGAATGGACGTTCATCCACCCGTTTGTAGTTGCCCGTCGCAAAATCGCGAGGATTAATGCAATGAATTTGCATCAAATCACGTTTTGCTGCGCGCCCGCTAATACCGTAGGCTGTAATCGCTTCAAACATTTCAGGAAAAAGCGTAATGACTGCAAAAAACATCGCAGACTCCCTTATTTCCAAAAAGTGTTAGTAGTCTACGCCCCAATTGACGTAAATACGACCAGCTTCAAGATCAACGCGTTGTACCACATCTTTATGCCATGGAATCATGCGCTCTTCGCCATCGATACTGTCGGCAGTTGCGCGAACCACCATCACATCATTGGCACCTGTTTCAAACAGTTCAAAAATTTGACCGAGATTCACTTCTTGATCCTCATCATTCAGACCTAACACTGTTAGACCCTTTAAATCAGACCAATAATATTCATCTACACCCGCTTGAGGCAGTTGAGCTTTTGAAATCCAGATATTTGCGCCAACCAATTCATCCGCGCCAGTGCGATCACTCACACCTTTCAGCGAAACAACCAAGCCTTTGCCATGTGGTTTCCAACGTTTTACATCGACAATTTGCCAACCTGCTTTGGTCTCAATGTACCAAGGCAGATAGTCAAATATGTTGCTCATAGGTTCTGTATTGGAATAGACCCAGAGCCACCCATTTAATCCATATGCTGAACGCAACTGTCCAATCTGAATACGATCTTCGGGAACATTCTGTGTTGGTGTCATGGGCAAGCTACTACCTAATTTATATAAAAATTATGCAGCAACTGCAGCTTTTTTAGCTTGAGCAGCTAAAGAAGCAACACGATCAGAAGGTTGAGCACCTTGAGAAACCCAGTGAGCAAAACGGTCAGCATCTAAACGAAGCTTTTCTGCTTTACCTTGAGCTGTCGGGTTGAAGAAACCGATACGTTCGATGAAACGACCGTCACGTGCATTACGGCTATCAGTCACAATGATTTGATAGAACGGACGTTTTTTAGCACCACCGCGTGCAAGACGAATAACAACCATGATAGAACCTTATAGTTTTTACGGATTATCCTTGTACCGACCATCGATACACCTCAAACCCCTTTCATAGAGGGCAGTATTTTACGTTAATTTTATGCTGAAAGAAAGAATAATTTAGATTTATCCACAGTTTTGAATTTGGATTTTTTACAAAAAAGAGCATCTAGGAATGCTCTTTTAAGAGACTTCATCAAACGAGAATTAACGACTTTCCCAATTTGAAGAAGTAGAAACACTGCATGTCGTTCCTTTCTCCCAACATTTTTGTCCTTGGCTATTTAGCACCACTGCTCCATTACCATCTTGAACTGTATTCGGGGTTGGGACTGCCGTAAGCGTCCAAGTTTGATCGAGTGGCGCAAGGGTGATGGTATATACACTTCCTGAAGCAGGATAGGCTTTACTCACTGTGCCATTGTCCAATCTTGCGTTGGTATAATTATGATTGATGACATAATAACTCTGTAACCGTTGGGCTATTTGCATCATTTCACTTTGCACATCTGCCCGATTGGTACGGATTTTGTACTGTGTGTAAGATGGATAAGCAATTGCTGCCAAGATGCCAATAATTGCGACAACAATCATTAATTCAATTAAAGTAAATGCTAAAGAGTATTTTTTCATTACCATGACTCGCTATAACTGCCGCAATTTGCATAACCTGTCACTACATCTTTGACTTTTGTCATACAACGTATACCTGTATTGCTTAAAAGCAGATCGTAATTACGTGGCTGTTTTGGCTCACCATCACTATCCTTAGCCCGCTCTAGCGACATTACCCAGCTCAAACCGTTCACACTCGCCGAATCTGCTGTTTCTTGACCATCAGGTCCTTTAACAATCGTTAAGGGCTTATGTCCTGTTCCTCCATTCGCCAATGTCAACGTATATTTCGCAGTGGAACTCGTTGAGCCTAGTGGCAACAACAATTGACCCGTCGTTTTATTATAATAACTGGCAGTTGTAGGATTTCCATCAGCATCCGTCTCTGTATATACATACAAATAACTAGCATCAAAACCTTTATAACCAAAATTCCTTGATTTAAACCGTTCAAGCTCTGCAGCAATACGCAAGGCTTCTTGTCTCGCGATTGCCAAATCTCGTCTTTCCATGTATTGCGTATAATTAGGATAAGCGATGGCAGCAAGAACTGCCATAATCACGATAACAATCATCAGTTCAATAAGTGTAAATCCAGCATTGCGGTTGAGGCGGGCGAATCCCTGCTTGCAAGTTTTTAACTCACAAGCAGAGTTCGCAACTATATTCGACCTGTGCAAAAAAACCACCCTAGCGAAGTATTTTTTCATGCTTTACCCCTTAACGAGTTTCATACCAACGTAACTGTCTAAGTTTCGCTGTGGTGGTAAACTCCTGACATTCAGGTAAATTTGGGCTAGTGGTACAATTGAGCGTGTTAGGGCGGTTTACAATCAACCCAGTATTATTGGCACTACTACGTCCTTGACCTAAACCAGCACCCAAAATACCCGCACCAAGTTTTACGCTATTCGGCACCCCAGATGTGGTTGTATTAAATGGACATTTTCCTGTAGGCAAACAGAACTGATAGACATAGCTGTCACCTTTGACACCTGCACCACACGAACCACCAATACCTGTACCATCACGATGAAACACATTGACATACAACATACCATCTAAGGCATATAGCTCATTCATTCCTTTATAAGCACCTGCAGTACTTGAATAGGTATATTTCCAACCGCTATTTCCATTAATTGCAACACCTGTACTCATGTTACTGTTTAAGGAAGACAGCGCAGTCCGGGTGGTTAATGTTGGCGTACCATAAAGATCCATTTTTGCAACGTCTTTATCATAAGCCACAAATACGCCATCTACTGCACTGGTTGCTGAACCCGCCTGATTCGTGCCAGCCGCCCCAACCAATGGTGAACTGCGATTACCTGAGCTAAACGCAACGGCAGCAACATAGCCATCATCGCTGTCATGTATAGACACACTTGGCATTTCATAGAAGCGAGGGCTTGCCCCACCTGTTGCATGTTCATCAAATAAGCGTACAACACGTTTAGCAAAATTCGCTTTTTTAGCACTTGCGGTCGTACCTGTTGCTGCATTATTTAAGTCGACACGGAAACCTTGTCCACCTAAGTCACCAAAGTATAAGTTGTCGACCAAACCGTCGCTATCACGGTCAATGGCATTGATCTGACTGACTACACTATATTTCATGTTAATGCTCGTTGCACTGACATTGGTATAGGCTTCTGCACCACCTGCTGCTGTTGCATTGGCACTGGTCCACCAAAGCAAGTCGCCATTATTGGCATCAAACATATATACGCCCGCACCGCCGCCTGTTGTAGTATTTTGGTCATAAGCCGCATCTTCATAACCAGGGTCATAACCCCCACCCACAAACATGACCAGTTTCTTGACCCCACCAAAATTCACATAAGCAATGGTCGGTTTAGACCAGCTTTGTCCCATATAGCTTAGAGCGGTTACACCTGTAGTTGTGGAACTTGATTTATAAATTTTTGAGTTGGCTGGGTCGATGTGAAATTTGAGCTCTGGATTATCTAAGTCAGATAAATTCAAAGCGTAATAACTTTTGCCTCCCATACGCAAACCACCATAGACCCACTGCAAACCTTTAATGGCAATATCATCACCACTGGCATTTTGTGCAACACGACCTGAGTCGTTAACGGTCAATGTTCCATCTGCTTTTGCAACATACTGGGTATAAGCCGTCCACGGTGCATCTATACCGTAGAACAGGTTATTTTTGCCCAAGGTAGTACTGGTTTCAGATAGAAAAGCATTCTTTTGATTTTGCATCATTTCGTTTGGCGCAAAGGCAAAAACCTCTTTACCACGATTTGCATCAGTTGCATTTTTGCCTGCCCGTACGACATGCAATAATCCTTGTGTACTACCGAATAATAAGTAATCGTCACGATCAGTGGTGTCAATAGTGCCAGAAGTGTATGAAATTTTACCTGACTGGGTGAGCAAAATAGGAGTGGAGTGCATAACCGAACCGACCTGACGCAGTTCAGGTTTGGTCGCAAGATCTGCTAAAGTGACTATACCTGTGGTGGCAACATTATAGCCGAGCAGGTTCAACCAATAGTTTTTATCTGGGTCATTGGCAAATAACGCTGTAGTGCCCGTACCAAATAAAGTCGTCACATTGACTTTTTTCAGTGAACCGATTTCACTTGCTGCATACGGAGCCGCAGTACCTGTAATTTCCCGATTGGTATAAAGAGTACGGTTGGCAATTTTTTCATTTGCGCCATTGGTGCTTAAACCCAAAGGCAATTGTCCTTTCATGCCCTCGTCGGTCCAAAGCCCTTTGGCGGCTGCGTCAAGCGAACCATCTGACTTAATTAAGCGAATAGTTTTGCTTGCATTATATAGTTCGCCGTTAAAAATATGATATTTATTCATATTCCCAACCCAAAGCTGGGTCGATTCCTGCGGTTTCGGCAAAAATGAAGCGTAATAACCATAAGGCTGAATGCGTAATGGATTTAAAGCATCTTGCGGTAAAGTCGGTGAACCTGTTGCAACAGGGTCAAAGGGAGGTTTAGTATCATCCACGAAATATTTAATACTATCTATAATATCTTGGGTAGATTGAGCAGAATAAAAACCACCGTTACCAAAACCACCTACGTTACTAGGTAATTGAGCATGTTGTTTAGCTCCCCAGTTACAAGCATTTTTAGCATCTCCAGATAACTGAGAACAGTCATAATAAGGCTTAATTTTCTTTGTTAGTGGATCTTCTAATAGTTTAAGAGTATTTTCATTAACAATAAAATCTTTACCAAAACCTACTACTGCAGTTTTTATATTGTAATCAGACCGTATTTTTTTAGCGAACGCTCCCACATAACTCATTTGATTATTATCTTCACTTCCATTAGGCAACCCACCTGAATCAGAAAAATCACTACTAAGACCTAATGCTCGTCTCATTAATTTAGATGAATTATTCGAACTGTTGGGTGCACCATCAGTCAAGAAATAAATACCTTGACCATTACATGTGTCTGTTGGGGAAGGTAGAGTTGTGCCAAACGGTGATTTATATTTATTGTCTTGCTTTATATCTGTAGTATTAGATTTATCAAAACCACTACCAGCATTCTCACTACTGCCTTTAGTTGTCCTACCTAACATATATGCACCAATCTCAGCATAAGCATGGGCTGTAGGTGTACCACCATATGGGGATAAATTGACAATAGCCTTAATTAAATTATCACTATGCGTATTATCCATCGGCTTTGCTGCAACTAGAATTCGTCCAGTACTTCCATCAGCATTACTTGAGGTTTCAATACTTGAAGTTGAACTAGAATACTGCCCCAATCCAATAAGAATATTATTATCTTTAATTTCAGCATCTTGAAATACTTCAATCAAAGCATCTTTTAATCGAGTTAACCGGTCGAAACATCGCAGTTCAGTGCCTGACTCGGTACAAACACCCTTATCTTTTAGTCTTGTATATTCCGATGATGAATTTCTTACCCTACAATAATATCTTGTGTAATTAACAGTCGTGTTATCCGATAATGTAACAGTTTTCACCTCTGTACGGATATTCGAATTACTTTCATATCTAGTGGAATTTGCATTCACACAAACTCCATAATCTTCCTGTAAACTATTTGTGGAATGAGATCCAGTAAAAATTCCGAAAAATGTACTATAATAAAAAAGACCATTACCCATACTACCTGATGTATCGAGCATCATGGTAATCGTGGTTTTGCCACTAGTCGTATTACTATAAATATCAATATCACTAGCTTGTGCAGACACGCTGTAACATACAGCTAGAGTCATGAACATTGACACCGCAGCTGAAAGCGTATTTTTATGATTTATTTTATCCATCTTTAAACCCTTTTTCTTTACGATACCAGCTTCGGCTGACCGCCAACGGTATAGTCCGAATGCTGCATGTTATAGGGAATACCTAACCCATCAAAACATGCCCCCACGGCCGAAGCCCGCTGCTTAAAACAGTTCTCTATTTGCGTAGTAGTCGCACCTGCAAAACCTGGTAAGACTGAAATGACAGTCGCGCCGATATTATGCATGGTTACCGGCACATGACTTTGTCCAAGACTTGTTCCTTTTGGCACACCACCAAATGGTGTAGAGGTTGTTGCATTTTTGGTTAAATACACTTGTGACAACACTGCAGAACGCCCCATTGCAAATTGATTGGCTTTACAAAAGCCATCAACACCAATCTTGGTCGTTGATCCATCCTCTGTAATCGCGCTAGCTTTAGATAATTTAAAGAAAGAATTTTCCGATGCGCGATAGCAAAATACCAATTCGTCATTTGTATTGGCAGACGAGTTAAAATAAGCAAACATACCATCCAGAGCCAATTGTCTTTCAACCTCAGCAGGGTTTTCAATATTAAACAACGCTGAATCGGAGTTTTCTAACAACAACGCATTCACCTGACTATTAGTTGCAATTTTTAAGCCCACAATCCCCATTTTTACCGCTATAGTCCCCAGTAATGTGATAACGATCAAAATGACCAATACCGTAATGAGTGTTGCACCTTTTTGTTGTTTCATGATGATGCTCCCAAGGTATTACGAATGGCGACCACTTGATTTACCGCCTGACGCAAATATCGCTTATTTACTGCTACATCCCCTGAAAGCGTGACTGGAGTTCCAGCAACATTAAAGCTGGTTTGAGTATTTAAATTTGCATCTGCCCCAATTGTTCCTGTAGACCGAGACAGAATACCAATCTCCATAGAAACAACATTCAAATAGGTTTTTGAACAGGTATCTTCAACTATTGGGGTGGCACAAGCTGCACGGATTGTCTCCATCGCAGTAATATATTCATTAATCGTCATATACCGTAACTGACCCGCAGGATTTTTTACCCCTAAGCGTACTTTAAACGCATCGACCCGCTGCATAATTTGTTGTGCATTGGTATTTAAACCGACTAGCCCTGCACCATCATAAGAAGCAGCATCACAATACAGCGAGTACGAGGTCGGCTCACCCGGTACTTGTTGTGGACTTTCTGCCACATAATAACGTTGCACAATGGTTTTCGAGGACGCATTCGTCACCTGTACGCCTTCACAATTAAAAATCTCACTGCTTGCAGGGACATATTGTATAGTTAACCGATCACTTGTCCCAGTAGTGTTGTCAGTATCCTTATTTTGCAAAGTAACAAATTCAGCTTCTAAATTAGGTGTTGCTTGCAATGCAGTTGGTAGATTTTCTTTTTTAAAAATAATCCCCGAACCATTGTTATAATTATTCACCCTATGTGAAGAGGCAGTATTTAAATTGGTATGTCTCAAATCATGTGTAACGAGCGACATTCCAAAGTTAGCATTTTGCTGCAACTCACTCATGCCAGACTGTAAACCCAAAGAACGCTGACTACTCAAAAACACAGCCAAACCTGCGGCAACAATTAACAATCCTAATGCTAAAGCAATCATCAACTCCATGAGGGTGAAACCTGAGGTATATCGCTTATGAGCCATAGTTATATACCTCCATGATGATGCATTTCGCATTTGGCACATAGGCTGCACCATTGGTGCAATCAGAACTACTTGTACCATTGGTCGCAGTTGTTTCTTCCCACGCCACATAAACACATTTACGCACTAAGGTAGATCCTTGACAATTAAGCACATTCATGCTCATACCCAAGCCAGTTGCACGGCTGCTTACTAGTCTAAAATCGTATTTAGCCATATCTTCAGGGGAGCAAAATGCAGTTGCGCAATTCGTGGTATCGGTATTCGCAACATATCCCACCAACCCATCCCGATTCATACGCATCCGCTCCGCCAAATCTCGGGCAATATTGGTCGCCTGAACATTCATCGTCGCTTCGTTGCTAGCCGTGATGGCTCTAATTTGTAATGCCACAAACCCCAATACAGCAATACTTAGAAGTACTAAAGCCACAAGCACCTCCACCAACCCAACTCCCGTTTGACGTTTCATCATTTTTATTATTCCTTCCCCTCAAGTCGGACAACTTGTTGCCGCTTTATTGTAAACAACCGTTCCACCCTTTTGTACATACACATATGCTTTTAACGCAGCATCACTACTGTGTTCAAAAATAAAGCACTGTCCGTTTGTGGAAACACTGGTCTGCCCCAAACGATTAAAAGTCACACTGCTATCCCCACTCGTTTTTGTGACATGCGTTGGCACCCAAGTTTTAAAAGGTGTTGCCACACTACTATCTAACGCTACGACCCGATCACTCTGTTTAAAGATCGCTTCTGATCTCGTTTCGCTCAATAAATCCACAAAATCACGGGTATCGCTTCGCAATTGATTACTCCGAACCATTTGGATAAAAGACGGAGCCGCCATCATCGCGATAATTGCCATCACCGCAATGGTCACCATAAGTTCTATGAGTGTAAAACCTTTATTTTTTTGCATATCATCCCCAAGGCAACCCTTTACCTCATTAAAAATAGTATCCAATTAGATTACAAAACCCACACAAATAGAGATGAATGGCATAAAAAAACAGATAACTGCAAAAAATAGTTATCTATTTTTTAAAATTATAATTCAGGTGATAAGTACGTTACATTTTAAGCTTGAGTGACTGGAATACGTAACTCTTTAGGCAGGCTAAAAGTGATATTTTCTTCACGTCCATTTAGTTCTTGAGGCACGTCTGCACCCCAATCTTGTAAACGCTGAATCACCTGTTTAATTAGAATCTCTGGTGCGGAAGCTCCAGCAGTTACACCAATTTGAGACTTACCTGCAAACCATCCCTGCTTTAGCTCATCGGCATTATCGACTAGATAAGCCGCTTTACCCATACGCTCAGCCAGCTCACGTAGGCGGTTTGAATTTGAAGAGTTTGGAGAACCTACTACTAGAACCACATCACAACGTTCCGCCAGATCGCGCACGGCATCCTGACGGTTTTGCGTAGCGTAGCAAATATCATCTTTACGCGGGCCTTGGATCATTGGGAATTTTTGACGTAAAGCATCAATCACTTTTGCCGTATCATCAATTGATAAAGTCGTTTGCGTGACAAAGGCGACTTTTTCAGGATTTCGCACAGTTAAAGCAGCAACGTCTTCTTCGTCTTCTACTAAATAGATATCACCGCCATTTTTCTTGTCATATTGACCCATGGTACCTTCGACTTCAGGGTGACCCTCATGACCAATCAGGATCGCTTCTACACCTTCACGGGCATATTTGGTCACTTCAATATGTACTTTAGTGACCAACGGGCAAGTCGCGTCAAAAACTTTTAAACCACGGCGTTCAGCCTCAAGCTGGACGGCTTTAGAAACACCATGTGCGCTAAAAATCACGATATTATCGTCAGGAACTTCGTCGAGTTCATCGACAAAAATCGCACCACGCTGACGTAGGTCATCGACGACAAATTTGTTGTGCACCACTTCATGCCGCACATAAATCGGTGGGTTAAAGCATTCCAGGGCACGGTTCACGATCGCAATGGCACGATCTACACCAGCACAAAAACCACGTGGGTTGGCTAAAACAATTTCCATAGAATCCTCAATACTCACACCATTTTTAGCGGTTCAATTGAAATAAATGTAAACAATCGACTGACAACTATTTAGTTTAAAGCCGCTCTACTCTAAAATAGAGAAGATATTTTATCATATCAGGAAAAATATCATGTCGGGTCTCTTGTTTGTCGTTTCTGCAGCGTCTGGAACAGGCAAAACATCCCTTGTTAAAGCCCTACTTGAGCGTGTCAACAATCTTCACGTTTCTGTGTCACACACCACACGCGGTCAACGACCTGGCGAACTCGATGGCGTACACTATCATTTCTCCAATAAAGACGATTTTTTAAATCTGGTCAATGAAGGTGGTTTTATCGAATACGCCGAAGTATTTGGTAATTACTACGGTACCGCGCAGGCCACAGTCAAAGAACAACTAGCCAAAGGCCATGATGTGCTACTGGAAATTGACTGGCAAGGTGCACAACAGGTTCGTCGACTTTTTCCTGAATCTAAACAAATTTTTATCTTGCCACCAAGCCAGTTCGACTTGCGTGAACGCCTATCTAACCGTGGTACTGATGCTGTGGATGTGATTGAACATCGTCTAAGCTGCGCGGTAGAAGATATGCAACAATATAGCAACTTTGACTATATCATCATTAATGATGACTTTAATAAGGCGCTGCATGACCTGGAAGCGGTGATTATCGCCAATCGTCTGGTGCTGAGTCAGCAAGCCAACCGTCATAAAAAACTGATTCAGAAACTGATTACGCCGACTGAGCAGTGATTAAAACTTGAGTCTATAGACAAAGCCTTTTATACTGTGCAGTCTGTTAAAATTTATTATTCAAACGAGAATTCTTATGGCACGCGTCACCGTTGAAGATTGTTTAGACCATGTAGACAACCGCTTTGAGCTTGTACTAGTGGCAAGCAAGCGCGCGCGTCAATTGGCACGTCAAGGTATTGAACCAACTGTAGAATGGGACAATGATAAACCGACTGTTGTTGCTTTACGTGAAATCGCTTCAGGTCATGTATCAAAAGACATTTTGAAACAACGTGATCAAGACTATCAAACATCAAGTCTGGATCTTGCACTTTCTGCAAATAATCTAAACTTAGACGGTTTTTCTTTCCAATAAGAGATCGTCACTCAAAAAGCCTAGTTCTAAACTAGGCTTTTTTTGTTATGTGACTTTTATATTTATGCCAGAACGGTTATAACATAAGGGTTAGCTATCAAGTTTGAATGGGTTTTCTGCTCTGTAGCAGCAAAAAACTATCAAGCCAGGAAATTCACATTTCTAGAATGCTTTCACGTTTTATTTGTAAAAAATTCAGTTGAAAAAGGTGTTTTATGCCAGGCCCACAGGTCAGTCAAGCCAAGCAGCAGTTAGAGATCATTATCGATGCGTATTTAAGTGAAAGCGATGTCGAACGTGTGCTTGCGGCCTGTGATTATGCAGATATGGCACATGACGGGATTGTGCGTAAAAGTGGTGAACCTTATATTTTACATCCGATTGCGGTCAGCTGTATCTTGGCACATATGCGTTTGGACACTGAAACCTTAATGGCCGCCCTGCTGCATGATGTGATTGAAGATACCGAATTTAACAAAGATGATATTAGCAAGATTTTTGGTTTTACCGTCGCTGAACTGGTCGATGGTGTCACCAAACTGAGTCATTCGAGCGATAAAGAATATAATAAAGCGGCTTCTTTCCGGAAAATTCTGCAAGCGACTTTACAAGATCCACGTGTCATTATTGTGAAACTGGCCGACCGTTATCACAACATGACCACTTTGGACGCATTGCGCCCCGACAAACGCGCGCGTATTGCCCGCGAAACCTTTGAAATTTTTGTTCCCATGGCCCGTATTGTCGGCATGAATGAAATGGCCGATAATCTGGAACATCTTTGTTATCAGAATCTAGATCTGGACATGTATAACAATGTGCAGGCCGCCCTGTTGGAAACCAAGCCAAAACGCTGTGAATATCAGGCTAAATGGGAAAAAAACCTGACCGAACTGCTGCAACAGAATGCCATTCAGGGCCGAATTAAGAAGAAAAATAACAATATTGAGCTACTGCGCCACTTCGTTAAAAATGACATCGATCTACAAGAATTAACTCACAGCCATGCTTTTGAAATTATTTTACAGAGCATTGCCGATTGTGACCGACTGGCAGAGATTCTGACCCATAGCTTTAAGATTCAAAGCTATGAAGACCATATCCGTCGTCCATTACCGGGTGGCAACCAGTCCCTGATGATGCGACTGAAAGGCGAAAAGACGACCTTGTCGCTCACCATTCAAACAGAACTCATGCGTAAAGCGGCACGCTTTGGTGTCGTACTCGGTGAAAGTGCCCCGCAGGCCTGCCGCTCTGCGATTCAGGCCTCGATGCAGAATCTGAATGTTCTGGTCGATGGTGAATGCGCCAAAACGACTTTTAGTGAATTACTGGATTATTTACATCAGGAAAAAATCTGGGTCTATACCCCGCACGGCCATTTACATGAATTGCCACAAGGCGCCACGGCGGTTGACTTTGCTTATGCCGCGAGTTTATTCCTAGGCAATCATGCGGTGGGTGCAAAAATTAATAATGAAACCAAGCCCCTTTCAACACCTCTAGTCAGTGGTCAGGTGGTAGAAATCATTACTGATGTCTTGGCCACTCCAAATCCGGATTGGCTCAGTTTTATTAATACCCAGAAAGCTCGTCGTGCTATTCAGAATATTCTGCGCGATCAGGATCCAGATGAGCAACGTTTGGTCGGACAACAGGCTCTCAATCGTGCCTTGAAATTGTTCCATCGTTCTATTCGTGATCTGACGGAAGCAGACTGGAAAAACCTCTTAGAATGGCGCCATGTTTCCAGTAAAGAGCAGCTGTTTGAACAGATTGCAGTCGGTGATTTATTACCGCAACTGGTGGCCAACCATTTATTTGCCCAAGATCAGCATCAGAATATTGCCAGCTCAGACCGTCTGATTCAGGGAACGGAAGGTGTCGATGTCAAATATGCACATTGCTGCAATCCTGTGCTGGGTGATCCAATTCAGGGGCATTTGACCCGTCGCGGTCTGATTGTGCATCGTGCGCGCTGCCATAACCTGCTGCATGAACAGCATCAGCATCCAGAAAATATCATGTTGTTGCAGTGGACCTCTGATGATCTGGAAGATATCAGCTTTACTGCCTATCTCAGCATTGACCTGGACATGAATGACGAGCAGATTTCCGACCTGATTTACCAATGTCGTAAAGCGCATTCCGGGGTGGAAATGGTGCGCACTCAGGATGACAAAACTTACGTCAATATCGTGGTGCATAACCGTAAACAGATTGCACAGATTATCCGGGATTTACGCATGTATTTCGGTTTCCCGCGAATTATCCGTCTGGCACAGCCCGTCGTTTTCAGTGAAGCCTCTAAAGCGAGTTAATCATTTAAAACGATAGTGCTTTGATCGGCCGAATTGATCGAATATGATGTATGTCGATGATAAAAGGAGAAATTAATGTCCCGCCAAGTAATCCATACTGAAAATGCCCCTGCTGCGATTGGCACTTATTCGCAAGCCATTTTAGTGGGTGATACCTTATATCTATCAGGTCAAATTGGCCTGGATCCTTATAGTATGGAACTGGTTGAAGGCATTGAAGCTCAAATTCGCCGGGTGTTTGATAACTTAAAAGCAGTCTGTGAAGCCGCTGGTGGCTCTTTGGCAGATATTGCCAAACTGAATATTTTCCTGACCGACTTATCTCACTTTCAACTGGTCAATCAAATTATGGGTGAGTATTTTGCCCAGCCCTATCCAGCACGTGCCGCTTTAGGTGTGGCCAGCCTGCCTAAAGATGCCTTGGTTGAAATGGATGGCATTGTCATAATTAATCAATAAGTTATAAAAATTACTCAATCCCCACCCTGCAATATCTCATTCTAAATCATGAATCGCTTTTGTGTGGAAATCCGAGCAGTACTTGGATTTCCGCTCAGGTGGTGATTTTTTATCTAAATCATCAATCATGATAAAAGCTATTTCAAATGATTTTTATTGACAAACGATAACAATTATCAATAATATTACTTATCTTATTTAATCACTGTGGTTGTGTCCTATGTACGTTTGTCTATGCCGCGGCATTACAGATCAAGACATTAAAGATGCTATTGCAAATGGCGCTGAAAGTTATCGTGATGTCCGCGATATGTTGGACTTGGGAACTTGCTGTGGTCGCTGTGCACCAGAAGCCCGCATGATCATCAGTGATGAGGTTTCACAAATTGCAGCACGGCTAGCAGTTGCAGCATAAATTTAAAAAGATTTCTCCCTATAAGCATAATGAAAAAACAATGATCTTTGGTCATTACTCCTCCCCCGCCTTTGACTCTGGCGGGTTTTTATTGCCATTCATCTGAGTCTGAATGGATTCGATGTCGATTTTCATTTGCTGTTCCTTGACATCCTCACCTCTTTAAATAGAGCTGATTCCTCCTGCGAGACGCTTATGCCCAAGCGCAAGTATGTTCTTAGCACTATTCAAGTCCCGATCCAGAACACTTGAACAGTTTTCACATTCCCATACTCTTATTCGCAAATCTGTTCTACCTTTCGGACTGCTTGCAGTGACCTCGCCACAGCACGAACACATTTGGGTTGTGAAACTTTCACTAACTTCTTCAAACCATACTCCTGCGTTCTCGCATTTATACTTGAGCATGGTCTTGAATGCTGAAAATCCGGTATCCAGAACAGACTTCGCCATCTTGGTTTTCACCAGTTTTTTCGCACTCAGATCGCCTACAACAATTAGTGCATTTTTCTTTATAAGCATCGTACTTGCTTTGTGCAAATGGTCTTTACGACAGTTTGCAATCTTGGCGTGTAATGCACGGACCCGTTTTCTATTTTTCGCTCGTTGAGCAATCCCTAATTTCTGTTCATATTGACGGTAGAACTTGGGATTTGAAATTATCGTACCATCCGAACAAGTGGCTATATCCTTTAAGCCCAGATCAATCCCAATCAAATTAGTCGCACTCGATTTCTCAATTTTAGAGCTATTCACAACTAAGCAGACATACCAGCGGCCACGCGCATCCTCGACAAACGAACCAGTCTTGATACTGTAATTTGACAGTCCATAGCTATCCCATATTTTAAACTGATGCTTGCCATACTGGATATGGCCATCAGCATACTTGATTGCTACTTTCTTAAAGGGTATCCAACCTAGTGATCTTCTGGCTGATTTCTTATGACTGACCCGCCATTTTAGTTTAGTCTTCTTGAATTGCTTTCTGCGTATGACTAATTCTTCGGTAACAGCCTGAATGGTTTGACTATGTAACCCACAAAGCCTAGATGTACCTTTCGTATATTCAGCAATATCGTAAGCACTGAGAAATTCACCTTTTCTTTTAAGGTGTTTAAAGCTTAAATCATTGACATAATTCCAGACGAAATTCACTTCAGATGCTAATTGCTCTAATATCTTGGAATGTTTATCTTTAATGCGTAATTTAAGTGTTTTCATGCGATTATTTTATCAATGAAAATAACCAATAGAATATCCAAAGTTAAAAATGTTAATTTGAAACGACATTTCATGTCGTATGGCTTAGGTCACTCATTTATATCCCTGCCTTGAAAACGAGGTTTTACGTTTGATTTGATAAATTACTCGCCATTTGCCCCTGACTTGCTTTACTATCAGGATTAGAGCGCTTTCTTAGAAAGATAAAACAGGTCCAAATGGAGTTATGCGATGAAAGGCAATCGTGATGTGATTAATCAGCTCAATCAGGTGTTGTATCACCACTTAACTGCCATTAACCAGTATTTCCTGCATTCGCGCATGTTTAATGACTGGGGCATTGAGAAACTGGGCTCGGCAGAATATAAAGAATCCATTGTTCAGATGAAACATGCCGATAAAATTATTGAACGTATTTTATTTTTGGAAGGTCTGCCGAATTTACAAAATCTGGGCAAACTGTATATTGGTCAGTATACTCAAGAAGTGCTGCATTGTGATGTACGCAAAGTCAAAGAGAATATTGAAGCCATCCAGAAAGCAGTGGCATTGGCTGAAACCCAAATGGATTATGTGACGCGTGATCTGGTTCAGGAAATCCTAGAGAAAGAAGAAAACTATCTGGACTGGACCACAACACAAATTGATTTGATCGAAAGCATTGGCATTGAAAACTATATTCAAAGTCAGCTCTAAACTTAAAATTAAGCCAAGAAAAAGCCAGCATCTGCTGGCTTTTTTTGTATTTAGCGAGACATATCCTGCGTTAATTCCTCATAACTCATTTCAGTTTTCTGAATGGTCTTTAAGCGTTGCAGCTGATGCTTGGCCTCAGCCTCGTAGCCATTAAAAGCTAAGAGTTTGGCATATTTGATCAGGTTATATTTGGTTGGATAGCTCAAGACCATTTGTTCACCTTCCTGAATCTGTTCAACAGACGCTTTGCTATAAGGATTTAAACGAATCCAGCCAATGCGATGATTAAACTCGGTCAGCAGATAGATCGGTTTTTCATTGGTGATTTTTTCCTGCTGCTTTTCATAACGAATACTTTGTCCGAGTTTTGGTACTGCAACGTCATAATCCCGATAAATCACAATCAATAGAAGTAACCCAACAGCAAAAGTGAATTGCATGCCGATTGATGGCATAACCACTGTTTTAATTTTTGGATTTTGTGCCAGAACCGTACCCAGAATAAAACCGACTGGCAGCAGGAAATAGGCATAATGCTGTGGAAACTCAAACATGGCATGTGTGACAAATGCTCCAATCATCAAAATTCCAATGACAGACTCTGGCGTATTGACCCAGCGTTGCAACTGATAGCCCAAATAACCAAAGTAGGCCAAGAAAGGCAGACCGATGATCAGTCCATTCCAGAGCAAAAAGTCCAGAATAAAATTATGCGCACTTCGAATCCAAACTGGGCCTTGTATGGTATCGCTGATCGAGACAAAAGCCACACTGGTCTGATACCAGCCATAGCCAAACCATGGCTGCGCCTGAATTGCGGCCAGCATCTGCTGCCAGATGGCGAGTCGTGACATATCTCCGGTAGCACGAGATACCACATCCCTGCTTTGTACGATGTCCGTATTCATCGCCTGTGCAGCCAACTGACTGAGTAAAGGAAAGGCCACAATACATGCAATAAAGAAAATGAACCAAGCGATGCTGTAATACCATTTCAGGCGAATAATGCCTTTATATTGATAAATGGCAAGATAAATCATGATGGCTATGGCAGCTACCCACGAGGTACGGGATTGGCTAAGCGCGATGCCCATAATGATCGATAATGCGCAAGTCATTAACCACTTTGTTTGAATCTTTTTCTTTTCATAAAGATATAGGCAACTCATCAGCGACATAAGTAAAAACGTCGCCATATTATTTGGCTGGGCAAAATTGGCATAGGGACGTTGAGTACCACTGATATTCACCATGCCTACCAAGACTGAATCCAGATTTATCCACTGACATAGAGCAATTAAGCCTGTAATGGTGCCTGACACCAAGAATACATAGCTTAAATGGGTAAAGGTTTCTTCTCGGCTATTGTTTCCTCTAGAAAAATTATAGCCAAGTACACTTGCCAGCCAAAAGCTAAAAACAAAAATAAAGCCCATCATGGCAGTGCTAAAGAAAAATACCTGTCCTGTCAGAAAATGTATCAGTGGTACACAGGCGAGTAGCAATAATGGCAGACTGAGAGCTGGAATTTTGAGTTTTTCTTTGAGGCAAATTGCAGCTAAAGCAAATAGTGCAAAAAAGGCATATAGCTCACCCGTATATGTCACCCAAGGCCGATAATGAATGGGCATGAGCCATGCAAGGGAAATGAGGATTGCTGCTATTAGAGCGAGCATAAATTTCATGGAAATATCAAGCGGTAGAAGTTTGGCACATGATAAACAAAAAGCAGATTAAAGGGGAATCTGCTTTTTGTTTTGATCTTTCAAATACAAGTTAGTTCCACGGGCGAAGGTCGACGATTGCAAGTGGTTTACCCTGTGCATCAAGCAGTACCGTCATATCTATTTGACTTGCCTTTAGTGGTACAAATCCTACTGCTGTAGGTGAGTCGTCTAAAATTTTACGAACACTTAATGCCTCATTGTACTCATAAAGTTTTCTAATATTCAAAATATTTTTACCTTGCACAAGTGCTTTATTATCAAATTCAATATAACGATCTGGCATTTGTGATAATGACACTCCTCCAAGCACTTCCGTAAATAAATCGGCTTGACGCTTTTGAATATCTGTAGCCACCTCGACCATCACATATTGAGGTTTTAATAATGAGGGCTGTTTGTACTGTGGCTGTGCCTTTTCAATATGTTCATTGATGATTTCATTTTTACGCACAAGCTCAAAACGGTCTACATTATAAACAATCCAAGCTGGTCGCCCCTGCTCCAAACTATAAATACCATACATTAAAGCCGAAATCTGGATCAAAATAATGACAGTCAAATCAAATTTTAAGGTTTTTTTATGTTCTTTATAAACCAATAAACCTAATAAAGGTCCAACAATAATATCAATAGCAAATAACATTAAAATGATATAAGTTACACCAACAGCTTTTGCAAGTGGTGTAGGGTACCAACAGTAAAAAACAACCCCAAGCACCACTAGGGCAATGATAAAGGATAACGTTAGATGCTTGATAAAAAACTGAATACGCTTTGTCATAACCAATTACTTCATGTTTGGGGCTGATAGATCATCATGCTTTTTTAAAAATAGCGATGCAATATTATTACTTTGGTGTGTATCGATTTTTGATAAATCTTTGAATAAAGCCTTTTTATTATATAGTGCATTCGATACTTCAAAATAATAATTTGCTTTCACCCAATCTTGATTAAAGTAAAATATTTGTGCCATTTTAAATAAATTATAGTAGCTTGGTTGACTAACTACATAGTGCTCAAATGAATCTAATTTGTCTTCAGCATACTGTTTATCCACTTTTGCAACAATAAACTCAGCTCGATCTGCAAACTGTGAAAAAATGACTGATTGCTTATTTTGTGATTGACCTGTATTTTCCATACCTGATGCATAGCCCAGATTCGTCAACCATTGATCATATTGTTGAAATATTAAAGCGTAAAATATAATTGAAAATAAAAAAGTTACTTGCTTTAATTTTTCATTGATTGAGATTGTATTGACATTGCAATTTATCAATAATACTCCAACAAAGAACCCCAAAGGGAATAAGAAATAGCTATAATATAGTGGATATTCAAGCTGAGCATGCACCAATATACATAGCATCATTATAAATACATAAAGTTCATCTGTTGTTTTAATATTACAAATAATCACCTTGATTAAGTACAAACTATAAAAAATCAAAAGAATACCAAATGGAATGCCTACCCATAGTATTAAATCAATCATAATATTGTGTGCACTTGAGAGATTGCCTTCATTTTGAAATAAAAGTGCACCCTCGAATTGAGCAATCGAAGTTTGATACCAACCGTAACCCGACCAAGGTTGCTGTTGGATGGCATAGATCATATGCTTCCACATTTCAATACGAGCAAAACCACTATTGATACGATCTTCTAAAGGAATCGGTGCAACTAATTTTAAGTATTCAGCAATTTCAGCATTAAAAATAAAAAGAAACACATACAATGCGAGCGATAAAAATATGATTTTTCCTGTTGATGTTCTTTGAAAATTTATTTTTTTTAACACATATACAACTAGTAAGACAATCATAACAATCCATGTCGTTCTAGACTGCGTCAGGCTAAGAGCATGAATTTCTAAAACAAGTAATAGCACACATAAGAACCATTTATATTCATGCCGCTCATATAAAAACACCACACTGCAAATACTCATCATTAAAAGTGTTGCTAAATGATTGGGTTGCCCTAAGTTTGCATAAGGCCGATTATGACTTAAATTTAAGATATAAGGATGAGAGATTTGAAGCCATTGCGCAATGGCGAATAAACTACTAATCAAACCAATAATCGTAAAAAAATATGCAATATATTGAATAATTTTATTTCGATCTGCTAACTGATGACTGTTATAACCATAAAAAAGAGACGCTAAAAAACCAAAAACAAAACAAAAACTAAAAAAAGCCGTAGAAAAATAATAGACCTGGCCAAATATAAATTGGATAAAAGGAATTAAACAAATATAAAGAAGAGGAATAATAATTTTGGGTAGTTTAACTTCTTTTTTATAAAACAAAAAAAAACATAAAATTAAACCCAAAAACCATAAAAAATCTTGCGAGGATGATGTCCATGGGAGTGCTGATAAGCCTATGAAATAAGATAAGGCAAAACAAAGAAAAATCGTAAAAATTATAATTTTCATATTAATTTCATTTGTAAAAAAAGCTGACCGAAGTCAGCTTTTACTACTTTCAAACTCTTAGAAAGTACCTGCAGTTTGTACTTTACGGCAAGTAGCTGGCAAATATTTCTGTTTATCAGCATCGCCACTCACTAAACCACAAGACCAAGACTTAATTAAAGCTGTTGTAGCTGTATCAGTAGTTACACCTGAAACAGTAGTTAAATTTAATGCAACGTTACCATCAACATCAGTTGTAGGTGTCATATAGATATTTAAACCTGCTGCACTTTTCAATGAAGTATCATTTGTTAATGTTACGCGGATTTGTCCTACAGAGGTACCAGAATTTGAAACTGCTACTTGTTGAACATATTTAGTTGCTGCTTTTGTCTTATCTGTACCAGCTTCACCTTGTTCACAGCCCCATTTTTGACCTGTAGCTGGAATAGTACCTGAATCAACTGCTTCAGTTACTGCTGAACGACAAGAAGAGGCAGCTAAAATACCTTCAGATACTTTGGCGCGAACTGTATAGTCTTGATAAGCAGGAAGAGCAACCGCAGCAAGAATACCAATAATCGCAACAACGATCATTAATTCGATCAGGGTGAAACCCTTTTGAACTGATTTCATAACATTCTCCACAAATGTTTATTGTTTATTTATAAGCCTAAGGAAAAAGCTCATTTAGCTTAATTTTATATTTAGCACTAAGTATGCCAAGTTTTATTATAATAATTTTAGAATAAAAAACAGTACTTTAAAAAAATATTTTTATTTTTGTAATTATTATGTTTTCTTTTGTGTAACTAACTGACAAAAATTGTCAGTTAGTTACACAGTTCACCCTAATACAATGGGTTTATTCCCTAATTCATTTTCTAAATCATCTATTTTACGATCATAGTACTGATCTAAGACCTGTCCAATCTGCTTAATCCCTTCAATTACACCTTCTTTAAACTTCTGCTGAGCGAGATGTTGAATAATATTTTGGCAGATTTCATCCCAAACTTGCTGGGTCGTTGCATCTTTAATTCCTCGATCAATCACAATCTCAACCTTATGCTCGCAGAGGTTCAAATAGAGCAGTACCCCGCTGTTATATTCAGTATCCCAGACACCGAGCTCGGCAAAGAGTTGTCGAGCTCTACACAAAGTATCCTGATAATAGGCTGATCGTGCAGATAAGCATCCCTCGATTACGACCTGAATTTCTCCGACATGACCATGCTCTGCTTCTTCAACAGCTAGTGCAATTGCATGTTGATCCTGCTTGGAGAAAAAACGCTTGGTCGCCGGCATATAAAAGAAATGCTTGAGCCAGCGCTTAAAACTCGGCTGTGCATGCTCTTCTAACTTCGGCTGTGTGACAATCTCTGTTGTATCTGTTGTTGTTACCATGAGCCTGATGCTCCTCCCCCACCAAAACCGCCACCGCCACCACCGAAGCCGCCACCAAAACCACCACGACCATTACCGCCGCGGCCACCACCGGCCATAAACGCATGTAAAATCAGCTGAGCCAGTGAAGTGACCAATAAAAAGAATACTCCGGCACCAATCATTAAACTCGCAATTAAGCCCATGCCATTGACCAGTCCAGCAGCAGTTCCAGCCACTGCAGCCGTTGCAGCACTGAGCTTTTTACCAAAAATCATCGAAGCAACCACACCAGCAATAATAATAAAGATCACAGCACCAAAAGTTGCTTGAGAAGCTTGTTGCGCTTTATAGGCCTGTTCGTGTAGTTCTTTCAGTTCATCTGCAGCTTGAGCTGCAATTTCAGGATCTAGATTTAAAATCCGTTCAATTTCTGCCAGTCCAGAATCAATCCCCTGAGCATACTGTCCTTGCTTAAAATACGGCGTGATGTTGTCATTAATAATCCGGCCAGCCACGATGTCAGGCAACACACCTTCCAGACCATAACCGGTCAAAATCTGAATGCGGCGATCATTAATGGCAATGGTCATCAATAAACCATTGTCGCGTTTGGCTGAACCCAGCTGCCAGGCTTCAGCAACGCGCATGGAATAATCAAAAATATCTTCTTGCCCCGTGGTCGGAACAATGACTACACCTATTTGCCCTTTGCCTTCATTATAAAGTTTCAGAATACGCTGACTGAGTTGCTGTTTTTCAGCGGGACTAAGTAAATTTGCCTGATCAATGACCGGCTCATTCATACTCGGTAAATCTCGCTGTAGCTGCCCTTCTGCCATATCGTTGGTAATCTGTGGCTGTGATGCTGCTTCAATTTCTGTTTCAGCTTCACTTTTTTGAGCTGAAGTATTTTGACCAATTTTTGGCTGCAAAATTTCACGAGCTACGATGACTTCTTCAGTATCTGTAGCTGTGGCCGTTTCTGCTGAAACAAGTGTCGTCATCCCCATGCCCAGCATGAGAATCAAACCAGCACAGTATTTCAGCAGCATCTCGGACATCTGATCTCTCGCTTATTTACAGATCTTACTTATTCAAAGGAAACTGTTGGAGCTTTCTGTGCACTTTGCTCGGCGCTAAAGTTCGCTTTGGTGTCCATACCAATCACTTTAGCGGTCATGACTTGCGGGAACTGACGAGCATAAGAGTTAAAGTCCTGAACCGTTGTGATATAACGGTTACGTGCCACAGCAATCCGGTTTTCAGTCCCTTCTAACTGTACTTGTAAATCACGGAACTGTTGATTTGCTTTCAAATCTGGATAATTCTCAGTGACGGCTAAGAGACGAGACAAGGCGCTGGTCATCTGCGCCTGTGCTTCCTGATAACGCTGGAATAATTCAGGATCTTCCAGCACTTCACGATCTACTTTTAAACCGGCAACATTGGCACGTGCTTGTGTCACTTCAGTTAAAACCTGCTCTTCATGCGAGGCATAGCCTTTGACCACATTTACCAGATTAGGTACTAAATCGGCACGGCGCTGATACTGGTTTTGTACTTCGGACCAAGCGGCCGTTACGGCTTCATCTTTGACTTGCAAGGTATTATAGCCGCAACCACTTAAGGTCAAGGTACTGGCCAGCATCAAGGCGATAAGAGATTGTTTAAATACACGCATGATATCTTGTCCTCAATTCTTTATTAATATTTATATAATTAATTTGATTTTAAACAGTATTTTCTAAAGTTTTGTTACTTTTTATAATCTTTTTTAATGGCCTCTCTTTAAGTTAGACAATATCCAAAAATAAAAAACCCGCCGTGGCGGGTTTTTTGAATGATGACTATTGATCTTTAACGGTTAGACATCAAGGTAATCCAGGATACCTTCAGCTGCCTGACGGCCTTCCCAGATTGCGGTTACCACAAGATCAGAACCACGAACCATATCACCACCAGCGAAGATTTTTGGATTTGAGGTCTGGAATTTGTATTGTTGCTGCTCAGCGGCAACGACACGACCTGAACCATCCAGATTAATTTCCACATCGGTGAACCAGTCTGCTGGACTGGTACGGAAACCAAAAGCCAGCAGAACTGCATCTGCCGTCAAAATTTCTTCTGAACCTGGAATCGGCTCTGGACTACGGCGACCACGACTGTCTGGCTCACCTAGCTGAGTAGTAATAAATTTCACGCCAGTTACTTTGCCATTTTCACCGACGATTGCGATCGGCTGACGGTTAAACTGGAAATTCACCCCTTCTTCACGTGCATTTTGTACTTCACGACGTGAACCTGGCATATTTTCTTCATCACGACGGTAAGCACAAACGACCGATTCAGCACCTTGACGAATTGAGGTACGGTTACAGTCCATAGCTGTATCACCACCGCCTAAAACGATGACTTTCTTGCCTTCCACGCTGATGTATTCAGCTGGGTCTTTTTCCCAGCCCTGACAACGATTGACATTCGCAATCAGGAAATCTAGTGCATCATACACACCATCCAGATCTTCACCGGCAAAACCACCTTTCATATAGGTATAGGTTCCCATACCCATAAATACCGCATCATAATCGGCAAGTAACTGGTCGATGGTCACATCTGTACCAATCTCAGTGTTCAGACGGAATTCAACACCCATACCGGTGAAAATTTCACGGCGGCGCTTCATTACGTCTTTTTCCATCTTGAACTCTGGAATACCGAAAGTCAGCAAACCACCAATTTCCGGACGTTTATCAAAGACCACAGGTTTTACCCCGTTACGCACCAGAATATCTGCACAGCCAAGTCCTGCCGGACCTGCCCCGATAATCGCGACTTTTTTATTGGTCCATTGCACATTGGACATATCTGGACGCCAGCCCAAAGCAAAGGCGGTATCATTGATATATTTTTCTGCATTCCCGATCGTCACTGCACCGAAACCGTCGTTCAGGGTACATGCCCCTTCACACAGACGGTCTTGCGGACAAACACGGCCACAGACCTCCGGCAAGGTATTGGTCTGGTGACACAGTTCAGCCGCCTGGAACAACCGGCCTTCAGACACCAGTTTCAACCAGTTGGGAATGTAGTTATGTACCGGACATTTCCATTCACAATAAGGGTTACCACAGCCTAGGCAGCGATGCGTCTGATTGGCTGCAATTTCCGCTGTGTAAGGCTTATAAATTTCCACAAATTCTGCTTTGCGGACATCAATCTCTTTTTTCTCTGGATCTTGGCGTGCGACATCCAGGAATTGAAAGTCATTATTCAGGCGTTCTGCCATGTCTCTCTCCGTGGGTAGATGTAAGGGGTTCACAGTTGCCTTACATCTGCCTATGTTTCTGCAGTAGTGGAATTATTGTGGATCAGCTTGAGTTGTTTTCAACAGCGTTTGCAAGTTGGCTGCTTTTGGTTTTACCAACCAGAACTTACGGCTGTAGAAGTCAAACTCATGGCGGATCTTGTACGCCCAAGCACTACCCGTTTCTTTAATATGTTCATCCAGGATACGACCCAGGAAGGCTTTGTGCTCTTCCATCGCTTCGGTTGAAATACGATTCAGCTCAATCAGCTCATGGTTATAATGATCAACGAAGTCATTATCCAGATCAAGTACATAAGCAAAACCACCCGTCATACCTGCACCGAAGTTATGCCCAACTTTACCCAGTACCGTCACGATACCACCTGTCATATATTCACAGCAGTGATCACCTGCACCTTCAATCACGGCAAATGCACCCGAGTTACGTACTGCAAAACGCTCGCCTGCTGTACCCGCTGCATATAGCTTACCGCCAGTCGCACCGTACAAACAGGTATTACCAATAATCGCGGTATTTTGCGTCTGGAATGGTGAACCTTTTGGCGGAAAGATCGAGATACGACCACCAGCCATGCCTTTACCGACATAGTCATTGGCATCGCCTTCCAGGCTGATATGCAGACCACCGGCATTCCAGACACCCAGCGACTGACCCGCAGTACCATTCAGGTGAACTTTCACCGGATGGGCCTCCATGCTCAGGTTGCCATAGCGTTTCGCAATTTCACCAGACAGACGGGCACCAATCGAACGGTCACAGTTACCGATCGTGAAGCTATATTCGCCGCCAGTTCCTGCTTCAATCGCAGGCAGAATCTCATCCACCATTTTCTCTGCCAGAATCCCTTTATCGAATGGTGCATTGCCTTGAACCTGACAATACTGTGCTTTACCTTCTGCAGCAGGATGTGACTCAAGCAATTTGCTTAAATCAAGATGTGCATGCTTTGCAGTTTCACCCGGCAAGACTTCCAGCAGATCCGTACGGCCAATCAGGTCTTTCAGACTTGATACACCGAGTGCTGCCAGCCATTCACGGGTTTCTTCAGCAATAAAGGTGAAGAAGTTGATCAGCATTTGTGGCTCGCCAATATAATGCTCTTGACGTAAATGATCTTGCTGGGTTGCTACACCGGTTGCACAGTTATTCAAGTGGCAGATACGCAGGTATTTACAACCCAAGGCAATCATTGGAGTCGAACCAAAGCCGAAGCTTTCTGCACCCAGAATTGCTGCTTTGACAACATCCAGACCGGTTTTTAAACCGCCATCTGTTTGTACGCGAACTTTACCACGCAGGTCATTGACACGAAGGGCCTGATGCGCTTCAGAAAGACCCAGTTCCCACGGTGAACCTGCATGATGAATTGAAGAAAGTGGAGAAGCCGCTGTCCCGCCATCATAACCAGAAATGGTAATGAAATCGGCATACGCTTTCGCTACACCTGCCGCAATCGTACCGACACCCGGTTCAGAAACCAGCTTAACTGACACCATCGCCTGTGGGTTAACCTGTTTTAAATCAAAGATCAACTGTGATAAATCTTCAATTGAATAGATGTCATGATGCGGAGGTGGCGAAATCAGGGTAACGCCCGGCACAGAGTAACGTAAACGGGCAATCAGACCATTCACTTTACCACCCGGCAACTGACCACCTTCACCTGGTTTTGCACCTTGCGCGACTTTAATCTGGAGAACTTCTGCTGATGTTAAATAAGCAGGCGTTACACCAAAACGGCCCGATGCAATTTGTTTGATTTTCGAGTTACGGATGGTGCCGTAACGCGCTGGATCTTCACCGCCCTCACCCGAGTTTGAACGACCGCCAATCGTATTCATGGCAATCGCAATCGCTTCATGTGCTTCAGGTGACAGTGCACCCAAAGACATACCCGCAGAGTCAAAGCGAGGCAGGATCTCTTCCACAGATTCCACTTGTTCGACTGGAATCGAGTTGTCTGTTTTCAGTTTGAACAGGTCACGAATCGTCGCAATTGGACGGTTATTCACCAGTTCCGCATATTCTTTAAAATCTGCGTAGTTCCCAGAACGTACTGCTTTATGTAGCGAGTTGATCACGTCCGGGTTAAAGGCATGGTATTCCTTGCCGAATACAAATTTCAGCAAGCCGCCCTGATCGATTGGTTTACGGTTTTTCCAGGCAATATCCGCCAACTGTTTCTGATCATTTTCAAGGTCGACAAAAGTGGCACCCTGAATACGGCTTGGCACACCGATGAAGCATTTACCCACCACTTCATCCGATAGACCGACTGCTTCAAACAGCTGACCACCACGGTAAGAGGCAACCGTAGAAATACCCATTTTCGAAAGAACTTTCAATAAGCCTTTTTCAATCCCTTTACGGAAATTGTTTTGTGCATAAATCGGATCACCCAATAATTCGCCTTTCGCGACCAGATCATTGATCACGTCATAAGCTAGGTATGGATAGATCGCAGTTGCACCAAAACCAAGTAGCACTGCAAACTGATGTGGATCACGGGCAAATCCGGTTTCAATAATCAGGTTAGCGTCAGTACGCAAACCGGTATTGATCAGGTGATGATGCACCGCGCCGGTGATCATGAAAGCATTGGCTGGCAAGTAACCTTCACGGATTTTTTTGTCTGAAAGCACCAGTAAGGTTTTACCATCACGAATGGCTTGCGCAGACTCTTCACAAATACGCGCAATCGCAGCTTCCAGACCTTCGGTTTCAGCATAGTTCAGGTCGATATCTGCAATTTCATAGCCGGCACGACCCAGCGTACGGATCTGATGCATTTTCGAATTAGACAGCACAGGGCTAGAAATGATCAGACGATCAGCATGCTCAGGTCCTTGTTCAAATACATTTTGTTCACGACCTAAACAGGTTTCCAGTGACATCACAATCGATTCACGTAGTGGATCGATCGGCGGGTTGGTCACCTGTGCAAACTGCTGGCGGAAATAATCCGACACATGGCGCACCTGACGAGACAATACCGCCATTGGGGTATCATCACCCATAGAGCCAACAGCTTCCTGACCGCTTTCAGCAATCGGACGTAACAACTGGTCACGCTCTTCAAAGGTCACCATGAACATTTTTTGTGCCGCTTTCAGACCATCGCCTTTTAAGCCTTGATCACATAAATATTCTTCCAGCTCTGGACTACCTTGCAGACGCACAGAATTTTCACGTAACCATTCGCGGTATGGACGCATGCGTTTCAGATGATTATTGACATCTTGCGTATCCAGCACCTTGCCGGTTTGTGTGTCGATCACCAGCATCTGACCTGGACCCACACGTCCTTTAGAAATCACATCTTCAGGCTGATAACCCCAGACACCAATTTCAGAAGCCAATGTGATATAACCATTTTTGGTAATGACCCAACGCGCAGGACGCAGACCATTACGATCCAGCATACAGATCGCATGACGCCCATCCTGAATCACCAGACCTGCCGGGCCATCCCAAGCTTCCATATGTTTTGAGTTGAATTCATAGAATGCACGCAAGTCTGCATCTAAGGTTTCCACATTCTGCCAGGCAGGCGGAACCAGCATACGGAGTGCACGGAACAGATCCATGCCACCACCGACCAGAATCTCCAGCATGTTATCCAGGCTTGAAGAATCTGAACCGGTACGGTTCACAATTGGATTCAGTTCAGTTAAACCAGGCAATAACGGATTTTCAAATTTTGGCACACGCGCCATGGCCCAGTTACGGTTCGCAGTAATGGTATTAATTTCACCATTGTGCGCCAAGTAACGGAACGGTTGTGCCAAAGGCCAGCGTGGCAGAGTATTGGTCGAGAAGCGCTGATGGAACACCACAATATGCGATTCCAAACGTGGATCAGCCAGATCTGTATAAAAATCTGCAATCGCTTCCGGCATCATCAAGCCTTTATAGCTGATCACCGTTGAACATAAAGTCGTGACATAGAAAGACGTATCATTGCTTAACAGCTGCTCTGCACGACGGCGTGCCAGGAATAACTTACGGTTAAATTCAACCTCAGTCACACCCATTGGACAGTTAACAATAATCTGTTCAAATGCTGGCATCGATTGCAAAGCAATTTCACCAAGGGCATCGACATTGGTCGGAATCACACGCCAAGCCAAAACGATTAAACCTTCAGCTTCAATCTCTTTGTTTAAAACCTGTTTGGCATGAGCAGCAAGCGCAGGATCAAGATTTAGGAATACTGAACCTACAGCAAAGACTTCACTTAAGGTGGTATCACTTAAGCGTTTTGCTTCTTCACGGAAGAATTTTTTTGGCATTGCCAAGAGCAAACCACAACCATCTCCAGTCTTGCCATCTGCGGCAATACCACCACGGTGGGTCATACAACTCAAACTATGAATCGCGGTCTTGACGAGATCATGGCTAGCATCACCCTGCATATGGGCGATCAAACCGAAACCACAGTTATCTTTAAACTCATCCGGTTGGTATAAACCTTGAGCGGGAGCTACATTGTTAGGCGATGGCATGTGCATAGCGTACCCTTCTTTCACGAAGCCTCAACAGGCTGTTAAACAATCTAAATTTTTCTCTGCGCTGGCGTCTAATGGACTTGAGAAGACCGTCTTGGTAGAGCAAAAGTATTTTTCTTTATTTCTTCAGACTAGTCCTTTTTTAGACTAAATGCATAACAAATAAAGTTTATTCTGCTCATGAATAACATAAAAATCTGGAATAAATATGACATTCATACGGTGTCATCGAATCATTTTTCGCGCTAAAACAGGGAGATTAATTCAATTCATGCACCAATAAAGCAAATTCCATGCCAACAAACAGCGCATAAATTAAAACAATACAGATGACAAAGATTTAGCGCAGAACAGCACTCTAAGGGTTAATTTTAATGTGCATTTTTTGCACCAAAAGCGCTCATTTTTAATTCTGTAATTTTTTGGATGCGCTATTTTAGACCGAACTAATTAAATGGATCACTAATCTCGTTATTTTGAGGACGCGGATTACTGCCCTGAGCAGGTCGATTATTGTTATTTTGCGGTTGAGGCGTGCCTTCTACAGCACTTTCAGATTTCTGTACATCGACCACATTTCCCGATGAATCACGGCGCACAATGGTGGTACTGGTAGTCGCAGCATCAGAACTACGCGGCTTGACCTCAGTCTGGGTTTGCTGCTGTCTAAGTCGCACCGATTCATCTACTTTCGGCAAAGGCACATTTTTCAAACGAATTTCGTAAAGCTTTTGATTACTGGCCAATTCATCTGAACCCAGATTATTGACCAGACTGACATATTGCTGCATTTGCACGACTTCGGGTTTAACTGAAGCCGGTAAATTTAACTTCAATGTAGAGAGTGCCTGATTGGCTTGTGACGCAGTATTATATTGACCATACAACAATACATATTGTTCTGGCTGATTTTCACCTGAGACTCTTAAATAAATAAAAGGTTTACGATCGGACTGTTTTTTAAGAAAACTTTTTAAAATTGCTTCATTGGTCACACGAAATAATTCAATTGAGTGCTGTTTTTTGGCTTCATTGACAAATTTAGTACCGCGAAATTCTGGCTCATGACTGGCATTCACGACGGTACGTGTATTTAGGTCCAGTGGTTTCACTTCCTGAAAAAGTGCACCAAGATGGGTCATTGTGGCTACTTTTTCTGGTTGAATCTGCAACTGAACTTCAGTTTCAGGCTTTTTTTCAATTTCGATGACATCATCTGAATCAGTCACCGCCCAAAAGACTAAGGCAGCAAATAGGCAGCATACACCACAGACCAGCCAGAAATAATGCTGAATCTTTTGCCAAGGAGTATGTAATGCTGCCATAAAACTAAACCTATGCCTGATTGGCTAAAATTGCCTGTTTCATTAACTCGAGATCAAAGTCCCGGGTAATCACTGCTTCGCCTAATTGCTTTAATAACACCAAACGCAATTGTCCATTTAAGACTTTTTTGTCATGGGCCATATAGGCCAGAAAATCATCCAGAGGGATTTTAGGACAAACCACAGGAAGTTTGGCACGAGAAATGATTTTTTTTGTACGTTCTAAATCTTCTTGAAAAATCCAGCCCATACGCTGTGACAGATCCGCAGCCATCACCATACCGGTGGCAACAGCCTCGCCATGTAGCCAGACACCATACCCCATGTAGGATTCAATCGCATGACCAAAGGTATGGCCTAAATTGAGTAAAGCACGTTCCCCTTGCTCCTTCTCATCATTGGCTACGATCCGTGCCTTATGCGCACAGGAACGATAAACGGCCTCAGCCAATAATTTCTCATCACGAGCGACCAGAGCATCCATGTTTTCTTCAAGCCAGACCAGAAATGACTCATCGCCTAGTAGCGCATATTTAATCACTTCAGCCAAACCTGCTGAAAGTTCGCGGTCCGGCAAAGTAACAAGCTGCGACATATCCGCCAGTACCACTTGAGGTTGCTGGAAAGCACCAATCATGTTTTTACCCAGTGGGTGATTAATCCCGGTTTTTCCACCCACACTAGAATCGACCTGCGACAGCAAGGTTGTCGGCACTTGGATAAAGTACACACCGCGCTGGAAACAGGCTGAGGCAAAGCCAGCCATATCTCCAATTACACCCCCACCCAACGCAAGCACGGTGCAATCCCGGTTAAAACCGGCTTCAAGCAATGCATCAAAAATCAGGTTCAGATGCTGGCTATCCTTATATTTTTCACCATCAGGCAAAATACAGGTCGCAACACGTTTGTCTAGAGCTTCAATCGCAGTTTGATAACGCTGCAAATAAAGTGGAGCAACTGTGGTATTGCTTACAATCATCATTTGCTTACCCTGAATATAGGGAGCCAATAAGGCCTGTGGATCCAGATCGCTCCCGATAAAAATAGGGTAACGACGTTCTCCGAGTTCTACATATAAGGTTTGCATGCTTGATTAACCACTTTATTCAATGAACTTAGTTTTTAGAAGTAATAAGATTGAGAATCCGTTGCGCCAGATCACGCGCAGCACCCTGATTGGTCTCAATAATATGATGTGCCACTTCTCGATACAAGGGATCACGGACTGCCAATAAATCACGTAACTTTTGTTCCGGATTTTCGACTTGAAGGAGTGGACGGTTTTTATCGCGATAGGTACGTTGCAGTTGAATTTCAACCGGCGTATAGAGATAAACAACGATTCCGCGCTGTTTCAGATAGTCCCGGTTTAAAACCTGAGTAATTGCACCACCACCGGTGGCTAAAACCAGATGGGGACGTGAGGTAAGGTCATTAATCACAGCAGTTTCACGGTCACGGAAACCCTGCTCCCCTTCTTTTTCGAAAATCCAGGGAATAGTCGCACCTGTTTTACGTTCAATTTCATGATCACTGTCTAGAAATTCGCGTCCTAACAATTCTGCGAGATGTCGTCCTACTGTTGTTTTACCGGCCCCCATCGGCCCTACCAAATAAATATTTGGTAGGGTTTCAAACTCTTTGCTTGGCAAGGAGTCACCTATTCGTTTTGTTAAATTCAAAATATATTAATGATTTCTTGAAACACTGTCATTAACAATTCGAGGTGTAACGAAAATCAGCAACTCACGTTTGTTATCCGCCTTTAAATCTTTACGGAATAAACGACCTACGTAAGGAATATCACCCAGAAATGGCACCTTGGTTTGCGCATTACGGGTTTCTTGCTCAAAAATACCACCTAGAACCACTGTTTCACCATTATCAACCAGGACATTGGTATTGATCTGGTTTTTGTTAATAGTGAGCTGTCCGGTCGGTGTCGGGTTCCCTGGTGAGTCACTGGTAATATTGAGTTCCATCTGTACTTTACCATCTGGGGTAATGCTTGGCGTGACATCCAGACTTAAAGTCGCATCAATAAATGCTGTAGTCGACACGGCATTAGTACCCCCGCCTTCAGCAGATTGATACGGAATTTGTGAGCCCGAAGCCACAGTCGCTTTTTGCTTATCCGCAGTCAGTACTTTAGGGGTAGAAATCACTTCACCATAACCGTCTGCCTGAAGTGCAGAAAGCTCCAGATCCAGCATAAAATCAGAGAGGCTGATCAAACCAAAGGCAATACGGCTTGCTCCTTGGCTGGTAACACCCAAGTCCACATTAAGATTATCCGGCCGTTGAATCGTATACTTACCATCATCATCAGGTGTTTTTAAATCCCATAATGTAGTATCACTACCACCGACCAATAGATGATTATTATCAGTTACACCTTGAGACAGAAGCCCCCATTTTACCCCCATCTCTTTGGTGAAGTCAGTGGTAGCTCGCACAATACGTGCTTCGACCATCACCTGCTTGACCTGCACATCGAGCAGATCCACCATATTACGGATTTTATCGATAAAGAGCTGAGTATCATTCACAATAACGGTATTGGTTCGTGCATCAATAGACACAGAGCCACGTGAACTCAATAAGCTTTCTCTCTCATCATTATTTGTAGTGTTACTCGAACTACCTGAACTAGATGCGCCTTTATTCTGCGTAATCAGTTTCTCAATATCAGCGGCTTTGGCATAACTGAGCTGCATATATTCCGTTTGGATAGGCGCAAGTGCAACACTCTGCTTAATCGCCTTAGCTTCTTCCTCTTCAGCCTTTATCAGCTCTGCAACTGGTGCGATCCAGATCACATTGCCATTACGGCGTTTATCCAGGTTTTTGGTTTTCAGCACAATATCCAGCGCCTGATCCCAAGGTACCTCTTTCAAGCGCAAGGTAATATTACCTTGCACACTATCTGCAGCCACCATATTGATATCGGTAAAATCTGCCAATAACTGCAACACGCGGCGCACTTCAATATCTTGGAAATCTAGCGAAATTTTCTTACCGCTATAAGCGACAGTTTTAGGACGCAATGGACTCTTGGCTTCCGGACGTTTCAAGCTGATGGTCAGCTTATTATCTGTTTGGTAAGCCATATATTCATAACTTTCCGCAGACTGAATCGTAATGACTCCTGAACCATTTTGATTCACAGCATCTACACTTGATACCGGAGTCGCGAAATCTGTCACATTAAGACGGCGGGTCAAATGAGCCGGAATCTTGGAACCTAAAGTGCGCACAATAACCTTGGTACCCTGCTGCTGTACATCAACAGGAGTATTATTTCCTAATAGATCAATAACGACCTGGCCTTCACCTTGCGTACCGCGCTGGAAACCAATATTGCTAATACCCTGAGCTGACTGTTGCTGCACAGGTTGAGCTATGGCTACAGGAGTTGCAGAGTTAATTTTAAGAATAAAAGTATTGCCTTCTACTCGAGTGGTAAAGGCACCTGCATCTGTCAGATTAACCGTCAAACGGGCACGCTGTGCATCCGAAGTGACCTCCACTGAACTGGCTTCACGCGTTGCGACCGGAATGTTGCTTTGTTTTAAATTCTGTTGGGCCTTGTCAAAGTCCAGAATCAAACGTGACGGTGATTCTAATTGATAGGCTTGTGGTTGAGGTGGTAAACCATTAAACATCACCCGAATTTCAGTTCCTTGACCAGGAAGCTGCATAGGTACCACATTCGTTACGGCCACTTGTGCGCTGGCTGCTTGCATCACCGCAATTGCAACAGCACCCATTGAAAACTGACGAAACACACGATTCATTGTATTAGCATCCCCAAAAATAAATTCTTTAATACTCTTATTCATTGTTATTCCTTTAAAACCTTATGGCGCCGGCCCAATGAGAACCAGACTTCGCGGACGTTCCACATATCCCTCACGGCCATCTGGAATAATCTCAATCAGATTGATCTGTGTCGGTGTAATTCCAATTACACGACCATGATTAAGTCCCATATAGCTGCCACGCTGAATCCGCTCAACCTCACCATCAGGCGTCTGGATTAAAGCCAGAATTTGTCCTGCCTGATTGCGCATACTGCCTTTCATGGTCAATGTTTCGAGCGGATAACTTTCTAGCGGTTGCAGTTGACGTGATAGGTTTGGATAAACCCGTTTCCCCGCCATAATTTTCAGTTCAGCAGCCAGAGAGCTTGGTAAAAAAGGGCTTTTGATCTGATGTGCTGCATAGTTGAAGGTTTCAACTGGCATAAAATCAGGAGCCGGTTCAATTGGCAAAGGTGGCTGATTACGAATATTAGCCATTTCCTGATTGACTGCATCAATGCGTGAATCGCATCCCAACAATAAAAACCCAAGTGTTAAAGCTGAAGTAATTTTAATGTTCTTCATTACTGCGCCCCCTGAGTAGTGCTATTAGCTTCAGGCTGTGCTGCAGCACCTTCAGCATTACCGACATAACGGTAAGTTTTGGCTTTTACCACATAATCAATGACTGGAATTTCAGATTTTTTCTCTTTATTTTCAGTACCGGTAATGGTGAAATCATGCAGCGTTACAATACGCGACAAGCCGGCAATACTGCTGACAAAAGAGCCAAAAGCGTGATAATCCCCAGTCGCTTCAATTGCAATCGGCTGTTCAATAAAGAACTCTTGTTTAATTTCAGGCTCTAGACGAATATTTTTAAACTTCAGGCCTGAATTCACACCGCTCAGGTTAATATCTTCAACCAGACCCGGAATCTCAGTTTCTTTCGGTAACTGTTCTAACTGCTGGTTAAAACGGGCTTCCATTTCCTGAAGCTGGATTTGATATTGTTGTAAGTTGCGTAATTTGGATTCTTTTTCACGGAATTCATTCAGCAGGTTTTGTTCCTGGGTACTGGCTTGTGAAATTGACTCAATCGTGCTTCTGATCATAACGAAGTAAATCACCGCAAATGCCAGCGCGGCAATAAAAATCCAGCAGGTAATTTTGACCGATAAAGGCCAACTACCATAATTGTTTGGATCCAATGTATTGAATTGCTGAAAAAACTTTTCAACAGTCATTTTATTTTTGGGTACAGCGACGACATCCTGGCTGAACTCATCGAATTCTTCATTACTCATGATGATGCCCCCGTAGTTGTAGCGACTGCTTGTTGTTCTTCGTTAAGTACTGGCTGAGCGATCTGATCCAGATCTACCGTCACGGTAAAACTGCCATAGGACTCTTCCACACGTGGAATAATCGAGCTCGGTGCCTTTTCTTTTGCTTCTTCAGCCACCAGGAAAGCGTTCATAAAGGCATTCCGATACCAAGATGATGCCTCCAGATTACGGAGCAATTCTGCTACCGTATTTGGACTTTCAGCCCGACCTTCAATGGTAAACTTATCGCCGATACGCTGGAATTTGGTGATATACATATTGCTTGGGGTCACCCGTACAATTTCATCAATCAAATGCACCGCAATCGGACGCTGGGTTTGTAGGCCCTGAATCAGCTTCATCCGTTCAACAATCGCATTACGCTGTTCTTGCAAACCTTCAAGCGCCTTTAACTGCACATCCAGATTCTGGTTAGTACTTTGAATCAGCTGATTGGCCTGCTCCTGATCCTGAAGTTTGTGATCATAATAAAACCAGGTTGAACCCGCTGCTGCTAATCCCAAGAAAAGCGCCCCCACGCAGATTGCCACGAATTCATTATTTCTTTTAATTCTTAGCTCATCACGCCAAGGAAGTAAGTTAATTCTTGCCATTAATCAAAACTCCTTAATGCCAAACCGCATGCAACCATGAGTGATGACGCGTCATTTTCAATTTTTTTAATATCAATTTGAGGAGAAAAGCCCATTTGCAAAAATGGATTCGCGATCGTGACACGGTAACCGAGTTTTTGTTGTAATAATTTTGCCAGACCTGGAATATTGGCATTCCCGCCGGCCAGTAAAATATGGTCAATCTCATTAAACTGAGAAGATGAAAAGAAGAACTGCAATGAACGGGCTGCCTGTTGTACGACGGCATCCAGAAATGGTTCTAGCACTTCAATATCATAATCATCCGGCAAGGCACGGGTTTTTTTAGCACGTCCAGCTTCTTCAAAAGACAATCCATAACGATTCTGAATTTCCTGAGTCAATTGCTTGCCACCAAACACCTGCTCACGGGTATAAATAATCTTGTTGTTCTGCATCACCGACAAGGTCGTCATACTATGACCAATGTCTAAAATACCAACCGTATTGACCCCCATCGGCAAAGTGTCCGAAAATACCTTAAAGGCATTTTCCAGCGCAAAACTTTCTACATCTGCAATCTTAGGCGTTAGACTGCTAATCTCTAAAACTTCAGAACGTGCTTCGACATTTTCGATCCGTGTCGCGACCAGCAGCACATTGACCCGGTTCGGATTGGAAAGGCGGTCTGGCAGAACTTCAAAGTCCAGACTCGCTTCATCGAGTGGAAAAGGAATGTATTGTTCCGCATCTTCACGAATCTGAACTTCACGTTCATCATCTGACATGTCTGCATCCATCTCAATGATTTTGGTGATGACCATTGAAGTAGGAATCGCAAAAGCGGCCTGATTCGACTGGGTATTGCCCAAATTAATTGCACGCCCAAGGGCATCAGCGACTGCTTCTGGGTTTAAGATGTTTTTTTCAACAACACTGTTTTCCGATAATGGGATCAAAGCATAGCTTTCTACCCAGTAACGGCCACTTTTTACAGAAAGCTCTAAAACCTTAACAGAAGTCGAACTAATATCGACTCCTATTAACCCCTTATTTGGTTTACGATATAACCTGCGCACAATACACTTCCTATTATTTTTTTGTCCCCAATTCAATCTAACTTACCAATTGGTCCAGTCTATAATTTTATATAGATACAATAACTCATCTAACAATATGGATATCGACAGGATATACTGACCGGTAATTAGTTCGCCATTAGCTCTTATTAAAACTTACTTGTTATGAAAAAGCTATCTTGTTCAGGCCTTGTTCATCCATTTTTTTTGATCATTATCATTATACTGATCTCAATTCCGATGGGTTTCTATGGCATGTATCTCTATATTGCCCCATCTTTGCCTGAAATGTCTACGCTTAAAAAGGCCCCTTTATTAAAGCCTTTACAAGTTTTTAGTTCAGATAATGAATTAATTGCCGAATATGGAGGCAAGCTTTCTGTTCCCGTGAAATATGAACAAATTCCGCCCGAGTTTATTCATGCTTTCCTCGCCGCTGAAGATTCCAGCTTTTTTGAGCATAGCGGGATCAGCTTTAAAAGCTTGGGACGCGCACTCAGTGAGACGGTGACCGGCTCGGCTGTACAGACCGGTGGTTCGACCATTACCATGCAAGTGGCAAAAAACTATTACCTTAGCCCTGAACGGACGCTGAAGCGTAAACTGACAGAAATTTTTCTGGCCCGTAAAATTGAGCAAAACTTAAGTAAAGAAGAAATTCTGACCCTGTATGTCAATAAAATTTTCCTGGGGAAAAATGCTTACGGTATCGCAGCAGCAGCTAAAATTTACTACAACAAGAGTCTAGAAGAGCTTTCAATTGCACAAATGGCCATGATCTCTGGTCTGCCTAAAGCCCCCTCTCGATACAATCCGGTCGCCAATCCCAAGCGCGCCTTGGAACGTCGTAACTGGATTTTGGGGCGTATGCTGCAATTGGGCTATTTAAATCAAAGCCAGTATCAGCAAGCCATTGCTGAACCGGTAAATTTAGATATGCCTGATCGGAGTACCCGTAATAAATTCCCGTATGTCGGCGAAATGGTACGTTCTGAACTGGTACAAAACTTTGGTGAACAGGCGGTAGATTCTGGTTATAAAGTCTATACTACCATTCATAGTGTACGTCAGGCCTATGCGGAGCAAGCGGTACAGGAAGGCCTAGAGGCTTATGACCGTCGACATGGCTGGCGTGGTGCTGAAGCACATGATCAACCTCTCGACAAGTTCCGTGCCTATGCCAATACCTATCCTGCGCAAGTAACTCAGGTAGGTAATTCCAGTTTTGAAGCACTCATGCAGGACGGAAGCAGCGTGACTGTTCCCTGGTCAGGTATGTCTTGGGCACGTCGCTTTCGTAACGTCAACAGTGTAGGTGGTGCACCGAGCAAAGCGTCCGAGATTGTCAAAGTCAAAGATATTGTTCGTTTAAGACCCAATGAAAATAAAACCTCTTGGTCATTGGTGCAGATCCCCAATGTGCAAGGACAATTGATTGCCATCAACCCAAATAATGGTGCGATTGAAGCCATTGTCGGGGGATATAACTTTTATCAGTCGAAATTTAACCGTGCAACCCAAGGTTGGCGTCAACCCGGTTCTACAATTAAGCCTTTTGTTTATGCACTGGCTTTGGAACGTGGCATGACGCCGCATACCATGGTCAATGATGCACCGATTACCATTGGCAAATGGACGCCACGTAACTCGGATGGCCGTTATCTGGGTATGATCCCGCTACGTCGTGCACTTTATCTGTCACGTAATACAGTCTCAGTGCGCTTATTACAGGCCGTTGGGATTGAACGTACACGCCAGTTATTTATGGATTTTGGTTTACAAGACAGTCAGATTCCACGTAACTATACCATTGCCTTAGGCACCCCGCAGGTCCTACCGATTCAGATGGCGACTGGTTATGCCACCTTTGCCAATGGCGGTTACCGAATCCAACCGCACTTTATTACCCGCATTGAAGATGCCTACGGCAATACCATCTTTGAAGCCAAGCCTGAATATGCCTGCATTTCATGTATTAATGAAAAAGAAGAAACAGTTCAAGCCACTGACCCTATTACCGCAGATGACGAAGCAATTGCAATCAACAATACAACTTTAGAGCAAAAACAGGCTGCACCTAAAGTCTCTGCCGAAGACAGTAATTATCGTCAGGCACAGCGTATTTTAAAATCCAGCTCTGCCTATGACATGGCCAACATTTTGCGTGATGTGATTCAGCATGGTACTGGCCGTGCTGCATTAAGAATTGGTCGTGGTGATATCGGCGGGAAGACCGGTACCACTAATGATGCCAAAGACGCCTGGTTTGCAGGTTTCAATGGTAAGTTAGTCACCGTGACCTGGGTAGGCTTTGATCAGCCAACCACTTTAGGTCGCCGTGAATATGGTGGTGTGGCAGCTCTACCGATCTGGACCGATTTTATGGGCAAGGCATTAAAAGGCCAGCCAGAAGCCTGGGTACGTTTAGACCGCAATGCTAAGGCACCGGTAAATCGCAACAAGGTGGTTCAGGCTGATGAAGCACAGAATGATCCGTCTTCTCCGCCTCTGGCGACAGCGCTTTACCGTCCTGCACCTGTGGTCGTCCCGAAACGCACAGAAACTGACTTTGAAGATTTGCCAGATCAACCGATTCGTTTACCAGATGATGAAAGTTCTGCACCACAAGAACAGCCTCTTCAGCCGAACCGGGTAGATTCTCTGGAAAATCTGATTGAAGAAGTCCAGTAATCTGACTGATATAAAAAAGCCCTCAGTTGAGTAATGCCAGTCAGTTAAGCAAAAAAAGTTAAAATGCTGTAAAAAGAGCGTATGTAAATACGCTCTTTTTTTATGAATTTATCTCAGAATCTAGATTTAACATTAAAACAAACCCTACCTTCACTTTCACAATTCAGTGAATTGATTGATTTAAACTGGATTGAAGATTGCTTAGACCAAACAGGTAAAGCATCAATTCGAAAAAGAAAACTGCCTGCTGAACATGTTGTTTGGCTGGTAATCGGACTTGCTCTATTTCGAAATCAACCGATTTGGTATGTGGTTCAACAATTGCAACTTGTTTTCGGTACGGCAGAATACTGTGTACCGAGTGCATCCGTACAAGCAAGACAACGCTTAGGCTTAGAACCCATGAGTGCTTTATTTTCGACATTAAGTCAGGCATGGTTTAAAGACTCACAACAACAATATAGCAACTTTCACGGTCTATGCGTTTGTGCTGTAGATGGTGTGGTTTGGTCTATGCCTCATACAGAAGAAAACTTTAAGCACTTTGGTTCATCCAAAGGCAAAACAGCAGCTGCACCTTACCCACAAGTTAGAGCGACTTGCCTGGTGAATACCAATACCCATGAAATGATTGATGCCCAAATGGGTAGTATGGATCAAGGTGAATTAACCTTAGCCAGTCAATTAAAAGCACCAGTTCGCAGTATTACCCTATTTGATCGTGCTTACTTCTCTGCTGATTTTTTAGTGAGCTGGCAATCTCAGGCAGAAGAGAGTCATTGGTTGATGCGAGCAAAGGACAACCTGCGTTATGAAGTGATTCATCATAATGCGGCCCATGACTTTCAGATCAAAATGCCTGTTTCAGCAAGAGCAAAAAAGATAAATCCGTCATTGGGTGACTATTGGGAAGCACGTTTAATTGAAGTTGAATATGCAGGAAAAATAAGACGTTACATTACATCATTAACAGATTCTAAAGTTTATCCATTCAAAGACCTTGCAATGCTTTATATCCAGCGTTGGGAAATAGAAATGTGTTATCGGGAAATTAAAAGTGATTTACAGGATGCAAGGATTTTAAGAAGCAAACAACCTGATTTGGTCTATCAAGAATTGTGGGGGGTATTTATTGCATATAATATCTTAAGAAGACAGATGAGGTTTATCGCTGAACATGCAAAGGTGAGTCCTTTAAGGATCAGTTTCCATATTGCATCTATGAGTATTATCAATATCTTAAGGCACACACCTTTAGAATCAGCAGGAAACCTACCCAAACATTTAGCGCAATTATTTGAACAATCTAAAATATTTGTATTACCTGAAAAAAGGCAAAGGCAATGTCCGCGAGTAGTGAAAATTAAAGCACAAAAATATCCAAGAAAATGCCAGTCAATTTCTTAACTGACTGGCATTACCTCAGTTGAGGGTTTTTTTATATGCATTTTTTATTTTTTCTGAAACAGGTAAATCTGATATTGCGCCAGTAATTCAAACTGATCCTGCTGTTCAAGTGCTAAACGACGTTCAGGTTTGGCCTTATAAGCATATGGCGTCATCGCAATCAGGTTTTTTAAATCAGCCTGTGGCAAAACCATTGGCGCATCAATCACCTGCTCACTAACCAGATTAAATTCATCTTGCAACTGCTCAACAAACTTCTGCGGCTCGTGTGGTTTGACTTCTTCAAATAGAGCTTCACGCATCGAGTATAAATGTTGCGGTGCCGGTGTCACCACCATCAAATAAGATTTTGGTTTTAGAACTCGCAGGATTTCCTGTTTAGGAATTGGACTAAACAAGCTGGTACACAGATCAATCAACTCATCTAATACTGGTAAAGTCGCTCCAGTTCCTACGACCCAAGTCACCTCTTTATTCAGTTTGGCTGCGACCTGAACCGCATTCTTGGCAATATCGACCCCGACGCATTGCAGCACTTCGGCCCGCATGGCATTCGTATAATAGCCTTCTCCACAACCAATATCTAAAAGGTTTTCAATCCGCAACTCGCGAATCTTTTCCACGACAGCCTGTTGCAAAGGCGCATAATAACCTGCACTGAGAAATGCGCGACGTGCCTGCACAGACTCAGGCGTATCTCCCGGGTTTTTACTGTGCTTATGCTGAACCACATGCAGGTTCACATAGCCTTGTTTGGCGACATCGTAACTATGATGATTCTCACAGCGCCATGTTCTTTCATTTAAGCTCAACTGCTGGCGACAGACTGGGCACATGAGTAAATTCATCATTTTCTCCAAAACAAAAAAGCCGGCATGCGCCGACTTTTTCTCATGCATTTCTTAGCGCAATTTTAAGGTCATTAGACCCAAAACTACCAGCATAATTGTAATAATCCAGAAACGGATCACCACCTGGGTTTCACGCCAGCCTTTCTTTTCATAATGATGATGTAGCGGTGCCATCAGGAATACACGTTTATTGCGCATTCTCAATGAACCAATTTGCAAGAACACTGAAACCGCTTCCACGACAAAGACACCGGCCATAATCGCAAATACGATTTCCTGACGAACCATGACGGCAATCGTACCGAGCATTGCACCGAGAGATAAAGCACCAACATCACCCATAAATACTTGGGCCGGATGGGCATTGTACCAAAGGAAAGCCAGACCCGCTCCGATCATGGCAGCACAGACCACCACCAGTTCAGACGAATATTTCACATAAGGAATATGCAGATAATTGGCAAAGCGCACGTCACCGGCCAAATAGGCAAATACGCCCAAACCTGTAGCAACCAGCACGATTGGCATGATCGCCAGACCATCCAGACCGTCAGTCAAGTTCACGGCATTGGATGCGCCATTAATCACGAAATAGGTAAAAATAATAAAACCAATGCCCAACGGAATCATCGACAATGGAATGCTTAGGTCTTTAAAGAATGGAATCAGCAGATCCAGCATATTCGCGGTATGCACCGGATTGGTCTGTTGCTGTGCAATGACATACAAGGCAATACCGGCACCCAATGAACCCACTGAAGTCCAGAAGAATTTTTTCTTCGCAGGCAAACCCGCATTGTCTTTATAACGGATTTTAATCCAGTCATCAGCCCAGCCTACTGCACCGAAAATCACCATCACACCCAGCACGATCCAGACATAAGGATTGGAAAGATCCGCCCAGAGTAAAGTTGAGATACCGATCGAAAGCAGGATCAGCACACCGCCCATCGTCGGTGTACCCATTTTCTTGGCATGGTTTTCAGGAGCATACGAGCTGACGGCCTGGCCGTATTTCAGCGCCTGAAGCTTGCGAATCATCACAGGACCCAGCACCAGACCGATGGTCAGTGCCGTCAAGACACTGAGCAAAGCACGTAAAGTTAAATAACGAACCACCTGAAACGTGCTGTCAAAGCCCGCCAAGTGTTCAAAGAGCCATAACAGCATTTAGAGTTTCTCCATCAATGCAGCCATCAATGTTTCCATATGGGTAAAACGCGACCCTTTAAATAGAAATGACATCGGCTGAGGTTGATGTGTTTCAATCAAATCAATTAAAAATGGCAAGGCCTGCTCCTGATTCAGGAAAGCCTGCATTTTTTTACCATATTGCGTACTACGGGCACCTTCTTGTGCGGCAGGCGCAAATTCACCCACAGCCACCACAAAGTTAATACCTTTAATAGAGACCAGATCCCGTCCAAGCTTGTAATGCTCGATTGCGGCAGATGAACCGAGTTCACCAATATCGCCGGTGACCATGACCCGGATGCCCTGCTGCTGCGCCAGAACTTCAGCTGCTGCACGCATCGAACCCGGATTGGCATTATAAGTGTCATCAATAAATAAATAGTCTTTGTGCGGAATAAAGTTCAGACGACCTTTCGCACCGACTGCCTGTTCCAGGCCAGCCACGATATCATCCAGACCAATACCGATCGCCAGGGCAAATGCAGCGGCAGCTGTGGCATTTTCGACATTATGCTCGCCGGCAAACGGCAACTGAACCGTTTTCGAGCCTTGTGGCGTATTCAGGGTAAAGCTTGATGATTGAGCATCAAGGACTACATCGCTGGCATAAACTTCACCGCCAGCACCAAAACTCAAGCTTTTTTCAGTTTTTACTGCGGCACGAATGGTTTCAGCAAAATCATCTGCAGCAGGAATAATTGAGATTTCAGAGATATGCGAATAAATCTCGGATTTCGCGCGGCAAATTCCGTCACGGCCGCCAAACTCACCTAAATGTGCCGTCCCAATGTTAATGATCCCCGCCACATGCGGCTGCACCATTTTCGAGGTGTAATCAATTTCACCCTGATGACTTGCACCGAGTTCCATCACCGCATATTGATGTTCAGGACGCAGCTCCAGCAACATTACCGGCACGCCAAGGTCATTATTCAAATTACCACGTGTCACCAAGGTCGGTGCCAGACGAGACAGAATGCTTCCCAGCATTTCTTTAGTCGTGGTCTTGCCACTACTGCCGGTCAAGGCAATGACTTTGAGTTGAGGATTCTGCTGACGGCGATAAGCGCCCAACAATCCCAATGCCAGACGGGTATCTTCTACCACCAATTGGCAAATATCGGCATCCACCGGACGGCTGACAATGGCAATTTCACAACCTTGTGCCGCGACTTGCGCAATAAAGTCGTGCGCGTCAAAACGCTCGCCTTTCAGCGCAAGAAAAGCATCACCCGCTTCTGCATCACGTGAATCAGTCAAAATCCGTTTGACCTGGCCTACAGGCTTTTTATCATTCAACCAGTAGCCTTGAGTAGCCTGCTGTAATTGTTCTATGCTCCACGGCTCCAGCGCCGCAGTACTTGTTGTTGAGGTATGCATATCTGAATCCTAATGCGCTGAATAGGCTGAATCTGTGTTGCAATGCTGGGCATCAATCGCAGCTTGCACTTCGACCACGTCATCAAACCAGTGACGTACGCCATCAATTTCCTGATAATTTTCGTGACCTTTCCCTGCGATCACGACAATATCACCCGCCTGTGCATGTTTAACCGCAAACTTGATCGCTTCACGACGGTCATGAATTTCATGATAGGTTTTGCCCGAAAAATCAATGCCATTTTTCATATCAGCAAAAATTTGTACCGGATCTTCCGTCCGCGGGTTATCAGAAGTGAGTACTGCGATATCTGAACCCTCTAAAGCAGCCTGAGTCATCAGTGGACGTTTACCGCGATCACGATCACCGCCACAGCCGAAAACAGCCCAGAGATTTTGTGAAACATGACGTTTCAAGGTCACCAGAACCTGGATCAAAGCATCTGGGGTATGCGCATAATCCACTACAAACAGACGTTCGCCATCACGCAGCACCTGCATCCGACCGGGCGCACCTTTGAGCTGTGGCACAGTTGCAATCAAACTTTCCAAGTCAAATCCGGCCTGTTCCGCCATGATCAGACTGGCCACCAGATTTTCAATATTGAAATGTCCCAGCAATGGACTGTTAACCACATATTCAGCAGAGGCAGTTTTCAGCTTAAAGGTCGCACCTGAAATGCTGTACTGAATATCCTGAACCTGATAATCCGCTTTTTGTGTGGTGGAATAAGTCAAAATTTTAGGCTGTGCCGGATTATTTTTCGCAGCATCCAGCATGATCTGTGCATGTTCGTCATCAATATTGATGACAGCCACTTTTAAAGATTCAAACCGGAATAAACGTGATTTTGCTTCTGCATAAGCTTGCAACGTACCGTGATAATCCAGATGGTCACGGCTCAAATTGCTGTAACCCGCAATCTCGATATCACAGCCATTCAAGCGACCTTGTTCCAGACCATGTGAGCTGGCTTCAATCGAGGCAAATTCCGCACCGGCCTGCGCATAGCCATGCAAGGCATTTTGCAATTGCAAGGCATCCAGGGTGGTATGCGAAGATGCTTCCAGATTTGGCAGAATGCCGTTACCTGTTGTGCCCATCACTGCACAAGCTTTGCCTTGCAGCATGATGAATTCAGCCACCAAGCGAGAAATCGTGGTTTTACCGTTGGTGCCGGTGACTGCCAAAATTCGAGCAGCTTGAACAGGTTGAGTAGCTTGCAAATACTGCTTTTGCCATTGCCCCATTAGATGACGTACATCTGCCACCACCAAATTTGGAGATACATCCAGCTCAGTTTCTGAAATCACAGCCAATGCACCATGATCCAAAGCTTTCTGGGCAAATTGAGCAGTTTTTTCCGGTTGTGACAGACTGGTCAAGGCAATAAAAATCTGTCCCGGTTTAACTTTACGACTATCCAGCTCGAAGCCCTGAAAGGATTGCTTCATCCAGTCAGCGGCCTCATGAGAGGTGTAGATATCTTGAAATGTAATAGACATTGATCACCTATTTACTGGACTTTGGGAGGTTCTAAAGGTTTGTCCAAAGGGACATTCAGGAGACGCAGAGATTCCTGCATCACGCGGGCAAAGACCGGTGCAGATACGGTACCCCCATAGTAGGTGCCCTGTGGGTTTTCTACCACCACCACCATGGCGATCCGTGGATCACTGACGGGTGCTACACCGGCAAATAAAGCCCGGTATTCATTGGTCGAATAACCTTTACGGTCAGCACGCAGCTTATGTGCAGTACCGGTTTTACCTGCCACACGATAGCCTGGAATGGTTGCGCGAGTCGCCGTACCACCTGGCAAGGTTGCGGTTTCCATCATCATCAGCACCTGATCGGCAATATTGGCATCGATCATCTGTTCACCCTGCGGCTGTTCTTCCAGCTTATACAGACTTAGCGGCATTTTTACGCCTTTATTGGCCAGCATGGCATAGGCGTCAGCCAGCTGAAGGACGGTCGCATTCAGGCCATAACCATAGGACATGGTCGCCACTTCTGATACATTCCATTTGCTTGGCGGCAGAATCAGACCAGCACTTTCCCCCGGGAATTTCACCGCTGAACGCTGACCAAAACCGAGGCGTTTATAGAAGGTTGGTAAGGTTTCATACGGCAACGATAAGGCCAGTTTCGCCACACCAACGTTAGAGGATTTCTGGATAATGCCACCCAAAGTCAACTGACCATAGTTATGCGTATCACGAATGGTATGATTACCAACCCGCATACTGCCCGGTGTGGTATTCACGACTGAATTCGCCGTATATTTGCCACTTTCCAAGGCCATCGCTACAGTGAGCGGCTTCATGGTCGAGCCCGGCTCGAAAGAATCGACTGCACCGCGGTTACGCATGGCATCCTTATTGAGCAGGCTGTTTTTATCATTCGGGTTATAGGATGGCCATGAGGACAGCGCCAGAATTTCACCGGTTTTGACATCTACCGCAATCGCAGTCGCTGAACGGGCATTATTGGCAACACCGGCCGCCGTCAGCTCACGGTACATAATATATTGGAGACGCGAGTCGATACTCAGGGTAATATTTTCGCCCGGCTCAACTTCTTTAATCACTTCAGGTTCTTTGACCCGGTTGCCTTTTTTATCGCGAATGATCTGCTGCTCGCCATCCTTTCCGGAAAGACGGCTATTCAGCTGCATTTCCAGACCTTCAATGCCGCTGCCTTCGCTATTGGTCAAGCCAATAATCTGAGAGTTTGGCTGCGGCTGCGGATAATAACGTTTATAGTTTTTCTCGGTATATACGCCCTGAAACTTACGTTTCATGATCAGTTCGGCCTGTTGTGGCGGAACTTCTTTTTTCAGGATCAGATAACGTGAACGCGGACGTTCTTCCATTTTTTTGCGCAGTTCTGCCCGATCCATACCGACTGCATCAGCCAGCTCATCCAGATTCAGGTTTTTATCGGGTAACTGACGTTTGAGCTTGCGGCTATTCGGTTCTTTTTCCAGCGCCAGCATGGTCTCGTCATAGAGTTTTTTATTGTCAAAATAATCACGTGGATCAATCACAATTTTCATGATCGGAGTACTGATCGCCAATGGAATGCCATTACGATCATAAATCACGCCACGCATCGCCTTGATGGTATTGGTTCTTAAAATATTGGCATTGGCTTTATTTTGCAAAAAATCTTTATTAATAATCTGTACATAGAAAGCACGGCAAATCAGTGTCACAAAACACAGCAGCACCACCGCCCACATGATGTAAAAACGATTGATATAAACATTTGAGGCATTTTTGTCGGTGACCGATTGTTTTTTACGTACCGGTTGCTTCTTTCTCTTGTCTACCATGTCGGAACGCTAGCCTTATTTTTTCTCATCTGAAGTTTGTGGTAAGGAAATCACGACACTTTGTGAAACCGGAGGTGAATACATACGCAGCTGTGTCACTGCACGCGTACCGATCTGTGCCGTCGCGCCAAAAGTTTGCTGTTCAATTAGCAAACGCCCCCACTCTGCATTCAGGTCATCCCTTTCACGCAGATAGGTACTCAGCTTTCTGTTGTCCTGACGGTATTCAAATACCTGAAATACCACAAATACTGCACTGATGAAGACCATCAATATCAGCATGAGATAGATTGTAACTTTTTTCAGCCACAATTTTTCTGTTTTTTTATCAACCACTTCCGTTTTCATGATCTGCCTATTAAGCTAAACGTTCTGCTACCCGGAGCCATGCGCTACGTGAACGAGGATTGGCTTTGACCTCCTCCTCACTGGCTTTAACACGAGAAACTTTCTTTAAACGTCGCGTATCTTTCTGTTGTTGTGGCATTCCCCAGCCTGAATCCTCTTCAAGCGTTGACTCTTTTTGAATAAATTGTTTAATCAAACGGTCTTCCAGTGAATGGAAGCTAATCACCGCCAAACGTGCTTCAGGTTTCAAGATTTCAACGGCCTGAGGCAAGAAGATTTCAATATCTTCTAATTCCTTATTAATAGCAATACGAATCGCCTGGAAAGTACGGGTCGCAGCATGCTTATTTTTTTCCCATTTCGGATGCGCTACTTTTACGATCTCAGCCAGCTTTGCCGTGGTATCAATATATCCAGCAGCTTTAATTGCTTTGGCAATACGGCGACTATAACGCTCTTCACCATATTTAAAAATGATATTCGCCAGCGCTTCTTCTTCAATCTGGGTCAGCCATTCTGCTGCGGTCGGACCTTGCGAGTTATCCATGCGCATATCCAGCGGGCCATCTTTCATAAAACTGAAACCACGTTCAGCCTGATCCAGCTGCGGTGAAGAAACACCGAGATCCGCCATTACCCCATCGACGTGTTCAATGCCCAGTTCAGCCAATGCATCTTTCAGATCAGCAAAGCTGGCATGAATAATTTTAAAACGTGAATCTTCTTGTTCGAGTTCAGCCGCTACAGCCAGTGCTTGTGGATCTTTATCAAAGGCATAGACGCGTGCATTTTCATCTAATTTGGACAGTAATAAACGCGTATGCCCACCACGGCCAAAGGTACCATCCACATAAGTTCCCGTATTGCGACCCGCCAACAAGGCATCAATCGTTTCGTGAAGTAATACAGAAATATGTGACATAAAAACTCAATCAATAGGGGGAAAAATTTAACTGCACATTATCACCCTGTTTAGGCAAAGCTCCAAACGACTTTTTGTAGATAAATATTACTTTCCATAGAGAAAACCGTTTTAGCATTTTTCTAATACAAGAAAGCCTCCGGTTTTGGAGTAATGCCAGTCAGTTAAGCAAAAAAAGTTAAAATGCTGTAAAAAGAGCGTATGTAAATACGCTCTTTTTTTATGAATTTATCTCAGAATCTAGATTTAACATTAAAACAAACCCTACCTTCACTTTCACAATTCAGTGAATTGATTGATTTAAACTGGATTGAAGATTGCTTAGACCAAACAGGTAAAGCATCAATTCGAAAAAGAAAACTGCCTGCTGAACATGTTGTTTGGCTGGTAATCGGACTTGCTCTATTTCGAAATCAACCGATTTGGTATGTGGTTCAACAATTGCAACTTGTTTTCGGTACGGCAGAATACTGTGTACCGAGTGCATCCGTACAAGCAAGACAACGCTTAGGCTTAGAACCCATGAGTGCTTTATTTTCGACATTAAGTCAGGCATGGTTTAAAGACTCACAACAACAATATAGCAACTTTCACGGTCTATGCGTTTGTGCTGTAGATGGTGTGGTTTGGTCTATGCCTCATACAGAAGAAAACTTTAAGCACTTTGGTTCATCCAAAGGCAAAACAGCAGCTGCACCTTACCCACAAGTTAGAGCGACTTGCCTGGTGAATACCAATACCCATGAAATGATTGATGCCCAAATGGGTAGTATGGATCAAGGTGAATTAACCTTAGCCAGTCAATTAAAAGCACCAGTTCGCAGTATTACCCTATTTGATCGTGCTTACTTCTCTGCTGATTTTTTAGTGAGCTGGCAATCTCAGGCAGAAGAGAGTCATTGGTTGATGCGAGCAAAGGACAACCTGCGTTATGAAGTGATTCATCATAATGCGGCCCATGACTTTCAGATCAAAATGCCTGTTTCAGCAAGAGCAAAAAAGATAAATCCGTCATTGGGTGACTATTGGGAAGCACGTTTAATTGAAGTTGAATATGCAGGAAAAATAAGACGTTACATTACATCATTAACAGATTCTAAAGTTTATCCATTCAAAGACCTTGCAATGCTTTATATCCAGCGTTGGGAAATAGAAATGTGTTATCGGGAAATTAAAAGTGATTTACAGGATGCAAGGATTTTAAGAAGCAAACAACCTGATTTGGTCTATCAAGAATTGTGGGGGGTATTTATTGCATATAATATCTTAAGAAGACAGATGAGGTTTATCGCTGAACATGCAAAGGTGAGTCCTTTAAGGATCAGTTTCCATATTGCATCTATGAGTATTATCAATATCTTAAGGCACACACCTTTAGAATCAGCAGGAAACCTACCCAAACATTTAGCGCAATTATTTGAACAATCTAAAATATTTGTATTACCTGAAAAAAGGCAAAGGCAATGTCCGCGAGTAGTGAAAATTAAAGCACAAAAATATCCAAGAAAATGCCAGTCAATTTCTTAACTGACTGGCATTACCGGTTTTGGAGGCTTTTTTCAATCCAGATGACTTGGCAGATCAATTAACGTTTGCTGTTATAAATCTGGTCGAAAATTGCACCATTCACAAAATGGGTTTTCTGTGCATTGGCCCAACCACCAAAGACTTCATCAATGGTAAAGGTTTTGATTTTCGGGAACTGTGCTGAATATTTGGCTAATACTTTTTCATTACGTGGACGATAGAAATGTTTAGCTGCCATTTCCTGACCCAACGGTGAATACAGGTAATTGATATAACCTGTTGCTAACCATTTATTGCCATTTTTCTCTACCGTACGATCCACAATCGCCACTGACGGTTCAGTCAAAATCGTAATCGATGGATAAACGATATCAAACTTGTTTTTACCCAAGGTTTTTTGCGTGACCAAGGCTTCATTTTCCCAAGTCAGCAATACATCGCCAATTCCACGCTCGGCAAAGGTGGTCATTGAAGCACGTGCAGCAGAATCCATCACTTTCACGTTCTTATAAAGTTTGCCAACAAAATCCTGTGCTTTAGCTTTATTGCCGCCTGGCTGTTTCTCGGCATAACCCCATGCAGACAGATACACCCAACGCGGCAAACCACCCGTTTTCGGGTTTGGCGTAATAATTTGCACGCCTGGTTTGGTTAAGTCATTCCAGTCCTTGATACCTTTTGGGTTACCCTTGCGTACCATGAATACGATCGTCGAGGTATAAGGTGCCGAGTTGTGTGGGAATTCCTTTTGCCAGCCTGGTTGAATCTGGCCAGATTTCACAATTTCTTCAATGTCATTGGCGAGTGCCAAGGTCACCACATCACCTTTCAGGCCATCGACCACAGAACGTGCCTGTTTGCCCGAACCGCCATGTGACTGCTTAAAATTCACATCCAGACCGGTGCGGTTTTTCCAGTAAGCCCCAAATGATTTGTTAAATTCATCATAGAACTCACGCGTGGCATCATAGGATACATTCAGAAACTGACGGTCTGCTGCTTGTGAAGCAGTCGCGGTCATGCCTAAACCAGTCGCCAATAAGGCAGCACTAAATAACGATTTTAATTGAGTTTTCATGGCAGCACGGAGTTTATCTTCATTAGATATAACTATATGAAATAAAATCATTTATCGCAATTCACCCTACAACATCACAACACGATAAAATGAAAGGTTTTTCTGACTTAATATTTTGTTTTTAAAAGGAAAATACAATTTATTATTCTACTTATATCTAATATATAGAATTTTATGCATTAGATATAAAGAAAATGGATAACACTTTAGCCATTTTCTTTATTGTATTTAGACTACAGCTTACTTATCTTTTTTCATTGTAAATCTGGTCATAAATCGCCCCATTGATAAAATGCGTTTTTTGCGCTTTGGCCCAACCACCAAAAACTTTATCAATGGTAAAGGTCTGTATTTTCGGGAACTGGGCTGAATATTTAGCAGCGACTTTGGCATCCCGCGGGCGGAAGAAATATTTCGCAGCAAGCTCCTGCCCTTTTGGTGAATATAAATAGTTCAAATAGCCTTTTGCCAGATGGGTAGTCCCATTTTTATTCACGTTCTTATCGACAATCGCTACCGATGGCTCGGCCAGAATTGAAATCGATGGATAGACGATATCGTATTTGTCTTTACCCAGACCTTGGGTCGCCAGCAAAGCTTCATTTTCCCAGGATAAAAGCACATCACCAATGCCGCGCTCGGCAAACGTGGTCAGTGAACCACGGGCACCGGAATCTAACACTTTGACATTTTGATAAAGTTTTTTCACCAGCTCTTTGGCTTTCGCATCATTACCGCCGGGCTGTTTCAGTGCATAACCCCAAGCAGACAGGTAGATCCAACGCGGCGCACCACCGGTTTTCGGGTTTGGGGTAATAATGTCCACACCCGCTTTGGTCAGATCATTCCAGTCTTTGATTTGCTTCGGATTCCCTTTACGCACCAAGAATACAATCGTAGAGGTATAAGGTGCCGAATTACTCGAAAACTCTTTTTGCCAACCTTTCTCTATTAAACCTGCATTGACGATTTCTTCGATATCATTGGCTAAGGCCAGGGTCACGATATCAGCCTGCAAACCATCGACCACTGAACGCGCCTGCTTGCCTGAACCACCATGCGACTGTTTAAAATTAACCGTTTGTCCGGTTTTCTGCTTCCAGAACTTGTCAAATTCTTCATTATATTCCTGATAAAATTCACGGGTTGGGTCATAAGAGACATTCAGGAAATCTTTAGCGACGGAATTCTGTACTGCTGTTCCCACTATAATTGTCAAGATTGCGGATGCTATTATTTTTTTCATCTGATGTAACTCAGTGTTTATATGACCTGCACTATACAAATCAAAAATAAACATGACAATCATATATTTATAACAATATCTATAATCTATTTCTGATTTTGAGATATCTACTAACAATTAAATTCGGATACATATTCTGCTAGAAAAGTAATCTTCTGCTACAATATAAGACAGTTCTTCACGTTCTCTTCACAGTTGTCTGTTAAAAATAGGCCACCAAAACAGGAAATTACGATTTTTGGTAATTTTCCACAGAGTTATATTATTTCTTTTGTAAAAAATGTGACTTGGTTCTACTTCTTTATGATCAACTGTGATTAAATTGTAGACAGAGTATTAAAAAAACATTTTTAACAAAATAAAACCAACCAGAAGTAAGGAGGAAGTTTGGATATGAAATTTACATTATTCACAGCCAGCATCCTAAGCCTGATTATGTTGTTCTCGATTCAACTCGGTCATGCCGTCGTTGTGAAGACAGATTTGCCGAAGCCTACAGTAAGCACTGTTGAAAGCAAGACTTCGCCGATTGAAAAAGCGATTCAGCAACAAAAAACTGAAAAAACACTTCAAACAGAAGATAATCTAAAAGTCTTAACTGCATTTAAAGTCGCACCTTCGCAAAGTTTCTTTGCAGAACAGAATTACCGCTTCACCCGCTTTGTCCAAAGTATTTTTTCGAACGCTCATTCTTAATCAGCCTCAACAGCGCTGAATATTCCCAGATTTAAAAGCCACATCACTCAATGTTGAATAAAGCATTAAGTGATGTGGCTTTTTCGCTATAATAGCTGCAATTTTATATCTAAGATTAGATCCGGTTATGACTGTTCGTACTCGTATTGCACCTTCTCCTACTGGTTTTCCGCATGTAGGTACTGCCTATATCGCCTTGTTTAACTTATGTTTTGCTAAACAGCATGGCGGTGAATTCATTCTTCGTATTGAAGATACTGACCAACTGCGTTCAACGCCTGAATCTGAAAAAATGATCCTGGATTCATTGCGCTGGCTGGGTCTGAACTGGTCTGAAGGTCCTGATGTCGGTGGCCCGCATGCGCCATACCGTCAGTCAGAACGTATGGATATCTATAAAAATTATGCCTTGGAACTGGTAGAGAAAGGTCATGCTTTCTACTGTTTCGCAACTGCTGAAGAACTGGATCAAATGCGTGCAGAACAGCAGGCACGTGGTGAGTCGCCACGTTATGACGGTCGCGGTCTGAATCTCACTCAAGAAGAAGTTGAGCGCCGTTTGGCTGCTGGTGAAGCACACGTCATCCGTATGAAAGTACCAACTGAAGGCGTATGTAAATTCAATGACATGCTACGTGGTGAAGTCGAGATTCCATGGGCACAAGTAGACATGCAGATTCTGCTAAAAACCGATGGCCTCCCAACCTACCACTTGGCTAACGTGGTGGATGACCATTTGATGCAAATCACCCACGTAATTCGTGGTGAAGAATGGATTCCATCTGCACCAAAACATCAGTTGCTATATCAATATTTTGGTTGGGAAATGCCGATACTATGCCACATGCCACTGCTGCGTAACCCGGATAAATCTAAGCTGTCTAAACGTAAAAACCCGACCTCAATTAACTACTATAGAGACATCGGTGTATTGCCTGAAGCCTTGTTGAACTACTTGGGTCGTATGGGCTGGTCAATGCCAGATGAAAGTGAAAAATTCACTTTGGCTGAAATGATTGAACATTTTGATATCAAACGTGTATCACTCGGTGGTCCGATCTTTGATGTCGAGAAACTAAACTGGCTGAATGGTCAATGGATCAAGGCACTCAGCCCGGCTGAACTTCTAGACACTTTATTGGCCTGGAAAGCAGATCGTGTCAAATTAGAAGAAATTGCCGCTGCGATTCAGCCACGTATTAACCTGCTGTCTGAAGCAGTGAACTGGTCGGCACATTATTTCAACCACTTCCCGACTCTGTCTAAAGAACAGTTTGAAAGCAAGAAACTGTCGGATGAACAGGTACGTCAAAGTCTTCAATTCGCAATTTGGCGTCTGGAAAGTCTGTTCACCTGGAATAACGACACGGTGAGCCAGACCTTGATGGACCTGGCGACACAGATGGAAATCAAGCTACGTGATTTCATGCCTGCCTTCTTTATTGCGATTGCCGGTTCGACTGCGTCTACACCAGTGATGCAAACGATGGTGACCATTGGTCCTGATTTAACCTTTGCACGTTTACGTCGTGCGCTGGAAATTGTCGGTGGTCCAAGTAAAAAAGAGCTGAAAGTCTGGGAAAAACTTAATGAAAGCTTAAAGTTGCCGAAAAATGAAGCAGTTGATCAAGCTTAATTAATTTTTGTGTTGACGTGTGAGCGCGATATCCCTAATATAGCGCTCACACAGACTGGGGTCATAGCTCAGTTGGTAGAGCGCTACAATGGCATTGTAGAGGTCAGGAGTTCGATCCTCCTTGACTCCACCAAATCAAGTCTTGCTTTAGCTGTGTTATTGCCTCAATTGTCCCTATCGTCTAGAGGCCTAGGACATCGCCCTTTCACGGCGGTAACCGGGGTTCGAATCCCCGTAGGGACGCCATATTCAAGATGACCATAATATATTATGGTGATCTTATAAAAAACCCAAGCATTGCGACTTGGGTTTTTTATTGCCTGTATATTTTATGTTGGGCAATATTTCGGTTTCTTCGCATCTTCCGATAAAATAATCAGTAATTTAGAATTTTGGAGTTGTAATGCAATATCGTTGCCCTAAGTGTCAAAGCCCGAAAATCATGCCGGTGGCCCAGCCAGGTCAAGCAGCTCCACGTCCGGTGGTTCCTAAAAGCCTGATGTTTCTGGTGCCCGCCCTATTCCTATTATTATTGCTAGTGATCATCAGTATCGCGATGTGGATCTTTGGTGATGGTGCAGGTACAACTTTACAGACTGCAACCGTCATCGTCTTTATTCTTTCTTTGATTGCAGGCTTTATGTTCTATAAAGATTTGCCTGATTTTAAAATTTCCATGCAGGCCTTCATGCAGACCCAAAAGAAATGGAAATGTCGTGAATGTAATCATGAGTGGGAAATCTAAGTCATTACCCACCACCCTATAAGCACAAAAACCAGCCCGAAGGCTGGTTTTTTATTTTAAAATCAGGGATTAAACACCAATTTTACGGTATTTTTGACGCTTCGCAACCAGATCATCACCATCGCGCTTACGGCGATATTCTTCAAACTCAGCATAGTTACCGGTGAAGAATTCAGGGGTTTCGCCTTCAAATGACAAAATGTGCGTTGCAATACGGTCCAGGAACCAACGGTCATGCGAGATCACCATCACAGTACCCGGGAACACCAGAATGGCATCCTCAAGCGCACGTAAGGTTTCGATGTCCAAGTCGTTTGACGGTTCATCGAGCAAGATTACGTTAGCACCCATTTGCAGGATTTTCGCAAGTTGTAAACGGTTACGCTCACCACCTGACAATTGACCGACACGTTTTTGCTGATCCTGGCCTTTAAAGTTAAAACGACCGATATATGCACGAGATGCAATTTCGTATTCGCCAATCTTCAAGATGTCTAAACCGCCAGAAACTTCTTCCCAAACCGTTTTGTTGTCATCAAGCGTGTCACGAATCTGACCCACATAAGCCACTTTCACCGACTCACCCAGTACCACAGAACCGGTATCCGGTTGTTGTTCACCGGTCATCATGCGGAACAGTGTGGTTTTACCTGCACCGTTCTCACCGACGATACCCACGATCGCAGCAGGCGGTACAACGAATGATAAATCTTTATACAGGGTACGATCACCAAACGATTTGCTGATGCCTTCAACTTCTACAACCTTGTTGCCTAGACGTGGGCCAGGTGGAATGTAGATTTCAGAGGTTTCGTTACGCTGTTGGAATTCACGCGAGTTAAGCTCTTCAAAACGCTCCATACGCGCTTTGTTTTTCTTTTGCTGGCCTTTGGCATTTGAGCGAACCCATTCAAGTTCTTTTTTCAATGCTTTAGCAAAAGATTCTTCTTGCTTGTTCTCTTGCTCTAGACGCGCATTTTTCTGCTCTAACCAAGAAGAGTAGTTACCTTGGTATGGAATGCCCATGCCACGGTCAAGCTCAAGAATCCACTCAGCCACGTTATCCAAGAAATAACGGTCATGCGTAATCGCAACGATGGTACCCGGGAAGTCTTTCAAGAAACGTTCTAACCAGGCAACAGATGATGCATCTAAATGGTTCGTCGGTTCGTCAAGAAGCAACATGTCTGGCTTAGACAAGAGCAAACGGCACAGTGCCACACGGCGGCGTTCACCACCTGAAAGCAGTTTAACATCGGCATCCCAAGCTGGAAGGTTCAGTGCAGCAGCTGCCTGATCCATCTGATTGGCAAGGTTATGTGCATCCCATGCATGGATAATGGCTTCGAGCTTTTCTTGCTCTTTTGCAAGTGCATCAAAGTCAGCATCTTCTGCTGCATATTCTGCAAATACTTCGTCAAGACGTGCCAAAGCATCCAGCGGCTCACGCAGACCATCTTCAACGTTGCCACGCACGTCTTTAGTTTCATCTAAAGGCGGCTCTTGCTCGAGATAACCGATTTTAGTACCTGGTTGTGCACGTGCTTCACCAGAGAAATCTTTATCTACGCCCGCCATAATACGAAGCAAGGTCGATTTACCTGCACCGTTTAGACCAAGCACACCAATTTTTGCGCCCGGGAAAAATGATAAGGAGATATCTTTCAGGATTTCGCGTTTCGGCGGCACCATCTTAGACACTCGGTTCATCGTATAAATATATTGGGCCACGTAGGACTCCTCAACTGAAAAACCAAATGGGGTTAAAACAACCACCCCAGCTCAAAAAAGAGCGAAAAAATAATCGGCTATTATACGCAGAAAGCTGCGAAAACATAAGCCATTGCCATGAACTTCAATGCATTGTTACAAGTTTATTGATGATGTTTTTTTAAACAGTTGTTTTCAGTAAAATAAACGACTCAAATCCAGGTCGATATATGAATATTTCATATATTTATTTCAATAAAATTGCACTTTTACTCATATGTGAAAATGCTACACTCAAGCCATAAACTTAAACAAGAAGATCAAACAGAATGAGTTATAAAGCAGAAACCCTTGCGATTCATGCAGGTTATAGCCCTGAAGCCACCACCAAAGCAGTTGCAGTGCCAATTTACCAAACTACGTCTTATGCCTTTGACAATACTCAACATGGGGCCGATTTGTTCGATTTAAAGGTACAGGGCAATATCTATACCCGAATTATGAACCCGACCACTGCGGTTCTGGAACAACGTGTCGCAGCACTGGAAGGTGGAATTGGCGCGCTGGCTTTGGCCTCTGGCATGGCTGCGATTACTTATGCGATTCAGACCATTGCGGAAGCGGGTGACAACATTGCTTCTGTGTCAACGCTATATGGCGGTACCTATAACCTCTTTGCCCATACCCTACCAAAACAGGGCATTGAAGTCCGTTTCTTTGATTATGAAAAGCCGGAAAGTCTGCGTGACTTGATTGATGAAAAAACCAAACTGGTCTTTGTCGAATCGATTGGTAATCCACTGGGTAATATTATTGATCTGGAAGCCATTGCTAAAATTGCACATGAATATGGCGTACCGGTGATTGTCGACAATACCGTTGCCACCCCAGTACTACAAAAATCTTTCGACTTTGGTGCGGATATTGTGGTGCATTCCCTGACCAAATATATCGGTGGTCATGGTAATTCAATTGGCGGCATTATTGTGGATAGCGGCAAATTCCCGTGGGGTAAATACCCTGAACGTTTCCCTGCCCTGAATACGCCTGATCCAAGCTACCATGGCGTGAACTATGTCGAAGTTTTGGGGGAAGCAGCATATATCGCACGTGCGCGTGTAGTGCCACTGCGTAATACCGGCGCTGCGATCAGTCCGCAGAATGTGTTTTTGATTCTGCAAGGTCTGGAAACTTTAAGCTTGCGTATGGAACGTCATACCGAAAATGCACTGAAAGTCGCTGAATATCTGCAAAAACATCCTAAAGTGAAATGGGTCAATTACGCCGGCCTGAAAGATCACCCACAGCATGCCTTGGCACAGAAATATGTGAAAGGTAAACCTTCTGCCATTCTGACCTTTGGGGTAGAACATGGTCTCGAAGGCGGCACACGTTTTATTGATGCCCTGCAATTGTTCACCCGTCTGGTCAATATCGGCGACGCTAAAAGTCTGGCCTGCCATCCGGCGACTACTACGCATCGTCAGCTCAATGCCGAAGAGTTAAAATCGGCAGGCGTCAGTGAGGATATGGTGCGTTTATCCATTGGGATTGAACATAGTGATGACCTGATTGCCGATCTGGAACAGGCGCTGGCGGCCGTTTAAAAAGGTGTCCGAGCCGCTTCGAAACCTCATCATTTTGGTGAGGTTTTTTTATTTATTTTCTAAAACAGCCACTTGCTTTACTTTTTATTTTCATGTTAAAAGTTAAATGAAAGAGTGAACACAAATAGAGCAATTACTCTAATTTTTATTTTAATTTCAATACTTTAATTTATAGATTTTCCTGAAGAATTGGTTATCATATCTGGACTCACCTTCGCTCTCATCTTCTATTAGAGCGCCATAGACCTTTAATAAAAATAATTTGAACGCTGACTTCAAATTAGGGATAACAAACGTGAAAACTAGACTACACAAACAACTGGAAAAACGTGTTGCAGGTAAAACCGTCCTGATTACCGGTGCATCCAGCGGTATTGGTTTAACGACAGCACATCAACTGGCTGATGCAGGTGCCCATGTTTTACTGGTGGCCCGTACTCAGGAAACCCTAGAACAAGTAAAATCAGAAATTGAAGCCAAAGGCGGCAAAGCCTCAATCTTTCCATGTGATTTAAACAATATGGAAGCGATTGATGAAGTTTCCAAACAGATTATTGCCTCAGTCGATCATATTGATATTCTGATCAATAATGCAGGACGTTCGATTCGCCGTGCCGTACATGAGTCGGTAGATCGTTTTCATGATTTTGAACGTACCATGCAGCTGAACTATTTCGGCGCGGTGCGTCTGGTGATGAATATCCTGCCGCAAATGATGATTCGTCGCGCGGGTCATATTATTAACATCAGTTCGATTGGCGTACTGGCCAATGCCACCCGTTTTTCAGCCTATGTCGCTTCAAAAGCTGCACTGGATGCCTTTAGCCGCTGCCTGTCTGCAGAAGTACATTCACATAAAATCGCAATCACATCGATCTATATGCCTTTGGTGCGTACCCCGATGATTGCGCCGACCAAAATCTATAAATATGTACCGACGCTTTCCCCAGAACAGGCGGCTGACCTGATTGCCTATGCGATTGTGAAACGTCCGAAAAAAGTGGCGACCGGTTTGGGCCGCCTGGCTTCCATTACCTATTCAATTGCACCGGATATCAACAATGTCTTGATGTCGATTGGCTATAACCTGTTCCCAAGTTCAACTGCATCTGTGGGCCAACCACAAAAATTAAACTTGGTGCAAAAAGCATATGCACGTCTGTTCCCGGGCGAACACTGGTAATTTTTTATACGGTTTTCATACGAATAATTTAATGGAAATGCGAGCCGCCGACCGGGCGGCTTTTCTCTGTCTCAGTTTTGCAAGATATGGAATAAAGTGAACTGATTTAAAAAACCACGACACAGCCTGTCCTGATCGATACAGATTTTTGCCGCAAATGCTGCGAGATCACGTACACTATCAGCGGATATTTCCTATCCGTATTTTTATATTTTGATTGAAATGATGGAAACCCTTATGAACAACGCGCAATGGCTCGATGAAGTAAAATTTAACGAACAAGGATTAGTCCCTGCCATTGCCCAGCATCATCAAACTGGACGTGTATTGATGGTGGCCTGGATGAACCGTGAAGCCTTGGCTTTAACTGCCGAAAAAAATCAGGCGGTGTATTTCTCCCGTTCACGCAGCAAGTTATGGCATAAGGGCGAAGAATCAGGACATTTTCAAACCGTACATGAAATCCGTCTGGACTGTGATGCCGACGTGATTGTGCTGCAAATTGAACAGCATGGTGGCATTGCCTGCCATACTGGCCGTGAATCATGCTTCTATCGCAAGCTCACGCCAAATGGCTGGGAAATTGTCGATGCACAGTTGAAAGATCCCTCTGCGATTTATGGCGAAAAATCCACGAATCCGCATACGCTGGCGATGGAAGCGTCAACCGCCCAATCTGAACAGGTCGAAGTCCTGTCTTATCTGGGTCAGATGATGGCAGAACGCAAACAGGCCGATCCAGATTCATCTTATGTGGCCAAGTTGTACCATAAAGGCCTGAACAAGATTCTGGAAAAAGTCGGTGAAGAAAGCTTTGAGACCGTGCTGGCAGCCAAAGATTTTGATCAGAATGCTTCCGCAGACCATAAAAATGATCTGATCTATGAAGTGGCAGATCTGTGGTTCCATACTATCGTCATGCTCGGCTATTTCGACCTGGATGTGCAATTGGTATTAAATGAACTGGCACGTCGCCAAGGCTTATCCGGCCTGGTTGAAAAAGCCAACCGTCAGCATTAAGCCTTGAATTCATCTGTGTCTGATTTAAAAAAACCGACCGCGACCTATGAGCAGGCGACTGCCATTGATAACGCACGTCTGGGTAAATCCTTTAAGGTGATTGCCTATGCGGGCACAGGTAAAACCACTACCCTGCAAATGATCAGTGATGCCATGCCACAAAGACGTGGCATGTATCTGGCTTTTAACAAGGCCATTGCCAGTGAAGCACAGGCCAAGTTTCACCGGGGTGTCGATTGCCGTACTTTTCACTCGCTGGCGTTTCGCAGTGTTCCACGTGGAGTCACCGACAAACTGCGCTTGCCACGCTTGAGTCCAAGTTTTATTGCCAAAGAATACCGGCTTGAACCGATGACCATGCGCCGTATGATGGGTGGGCGTTATGAAAAATATGTCTTGATGCCTTCGCGTCTGGCAAGTTTGGTTGCCAATGCGGTCGGCTATTTCTGCTCGACCAGTTCGCAATACCCTGCCCCACGGCATATTCAGGCGCCGAGCTGGTTGCATCCGGATGATATCGAGACTTTACAGAAGAAACTTTATCCGGCAGTCGAACGACGCTGGCTAGAGTCGATTGATCCAAATCATCAGGCCGGCATCGGTCATGACATTTATCTGAAGCTCTGGGCGCTGTCCGAGCCAAATATCCCGGCCGATTATGTACTATTCGATGAAGCTCAGGATGCCGATCCCTTAATGCTGGGAATTCTACTGAAACAGCGCAGCACCCAGGTGATTTATGTCGGAGACGCGCATCAGCAGATTTATGCCTGGCGTGGCGCAGTCAATGCCATGCAGCAACTGCCCTTACCTGAATCGCGCCTGACCACCTCATTTCGTTTTGGTCCTGAAATTGCCCTGAATGCCAATGCCATTTTAGGTGCCTTAAATGAAACTGTGCCTTTACTCGGCAATCCGCTATTAGATTCTAAAGTCGTGAATAAACCGCATACCAAAATGCGGGATGCAATTTTATGCCGGACCAATGCCCGCGCCATGGAACTGTTATTAGCAGGTTTAGTTCGTGGCGATAAAGTCAGCCTGCAAGCCGATCACGTCAAACTGAATCGTTTTGTCGATGCGGCTGCCATGCTGAAACAGGGCAAACGTGTGGTTGATGTGCCGGAACTGGCCTGGTTTAACTCCTGGCATGATGTCCATGAATACTGTGAAACTAATGAAGGCAGTGACATCAAGCCACTGGTCAAACTGGTGGACGAACATGGCACCGATCCGCTGAAAAAAGCTCTGGCTAAAATCACACCAATTGCCCAGGCCGACTATATTATTTCCACGGCACACAAGGCCAAAGGTCTGGAATGGGATCGGGTTCATATTGAAGATGACTATCAGTTTAAGCTGAATGAAAAAGACCATAAAATTAGTGATGAAGAATTAAGATTACTTTACGTGGCCTGTACACGTGCTAAAGTGAGTTTAAATATTCATCACATTTATGACCTGATTCAGCAACTGAAGATCAAAATGCCGCAGTCGCTTCGGCAGGCAGTCGGTTAAGGTGCATGGCATGGATGTAAACATCATAGGACAGGTGATCTATGCACATCCAAGCGCTTCAACTGAAACATACCCTGCATTTTTTCGACATTCAGCTTCAGTTTAATTATCCGCAATGCCCGGTTACCTTGATTCTGGGCAATCAGGGAACTGGCAAAACTACGCTTTTACGTTTTAGCTATCAGGCATTGACCTGGTTTGCAGCCCGTTATCGTGATAGCCGTGCTGCGGGTCTGGTGATGCAAGATCAGGACATCATGCAAAACCGGCTGCAATCCAAAATCGATATCCAGATTGGTTTTCCTGAAGAGATGGGCAGCTTGCCAGAATCCAGTCAGTCTGAGCCTGCGAACCTACAAAGCTGTTCATGGCAAATCTACAAGACTTTAAACAGTCAGGGGCTGGGTTTTAGCAAAGCAGAAACCTCACAGCTTGAAAGTGTGCTCAGCTTGTATCAGAAAGCCCGCTTGCACGATCCCCTGCTCGGCTTGCCCCTGATTGCCTATTATCCTGCTGAACGTTTTACCAATGAAGTCAATCTGCTCAACAAAAATAACCCGGCCATTCTCCAGTCCGCACATGCTTATGAAATCACTGCGATTCCTTTCACCACCTTTGCCCGTTTTTTTGAATGGTTTCGTGAAATCAGTGATATTGAAAATGCGCAAAGTGCTAAGCTTATGGATCAGATTTTGGCGCGTGCCTTACAGCAGCCAGAGGATATTCGCGGAGATGAACTGGCCCGGCAGATCGAGAAAGCCCAGGCACATCTGCATGCACCAAATCTCGCCGCTTTAAAACAGGCGTTGTCACTGATCCTGCCAGAAGTCAGCCAGATTTATTTAAAATACCAGCCCAAGCTGCAACTGATGGTAACCTATCAGCAACAGACCTTTAGCTTCCAGCAACTGCCCAACAGTATCCGCAACTGGATTGCGCTGGTGGGTGATATTGTGCGGCGTCTTTGTCTATTGAATCCCAATAGTTTATTTCCATGTCAGGAAGGTACAGGTGTTTTACTGATTGATGCGATTGATCATCAACTGGATCAGGAGATGGCAGCAGTAATCCTGTCACGCCTGCATCAGGCTTTTCCTAACTTGCAGATTATTGCAACCGGCAACCGGCCTGAATTACTAGAACAGGCGCAAGGCTTTCAATGTCTGAAACTGGAAAATAAACAGCTGCACCCCATTCATCTTGAAAGTATGAAAACCCAGTTTGATCAGATCTACGCAGAGCTGGAATTGCAGCGAAATAAAGACCTATCTTCCGAAGATACTTTATTGGAAACGGTCACCGAACCCGTCACACTGCTTGCAGTATTGCAAATGATCCGGGAACAGCTCAATCCGGAACAGCAACAAGAATTGCTCGCTTTACTTGCTCAGGAGCATCATCCGACGCTACCTCAGTCGCTCTAAACAGATTCAAAAAAATAAGAGCGACTGTTTGAGTAAACAAGGAAGCCTTTCCAGCATTCTGTTTTGCTAGGATTGAACTGTTTTGAGTCAAATTTACAATCAATGCCTGCAATTTAATCTTAATTTTCGGTCACTTCTAGATGATCTGTTTAAGCATGCAGCGCCTGTTAAAACCGAGCCGGCGTATAATTTATAAGTTCTATATAAAAACGTTGATGTTGTTGTTATCCTGTAATATGATCGGTTTTATTTGCGAATTTCATTGTAAAATCGGAATTTGCTATCGTTTATAAGTTGCGCAATACAACTGTTTTATATTCTTTTTGAATATTCTTTTGGCTTTCAAGGTTGAGAAGTTTGGGTCGCTCCTTGTGGTCCTGTAGTCCTTGAAAGATAAAGATTCACCTTAGGTTGGTCAAAACCTAAATCATGACAATGGATACGAGTGTGCTGCCGATTATTATATTGTTACCGTTAGTATTAGGCACAACCCTTGTCTCGTGGCTGAAGCAATTTTCGCGCGGGGTAACGGCTTTAGGGGCAATTGGTGTCAGCCTCAGCAGTTTCTTATTATTATTGAGTCAGGCGCCTGCCATCTTTGATGGTGCAGTGATGACCCAGACCTGGTCCTGGCTGCCCCAGCTCGGCATTGATTTCAGTTTTCGCCTGGATTCTCTGGGATTGCTGTTTGCCTTGCTGATCAGCGGAATTGGCACCCTGATTTATATTTATGCCTATTATTATCTCAATCCAAAAAATTCACTGAGCAAACTGTATCTCCTGCTGATGCTGTTTATGGCGGCGATGCTCGGAATTTCATTGTCGAATAACCTGATTATCTTATTGGTTTTCTGGGAACTGACCAGTATTTCATCCTTCTTGCTGGTAGGTTACTGGAGCAATTACGAAGCGGCGCAACGTGGTTCGCGTATGGCTCTGACCATTACCGGAATGGGTGGTCTGGCGATGCTGGGCGGTTTTGTCCTGCTCGGTCAAATCACCGGCACTTATCAGCTTGACCAAATCCTGATGATGACTGAACAGATTCAGTCGCATCATTTATTTGTTCCAACCTTGTTGCTGATTTTACTCGGCGCCTTTACCAAAAGTGCGCAGTTCCCGTTTCACTTCTGGTTGCCCAATGCCATGGCTGCACCGACACCGGTCTCTGCCTATTTGCACTCGGCCACCATGGTCAAAGCCGGTTTATTCCTGGTCGCACGTTTGCTCCCGATCTTTGCCGGTGCTGCACTGTTTCATAATATTGTGACCTTTGTTGGTCTGTTTACCCTGTGCATGGCCGCCTTCTTTGCCATTTTTAAGGAAGACCTGAAAGGCTTGCTCGCCTATTCCACCATCAGCCATTTAGGTCTGATCATGTGTCTGCTCGGGATTGGTTCACCATTGGCTGTTGCAGCAGCGATTTTCCATATTATTAACCATGCCACCTTTAAAGCGGCACTGTTTATGATTGCCGGCATCATCGATCATGAATCCGGGACTCGTGACTTACGTAAACTGTCTGGCCTATGGCAATTACTGCCATTTACCGCCACGCTGACCATGATCACGGCAGCATCCATGGCGGGTGTACCGTTGACCAATGGTTTCCTGTCTAAGGAAATGTTCTTTACCGAACTGGTCGCCAGTTTAAGTGGTCCACTTATGGTCGGCTCTGCTATTGTCGCGACACTGGCCGGGATTTTTGCGGTGGCTTATTCCATTCGACTGGTGCATGGAGTCTTTTTCGATGGTCCGCTAGGCAAGCAGGTCCCGAATAAAGATGCACATGAACCTGCCTTTGGTATGCGCGCACCGGCCACTTTGTTAGCAATTTTATGTATTTTAGTCGGTCTATTACCGGCTCTTCTGGTGGAAAAAATTGTCAACAGCACTACTCAAGCCACCACCCAGAATTTTGCCTTTGAAGGCACTCATCTGGCGCTTTGGCATGGTTTCAACCTGCCCCTTCTGATGAGTGTGATTTCTCTGCTCGGCGGAACAATCTTTTACTTTTCTCTCGCCAAAGGTGGCGTCTTACGTGAAATCGACTTGGATCCAAAACTGGGTCGCTTACAGGGCCGGGTGCTGTTCGATCTATTTTTGAAAAATTTGCTGCTGAATTCACGTCGTTTCCGCCGTTCCACTGAAAATGGCAAATTACAAAGCTATTTATTGTGGATTGTAATTTTTACCGTCGGGCTGGTGGGGCTCCCATTACTCAGCAATGCGGTGGGTACAGGTACGCGCGAGCTGACCCATGCTCCTGCCCTGGCGATTATCCTGTGGTTACTGCTGTTCTCTTCCTGCTGGATGCTGTTGTGGTTCCATCATGAGCGGATTAAAGCGGTACTCATTAGCGGTGCAGTCGGCCTGGTCGTCACCATGGTCTTTATCGGCTTCTCAGCGCCCGATCTGGCATTGACCCAGATTACGGTCGATGTGGTCACCACGGTTCTGCTCCTGATGAGTTTATCTTTACTGCCTCAGTTAACACCGTATGAATCGAGTCCGACCCGTCGCTGGCGTGATGCCATTATTGCCTTGGGCGGCGGTCTCGGGATTGCGGCAATTGCCTGGCTGATCATGACCCGTGATCACAATTCCATTTCATGGTTCTTCCTGCAACAGTCCATTCCTCTGGGCGGCGGCACCAATGTGGTGAATGTGATTCTGGTCGATTTCCGTGGTTTCGATACCTTCGGCGAAATTACTGTACTCGGCATTGCGGCGATTGGTGTTCTGAGCCTGATGGATGGCATGCGTGCGCATGGTACCACCATGACTCAGGGCCTGACCTATCGTTTTAACCCATCCCCGCTGATGTTGCGTATTACCGCATCCTGGATTTTGCCGGTCGCGCTGGTGGTCAGCCTGTATATCTTTTTGCGTGGCCATAACCTGCCGGGCGGTGGTTTTATTGCCGGACTAGTGACTTCACTGGCACTTATTATTCAATATATTGCAGTGGGACAGGACAAAACCGAACAGTTGCTTGGCGCCAAATCCGGTCGCCTGTATGAAATCTGGATCGGGATCGGCTTAACGATTGCAGGGTTGACCGGAATCGCGGCCTGGTTCTGGTCACGTCCATTCCTGACCAGTGCACATATTTATGTCTCTCCGCCCATCATTGGAGAAATGCATCTGGCTTCGGCTGCACTGTTTGATGTCGGCGTCTATGTCACTGTTGTCGGTGCGACCATGCTGATGATTTCGGTCTTGGGCGATTCACGTCACTCAAGCATGACTGGCCCCGTACCAAGAGGATAATAGAATGATCAGTTTAGAATTTTTATTAGCCTCTGCGATTGGCCTGCTGACAGCCACAGGCATTTATCTGATCCTGCGTGCCCGTACCTTCCCGGTGGTGTTGGGTCTCGCCATGATTGGTTATGCAGTCAACCTGTTTTTATTTGCCATGGGCCGAATTCAGATGAATTCGCCTGCAGTATTGACTGAAGCCTCGAAAGTGACCGATCCCCTTCCTCAGGCACTGGTGCTGACAGCCATCGTGATTGGCTTTGCCACCACTGCCTTTATTGTCCAACTGGCATTGCGTAGCCGCTACGAATCAGGAACAGACCACGTTGACTCCAAAGAAGAAATACCAAATCTTGACCCGCGCGAGGATGAGCCTTAATGACTGATCTTCTCAATTTCTGGAATCAACATACCCCTATTTTCAGTATTCTTTTACCGGCCTTTACCGCTTTTGTCCTGGTTCTTTTAGGCAACCCGGGTTCAGGCTCTCTGGCGACGGACTGGCGTCAGCCCTGGCGTCGGGGTATCAGCTATGTCTCGAGTATCTTGGGCCTGATCATTGCTGTCAGCTATTTAGTAGACAGTAGTCAGGGTCAGATCAATGTTTATACGCTGGGCGAATGGGTCGCACCTTTTGGTATTGTACTGGTTCTCGATCAGCTCTCTGCGATGATGCTGGTTTTGACCTATGCCCTTGCAGTGCCGGTGCTCTGGTATGCCAGTAAAGAATGGGATATGCGTGGGCGTTATTTCCATGCCATGGTGCATTTCCTGCTCATGGGTTTGACCGGTGCCTTCCTGACCGGTGACCTGTTTAACCTGTTCGTGTTTTTTGAAATATTGTTGATGGCATCCTATGTACTACTGCTACATGGACAAGGCAAGGCCCGTTTCCAGCTGGGAATCCATTACGTCACCATCAACCTGTTTGCTTCTGCCCTGTTCCTGATTGGACTCGGGATGATTTATGGCAGTGTCGGCAGTCTGAATATGGCAGATGTGGCCCGCTTGATGCCTACCCTCGCTGAAGATCAGCACAAGCTGGCGGTTGCTGGTGGATTAATGCTGTTTGTCGTGTTTGGAATTAAAGCAGCGATGTTACCGCTCGGCTTCTGGTTACCCAAAACCTATGCCGTAGCCACCACACCTGTGGCAGCACTCTTTACCATTATGACCAAAGTCGGGGTGTATGCAATTTTACGGATTAATGGAACTGTTTTTGATGATGAATACAGCCACCAGATTCTGATGAATTGCCTGCTGGTGATTGGTCTGATTACGTCGGTTTATGGCGTGATTTGTGCAATCGGCACAGAACGTCTGCGCCGTTTTATCGGCTTTATGGTGCTGTCTTCAGTCGGAACAATTCTGGTAGCAATCGGTATGAATACGACTGCAGCCTGGGCCGGTGCATTGTATTATATGGTGCACAGTACCCTGATTGGCGCAGCCTTTTATATCCTGTCAGGCTGGATTACCTCACAGCGCGGCGAATTTAAGGATCATTTTAAAATCGCGCCACTGATGAAACAGAACAAGCTGGTTTCGATTGTCTATTTCATCATTGCCTTGATGATGGCAGGCCTGCCACCGTTTAGTGGTTTCTTCGGTAAAGTCTTTATTTTGCAGGCTTCTGCCAATTCAGACTATCAGATGATTATTATCCTGACCATTTTATTGGTAAGCTTCCTCAGTATTCTGGCCTTTACCAGGGTTGGTTTCGTGCTGTTCTGGCGTTCGACCAGACCTGAGGATGACCTTAATTCTGAAGATTTTCACAAATATGAAGCTTTACCAAGTAAGGCACCGGCACGTAATGATCGTGTAATCTATCTATTGCTTGCTGGCCTGACTGCCTATGTGGTGTTTGCCGGACCGATCTATCAATATAATTATCAGACTGCGGAACAGATTAAAAATAATCCGGTTTATGAAGCTGCCTTGTTAAAACGCGATGCAGAAGGCCAGTTTATTAGTGTGCAACCTTTTGATCCAAGCTATTTACCTGAAACCAAGTACGGTGGTGAGACAGTCGATCCGAATGCACATCTGGTTCCTTATACGATTTCGGAAGCCACTCTGGAAGGTGAAAATATTTCTGAATTCAAGCAACGCCAGATTGATCAGCAGTATGTTGAACAAAACAGATATGATGATAATCAACTTAAACCGGTGGAGGGACCTTAATGGCTGTATCATTCCTGCAACGTTGGTTCCCGCATCCGCTAGTTTCTGTGATCGTTGGGCTAAGCTGGATTCTACTGGCACATAATCTGGAAGCTGGAACATTGCTTTTCGCGCTGGTTCTGGCGATTGTCATTCCGAAAATGGTTGCACCTTTTATTGACTATACCCCGAATATCCAGTGGGCTCCTGCCGTGCGCCTTTTCTTTGTCGTGGTTTGGGATATTGTAGTAGCCAATATTAAAGTCGCAAAACTGGTACTTGGTCCAACCAAGAACCTGCATCCAAAATGGTTTCGCGTGCCTTTGGAAACCGAGCATGAGGAAGTCAATGCCTTGCTGGCAATGATCATTACCACAACGCCCGGTACAGTATCTGCAGGCATTGATCAGGATCGTGGTGATATTCTGGTTCATGCCTTAAGCACAGAGGATGAAGCAGCAGAAATCGAAACAATCAAACAGCGCTACGAACAGCCTCTGATTGAAATTTTCAGCGCACAGACAGGAGAAAAAGCATGACTATTCTGCCTTATGCATTAATGATTTGCCTAGGTGCTATCACTGTCTCGATGTTACTCTGCCTGATCCGACTCATCACTGGCCCTTCTATCGTGGATCGTCTGTTGGCACTCGACACCCTGTTCCTGAATGCCACCTGTCTGATTGTCATTTTAGGGATTTACTGGAGTAGCAGCTTCCTGTTTGAAGGGGCCTTACTGGTTGCGATGCTTGGCTTTGTTTCGACTACAGCCTTGGCACGTTATTTCACCACTGGCCATGTGATCGACTAGGAGTTTTTAAATGTCCTTAATTTTAGAAATACTGGTGTCGATTTTTTTATTGATTGGTGCTTTCTTTATGTTGGTCGGCGGGATCGGTATGGTCCGTCTGCCCGATCTGTTTATGCGTCTGCACGCCCCGACCAAATCCAGTACTTTGGGCCTGGGCAGCTTTTTGATGGCCTCAATTCTGTTCTCGGCCATATATGGCCGTTTCGGTTTTGCTGAAGTGCTCATCACCCTGTTCGCCTTCATTACCGCACCGGTATCTGCCAATCTGATGGCACAGGCTGCATTACATTTGCGTTTACGCTCTTTGAGTGGCGAGGTTCCGGAAACGCTGGAACGCCCTCTGCCTTGGCAGCGCTCACGCCGTCGTACCTTTTATGAAAAGAAAATCAATCGTAATGATGATTTCGATTAATTGAGCAAGCAATTCAAGTTCTTTTAAATCTAAAAAAATCTAGAGATAAAAAAAGCCACCCGAAGGTAGCTTTTTTAGTCCTAAGACTTATTCATCATCTTTTTTTGCTTCAGCTTCAGGTAAGTCCTTCACTGCTTCAGCGATCAGACCAAACATATAGTTACCATATGCATTGGTCTTATCATAATGGAAACGTAGACGAGGCGTAATACGGGTTTTGATACGACGACTCAGCTCATGGCGCAAGAAACCAGATGCTTTGTTCAACACATCCAAAGTTTCTTTATTGGCTTCTTGGCTTTGCTCATCGCCAAGTTCACGTCCCATCACAGTGACATAAACTTCCGCATATCCCAGGTCTGGGCTCACCTTCACCGCAGAGATGGTCACGAGACCACCTAAGCGTGGATCTTTCAGCTCCTGACGGATCAGTTCTGACAACTCGCGTTGTACTGTATCCGCCATACGCTTCAGACGTTGACTACCCGCCATTAAAGACTCCGTTTAATCAGTTGAACATCGTACACTTCGATCTTATCAAGTGCTTTGATGTCTTTATAGCCTTTCACCGCAAGACCACATTCCATACCGGCACGAACTTCTTCAACCACTTCTTTGTAGCGACGAAGAGATTCAAGCTCGCCCTGGAACACAACCACATCATCACGTAATACGCGAATCGGTTTGTTACGATGCAATACGCCTTCAAGTACCATACAGCCCGCAGCCGCACCAAACTTACTTGAGTGGAATACTTCACGTACTTGTGCAACACCCAGAATCGTTTCACGATGTTCTGGTGCAAGCTTACCGCTCATTGCTGCTTTCACATCATCAATCAATTGATAGATGATTGAGTAGTAACGAATGTCGATACTGTCTGCATCTGCTTTTTGACGCGCAGCGTTGTCCGCACGTACGTTAAAGCCGAGTAGAACTGCTTCTGAAGATTCAGCCAGTGTCACGTCAGACTCAGTGATCGCACCTACACCAGAACCGATGATACGTACTTTAACTTCATCAGTCGCAAGCTCAGCAAGTGCTACATGCAAGGCTTCCAAGGTACCGCGTACGTCAGTTTTCAACACAACATTTACGATAGGCACATCTTTCTTGCCCATAGACGCCATGATGTTTTCAAGACGCATTGCAGATTGACGCTCAAGACGTTTTTGACGTTCACGATCCATACGCGCATCGGCAACTTCACGTGCTTTCTTCTCATCGCTGACCACAAGAACTTCGTCACCTGCCATTGGCGCTTCTGGAAGACCCAGAATTTCCACTGGAATCGAAGGACCTGCAGATTTGATACGCTGACCATTTTCATCCGTCATCGCACGAACGCGACCATAAGATGAACCGGCAAGAACAAGATCACCTACTTTCAATGTACCGTTTTGAACCAGAATAGATGTTACTGCACCACGGCTGTTATCTACGCGTGCTTCAATTACGACACCTTGTGCAGCACCTTCTTCAGATGCCTTAAGCTCTAGAAGTTCAGCTTGAATCGAAATAATATCAAGAAGTTCATCAATGCCTTGACCAGTATGTGCAGAAACCATTGCCACTGGAACGTCACCACCCCATTGTTCTGGCACGATTTCTTTCACAGTCAATTCATTCAATACGCGATCTGGATCAGCAGATTCTTTATCCATCTTGTTGATTGCAACAATGATTGGTGTACCTGCAGCACGTGCATGGTCAATTGCTTCTGCAGTTTGTGGCATTACACCATCATCTGCTGCAACAACCAGAACCACGATATCTGTTGCTTTCGCACCACGTGAACGCATTGCAGTAAATGCTGCGTGTCCCGGAGTATCAAGGAATGTAATCATACCTTTATCAGTAGTTACATGGTAAGCACCGATATGCTGTGTGATACCGCCCGCTTCGCCAGCAGCCACTTTTGCACGACGAATACGGTCAAGCAGCGATGTTTTACCATGGTCAACGTGACCCATAATGGTAACAACAGGCGCACGCGTAGATTGCGCACCACGTGCTTCTTCAGCTGCTTCAAGCAAGTTATCTTCAGCTTGTGTATCAGAAACCAGTACCGGATTATGGCCCATTTCTTCCACAACAAGTGCAGCAATTTCTTGATCAATCGCCTGGTTCTGAGTAACCAATTCACCCATTTTCATGAGTGATTTAATCACTTCACGAACCTTAACTGCCATTTTCGCAGCTAAGTCAGCAACGACAATCGTTTCACCGATTTCAACATCGTAAACCTGTTTTTTCACAGGTTTTTCGAAGCCGTGCTTGTTGCCTTGACTGGTTTTTAAACCGCGCTTAGGCTGTTTGCTGAAGCTTTGCTCTTCCTGACCACGACGACCACCTTTTTTCGGTGCACGCGCGCTCGGCGTATTCGTACCACGTTTGATTTCGCGGTCTTCTTTCGCAAATGAGTCTTCATATGCCTGACCAACAAGACCGGCAGCCAGAGGAGAATCATCAACAACACGAATCGTTGCAGCAGTATCTTCCGCGGTGTACTTAGACGCCATTTGACGCATTTGTTCAAGCGTACGTTGCTGCGCTTCTTCAGCCGCTTTACGACGTGCTGCTTCTTCAACAGCTTTTAATTTTGCTGCTTCTGCTTCACGTGCCTTTTTCTGTTCAGCGGTTTCAGTTGGTTTAACAACTTGCTTCACAATCGGCTTGTTGGTTGATTTGCGTTTTACCACAACTGCAGCTTTAGAAACTTCTTGCTTGTCGCTGGTTTGCTTTGCAGCAGCACGCATCGCTTCTAGAGCTTTATTCGCGTTATTTACGCCAGTTTTTGGAGCTTCAGCAGAAGCAGCTTGTGCTGTATTCTGCTCAGGCGCAGCTTTGGCCTGTTGCTCAGCCTTGGCTTTCGCCAATGCTTCTGCTTTGATCTGCTCTGGATCCGGCTTAACAAATGTATGCTTCTTGCGAACTTCTACATTAATCGTTTTCGCCTTACCTGAAGTACTGGCTACTTTAGCCGTACTAGTCGTTTTACGTTTCAACGTGATTTGCCCTGCTTGGCTTTCTGAACCCTGTGACTTTTTCACATGGCTCATCAAGCTATCTTGTTGTTCGGTGGTAATAATATCGTCAGCTTTACGCTGTGGTAAACCTGCCTCACGAACCTGCTCTAGGAGCTTCTCAACTGGACTACCCACATTGAGGGCTAACTCTTTAATCGACTTGTCCGTCATATACTACCTCCTAGTTAAACCATGATTCGCGCGCTTTCATAATGAGTTGACCTGCTTTCTCAGCACCCAAACCTTCAATATCTTCGATATCGTCAGTCGCCTGATCTGCTAAATCATCCACTGTTACCACACCACGAGCTGCTAGCGCTTGCGCGATCTCTACTGTCATGCCTTCCATTGCAACAAGTTCTTCACTTGGCGCTTGTATGTTCTCTTGCTGTTGTAATGCATCAGCAAGTGCAATTTCTTTCGCACGGCTTTGCAGTAGTTCAACCAGTTCCGCATCCAGTTCGATTTCATCAAACGTTTCTGCAGGAACATAAGCAATTTCTTCAAGCGAGGTGAAGCCCATTTCTACCAATGCCATCGCCAAATCTTCCGCGATATCCAGACGGGTAACAAACATGTCTAAATATTGTTGCGCTTCGTTTTGTTGACGGGCGTAGTATTCCTCTTCCAGCATCATGTCCAGCTTGTAGCCAGTCAATTCAGATGCCAGACGAACGTTCTGACCTTGTGAACCAATCGCACGTGCCAACTGATCGCTGGTTGCGAAAATGATATCTGCAGTACGTGCATCTTCATCGATGACAATACTCGATACATCTGCTGGTTCCAATGCACTTGCGATATATTGCGCAGGATCATCCGACCAAACTACCACATCAATACGCTCGCCATTGAGCTCTTGCTGTACAGCTTGAATACGGGTACCACGCATACCAATACAAGCACCCACCGGGTCAATACGGTGGTCATTGGTTTTCACTGCAATTTTAGCACGAACGCCTGGTTGGCGAGCCGCCGCTTTAATTTCAATAATTTCTTCAGAAATCTCAGGGATTTCTTTCTTCATCAATGCAATCAGCATATCCGGTTTAGCACGTGACAGTTGTAACTGCGCACCACGACCTTCACGGTTGACATTGAATAGAATCGCATTCACGCGTTGCTTCGGACGAAGGATTTCTTTCGGAATCATTTCTTCGCGAGCAAGATACGCTTCAGCATTGTCACCTAGGTCAATGATAAAGCCGTCTTTGGTTTGTTTTTTCACTTCACCGTAGATCAGCTCGCCGACTTTAGATTCGTAAGCATCGGCTACGAGTGCACGTTCTGCTTCACGGATCTTCTGTACGATCACTTGCTTGGCAATTTGCGCTGCAATACGACCGAAGTCAATCGATTCAACTTCAAGCTCACGAATGTCGCCAATCGACCATTTTGCCGGATCAACATCAGAGATGGCATCCTGACAAGCTGGCATTTCATGGTCTTCGTCTGCAACCACTTCCCACTGACGGAAAGTACGATAGTCACCTGTTTTACGATCGATTTCCACACGTAAACGTGCTTCTTCCGAATGTGTTCCTTCGTAGAATTTTTTCTTTGTCGCAGCAACTAAAGCTTGCTCAAGCGCTTCAAAGATCGCTTCACGAGGTACACCTTTTTCGTTACTAACCGTTTCAACGACGGTCAGAATTTCACGTGCCATACGTCACCTATTCGTTAAATTTTTATTTATTAAATTAATCTTGGAAGACCAAATTTGCTTTATCGATATTGTGACTGTCGATCTCCAATACCTGTTGCTTTTCTACTTCAACCTGAATCATTTCATTTTCAAGATCGACAGCAACCAGTTTGGCCTGGAATTTACGACGGTTATCTACCGCACTGATCAAACGTAGTGCTACGGTATGACCGATATAGCCTGACATCTGCTCGAGCTGGAAGAATGGACGGTCCCAGCCTGGCGAAGATACTTCAAGTGAATATTCACCCGAGATCGGATCATGAACATCCAGCATTGCACCCACTTGCTGCGTGACACGCACACAATCCTGAACGCCAATACCACGCCCCTGCTCTTCTTCACCATCTTCATTGATTGCTGGTGCAACGCTCTCATCGACTGGCTTGTCGATGTAGATACGTAATAACGAACATTTACCCTGTGGCAGGAATTCAATCCCCCAAAGGTTTACATTACAGGCTTCAACTGCTGGTGCAATCAAGTCCTGAAGTGCTTGAGTTTTATTTGATAGCTTCATTTACTCTCGTCATCTGGTGCGATTTTATGATCTATTTGACCACTACAAACCAATACAAACTATAGTAGTAGTGAAACATGGAGATTTGACCAAATAATGTCGACACTACACGATAGCCAATAAAAAAGGGCGTAAATCGCCCCAATTAATGCACAATTTAAGATTTTTTCAAATCCCACTGTGCAAAAAGGCCCACCTTGTTGTGAGCCTCTTTTTAGAAACTTGGTAGCGGGAGCTGGATTTGAACCAACGACCTTCGGGTTATGAGCCCGACGAGCTACCAGACTGCTCCATCCCGCATCAACGTGCAAAAATTATATACAAAAGATGAGAACTTTTCAATCAAAACCACATCATTCTGCATATTTGTCATCTGTCGCTGAAAAAGTGGTAGCGGGAGCTGGATTTGAACCAACGACCTTCGGGTTATGAGCCCGACGAGCTACCAGACTGCTCCATCCCGCATCAGCGTACAAATAACATTCAGTTTAAAAAACTTAAACTGCTTTTAAAGTTTGCATCTTTAAAAGATTGGTAGCGGGAGCTGGATTTGAACCAACGACCTTCGGGTTATGAGCCCGACGAGCTACCAGACTGCTCCATCCCGCAACAACATGCAAATTAATTTTCTCAACTTAAAACCTGTTTAAGCTGCCTCTTGAAAGTTTGCGCCTTTAAAAAGGATTGATTGGTAGCGGGAGCTGGATTTGAACCAACGACCTTCGGGTTATGAGCCCGACGAGCTACCAGACTGCTCCATCCCGCATCAACAGAAGTTTTTTCAGCTGCATACACCAACTTAAATTTCTGGATTATAAGTTGGTGCGGAAGGGGGGACTTGAACCCCCACGCCCGAAAGCACTACCACCTCAAGGTAGCGTGTCTACCAATTCCACCACCACCGCAGCTGTGACGCATTCTAGTCGTATCACTGAAAAAAAGAAAGGATTAATTAAAACTATTCGGTCGTTTCTGGTGCAGTTGGTGAAGTTTCATTCGATTGTACAGGTGTGGTCGGCGCAGACTGAACCGATCCCAAACTATAGGCATTCGAGGTTTGTTGCTTGGCTAAAATCGCCAAAGTCAGACTGGTTACGAAAAACAGTGCAGTAAAAATTGCAGTCAAACGGGTCATGAAATTACCCGAACCCGATGCTCCGAATACTGTCGCTGCACCACCGCCACCGAAAGAGGCACCAGCATCTGCACCTTTACCATGCTGAACCAAAATCAAGACAATCATCAAAACAGCTAAGATAATATGTACTACCAGCACAAAAGTTTGCATGCTGAACTCCTAATTATTGTGTATTTGCAAATGCATGAGCAATTTTATGGAACGACTCAGCATTGAGTGATGCACCACCGACCAATGCCCCGTTGATATCTGGGCAGGCTGCTAACTCTACTGCATTTTCCGGCTTGACACTACCACCATATAAAATCGCCATCGTCGCGCCATAACCAGTGATCTGGCTTAAACCTTGACGGATTTGTGCATGCATGGCCTGTGCATCTTCAGGAGAAGCAGTTTTACCAGTTCCAATTGCCCAGATCGGTTCATAGGCAATCACGATATTTTTCCATTGCTCAGCTTCAACCACAGCAGCAATATCACAAATCTGTTGTAGCACTACAGCTTCTGCCTGCCCTGCTTCACGTTGTTCCAGGCTTTCACCAACGCAATAAATCACGGTCAAACCGGCACTTAAGGCATTCTTGATTTTCGCATTTAAAATATCAGCATTTTCCGCAAATATTTCACGGCGTTCAGAATGACCCACTAGTACATAGTGAATTTGACTATCGGCCAACAATTCAGCACTGACTTCACCAGTGTAGGGACCTGTTCCAGAAATACGTGAAACATCTTGTGCTACGGTATAAATCGGACGAACCGCAGATGACAGCTCTGCCTGAATCTGGCTTAAGGCAATGGCAATCGGTGCCACACCTAAATGACATTGATCTTCGGCAATTGGCGCAGTTTCCAGCAAATTCTTAATACCACGCACCAAGCTCAATGCATCTGCCTGCACCGGATTCATTTTCCAGTTACCTATCACCCAAGGGGTAATCGTCGAAACCGACATAATTAACCTATTTCATTTACATATTTTGAATTGGGCACATTCTACACGGAATTGGAAAATTAAAAGAATAGTTTTCTTATCACTCCTTCTCAGTTTAGACTATCCAAAATGGTTATTTTTTGTTATCACTTAAAAAAATGGGGACTTCTTCCAACCAGTTCATGCTTTTACTGGAGATGAGGAAGCTAGCAGCACTCTTGGCTATGGTATTTTTACGTAACAAACGTATAATTTTAGTATAGCAATTAAAAGAATTTGATGAGTAGGCATTTATAGCATGACAGCATTACAGGGGTCGCCAAGATTTACCGGATTTATTCGTCGTTTGGTCGAGGAAGGCGTCATCTCGGCTGAAGATATGCGCAGTGCATTAGCGCATGCCAAACAAGAAAAAATCGATATTGTGGCTGAGTTAATTAACCAGCAGCAACTTTTTCCAACCGTCATTGCTGAAACGATTTCAGTCGAATTTGGCGAACCGCTGTTTGATATCAGTGCCTATGATCCTGCTCAAATTCTTCGGGATGCGATTGATGAAAAGCTGATTACCAAGCATCGCATTCTGCCGATTTTTAGAAATTCCAGTATTTTATATGTTGCGACCAGTAACCCGACCAATATCGAAGCGATTGATGCAGTCCGCTTTTCCACCAAACTCAATATTGAAACCATTATTGTTGAACACAATAAACTTGAAAAACTGATCGAGCAGAATTTTACCGAAGAAAGTACCTTTGAATTCGATGAAGACTTTGATCTGGATGTTGATGTCGAATCTGCTGATCCGAATAAAGAAGAGGATGACAGTAACAAGGGTGAAGAAGCACCGATTGTCAAATATATTAATAAATTACTAATTGATGCGATCCGTATGGGGGCTTCAGACTTACATTTTGAACCTTATGAAAAAATCTATCGGGTACGTTACCGGGTAGATGGGGTATTACGCCAGATTGCAACACCACCACTACAGCTGGCAAATCGCTTGTCTTCGCGTCTTAAAGTCATGTCGCAAATGGACATTTCTGAAAAACGGGTACCGCAAGATGGTCGTATTAAATTAAAACTTTCTAAAAATAAAGCCATTGATTTCCGTGTCAACTCTCTCCCTACCCTGTTTGGTGAGAAGCTGGTACTGCGAATTCTGGATCCCTCCAGCGCGATGTTGGGAATTGATGCACTAGGTTATGAACCGGAACAAAAAGACCTTTTTATGCAAGCGCTGGACAAACCGCAAGGCATGCTCCTGATCACTGGTCCAACAGGTTCCGGTAAAACCGTTTCACTGTATACCGGTCTGAATATCCTCAATCGTGAAGATACCAATATTTCGACAGCGGAAGATCCGGTCGAGATTAACTTACAAGGCATTAATCAAGTCAACGTCAACAATAAAGTTGGTCTTACCTTCTCTGCCGCACTGAAGTCCTTCTTACGTCAAGACCCGGACATCGTAATGGTCGGTGAGATCCGGGATCTGGAAACTGCCGAGATTGCGATTAAAGCGGCGCAGACCGGTCATATGGTGATGTCGACCTTGCATACCAATAGTGCGCCTGAGACCTTGACCCGTTTACGAAACATGGGGGTGCCCTCTTTCAATATTGCCACTTCAGTAAACCTGGTCATTGCACAACGGTTGGCGCGTCGTTTGTGTTCACAATGCAAGAAACCTGCAGATATTCCGCAACAAAGCTTACTGGAGATGGGCTTTACCGAAACCGACTTGCAGCAACCTGAGTTCCAAATTTATGAACCGGTGGGCTGCAATGAATGTCGTGAAGGCTATAAGGGTCGTGTAGGTATTTATGAAGTTATGAAAGTAACACCCGAAATTTCCAGAATTATTATGGAGGACGGCAATGCACTTGAAATTGCAGATGCTTCCGCACGTGCAGGTTTTAACAATTTACGCCGGTCAGGTTTAATCAAGGTGATGCAGGGGGTGACTTCTTTACAGGAAGTCAATCGTGTCACCAGCGAATGATCGGGCGCTGATCTAAAATAAGGATAAAGGTATGGCAGCAGTAAAGAAAGGCCAGATGATGCCGATCTTCAGCTATGAAGGAATTGATCGTAAAGGGGCAAAGATCAAGGGGGAATTGCCAGCAAAAAATATGGCTCTGGCCAAGGTCACCCTTCGGAAACAAGGCATCAGCATCAAGACCATTCGGGAAAAGAAAAAAAATATCCTTGAAGGCTTGATGAAGAAAAAAGTCTCAACACTGGATATTACAATTTTTACCCGACAGTTGGCGACCATGATGAAAGCCGGGGTACCACTGGTACAAGGCTTTGAAATTGTCGCAGAAGGTCTGGAAAATCCGGCGATGCGTGAAGTTGTACTAGGAATTAAAGGTGAGGTTGAAGGCGGTAATACTTTTGCCGGAGCACTGCGCAAATATCCACAATATTTCGACAACCTATTCTGTTCACTGGTCGAATCTGGTGAACAATCTGGTGCTTTAGAAACCATGCTAGATCGCGTTGCGATTTACAAAGAAAAAAGCGAACTACTCAAGCAAAAAATCAAAAAAGCCATGAAATATCCTGCTGCGGTGGTTGTAGTCGCCCTAATTGTTACCATCATTCTGATGGTCAAAGTGGTCCCGGTTTTCCAGGATTTATTCTCTTCATTTGGTGCGGACTTACCGGCTTTTACCAAAATGGTGGTCAATATGTCGGAATGGATGCAAAAGTATTGGTTCCTGCTGATTATCGCCATTGGGGCCGTGATTACCGCTTTTCTTGAAGCGAAAAAACGCAGCAAGAAATTCCGCGATTTTCTGGATAAGGCCGCACTCAAAGCCCCGATTTTTGGTGACCTGGTGTATAAAGCGATTATTGCACGTTATAGCCGCACTTTGGCCACGACTTTCGCAGCTGGTGTTCCCTTGATTGATGCACTGGAATCCACTGCCGGCGCTACCAATAACGTCGTGTATGAAGATGCCGTGATGAAAATCCGTGAAGATGTCGCCACAGGTCAACAACTACAGTTTGCCATGCGCGTGACCAACAAATTCCCATCCATGGCAGTACAAATGGTCGCGATTGGTGAAGAATCTGGTGCACTAGATGCCATGCTAGACAAAGTAGCCACACATTATGAAAATGAAGTCGACAATGCAGTTGACGGCTTAACCTCGATGATGGAACCGCTCATTATGGCTGTTCTCGGTGTGCTTGTCGGTGGTCTGGTGATTGCCATGTACCTTCCAATTTTCCAAATGGGTTCTGTGGTTTAATGCACGATTTTCTTCAATATTTTATTCAAAACCCAACGGCGTTGTATATCGCAGTTGGGCTTTTTAGTTTATGTATCGGCAGCTTTCTGAATGTCGTGATTTACCGCACTCCCAAGATGATGGAACAGGAATGGCGTACTGATTGCCAGATGTTCCTGCATCCGGAACAGCCGGTGATTGATGAAACTAAGTTAAGTTTAAGCAAACCCGCTTCAGCTTGCCCCAAGTGTCATCAGCCAATCCGCTGGTACCAGAATATTCCCGTCATTAGCTGGCTGGTCCTGCGCGGAAAATGTAGCAACTGCCAGAATCCGATCAGCATCCGTTATCCTTTGGTTGAAATTCTGACGGCAGTTTGTGCACTCCTTGTCGTAGCAGTATTTGGCCCTACCCTACAAATGCTGTTTGGCCTGATCCTGACTTATGTGCTGATCGCACTCACTTTTATTGATTTTGACACCCAGTTATTGCCTGACCGTTATACTTTACCCTTGGCCGCGCTAGGTTTGGGGGTAAATAGTTATGCACTTTATACCTTACCCGGTGCTGCCATCTGGGGCTATATTATTGGTTTCCTGTGTCTGTGGGTGGTGTATTATGCATTTAAAATCGTTACCGGCAAGGAAGGTATGGGCTATGGCGATTTTAAATTGCTTGCCGCCCTGGGTGCCTGGATGGGGCCTTTATTACTGCCTTTAATTGTGCTGCTGTCTTCTCTGGTTGGTGCGATTATCGGGATTATCCTACTGAAAGTCCGCAAGGAAAATCAGCCTTTTGCCTTTGGTCCCTATATCGCGATTGCCGGCTGGATTGCTTTTTTGTGGGGCGAGCAGATTATGAAAGTGTATTTAGGTCAATAAAGTGAAATTTATACTCGGATTAACCGGCGGGATTGGCAGTGGCAAGTCTGCTGCCAGTCAGTGGTTTGAAGCACAAGGGATCACGGTAGTCGATGCCGATGTGGTAGCGCGTGAAGTGGTCGAAATTGGGCAGCCTGCACTTACCCAGATCCAGCAGGCTTTTGGCGATTGGGTACTGCTTGCCGATGGCTCACTGAATCGTCGTGCCTTGCGTGAATATATCTTCCAGTCTCCTGAAGCACGCAAGACCCTGGAAAGTATTACCCATCCGGCAATTCGCACTTCCATTATCCAGCAACTACATGCTGCGCAAAGTCCCTATGCCATTCTGGTTTCACCACTTTTATTTGAAACCAATCAGCACGAACTCACTCAGCATACCTTACTGATTGATGCCACCATCGAACTGCAAATTGAGCGGGCCTCACAACGTGATGGCCAGAATATCGAACAAATTCGCAATATCATTGCCGCCCAAATGTCCCGCGAACAAAAGCAGACCATGGCCGATGATATTGTCCTAAATGATGGTCATCTGGATCATCTCTATGCTCATCTCAGACCATTACATCAAAAATATTTAAACATGGCAGCCAGCTGAAGCATAAAAAAAGCAGTCTGATTAAGACTGCTTTTTTTGTTCTGCTAATTTTCGGCTCAGACTGTCCTGATGCTGTAACCAGCGCCACGGCTGTAAGGCCCCGACGGCCATACCCATCAGGCCACACACCATGGCCAGACTTAAAGTTTCATTTAATAAAGGTACAGCCAGAATTGCCGCAATAAAAGGTGCAAGATTGGTAATACTGCCTGCCTTAAATGCACCAAGACGCTTGATGGCTTCTACATAGCTTAAAGTAGCAATAATCACCACAAATATGCCGTGAAAAATGGTCTGAAACAGTAAATGCTTGGGTTCAGGCACACTCAAATTTTTCGGTAAAAATAGCAGATAAATCGGCACATATATCACTGCCGACCAGATCGCGACACCACACATTGCCTGCCATGCAGTTAGCTGATATTTACGCAATAAAACAGTAAAAATCGCCCAAAGTATGGCACTGATAAAAAACAGCCCGTCCCCTGCCCCAAAGGCTACACCAGTTTCCCGATACATCAGCATACTCATGAGACATAGTACGACGATCATAATGATCAGGCTGGCCCAGGTATGTTTATCAAAAGCCTGCCCCATCAGAAAAAAAGCCATGATCGCGGTACAGATCGGAATACAGCCATTCAAGAAAATTGCAGCATGGGCGGTAGGTGCGTAGTGAAAAGCACTATAGGCAAACAGGCAATAAATCACCCCGCCAATCATAGCTAAAATAAAAGGCTCTTTTTTCAGTAAAAAAGCGGCCTCTTTACGATAAAGCAAGATCGGCATCAGAATCAGGAAGGCCAAAGAAAAACGCAAGGCCACAATATCCCAAGCACTGATCTGCCACAGCGCATTCAGGCGGGCTGTTAAAGTAAAACCGCCCCAGATGCACATGGTAACAACTAAAAAAACATAGCCTTGGGTACGGTCTGACAATGCCATCATCAATTAAAGGTTACGTTGACGGCAGGCTTCATACAGCGCCATGCCTGTAGCCACACTGACATTCAGACTTTGCAGATTACCTGCCATCGGAATATACACGGTCTGATCACATTGGCTTTGCGTAATTGGACGTAGGCCAGTATCTTCCGCACCCATCACGATACAGACGCCAGTACCGGTAAAATCAAAATTTTGAATCGGCAGCGCTTTTTCATCCAGCATAGTTCCGACAACACGAACATTAAAATCTTCTTTGATTTGACCCAAAGTACGCGCCAGATTGGTGACCTGAATGAATTTGACTTTGTCCGCACCACCTGCAGCCACTTTACGTGCAGTCGGGGTTAACGTTGCAGAACGATCACGTGGCGCAATCACTGCCTCAACGCCCATTGCAGCGGCTGTACGGATACAGGCACCGAGATTATGCGGATCGGTAATATGATCGAGGGCCAATAACAACGCTTGAGGATTCGCACTCAACAAGGATTCAAGATCTTTTTCATTCAGGGTTGGATGAGCACGAACTGCGGCTACGACCCCCTGATGAAACGGTTGCCCGGCCAGTTTCTCCAGTTTGTCACGGCTGGCTTGCTGCACACTGATCCCAAACGGTTCAGCCAGTTCCAGTACACGCTTTAAACGCTGATCATCGCGTCCTTTGAGAGTGAATAATGTCAAGACACGTTCAGGCTCAAGCTCTAACAATGACTCCACTGAATGTACGCCATAAAAATATTCAGGTTTTGCCATGAACGACCTCTAGATTAGTTATATACAAAAGAAAAATCCCGTAAAGCTGACTTCACAGGATTTCTATAGCTGATTAGTTTAACCGATTCGCACTGAAATTTCTTGCCCGGTTTACACTGATCTTGAATCTGGACTTAACCTTCAAAATGGCAGACATAGTCCAGCACATCATCGGTTTCGATTTTAAAACGGCTATTGCCCGGCACATAGAAAGACTGCCCCGCACGGAACAGCTCACTTTCTTCGCTATCGCCAATCTGAACACGGCATTCACCTGAAACAATTTCCATACGCTCAGGAACATGTGTTTCAAAGGTCAAGGCATTTTCTGATGGCAGAATGACACCCAAAGTTTTTTTGGTCCCGTCTTCAAATTGTACAATGTGGCTAATACACAACCCGCCGAAATATACATTAGATTTTTTAAGTACAGATACATGATCAAACTGAGCTGACATGCGATTTCTCCAGATAAAGCATTTTGTAATATTTTGATTGCTGTAGTTTAAATGTGCACCCTCAACTAATCAATCGAAGTTTGTCGGCGTCGATCAAATATTCTGTATCACCTGAACCCCTTCTATTTACAGCATGTTTTGGCCTGTATTTTGCTGATAGATAAACTTAAGTTTCGATCTGCACGCGCTCTTTTAAAAACAGGCTCAATTGAGTCTTTAATTTAAAGATTGGGGATGTCAAAAATATGAAAATCAGCAGTGCATTAACGGACTTCTGAGTCAGCTTCTTGCGAAAATACAGTGAAATAAGCATATATAAATCGCTAAAATTTAAGATAGAATGAAATTGATTCGTCCTGATTTATAATAATCACAGCCATGTTGCGACCCCAATCCGACATCAGGCTATTTCAATCAAACTTTTCGCAGCCCGGATGCGTTTATGCTGACACATTTAACTCTGATCAATTTTGCTTTAGCTGAACATCTTGCTATTGATATTGATAAAGGTTTTAACGTTTTAACCGGTGAAACCGGTGCAGGTAAATCCCTCTTACTGGATGCATTGTCTGCCTGTTTGGGTGAGCGAACCGATACCAATTATGTACGTTATGGCTCAGAAAAAGCCGATGTCACTGCCAGTTTCAGCTATCAGGAACACAGTCCTGAAGCCGCATGGTTAAAAGAACATGAGCTGGATGACGAATCAGGTGAAATTCATTTACGCCGGGTGATTTTTGCTACCGGCCGCAGCAAGGCCTGGATCAATGGACGTCCGAGCAGCCTGTCTGAACTGAAAGAAATTGGGCGTTTACTGGTACAACTCTATAGCCAGCATAGTCAGCAGCAACTTCTGGAACCGCCTTATCCGAAGCACTGGCTGGATCGTTATTATCATTTTTATGCGCCGGCTCAAGCAGTACGTGATGCGTATAGCACTTGGCAAAAAAATATTCGCCAGCATCAGGCAGCTTTGGATGCACAAGCGACACGCAAGCAGCGTCTGGAAACCCTTGAGCTGCAACTCGAAGAACTGGAAGAAATTGTTCAGACGGATTATCCTGAAATTGAACAGGAATTTGATCGGCTCTCGCATCATGAAGCCATTATGCAGGACTGTGTCTATAGCCTGAATGTGCTGGATGAAGCTGAACAGAATATCACTCAGGAACTGGCATCAATTATGCGTCGGGTTGAGTCGCATGCCGGACGCAGTGAACAGCTTTCCGGGATTTATACTTCCCTACTGAATGCTCAAAGCGAACTTGAAGATGCAGCAGCGAATTTACGCCAGTTTATGGATCGGCAGAGTTTTGATCCTGAACGCATGGAAGTACTGAATTCAACTTTAGAAATCTTCCATCGTCTGGCACGTAAATATCGTACCCAGCCAGAATTACTGAAAGAAGAATATGAAGCCTGGCAAAGTGAACTGGAACAGTTACATCAACTGGAAGATCCGGAAACACTGGCTGAACAGGTAGCAGTGTCTTATCAGGAATTTCTGGATAAAGCCCAACATCTGGATCAGATTCGCCGTGAAGCCGCAGCACCTTTGGCCAAGCAGCTCACTGAGCAGGTCAAACAGCTGGCACTGCCTGAAGCACGTTTTGAGTTTAAGTTTGAGCCTCTGGAACATCCATCTAGCGAAGGCCTGAGCTTTATCCAGCTACTTTTTACTGCCAATAAAGGCATTCCGGCACAGCCTTTGGCCCGGGTTGCATCAGGTGGTGAGCTTTCGCGTATTGCGTTGGTGATGCAAGTCATGAATGCGGAAAAAACCGAAGCGGAAGTGCTGGTCTTTGATGAAATTGATGTCGGGATCAGTGGTGGTACCGCAGAGATTGTCGGGCGTTTACTGGCCGATCTGGCCCAACATGTACAGATTCTGTGTATTACCCATCAGGCGCAGGTTGCAGCACAATCTGATCAGCACCTACTGGTGAAAAAACAGCAGACTGATCCTGCCAGCAGCACGATTATCAATCTTGAAGAAAATGAAATAATTCAGGAGCTTGCAAGAATGACAGGTGGTGTAGAGATTAGTGAAACCACCTTGCAACATGCCCGTCAGTTACGTCAGCTGAAATTTCAGCAGGCTTAAATATTTACAATCTGGACAAATAAAATTTGGTGAATCCAAGAAGCTCTAGTAACGTAGCTATTAGGATCATAGGATTTCTCTGCGAAGAAATTAATTTTAAGGAGAACTGCTCAGGTGACCAAACAGTTTCTGACACATCGTTGTCTGATTGCACCGCCGCATGCGAATGATGATTTTTTTGCCCAGACGGTCATTTATCTCGCACGGCATGATGAAGATGGTGCGCAAGGCATCATTATCAATCGACCTGCCGGCATTCAAATTAAAGAATTGCTGAATGATCTTGATATTGAAGCAGACAATGTCAATCCGCATGAAGTATTGCAAGGTGGTCCATTACGCCCTGAGGCCGGCTTTGTCCTGCATACCGGTCAGCCGACCTGGCATTCGTCTATTGCCGTAGGCGAGAATGTCTGTATTACCACATCGAAAGATATTCTGGATGCCATTGCGCATAATGAAGGCGTTGGTCGCTATCAGATTGCACTTGGCTATGCCAGCTGGGGCAAACACCAGCTGGAACAGGAAATTGCTCGTGGTGACTGGCTGATTTGTGATTCCGATATGGATCTGATTTTTAATTTACCTTATAACGACCGTTGGGACGCTGCCTATAAAAAAATGGGGGTAGACCGCAACTGGTTATCTTCCGAGATTGGACATGCCTGATGTAAACGCGCCACAAACCATTATGGCGTTTGATTTTGGTACACAAAAAATGGGAATGTCGGTCGGACAATCCCTGATTGCTAGTGCCAATCCCCTACCCTTATTTCCCATGAAAGATGGTATTCCCAACTGGGATGAACTACTCAAAATCGTGAAAAGCCATCAACCCAATTTATTTCTGGTCGGCTTACCATTGAATATGGATGATAGTGAATCGGAGCTGTCGACACGGGCGCGAAAATTTGCCCGCCGTTTACGTCATCAGACCAATATTGAAACCTGGATGGTGGATGAACGTTTGACCACCCGTGAAGCACGCGATGAACTGGATCATTACCAAGCTCAAGGTCGAGGCAAGAAACTCTCTGCGGACAGTATTGCGGCTGCCTTGTTGATTGAAAGCTGGTATCGCCATCCTGCCGGAATCACGCCTTAATCTGTTTTTAAATTTTTTTAAATCAGCATCCTTTAGGGTGCTTTTTTACACTCCAAAATGCTTCTTAAGGATAAAAATAACGAAAAGTCAGATTAATTCTCGGTGTTAAAACTTTGCTGGTTTTGCTGATACTGTGCTTCCAGTGCTGCTGCGTCGCGCCACGCATCACAATCAGTTGTCCACTGTGTAACAGCACATCGACTTTATCGCTGTGAATTTTATGCTTAAAGCTCATTTTACGGGTAGCTCCCAGACTTAGAGAAGCGATGACATTTTCCCGAGAGGTACCTGTATATAACGCCGGCTCATCATCACTATGCCAGCCCAAGCCTTGGGAACCATCTTCATACAAATTGGCCAGACAGGAATTAAAGGGATGACCGACCAGAATTTCAATATGCTGCTTTAAACGGAATAATCCGGGTGTCCATACCTGAGCTTGTTTGAGCGTACCAGAATAACGATACTGATAATGTTCATCGCCATACCAGACCACCTGGCGACCTGTGACATGGTGCTTGCCAAATAAATGCACTTCATCATGTTGCCAGGCCAGCTGACTGAGAAAATGCTGTAGATACTGCTGGCTTTGTTCCTGATCCAAAATCAGGCCATAATCCTCCACTACCCCATCAAAAGGTAATACATTGGCTTGCGGCTGGGGTGCAAATAAATCGAGAGTCATATCAATTCAATCCAGTATCCACATGAAAATACTGACATTCGACCTAAAGGATTACAACTGCTCTTCACAAATGACTACAACATTTATGCTTGTGGCTAGCCTAATTCCTGCCTAGACTGAATTCAACTTTCACAATAAAAATAATCCTTTTATGAACTTATGGCAGCTGTTTCAGAAACTTCGTCCCTTTGTTCAGCCTTACCGGTTGCTGGTGATTGCCACGCTGATTCTGACCCTGATTGGCTCATTCACCGCACAGGTCAATGCCATTACCTTGCAATATGCGGTCGACAGCATCAATTCGCTACTCGAAACCGGTCAAGGACTGGAACAAGGCTGGCATATTCTGATCACGATTTCGGCGATTTTGCTCGGCAAAGAAATTATCAATGCCTTTGTCCAGTTCGGGCAGAAGTTCTATGGAGAGAAACTGCGGATTTTTGTCTCTCAGGATCTGGCCCAAGGGATTATTGAAAAATTTTTAAAATATCGGCTGGAATTTTTTAATCAGGAAAATAACCAGGCCGGTAAATTACAGACCCGGATTGACCGTGGCATTGGCTCACTGACCCGTCTGGTGCAAATTTTCTTTATTGATATTTTACCGTTATTTACCAGTGCCATTGTGGCTTTGGGGCTAATGTACTATGCCAATGTGTATGTCGGTCTGGTCGCGACTGCTATTGTTCCTATCTATTTCTGGCTGACCTATAAGCAGGCACAAAAACTCGGGGGCTGGCGCCGCAGTCTTCGCGATGGTCGGGAGAGAAAAAGTCAGGGCATTCTCAGTATCATCAACTCGATTACCGTGATTAAGTCTTTTAACCGCGAATCGATTGAATCGGAAAAGCAGCTCGGTTTACAGCGTGAACTGACCGACAATCAGATGAAAACCCGCCAGACCAGTTTCCTGTTTGATGGCCTGAAAACTTTTCTGGAACAGATCGGGATTGTACTGATCATTATTTTAACCTCCTACTTTGTGCTGGATGGCCAGATGAGTATCGGTATGATCATGTTTCATGTGCTGCTATTTAATAATGTCTCTGCCCCAATTCGATCCCTGCACCGGATTTATGATGAAGTGAATGATGCCATGATCTATTCAGAAAGCTTTTTCAAAATTCTGGAGGCCGATGATGAAATTGAACAAAGCGGTCAGCAGAAACCGATTGTCCAAGGCAAATTTGAACTGAGTGGCGTGAATTTTTATTATCCAAACGGCCACCATGCCCTGAAAGATATTGATATGGAAATTCGCCCCAATAAAATTACCGCCTTGGTGGGCTTATCGGGTGCCGGAAAATCTACCCTCATCAGTTTGCTGGATAAATTTTATGAACCACAGCAAGGTCAGATCAAACTGGATGGCATTGACCTGAAAGATTATGACACCCAATATCTACGCGATCATATTGGTCTGGTCTTACAAAAAAATCATATTTTTCAGGGCACCATCTTTGACAATATCCGTTATGGTAAAACTACTGCCTCAATGGAGGATGTAATTGAGGCAGCAGAAAAAGCCTCGATTCATGAGCAGATTTTACAGTTACCGGATGGTTATGATAACGATGCCTTGATGCTGTCTGGCGGCCAGCAGCAACGGATTGCCTTGGCACGGATGTTCCTGAAAAATCCACCGATTATTTTTCTAGATGAACCGACGGCGAGTCTAGATGCAATTGCCACGGAACAGATTAAACACAGTCTGGACCAGATCAAGCAAGGCCGTACCGTGATCATCATTTCGCATAGCCTTTCGCAGATTATTGATGCGGATTATACTTACGTGATGAAAGAAGGAACGATTGCTGAGCATGGCGAGCACGACCAGCTTTATCATCAGCAAGGCGTGTATAAGGAAATCTTTGATGCGATGGCCAAAAGCCTGAATATTGAAAAAATTGCCAAAACTTTTGAAGATGATGCCGAGGAAGAAACTCATAGTTAGCTTCTCTATCTCAATAAAGAAACCTCCGGTACGGAGGTTTTTTTATTTTAATTTTTTAAGATTTAACGCTGAACTTTCTGTTCAATTTCTTCAACACTGGTATGACGCACATCAAAACCTTTGACCATATAGATCACCTGTTCCGAAATATTCCGGGCATGATCGCCAATTCTTTCGAGTGAACGCAGCACCCACAATACATTGATGACACGACTGATATGCCGTGGGTCTTCAATCATATAAGTCATAAGCGTACGTGTGGCTGACTGATATTCACGGTCAATATCCGCATCCGCCAACATGACCTTCAAAGCTTGATCTACATCCAGACGCGCAAAAGCATCCAGTGCATCATGAATCATCACCCGCACCTGGTTGCCAATATGCCGGGTTTCCATATAACCGCGTGGTGAGCTACCCTCTTCACACAAGCTTTGTGCAATTCGGCCTATTTTCGAGGCTTCATCGCCAATCCGTTCCAGATCGGTATTGGCCTTGGACATGGCAAGCACCATACGTAAATCAATCGCGGCAGGATGACGGCGCGCCAGAATCAGGGTCAGCGCTTCATCAATATCTCGTTCCATCTGATTGACGACATTATCTTGAAACTGCACATCTACTGCCATTGAGACATCTGTGTCCAATAGGGCATGAATGGCATTAGCTACCTGCTGTTCTACCAGTCCGCCCATCGTCATGAATTTGGTATTTACGTCCTGCAGTTCTTCATTAAATTGCGAAGAAATGTGATGACTTAATACAGGATTATTTGGACACAAGGAAAGCTACTCCTGAACGATAGAGGACAATGATCAATAATAAATCATATTAAAGCATATCCATGATGAAAGTTTGATGACAATAGTAGCCTCATAGAGGCTGAGGCGAATCATATTCAATCAGCCAGGCATTCAGCTCTGCCAGTTCCTTTTCGGTTAACTGCCCGACCGAGGCCTGCAATTGCAGCACATGCAACAGATAATCATATTTGGCATTCAAATAATCGGTCTTGGCAGAAAAGGCATTACGCTGTGCCAGCAACACATCGACCATGGTTTTTAAGCCTTCCTGATATTGGGCTCTGGACGCTTGTGAGACAATTTCCGAAGAGTCCATCGCGGCTTTACGTGCATTCAGTTTGGCCTGATCGGTTTCTACCTGCATAAAGGACTGTTTCACATCGGTATTGGCTTTACGGATAGCCGCATCCAGTTGCGCTTCACTTTTTTGCACATTAACGCCGGCCTGACGGATACTTTTTTGCGTGCGTCCACCGCTAAATACATTCCAGTTCACCTCCACCCCAATCTGGTCGAAATCTCCATTGCTGGACATGATCGTAGCCGGACTTTGCTTTAAATAGCCATAGGTTCCGACCACTTCGACCTGCGGATAGAGCGCAGCCTGTTCGACCCGTTTGGCATCTTCAGAATAGCGCTTTTGCAGACGCGCTTGCAGAATATTCAGATTTTGGCTTTGTGCTAATTCGGTCCAGGACTGCATATCACTTGGAACCGGTTTCTGGAACTGGAAATCGTTGCGTAATACCGCCAGATTTTCCTGATAAGGGCCGATTAACTGTGCCAGCTGTTCTTGGGCCAGTACCAGCTGAACTTGAGTCGAAATCCGGTTGGCTTGGGCACTTTGATACTGGGCATTGGCTTCACTGACCTCACTACGCGCCACCAAACCTTCTTTCAGCTTAGCATTCATCATGCGTAACTGTTCAGACAGCGCCTGCTCTTCCTGTAAATAAGCCGTAGTCAAAGACTGCTGCCGCAAGACATTAAAATAGGCTTCGGCCACCTGTAAAATATGCTGCTGTTTTTGCAGACGCAGATTGACTTCACTGAGTTCGACCGAGGTCTTGACCTGCTTATAACCTTGCCAGGCATCCCAGCGAAATAAAGGTTGGCGTGCGGTTAAGGCCACCTGACGGCTGGTTGTACTGGAACTTTGCAACTCACCAAATTCAGCAGGCAAACCTTCAGACTCTGAGTTGTTGACGGACTGGTTTTTACGGGTCACATTTCCAGATAAAGTCACGGTCGGCAGCAAATTTCCGCTGGCAATCCCCAGATTGAGCTGATCAGATTGGTACTGCAACACATTCGCCTGCCAATTTGGATCATTTTGCTGGGCGCGTGCATACGCTTCTTGTAAATCCAGGGCAAAAATCGCCGGACTAATTAATAGCAATAAACAGGCCATGACACTGCGTTTTAATTTCATTTTATAGTGTTAACCCCTAACAGCCATTCAGATCAAAAAATTCTGGCGCTTTAAGCTAAGCCATACTAAAGAGATCTCTTGAATTTTTACGTATGATTTTTATTAATTTTTTAATATAAAGATCAATTTTTATCCATCATTAATTCAATTTTCTGGCTCCCATACCGGCAATGTAACAAAGCAATTCACAATACTAAACATAGTATTTTAGTTTGATCTATACAATATCTCCCAGTAAGGCCGTTATTTTCTGAATTCACCTATATATACAGAGTCCTGAAGCATAGTGTTAATGCCATTCCCGTCGATATTCAAAGCCTGTGTGCTTGCTGGTAGCGTGCTGCTTCTTGGGGGCTGCCAACAGCCCTCAGATCCACAGATCCAGGTCGAACAGACTGAGGCGAAGCAAACGCAAAGTCCAGTCAGTGACTTTAGCCTCATGTGCCAGAATATTGAAAAAAATATGTCCCAGATTAATGACCAGCGCACGACGTTTGCGCTGGAGCAGATTAATCAGGATCTTAAAGTGTGCCTGCCGTTGATGGACTTGGCGGAGCAGAAGCAACTGATGCAGCGCTCTACCGAAATGTATCAGCGCTTTTTAAAGGTGGATCGCACCGAATTTCAGCAACGCGCCTTTGAGCAGTATGCACTGGAAATGGCGCAGCATCCCACCATTCAGCATGCGCATTTTCAACAGCTCACCTCACGTGACCAGTATCTGTTAAAACACAAGGGGCAGGCTTATGTAGAACTGCTGGATCTGGGGGATGGCACTTTACATTATCGCCGCAGTCCGGAATATCTGGCGCGTATTTTTGCCCCTTATTTACCGGCCGCTGAAAAAGCCTTTATTGAAAATCTGGCGGAACAGAATATGGAACCGGTGCTGGTGGAAAAACGCCTGCAGATTGAAGCCACTGATATTGCAGCCCGCAGTCTGCTTTGGGAAGACTATCTCAAGACTTATCCGAATAGCAGTTATAAACGCGATGCTGAATATCTGCTGAAGCAATATACCTATTTCCTGTTTAGAGGTACCGAGCAATCCCCGGTGTCGGAAGATTATCGCGATCGTTATGCTGTGGATACCAGTCATCTGGAAACTATTATTGGACTATCAAACGGCCAGAAATCAACGCTGTCCACACAGGCACGCCTGTTTCTGGAATTTCTGGACATGACTCCGGAACAGCGCCAACAAGTCTTGCCTGCCGATTATAGAAACCGCTCGGAAGCAGAACAGATTCTGTACTATGCCCAGATCAGCCCGCCCTCACAAAAATATGATAAAGACTGCTTTACCGATGCCATCTGTATCTAGTTGGGATCAGTTTCACCTTCAATCAATATCGCCATGTCTAAATCAATCCTCGTTTAAAGTTGAGCGATTTAGACCTGTTTATTCTGCCTAAACTGAGCTAAGCTTTAGCCTCGCTTGACGGAGCGCGAGTAATGCCTCGCTGAGATCATGTGATTCCTTTTATCGTTATCAGGAATTGAGCATGAGTACCGTTGAACCTGATCAGGTTAATACCTGCGTAGGAATCAAGCCAGCTAAAAACCCAGCCCTTGCTTTATCTGTTCAGGATAAATCTGCCTACGTTTTTGGTCGTGCTTGATTCGTTGATGTCATCATAAGGATCATAGCCATGAACCAGTTAACGAATCTTTCTTCTGAAACCACTCTCTCCGCTCATGAACAGGAAGCACGCGATTTAACGCGAATTCTGCCTGCCTCACGTAAAGTCTATCTGCAAGGCTCCCGTCCTGATATTCAGGTACCGATGCGGGAGATTTCCTTAAGTGAAACCCCGACCAGTCTGGGCGGTGAACATAATCCGCCATTAATGGTCTATGACACGTCTGGTGTTTATACTGACCCCGATGTGACGATTGACCTGAACAAAGGTCTGCCGAATATTCGTGAAAGCTGGATTGAGCAGCGCAACGATAGTGAAATTCTGGATCAGCTCAGTTCTGAATTTGGCCGCCAGCGTTTACGCGATATCCGTACCGCTGCGATCCGTTTCGCGCATATTCAAAAACCACGCAAAGCCAAATGCGGCCGCAACATCACCCAGATGCATTATGCCAAGCAAGGCATTATCACACCGGAAATGGAATACATTGCCATTCGTGAAAACCTACGTCAACTCGATGGTGTCGATATGCGCCAGCATCCGGGCCAGAATTTTGGTGCAAAAAACCTGACTGAAATTACGCCAGAATTTGTGCGTCAGGAAGTCGCCGCCGGCCGCGCGATTATTCCGGCCAATATCAATCATCCGGAACTGGAACCGATGATCATCGGGCGTAATTTTTTGGTCAAAATCAATGCCAATATTGGTAATTCTGCACTCGGTTCAAGTATCGAAGAAGAAGTCTCGAAAATGACCTGGGCGACGCGCTGGGGTGCAGACACAATCATGGACCTCTCGACCGGCCAGAATATTCATGAAACCCGTGAATGGATTATCCGCAACTCTCCTGTACCAATTGGAACCGTACCGATCTATCAGGCACTGGAAAAAGTCAATGGTGTGGCCGAAGACCTGACCTGGGAGATCTTTAAAGACACCCTGATTGAACAGGCTGAACAAGGTGTGGACTATTTCACCATTCATGCCGGCGTGCTTTTAAGATATGTACCGCTGACTGCCAACCGTTTGACCGGTATCGTATCGCGTGGCGGTTCGATCATGGCGCAGTGGTGTCTGGCACATCATCAGGAAAACTTCTTGTATACCCATTTCGATGAAATCTGCGAGATCATGAAAGCTTATGACGTATCGTTTAGTCTCGGCGATGGCCTACGTCCGGGCTGTGTGCAGGATGCCAATGACGAAGCGCAATTTGCCGAACTTCGAACTTTGGGCGAACTGACCCACCGTGCCTGGGAGCATGATGTTCAGGTGATGATTGAAGGCCCGGGCCATGTCCCGATGCATATGATCAAGGAAAATATGGATCTGCAACTGGAAGTCTGTAAAGAAGCACCCTTTTATACCTTGGGGCCACTCACCACCGATATCGCACCGGGTTATGACCATATTACTTCGGCAATAGGAGCCGCGATGATTGGCTGGTACGGCACCGCAATGCTGTGTTATGTGACGCCTAAAGAGCATCTCGGTTTACCCAATAAAAAGGATGTCAAAGACGGCATTATTACCTACAAGATTGCCGCACATGCAGCCGATCTGGCCAAAGGTCATCCGGGTGCGCAAGCCCGGGATAATGCCCTGTCCAAGGCGCGTTTTGAGTTCCGCTGGGAAGACCAGTTTAACTTGAGTCTGGATCCGGACACGGCGCGCAGCATGCATGATGAAACCATGCCGAAAGCCGCGCATAAATCCGCGCACTTTTGTTCCATGTGCGGACCAAAGTTCTGTTCAATGAAGATTAGCCAGAATGTTCGTGATTATGCCAGTCAACAGGCCAATCCTGATCAGCCGGCAAGCTCTCAGGCCGAAATTGAAGCCGGCATGAATCAGATGAAAGCCAGCTTCCACAACTCTGGTCAAAATTTATACCACAAACTATAAAACTGTAAAAAAAACAGTTGTCTTCAAAAAAAACTCAGATAGGATGAAAATAAATCAATTCATTCTATCTGAGCATATGAATATTATTAAACAGGCCTCTTATAATAAAAAAGACTTTAGCGTAGAGGCACGTGAGTTCTTGTACCAGGGATTTATTCAGGTAGAAAAAGTCAGCCTGAAACACCGTTTATTTAATCAGGAAAGCTCAACCCCTATTTTGCAACGTGAGCTGATTCATCGGCCAGAAGCAGCGGGTGTGCTGATGTACAATCATCAACAGCAGAAATTCGGCCTGATCGAACAGTTCCGGATTGGCGGACTGGATGATATCGACTCTCCTTGGCAACTCGAAGTAATTGCTGGCGTTCTGGATGGCGATGAAGCGCCTGAAACATGCATCCGTCGCGAAGCACTCGAAGAATCAGGCTGTACCCTGGATGAGCTGCAGCACATTTTCAGCTTCTATCCGTCCGCCGGGGCATGTTCCGAATTATTTCATTTATATGTGGCGCAGACCGAATTGCCTGAACAGGGCGGTATTTTTGGCATGCCGGATGAAGGTGAAAATATCCAGCTGCATATTCTGGATTATGCTGATATTCCGTCCTTGCTCACGAATGGTCGCTTAAGAAATGCACCTGTCATTATGGCCTTGCAATGGTTGCAACAACATATTCATACTGCAGGAATATGTCTAAGGGGAAAGACATGAGTTTTCAGCAGTCAAGCATAAACACACAGCCAGATTGGACCATTATCCAGATTTCTGATACCCATTTGATGGATCGGGAAGAGCTGGAATTTGCCCGGATGAATCCCGAGCAGAGTTTTCACGAGGTGATGCAGCAGATCCAACAGCGCTTTCCCCAAATGGATGCACTGATTCATACCGGTGATCTGGCACAGGTGCCGGTCGAGCAGACTTATCAACGCTATTTAGCATTTGTCCAGTCTTTAAACGTGCCGTATTATCAGATTCCAGGTAACCATGACGATTCTCGGGTGTTCCCTTTTCACCAGCATGCGAATCAGGTACATGCCATTCATTTTGGCACCTGGACCATGATCCTGTTAAATAGTGCCGTTCAAGGCAAGATCGATGGCTGGGTGGAACAAGCTCAACTCGATCAATTGGACCAATTATTGCTTGAATTTAAGCATCAGCATGTCATTGTCGCTTGCCATCATCATCCTTTTGCGATGAAATCGTACTGGATTGATCAGCACCGGCTGAAAAATGCTGAAGATTTAAAAGATGTACTGGCTCGGCATCATAATATCAAGCTGGTTCTGTTTGGTCATGTGCATCAGGATTCCTGCAACGAATGGCATGGCATCTACTTTTTATCCACGCCATCGACCAGTGTGCAGTTTAAACCTAAAAGTGAAGATTTCGCGCTAGATCAGGCGGCACCAGGTTATCGTGTATTACATTTGCAACAAAATGGTGAGTTTGATACCTATATTGAACGGGTGGCATTGAGCCAGCAAAATATTAATACCGAAATTTCAGGTTATTAACTTTTCAATTTGTTTTTTTTGCATTACTTTATTGCAACCAAAGGAAATGTGATATGCATAGTCCAGACATCAAAGACTATCAATAAGCATAAAAAGTCTATATGATGACGGCCCCCATAGGAGGATAATCTTTCTACAGGGTGGATAAAAAACTGCATATCACCATATTTTTTGCGTAGCAATCATACGCATAGATGAGGAATGCCCTAAATGGCGAATGACAACCAAAATCAAGTCTTAGACAATCAAACTGATGTTGTAGAAGAGAAAGCTGCAAAGCGCGTACGCAAATCTAAGCCTAAAACGACTGACGGTGGTTCTACTGCTAGCTTATTTGGTATTGAACCTTATCAACCTAAAAAAAATGAAGAATACATGTCTGAAGGTCAGCTTCAGCATTTCCGCCAAATCTTGCTGGCTTGGAAAGCTGAGTTGATGTCAGAAGTGGATCGTACCCTCAATACGATGCAAGACGAAAATACTGCTCTTCCAGATGTGAATGACCGTGCGACTCAGGAAGAAGAGTTTGCGATTGAGTTACGTACCCGTGACCGTGAACGTAAACTGATTCGTAAAATCGAACAGTCGATCGAAGCAATCCAGAATGATGACTATGGTTTCTGTGAAACTTGTGGTATCGAGATTGGCTTGCGTCGTTTAGAAGCACGTCCAACGGCTACTTTATGTATTGACTGCAAAACCCTTGCAGAGATCAAAGAGAAGCAAAATAACGGTTAAGTATGTCTGTAAATAATCCTCCCCTAACCCCTCCTTTAAAAAAGGAGGGGGACAACAGGATGGCTTATGTGGGCCGGTTCGCGCCATCGCCAACCGGCCCTTTGCATTTTGGCTCCCTCATTACCGCAGTTGCCAGTTACTGCGATGCCAAAGCCAATCAAGGCACATGGCTGGTCCGGATTGAAGACACCGATATTCCCCGCATTTATCCCGGCAGCGAAGAGCATATCCTGCGTGCCATGGATGCCTTTCAGCTTGAACCTGATGCCGAAATCATTTTCCAGAAAGACCGTTTAGATATTTACGAAGACGTCATCCAGCAATTACGTCAGCAAGACCTAGTCTATGCCTGTCAATGTACCCGTAAAATGCTCGGTTCCAACCATATCTATCAGGATACCTGCCGCAACTTGGGTCTGGCTTTTGAGCATCAGGCCATCCGTTTAAAAGTTGAAGATGTTGAAATCTGTTTTGAAGACCGGCTGCAAGGTCAGCACTGTTCAGAACTGAAAAAAGATCTGGGCGATTTTGTCTTAAAACGTCGTGACGGCATTATGAATTACCAGCTGGCTGTAGTAGTCGATGACTATCTGCAAGGTATGACTCATGCGGTACGTGGAGCTGATCTTTTAGATAATACCGAACGGCAAATCTATCTGGGACAGTTACTCGGTTATCCGCGTCTGAGCTATATGCATCTACCGCTGGCAATGAATGATCAGGGGCAAAAACTGTCAAAACAGAATCTGGCCCAAGCACTGGATTTAACTCAGGCACCGCAATTATTAAAACAGGCACTTCAGGCTTTGCATCAGGCTGAAGTTGATTTGGACACTCCCGATCGGATGCTGCAACAGGCGGTAGTACAATGGGACATTGAGCGGATTCCACATACAACTGAGCTACAAGGTCACTATTTATAAAAACAGCTTTTCACTTAAGCTAGACTTCTAGAATGAAAAATTGATAGGAAGAAGAGTATGTTTTTTATTTTTGGCGTCGGCCCTAAAACCAAAACCATTGAGAAAAGCCAGTTTCTGTGTCCGGTCTGCCGTACTCGTTCGGGCTATGAGCTAAAACAGCAGCGTAATTATTTTTCTTTATTTTTTATACCCTTGATTCCACTTTCCAAGCCTAAATCTGCTTTTGTGACCTGTTCCAATTGTGGAACCGCAATGCCGAGCACGGTACTGGACCATGCTCAGCCAGAGCCAGGACGAAACTCCAATCTAGAAGCTTGATTCTTCGCGGCTTGGATTGACCTGACGCGTGGTCGAATCAATTTTCAGAATCAGACTGATCATGACCGCACAGATAATCAGGGATGAACCGCCATAACTAATAAATGGCAAGGTCAAACCCTTGGTCGGCAACATGCCCATATTCATACCGGCATTCACCAGAATCTGTAACAGGAAAATGATACTGATGCCATAAGCCAGATAGCCGGCACGCAAATATTGATGCTGCAAGGCGCGGTGTCCAATGCGGATACAGCAAACCAGCATGGTGAAGGACAAGATCAGGATGGTTGAAATGCCTAAAAAGCCAAATTCTTCACCCAAAATTGCCAGCATGAAATCGGTATGCGCCTCAGGCAAATAAGACATTTTCTGGATACTATGCCCCAAGCCTACCCCTGCCCACTCCCCACGGCCAAAGGCCATAAGGGCATTAGAGAGCTGATAACCGGTGCCTAAGGGATCTTCCCAAGGATTCGAAAAAGACAGCAGACGTTGCAGACGATACGGTTCCAACAGAATCGCGGCAGCAAATGCGCCGACCAAGGTCATAAAAGCCACACCGAACTGAATCCACGGCGCACCCGCCAGAAAGAACACGCCAAGCATGGTTAAGGTAATTACCACGGTTGCACCCAAGTCAGGCTCGAGAATAATCAAACCGACGGTAGCACCCATGATGGCACTTAAACGGACCAGACCCTTGATATTATTCCGTACTTCTTCCGCACGGCGCACCACGTAGTCTGCAGTAAAAATTGCCATCATCACTTTGGCGACTTCCGAAGCCTGTAAGGTAAAGCCTGCGATCCGAATCCAGCGTTTGGAACCATTGACTTCCGTCCCGACAAATAGCACGGCCACCAAAAGTACGATGGTAATAATCCACAAAAAGAAAGTGTTATTAAACCAGACTTTTAAGGGGATTTTATAAGCCAGAAAAGCTGCTACGGCAGCGACAAAAATCGAAATCCCATGTCGGCTAATATAGTGAAACGGATTTTCATGCATACGTTCTGCATAGGGCATCGAGGCCGATGCCACCATGATCGAACCAATGCAGAGCAAAGCCAACACACAGAAAATCAATACATTCCGTGGATTCACTTCAGCAGGTATTCTAGGTATCCACTGCGTATAAAATTGATTTAATTTATTGATCGTAGTCTGAGCAAACCCAGCCATATCACGAATCCTTGTTATTCTTAATTGAGTTCATTCACATACGCAACAAACTTGCGACCACGCTCAGGATAACCCGAGAACATATCAAAACTTGCGCATGCAGGAGACAATAGCACGACATCATGTGCCTGAGTGTGCTTTTGGCAGATTTCTACTGCCTGCTGCAAGCTGTCCGCATGAATCAGTTCAATCGTACCCGCAATCGCTGCTTCAATGACGGGACGATCTTCACCGATTAATACCGCTACTTTGGCATATTTGCTTAATGATTCACGCAAGGCTTTAAAGTCCTGCCCTTTGCCCTGACCACCGAGAATAATCGCGACTTTACCGCCTTGGGCTTCAATGGCCATGCCGAGACCGTCCAGTGCTGCCAAGGTTGCGCCGATATTGGTACCTTTGGAGTCATTATAATAACGTACGCCTTGCACTTCTTTAACGAATTCACAGCGATGTTCCAGACCTTTAAAGGTCTTTAAGGTATTCAACATGCTTTCCAGTGGCAGGCCAATCGCTTCACCCAGCGCCAGACAGGCCAAGGCATTGGCAACATTATGCGTGCCCTGCATATACATCTCGGTACTTTTCAGCAGACGCTCACGACCACGCGCCAGCCAGATGCTGCCATCCGTATCCTTGAGAATACCGTACTGGTTCATATCCGGTGCATTTAGACCAAAGCTTTGTATCGGTGTTACGTCTGGCACCAGAGGACGGGTCAAAGAGTCATCACGGTTATAGACGACTTTTTTTACACCCTGGAAAATCCGGTGTTTCGCCGTGTGATAACCCATCATATCGCCATGACGATCCAGATGATCTTCACTCATGTTCAACACCACCGCGACTTCAGCCGCCAGATTTGAGGTGGTTTCCAGCTGAAAACTGGACAGCTCGAGTATATACAGCTCAGGATCGTCTTTAGTCAGGTCTAGCGCAGGACGACCTAAGTTACCACCGATAGCGACTTTTTTACCAGCATCCGCTGCCATCAAGCCAATCAAGGTCGTCACGGTACTTTTGGCATTAGAACCGGTAATTGCTACGATTGGCTTGTCTGTAGCACGGCGTAAAATCTGGATTTCACTGACTACTGGAATGCCCTTGTTGATGGCTGCCTGAATTTCAGGAAGTTTAGGATCAAGTCCTGGGCTGATCACGATTTCTTCCGCAGACAACAACAGCTCGGCATCAAACTGACCGAAACTGGTCTGAACTTCAGCGGGTATCTGCTCATGCCCTGGCGGGTTAGCTCTAGAATCTGTTACTGCAACGCGGTAGCCCTGACTATGCAAGAAATTGACTGCTGCAACACCTGATATTCCGAGTCCTGCAACGACTTTTAACCCACCACGTTGTATTAACATTTTCGCCCCATATTTTGGTCTATTTTGAAACTGACGAAATGGTAGCACTTTGCTGTTTTGAATGCCTTTTCTGATTGGCTTTTCTGCACATTTTTTTTGTGTCCATGCGTAAAAAAACCGTCATGATCATGACGGTTTTTAAAATTCAGCCAGAAAAGGAAATTATTTCCATTTCACCGCTTGTTGGGCTGGCTTTTCTTCTGAACTTTTTTCTGAAACCGGACAGGCACAGTTGCCACCACAGCCTGCAGCCATACCCGGTTGCAGCCATTTGGCCAGACGCTGCCAACCCTTGGCCGCACAGGCATCAGACAGCTTCTGAAAGACTGAATTAGAGGTGTTGGGAAACACCTTTTTGAATACGACCAGCATGCTCCAAAGCACCAGCGCTGTCACAATTAGAATTTCAATCATCTCAATCTCCCATACCTATACAATGCAGCAAATTCAATTGGCCAAGGCCAAGCTGAGATTTAGCCCAAATAATATGAAGCAATTTGATAAGTCAGGAATGACATGAAATATGCCAGACCAAACAGGTAAACAGTCATGATACTGACAGTTTTCCAGGAACCGGTTTCACGTTTAACTGTTGCCAGAGTCGCCAGACAATGTGGTGCATAAATAAACCACACCAGCAAAGACAAACCTGTCGCAACTGACCAGCCCAGATCCCCTCCACCGCTGATTAGTGCAGCCAGACCTTCAGACATCGCATCTTCATCAACTGCCGACATCGCATAAACTGTGCCCAGTGCTGCAACGACCACTTCACGCGCTGCCATCGCCGGAATCAGGGCAATACAGATCTGCCAGTTAAAACCGAGCGGTGCAAAGATTGGCTGCATCAGATGACCGAGCATCCCTGCCAATGAATAATCAATGGCCGGCAGGGTTGCCCCTTCTGGGGGCTGCGGGAAAGTACATAGAAACCACAGCACAATCGATAAGGCGAAGATAATACCACCGACACGTTTCAAGAAGATTTTGCCGCGATCCAGCAAGCCGATCCAAACGTTCTTCAAATCCGGAAAACGGTAGCTTGGCAGCTCCATCAATAACATGTGCTGTGATTTATCTTTGTGGAAGAATTTCAACACAAAAGACACCAGCAAAGCACTTACGATACCCGCCATATACAGACCGAAGAGCACCAGACCTTGCAGATTCAGGAAGCCCCAGACAGTTTGTGCCGGTATAAATGCCGCAATCAGCAAGGCATAAACCGGCAAACGCGCCGAACAGGTCATTAAAGGTGCAACAAAAATCGTGGTTAAACGATCTCGTGGATCACTGATGGTCCGCGATGCCATAATCCCCGGAATGGCACAGGCAAAGCTGGACAATAACGGAATAAAGGCACGTCCTGACAAACCGGCTTTAAACATCAGTTTATCGAGCAAGAATGCTGCACGCGGTAAATAACCCGATTCTTCTAGTACTAAAATAAAGAAGAACAGAATCAGAATCTGTGGCAGGAACACCACCACGCCACCGGCACCGGCAATAATCCCGTCCACCACCAGGCTATTCAGTAATGGGTGCGAAATATATTCGCCGAGGAACTCACCCAGCCAGCCAAAGAAGGATTCAATCCCATCCATAAACGGCGCAGCCCAGGCAAATACCGCCTGGAAAATCACGAACATCATTACAGCTAGGCTGAGTAAGCCCAATACCGGATGCAGAAAAATCTTGTCAAGAAAATCGGTACGCTTATCTTCCTGATCGACGAAATTGACCACGTCATTCAGAATGTTTTCTACGCGCTGGTGACTATCACCTTTCAAGCCACTGAGCTCAGTCTGTGGTACAGAATACTTGCCTTGATCTAGCGCATTTTTCAGGTTTTCAATGCCTGAACTGCGCACAGCCACCGTTTCTACCACAGGCACGCCCAGTCGCTCAGACAGCTTCTGGGTATTGATCTGCATGCCACGACGGCGTGCTTCATCCATCATGTTCAGCACGACCAGCACCGGACGATCCAGCGCAATCATTTCCAGCACCAGACCCAGATGTAATTTCAGATTGGTGGCATCTACCACACACAAAAATGCATCCTGCTCCTGCTCTTCCGCAATTTTACCTTGCACCACATTACGGGTGATTTCTTCATCCGGACTGGTCGCATCCAGACTATAAGTTCCCGGCAAATCCAGTACCCGTACCGCTTTGCCTGAAGCAAGCTGAAAAGTACCGACTTTACGTTCAACCGTCACACCCGCATAGTTACCGACTTTTTGGCGTGTTCCAGTTAAGTGGTTGAATAATGAAGTTTTACCGCAGTTAGGGTTACCGACAAGGGCAATACGTAATGTATCACTCATGCCGACACCGCCTGTTCGATTTCAATTTTGGCTGCTTCTGATTTACGCAAAGCAAAACGTGTGAATCCAACTTGAATCAAAATGGGATCTCCACCAAAAATACCTTTAGTAATGACCTGTACCTTTGTACCTGGTACAAAGCCTAAAGTTTCCAAACGACTCGCGACGACATCGTGTAGAGCACTTTCACCATCAGTTGTTCGACTCACTTTTCGAATGATGGCAATTTGTTTTGCTTTTAAATCAGACAAACGCACCGTGAAATTCCTAAACTATTTTGTACAGTATACAAACAAATGAGAATAATTAACAAATAAGATTAATTACATTTCGATTTAGCCTTATACCACATCGACACTGTCATAAAATTAAACTACAGTGGAGAATACCAATCCCGATTATCGCTTTTTTAGATCAGATCCTTTCACCCTATGCTGAATAAAAAACCCCGTATTCCTGCCCCTGTCCAGATTCCTGATGCGTTCAGTTATTTGCAAGGTTTTCGTGATTATCTGATTGCACAAACGGTCAGCCCGCATACCCGCAATGCCTATTTGTCCGATCTGGTGCAATGTGCAGAATGCTTGAGCAAGCCTCTGCCCGAATGGAATCATGATGATATTTCCGATGTACTGATTGCGCTGACCAAACAGCAAAAAAGCCCACGTTCGATTGCCCGCTGCCTGTCTGCCTTGCGTTCATTTTATAAATTTTTACGCGAGCAAAAACTGCGTAGTGACAATCCGGTGGCCGCACATAAAACCCCGAAACTGGGCCGGGCCTTACCTAAAGATTTGTCCGAAGCTGATGTTGAAGCCTTGATTCATGCCCCGGATATCAACACGGCATTAGGGCTGCGCGATCGCGCCATGTTTGAAGTGCTGTATGCCTGCGGACTTCGGGTGACCGAACTGATTAACCTGCGTCTGGAACTGATCAACTTAAAACAGGGTTATTTACGTATCGTCGGTAAGGGGAATAAAGAACGTCTGATTCCAATGGGACAAATGGCCTGTGAATGGGTGGAAAAATATCTGAATGAAGCCCGTCCGCAACTGTACAAGACTTCGACCGATTATCTGTTTCTGACCCAGCATGGCGGCATCATGAGCCGGCAGAATTTCTGGTATGCCATTAAGCGTTATGCGCTGCAGGCCGGAATTCAATCCGAACTGTCACCGCATACCTTGCGCCATGCCTTTGCCACCCATTTACTCAATCATGGCGCAGACTTACGTGTGGTACAGATGTTACTCGGACATAGTGATCTGTCTACCACCCAGATTTATACTCATGTGGCGCAGGTACGGATGCAACAGCTACACGCGACCCATCATCCACGGGCTTAAAACGTTTACAGGTCGAATAAACTGAGAAGTTTGACGTGATTGTATTTTTTTTTGTTATGCTAATGCTCTGTTTTTAGTCCAAGAAGAAAAGGGTTATTTATGACATTTGCCCGCTCAAAAGTTTTTATGGCTTGCACACTTGCTGCTGGTTTGGGGCTTAGCGCATGTTCCAATTCCACGAACAACGATAAAAAGCAAGATACGCTCACTGCAAGTGCACCAGCAACGGGCGAAGCCTCTACCCTGACCGAACGTAATGCCCAACAGCGCCTGGTTTCGACCTTGGAAAAGCATTTCAAGACTGCCGGCATCAGTGCCAAAATCACCGACATTAAAGCCACCGAAGTCCCGAACCTGTTCTGGGTCAGCCTGGAAGGCATGTCTGCGGTCTATGTCACCAGTGACGGTAAGTATCTGATTCAGGGCGATGTGATCCGTCTCGGCGATAAACAGCTGCACAATGTCAGCGAAAATCTGCAAGCAGGCATCAACAATAAACTCTTTGCCGAACTCAAGCCAGCAGACTTGCTGGTCTATCCAGCCAAAGGCAAAACCAAGCATGTGGTCTATGTGTTTACCGATGTCAGTTGTCCGTATTGCCATAAATTCCATGAACAAATGGATGAGATGAATGCCAAAGGCATTGAAGTGCGTTATATCGCCTGGCCGCGTGGTGAACAGCATATGCCAGCCATGGAAGCGATCTGGTGCAGTGCCGACCGCCGTAGTGCGTTTGACCAGGCGATTGCCGGTGCACAGATTAGCGCAGAAAAATGTGAAAATCCTGTTCAAGATCAATATCAAATGGGTCTGAATATGGGCGTGAATGGCACCCCTGCCATTTATAATTCAGCAGGGGCTTATCTGGGCGGTTACCTGTCTACCTCGGAATTATTGAACCGGCTTAAATAACTCATTTTAATACGTTATTTAACTTTAATTTATAGATAAAGATATTCTGAAAATGACCCTAGAGTCAGGCGGTTTTTTTAGCTATGATCTAGGTTCTTGTAAAAAACTGTTTAATTTGGAGTGTGACGTGAAACCAGTTCGTCTGGCAATCCTCGGTCTTGGTACTGTAGGTGGTGGTGCCTTGAAACTATTAAAAGAAAATGCTGCTGAGATCAAACGTCGCACCGGTCGTGAAATTGAAATTACCCATGTAGGCACCCGTCGTCCACGTCCTGATCTGGATCTGCCAGAATCGGTCAAACAAAGTGCTGATTTGATGGACATCGTGCGTCAACCTGATGTAGACGTGGTGGTTGAAGTCATGGGCGGAATTCATCCTGCCTATGAAGTCATCATGGAAGCCATGAAACATGGCAAACATATTGTAACCGCCAACAAAGCACTCTTGGCTGAACACGGTAATGAACTGTTTAAAGCGGCTGAAGACAATGCCGTGCAAATTGCCTATGAAGCCGCAGTGGCTGGTGGCATTCCAATTATTAAAGTGATCCGTGAAGGTTTGGCAGCCAACAAGATTGAATGGCTGGCCGGTATTATTAACGGCACAGGTAACTTCATTCTTAGTGAAATGCGTGAAAAAGGCCGCGCTTTTGAAGATGTGCTGAAAGAAGCGCAAGAACTGGGTTATGCCGAAGCCGATCCGACCTTTGACGTGGAAGGCATTGACGCAGCACACAAGCTGACGATTCTGGCCTCATGTGCCTTTGGTATTCCACTTCAGTTTGACAAAGTCTTTACTGAAGGCATTGGCAAAGTCACGGCACAAGATGTGAAATATGCCGAAGACCTCGGTTTCCGGATTAAACATCTGGGCATTGCACGCCGTACTGATGCCGGGATTGAACTCCGTGTACACCCGACCCTAATTCCAGATGACCAGCTGATTGCCAATGTTAACGGCGTGAAAAATGCGGTTCTGGTACAAGCGAATGCGGTCGGCCCAACACTGTACTATGGTGCTGGCGCAGGTGCGGGACCAACGGCTTCTGCGGTTGTTGCTGATGTCGTCGATATTGTCCGTGACATCATTTACACAGAAGACGGCGCAGGTACTATTCCGCAACTGGCTTTTGAAGCGCTCAGTGATTTACCGATCTTGAGTCGTGAACAAATGACCACCGGCTATTACATCCGTATTAATGCCGAAGATCAGATGGGCGTGCTTGCCGATGTCACCACAATTCTCAGTCGTGCCGGCATCAGTATTGATGCGATCATGCAGCAACCGCGTTTATCCAAAGACCTTATTCCTATCGTGATTCTGACCGATCCTATCGTCGAATCAAAAATGGATGCAGCGCTTTCACAAATTCAAGCATTACCCGTCATTCATGGCGAAATTGTACGAATTCGTTTAGAATCGCTTGATAATTAATCGGGTTGAGGGGAGGATTCCCCTTGCCAAGCTCTACACACAATTGGAACATCATCATGTCGAATGCCAATCGTTATACTGGTTTAGTTGACCGCTATCGCGACCGTTTACCAGTGTCTGCAACTACTCGTGCGATCTCTTTGGGTGAAGGTAATACTCCACTGATCAAGCTTGAGAATATTCCACGCATTATTGGTAAAGATGTTGAAATTTATGTGAAGTACGAGGGCTTAAACCCGACTGGTTCATTTAAAGACCGCGGTATGACTATGGCGGTGACCAAAGCCGTTGAAGAAGGCTCTAAAGCCATCATCTGCGCATCTACTGGTAACACCTCTGCAGCAGCGGCTGCATACGCTGCGCGTGCCGGCATTAAAGCATTCGTGCTCATCCCTGAAGGCAAAATTGCCATGGGTAAAATGGCACAAGCGATGATGTATGGTGCGATCACCATGCAAATTCGCGGTAACTTTGATGACGGTATGCGTCTGGTCAAAGAAGTTGCCGATCAGGCACCGGTAACGATTGTAAACTCAATCAACCCATACCGTCTGCAAGGTCAAAAAACCATTGCTTACGAGATCGTTGAAGCTTTAGGTCGTGCACCGGATTATCACTGCCTGCCAGTCGGTAATGCGGGTAACATCACTGCGCACTGGATGGGTTATACTGAAGCGGTTGCCAACCAGTCGAAAGAAGAATTTGAGCAAGTCGTTTACGATGCTGAAACTGATGCCTTTACTGGTCCTAAACCGGCTGGCTTGCCAATCATGGCAGGTTACCAAGCCTCTGGTGCTGCACCGTTCCTTCGTGGCGGTCCAGTAGAAAACCCGGAAACTGTTGCAACTGCGATTCGTATCGGCAATCCGCAAAGCTTCAATCATGCTAAAGCGGTTGTTCGTGATTCAAACGGCTGGTTCGATGAACTGACTGATGCGGAGATTCTCGAAGCTCAACGTCTGCTTTCTATGTATGAAGGTGTGTTCGTAGAGCCGGCATCTGCTGCGTCTGTCGGCGGTGCCATCCGTGATATTAAAGCGGGTAAAATTGCTGAAGGTTCAGTAATCGTATGTACCGTAACGGGTAACGGTCTGAAAGATCCAGACACTGCTATCAAGCAATGTGCTGATGCCGTGATGTTGTCGATTGATGCAACTATGAGTCAAGTTAAAGACTCTATTCTGTCGAATATGTAATTCCGGCCAGAATTAAAAAAACCCTGCACTTGCAGGGTTTTTTTATGAACCAATCAATTAGATTCGTTTAGGTTGCTGGCTGACCCAACTCATTAAACGGGTCGCATCATTGGTACGCGCCTGTGAGCTGTTTGCACCTAAAAGTACCACCGCCACCGGACGGTTATTCAGAGTCGTGTGCATCACCACACAGCGCCCTGCTTCATTAATAAAACCGGTTTTAGAAATATTAATATTCCAGCCGCCATTACGTACCAAGGCATTGGTATTATTCGATTTCAACACACGATAACCCAAGTTAAAGTCATAGCTTGGCGTGGTCGAGAACTGGCGAATCAGGCCATATTGAGAGGCAGTATTTACCAAGATTCCCAAGTCACGAGCTGAAGCCATGTTACCCGGATGCAAACCGGTTGACTCCATGAAGCGGGTAGAATTCATGCCGAGCTCTTTGGCTTTTGCATTCATTTTGGCAATAAACGCTGATCGGCCACCTGGATAAGTGCGTGCCAAAGCGGCAGCAGCCGGATTCTCGGACTTCATCAGAGCAAACAGTAAAGCTTCAGCACGGTTCATGCTGTCCCCTGCTCTTAAAGTCGAGCTTGAGCTTTTACAACCTGAACAGGAAAAATCAGCCTGTTGTAGTGTGATTTTTTCCGACATGTTCAGACGTGCATCAGAAATGACCACCGCTGTCATCAGCTTGGTAATCGATGCAATCGGATAGGCAGTATTGGTATTTTTGCTAAACAGCACCTCACCGGTTTGTGCATCCATGACCAGTGCAGCCCGTGCATTGACAGAAGGTTGATTACTAAAATGATTCGTATCAATAATCTGCGGCGCAGTATAAGCAGGTTTGGCTGCTGCTGGCGCTGCTGTGCCGACCTGACGCAAAGTAGTGGTCACTGTTGCAGACCCGGGTGGCGAAGGCTCATTGGCTGACGCATTAAAATCATCGCTCATTAACTGGTTAACTTCTTCAGAAGACCAACTAATGCTGGAACCGTCCTCTGCCGTGCCAGAATTCATAATGATTTCAGCAAAACTTGTCGTGCTCATGCTGATTAACACGGACAGGCCGAGTAGATGCCTTAAAGACTTGTTTATTTTCTTCACTATTCCTTCACTCAACTAACAGAGGTAAGATTGATTTGCGTATTACCTCTAATATGCCTTACATTTAAACACAATGCCGAACATTTTTTGTTCTTGACACTGTGTGATAAGTTTCAGATTTAATCTTGCGAATAGGATTGCTAATTTTGTACTTTCATTGCAAGCTTATTTTGCTTTATGTAACAAAAAAATGATTTTTTTAACAGAGGGAGAGCGTAGGTGATCACAGTTTTAGTTGTGGACGACCATGAATTAGTTCGTACTGGAATTTGCAGAATGCTAGAAGACCATGCGGAGGTTCAGGTAATTGGACAAGCTGAATCTGGTGAAGAAGCGATCTCTCTAGTTCGTCAACATCATCCTGATGTAGTTTTGTTAGATGTGAATATGCCGGGCATTGGTGGCGTAGAAACCACGCGCCGTCTACTTCAGAGTGCGCCGGAAACCAAAGTTTTGGCGGTTAGCGGTTTAGCAGAAGAGCCTTATCCGTCCCTGTTATTGAAAGCCGGTGCCAAAGGTTATATCACCAAAGGGGCCCCGATTTCGGAAATGGTCCGTGCGATTAACAAAGTCATGCAAGGCGGCAAATATTTCAGTGCAGACATTGCGGAACAGTTAGCAAGCTCTTACCTTTCTGATACACAACAATCGCCTTTTGATGCATTGTCAGAGCGTGAAATGCAAGTCGCGATGATGGTCGTGAATTGTATCAGCGCCCAGGAAATTGCCGACAAGCTCTTTGTGAGTGTTAAAACCGTGAATACTTATCGTTACCGTATTTTTGAAAAACTGAATATCGATAGCGATGTTAAACTGACTCATCTGGCCATGCGCTATGGACTCATTAAACCTTAGCTTTTAACGATTTCCGGTGCATATGGCACAACAAAAAAACTATGCTGAACTGAATCAATACCATCTCGGTATCTGGTACAGCGCTTATCGTCTGCTGATCAGCACCGGTTTGTTGCTGATTTTTATGCTGACCTACCCCGAACTCACCACCGATTATCAATACCCGCAGCTGTATTATTATGCACTGGGAATCGGGGTTGCGATCAATACCGTACAGCTGTTTGTGCTGAAATGGATCAGACGCCTGATCCAGCCGCAGCTGATTATGATTTTCTTTAGCGATGTCTGCGTTTTAAGTTTGCTGACTTTGGCGAGCGACGGTCCTAATCTGCAAATCGGGCTGCTGTTTGTGATTACTATCTTTTCTGCATCTTTATTATTAGATGCAAAAAAGGCCTTGGTCGTCACGCTGGTTGCTGTTATCAGCGTAATTTATCAGCATTTTATCGGCAGTATTTTTGCATTTTCATCACTCAGCAATATCAGTAATAGCGCCTTGCTGGCCTTTTTATTTTTTGTGGTCTATGGCACTGGACAAATTGCCATACGCCGCTTTCAGATTCTGGAAAATCTAAATTTTTCTCAATCGCTGGAACTGCATCGCTTACAGAATATTAACCGCTATATTCTGGAGCAGATTGAAACCGGCTATCTGGTTCTGGATGAAAACTACCATGTGGTACTCAGTAATCCTGCCGCCTGTAATCTTCTTGGAATTGAGTCCAAATACGGCCATGAGAAATTCACCTTATCTCAGTCACAGCCAGATTTATTTGAACTGATCCATTTTGAGACACTGGAAAATGGTGAGCGCTTTCAGTTTGAATCTCAGCAAAGTCGCTATAATATTCATGTGCAGGTGCAAAAACTGATTGTGCCACATCAGACTCTAATGCTACTGGTGTTACAGGATGCCAAAAAACTGAATCAGCAGGTGCAGCAACTTAAACTTGCTGCACTGGGTCAACTCTCGGCCAGTATTGCCCATGAAATTCGCAACCCCCTAGCTGCCATTGTGCAAGCCAATGATTTATATCTGGACTCGGAAACTGAACAGCAACAGCTACTCCAGCAGATGATTGGCCGACAGGCGACCCGGATTGACCGGATTATTCAGGACACGCTGAATATGGTCAAAAATAAAGAAACCCATCCTATACCGATTCATCTCAATGATTTTATCCCGTTATTTATCCAAGAAGATCTGGCCGATATTCATGATCAGATTCAATTTAATATTGATATCCCTTTGGTAATTCAGTTTGATGAAGCACAATTCCGGCAAATCCTCATTAATCTGATTCGTAATGCCATTCGTCACAATTCAGCAGATGCAGCCTATATTCAGCTGAATGTGCATCCCTATGAACATCGGGTCTGGATTGATGTACGGGATTTTGGCTCTGGCGTAGCCGTACATGATCAGGCCTTATTGTTTAAACCCTTTTTTAGTACATCGATTAGTGGTACCGGATTAGGATTGTATTTATCACATAGTTTTTGCGAAGCAAATCAGGCACAATTAAACTATATACAACAAGAACAGGGCGCATGCTTTCGCATCAGCTGTCAACGTATTACGCTTTAAAGGGGTCAAGGAAGATGAATGGGGAACAACAACCACTGGTGCTCTTGGTGGATGATGAGGAGGATTTATGTACCCTCATGCAAATGTCATTGCTGCGCATGGGAATTCGCACGCACATTGCCCATCGTTTGGAAGACGCTAAAAAATGCCTTGCCAATCATCAATATGATGCCTGTCTGACCGACCTGAATCTGCCCGATGGCAATGGTTTGGAGCTTCTGGACTGGATTAGCAACCTCTATCCGGCACTTCCGGTCGCGGTTCTGACCGCCTATGGCAACATGGAAATCGCCATTGCCGCGCTCAAAGCCGGGGCCTTTGACTTTGTCAGTAAACCGATTAATCAGAAACATCTGGAACAGCTCTTACAAAAAGCCCTGAATAAACCGGTGGATTATTCGCATAATAATCCGAATGATGCACTCGAACATAAAATGCTGATTGGACAATCCATGCCAATTCAGCAATTACGCATTACCTTACAAAAAATTGCCCGCTCACAAGCACCGGTTTTTATCACAGGTGAATCAGGTACAGGTAAAGAAGTCGTGGCCAATCTGGTCCATCGCTTGAGTAACCGCAATGAAGGTCCTTTTATTGCGATTAATTGTGGTGCCATTCCGACTGAATTGATGGAAAGCGAACTGTTTGGACATAAAAAAGGCAGCTTTACCGGCGCTGCTCAGGACAAACAGGGCCTGATTCAATCTGCACATGGTGGCAGTCTGTTTCTGGATGAAATTGCAGAATTACCGCTTTCCATGCAGGTCAAACTGTTACGTGCCGTTCAGGAAAAACGTATTCGTCCACTCGGTTCAGATACCGAAATTGATGTGGATTTCCGCGTGATCAGTGCTACCCATCAGGATCTGGAAGCCTTGGTGCAACAAGGCAAATTCCGCCAGGATCTATATTTCCGTATTCATGTAATGGATCTGACTTTACCGCCGCTGCGTGAACGCGGTCAGGATATTCTGTTATTGGCTGAACACTTTATTCAGAAAATTTGCCAGGAATGGGGCATTCCCAATAAAAAACCGACCGAACGCAGCAAAGAGTTTTTATTGGGACAATATTATCCAGGTAATGTGCGTGAATTACGCAATATTATGGAACGTGCGATTACTTTAAGTGATGAAGAGCGGATTGATCTTCAGCATTTGCAGAGCGCACCGCTGCGTCAGGCGCTAAACAGCCCTCAGGAGATGAATACGCTCACGAGCGAGATCATTGCCACCGAGACCCTGATTGCACCTAAAAAGCTGCCTGAAGAGGGTCTAGAGCTGTATTTGGAAAAGGTCGAGAAAGAAATTTTACTCAATGCGCTGAATCTGACCCATTGGAACCGGACACTGGCCGCCAAAAAACTCGGCATGTCGTTCCGTTCCCTGCGCTATCGCTTGAAAAAGTTCGGACTGGATACCGAAGAAGACGAATAATTATTTTTGCAGGAGCAGCAAGTCTGTGACATGTTCCAGATAGCTCTCCTCACGCATTTCCTGCTTAAACGGATAGTTGAAATGCGGCTGTACGCCCCGCCCTTCAATCATCTGGCCACTCGGGCTAAAGTATTGCGATACTGTCATCTGTAGAGCCGAACCGTTGCTTAAAGGAAAGAGTTTCTGTACTACGCCTTTGCCATAGCTCTTTTCTCCGACTACCCAGGCACGATTATGTTCTTTCAGGGCTGCAGTAAACACTTCTGCTGCAGAAGCCGAGCGGTTGTTAATCAGCACCCCAACTTTCAGATTGTGGAACTCAAAACTCGGCAAGGCCTGAAATTGCTGGTTGCCTTCAGCACGGCTTTTGGTCGATACAATCACGCCCTGATTCAAAAATAAATCGGCAGATTCAACTGCGGCCGAGAGTAAGCCACCGGGATTATTGCGTAAATCAAATAGCACGGCTTTTAGGCGCTTGTCGGCATAACTTTCAATCAGGCGCTTGATTTCATTGGCAGTATCTTGCTGAAAAACCTTGACCTGCAATACCAGTACCTGATTATTGTGCAAGCTCGATTTAATTTCAGTATCTAGTTTGGTATTGCGGACCAGACGAACGGCCGGACTTTGCGGGGAAAGCTGGATCGTGAGCGTAGAGCCAACTGCTCCGCTCAATAACTGCCGGACTTGTTCCTGATTCAGGCTACTTAATACCTGATCGTCAATTTTATAAACAGTGACGCCATTACGCAGTCCCTGCTTGGCTGAATCTGCATCGGCATTCAAGCCCTGAACCACCCATTGCTTCATCCGCGGGTCAAATTGCAGATCAAAATCAATGCTGGCCAGATCACCTTCGGTATATTCACGCAGCTGCTTATAATCTTCAGGCGACAAATAGCGGGAATAGCGGTCTAAGCCACTGACCAGACCCTGAATGGCCTGTTGGAATAAGGCATCGTCATTTTTATCTTGAATATAATTGTCTTTTACAATGCCATAAATTTGCACAAATTCCTGAATGGATGCTACGGGAATTTCAGAATAGACCTGCCCATCCATTTCCATATCATCGAATGCCGGCTCATTTGAACCCGCCCCCCAGGCTGAATGACTCAAACACATCAGTAAGCATGGTATTACAACAGACTTCCAGCGTGTTCTTGCCATTCTTTGACCTTTTTTAGAATTTTATCGAAAATTATGCATCAAGCTGAATCAGGTTACGACCTTGCATTTCAGCAGGTACCGGAACTTGCATCAGGCTTAATAAAGTCGGTGCGACATCTGCCAGTACACCGCCTTCTGCGATCGTGGCCTGAGTTGGACCCACATAAATAAATGGAACTAGTTCAGTGGTATGCTGAGTATGTACCTGACCACTGTGATAGTCCTGCATCTGCTCTACGTTACCATGATCGGCAGTCACAATCATATGACCTTTTTGCGCCATCACGGCTTCGTAAACCCGGCCCAAACAGGTATCAACCGCTTCTACTGCTTTCACCGCAGCATCGAATACGCCAGTATGACCAACCATATCCCCATTGGCAAAGTTCACGACCAGCAGGTCAAATTCACCTGAATTGATCGCAGCCACCAGCTCATCAGTCACTTCATAAGCACTCATTTCCGGTTTGAGGTCATAAGTGGCTACGTTTGGCGATGGAATCAGGATACGTTTTTCACCCGGATATTCATCTTCACGGCCGCCGCTGAAGAAGAAAGTCACATGCGCATACTTTTCTGTTTCCGCAATGCGCAGCTGTGTTTTACCCAAATCAGATAAGTATTCACCAATCGAGTTTTTCAACGCTTCAGGCATATACGCTACAGGTGCATCAATCGTGGCTTGATAACGCGTCAGCATGACAAACTTCGCCAAATTCGGCACGACTTTACGTTCAAAACCTGCAAAGTCTTTTTCTACAAATGCGCGAGTCAATTCACGGGCACGATCGGCACGGAAGTTCATGAATACGACGCTGTCGCCATCCTGAATTTTCGCCAGATCGCCAATACGGGTCGCTTTAACAAACTCATCCGACTCATCGGCTGCGTAAGCCTGTTCCAAACCTTCAACTGCGCTGGCAGCTGTACGAACCGCTTCACCTTCAGTCAACAACCGATAGGCCTGTTCAACACGATCCCAACGGTTGTCACGATCCATGGCAAAATAACGGCCGATCATGGTGGCAATACGACCTTGACCTGGATATTGAGCGAATAAGGCATCGAGTTTTTCTAAAGAAGGTTGTGCGCTTTTAGGCGGCGTATCACGACCATCTAAGAATGCATGTAAATAGACTTGCGCACCGCGTTTTAGCGCTAGCTCTGCCATCGCCACAATATGATCTTCATGGGAGTGCACACCACCTTCAGACAAAAGGCCAAGCAAATGTACTGCCCCACCTGCAGCTTTGGCTTTCTCAACTGCATCGACCAGAACTTCATGTTCAAAGAAGTCGCCAGTACGAATGTCTTTGGTAATTCGGGTAAAGTCCTGATACAGCACACGACCTGCACCGAGGTTCATATGTCCAACTTCAGAGTTACCCATCTGGCCATCCGGCAGGCCGACATCTTCACCTGAACCCGAGATCAAACCATGCGGATGCTTGTCCTGTATCGCAGTTAAATTTGGTCGTTTAGCTGCTAAAAACGCATTGTCTTCGACCGCTTCGCGATGACCCACACCATCCATAATCACCAAAACGTGAGGGATTTTGCCAGCAGTTGCATCCGTCATAATGAAATACTCTGTTCGTCTACGAATTAATCGCTCTATTTTAGCGAAGTTTATAAAAAGAGGCCATGACCCGTATATGGTTTAAGCCTCTCATGATGATTGATTTGTTCTATTTTCCTGTGCCTTAGCGCGCCCGATGCAGCAAGTATCCGCCGATGCCGAACATGATCAGAATCGGAATAAACACGAACCAGGCCGGAGATGGTGCATAAATCAGACTGGCATAGCCGAGGAAATCCTGCAGATAGAAGAAACCTAGTCCGGCAAATAAGGCAATCACCAGACGGAAACCCATGGATTGCTGACGCAACGGCCCGAAGATAAATGAACAGGCAATCACTACTAGTGCAATCAGGGCAAAAGGCGAACCAAGTTTTTGCCAGAAGGCCAGCTGATAGGTTTTCGGTACCTGGCTGTATTCATGCATATAGCTCATAAAGCTCACTAGTTGGCTAGGCGATAAATCTTCAGGATCAATCGTCACCATATGTACATATTTGGGCTGCAATGCCAGCGCTAAAGGTTGCTGTTGTTGCTTAACCAACGTGGCATTGCCATTTTGTAAAATATCGAACTGCTCTGTATTGTCCAGTGTCCAGGAACCATCTTTAACGAATTGCCCCTGATCTGCCTGCAAGGTACCGCGCAAACGATAGTTCTGGTCAAAGTCCAGCATCTGCACATTTTTCAGCTGGCCTTGCGAGTTAGCATAATCGATATAAATAAAGCGCTGCCCTTCCCGAGTCCAGTAACCACGCACTTCACCGAGCTGAGCGGCTTTACTGGCACTCTTGACGCTTTTGGCCTGTTCATTGGTATAAGGAATGACCCACTCGCTCAGGGCAAATGACAACACCACCAACAACAGTGCCGAACGGATGACCCAGCCGACAATGCGCCATAAGCTCACGCCGACCGAACGCATCACAATCAGCTCGCTATTCGAGGCTAATGTACCAAGACCTAGGACAGCACCAATCAGTGCAGAAATCGGCAGGATTTCATATAAATAGTTTGGTGCGCCCCAAAGCACATATTTCAAGGCATCCCAGGCACCATAACCATCTTTGAGCGAGCCAAGCTCACCCAGATAAGTAAATAATACCTGTAAACCTGCCAATACTGCGGTTGCACCCAGCATCGCCAGCGCAGTGGTTTGGGTCACATGTTTTGCAACTATACGACGTGCCAACATTGTTAAGACCTCACTCGCTGAATCTGTTTCTTGATTTTTGGACCTAATTTCTGTTTACGTGAGAACAAGGCACCCGCAATTGCATAGGCAATCAGGATCAATGGATAGGCCCATATTCCCATTTCTTCTTTACTGATCCGGGTCTTCACTGCCATCAAGGCTACAATCAGACTGGCAAAGATCATGAGAGCAGGAAATAACTTGAGATAACGACCCTGTCGTGGGCTCACTTCGGACAATGCCACAGCCAGAATCAGGGCAATCAGAATCGCAAAAGGAACAAACACCCGCCAGCCCAGCTCACTGGCCACTACAGGATCCTGACGTTTCTGCCACAATTGCGAGGTCGGTAAGGCTTCAACTTCAGTACTGGCAAATTGCGCTTCTTCATCGCTTTCTAAGCGCAGACGATAGCTTTCAAATTCGGCTTGGGTATATTGCGGTGTGCCCGGATAGATCTCATAACGGCGACCTTGGACCAGATCCACCACATTGGCAGCATCATTCGGTACCTCAATTCGGGTGGCTTCCTGCGCTAGAATCATCACATCCGGTTTGCCTTCTTTTTCCGCACGCTGATAAAAGAAAATATCTTTTAAATTTTTACGGTCTTCTGACAGGTCACCGGCATAAATGGTATAGGGCCCAGAGGAGATAAATTCTTTCGGTCTCACCAAGTCAAAGCCGGTACGTACCGCCTGACTGGTGGTCAGGGCTTCAAACTGGCGAATGCCCCACGGCGCAGCCCACAGCATCAATCCGGCCTGAGCAATCAAAAACACCAGGGTCATCGGCACCAGTAGACGCGTCAATTGATGCCGACTGACGCCACTGCCATTCATTACAGCCATTTCATGATCGACATATAAACGGCCAAACACCAGCATCAGTCCAATAAAGAAACCGAGCGGAAGAATCAGGGTTAAGAATTCAGGCAAACGATAGCCAATAATGCTAAATAAAATGCCTGCATCCAGACGGCCTTGCGCCGCGACACCAAAATACTTGATCAGTCGACCGCCCATCATGATCAAGGTCAATAAGGCAATCACCACCAAGGATGTCGAGACAACTTGCTTGACCAGATAACGCCGAATAATCAAATTAATTCTTCCAAAATAAGGTCCATAAAACGAGTGCTAGTTTACCCGAATAGCAAAAATATAAAACCTAGGCCGCCCTGCCCATTGAAAATCTATTCAGATAAATGTTTCAATGACTGAATGATTTACCCATCTAGACAGGCGTGAAAACAGAATATGAAACTTACAATTAATACGTCATTCCCAGAGAATGGATCAAGTCAATCTTTGTTGATTTTAGTTGACTCGGAACAACTTCAGAATACAACCGCAACCTATCAAATCAATAATTTAGACACATTAATTGAAGCCTCTCAATTCAAGGCAACTTTGGCTGAAAGCCTGAGCCTGATTGGTCAGGTAAACCAGTCCAGCCATGCCGCGCTGATTGGTTTAGGCAAGGTCGCTGAACTGCAACCAGCAAAACTTGCAAAAATCGCGCAAACTATTATTCAAGTCACTCAAAAAAAATTCAAACAGATTTCTGTAGATCTGACACAACTTCCACAAGAATTCCATTATCTGTTTGCGCTCTTCCTGACTCAGGCCAGCTATGGTTATGATGAATATAAATCCAAGAAGAATGAATTTGTGCTCGAGCAGATCGACCTGATTGCCACTCATAGCGTCTTAACTACCGAACAGTTGCAACTGGTACAAGCAGTGCAAAGCGGACAAAATCTGGCACGTGACCTGGGCAACCGTCCGGGCAATATTTGTTTCCCTGAATATCTTGCAGAACAGGCGGTGGCTTTGGCGGCTGAATATCCAGACCTACTTAAAGTCACAGTGCTGGATGAACAGCAAATGGCAGATTTAGGCATGGGCGCCTTCCTTGCGGTAAGTAAAGGTTCAGAGCGTCCTGGTCGGATTATCAGCATGGAATATCAGTCAGAGCGTAGCGAAGCACCGGTAGTCTTGGTGGGTAAAGGCATTACGTTTGATACCGGCGGTATTTCCCTTAAACCAGGCGCAGGCATGGACGAGATGAAATACGACATGTGCGGTGCAGCTTCTGTACTCGGTACAATGCGTGCATTGTGCGAAGCCCGCTTACCTCTACATGTGGTGGGAACCATCGCTGCAGCAGAAAACATGCCTTCAGGTAAAGCCACCCGTCCTGGTGATATCGTAACGACCATGAGCGGTCAGACGGTTGAAATCCTGAATACCGATGCCGAAGGTCGTTTGGTCCTATGTGATACCTTGACCTATGTAAAACGTTTTAATCCTGCTTTGGTGATTGATATTGCGACCTTAACCGGTGCCTGTGTGGTCGCTTTGGGTTCAGTACTAACGGGTCTGTTCACGCCAGATGATAAACTGGCAGCAGAACTAGAAGCTGCCGGCCAGCATTCCTTTGACCGGGTATGGCGTATGCCGGTACTGGAAGACTATCAGGAACAACTGGATTCACCATTTGCCGACATTGGCAATATCGGTGGTCCAAAAGCTGGTTCTGTGACTGCAGCCTGCTTCCTGCAACGTTTTACCCGTGAATATCGCTGGGCACATCTGGATGTTGCAGGTACGGCATGGAACTCAGGTACCAATAAAGGTGCAACCGGCCGTCCAGTTCCATTATTGATGCAATTTCTGACGAGTCGCGTTCAAAGCAATGGCTAAAGTCAGCTTTTATTTATTTGAAAAAAGCCCTGAACGACAAGTGGACAGCACTTGTCGTTTATGCCGTAAGATTCTGCGCCAGCCGGCGCGAATCTGGTTATTGTGTGCCGATACAGATTTGCAACAACAGCTGGATGAACGCCTGTGGAGTTTTGATCCCGCGAGTTTTATTCCGCATGGTATTGACCAGCCTCAGGCGACGGTCTGTATTTCGGCAACACTGCCGGAACAGTCCGACTGGATTATTTTCAATTTTAATCCGGAAGCACTTGAACCTTACACAAAATTTAGTCACATTATTGAGATCATTGAAAACCATGAAACGGCTAAACAGCTGGGTCGTGAAAAATTCAAGCAATATCGTCGTTTAGGTATTGAACCGGACACCCATAAGCTTTAACCGATATCATCCACAAGGAGAGGCACGTGGCATTAAATGTAGGTCCCGATTTTAAACAGCGCTGGTTAAATGTGCCGGAAGCTGTACGTCAGACCTTTATCGATGACCTCTCTCGGATCTGCGATATTTTAAAACCAGAAACGTCTTTGGAAGAATGGCAGAGTCGCGACCAGCGCTTACAGCAAGAATCTGAACGCAAGATTGAAGCTGCCTATGCACAGCGCAAGGCCGAATTAATTGAAGAAGCCCGTATTCGCAAACAGCTCGCGCTTGAAAAAGCCTTGGCCGAGAAACGTGCTGAAGAACAGGCCTATCAAGAACAGCTACGTCATGAGGAACAGCGTAAATTTAGCGAACAGAGTCAGGTGCTTGCTGAAATAAATACGCATCTAGAGGCTGAAGTGCAGCACTATGTCGCACGTTATGCAAAAAATCCTGAGACGACTTTTGATTTTGCCAAAGGTCGCATCCAGATTGAGGACGAGTCCATTTTATCCGAATTAGAAAGTGTGCGTTTACGTCTGGAACTTGAGGCAGAAACCGTGATTGAACAGACCGTGAATGCACTTCGTGAAAAAATGCGTGCGGCAGCCAAAGAAGAAATCGAGTATATGCTGAAAAATTCTGAATTTTCTGATCAGCCACGCAATATTTAAATGATCCTTTCACATTAAAAAAGCCCGAAAATTCGGGCTTTTTTATCTTCTATGTCGCATCTTACAAAAAATCTGCCAGCATAAAGGCAGCATTTCCGAGCAGATAGCCAATGCTTAATAAAGTGCCAATCCAGAGGATGCCACCCGCAATATTATAAAAGCTGAATGTGGCAAAGCTCATATGCGCTGAACCGGCAGCAAAAGGGCCAAATGAGCGGACAAAGGGAATAAAACGTGCGATTAAAATAGTTTTACCGCCATGTTTCATAAAATAGTGGTTGGTTTTCACCATATATTCCGGCTTAAAATAGCGTGAATGCTGGTTGAAATATTTTAAACCGAGGACTTTTCCGGTGTAATAATTCACGCTATAGCCCAGCACCGAAGCAGTGAATAACAACAGCCCCATCGAATGCAGGGTCACCAGATCGCTGCTGGCACATAAAGCTCCCACAGCCAGCAATAGACTGTCGCCGGGCAGGAAAAAGAAAAACACTGAACCGGTTTCTGCAAAAATCACCAGAAACAGGATTGCATAAATCCATACCCCATATTGATCGAGCAATAGCGGCAATGACTGTTCCAAGTTAAGTAAAAAATCGAGCATTCGACCCGTCCACCAAGGCAATATTTGCAAGTTGAACTGCTGATTATCCCGAAAAATAAAAAAACAGTCTAATTTTTCAATCAGACTGTTCAGTAAATCAACATTTCTCTTATTTTAAGAAACCATTTTCAGCCAGGAAATCCATACTGATTTTTGATTGTTCAGTGGTTTGGGCGGCTTTATCACCGAGCAATAAACGCTCGATATAACGTGCCAATACATCCACTTCCAGATTGACCTTGCTACCGACTTTCCAGGTACCGATATTGGTACGTTCAGCAGTATGTGGAATCAGGTTCAGACTAATCACGCTACCACGCAAATGATTAATCGTTAGACTGATGCCGTCGACTGTGACCGAGCCTTTTTCTGCGAGATATTTGGCAATTTCAGCAGGTGCAGTCACTTCATAATAAATTGAACGTGCATCTTCACGTACCAGGGTGATCTCGCCGACTGCATCGACATGACCTGACACAATATGACCGCCAAAACGCGTAGTCGGCAACATGGCTTTTTCAACATTGACAGGTTGACCGGCTTTCCAGGTGCCGAGCGTGGTCCGGTTCAGACTTTCACGGGAAACATCAGCCGCATACCAGTTCTCGCCCCAGTCGATCACGGTCAGGCAGATACCATTGGTCGCGATAGAATCACCCAGATGTACATCAGACATGTCCAGATCGGTCTGGATGCGTAAACGTACATCACCACCAACGCTTTGCAGACTTTCGACTTTGCCGAGGCTTTCGATAATACCTGTAAACATTTTTATTTCCTTTTCAATTCTTTTACCAGAGGGCCAACTGGGTACTAACGCCGGTCGTATCCACACCACCCAATTCTGCATAATGATGCAGCTGGCTGAGTAATTGACGGATCGGTGGACCTGACTTGGCGTGGGTATCGGTAATCACAATAAATTCCAGCACGCGGGCACGTTCAGACTGGCGCTGTTTGCTAACACGATAACGCGGCACATCCTGGGTTAGCAAGGTCACCCGGCCACGTTTCAGATTGGCCTGTAACAAATCGGTAGCGCTGATATTACCGTCAGTTGAATAACTGGTCAGAATGAAACGTGCATTGATGGTGGCCAACAGGCTCTCGTAAGCTTCTTTAGCATATTTAGAGGAATTGTACTGGCTCGGACGCTCTTTGCGCCATGCCCGGTCAATCCCGCTCTTAAAGCCCTTGGTATCCGGAGTCGGTAAATCGGCCTGATCCCATAAGGTCAGCGCATTCAGCACATGATAATTACTGCTATAAGCATGCTGATTATACGGTGGATCCAGATAAGCTACATCTACTTCAAAGCCGCTCATCTGGTTGGCCAGATGCTGGGCATCGACACACCACATTTCTGCGGCCATTCCCTTTTTCTGATCCGACTCGCAAAAACGGCTTGGAGTCAGCCACAGCAATGATTCAATCCGTTCCAGCGCAGTTTGGGTTTTCCCGCCCCAGCCATGATGAAAGCTTTTGAAAACGCCTGAAGTATTGCTGACAAAACTGGCGGAATACAGCAAGGGTGCCAGCAAGGCAGACATTTCCACATCATCAATTGCACCTTGTGCCTGCCAGGCTGCAATCTGCTGACGGATGGCATCAATACGCATGCCGTTACGACGTTTAAAGAACAAACGATCACGGGCTGGATCATAAATTTCATCATTACGCGGACACAGGTTATGCGTCACCCAGCCTTTGACTTCAGGCAGACGGTTCAGATAATCAATTGCTTTCTGATAGCCACCGAGTTCTTTAAATGCCGGTGCTTCAGTACAGGCCAGTACCGCATGATTCAGCGCATGGCTATACGGCTCCCAATCATTGGCAATGACGCGATAACCATTCTGACGGGCCAAACGTGAAACCACGCCTGAACCTGCAAAAAAGTCAGCAAAGATCGGCGCACGACCATCAGCACGGTTCAGGGTTCCCGTACTTTCCAACGCTTCCAGAATTAAATGCAGTAAACGGCGTTTATTGCCCAGATAAGGAACCAGCTGATGGAAAAGATATTCATCGGTGGTACGTGCCGCATGGCGACGTTTATGATAAACCGTAGACTCTGAACTCATAGTGTCTCTTGAAAAGGAATTAGCCTGAAGCGCACGTCATCACCTAAGCGAGTTACATCGCACAGCTTAAATCGGAGTTGTTCGGCCATATGGCTAAATTCTGCATTAAACATGGTACGCGCAGACCGACCCAATAGGGTCGGTGCAACGTAACTGATCAGTTCATCAACCAATTTTTGTTGTAAAAATGCCGTAGATAAGGTCGCCCCTGCTTCCACCAAGACATCATAAATCTGATGCTGCTGAACCAGTTGCTTTAATAATTCTGCTAAAGGCTGTACCGGCAAGTGTAGCACACCCAGGTCTGCAAGCTCTTGACGAAATGGCCCCATGACCATCACTGTTTCAGGTTGCGCTAAAATCTTTGCACTCAGTGGCAGACGTCCCTGACGATCCAGAACAATCCGTTTCGGTTGCACCACGGTCTTGATATCTTCAACAGCATCCAGTTGACGTACATTCAGCTGACAGTCATCAGCAAGGACCGTTTCAATTCCGGTAATCACCGCGCCTGAAATCGCACGCCAATGCTGTACATCCTGACGTGCTGCTACACCGGTAATCCATTTCGATTCACCTGATGCCATCGCGGTACGGCCATCCAGGCTTGAGGCAATTTTTAAACGCACATAAGGCATACCGGTCGCCATGGCTTTCAGGAAGCCTTGATTCAGCTCATGCGCTTCATCTTCACAGATGCCAACGTCTACCTCAATGCCCGCATCTTTCAGGATCTGTACACCCTTGCCGGCCACCAGTGGATTGGGATCAGGACAGGCCACGACAACTTTAGCCACACCTGCTTCAACCAGACCCTTGGCACAAGGCGGCGTCCGGCCATAATGCGCACAAGGCTCTAAGGTAACATAAGCTGTGGCACCACGGGCCTGTTCACCGGCCTGACGTAGCGCAAAGACTTCAGCATGTGGCTGGCCTGCTTGAGGATGGAAACCTTCTCCGACAATCACACCATCTTTAACAATGACACAGCCCACATTCGGATTCGGTTTGGTGGAATATTGCCCTTGACGAGCCAATTCAATGGCCCGGCGCATCCAGACTTGGTCTTGATTCAGTTCAGCCATGCTTATTCTTGTAATTCTCGTTGTTGCATCTGTTCAATCTGATGACGAAAAGCTTCAACATCCTGAAAATCCTGATAGACTGAAGCGAAACGCACGTAAGCAACATGATCAAGTGCGAATAAAGACTGCATCACGATTTCACCAATAGTACGAGATTTCACGTCACGCTCGCCTAAACGGCGAATCTGTAGCTGGATATCGCTCAGCACTGTTTCAATCTGCTCCTGGGTCACCGGGCGTTTTTGCAAGGCATGCATCAGGGAACGACGTAATTTGGCTTCATCGAAAGGTTCATTCTTGCCATCCGACTTGATGACGCGCGGCATCACCACTTCATAGCTTTCAAAGGTGGTGAAGCGTTCATTACAACTGACACATTCACGGCGACGACGAATCTGACAGCCTTCAGCTGCCAGGCGTGAATCAATCACTTTACTGTCTGCAGTATTGCAAAATGGGCAATGCATAGCGGTTTAATTGAACAAGTCCAAATGGATTCCGAGTGTAGCAAAAATTACAAACTTTGTAGAGTTTTACGCAACATATAGAAAAAAAACAGCCCATTCGGGCTGTTTTACACTATATATTGATTATGGTGTATTTATTATTATTCGACACGTTCGCCATGTTGGCTTAAATCCAGACCCATACGCTCATCATCAGATGCCACACGGATTCCAATGATCAAGTCGATGACTTTCAGGATAATGAAGGTCATGATCGCAGAGTAAGCAATTGTCGCCAGTACCCCTTCCACTTGCACCCAAAGCTGATGCATGACATTGGCAGGGGCATTGTCACCCATGATGAATTCGCTGGCAAAGAACGCAGTTAAAATCGCACCGACAATACCACCTACACCATGCAAGCCAAAAGCATCTAAAGAATCATCGGCTTTCAATACGCGTTTCAGTGCTGTAATCCCCCAGAAACACACCACACCACCGATCAGACCCATCGCCAATGCACCGCCTACAGTCACAAAACCTGCAGCTGGAGTAATGACCACCAGACCAGCAACTGCACCCGATACGCCGCCCAGTACAGAAGCTTTACCACGTGCCAGTTTTTCAGTGATTAACCAAGAAATGGCTGCTGCTGCCGCTGCGACTTGAGTCACGATCAAAGCATAGCCTGCAGAACCGTTGGCACCTAATGCAGAACCACCGTTGAAACCGAACCAGCCTACCCAGAGTAAAGATGCACCAATTACAGTAAGGGTCAGGTTATGTGGTGCCATAGATTCACGGCCCAAGCCCATACGTTTGCCCAGCATATACGCTGCTACCAGACCGGCAACACCCGAGTTGATATGTACAACCGTACCACCAGCAAAATCAAGCGCGCCGTCGTTACCTAACCAGCCACCACCCCATACCCAGTGGGTAATTGGTGCATAGACGATCACCACCCAAAGTGCGATAAAAGCAACGAAAGCACCAAATTTCATACGTTCTGCAATCGAACCGCTGATGATGGCAACCGTAATGATGGCAAAAGTCATTTGGAAAATCACAAACAGGATTTCAGGAATCGTGCCTGAAAGTGCCTCTGTGGTAATACCGGCCAACATGAACTTATCCAGGCCACCTATAAAGGCATTGCCTTCACCGAAAGCTAGGGTATAACCAATAATCACCCAAGCAATACTGACCACCGCCGCAGCAATAAAGCTATGTGCCATCGTCGCCAGAACGTTTTTCTTGCGGACCATACCGCCATAAAATAGCGCCAAGCCAGGAATGGTCATGAGTAAAACTAGAGCGGTAGAGGTTAAAACCCAAGCGGTATCGCCGGTATCTAGAGTTGGTTCTTCTTCTGCAGGTGCTGCAGCTTCAACTGGCGCTGCTTCAGCAATTGCTGCTGTAGTGTCTGTTGTTGTATTTGTTGTATCGCCTGCTTCTTCAACAAGCACAATTTCTTCTGTCGGTGTTGTTGCTGTTGCAGCTTCTTCAGCCCATGCAACAGAACCACCAAAAAGAGCGCCGGCCATGCCGAACGCGAGTAGCATTTTTTTCATTCGTATCCCCCAACCAAGTTTTTGTGAGTTATTAGGTACTCAGCAAACTTCGTGCCAAGTTAGACAGCGTCTGCACCTGTTTCACCTGTACGAATACGGATGACTTGTTCTAAGTTAGTCACGAAAATTTTTCCGTCACCGATTTTTCCAGTGCTCGCCACACGAGTAATAGATTCAATCACCGCGTCTACCATTTCATCGCTAATCGCGATTTCAATTTTGACTTTCGGCAAGAAATCTACAACGTATTCAGCACCACGATAGAGTTCAGTATGGCCTTTTTGACGACCAAAGCCTTTCACTTCAGTTACAGTGATGCCTTGAACACCAATTTCAGACAATGCTTCGCGAACATCATCTAATTTAAAAGGTTTTACAATTGCAGTTACGAGCTTCATGTTTGTTTTCCTTCGGCTTATTTCACCAGTAAGGTTTTACGTTCAAATTTCATGCCAAGATTCCTAAGGTCGGGGGAAATTAGAAAGCCCGGCATGTGGTTTATTTATACCTTATTTTATACGGATAAAGGCTTTGAATCTTCAAAAAATAGACATTTTTTATGTGGATTTTTACAATATCTTTAATCGAATAAGTCTATATTTTGTCTGAAATACTATAGTCTGCATTTTAGCAATGCTAAACTGTGCGCTCCTTTCTACGGCGATGGATCAGACAATGATTGAAACTTTATTACAAGCAATTTTGCAGCAAGTCGAACAACCTAAGAAAGATTTGGAACATAATATCCGTGCCTTGTTAAATGAAGCTGTGGCGAAAATGGATTTGGTGTCTAAAGAAGAAATAGAACGTCAGCATACTGCCCTAAATAATGCCAATCATCGCCTGAATGATTTGCTCAAACAGGTGGAAGCATTAGAAGAGAGAATTTCGAACAAAAAATAAGCACAACTACAGTGCATAAAAGACACCAGAACTATAAAAATAACGCACCATATTGGAACAATAATAATGTCTTTTGCTAAAATTTATACGCGAGGCTTGCTGGGCCTGCATGCGCCTTTAATTGAAGTCGAAGTTCATGTCAGTTCGGGTATGCCTTCACTCACTATAGTGGGGCTTCCCGAAGCAGCGGTACGTGAAAGTAAAGACCGGGTACGCTCTGCCATTTTGAATAGCGGCTTTCAATTTCCGACCAAACGTCTGACCATTAATCTGGCGCCAGCAGATCTACCGAAAGATGGATCACGTCTGGATTTACCGATTGCATTAGGCATTTTAGTGGCTTCAGGCCAGCTGCCTGAAGATTGTACTGAGCATCTGGAGTTTATTGGCGAGTTGGCCCTCGATGGTCAATTACGTCCTGTCAGCGGCACCTTAAGTATTGCCATTGCCTGTCAAAGTGACCAGCATCAACTGATTTTGCCTGGCCCCAATGCACAGGAAGCCTGTCAGCTCCCAGACTTTAAAGTCTTTGCAGCCAATCATTTAAAAGAAGTGTGTGAACATCTTTCCCAAGCGCAGCGCTTGCCGCAAATAGAAGCCGGCCCACTCGCTACAGACCATTTTTATAAGTTTGATCTTGCGGATGTAAAAGGACAATTACGACCACGGCGTGCTTTAGAAATTGCCGCGGCAGGTGGTCATTCCCTGCTGTTCCGAGGCCCCCCTGGAACAGGCAAGACCTTGCTAGCTTCTCGATTGGCCAGTATTTTACCGCCCTTAAAGACGCAGGAAAATCTGGAAGTGGCCAGTATTTATTCGGTGGCGAATGCCAATCACCCTTTTGGGCAACGGCCTTTTCGAGCACCGCACCATACTGCTTCTGCAGTAGCATTGGTCGGTGGCGGCTCACACCCCAAACCAGGAGAAATTACCCTGGCACATTTAGGGGTTTTATTTCTGGACGAGCTACCAGAATTTGACCGTAAAGTTTTGGAAGTCTTACGGCAGCCTTTGGAGGCAAAGGAAATTGTTATTTCCCGGGCATCACGCCAAATTACCTTTCCGGCTAATTTCCAGTTAGTAGCTGCCATGAATCCCTGTCCATGTGGGTATGCATTCAATCAGGATATCCGTTGCCAATGTTCGCCGGAAAGTATTAAGCGCTATCAGAACCGGATTTCAGGCCCCCTGCTGGATCGGATTGATTTGCATATTGATGTACCGCCATTACAGGCGCATGAGCTACAGGACAATCGACCCGCCGAAGACTCCGAAACGGTCAGACAGCGCGTCATTGCAGCCTATGAAATTCAGATGCAACGGCAAAATACCTTGAATATGAGTTTGAGTCCAAAACAGCTAGAGCAATATGCCGCATTAGATCAGTCTGCCCAGAAGATGCTTGAAATAGCTCAGCAAAAACTGAATTTATCAGCACGTGGCTATCATCGGGTCTTGCGTGTTGCACGCACCATTGCCGATTTAAATCAAAGTCCAGATATTCAAAGTCAGCATCTTTCGGAGGCCCTGTCTTATCGCGGGCAGCAGCAGATTTAGGTCATTAAAAAAGGCGACCTAAGGTCGCCTTTTTATCTAAAGAGAATTAGAAGCTATAACCGAGTCCAAATACGACTTTATTCTTTTGTTTTTCATCAAAACGGTCATAACCACCCAAAATATAATTCATGCTTGCAGTTACACCTGTGTCACCAAGTGGCTTGCTTAAACCGATGTCAAAATGACGGAAGCCAAAATTTTCCGTGGTTCCTTCAATAAAGTCACCTGATTTTTCATAAGCATATAAACCTAAAGCAGTATCCAAGCTAAAATCTTGTGGTAAAGCATAGCTATAAGTGGCTTTTAAATAGGTATCACCTGCATTGCCCCAAGTGGTATCTTCAAGAAGGGTTTGTGCTGTAACGCCCAAATCTTTATAGCTCATACCCAATAACAGCTCAAATCCATCAGAATTGACATCAGATTCATAATAATAATAGTAGGTCGTACCGATCGTTAAACCTAAGTCATCATTGACTGCATGGCTATAGCCAGCATAGAAGTTATTTTCGAAAGCATCACGTCCTTCTTCAGACAAAGGGTAATCTAGCGTAGATCCCCACCAACCTGCATAGAAGCCAGACGCATGGTTATAATCAAGTCCACCTTGTAAGGTAGCGCCGCTATTTTCAGGAATGTTAGTAATACCACGCAAGTTATAGCTCGAAAGTACGCTGATATTTCCAGATACCGTATGTTCAGCAACAGGTTCTTCAGCAAAAGTAAAAGAAGATACAGCGCCCAATAAAGCAAGAGATAATACTTTTAATGTTAATTTCATTGTGTGGCTCCCCCCAGATCGTCTGAGACGTTTTTATGATCATTGATTAAACTCAAGCTCAAAATTTGCAAGAGCTATGCCAATCTGGCTAAAAGGAACCAAAATAATAAATCTAAAAAGAGAAATAAAATTTAAATCATTGTTTTTAAATTAAAATTTAAATTATGAAAAATTGAATTATCTAGGCTTTCCCTTAAATAAATGTATTTAAGGGTATTTCTTCACTTTTTTAATACTTATACATAATCATTTACGATTTGCCCCATTTTGATTCTATTTTTGTAATGATTAAAATTTGTGCTAAAAAGTAGTGCGTAATTTTTAATCATATTTTTCGCACGTTTCAAAATAAATAAGCTGATCACATTCATTTCACCACTTTAGAAATATCATTTATAATTTCCAATAAAATTATGTTTTTACTAACTTTTTACCGATAGGTTAGAAATTAATCACCTCAAATCCTTGCTATTGTTTAATTTGAGTTAAAAAAATCTAAACTTTAGTGGAATATATCCAATAAAAAATGACATTTTTTCAGCAATTCTTATACAATTCCTAAAAAATTCCGATCAATTTGTATAAGGCTCTCTTCCCAATGCAAAATTCAAAAAAATTAACATTAGCAGTTTTGATTCAGGCTGCTTTGGTTTCTACCGCTTTCGCTAGCGAGCAAAGCGAGTCTAAAGGTTTTGTAGAAGATGCTGAAGGTTCTGTACTTTTCCGTACCGGCTATTTGCACCGTGACAAGAAAAATAACGTACCAAATACGAACTCATTTGCACAAACTGCGATTGTTAAACTAGACTCTGGCTTTACTCAAGGTACTGTAGGCTTTGGTGCTGGTATTATTGGTGATGCTTCATTTAAATTGGGTGAAAATGGTCATACTGGCAATGATATGATCCCAGTCCACCCTCAAAATAATGCTGATGGTACTAAAGATGCTTATGACCACTGGGCTCGTGGCGGTGCATATGTGAAAGCTCGTGTATCAAATACGACTGCGACTTACGGTACTCAGGTTTTAGACTTACCTGTACTTGCAAGCAATACTGCGCGTTTAGTGCCTGAATACTATACTGGCGTATTGGTTCAAAGTAACGAAATTGAAAACTTAAACCTGATTGCTGGTAAATTCACAGAAAATCAGCTTTCCAACCAAATCAATTCCGATGGTGCAAAGCTGGATCGTGCAGTGGTTTGGGGCGCGAAATATAAATTTAATGATGCAGTTAATGCTTCTTATTATGGTACAGACATTAAAGACCGCTTAGACCGCCACTATGTTAATGCCAACTATAGCTATGCATTGGCAGATAAAAGCACATTAACTCATGATTTCAGTGGTTACCATACAAAATGGGATAAAGAAGCAAATCCATATCTTTATTCTCAAATCGGCTCACCAGATGATTCATTCGATAATACTATTTTAGCTTTATCTACAACTTATAATCATGGTCCACATAATGTCATGCTTGCTTACCAGCAAAATTTTGGTAACACTGGCTATGACTATGGTTTGGGTACAGGCGTAGGTGATGGTAAACAATCGATTTATATGCCGAATTCATACCTGTCTGACTTTATTGGTAATGACGAAAAATCAGCGCAACTTCAATATACATTTGACTTTGGTGCTGTAAATGTTCCTGGATTATCTTGGACATCTGCTTTTGTTTATGGTTGGGATATTAAAGCTACTAACAATGCAGGTACTATGATCAGTGATAATGAGCATGAGCGCGAATTCTTTAACCAAGTGAAATATACTGTTCAGTCTGGTTTTGCGAAAGATGCAAGCTTACGTCTTCGTCATTCTTACTACCGTGCAAGTGATGATTATCAATCTAACTACATTGGTGACACTAATGAATGGCGTATCTGGTTAGACATTCCTGTGAAATTATTCTAATTCACACGAATTTCAAGCCATAAAAAAACCTGCACAATGTGCAGGTTTTTTTATTCCAGGCTTTAAAAAGTTAAACCCTAGACGACAAAAAGCAATTATTTATGTGCTTCTGCATAAGCAGCAATTGAGTCCAGTACTTCTTGTTTCGCAACATCAGCACCTTCCCAACCACTGAGCTTGACCCATTTTCCTGGCTCTAAATCTTTGTAGTGCTGGAAGAAATGTTCGATCTGGCTAATCAACAATGGAGGAAGATCAGTATATTCCTGAACATCTTTGTAGATTGGAGTCAGTTTGTCATGTGGAACTGCAACCAGTTTCGCATCAACACCACCGTCATCTTCCATGTTCAATTTACCGACAGGACGGCAACGAATCACAGAACCTGGCTCTACTGGATGAGGCGTTACAACCAGTACGTCTAATGGATCACCATCAAGCGATAGTGTGTTTGGTACATAACCGTAGTTTGCTGGGTAGAACATTGCTGTACCCATGAAACGGTCTACAAATAACGCATCAGAATCTTTATCGATTTCGTATTTGATTGGTGCTGCATTTGCAGGAATTTCGATGATCACATAGATATCGTTTGGCGCATCTTTACCCGCTGGGATATTGCTGTAGCTCATAGCATCACTCTTTAACAAGTTATATCTTTTAAAAAACCGCGACAATTATAACGGTTTTTAAAGATTTTTTTGGATTTTAAAATATCGAACTGTAAATATGTCCGCAGACCTGATGACTTAAACCAACTTGATGATCAGCAGCAATAAGGTCACAGGACATAACATCGAGAGCAACCATACGATAGAGCGTAAAGTCGCCCAGTTGGCCAGATAGCAGATTCCGTACAACACACGAAAAACCAGATAAGCCACACCAAAAATCATGACCAAATCTTGTGATATCACCAGGTACTCTGCCATCAAGATCGCAGCAATAAAGAGTGGCAAACTTTCAAAGCTATTCTGCTGGGCAGCATTGGCGCGACTGGCCAAGCCTGAAGACTTTTCTAAAAATGCCCGTGGATTCTGATTGTCTTTGCTGCTGAAGCCTGCTGATTTTTTTGCAATCAATGTAAACACATAAGGCAAAAGACAAGCGGCCAAAATGAGATAAATAACCCCACTAATGCTGTGCATCTGTTTTTTCTCATGAAAATTTTATCTCTATCATAGCATGGCATTTCGTGAATAAATTTTGTTAAATAAAGTGCTTTTTATTACTTGTTAAGGATTCACTATGGTCGCGCCTGATCAAAATGAAATGTTCGATATCCTCGAGAAACAACGCCAGCATCAATGTCAAGTGGATCGCGTATTAAAAATTGTCCTGCCGATTGTGGCATTTCTGATGGCCGTCATTTGTGCCAATATGAATATCTGGTCGCCAATCTTTACCTTTGCCATTTTATGGATTGCCTTTTATTTCGTAGGTATCAAGCGTATGCCTCTCTGGCACTGGCTGGTCGCGATTCTGGTGTATTGCTTGATCGACAACATTCTAAGTTATGGCAGCTTTAATCAAACCGGATTTACCCGCCAGTTCGGTACCATGTTTATTTTCTTGGGAGTAGTCGGCGTAGGTCGTCCTTATTTTGATCGCTGGTTAATGAAAAAATAAAAAGTCCAAATCAAAAAAAGCGCCTGATGGCGCTTTTTTTTCTTACAGGTATTAGGCTGTTTTACGTAAATCTTTACGCAGGATTTTACCTACGTTGGATTTTGGCAATTCATCCATAAACTCGACATAACGTGGACGTTTATAACCGGTCAGGTTTTCTTTAGCGAATGCTAAAACTTCTTCTGTGGTTAAAGACGGATCTTTTTTCACAACAAACAGTTTTGGCACTTCACCCGATTTTTCATCTGGCACACCAATCGCAGCCACTTCCAGTACTTTTGGATGAGTTGCTACAACTTCTTCAATTTCAGATGGATAGACGTTAAAACCAGACACTAGAATCATGTCTTTCTTACGGTCTACAATTTTCACATAACCACGTGAATCCATGACACCGATATCACCGGTACGGAAGAAGCCATTCACCATGACTTTTTCAGTTTCATCCGGACGGTTCCAATAGCCTTTCATGACCTGAGGACCACGGATTGAAATTTCACCTTGCTCACCCAGTGGAACTTCATTGCCTTCATCATCCAGAATAGCCACTTCAGTCAATGGTAATGGAATACCAATAGTGCCACTGAATTCTTCAGACGCAGGTGGGTTTGCTGTTGCCACCGGAGAAGTTTCAGACAAACCATAGCCTTCAACGATATTGGTTCCGGTAACTTTCTTCCATGCTGCTGCAGTAGAAGGAAGTACGGCCATACCGCCGCCCATCGCCATTTTCAGTTTACTATGATCAAGTTGCTTAAACTCTTCATTGTTTACCAGCGCATTGAAAAGTGTGTTCACTGCCGGGAAGAAAGTCGGCTGGTATTTACGTAGCTCTTTCATCACCGCTGGTAAATCACGCGGGTTTGGAATCAGAACATTCGCCTGACCTTTGTACATACCGTAAAGTGCGCATACCATGAATGCAAAGATATGATAAAGCGGCAATGCACAGAAAATACGGTCATCTGGCTGACCATCTTGCGCACCAAATTTACTCTGGAAGATGCCGTCACACTGCAGCATGTTCGCAACCAGGTTACGATGTGTCAGTTCAGCGCCTTTAGATACGCCTGTGGTACCACCTGTGTATTGAAGAACTGCTGTATCGCTAAGGGTCAATTCAGGGCGTTTATAGTTACTTGGATTAACTTTAGATAACGCCGCATTAAATCTCACATGGCCTGGAATATCCCAAGCTGGAATTTGCTTGCGCACAGAACGCAAGACAAAATTTACCAAAGTTCCTTTCAAGGCACCCAGCATGTCACCGACAGAAGCGACCACGACATGCTTCACTGGTGTTTTACCAATAATCGCTTGATAAACAGAAGCAAAGTTTTCAATAATCACCAGTACTTCAGCACCTGAGTCATTCAATTGATGCTCAAGTTCACGCGATGTGTAGAGTGGATTCACGTTGACCAATACCAAACCTGCGCGGAACACCCCAAGTGCCACAACCGGATACTGAAGAACGTTTGGCATCATCACTGCCACACGTGAACCTTTTGCCAACCCCAAGCTTTGTAGATAAGTTGCAAACTTACGGCTCGCCTCTTCCAGTTCATTGAAAGTCATTGCCTTATCCATAAAGATAAAGGCATCACGCGAGCCGAATTTTTGGAAATTACGCTCAAAAATATCTACTAGAGAAGTATTTTCTGCTGGTAATTCTACTGTTTCTGGAATCCCTGTTTTTTGGTATTCAGCAAACCAAATTTTTTCCATAATGGCCATCTCTCCAATCATAATCCTTAGTATTTCAACTGTTTTTTTCAATATCACACGCCATTTTTAGACTTGTATATGTGCGATATTGCATCCATCTTGTTGAATCGTTGTTCATATATAACGTATTTCGCAGGATGGATGCTAGTCTTATCTTTGAATCAACAGTTTATTTGCTTTTTGATATCCGCGTGGTAAAAGCTGTCCTTTTGCACCGCGCTTGCCGATATATTTGCGCAAATCATCCCCTTTTAATTTTAACTGCTGTTGTCCTGCAAGCACTTGAATTATTTCATCAAGCTTCAATAGTGTCATGGACAAAATTTGATCACCATCTTCAAGTTGTATCAATTTATTTCCTTTACCTTTGTTCAATACAGGTAATTCTGCTAAATCGACAATCAACAGACGTCCTGCTGAACTGAGCAGTGCAACATGTGTAGCATCTTCGAGCGGCTGCAGGTTCATGACCTCTGCCCCTTCAGATAAATTCAGGAAAGCTTTTCCGGCTTTGGCACTGGTATCCAGCTGCTTGGCCTGGGTTTTAAAGCCATAGCCTTTGTTGCTTGCTGCTAGAATTTCAGTTTCATCCTCTGCCACCAGAACCTGTTTAAAACCGACCCCGCTGCCTGGAGACAGTTTTGAACTGAGCGGTTCGCCGAGACCACGCGCAGATGGTAGCGTATTGATGGCCAAGGCATAGCTACGGCCAGTGTCATCTAATACATAAACGCGTTGATTGGATTTGCCCTGTGCATGACTCAAATACTGATCACCAGCACGGAAATTCAGATTTTCTGCATCAACTTCATGGCCTTTGGCACAGCGAATCCAGCCAGCTTCTGATAACACCACCGTCACCGGATCGGCCGGCAACATTTCAGTTTCATTGATTGCAGCAGCTTCGGCACGCTGTACGATTGACGAACGGCGATCATCACCAAATTTCTTGGCATCGTCTTTCAGTTCAGAAATAATCAGGCTTTTTAAAGATTCCGGATTGGCCAGTTGTTCACGAATTACTGCAGCTTTCGCTTCCAGCTCTTCCTGTTCGCGGCGCATTTCCATTTCTTCAAGCTTGGCCAAATGACGCAATTTCAGTTCCAGAATCGCTTCGGCCTGAATCTCGTCAATATTAAAACGCTGCATCAGTACCGGCTTGGGCTGATCTTCTTCACGAATAATCTGAATCACTTCGTCAATATTTAGATAAGCAATGATCAGACCACCAAGAATATGCAGGCGTTTTTCGATCTTGTTCAGATGATATTGCAGACGGCGTGTTACCGTGGTTTTACGGATTTCAATCCATTCCAGCAAAATACGACGAATTGATTTCACCTGTGGACGGCCATCGGCACCAATCATGTTCATATTGACACGATAACTGGATTCCAGATCGGTGGTGGCAAACAAGTGACTCATCACCGATTCGGCATCAATACGATTCGAACGCAGAACAATGACTAAACGGGTGGGATTGACATGATCTGACTCATCCCGTACATCACTGACCAAAGGCAGTTTTTTGGCCTGCATCTGATCGGCAATCTGAGTGATGATTTTGGAGCCTGAGACCTGATATGGCAGTTCGGTGATGATAATTTCGTTTTTATCGACGCTATAGACCGCACGCATGCGATAACTGCCACGACCTGTGGTCTGAATTTTTAACAGTTCAGCAGGCGGGGTGATAATTTCGGCTTTGGTCGGCAAGTCTGGCGCAGGAATATATTCTGCGATTTTTTCATCGGTCAGGTTCGGATTACGAATTAGCGCAATCGTCCCTTTGACCACTTCACGCAGGTTATGCGGTGGAATGTCTGTGGCCATACCGACAGCAATACCAGTGGTGCCATTCAGCAAGATGTTCGGTACACGGGCTGGCAAATTCACCGGTTCTTTCATCGAACCATCAAAGTTGTCCTGCCATTCACAGGTGCCCTGACCCAGTTCAGACAGCAACAGTTCGCTGTACTGGGAAAGCTTGGCTTCGGTATAACGCATCGCCGCGAAAGACTTCGGATCATCCGGTGAACCCCAGTTACCCTGCCCCTCAATAAACGGGTAACGATAACTAAAGGGCTGTGCCATCAGCACCATGGCTTCATAGCAGGCCGAGTCACCATGCGGATGGTATTTACCCAATACGTCACCAACAGTACGTGCCGATTTCTTCGGTTTGCTGGTCCATTTCAGGCCCAGCTCACTCATGGCATAGACAATCCGGCGCTGTACCGGTTTCAGGCCATCGCTAATATGAGGGAGTGCCCGATCCATAATCACGTACATGGCGTAATTCAGATAAGCTTGTTCGGTAAATTCTGCTACGGAGCGGTTTTCTGTCGCATGATGCGCAAGGCTTGTCATAACAACCTATAGTCCTAAATAATTCGTTTTTGTATCAATGTTTCTTATGCTAAGTCGTGGCTGTAGATGACACAAGGGCATCAAATCGTTCAGCGCGACAATTTGTGTCTTATGGCCTAAAAATATCCACTTTATAGGCCCTAAGCAACTAAAAAATCATTCCCTTTATAAGCCCATCGATTCGAGGGTCTTGCCTTTGGTTTCTTCACCCAAGACCAGAATCACAATCGCGACAGCGACCAGAACTGCCGTAAACATGGTAAAGACATAGCTAAAGCCATTCGGCATACCCATCAGATGGGTTACAGCAAAAGGTGCCGCGATACCGCCAATCCGGCCAACAGCCCCGGCCCAGCCTGAACCAAAGGCACGGATATTGGTCGGATATTGTTCCGGCGTATAAGTATAGAGTACGCCCCAGGCACCCAGATTAAAGAAGGACATCAGACAGCCCCAAATCACGATTTCAGTAACACTACCCGACTGACCAAAGAAATAGGCAGAAATCGCGCACATGCCAATAAAGCCGGCCAAAGTCGGCTTACGACCGAGTTTTTCGACCAGCCATGCCGCCACCAGATAACCGGGCAACTGCGCCAGAATCATAATCAGCACATATTCAAAAGACTGGACAATGCTATAGCCTTCTTTGACCAGTAAACTTGGCAACCAGGTAAAGATGCCATAATAGGAAAAGATAATACCGAACCAGATCAGCCAGAGCATAAGCGTACGGCGCGCAAAGATACCCGACCATAACTGGGAAAATGAAATATTCTGCTTCTCTGCGACCGGTTTCACTTCAAAAATTTCATAGACTTGAACGCCACATTGACGCTCAATCTTTTTCACCAGTGCCGAAGCTTCCTCTATACGGCCACGGTTAATCAGGAAAGGAATAGATTCCGGCACCATTTTCCAGATCACGATGGCATACAGCGCAGGCAGGCCACCAATCATGAAAGCGGTTTGCCAGCCAAAATCTGGAATGATAAAGCGCGATACTAGCGCCGCGACCAGCCAGCCCAGCCCCCAAAAACTTTCCAGCAAGACAATAAAACGGCCACGTACATGCGCAGGAATATATTCACTGACCAGCGTTACGGCCACGGGTAGCTGACCACCCAAGCCCAAACCGACGATAAAACGGAATACCAGCAGCCAGGTCAGATCCGGTGCAAAAGCACAAGCTGCAGTGGCCAGGCTATAAATGACCAGGGTCGCAGCAAAGACTGTTTTACGGCCAAAACGGTCTGCCAGGCCACCTGAACAAATCGCCCCGATCGCCATGCCGACAAAACCGATCGACACCACCCAGCTTTTTTGATCGGCAGTCATCTGCCAGTCTTCAGCCATTTTGGCCAGGATAAAGGAAATCAATCCGGTATCCATCGCATCAAACATCCAGCCCAGTCCAATCACCACCAGCAAGGTGTAGTGAAACCTACCAATCGGTAAGCGTTGTATGCGAGAAACTAAATCCATAACAAAAATCTCTGATCAGGTGGAACGGGAGATGCTGCTTTCTCAACAGGTGGGCTGCTTTATATTTTTTATACTACGAATTGAGTTGAATGCGGCTATTTTTATTGCCGCACTTCATACATTTAAAAATTAAGATTCGTCTTTGGAAGATGCCGAGTGCTCATCATCATCTTTATAAATGAATTTTGGCATTTCCAGACCAAAATAGATGGCGATCAGACGTAAGCTAAAACCAAAGATCAGGGTAGACAGAATGGTCAGATCCTGCGACAAGCCGTAGTGACTACAGAGCCAGTAAAAGATCACTGAAACAAAGGCAATACTGGCATACAGTTCACGGCGGAACACCAGCGGTACGTCATTACATAAAATATCACGCAAAATCCCGCCAGACACACCGGTCAAGACACCCGCAACGGCGCTGACCACAAAACCATGTCCCATTTCCAGGGCAATCTGACAGCCAATAATGGTAAAGCCAATGAGCCCCAAGGCATCCAGTACCAGGAAGACATTACGTAACTGTCGCATCCATTTGGCAATCAGGATGGTGACGAAGGCGGCGCAACAGGTCAGCACCAGATATTCGGGATGTTTGACCCAAGTCAGGGGATAATGTCCGAGCAGAACATCGCGGACCGAACCACCACCCAGTGCAGTAACACAGGCAATAATCATCACGCCAAACCAGTCCATGCTGCGCCGGCCAGCGGACAGTGCCCCGGTCATGGCTTCAGCGGTAATTGCAATAATATAGATGACGGTCAGTAACATCGCCCTGCTTCCACCTGAGGCTATGAGATGGCGGCTATTCTAAGCTAAATCTGTGTGAAAGTTATAAGAATCCGGCACAACATTGCTTAAATTTTTTACCTGAACCACAAATACAGGGCTGTTTCATGCCGAGGGTCTGATCCGTGGTCGGATCCAGGAAATACCAGCGACCTTCCAGCTTCACAAAATGTGAAACTTCATGATGTATCTGTGCCTGCTTACCATCATGATAATGAGCCTTGAACTCAACCAATGCATGATTTTTATCTAATTTTTCATCGGCTTGAACTATCTCAAGCTTTAACCACTGATTGGCTTTACTCCAATCACTAATCGCTTGCAGGTCCAGCGCCTGTTGCTGACCCAGCGCAGTCGTGGTTTTGATGTAATCGATTTCATGCTTCGCGAAGGCACTATAACGGGAACGCATGAGTTGCTGCGCAGTCTCTGCGACCCGTTGTCCTGCATGTAAGGGCTGACAACAGCTGTGATATTCGCCTTGTCCACATGGACATGCTTCTGACATTTCAGTTCCATAAAAATAGCCCGACAATGCGGGCTATTTTAGCAAACTTTACAGGCCAAATATTGGCTAGAGTCTAGTCCTGTGCAGGAAGCTGCGGAATGATATGCACTTTATCGATCTTATGGCCGTCCATGGTAACCACTTCAAAGATATGTCCATCTGCTTCAAATTTTTCACCACTATGCGGTAAACGTGCCATATGGAATAGCACATAGCCGGACAGGGTAGAATATTCTTCAGTTTCATTGACCAGATCACGATCAAGCAATAAGGAAACATGACGGATGTCGGTGGAACCATCCAGAATCAGGCTGCCATCTTCCAGACTTTCTGCAGCAGCTTGCAGCTCATCTTCATCCGGAAATTCACCGGCAATTGCTTCAAGGATATCAATTGGCGTGACAATCCCTTCAATCGAACCATATTCATTCAGGACAATCGCCATTTGCAATGGAGCCTGACGCAATTGCTCCATCACCATCAGGACCTGGGCATTTTCATGCACGATCACCGGTTCACGTAAGTGCTTTTCAAAATCCAGCACCCCGGTTTCAATGTATTCGTTCAGGACTTTATGGGTCAGTACCACCCCGGCAATATTATCGAGTTCACTACGCGCCACGATCAGACGTGAATGGCTCATTTGCAATAAATGTTCTTTGATACTGTCGGGCTCATTATCTAGATCAATCCATTCCAGTTCAGGACGTGGTGTCATCACCGACTTGACCGGACGTTCTGACAGACCCAGTACCCCCTGCACCATGACACTGTGATAAATGCCGTTTTCATCATTAAAGACTTCATCAGCAAAGGCACGCGTCGCCAGAACATCTTCCGGTTCAGACGAATCATTGTCCTGAGCAGGTTTGCCACCGAGCATCCGCATCACTGCTGAAGCAGTCCGGTAGCGCATGTCGGTGGTGGTCACCATTTTTTCCTGATTGCGTTTCATGGTCTGGTTAATAAATTCGACAATCACCGAGAAGCCAATTGCAGCATACAGGTAACCTTTCGGAATATGGAAACCGAAGCCTTCGACCACCAGCGAGAAGCCGATCATCATCAGGAAGCCCAGACACAGAATCACCACGGTCGGATGTCTGTTGACGAAATCCATCAGAGCTTTGGATGCCCAGAGCATAATCCCGATGGCAATAATCACGGCAATCATCATCACTGACAGGTCTTTGACCATACCAACCGCAGTAATCACGCTGTCTAATGAGAATACGGCGTCCAGCACCACGATCTGGACAATCACCATCCAGAATACCGCATGGACCGGATTTTCTTCTTTGATGACGGGTTTGGCTTCCAGACGCTCATGCAGTTCCATGGTGCCTTTAAACAGCAGGAACACCCCACCAAACAATAGAATCAGATCGCGGCCCGAGAAAGCATGATCAAAAATGTGGAACAGTGGATCAGTGAGGGTCACCACCCAGGCAATCGAAGCCAGCAAGATCAAACGCATCACCAAGGCCAGCATTAAGCCCACAATCCGCGCGGCATTACGCTGTTCTGGTGGCAGTTTCTCCGCCAAAATGGCAATAAAAACCAGATTGTCGATCCCGAGTACAATCTCAAGAACAATTAATGTGAGTAAACCGACCCAAGCTGAAGGATCCGACATCCATTCAAAGATCATACGCTTGGCTCCTGACACTCAGGACTGCTGCATTGAATAAACCGAGACTGTAATGAAACAGCATAATATTTTTGATATTGAATAATATCAATTATTTGACGGCGATTTATAGAGTTACACGGCCAACTACCACTACCCATTTTCGTTCTATTGTTGTGAAACCAATTTTTAGTATAGCAAGATCAAATCGAAATTCACCTTTTTTCATGGCTGTTTATCGATGAATTTTACCTAGCTATAATGCAGTGAAAATGTAGCCGCACACAGAATTGTCATATTTATTAATTAAGCTAGAGTCACAAGAAAGAAAAATGATAAGGTGAAGAAAATAAATGCAAAGCGTAATTCAAATGACAGATTATTTTAAAGAAAACTCCCCAAAAACAACACGCCCTTTAGTGGCACTCTATTGTGGTTCACGTGCAGGCAACAAACCGGTTTATTTAGAAAAAGCCATTCATCTCTCGCAAGGACTGGCAGAACATGGTTTTGGTCTGGTCTATGGTGGTGCCAGTATTGGCCTGATGGGACAGGTCGCGGATGCCATGATCCAGCATGGTGGTGAAGCCGTTGGGGTGATTCCTGAATTTATGCTGGATTATGAAATTGCCCATAATCAGCTGACCGAATTACATGTGGTGACCAGCATGCATCAACGTAAAGCCATGATGGCCGAGCGGGCCTGTGCCTTTGTGGCCTTGCCAGGTGGACTCGGCACGTTTGAAGAAATTTTGGAAATTGCCACCTGGGGGCAGCTGAACCAGCACCAGAAACCGATGATGCTGTATAACGTGAATGGTTTCTATGATGCCTTGATTGCACAACTGGACCGTGCCGTCGAAGATGGTTTTTTACCGCCACAGCATCGCGCCAAACTGATCATTTGCGAACACGAAGAAGAAATTTATACAACTTTAACCAATTTAGGCCATCCGCAAAGATTCGTAGTCTAAACTTCTCAAGCAAGAAAAAAGCGAGCCAGATGCTCGCTTTTTTCTTGGATTTTTAATATCAGGACTTATTGACCATAATTCGTCACAAAGTCATAAAACATCGGCAAAGTTGTTGCCAGAATGACCGACATGGCCAGACCGAACATCAGTTTCATGGCATCTGCACTGACATTACGCGAAGTACGATGTTTGTTGACCTCATCCAGAATCATCGACATGGCAAATTCACGACCTGCAAGTAATCCCAGGAATACCCAAGTGGTACTCATTGGAATATTGCTCCACTCTTTGAAGATCAACAGGATAATGGCATACAGGAAGTCGATAATCGTCGCAGCACGAATGTCGGTCACACCGGTTTTGGTATCGACAATTTTCTGGATGGCCCCACCACGTTGATACAGAATCACGCCCAGCAACACTACGAATACCGCAATCGCAAACATCAGGAATTCAAACGGTACCTGACGCGGCACATACACGAAGATGTTGGCCAGATCCTGAATCAGCCATTGGCTCCACAGGAAACCGGTAGATACCCACTGCAAGCCCATCCAGACCTTGGAGTGTTCCTGATGACGTGTCTTGGCAAAATGGCGTGCCAGCTGCTTGACCACAAAACGATAGATGACAATCGCCACCACAAAGGCCACCGCATAGCCCATCATCGATTTGACCATCATCGAGCCTAAGCTGGCGGGAGAGAAAATCGTAAGCACCAGGAAAGTGGTACTGACTGGAATCCCGTATTTGGTCAGCATCAACAGCAGAATTGGCGGCACAATGTACAGCCAGGTAATGCCACCTTCAGGGAAAGGAATCGTTTCTAAACGACCGTATGAGGCATCACCCACCCCAGATGCATACCAACCATAGACCAATACGACAATTAAAATTGAGCTGATATAAATCCACAATACCCACCATGGGCGATGTGAATTCGAAGAAATAAATGTCCCTAAGGTTTGAGGTACATCATTTCCGACAATAGAGTAAGCGGCCAAACAGAAGCCGATCACCATCAAAATCTCGATTGTCATAAAAACAAACCTATACGCGAGGAGATTTCAGCAGTGCTGAAAAGTTGGCCCAAGATTATGACGGTTTTATTTCATTTTAATGACAAGACTGTCATATATATGGTCACCTTACAAAAAAGAGCACCGAAGTGCCCTGAATTTAAAAGCTTTTGACTACTTGAGATTTACTTGATAAATCGTGGTACTGCCACTGACTTCATGGCCGACCACCAGGAGGGGTTTCTTATTCGGGGAGTCTTTGGCGGGGATAAATACCAAACCTTCCGGTCCTAAATCACCGGCTTGTCCCATTTCAATCTGCGCTGTAGTCGCTTTAAAATCACGTGAATTAATATATTGCACAAAGACTGGTGATGCAGGTGTAGACACATCATATACCATGATGCCACCGACACGCTCCAGCCCAATAAAGGCAAAGGTTTTTTGACCAATCTGCCCCAAGGTCACCCCTTCAGGTTCCGGCCCTTTATTGTCACTGCGATTATCCAGTCCGGCTTCTTCATGATTAAAGTTGAAAATCTCAGGATGATGTTTGGCAATATACTGCTCAAACTGATCGCCCGAATCCCATACCAGTTCTAAACCGGTCTGCTGATCATTTTCCACCCAGATACTGACCGAGCGTGTACCAAAGCTATATAAATGATCATAGACCAGATTGCCCCGTTCATTCAGTTTGGCTGTACCATCGGCATTTTTTTGATAGCCTTCGGTCCACGTAATATTTAAACGGCCCAACAGATGATCTTCACGGCAGTCTTTGGCATCCCCTACAATAGCACCGCAGTAGGCAAAGTTAGTTGGATTGAGTTCTGCACCTTTGGCCAATACCCGAAGATGGGCTGGTAAATCATCGCCCAGACGGCGGTCAAAACCTTTGGCATGGACCAAGTGTTTCACCCGCCATTCTTCTACAAAGCCCTGGCTGGTATCGTTATTGAAATATGCAGGATTGTTTTCACCCCAGGCACGGGCATCGCCTTCATTGGCAGACACAATATAGGTTTTGCCGGCGACCTCAAAACTTGCAATCGCATCTGGCATATATAAGCCTCGGACATTGGCCCAAGTTTGAATATTGATTTTGCCTTTACCGTCGACACCATCCACATCGCTGACATCCATACCATGACCATTTATGCCATGATCTTTAAAGCCAAATGGATAAACACCGAGCACCTTGGCAGAAGCCACATCAATTTTGGCCAAGGCATTATTTTCCTGTAAGGCAACCCAGGCGGTTTTTCCATCTTTCGAAACAGTGATGTACTCAGGTTCAAAATCCTGAGCTGCGCTGGCCTTTGGTCCGAAAATGCGGACGTCCTGTTCACGCAATGCTGCTTCCCGTCCATTCAAGGCCTTAAAGTCTGCTGTACGAACGATCGGGGCTTTTAAATTGGCCAGACTAATGACAGACACTGAACCTTCAGGGTCAACCTGATAATCATCAGAAGGCTCGCCTTCATTGGCCACCAACAAGCTTTGACCATCTGGTGTGAAAGTCAGCATGTCCGGCAAGGCGCCCACCTGTGCGTGGGCCAGCTTGCTCAGGTCTTTGGCCTGATATAAGGCCACATAGCCAGGATCGGTTTTCACAGCAGCCTGAATCGCAATGGCGACAATGCCATTATGTACCGCGACACTGTTGACCTCAGCCTCTGGCGCAATGTCATCGACCGTGATAGATGTTATTTTTTTCGGCTGATCAGGTCGACTTAAATCCAGTACATCCAATACGCCTTCTTTGGCATTGACCACGAATAGGCGTTGACTCTCTGCATCAAAGGCCGGAATTTCTGCTGCACTTTGCGCAAACACACCCGATTCATAAGCGGCTAATTTGCTTAATTCGATCGAGTTCGGTGTAGCCTCAACGATTGGAACAGGAGTTTCATTTTCATTCTCACTTCCACATGCCACCATCCCCACAGCCAGCATGGCCACTATCAATGACTTTAATTTTAATTTCATTTTTTTGTTGATCTATCATGAAGAATTCGTGACCAATTTATAACCAGATCATTGCAGTGCCATGACAGATCGGTTGCAGTTCCTTGACACAACACCGCATAAAAGTTGACACGCTTTATATACGACAGACTCGGCTGATTCCTTTAAACTATTCAAAATTTTCAGTTTTCCAGAATTATGAATACCACGCCTACGCATCAAGCCTTAGATCCCGAGTTCAGACTGCTGGTCTTGTTGGTCTCGATTGGCTTTTTTATGCAGGGGCTGGACACCACCATTATTAATACCGCCCTACCTGCAATTGCCCAAAATTTGCAGGAAGATCCGCTACGCATGCACAGTGTGGTTGTGGCTTATGTGCTGTCTGTGGCGGCCTGCATTCCCTTAAGTGGCTGGATGGCAGACCGGTTCGGGGTCAGAAATACCTATTTTGCTGCAATTATTATTTTCTCTTTGGCCTCTTTGGGCTGTGCCTGGTCAAGTAGCCTGAATGAATTATTGGTGTACCGGATCTTTCAAGGGATCGGTGGTGCACTATTGCTGCCGGTCGGCCGTTTGGCGATGCTGAAGATCATTCCCCGTACCCAGTTTCTGGCCGCCATGAGCCTGATGAGTCTGGCCGGTCTGATTGGTCCGTTGATTGGACCGACCTTAGGTGGCTGGATGGTGGAATATCTGTCCTGGCACTGGATTTTCCTGATCAATCTGCCGATTGGCTTGCTGGGCGCACTGATTACCTTTAAGGCCATGCCGAATGTACTTGAACCCACAGTCGCCCGTTTTGATTATTGGGGCTTTATCTTGCTGGTCGTGGCGATGGTGGGTCTCTGTCTCGGAATTGAAAATTTTGCCAGTCCACAAAACTCGCTGTGGTGGAGCCTGAGCCTGATTCTGGCCGGTTTATTGGCCACCCTGATTTATGCCTATCATTCGCATACCCATAGCAACGCCCTGTTTCGCAGCCGGCTGTTTAAAAATAAAATTTATGCGATTGGTATTTTGGGTAATTTCTTTGCCCGTCTCGGCGGCAACTCGATTCCATTTTTACTCCCCCTCATGTTGCAAGTCGCATTCGGTTTCGAGCCTTTTATTACCGGTTTATTGATGATTCCGACTGTGCTCGGTTCGCTGGCCTCCAAACCGATTATCCGCAAAATCATTCAGCGTTTTGGCTATCGCCGGGTCTTACTGGTCAATACTTTGCTGGTGGGTCTGTGTATTGCCAGTTTTGCCCTGACCACGGCAGAAACCCCAATCTGGCTGCGTGCGATTCATTTCTTTATCTTCGGCATTTTAAATTCACTGCAATTCGTGTCGATGAATACCCTCACCTTAAAGGACTTAAGCCAGCAGGATGCCAGTAGCGGCAACAGTTTCCTGTCGATGATCATGATGCTATCAATGAGTATCGGGGTGGCGCTGGCAGGAACACTGGTGAACATGCTGAGTGCCTATTACGGCGCCGACAATCTGGTGGCTGCTTTTCATGTGTCACTAATCTATTTAGGCTGTATCAATATTATTGCGGCCTATATTTTCTGGCATATTCCTAAAAATACCCCGGTTTGATGCGATATATTCACTTCGGGCTGATTGTAAGTTTTAGGCTAAATCACATATAGGCAAGGACTGAAAATGCAAAAAAATCAGGCTCCGAACAGAGTTCATAAATCGCTCTTGATTGGGCTGGGCATACTGATCACTGTGATCACGATCGCCATGGTCTATCTCTGCCTGATGAAAGCACCGTCTGCCCATGCAGCCGATTATCCTATTCAGGGTTTTGATGTATCGCATCATCAAAAAGAGATTCAGTGGCAGCAGATTTCGCCTGAAAAATACCGTTTTGTTTATCTGAAAGCCACTGAAGGCGGCGACTTTAAAGATACCCGTTTTCAGGAAAATTGGTTGAAAGCACGTGAACGCGGCTTTTTGGTCGGTGCCTATCATTTTTACCGGCTCTGCCGCGATGGCAGCATTCAAGCCCAGAATTTTATTGACTCCGTACCCAATAAACCGGATGCCTTACCGCCAGTAATTGATCTGGAATATGACAGCAAATGCATCAATACCTATTCTAAAGAGCAGCTTTTAAACGAAATTCAGGTGATGCACGATGCCCTGAAAAAGCATTATGGCAAGCAGCCGATTTTCTATATTTCTAAAGCTTTTTATAATATTGTACTGGCAGGACACTTTCCTAACGTACCACTCTGGGTACGTGAATACAAAGGTCTGCCTGATTTAAAAGATCAGCCTAAATGGACGTTTTGGCAACATACCAGTCAGGGGAAAATTCCCGGTATTACCACACCGGTAGACCTGAATGTTTTTTATGGCTCAGAACAGCAATGGCTGGATTTTCTCAAAAAGAATGCGATTGTAGTACCTTCATCTGAGAATAAAGCGAAATAAAGCTGATCGCCTGAAAACAAGTTCTTTATAAAAACAACAAGGAAATAAAAAGATTGAAATGGATAAAAGGCATTTTACTCGGTCTGGTGATTCTACTCCTACTCATCGCGGGTATGCTGGCTTATCTGTTGCAAGCTTCGGGCAAGGTTAGTGACTTTAAAGCGTGGCAGCCGCAAACCGGTATATCCGTTCACGGGCTTACAGTCAATTTTTTTGGTGTGTCCACCCTGTTACTCGATGATGGCCACGATCAGATCCTGATCGATGGTTTCTTTAGCCGGCCATCTTTGCGGCAAGTAATTACTCGACCTATTCAAAGTGATAAGCTGCTCTTAGAACAACTGGTACAATGCCATGAATTGAGCCGAACCCAAGCCATTCTGGTCAGTCATTCTCATTATGATCATGTTCTGGATGTCCCGGCTTTACTAGAGATGCTTCCCGAAACTGCTGTGGTCGGTTCGCCGAGCACACTGAATATCGCCCGGGCAAATCCCCAAGTTACCCCACAGCAATTACAGCCGGTTAAGCCTTGGCAAGTACAACAATGGGGGCATTTTCAAATCACAGCAATTCCCTCACAACATACCCCGCCCACAGTGGTAAATGATGATTTAGGCGAAGAGCTGCTACAGCCCTTTACTCTTCCGGCTAAATTTTCCGAATTTAAGGAAGGTGGCAGTTTCGACTACCTGATTGAGCATGCAGGACATAAAATTCTGGTCAAGGCCAGTACCGGATTTATTCCAGAGCAATTGCAGCATCTGAAAGTCGACACCCTGTTTTTAGGCATTGCCCAGCTTTCCAGACAATCCGATGCCTATCAGCAGCAATATCTGGCTGAAACCCTAAACCTGCTCAAGCCCAAAGTGGTGATTCCAGTACATTGGGATGATTTTTTTCAGCCTTTAAAGCAGCCACTGCAATTTTTACCCCGTCTTGCCGATGACACTCCAAAAAGTTTGCAACTTCTGATTCAGGCTGCCGAGACACAAGGGACAAAAGTCATTCTGCTCAGCGGACCGCAACCCTATTTACTCAACTCAGCCTTCGCTTCCCAATCCGATTAAAGCCCCTTAAGATAGCGAACATGCGCAAAATTATTCATCTCGATATGGATGCCTTTTATGCCTCGGTAGAGCTGCGTGAACGTCCAGAACTGAAAGACTTACCTGTGGTGATTGCCTCGCATCATCCTCGGGCGGTGGTCGCGGCTGCCTCCTACCCGGCACGGGTTTATGGCCTGCGTTCTGCCATGTCCATGGGGCAGGCGCGCAAACTATGTCCTCAAGTTATCGTGATTGAGCCGGATTTTGCCAAATATCGGCAGGTATCGGCACAGATTCATCAGATCTTCCAGCAATATACTTCCCTGATTGAGCCACTGTCTCTGGATGAAGCCTTTCTAGATGTCACAGAAAATTTAAAACAAATCCCAAGTGCTACCGAAGTCGCCATGCGAATTCGCGAGGATATTTTTCAAGCCACCGGATTAACCGCTTCTGCTGGTGTAGCACCCAACAAGTTTCTTGCCAAAATTGCTTCGGACTGGTACAAACCGAATGGGATCTGTGTGATTAAACCTTCGCAGGTACAGCGTTTTATCCAGGATCTGCCACTAAAAAAAATTCCCGGCGTCGGTAAAGTCACTCAGGAAAAACTGAAAAGCCTGAATCTAGAAACTTTAGGCGATTTACAGCAAATCGATGAAGCCTTACTAATTCAACATTTTGGCAAATATGGCCGGCGGCTATTTTTGTATGCTCAAGGCATTGATGAACGACCGGTCGAAGTGGAACGGGAACGCCAGCAAATTTCCAAAGAAACCACTTTTGATGATGACCTGCATCTGAACCAATGTCGCCCCTATTGGGAACCTTTACTTGGACAAGTATGGCAAAGTCTGCAAAAGAAACAGCTTTCAGCTCGCGGCGTTACGGTCAAATTAAAACTCAAGAACTTTCAGGTGATGCAACACAGTAAAAGTTTTAAACAGGTGCTGCGTAGCCCACAGGAATTAGCCCAAGCCTTGGACTTACTGCTCGACGACCTGCATATTGCCCCGCAGATGCAATTCCGGCTGATCGGTGTTGGCGTGTATCAGCTCAGCGTCCCCGAAACTGAAACCCAGTTATTGCTACTCTAAACCTTTTTTGATCATGTTTTAGGCATCAGTTTAAAAATACGGCAACTTTGTTTTTACATTTTGATTTTTTAGAGTACTCTATCTGCGCAATGCATTATCCATGTATGTGCCGAGATGCTGAAAATCACCTTTACTTTCAGCATGATGTCCTGTGATTAGCGTGACGATCAAATCCGAATATTGCAGGGCAACTCTGATGTAACTCATGGAATTCCCTCCTGCATGTCTTCTGTAAATTCTTCTGTTGTTCAAGAACAACGCGCACGTAAAGCTGCGCTATCTAGTTTTGTTGGTGCTGTTGTCGATTGGTATGATTTTCTCCTTTACGGCATTGTTGCAGCCTTAATTTTTAAAGATCAGTTTTTTCCCAGTATTGGCGAGAATATGGGCACCCTGGCGGCACTGGCCACCTTTGGGGTCGGCTTCCTGTTTCGTCCTTTAGGCGGTGTGGTATTTGGTCACTTTGGTGACAAGCTTGGCCGTAAAAAAATGCTGGTACTTACGGTAATCCTGATGGGAATTTCCACGGTCGGGATTGGCCTGCTGCCAAATTTTGAAGCAATTGGCTGGTGGGCTCCGGTGCTGCTGGTGTTTTGCCGTGCCTTGCAAGGCTTTGCTGTCGGTGGTGAATGGGGCGGCGCAGCCCTCATGGCCGTAGAAAATGCACCAAAAGGAAAAAAGGCCTTTTATAGCAGTGGAGTTCAGGTCGGTTACGGCGTCGGTCTGGTTCTGGCGACGGGTGCAGTGTCGATTATACTTGCGACACTGGGTGAAGAAGCCTTTGCCGAGTGGGCATGGCGTATTCCCTTTCTGGCCAGCATCGTACTGTTAGCTGTGGCGATGTGGATCCGCCGTGATCAGGATGAATCTCAAGAGTTTGTGGAAAAGGTGGTGAAAGCAGACCATCAGCCAGAAAAACTGCCGATCTTGCAGGCCATTAGCAAACATCCTAAAGCTTTCTTCTATATCATTGCTTTACGTCTGACTGAATTGCTGACCATGTATCTGGTCACCAACTTTGCCCTGAACTATTCCACCACTAACTTGGGCATGGACAAACAGTTCTTCCTGAATATCACGCTGATGGTCGGTGCCATCAGCTGTTTCAGTATTCCCTTCTTTGCCTGGTTGGCGGATAAATTCAATCATCAGAAAATGTGTGTCTGGGGCGGTTTGATTGGTGCGCTTTCGGCTTTTCCATTCTTTATGGCGCTCGATGCACAAAACACCTGGATGATCATTGTCGGGGCAATTTTACTGGCGAACGTCGCACACGATATGGTGGTCAGTGTCCATCAACCGATTTTCACCTCACTGTTTGGCACCGAATACCGCTACAGCGGTGCCGGAGTTGGTTATCAGGTGGCGAGTATCATTGGGGGTGGATTTACCCCATTTATTGCAGCGGCACTGGTGATTTGGGCAGATGGTTCATGGCATTATGTAGCCATCTATCTGGCGGTGGGTTGTCTGCTGACTGCTTTGGTCGCAGCCCTGATGCCCGAAACTCAGGATGAATAACATGACAGTTGAACGTTTACACGTATCGAAACGCTTTTCGGAAATTGCCATTGCCGGTAATCTGGTACATCTCGCCGGCCAGCTCGCCACAGATGTTGAACTGGATATTAAAGGGCAAACCCAACAGACTTTAGATACTATTGACCAGTTTCTGGCAGATGCCGGCACAGACAAAAGTCACATCATGTCGGTAACTATCTATTTGAAAGATATTGAAAAGGATTATGCAGCCTTCAATGAAGTCTGGGATGCCTGGGTCGCTGATATCGAAGCCCTGCCTCGTACCTGTGTCGAAGCAAAACTCTATGATCCACGGGTATTGGTCGAGCTGACCGTCGTGGCGGTTAAACCAGAATAATGGTTCAAGATCGATATTCATAAAAAAAGCATGCTTCTGGCATGCTTTTTTGTTTTAACCGACTGCTTTGATTTTACTGCGCTCTAAATCCGAATATAAATAATATTTTTTCAGATCATTGCTAACTGTATATTTGGGCATTTTCTGCATTTGCGCTTGCTCCTGTAAGAAGTCCTGGCGCAACTGATAATATTCTGGCACATCATCGTAGCGAATCACCCGATAACCGGCCATGGTTAGTAATGCATCCTGAAAACCCGTCTGTTGGGGACGCTTCAAAATTAATGGGTCATCCACTCCCACCACAGCTAGAATCTGGTGCTGCTGATCCAGAATGACAAAATCTGCAGTCAGGTTGCGGTACTTATGTCGAGTCCGGTTAAATTTAGTCGTCATTAAGGCATCATAGGAAACATGTGCCAAAATAATGTATTCAGGTAAGACTTCTCTCAGGCGAGTGAAGGTCAATTGCTCATTCAGGTTAAAAATAGCACGTTGCTTTAACGCGCTGTCTTGTGGTTTGGATTTATTTCCGAGCTTTTTCCATGCCATGAGCACGACACAGAAGAGCAGGAAACTCCCAATCATAATATAGGTGGTCATGCCTAAATCCTTGCATTCTTATAATCATTTTTGTTTTATTGTTGTGCAGTATAAACCCACGCTTTATTTTAAATAGAGCTAACAACCAATCTGTTTAAATACCCATACAACTGGTATCAAAACTCGATTCTGTGTTACCTAAAGTGACATCTCTCTAGATGCCAATGAAAGTGGATTTAAAGTACTGATAATGCACTCTAAAACATCCATGGAATTGATCGCAATACATATCTGCCCAACTGTAGGACAATTCCGACAAAGTGTTATTTTTATATCACTTTTTTAAAGAACTTAGTCCAAATAATATATTCTTTTACACTTTCAACGAACAAGCTCAGGCTACGTTACTTTACCCAAGAGCTAAAAAAAGACACCGAAGTGTCTTTTTATTAACTTAATTATGCACGTGATTTGGGCTTCGCTTTAGGCTTTGGCCCACCAAACGGTTTTTTGGCATCACCCGTTTCACGTGGTGGTAAACCAGTGTGCTGGGTCAGAATTTGACCACGCTCAGGACGTTTCTTGGTATTTGAAGGACGTGACTGAGCTTGTGCAGCCTTGCTACGATTCCCTTGCTCACCGGTACGTTTTTGCGAATCACCGGCAACCGTCGAATTCTTCTTACGCGCCGATTGATACTGACCGTCTGCACTGCCTACAGGCTGATAAGTCGGAATTAAATGCTGTTTCGAATTACCAATCAAATCCTGACGACCCATTTCTTTCAGGGCTTCACGCAGTAAAGGCCAGTTGTTTGAATCATGATAACGCAAGAAAGCTTTGTGCAAACGACGACGCTTCTCACCTTTCACAATGTCAACATTTTCAGTATAACGCGCCACTTTCGCCAGCGGGTTTTTACCCGTGTAATACATAGTAGTTGCAGTCGCCATCGGTGATGGATAGAAGGTCTGTACCTGATCGGCACGGAAACCATTCTTCTTCAACCAAATCGCCAGATTCATCATGTCGTAATCGGTGGTGCCCGGATGCGCCGCGATGAAGTAAGGAATCAAGTATTGTTCCTTACCGGCTTCTTTACTGTAACGATCAAACATTTGCTTGAAGCGGTCATAGGTACCAATACCTGGCTTCATCATTTTATTGAGTGGACCTTTCTCGGTATGTTCAGGCGCAATTTTTAAGTAACCACCGACATGATGGGTGACAAGTTCTTTGACATATTCAGGGTTTAAAACCGCAAGGTCATAACGTAGGCCTGAACCAATCAGAATTTTTTTAATGCCTGGTAAAGAACGTGCTTTACGATATAACTGCGTCAATGGCGCATGGTCGGTATGCAGGTTTTGGCACACGCCCGGGAATACACATGACGGTTTACGACAGTTCTTTTCAATCTCAGGATCTTTACAGGCCAAACGATACATATTGGCTGTTGGGCCACCCAAGTCCGAGATAATACCCGTGAAGCCCGGTGCGGTATCACGGATTTTTTCCACTTCACGCAGAATCGATTCTTCAGAACGGTTCTGAATAATACGACCTTCATGTTCCGTAATTGAACAGAAGGTACAACCACCGAAACAGCCACGCATGATATTCACAGAGAACTTGATCATGTCGAATGCCGGGAAACGTGCATTGCCATAAGCAGGATGCGGCAGACGTGCATAAGGCAGGTCAAACACATAGTCCATTTCTTCGGTAGTCAACGGAATTGGCGGTGCATTCAACCAGACATCACGTTCACCATGCTTTTGCACCATGGCACGCGCATTCCCCGGATTGGTTTCCAGATGCAGAATACGGTTGGCATGTGCGTAGAGCACTGGATCTGCAGCCACTTCTTCAAAAGCAGGCAAACGGATTACGGCCAATTCACGCGGCGGTAACTTATGTTTAATCGCTTTAGAAGCCGGTTGCAGTTGCACAATTTGCGTATCAGGATCTAGGTCATCCCCTGCTCGCACAATCGGATTGGCGACATGTTCTTTTTGGAAACCTTGGTACTGACTAGAATCCTTGCCTTGTTCAATCTCACAACCCTCGATATCTTCAGTCATGACATACGGGTTAATAATTGGATCAACACGGCCAATGGCATCGACATCATTCGATGCAATTTCCACAAACTTGGCTTTAGAGGCACGATTGTGTTTATTCACAATGAACGCAGTACCGCGAACATCAGTAATCTCGTGAATTTTCTCGCCACGTGCCAGACGATGCATAATTTCAGTGATTGAACGCTCACCATTACCGTACATCAAAAGATCGGCTTTTGAATCCATCAATACTGAACGACGGACTTTGTCTGACCAGTAATCATAATGCGCAATACGACGTAAGGATGCTTCAATACCGCCCAATAATACCGGTACATCCGGATAAGCTTCACGGACACGCTGGCAATACACGGTTGCCGCACGGTCTGGACGTTTGTTTGGCTGATTGTCTGGTGAATAGGCATCATCAGAACGGATTTTACGGTCAGCCGTATAACGGTTGATCATAGAATCCATATTCCCTGCTGTTACACCCCAAGCAATATTCGGTTTACCCAAAACGCGGAACGCATCCACGCTGGTCCAGTCTGGCTGTGCAATAATGCCGACACGGAAGCCTTGTGCTTCTAGCGTACGACCAATAATGCCTGAACAGAAAGACGGATGATCGATATAAGCATCACCACAAACTAAAATAAAATCACAGCTGTCCCAGCCGAGTTGATCCATTTCCTCGCGTGACATCGGCAAAAATGGCGCAGGGTCAAAACAAGACGCCCAATATTTGTCGTAATCAAACAACGCTTTTGGCGCAGTCTGCATGGTATAAGCAGTAGACATGGCTAGCAATTCTCGGCTGGCAGATGATAGGAGATCTAAAAATAAGATCAAAGATGAAAGCCGATTATTTTACCATGAATCGGCCCTAGCTTGCTTGATTATAATTTATACAAAATCAGAGACTAACTGAATCACGCTCTATTTGTCACTTGAATCTAAAGTTTAAATATTTCAAAAAAGAAATTGATTCTATTTATGAGGAGGAAAGCTTGGAAATAATCTCTAATTTGAACGGAGTTTTAAACTGAATGACAAACCCGTCAGTAATAACGCGGCAATAAACACAGTTAATCCTATCCAGCCATAATTTTCCCACACCAATCCGCTTGAGCTCCCCAACACACTTGAACCCAAGTAATAGCAAAATAAATACAGCGACGAACCGACTGCCCGATACTGTAACGACTGGATCGACACCCAGCTACTGGCGGTAGAATGGGCAGCGAAGAAAGAAAAAGTAAAAATCAGCAATCCGGTAAAAACAACAACCAACTGATTGATCAGCATCAGCGACAAGCCCACAAGCATCATCAGGATCATGGCTGCCAATATTCTAAATTTTCCGTAATGCCGCCCCCAATGTGCTGCTCGAGGGGAACTATAAATGCCGGCCAAATAAGTAATCGAAATCACACCAATCCAGACATGAGATAGCTCAAATGGCGCTTGGATCAAGCGATAGCTCAGATAATTAAATACCGAGACAAAGCAGCCCATCAAGATAAAACCTTGCAGGAATAAAACCCGAAGTTTTGGATCAGCTAGATTCTGTCTAAATGAGTTTTTAAAACGATTCAGCTTGATTGGATAGGCTTTAAAATGTTGCGAAGCGGGTAAGAGGTAATAAAATAAGCCTGCAATACAGAGATTTAAAATACCAATCAACAAAGTAGCAGATTGCCAAGAGATAAAATCAACTAAAACTCCGGCAATTAAACGCCCTCCCATACCACCTATCGCTGTGCCAGAAATATATAAGCCCATGGCAAAACCGATATCCTTTTCTGCAATTTCTTCCCCGATATAAGTCATCGCGACTGCTGCGACACCACTGACTGTCAATCCAATCATTACTCGTGTGGTCAGAAACACGGACCAGATCGGCAATATTGCACTTAATAGCAATAATACTGAGACTGAAAATAGAGACCAGACCATAATCGGCTTACGACCAAATCGGTCTGAAATTAGTCCAGTAAAAATCAGGCCAACTGCCAAGGCAATAGTAGAAAAAGATAAGGGGAAACTACTTTGAGTCGGGCTGACCTGGAAATAATCAGCCAGAATCGGCATCATCGGCTGTACGCAATACAGTGATGAAAAAATGGCAAAGCCAGCAAGGAATAAGGAAAAAAGCACTGCTTTAAAAGCAGAAGAGCCATATTCAATATGGCTTGAAGATGAATTTGAGGACATATCCGCTCCATAGACCGGTTCAGTATACGCCTCTCAATTTTATTTTTATGTGATGTTTCAGTCGAAATAGCACATAAATAACATTTATTTGACTAAATTCCACGCATAAAAAAATCCCCCTCTGCTGATGCGGAGGGGGATTTTTGAATAATGAGCTGGCGATGACTTACTCTCACATGGGTAACCCCACACTACCATCAGCGCTAAGAGGTTTCACTTCTGAGTTCGGGAAGGGATCAGGTGGTTCACTCTTGCTATGGTCGCCAGCACAACTGTTTATGGATACTTGCTAGGTCTTATTGAGATGCCTTGCTTTCTACCAAATAGAATTCATTAACAGATTTATCTGAGTTGCAGTAGTTTGTTCGTTTAGCGTAACTAAATCAAGTCACTTTGTTTAATATTGAATCAATTGATCCTCACTTCTTTCGAAGTTCGTACAACAACTGTTTGGGTGTTGTATAGTCAAGCCTCACGAGCAATTAGTATTGGTCAGCTTCACATGTCACCATGCTTCCACATCCAACCTATCAACGTCGTAGTCTTCAACGGCTCTTTAGGAGACATAAAGTCTCGGGGAAATCTTATCTTGAGGTAGGCTTCCCGCTTAGATGCTTTCAGCGGTTATCCCTTCCGAACATAGCTACCCGGCGATGCCACTGGCGTGACAACCGGTACACCAGAGGTTCGTCCACTCTGGTCCTCTCGTACTAGGAGCAGATCCTCTCAAATTTCCAACGCCCACGGTAGATAGGGACCGAACTGTCTCACGACGTTCTAAACCCAGCTCGCGTACCTCTTTAAATGGCGAACAGCCATACCCTTGGGACCTGCTTCAGCCCCAGGATGAGATGAGCCGACATCGAGGTGCCAAACACCGCCGTCGATATGAACTCTTGGGCGGTATCAGCCTGTTATCCCCAGAGTACCTTTTATCCGTTGAGCGATGGCCCTTCCATACAGAACCACCGGATCACTAAGACCTACTTTCGTACCTGCTCGACTTGTGGGTCTCGCAGTTAAGCGCGCTTTTGCCTTTATACTCTACGCGTGATTTCCGACCACGCTGAGCGCACCTTCGTACTCCTCCGTTACTCTTTAGGAGGAGACCGCCCCAGTCAAACTACCCACCAGACATGGTCCTCGTCCCGGATAACGGGACAGAGTTAGAACCTCAATATTACCAGGGTGGTATTTCAAGGACGGCTCCATCGCAACTAGCGTCGCGACTTCAAAGCCTCCCACCTATCCTACACAAGTAAGATCAAAGTTCAATGTCAAGCTGCAGTAAAGGTTCACGGGGTCTTTCCGTCTAGCCGCGGGTACACCGCATCTTCACGGCGAATTCGATTTCACTGAGTCTCTGCTGGAGACAGCGCCCCCATCATTATGCCATTCGTGCAGGTCGGAACTTACCCGACAAGGAATTTCGCTACCTTAGGACCGTTATAGTTACGGCCGCCGTTTACTGGGGCTTCGATCAAGAGCTTCGCTTACGCTAACCCCATCAATTAACCTTCCAGCACCGGGCAGGCATCACACCCTATACGTCCACTTTCGTGTTTGCAGAGTGCTATGTTTTTAATAAACAGTTGCAGGGGCCTGGTTTCTGAGGCTGTCGGCCGCTCAAGGAGCAAGTCCTATCACAGACAACAGCGTACCTTCTCCCGAAGTTACGGTACCATTTTGCCTAGTTCCTTCAGCAGAGTTCTCTCAAGCGCTTTGGTCTACTCGACCTGACCACCTGTGTCGGTTTCGGGTACGATTCCTGTGTAACTGAAGCTTAGAGACTTTTCCTGGAAGCATGGTATCAGCCACTTCACTGTACAAGTACAGCTTGCTATCAGTTCTCAGCATAGAGTACCCCGGATTTGCCTAAGATACATGCCTACAACCTTCCACCTGGACAACCAACGCCAGGCTGACTTAACCTTCTCCGTCCTCTCATCGCATTACACAGAAGTATTGGAATATTAACCAATTTCCCATCGACTACGCCTCTCGGCCTCGCCTTAGGGGTCGACTCACCCAGCCCCGATTAACGTTGGACTGGAACCCTTGGTCTTTCAGCGTGCGAGTTTTTCACTCGCATTGTCGTTACTCACGTCAGCATTCGCACTTCTGATACCTCCAGCAGACTTCTCAATCCACCTTCATCGGCTTACAGAACGCTCCCCTACCACGCATAATAAATTATGCATCCGCAGCTTCGGCATATAGTTTTAGCCCCGTTACATCTTCCGCGCAGGCCGACTCGACTAGTGAGCTATTACGCTTTCTTTAAAGGGTGGCTGCTTCTAAGCCAACCTCCTAGCTGTCTATGCCTTCCCACATCGTTTCCCACTTAACTATAATTTTGGGGCCTTAGCTGGCGGTCTGGATTGTTTTCCTCTTGACTACGGACGTTAGCACCCGCAGTCTGTCTCCCGGATAGTACTCATTGGTATTCGGAGTTTGCATCGGTTTGGTAAGTCGGGATGACCCCCTAGCCGAAACAGTGCTCTACCCCCAATGGTATTCGTCCGAGGCGCTACCTAAATAGCTTTCGGGGAGAACCAGCTATCACCAAGTTTGATTAGCCTTTCACCCCTATCCACAAGTCATCCCCTGGCTTTTCAACGACAGTGGGTTCGGTCCTCCAGTTAGTGTTACCCAACCTTCAACCTGCTCATGGATAGATCACCTGGTTTCGGGTCTATACCCAGCAACTAAACGCCCTATTAAGACTCGGTTTCCCTACGGCTCCCCTATGCGGTTAACCTCGCTACTGAATATAAGTCGCTGACCCATTATACAAAAGGTACGCAGTCACCGGACTAAGCCGGCTCCCACTGCTTGTATGCATGCGGTTTCAGGATCTATTTCACTCCCCTCACAGGGGTTCTTTTCGCCTTTCCCTCACGGTACTGGTTCACTATCGGTCAGTCAGGAGTATTTAGCCTTGGAGGATGGTCCCCCCATATTCAGACAAGGTTTCACGTGCCTCGCCCTACTCGACATCATCATATAAGCCCTTTCGTGTACAGGACTATCACCGTCTACGGTCGCACTTCCCAGAGCGTTCCACTAGAACTTATATGACTTAATGGGCTCTTCCCCTTTCGCTCGCCGCTACTGAGGGAATCTCAATTGATTTCTTTTCCTAAGGGTACTGAGATGTTTCACTTCCCCTCGTTCGCCTTGCAACACTATGTATTCATGTTGCAATACCTACCTTATGGTAAGTGGGTTTCCCCATTCAGACATCTCCGGATCACAGGATATTTGCCGCCTCCCCGGAGCTTTTCGCAGGCTATCACGTCTTTCTTCGCCTCTGACTGCCAAGGCATCCACCACATGCACTTAATTACTTGACTATACAACCCCAAACAGTCGTTTATCCTTACAAGTAGGATAAGCAACAGAGCTTGTCTTGCGACTTACTCATACAGTTGGCGTTTCGTAGACTTAACTACTGTACAGCTTCAATTAGATTCATATACCAAAACGCTTGATTCAGTTAATTTCGCTAGAACTCATTTCTTGTAGTTGCCTACTTGAAACGAGTTTGAACAAATTATTTCAACTCAAATATATTCTGTTAATGATTTTTCCAGCCTTCGTCAGGTCAGGAAACTGTGATAAATCACAGAGGTTATCAAGTGCGCGTATCATAACGCCTGTACTTGTTAATCTCTAGGATCTAAACACTTGATCGCTTAGGAACTAAACAACTTCATCACTGTATGCTTACATACTGCGCGAAGCGTAGCTTCTTGCTTAAATTTCAAGGAAAAGCAGTGCTTTTATGATCTTGAAATTTGGTGGAGACTAGGAGAGTCGAACTCCTGACCTCCTGCGTGCAAAGCAGGCGCTCTACCAACTAAGCTAAGTCCCCAGCTTATCAATAAGTCAATGTATCGTTCTGTTCTGTTTGCTTCAGCACTTTCATGCTTCGTTAGTCAGATTTGGTGGGTCTGACAAGACTTGAACTTGTGACCCCACGCTTATCAAGCGTGTGCTCTAACCAACTGAGCTACAGACCCTCAGATACATCGTATGAAGAACAACTTGTTGTGGATTCTTACCAATCGTCAATCTTTCGTTAAGGAGGTGATCCAGCCGCAGGTTCCCCTACGGCTACCTTGTTACGACTTCACCCCAGTCATCTGCCACACCGTGGTAAGCGTCCCCCCTAAGGTTAGACTACCTACTTCTGGTGCAACAAACTCCCATGGTGTGACGGGCGGTGTGTACAAGGCCCGGGAACGTATTCACCGCGGCATTCTGATCCGCGATTACTAGCGATTCCGACTTCATGGAGTCGAGTTGCAGACTCCAATCCGGACTACGATCGGCTTTTTGAGATTAGCATCCTCTCGCGAGGTAGCAACCCTTTGTACCGACCATTGTAGCACGTGTGTAGCCCTGGTCGTAAGGGCCATGATGACTTGACGTCGTCCCCGCCTTCCTCCAGTTTGTCACTGGCAGTATCCTTAAAGTTCCCGGCTTAACCCGCTGGCAAATAAGGAAAAGGGTTGCGCTCGTTGCGGGACTTAACCCAACATCTCACGACACGAGCTGACGACAGCCATGCAGCACCTGTATGTAAGTTCCCGAAGGCACCAATCCATCTCTGGAAAGTTCTTACTATGTCAAGACCAGGTAAGGTTCTTCGCGTTGCATCGAATTAAACCACATGCTCCACCGCTTGTGCGGGCCCCCGTCAATTCATTTGAGTTTTAGTCTTGCGACCGTACTCCCCAGGCGGTCTACTTATCGCGTTAGCTGCGCCACTAAAGCCTCAAAGGCCCCAACGGCTAGTAGACATCGTTTACGGCATGGACTACCAGGGTATCTAATCCTGTTTGCTCCCCATGCTTTCGCACCTCAGTGTCAGTATTAGGCCAGATGGCTGCCTTCGCCATCGGTATTCCTCCAGATCTCTACGCATTTCACCGCTACACCTGGAATTCTACCATCCTCTCCCATACTCTAGCCAACCAGTATCGAATGCAATTCCCAAGTTAAGCTCGGGGATTTCACATTTGACTTAATTGGCCACCTACGCGCGCTTTACGCCCAGTAAATCCGATTAACGCTTGCACCCTCTGTATTACCGCGGCTGCTGGCACAGAGTTAGCCGGTGCTTATTCTGCGAGTAACGTCCACTATCCAAGAGTATTAATCTCGGTAGCCTCCTCCTCGCTTAAAGTGCTTTACAACCAAAAGGCCTTCTTCACACACGCGGCATGGCTGGATCAGGGTTCCCCCCATTGTCCAATATTCCCCACTGCTGCCTCCCGTAGGAGTCTGGGCCGTGTCTCAGTCCCAGTGTGGCGGATCATCCTCTCAGACCCGCTACAGATCGTCGCCTTGGTAGGCCTTTACCCCACCAACTAGCTAATCCGACTTAGGCTCATCTATTAGCGCAAGGCCCGAAGGTCCCCTGCTTTCTCCCGTAGGACGTATGCGGTATTAGCATCCCTTTCGAGATGTTGTCCCCCACTAATAGGCAGATTCCTAAGCATTACTCACCCGTCCGCCGCTAGGTTAGGTAGCAAGCTACCTTTCCCCGCTCGACTTGCATGTGTTAAGCCTGCCGCCAGCGTTCAATCTGAGCCATGATCAAACTCTTCAGTTTAATACTATGTAGCACCTTAAAGGGTGCCAATCTTGGCTCATCAATTTTCTGACAAATATTTCTCAAATAAACTTCGAGTAATTTCTACCATCAATCAATGAAAATAATTTCGATCAATCAATCAGTAAAAATCCACACAAGTTGTTCTTCATAATCTCTTAATGATCTTCTTGTTGGTTCGTCACCAGCAAGCTAGGTCGGCTATATTACTCTCTATCTCTAGAAAGTCAACCAGTAATGAAAACTATTTTTAAACTTATCAAATAAAACCCAACCCAATCAAACTTAACTAAGTCACTGTTTTATCAGAAGTTTTAGTCTTCATCACCGCCGATGGATGTGCATTCTACAGCATTTCAGAGCCCTTGCAACACTTCTTGCAAAGATTTTTTATCATGTGTTTATTTTTCAAACCAATAAAAATATAAGTAATTGTTATATATAGTTAATTTATTTTCATTATTTTTGAATTTTATTGAGCACATCCAACAAAACCCATCCATAAACACAATAAGATATTGTTTTATTTAAATTTAAATTATAAAAATCTTTATTACATGACTTATATCGTTCAATTCACATTCTATTCTTGTTTGATTCTTCAGCAACTTGGCGTTTATATACACAAAACTTGTTTTATTGGGTCTTCTTCCAAGATACATAGGCCCGATTTAAATATGGAAAATTTATTGCAACGCTAAAAATTAAAAAGCCATCGCTATTGAGCAATGGCTTTTGGAGTACTGAGGAACAATTAGAATTTCATACTGACACGTGCCCAGTAATTACGTCCCATATTATTAAACTGCTCAGTTGTTGGTAAACCTGTCCCGGAAGTACCCATTTTATTTAAGTGCTCGGTATAAGTCCGGTCTAGAACATTATCGACTCCGACTGATACATCCACGCTATCCATAACATGGTAGCTACCGTTTAAAGACAAAATACCAAAGCCTGCGCTCTGCTTATTGTCATAACCAACGATATTACCTTCGTTAAGACTGATCCGGTTTTGACCATCCACTACACGCCATAGCAATCCAAAATTATATTTGTCTTGAACATAGCGCAAGTTAACACGGGCTTCTAAAGGTGAAATTTGTGGCAACGGCGTATTGTCTGTGGTGTTTTCGCCCCAAGCATACATGGCACTGATATCTGTCTGAATTGCATCAGTAAACTGATAACCAATTCCAGCTTCTGCGCCTGCAATGGTTGCATCGATATTTCTTGAATCCGCACTATTCATTTTTGCTGGCTGCATTTCTCCCATATCATTACCCATAGGATGACCATGCCCAGAGTTTGCAGACTTAGGATAAGTCATCAGAATAAAATCCTGAATCACACCGGCATAAGTTGATACCCAAGAATTAAACGCGCCATGATGATGTTGATAACCCAGATCGAGTTGTAAGGTCTTTTCTGTTTTCAGTTGCTTAAATGTATTTGCAGTTATTCCATGATAATCGGTCTTAAATAATTCCCAATAATCAGGCACACGCTCCACATACCCCAGTCCGATATAGGTTTTACCATCATCATGTTCTGGATGGGTATTTTCAAAACGAATGAAGCCGCTTGGCAAGGTTTCCTGACGGGTTTGTCCAGTTTTTAAGGCATCAATCTCCACTTGATCGACCCGCACACCAGTAACCAATTTGTTGTTATCACTTAGTTCATGACTTAGCTCAGCAAAAGCTCCATATGACTGGAATTTCATATCTGGAGTGAGCGGCATATTCATGCTTGTGGATGTCATTCCTCCAGCATGCGTATTGCGCTGAGAATCCATCCCGGCAATCAATTGGTTTTGATCCCATTCACTCGTTATCGCCATACGGGTATTTAAAGTACGGCGTGTAACCTGCATTTCAGAGGGTGCTGGCTGCATGTTATGAGTATGCTCATCATGCTTCATCGGCACTGGACGCAGGCTAAAATTATCCATGATGTGGTCGTTATAGTTATAGTTGATCTGTGCCTCAACTTTCTGAATTACATCAGTCAGGTTTTTCTTTTCAACACGTAAACCCAGACTTTCACGGGCAAACTGTGATCCATCCATATCACGACCGGCATAAACTGCTTCACCATCCGCCTTACCACCCGTCAGCTCTACCCAGGTATCTGTATCTGGAGTCCAGCCCAATGTCAGATCCGCATTCCAGCGCTCCCAGTCTGAAGGCACAGTAGTTCCATCACCATCTTGATAACTACTCGATACCGAACGATTGGTATTGAGTCGGATATATTTCTGTTCATCGCCTGCTGCGACTTCCACATTATGATCAAGACGTCCGAAAGATCCCATCAAGACACTGGCCTGACCGCGATAGTTTTGATCTTGATCAAACTGCTCCGGTGTACGTTCGAAAATCACTGTGGCCGCAGAGCCAGTATTGGCATACTGAACCGTTTGCGGTCCTTTAATCACCGAAATACGGTCATAGCTTTCCGGAGAAATATAAGAGGTTGGCGAATCCATACGACTTGGACAGGCGCCCAGGTTTTCGGTGCCATCGGTTAGGATCTTAATTCGTGAACCAAACATCCCACGGAACGTCACATCACCATTGGTGCCGGCACCGCTATTGACCGAACTAAAGCCAACAATACTTTGCAAATAATCCGCACCATCACTGGCAGGAATCGGTTGAATCGGCTGTTTTGGATCAGCGCGGACAATCAGCCCATTGGCATCATTACCTGCTGCCGATGTCACCACAATCGGGGCCAAAGTCTGAACCGGCATGGCATCATTGGCCATCACCACCGAAGAATAACAAGCAACACAAATCGCAGCCGCAAGTGGCTGTAAAGAAAATTTAGGCTGAGCCATTTCTCTATCTCACTAAATACATAAATTAGGCACGGCTTGAGTCAATACCAACCCAAGCTGAAAAATGCAGATTTATGCAGGCAGTGGTGGCGCTCGCCCCTGAGGAATTAAGAAGAGTTGCTGAAGGACAAACCAGACATGCTTAAAAGTTTTTTGATAAGCAATTAAACGGACATGAATCCGGTCAAGTACCTGTTTGATGTCCAGATCAGGCGGTAAAACTAAATTGGCATGAACCTTACAGTACTGACACTGATGATTGGCATCATGATGATCATGTTGAAGATGATCAGATTGGATAAGGTGGCTATGCTCGCCAGCACTATGCTGCGCATGAGCATCTGTCGCGATAAAAAGCGCACGCGTGATGGTTTCACAGACCGGAGCAACCTGATATTGCTTCGGTAACAAAGGCTGTAAAAATACAGCAATCTGTAGAAACACAGCTGCAAATGCAAATAGCAGCCCCGCGCGTAAAAACACAGGCTATTCCTAAAATATGCTTATGTTGATTATAGCAAAGCCCAATCAGAATTGGGCTTTGCTAGACCATTTAAATAAACTTTAAAATGATCCTAGCGCTTCACTGCCACCTTGTCTTTATTACGCTGGCGTACCAGTTTTTCCACTTTTTCACGTGCACGTTGACGTTTTAATGGCGATAAATAATCGACAAATAATTTGCCATTTAAGTGATCCATTTCATGTTGGATACACACAGCGAGAAGTCCGTCAGCATCGAGCTCAAATGCTTGACCTTCCAGATTAATTGCCTCAATTTTTACGCGTGACGGACGATCAACTTTATCGTATATTTGAGGAACTGATAGACAGCCTTCTTCGTAGGGCTGCGTTTCTTCAGTCAATGGTGTGATTTTGGGGTTAATAAACACCATCGGTTGATCTTTATTTTCAGACAGATCCATAACAATCAGCTGAATATGACGATCCACCTGAGTCGCGGCAAGTCCGATACCTGGTGCTTCATACATGGTTTCAAACATATCCGCAGCGAGCTGACGAATTTCATCAGTCACTTCTTCGACAGGTTGTGCAATGGTACGAAGACGGGGATCCGGGAAACTTAAAATAGGTAATAAGGCCATACTGCGTCCTCAATTATGCCATTGATCAAAAAACCAAATGAAGGGAATGCTTCATCAAAAAAATGTGTGTAAGATCGTTATTATAACGCAACTACGCACATAATTTTAGGAATTATGATAATGAAAAAGGTTTTGAAGGGCATGCCATTTTTTAGTGCCTTGGGGTTTAAAAATCAGATGCTGGCACTTGCCGTTTGTGTCGGCGTCAGTATGGGGACCATTCATTCTGCCGAGGCAGCACCTGCACGCAACGTCAATCCACCGGCATTAAAAGCCAATGCACCGAACGTTTATGTAGTGAAAAAAGGCGATACGCTTTGGGATATCTCGAAACGCTTCCTGAAAAATCCGGTACGTTGGCCGGAAATCTGGGCCAGTAATAAGCACGTGAAAAATCCACATTGGATTTTCCCGGGTGACCGCCTGCTGATGTGTGATTACCAAGGCCGTCCGATTATTGGTAAAGACGAAGGTGATGGTTGTGAAGGTATTATCAGCCGCTATCTTGGCAGTACTTCTCTGCAACCCCAGATTCGTGTTGAATCTTTAAATAATACGATTCCCGTGATTCCGCTTGAACATATTAAGCAGTGGCTGGAACGCTATACCCTTCTGGCGCCTGATTCAGTTCAGGGCACACCCTACATTCTCGGAACTGCAGATCAGCGCGTACTGGCTGGCAAAGGTCAGAAAGTCTATGCACGTGGTCACGGCCTGGTAGTGGGTCAACGCTATGCGGTGTATCGTGAAGCTGAACCGTATGTATTTACGGATGCAAATGGCAAGAAATATACGTCTGCACTCGAGCTGCAACAGGTGGCATCTGGTATTGCGGTACGTGGCGAAGGTGATGTCACCACACTTGAACTGACAGATAGTTACAATGCAGAAGTACGTCGTGGTGATCGCGTCTTGCCTGAATACGATCCAATGTTACCGACCCTGTTCTATCCGACCAATGCAGAAAATATTGCTGCCGGTGGTCAGATTGTGCGTGTATTGGGGTCGATTGGTACAGCAGCACGTCATAGTGTCGTCACCATTGACCGTGGTACGGCACATGGGGTCCAGACGGGTCATGTCTTTAGCGTGAATCAAAAAGGTGAAGTGGTGACTGATCCGAAAACCAAAGAACGGGTGCAATTACCGGGCGAGCGTATTGGTCAGGTCATGGTATTTAAAACCTTCGATCAATTGAGCTACGCTTATGTGCTGGAAAGTGAATTACCAATCAAGGTTGGTGCCAACATTCAGCCGCCACTATTAGAAGACTAAGCTTTTAAACGGGATGATGTGGATTGATCGGCATCATCCCTCTTGTTTGAACTCATACCCATAATAAGAAGACACCGAAATAGGTCTCACCATGTTGAATACATTGTCGACAGCGCAAATCCATGCCATTACGCTGTGGTATTTACTGCAACACTCCCTCAGCAGCTTTTATAAAATCAGTCAGCATTATGCAGACCTCGCCCATGCAATTGATGGTTCTCAAACCGAAACCTGGCGTAAGTTGGGCATTCATAAAAACCACATTCAGCGCCTGCAAGATTTCCAGTCAAGTGAGTCGCAGCTCCATTTTCAGCGCAGTCTTGAGCAGATCCAGTTGCACAGTGACTTTGTGCTTTTACATACAGATGCCGAATATCCACAGCAATTGAGCCATTATGCGCATAAGCCGCCAATCCTGTTCGGGCAAGGGTATGCAGATCAATTGCTGCAACCGCAAATCGCGATTGTGGGGAGTCGCAAGCCCAGTCTGCACGGCCGGCAAGTCGCTTATGACTTTGCTTTTTATTTGAGTGAACAGGGTTTTTATATTAATAGTGGCCTGGCACAAGGGATTGATGAAGCCGCACATCAGGCCGCATTACAACATCGGCGAACGATTGCAGTGATGGGCACAGGCATTGAACAGACCTACCCTGCTGCCCATCAAACACTACGTCAGCAAATCATCGAACATGGAGGTACGGTCATTACTGAGTTTTTGCCATTTACTCCCCCCTTACAGCAGCATTTTCCACGGCGTAACCGAATTGTCAGTGGCTTAAGCCTCGGGGTGATTGTGGCAGAAGCCGCCTTGAAAAGCGGTTCATTGCTGACCGCACAATGGGCAGCGGAACAAGGCAAGACCACATTCGCCATCCCGGGGCATATTTACAGTGAACATCACCAGGGCTGTCACCAACTGATTCGTGAAGGTGCGATTCTGATTGACCATCCACAGCAGGTCATCGAAGAACTGGCGCTGGCCACGCAATGGCAAGCTTTGGAAAACACCACCAAAACGAAAGTTATTGAAGCAACATCACAGCAAATTCCACCGCATCTGCTCAGTCTGTATAATCAGCTGGACTGGGTGGGACAGAGTTTGGATCAACTGGGAACGCAGGTTCAGCAAGAGGTATCTGCTTTGACCAGCCAACTCATGGAACTGGAGTTACTCGGTTTTTGTACCCAGCAAGCCGGCCTCTATCTACGTTGTCGGATTCTCAAATAAGGTTCACAATAGCGCTTTGTTGTTTGATATAAGGTATCCACATGATCACTACCTCTGTTGCCGAAGCAGCAGCATGGCTTAAAGATGGACAAGTCTTGGCATATCCTACAGAGGCTGTTTGGGGCTTGGGTTGCGACCCCTATAATGAACAGGCATTTCATCAGATTTTAGAATTAAAACAGCGCCCGATTGAAAAAGGCGTGATTCTGCTGGCAGCTCATCTTTCACAGGTAGAACATCTGTTGCAGGATTTAAGCGAAGAAATGCGTGAAAAAGTGATTGAATCCTGGAACCATGAAAGACCTGCTGATCGCGCGACCACCTGGTTACTTCCTGCAAATAAAGACATTCCTGACTGGATTAAAGGTCATCATCCTAAAGTAGCCGTACGTGTAACCACTCACCCACTCTGTGTGGCACTGTGTCAGGCCTTTGGCGGTTTTATCGTTTCGACCAGTGCCAACCCTGCCGGCATGGAACCTGCCCGCTCACTTCAGGATGCGATCCGCTATTTTGACCAGAACCTGAATTATCTAAATGGTGACCTCGGTTTAAGTCAGCAACCAAGCCGGATCATTGATGCAGTGACTGGCGCAATTATTCGTGACTGAGTCCTGTCTGATTTAGTCGGGACACTCAAGCCCGACTAAAGTTTTAAGACAAAAAAAAGCTCAGCCATATAGGGATGGCTGAGCATAAAAAAGGATGTGCATAAATCACATCCAGAGGGTTCAGAAAATCTCTGGGAGTCTGATAAAACAAGGATTTTCTTGCTTGATCATTCTCGATGGGCGCATTATGAAAGAAACTGAGTACAACGACAAGTACAATAAAACAATCAAATAATACATATTATCTATTAATAGAAAACATTTTTTGACCAATATTCAAAATATCTTGCTCTTTCTATTCTCTTTTTAAAATAAAACGATATTTTTCTATTTGTTTTAACATTTGAAAATTAGCATTTAAAAGGGGATTTCAATTAAAAAAGTTTTGATCAACCGCTCAATATTTAATCAGACAAAATTCTTAATTAGCTCTTTTAATTCCTGATTAAGCGGATCTTCCGGGATATTGAGCCCAGAGGATTCCAAGTAAAATGATGCCACCGCCGATACTGTGATACATGGTCCACGCTTCACCCAGCCACAAATATGCGACTACTGCAGTAAAAACCGGCATCAGATTCATAAAAATACTGCTGCGATTGGGACCAAGTTGCTGCACAGCCATCATCCAGAATAACGGCGCGGCAATGGATGGGAAAATTCCGGCATAGATAATGCTGGCTGCATTAGCATGATTGATGCTGTCCAGACCTAAAATCAATACCAAAGGAATATGATAGAGAAAGGCCATAAAAATCTGAATATACAGGCTCACTAAGAGTGGAATCTGAATCTGCCATTTTTTCAGAAACACGCCATAACAGGCATAGAAAAATACTGCGATCAACATCAACAGATCGCCAATATAACTTTCACCAACAGTTAAAAACTGTAAACCCTGCCCTTGTGCCATGACATACATCAAGCCAATAAAAGACAGAAGACTCCCCAGCACTGCAGCCTGTGTTGGGCGAATCCTTAAAACAAAAATACCCACGATAATGGTAAAAATAGGAATAAAGGCATTGATCAGGCCCATATTGGTTGCAGTGGTATAGTGTGCCGAACTATAAGCCAACCCCTGATAAAGCACCATTCCCAGCGCACTCAAAACAGCAAAATGCCCGAGATATGGACGGATCTCCGGCCACGCTGCTTTGACTTTGGGCAACATGAATGGAGTTAAAATCAGTAAGGCCAAGGCCCAGCGGTAGAAACTGATACTGATGGGAGAAATATAATCTGCCACATAGCGGGTGACAGTCATATTCAGAGACCAAATCAAAACTGCGGCCAGTGGTAAGGCCATGGCCCACCAGACTGCCTTTTGTTGCTGTGTCATACTTTCATCCATGAGTCGCTGGTCTTGTTATTAAGCTATGCGTATTCGCGCATCCTAGCATAATAGATTTTTCACATAATATTGAGGCAATTTGCAGCTTTAAGTAACTGAGCTCACCTGTTTTTACTTGTACTGAAAGCGAATACCCGTTAAAACAAATACCGTTCAGTCGTAATAAACAGGAAATCTAATGACTCGCTCTGTATATGACATTCCAGTCAAAACCATTGAAGGAACAGAAACCACTTTAAACCAGTACCAAGGTAAGGTTTTGCTGGTGGTTAACGTCGCATCTAAATGTGGCTTGACGCCGCAATATGAAGGCTTACAAAAACTGTATCAGGACAAAAAAGCGGAAGGTCTGGAAATTCTTGGCTTCCCTGCCAATAACTTTTTGGAACAGGAACCGGGTAGCGAAGCCGAGATTCAGGAATTCTGTTCAGTGAATTATAAAGTCGACTTCCCGCTATTTGCTAAAATCTCTGTCGCGGGTGAAGACAAGCATCCTTTATATACCACCCTTACGCAGGCTGTACCGGAACGTATCGGTGAAGGTCCTTGGTGGAAAGATCTAGTCGATTATGGCCTAACCCCAAACCAGCCACCAGAAGTACTCTGGAACTTTGAAAAATTCCTGATCAATAAAAATGGTGAAGTAGTGGCGCGTTTTGCACCAGACATCACTGCGGATGATCCACGGATTGTCGATGCAGTGAATGCAGAACTTGCAAAATAATTCTCGATTATTCTCATAAGCATCAAGCTTGAAATAAGTATCTATTTTCTTGGTAGATACTTATTTTTTTCAAAACTGCTATTTAGCTAAATTGAGATTCACCGGACATATCTTTAAAGTAATTGCAGGCTAAAAAAGCCAATTCGGTGAGAACAAAGTACTTCTTTACCAGCTTTTAATAAACTTTTTCCTGTTTTTAAATAATGAAATATTCGGAACCCAGAAGAATTGTTATGAGTTTGCAACAATCTTTTTTATCTCCATAGTTTGTCCTTATATTAGATACTATTAAAATTCCATCACCTGTATCGAGACCCTGATTCCATGTCCAAGATTCTTGCCAATGCTGTCCTTCCTTTCGCATTATTTAGCTCTGGAATTTTACTGATGGGCTGTGATCAGGCTGTCGAAGCACCGGCTGAACAGGCAGATACCACGACCTCAGATCTGGAACCAGCCTCTCAGCAACAGAGCTCAACAGCGCAAACCGAGCTTAAATCGGGCAATATGTTTTATATGGTTCGTGATGTAGCCGACTTGCAGCTCAAGGCCGGCAGTTATGTCGAACAGTTAAAACAGACCCAGACCGAACTGCAAACGGCGGTCGAAGCCAAGGATACCCAGCAACTGCAGTCCACTGCGACTCAGCTTCAACAGCAACTCAGCAGTTTTAATCAGGTGCTGGGCAACCTGAACTTGAAAAGCCAGGAAATTGACCAGATTCGTGACAACATCATGACCGCCAACCAGCAAGTTCTGGCTTCTCCTCTTTTAAACGGTCAGGTGGATTTCAGCCAAGTGAACTTGAAAAAGATTGAATCGCAGATGGTTAATGTGCAATCCGAAATGGTCAAACTGGCCGGCTTGCTGATCCAGAATCCAGATCAGGAATCAGAGAGCAATACTGATCAGGACAATACTTAAAATACCTAAAAATCTCATTTTGAGGCGATTGATCGAAACACATCTTCCTCAATCGCCTTGCAGGCTATACACTGTTATGGATTATAAAAATTATATTTAGATCAAGAATTTTCATCTAATCAGATCATCAGGAGTTCAATCATGTCGAATTCAGTGCTGTATTCTGTGGTTTCAGTGACATCCCGGCTTGATCTGAAAGATCCTTTTATTTTTACCGTTCATCATCAAGATCATTATCCACAAGGCAATGCCGAATTAGGCCCAGTTTCCCCGCCACAGCAGCATGAATATGACATGTATTATGGCGAGAGTATTCCCGGTTTTCCGGAGCATCCGCATACTGGCTTTGAAACCATTACCATTGTCGAGCGCGGTTATGTCGATCATTTTGACTCGCTTGGAAATTCGGGACGTTATGCCGCAGGTGATGTGCAATGGCTGACCACTGGCAATGGAGTACAGCACTGCGAGATGTTTCCTTTGGTTCATCAAGATCAGGACAATCCGCTGGAGCTGTTTCAAATCTGGCTCAATTCCTCACCGGAGCAGAAAAAACAGCCTGTCGATTATAAAATGTTTTGGCGTGAACAGATTCCGCATGTATTTTCAGCAGATACGGCCGGACGTAAAGCGGATATCCGGGTCATTTCAGGACAATTTAAACAGACTCAGGCACTGGACCGCCCGCCACATTCATGGGCAGCCCTTCCAGAGAATCAGCTCAATATTTATTTAATCACTTTAGGGCCTGAAGCAGAATTAACCATTCCTGCCACTACTGCTACTGCAACGCGTTTTTGTTATTTTTATCAGGGCAAAAGCCTGGAACTTGAAGGACAGAAGATAGCGCCAAAGCATCTACTGGAACTTAAACCCGATGCAGATATTCAGCTCAAAGGTGGGCTGCTGGAATCACATATTTTATGGCTGGAGGGTGAACCGATCGGTGCACCAGTTGCCACACATGGGCCTTTTGTTTTGAATAGTGCGCAAGAGCTAGATACTGCTTTTCGCCGTTATCGCGAAACTCAGTTTGGGGGCTGGCCTTGGCCAAGTGCTGAACCGTCATTTCCACCAGAACACCCACGTTTTGCCAGTTATGAAGGCGGCAAACGTGAAGAATATCCAGACTAACCAAACAAAGAAGCCACTGAATAGTGGCTTCTTTGACATTAGATCGTATTATTTTTTCGGGCTTTTGACGACGACCAGTTTTTTCTGCACAAATTCTCTGAAACCATCAATCGACAGTTCATGCCCATAACCGGAATTTTTGATTCCACCAAATGGCAACTCAGGTGTGGTGTCAGTAAACCAGTTGATCCAGATCATGCCTGTTTCCACCCGTGACGCCAGTTTTTTGGCACGCTCGATATCCTGTGAATGAATCACGCCACCTAGGCCATAATTGGAATCATTGGCAATTTCGACAATCTCATCATCATTCTTCGCCACATAAATTTGCGCCACCGGACCAAAAAATTCTTCATACCAAGCTTCATTTTCACGCGTGATATTTTCCAGAATGGTCGGTGCATAGAAATTGCCTTGATGTTCTACAGCCTTACCGCCAGTAACTACGGTCGCACCTTGTGCTACGGCCTTTTCGACCTGCTTGCTGAGTTTTTCCAGTGCGTCTTTTGAAGACAGCGGTCCTAAAGTGGTTTCAGGATCGAGCGGATCACCCAGTTTTAACTGTTCAAAAGCTTTCAGCATGCCGGCCTTGAATTGTTCGGCAATTTTTTCATGCAAGATAAATCGCTTCGCCGCTGTACATACCTGCCCGGCATTATTGACACGCGCCTGACAGCCTAACTTGATCGCGCGTTCCAGATCTGCATCATCGAGTACGATAAATACATCATTACCGCCCAGTTCCAGCGTTGATTTTTTAAGATGTTTTCCGGCCTGTTCAGCGACTGCACTGCCCGCACCTTCTGAACCTGTGAGTGCTACACCACGCACACGCTTGTCTGCAATTACTTCAGCGACCTGATCACTGCTGATAAATAGATTGGTCCAGACACCTTTGGGTGCGCCTGCATCCAACACCAGTTGCTCAAAGGCTTCGGCACATTGCGGCACAATGCCGGCATGTTTTGCCAGAACCGGATTACCAATCGCACAGTTCGGCGCAAAGACCCGCATCAGTTGATAAAACGGGAAATTCCACGGTTCTACCGCCATGATAATACCCAGTGGATGATGCTCAACCCAGGCCTCACCCAGTTCCGTTTCATAGGATACGGGCGCTAAAAATTCTTTGGCATGATCAGCATAATATTCTGCAATTTTGGCGCAGGTTTCGATTTCACCTTCACTCTGCTTGATCAGTTTTCCCATATCCAGCGTCATGAGCTTAGCCAGTTCAGCTTTTTGCGCTCGCATATTGCTGGCCAATTTGCGCAGTACTTCAATACGGGTATCGACCTGTTGTGACCATTCTGACTTTAGGATTTTTTCTGCGGTATCGAGTGCATGTTGAATATCTTGATCGCTATGCGATGGGTAGTCTTTCAATTTTCGATTGGTAAATGGATTAATAGATTGATAAGCCATGGTTTTCCCTTTTTTCAATTATAAGTTTTGCCTGTTCTAAACTTCTATCGTATTAAGCTATAACAAGCGAAATCTGTTCGAATCATTTAACTTATCACTGATTTTTTTATGGCGTGTGCAGGTTTACAGATTGGTTCAAAACATTACTGAGAAAGGGTAAAAGTTATATCGAGTGGTACAAATTAAAATTTATTTAAGAATCGGAAATGTAAAACCAACACTCTCAAGATCGATACTTGCAAAAATTCCAAGCTAAAACAAATAATCTAAATCAGCTGTTTTAAGGTGATGCTAAAAATATAAATTTCAAATTTTCAGGTGTGTAGTACATTATTCTATATAGTAGAAAAAAGAAAATTCATAATGAGTCAAATACCATCTAATATCATTCAAACAGCAGAAAACTATTTTGATAATACAGTTTTAGAAACGACTGATACTATTTTTCAAGAAATTTTAAAAGCTTTTCCAATAGCATCTTCAGGTTTAGCGATTTATAAAGTTTTCAGAAGCTATAACGAAAAGCAAAAATTAAAAAATATCCTGGAATTTATAAAGGAAGGTGAAAAGTTAGCATCAGGAACATTACTAAAAATCTTCAAGAATCAAAACAACTTAGAAATAGGTGGTGAATTACTCAATGCTTTAGATAAAGTCTATTTAATCCATCAATCTAAAATGCTCGCTCGTTTAGCTCTTTTATATGATGCGAAAGAAATAAATCGTGAAAATTTTTTAAGATATGCTCATATTATTCCTCAATTTACATCGTTTTTATTAGAAGGGTTAGAAAAAGCCTACTTATCATTTGAAATGAACAAATCCAAGAAGGATTAGTACCTTACGAATAATGAATGTAACTTTTCAGCATCTGAATTAGAAAAGTTTGGTTTTTTGTACGTAGTAGCTACATTTGGTTCTGGCAATAATTATGGTAGAGAAAAAGACTTAATCTTTTTTTATGAACACATATATAAAAACAAACATGATAAGAACCTATGAACCATAAAAAAACCACCCTTTCGGGTGGTTTTTTCAATCTCAAACCGTCTCTTATTGAGCGCGGTTTTTGATTTTGCGGATCGTTTCCAACTGTGCAGCAGTTTCTGCAAGAGCAGCCAAAGCAGCAGCAGAGTCCAAATCGCTCTTTTGATTCGCAAGCAATGCTTCAGCGTGTTTACGCGCTTCAACAATAGCTGCTTCATCTAAGTTTTCTGCACGGACTGCAGTATCTGCAAGAACCGTAACAACATGCGGTTGAACTTCTAGAACACCACCAGATACATAGATCAACTCTTCTGTACCGTTTTCCAAAATAACGCGGATCGCGCCAGGTTGGAGCAAAGTTACCAACGGAGCATGGCCAGGCATAATACCTAACTCACCGCCAGCACCTTTTGCAATTAGCATAGTTATAGTGCCTGAGTACAAAGACTCCTGAACACTTACAACATCACATTGCATAGTCGCCATGAGAATCTCCTAAATTAGAGTAGCTAATTAAAGTTTCTCGGCTTTAGCAATAACTTCGTCAATACCACCAACCATGTAGAACGCTTGTTCTGGGATGTGATCGTATTCACCAGCTAGAAGACCTTTAAAGCCACGAATCGTTTCTTTAAGAGATACTAATTTACCAGGAGCACCAGTAAATACTTCAGCTACGTGGAACGGTTGAGAGAAGAAACGCTGGATTTTACGCGCACGGTAAACAACCAGTTTATCTTCTTCAGCAAGCTCGTCCATACCAAGAATCGCGATGATGTCTTTAAGCTCTTTATAACGTTGCAATACGTTCTGTACAGAACGTGCAATTTCATAATGCTCTTGACCAACAACTAACGGATCTAACTGGCGTGAAGTTGAGTCTAGTGGATCGATCGCTGGGTAAATACCAGAAGATGCGATGTCACGGCTCAATACAACAGTTGCGTCTAAGTGAGCAAATGTTGTAGCAGGCGATGGATCTGTCAAGTCATCGGCAGGTACGTATACCGCTTGGATTGACGTAATAGAACCAGACTTAGTCGATGTAATACGCTCTTGAAGAACACCCATCTCTTCTGCAAGTGTAGGCTGGTAACCTACTGCAGATGGCATACGACCTAGAAGTGCTGATACTTCAGTACCCGCTAGTGTATAACGATAGATGTTATCTACGAACAATAGTACGTCACGGCCTTTACCGTTTTCGTCTTTCTCGTCACGGAAATATTCAGCCATAGTCAAACCAGTCAACGCTACGCGTAAACGGTTACCCGGTGGCTCGTTCATCTGACCGTAGACCATTGCTACTTTGTCTAGAACGTTAGAATCTTTCATTTCGTGATAGAAGTCGTTACCTTCACGAGTACGCTCACCAACACCAGCAAACACAGATAAACCTGAGTGAGCTTTCGCGATGTTGTTGATCAATTCCATCATGTTTACAGTTTTACCAACACCGGCACCACCGAACAGACCAACCTTACCACCTTTCGCAAACGGGCAAAGTAAGTCAATGACTTTAATACCAGTTTCTAAAAGGTCAGTAGAAGCCGCTTGTTCTGCATAAGAAGGCGCTTGACGGTGAATTGGTAAACGCGCTTCAGTCGCAACAGGACCAGCTTCGTCGATCGGGCGACCAAGAACGTCCATGATACGGCCTAGAGTCGCTGTACCTACTGGTACAGAAATCGGCGCGTTAGTGTTAGTTACGTTCAAACCACGCTTAAGGCCTTCAGTAGAACCCATTGCAATAGTACGAACTACGCCATCACCAAGCTGTTGCTGAACTTCTAAAGTAGTTTCAGTACCATCTACTTGGAGAGCGTCATAGATCTTAGGAACGCTATTGCGTTCAAACTCGACGTCGATAACCGCGCCGATGATCTGAATGATACGACCGCTATTCATTGCTGTCTCCTCAATTCAAAATAATGTTAAACGGCAGCGGCACCACCAACGATCTCAGAAATTTCCTGAGTAATCGCGGCTTGACGCAGCTTGTTATAAATAAGTTGCAGGCTCTTAATGATCTCGCCTGCGTTGTCTGTCGCTGCTTTCATAGCGACCATACGTGCAGACTGCTCACATGCGATGTTTTCAATCACACCTTGATACACCACAGACTCGATATAGCGAACCAACAAGCCATTTAAAAGCTCTTCAGCTTCAGGCTCGTAGATATAATCCCAACCGTATTGACGGTTCAGATTCTTGTCTTCTTCAGCAGCAGCCAAAGGAACAAGTTGTTCGATCTTTTGATTTTGAGTCATGGCATTGACAAAGCCGTTTGACACTAGATAAATACGATCTAACTCGCCTTTATCATAAGCATCCAACATCACCTGTACAGAACCAGATAACTGCTCAAGACTTGGAGCATCGCCGACTTGCGTCGTCGCACCAAGCACTTTACCGCCGTAGTTTTTAAAAAACGAAACCGCTTTTTGACCAATTAAAGCAAATTGAACTTCAATTGACTGCTCTTGTTGCTGTTGAACGTGTTTAACCACTTTCTTGAACAGGTTAATGTTCAAACCACCAGCAAGGCCACGATCTGAAGACACAATGATATAGCCAACGCGCTTAACCGGGCGTTCAACCATATAACGGTGTTTATATTCAGGATTCGCTTGGACCAAATGAGCAATTACACGGTGCATATTTTCGGCATACGGACGGCCTTGAGCCATGCGCTCTTGCGCACGACGCATCTTAGAAGCTGCTACCATTTGCATCGCTCGAGTAATCTTCTGCGTGCTCTTGATACTAGCTACTTTGGCGCGAATTTCTTTTAAATTTGCCATACGCTTAACCTAGTATTCGAAAGCCCTTGCGAGCTTCCGAAGGTTGATTCCGTGAACCAAACCGACACTAAATTCAACAGAGGTTGAAATTAGTAAGTTTGAGTCGCTTTAAAGCTTTCAATACCTGCTTTGATTGCAGCTTCGATGTCTTTGTTGTAATCACCAGAGGCATCGATTTGTTGCATTAACGCAGCATGTTCTGAACGGAAGTAAGAAATCAACGCAGCATCAAAGTCTACGATTTTCTTAACGTCTACGTCAGCCATGTAGCCTTCGTTAGATGCATAAATTGAAACAGCTTGGTCAGCAATTGAGTAAGGAGCATATTGTTTTTGCTTCATTAACTCAGTTACACGTTGACCATGTTCAAGTTGCTTACGAGTTGCTTCGTCAAGATCAGAAGCGAACTGAGCAAATGCTGCCAATTCACGGTATTGCGCCAAAGCAGTACGGATACCACCAGACAATTTCTTGATGATCTTAGTTTGCGCTGAACCACCAACACGAGATACAGAGATACCCGCGTTCACAGCAGGACGAATACCTGCGTTGAATAATGATGTTTCAAGGAAGATCTGACCATCAGTAATCGAAATTACGTTGGTTGGTACGAATGCAGATACGTCACCCGCTTGAGTTTCAATAATCGGCAATGCAGTTAATGAACCAGTTTGGCCTTTAACTTCACCGTTAGTGAATTTCTCAACGTAGTCAGCAGATACACGAGAAGCACGTTCAAGTAGACGCGAGTGTAGATAGAACACGTCACCTGGATACGCTTCACGACCTGGTGGACGGCGTAAAAGCAATGAAATTTGACGGTAAGCAACAGCTTGCTTAGACAAGTCATCATAAATGATTAACGCATCTTCACCGCGGTCACGGAAGTATTCGCCCATTGTACAGCCAGAATACGGAGCTAGATACAGCATTGCTGCTGGATCAGCTGCAGCTGCAGCTACAACAGTTGTATACGCCATAGCGCCAGTTTCTTCTAGCTTGCGTACCACGTTAGCGATAGTCGATTGTTTTTGACCGATTGCTACGTATACACATTTAATGCCAGAGTTTTTCTGAGCGATGATCGCGTCGATCGCCATTGCTGTTTTACCAGTTTGACGGTCACCAATGATCAACTCACGTTGACCACGGCCTACAGGGATCATTGTATCTACTGATTTATAACCAGTTTGTACAGGTTGATCCACTGATTGACGCCAAATTACGCCTGGTGCTACTTTTTCAACAGCATCAGTTAATTTTGCATCAATAGGGCCTTTACCATCAATCGGGTTACCCAAAGCATCTACTACACGGCCTAAAAGTTCTGGACCAACCGGAACTTCTAATACACGACCTGTGCAACGCGCTTTTTGACCTTCTTGAAGGCTTAAGTAGTTACCTAAAACAACGACGCCCACTGAATCCTGTTCTAGGTTCAGTGCCATACCGTAAAGGCCGCCGTCGAATTCGATCATTTCACCGTACATAGCGTCAGCTAAGCCGTGAATACGCACAATACCGTCGGAAACCATAACAATGGTTCCTTCGTTCTTAGCGGTTGCGCTGGTGTCCAGATCGCCGATACGCTGTTTAATGAGCGCACTGATCTCGGATGGATTCAGTTGTTGCATTGCGCTATACCTCAATCTTTTTAAAGTTCAGTCTTCTAAATGCAATTAAGCAAGAAGACGAGTACGCATTTTTTCAAGCTTGTTAAGCGCAGAATCATCTATCACTTGGTCGCCTGCACGAATAACTACACCAGCAATCAGCGCTGGGTTAACTTCTACAGAAACATTTACCGCCGCTTCGAATTTTTTCTCTAATGCGTGAGTAAGAAGTTGTTCCTGTACAGAAGTCAATGGGAATGCTGATTCAATCACAACATCCACAGTATTGTTATTCTGTGATTTAAGCTGCTCATATTCTGCTGCAATCTCAGGAAGAAGAACCAAACGGTTATTCTCTGCAAGCAATGTCAGGAAGTTAGACACTGCTGCAGTTTGGTCTTCACCTAAAACTTTCGCAAAAAGAGCCACCTGCTCAGCAGGTGTAAGCTCAGGGCGATTTAGATAAGCTGAAAATGCTTCGTCTTGCACCGCAGCACTGAGCAATTCAAGTGCTGTTGACCAAGAGTCAGTTGCACTTTGCTCAGAAGCGTAAGCAAATGCTGCTTTAGCGTATGGGCGTGCCAACGTCAAGAGTTCAGCCATAATCCGCCTCTCTTAAAGTTTAGCAGCCAGCTGAGTCAGCATGGCATTGTGAGCTTCTGCATCAACTTGCTGGCTAAGAATTTTCTCAGCACCAGTTACTGCAAGAGCAGCCACTTGTTGACGCAATTCTTCGCGAGCAGCATTGATTTCAGTATCAACAGCTTCTTTAGCCTGTTGACGAATACGCTCACCTTCAGCCGCAGCTTGGGTACGCGCTTCTTCGATCAATTGTGCACCACGACGGTTCGCTTGTTCGATCAATTGAGCCGCTTGTGCTTTTGCCGCGTCTAACTCAGCTTTCACTTGTGCTTGCGCATCTGCAAGGTCAGCCTTCGCTTTTTCAGCAGCATTTAAGCCATCAGCGATTTTACGCTGACGTTCACTAATCGCATTGATTAGTGGTGGCCATACAAACTTCATGCAGAATGCGACAAAAATCGCAAACGCAATCGCTTGGCCAAACAATGTGAGGTTGATATTCATTGCAAATTCCTCAAATAGTGAATTTCGGAATTAAGCTGATTAACCTACAAATGGATTAGCGAAGATGAAGAACAAGCCAATACCAACACCGATCATAGGCACAGCATCAAGAAGACCCGCGATTAAGAACATACGAGTTTGAAGTTGTGGAGCCAATTCTGGTTGACGAGCTACAGCTTCAAGGAAACGGCCGCCTAGAAGACCAAAACCAATCGCAGTACCTAAAGCACCGAAAGCGATCAAGATAGCAGATGCAATTGCAACTAGACCTAAAGTGAGTTCCATGATAATTCCTCAGAGGTTAGGTTTTATACCAAATTAAGTTAAAAAATTGTGTGCCCAACCATCCGTTGACAGTTAGGCAATACCATTAATGCTTTTCGCTTGCCATACTCATGTACACGATAGTCAACATCATGAAAATGAATGCTTGTAGCGTAATAATCAAAATGTGGAAAATCGCCCAAGGCACAGACAACGCCCACTGGATCCAGAACGGTAATAACGCGATAAGAATGAAGATTAACTCACCCGCATACATGTTACCGAACAGTCGTAGAGCCAATGAAACTGGTCGCGCCAAGAAAGTAGTCAATTCCAACAATAAGTTGAATGGAATTAAAAGCACTTTAGCAACTGGATTACTTGGGTTAAATGGGTTCAGTGCTAACTCACCAACGAAGCCGCCAACACCTTTCTCACGAATACTATAGAAAATAATTAAGAAGAATACAGAAATAGACATACCGAGGGTAATGTTTGGATCTGTAGTCGGAACAATTTTAAAGTAAACCTGATGAGGGTCTACACCCAGCATAGAAGCAATCGCGTGTTGAGCTACATAAGGAATAAAGTCAACAGGGATCAAATCCATCAAGTTCATGAGGAAAATCCACACGAAAATGGTTAATGCTAAGGGTGCAATTAATCGAGACTTCCCGTGGAAGGTATCACGTACACTTGAATCTACAAACTCGATAATCATTTCAATTGCAGACTGGAACTTGGTAGGAACACCAGCATTAGCTGCTTTCGCAACCAACCAGAACAACAAACAGAAAATCAGACCCAGTCCGATAGACCAACCCATTGAATCCAAGTGAATAGCAGTGAACCCCATCTGTTGAGCTTCAGCACCGCTCTCGGCCAATTTCCATGTACCGTCCGGCATTTTGCCATAGGTCATGTTGGTCAAGTGATGCTTGATATACTCGGTCGAAGTAAGGGCATGTTCTTCAGCAGCCATAAATCACACCTGGTCAATGTCAAAAAACTAATAGAACAAACGAATATCGCGTGCTGCTTGATATCTCGCCTGCTTCTGAAAAACTTTTCAATTTCTTGTTGTGCTTATACTCATTTTTGTAGACGTGACGCCCAAAACGGAGCGACCCACGACATGGCTTGAACAAGTATAAAACCACAAAACAACGCCACCGCTGACAACGGTTTAACATTGCTTAAAATTAAAATGAAACCAACAATCACAATGGCAAACTTTCCCATCAAGCCTTTATACATGTTCGAAAGAACTTGTTTAGACGCGCGGGCTCCTGCTGCTCGAAACGATTGCCACGAAAAATAACAAGTCGCGAGCCAACATACCAGTGCACCTAATGCTGCACTCAAGGCTGCGGTTGAGTCTTTCACGACCCAGCCGATCAAGGCTGAAACAGGGATCATACAGGCTTGCAGGAGGACCAAAGCTTTCGCTAATCGTCGGTCAATCAAGCGACTAGTTCGGCTCATTATTTATTCACTCACAGCAATCATGCTTGACAAGTTTAACAGGTGATTATTTTTAATCGCAGGCATTATAGAGTTACACCCCTGAACATGCAATCTTTTCCCGACCTTAGTCGTGTTTTTTTAAATCGGGTCACTGCTGTTAAACTAATCAAAATCTGTCTATTTTTTAAATCATTAGCGTGCATTTAGTACACATTTCTGGGTTTCGGCGGCCAATTGCTGCCAAGCCTGCACAAAGTCCCCTGCCCCGCTCATGCTTTCATCGACATGCTGGAACAGTACCGGATTGAGTTTGCGGTACTGGTTTTCACTGGCATGACCTTCGGCCAGCAGACACATTTTGCGCTGTGGACGATGATCCTGTAAAAACTTGATTTGCGCCACCGTTGGTGAAACATGTGGATCATCGGTCAATGCCCCCATGAATTTTAAATTGAGTGGGCGCTCAAGATACTGGTAGGCATCGTGATAAGACCAATAAGGTTTGGCTTTGTTACTTGAACTATAACGCTGAGCCGTAGCAAACATGTTTTGTGCAAAGTCACGGGCATTTTTCCAGTAGCGTTCACGATGTTCCGGCAGTTGTTGCGAACGTAACGCCGCAATAAAGAAGCCAATCCGTACGGCATTATTCGGATCGAGCCAGACATGCGTGTCTACCGTATTTTTCAAGGCCTCGCCACGCGGATTACGCATCGGCAAGGTGGTCAATATCCCCGAGTCTAACAGTGCAATGCCTTTATTACTTTCATTCAGCACTTTGGCCAAGGGTGCTTCATGCGCCTGACCCAGCCAGATCACCAGACCTGCATTCTGAATAGTTTTTCGATGCGCCGGAGTCAGACTCACATCATGTCCACTTTGGTTGGCCAGCAATAAAGTCGGCTGTTCCACACCTTGGGTAATTTTCTTGGCAATCAGATAGATCGGCTGCGTAGACACCACCAGACTTTGTGACCAACTGAGTGTACTGAACAATGCCAGCAGACTGATTGCAAGGAGACGGAACATGAGTAGAAATCACTTAAAAACGATAAAATCAGGAAGTGTTATAATATAACAAAAATACAAAAATACCTATGCCTAATCGAAACTCAGAACGCTTCATGTTAAGATTTGAAATCTATTAATTTTCAGTTTCGCACTTGAGGTGAACTATGGGTTCCTGTTCGCACGAACACCACAACGCATTGCACGGCGTGCACGACCATCCCAATGTCGCACAACGTCTTGCTGAAGCGGAAAGTCTTTGTGCAGCAAGCGGCGCACGCCTTACACCTTTACGTAAAGAAGTGCTGGAACTCATTCTAAATGCGCATGGCCCGATGGGCGCCTATGATCTGCTGGCACAAATGAAAAATGCCAGTGATCGTCCTGCAGCCCCACCAACGGTGTATCGCACTCTGGATTTTTTATTAAGCAAAGGGCTGATTCATCGCCTGACCTCGATCAATGCCTATATCCCCTGTTGCCATCCGCGTGAAGGTCATCAGGCTGCTTTTTTAATCTGCACCGAATGTAAAGCCGTGAAAGAAGCGTCGGCTCAGGGCTTACTCGATCAACTCGATGCACTGGCCAGCTCGGACGACTTCACGGCACATCACAGCATTATCGAAATTTCAGGAATTTGTCAGCAGTGCCGCAACAAAGCTTAAGTGCCTCTCCCTTGATTCAGCTTTCCAAGATCTGGGTCAAAATCGATGAGCGCGATATCTTAAAAGCCATTGATTTCTCGTTACAAGAGAAAGAAATTGTCACACTGATTGGTCCCAATGGTGCTGGTAAATCGACCTTAATTAAAGTCATGCTGGGCATTTTGAAACCGCAATCAGGTGAGATCAAGACTGCGCGCAAACTCAAATTCTCTTATGTGCCACAGAAATTCAATCCCTCACATAGCTTGCCGCTACGGGTGAAAGATTTATTGGCACTAGAAAAGTGTCCGTCCGAGATTAAAACCGAAATTATTCGCGATACCGGCATTAGTAAACTGCAAGATTCTAAAGTGCAGCAGTTGTCTGGCGGTGAACGTCAACGGGTGCTACTGGCCCGCGCCTTATTACGCCAGCCGGATATTTTAGTCCTCGATGAACCGATGCAGGGTCTAGACATTCAGTCCGAAGCTGAACTGTATGAATATGTGCGTAACTTGCCGGAAAAATATGGCTGTGCCGTACTGATGGTTTCACATGACCTGCAATGGGTGATGCAAGGTACGACTCGGGTCGTGTGCCTGAACAAGCATATCTGCTGTAGTGGCCTGCCGGAAAGCGTGCAGCAACATCCCGAATATCAGGCGATTTTTGGCACCAATCGGGTGTTCTATCAACATCATCATGATCATTGCGCGCACGGCGATTCTGCCACCCCCTGTCAGCATGATTCACGCCCTCATATTCACCCCGAGCCGGAAGCTTAAACCATGATGGATTGGTTACAACTCCTTTTACCTGCATGGATCATGGGAACGCTATTGGTATTTCTGACTGCACCGCTGGGCTGTCTCATGCTCTGGCGGCGTATGTCATTTTTTGCCGATACCATGGCACACGGTACTTTGCTCGGTGTTGCCATCGCTGGGGCTTTAAGTTTACCTCTCTGGATGGGAGTCACTTTTATTGCCTTATTATTGGTAGGGGTTTTGTGGGTGCTGCATGATCCGCGCCTGCCGAATGATGCCTTGCTGGCGCTGTGTTCAGCAACACTGCTTTGCTCAGGTCTATTGTTCATTCAGCATTTACCGAGTTTAAGACCGGAACTTCTCAGCTATCTATTTGGTGATCTACTGACGATTTCTTGGACGGACTTACCCACCTTTGCTATCGTGATTATTCTGGCCTTAGCCGTCCTCTATAAGAGCTGGCAAGCGCAGATTCAAATCGCGATTGATCCGGACATGGCGGTCAGTGAAGGTGTAAATGCCAAATGGCAACGCCTGATCTTTATGTTGTTATTGGCATTGTTTACCGTGCTTGCCCTGAAAGCAGTGGGTTCATTACTCATGGGGGCATTACTGGTGATCCCTGCTCTGACTGCACGACTCCTTGCACATTCACCAAAACAAATGGTGATCTGGGCATTCGTGATTGCGCAAATTGGGGTGACCGTGGGCCTATGGTCGAGTGCAGGTCTCAATACTTCGACAGGTTTAACCATTGTCCTGACCATGGCGGTGCTATTTGCACTGATCTTCTGTGTGCAGAAGTTTAAAAAGCTGAATTAATCTTTCTGTTAAATCATGATGATTTTCTAATGATCTATTCAGCCTCTCTCCTTTAAGGAGAGAGCAAACACTCGTTATTGATGCACCAAACTCAATAAAAATGCAGCACCTGCAAATAAACCGGCAAAAGTCCGGTTCATGACTTTTTGTTGTTTCGGTGATTTTAGTAGCCTTAAAACTTTAGCAGCCAATCCGGTATAACCCGCCATCACAATCAGATCAATCGTCACCATTGTTGCAGCCATAATCAAATACTGAATCCATTGTGGTTTGGACAAATCCAGAAATTGCGGCAAGACGGCCAGTAAAAATACGATGGCTTTAGGATTAGTGATATTAACCAAGAAACCATGCAGTACCAGTTTTCCTCTCGATTTTCGCGTCAATTCATGTTTAATTTCGATGTTCTGTGCAGGTGCTTTCCATTGCAAAACTGCCAAATATAACAGGTAGCCAACACCAAACCATTTCACCACTAAAAATGCCCATGGGGTTGTCGCAAACAAAACTCCCACGCCTGCTGCAACCACTGCAATCTGTACCAGTAAAGCCAGTTGCAGACCCAGCGCATTCCAGTAACCATGCCGAAAACCATAATTCAATCCGCTCGACATCGATGCAATTGCACCAGCACCCGGAGAGACACTAATCACCCAGCAGGCCAACATATAGGCAAACCACATTTGATAGGACATGAATATTTAACTCAGCAAAACTTGCCCAATATTATATGAATTTTCCAATAAAATCAGGCTAAAAACTTGCTTAAATATAAGGCACTGCACTATTCACTCTGTCTAGCTTCAGGCACAATATGTACATTAAAAAACAGGATCTATCCTTATAGGAGCCATGAATGACAGCCCAATCGGTAATCTTGCCACTTCCTTCAGATCATGCTCGCTTTATTGTGTTACGTCTTAAAGATTTGAGTATTGAAAAATTAAAAGAACAACTCGAACATTTGTTTACTTCTCGTGATCGGCTGATCACGCAACACCCTCAAGCACAAATTAAAACAGGCGTAGCTTTTGGTCCTGAACTGTGGACAAAACTTTATGATCAAGCTCCTGCAGGCTTTAAACAGCTTGAACCCATTCATGGTTCGTTTGATATGCCGGTTGTTCCAGCAGATGTACTGATTCATATTGCCAGTGCCCGTGCTGATATCTGCTTTGCGCTCAGTCAAGCTTTTTTTGAAGGAATTCAGGACCAGGTTCAGGTGCTGGATGAGCGAGTTTGCTTCCGCTACTTTGATGGTCGTGATATTACCGGCTTCATCGATGGTACTGAAAATCCACAATTCCCGGATGATCGTGCTGAAGTCGCATTATTAGGTGAAGATTCAGGTATTTTCCAAGATGGTTCATTTATTTTTGCCCAGCGTTACGCGCATAACCTGGAAAAATGGAAAAAGCTAAAAGTTGATACTCAGGAACAGGTTATGGGTCGCACCAAGCTTGAATCCATTGAATTGGATGATGAAGTCAAACCTGAAAATGCGCACGTGGCACGTACTGTAGTTGAAGATGAAGAAGGCGAAGAAATGGAAATTCTACGTCATTCTCTGCCTTATGGTGACGGACGTGGTGACCAGGGTCTATTCTTTATTGCCTATACCAAAGACCTGAAAATTATTGATACTATGTTAGAACGTATGTTCGGTACCTCTGGCGATGGAATTCATGACGGTCTGCTGCATTTCGTAACACCTCTGGATGGTGCCTATTACTTTGCGCCAAGTGAGGAGCTGCTGGGAGAGGTTTTGGAAGGGTAAAAGAAAAAAGCCGGTGGAAGCCGGCTTTTTAAATTAATTATTCTTAGAATGAGAATTCTTTTTTATTATTTCCTTCAAAATATTTTATGTTTAAATCACCATCAATATTTACATTTTTTCCTGCATAAATATATTTTTCTGAAATTAAATTAAAATTTTTAACTTTCATAATCCTTAAATTAGCTCCCCCTTCATCAAAAAACGGAGATACTATTAAAAAGAAATCTTTTTCCCCTTTCAGAAAAACACTCATTCCATCTTGAGGGTTAATAAAATTATACTTATTTAATATTTTTTGCGAAGATATTAATCTCAAGTTATTACATTGATTTAATTTAATATTATTTATACACTTAAAATGAATATCAGATGAATAGGGCAACTTAGAAAATTCTTCAATACCATTTAATCTTAAGCCCTCTATTTTATTTACACGTCCTTTTTCAAACTTATAACATTCATTTTCAATATTAATATTATTATTTTCTAAAAAGTAGGTAGTCCCTGATAAACAAACTTTATTATCTTTTTTATTATATTTTATAATAGCAGGATCATCATTAATTTCCCTTAAATTACCATCGACAAAATTACCTACCATCTGAGGCACAGGAATTACTTTTTTTTCTAGAGGATCTAATATAACTATCAGCTTAACAACTCTACTTTCACCTTTACCTGTACTTCTATTATGATTTAAAATTAATAATATTTTATCATTTGAAAAATTAGGCAAATCTTTAATATGTTGATTATAGATTTCAATCTTGTTTCTAGAACAAAAATCAACAACTTCACTTTCAAAATAACATCTTGATACATTATTTGATGTTATTAATATATTTTCTTTTGGGTATGTACAACTTGAAAATAATAAACCATTAAAAAACAATGATAAAATTAATTTGGATTTCATATTTAAAACCTATTTATTTGAATGATAAGCATGAATTTTTTCAAATATAACTTTAACTTTTTCGGTAGAATGTTTATTTGCTTTATTCGTTTTAGATTCATGATAACCGATACTACCATCAGAAATAATTCCATATTTATTCTTTTCTCCCTTCGGTAAAGCAATTGAAGCCCACTCTTTCGAAGCATCAACCATGGCCTGCTCTACAGTTTTATCACCTTTAATAATCAAGCTGTAGATAGATGAACGACCTCTTAATAAATGCTCCTTAAAGACTCTTTCTTGCATAGCAGGATCATATAATTCATTACCACTCAAATTTAGTCTCGCTTTAGCTGCTGCTAAAGTAGAAGGAATTGTTTGATATTTTCCAGTGGCAAATCTTCTTCTATTGTCATCCCATCTATATTTTTTCGCAGCGTCTAAAATTTCATCAATAGTTTTTTCAGTGATTGTACCTGGCAAGTCATTCATTTTTCCGTATTTAACTCTTTTTCCTTCTGGAGCTCCTGCATTCCAAGCTTCATAGCTACCTTCACCACTAGCAATCGCATCACCTAATTCTTTTACCAGAGCCTCAATAGTTTGATCTGTTATTTTAGAAATAGTAGAAGTATTTACGATTATTCCTGCACAATTTAAAATAGAATTCATATTTAGTGATTTAATAATCTCAACTACCGGATTTCCATTGAGATCTTTAATTTCTTTTTTGAAGTATTCATCATTAAAGTAAATACTTGAGAATCTTGTCACATCAAAATGAACCCAAGTAGTTGCTCCATTTGCTCCACTCTTAAATTTTTTTGGTTCTAAATATATTTTATCAGAAGCCCTTTCTTCACTTGCTCTCATTTTTATAGTCATAATTTTTTTTCTAATAAACTCTATATCTTCTATAGCCTTAGTCCTCTTCCCATTTTTATTAATATGTATATCTAATGCTAAACCCATATGATTTACTGTAGTTCTGCCTTTTTTCTTATTATCATTTATACATCTATAACCAGATTCTATATAAGCCACTTCAAGACCTTTATATTTAAATTCATTTTTTAAATAAAAATTTAATGCTTTTAATATCCATATTAAAGATCTATGCAATCCTGGATATTCATTAGCAGTATTCAAACCAGATTTAATACCTCTTCTATTATTACCATAACCTGAACACTGACCACAGGGACAACTAGCTTTAGTCATAAAATTTGCAATTCCATATTCATCACGGAACTTATCTAAAGCTGCTAAAAAACTTCCGCATATTTTTCCAGTTTCAGGAACCCCCATATAATCCCGTTGAAATTGCTTTATACATTCCGCTGTTAAAGGAGTAAATTCATCTGTAGGTAATGCGCCACCAAAGCCTGCTAGCCTGATATTAACCTCTCTAATAAGTTCACTTTTGCCTTGAGATATACATTGAGGATTAGTTTTACATAAATTGGAAGTATCAGTTTTCGGTGTTCCGCCATCCTGACTGCGATCCTCTTTCATATCAATTTTTATTGCATCCGATAAAGCTTTCTTACCTTCTTCATACCATTCATTAAGCTGCTCTAATGCTTTCTTCTCATACTCTTCAACTGTATTCACAATTCCTTTATCAGCCTGTTTAGTCTCTTTTTTACTTTTCTCTGATGATTGAGACTTATTATTTTGAGAAGCATTTTTTTGAGGGTTTGGCTTTCTATCAATACTTGTATTATTTCCTGTAGCAGGCATATTAATTGGAAGTTTAATTACTTGTCCTATGCTGATTTTATTGACATCTTTTATCCCATTCAGCCTTTCGAGCACTCGGATTGTGGTGTGATACTGTTGTGCAATAGATGATAAAGTTTCACCTTTTTTAACCTTATGTGTTTTACGTTTATAACTTCCTTTATTTTCATTATTTTCTAATGTTTTTAAATCCAAGAGAATTTTAGGACTTATAACCGTAACCAGCATACGGTCTTTCGCCATTATGAAAGTCTGAACTTTTTTCATACCTCCACCTAAAAGGCTTTTGACATATATATCTAAAACCGTTCCTTTGTCTCTTTGAATTTCATAAAGGCACCCCTTGGAATTGGTAGAACCCCGTACTACATGTTGACCTGTCTTACTATTTTTGACTTCATATTGAACTTTAGGAATTGGATTTCCTAACAAATCTAGAATTTGTACTGTTGCTAAAGACTTATTTGTCATTTTTATTTTTATCTCCTATTTATTATTCTGCTCAATCAGGTCATCAACATCATAACCTTGGACACTTAATCCCCATTCATCATTGAGCCCTACCAAAATTTCTACTTTAGAGGAATCAGCTGTAGTAATTTTTCCAGTACGACCGTGCGCATCAAGCTGACCTGAAATATACGAATTAGTATCAGGAATAAAAGCTTTATAATTTATTGAACTGAAATCGGACTGCCAAAATAGATCATATATATCCAGCCTATTGCTATATAAAGCATTATTCGGAAGCTGAGGTATTTCATAAGAGACTTTAGCCCCTCCCATAAAATTATGTTGCCCCGCCTTACACTCAAATTTTCCGCCAGTCGTGAAAAATACCCCGCCACTATTTACCTTAATTTGAGACCCTCCAGCGGTCAGTACAATCTCCTTCAGACTAGTGATTTCGATTTTGTCTTCAGTCGAAATGAGCTTGATTACCTTACGAGCGATCGCTTCAATTGCATCATCTTGGGCTTGTAGTTCAATTTTGCCTTTAGCGGCATAGACACTTGCGCCCTCTTGAGCAGCGAATAAACTGATCCGGTCCTGTGCATGAGCAACTAAAGACTTCTGTGTGGAAAAATGAATATTGTCCCCGGCACTCTGATTGATTTGCTGATCAGCGGATAAATGAATATTTTCATTTGTGCTCAGTGCAATCGTTTGGGGGGCAGTTAATAACATCACGGCCTGTTTAAATGCGATGGCCTTGGCTTGATCTTCAGCTTCAATCTGACTCAGAAACTGTTTTAAACTATCAAAAAATTGCAGCGGATCTGTCTGCTGTTGTTCAGCAATATCACTCAAGGCTTTACTATGATCGAGATTCGATTCAATCTGCTCTTTGGCACGACTCGCATCCAGGTGATTGCCTGCTGCTGAATCTTGCCGATAAGTGGAGATTAATAAGCCTTTTCCTGCACGTATGGCACCCCACTGGTCTGTCCTTAGTTCAAAACCTTCTCCTCGACCTTCGCTGCTTTCACTTTCTTTAGGATGGCTTAGATTTCCCAGATTGAGCTGACTGGCTGCATGACTACTTTGCAGCTGCGCACTAATCTGTTCAGGGGTATCATCGAAACGCAACTGGTTAAAGCCATCCCCATCGACCTCCTGAGAACGGATGCCACTGAGTTTTTTGGTCGCAGGAAGTTCTCCTTTTGCATCAAACATGGTCGGATGCCGTTCTGCTTCATGAATCCGTCCCACCACAAAGGGCCGGTCGATATCACCTTCAAAGAAGTCAATCACTACAATTTCGCCAATTCGCGGATGCAACCTGATGCCATAACCCTCACCCGCCCAAGGGGTCAAAACATCCACCCAAGCAGAATCGCTATCATTGTCATTGCTACCTGCGCCGCCATCATGCTGATGATCCTCACTCCGGGTAAACAGAAAACGAACTTTCACCCGCCCCCATGCATCGACATGAATCGTTTCACCTTCAGGTCCGACCACTCGAGCCCGTTGCGGATATGCAGCAGCAGGCCGATGAATGAAGGGGTGGTACTCAGGAACAACCTGGATTTCACGGCGCACCATCTGTAGTTCATTGGCCTGTCGTTCCTCCTGTGTCATCTGCCAGCCGCTCTTCTCAAGCAAACTGTCCAGCTGAGATAAGATATCTTTGGGTAAATTGTTCTGGTTATAAAACCGCTTAGCTAAAATCAGAAATTCACGTTGATGGGCAGGATGCTGATCAATTTCAGGATGCTGTTGCAGTTCAAACCAGTATCCAACCTGAGCATCTCGTACGCTGCTACTGGCTTTAAAATATTTAGACTGTAAAGCATGATAGTCACTGAGCTGCTGATTGAGTCGATCCAGTTGGGCTATACCAGATGCTGTCACCTGATCCTCATGATTTAAGTCGCCGGTCCAGGCCGGACTGATGTTCCACGCATCTTCAAGGTGAAGAGTGGCATTTGCATGGATATCACTTTGCTGATGATTACTGAATAAAGGCTGGCTTTGATCCTGGGCAAGTTGCTGGGCATGCCAGCGCTGGGTCCTGGTACTATTCGGATTGAGCTGACGTACCGCAATCAGACTGTTCAGCGTGTCGAGCTGTTCGGTGGCATGACTGCAATGAAACCGGATGGAGCGGCGTTTTAAAGCTGAAAAATATTGGGAATGATCTACCAGTTTTAAAAACTGAGCTTGAATCTCGCTGGCTGATACAGGCACAGTTAATTGCTTTTCATCGATCAACCAGTTAATTCCTTCGCTACGCCATAAACGGGTCAGAAAATCATAATCCGATTCATTCGACTGCATTACAAAAGGTCGGACATCATAGTCCCGGCTGAGTCCTGTCAAATCCAGGCTGAGACTGGCCGCGAATAATGCACTTCTGTTTTGCCATTCACTGAACAGGATTTCACTGATCTCGCGCACCGTCTTATTCATAAAAACCCGACTGTTACGGCGCTTCTGCCAGAGTGCAGTCGGATCATTTAGCGTCAATTTATACAGGGTCAAAGCTCCATCATTCTGCCCTTGACTGGCTGCAGTAATAATGCCCGTAGTCCGGAAAAGTTCACCCCGGTCTGTGACCTGATCAATGGCCACCCGACAGCCGATAAACTGTTTCAAGGCAATATGAGCATGAGTGGAAAGACAGATCAGTTCAGCCTGCAGGCCTTGATTGATCTGATGCTGACCCTCAATACGCTGAATCAAAACCTGATGATTTAAAGGAGGATGTGAAAACTGTAAATGTAGCGCACGATGCTGTCGCTTAAGCCCGAGCTGCTCCACCAGCATATGGATAGGTTTTGGCATTTTATAGTTATAATTTTAAGCTTTATTATTGTGCGGCAGATTTTAGGAAAAGTTATCCATTTCGTCCAGTTCACGATGCATTTCACATAATTAGGCCTTTAATTTATGGCCCTTCAATTAAAAATCTTAAATTGCATGTGGTACATCTTAATTAAAAATATTGCTCAATATTCCCTATTTTTCCGATTATCCTATACGGAACTTGCTGCTACACTCATTCAGATCTCATTCTTCAAGGCCAAGGACATGCTGGAACTCCCTTCTAAATTACCCGATTTGGGCGTGACCATTTTTAGTACCATGTCGGCCTTGGCACAAAAACTCGGAGCCTTGAATCTTTCTCAAGGATTTCCGGACTTTGCAGCGCCTCCTGCCTTGATTGAAGCTTTAAACCGGGCCAGCCAGAATGGATTTAACCAGTACGCACCAGGAGATGGTCTGCCAGTCTTGCGAAGTCTGGTGGCAGATCTCTATCAGCAACGTGATCAACTGATTATTGACCCTGTCGAGGAAATCACGATTACCCCTGGGGCGACAATTGCGATTTTTTGTGCCATTCAAGCCACGGTACGTGCCGGGGAAGAAGTCATTATTTTCGATCCCAGCTACGACAGTTATGGACCTGCGGTACAACTGGTCGGGGCAAAGCCAGTGCATATTGCTTTGCAGCATCCTGATTTTTCTGTGGACTGGAATCAGGTCAAAGATGCCATTAATGACCGTACCCGCATGATTGTCGTGAATACTCCGCATAACCCGAGTGGGAGTGTCTGGTCCAAGGCAGACTGGCAGCAACTGATCGAACTGATTCGCGAGCGCAATATTGTGGTGCTGTCCGATGAAGTCTATGAACATCTGGTTTTTGACGGCGTTCAGCACTATTCGGCCTGGTCATTTCCAGAACTTCGCGAGCGTAGCTTCGTGATTGGTTCTTTTGGTAAAACCTTCCATGTCACGGGCTGGAAAACCGGATTTTGTATTGCTGCACCGGCACTGATGAGAATGTTCAGACAGATTTATCAGTTTGCCAGCTTCTGCGGTGTAACACCCGTTCAGGTCGCTTTGGCGGAATATATGCAACTGCATCCTGAGCATATACGCGAACTGTCCCAGTTTTATCAAAACAAACGGGATTTATTTAACTCATCCATTAAAACATCACGCTTTAAGTGGACACCTTCTCAAGGGACTTATTTTCAGAACTTAGATTATTCGGAGATTCGCCCTGAGCTTGATGATCTGTCCATGTGTCATTTTCTGGCAGAACAACATGGGATTGTCGCGATTCCAGTCTCCGCGTTCTACCAGCACCCTCCTGCCGATTTACGTCTGCTCAGGTTCTGCTTTGCAAAAAAAGAACAAACTCTGATCCAGGCAGGTCAAATTCTTTCAAAGGTTTAACTCACCTTTTAACTAAAACTCTCATAAAATAAATGCCTTAGTTACTTAAAAGCTAAGGCTTTTTTTTATATTCTGCCGAATAATAGCTACATCAATAAATAGATGATAATTCAATCACAGGATGTCGCATGGCACAGCACTCACTGATTCATCAACAGAATTTATGGAAAGCCTTTCTGGTTTTTCTGTTGCCATTAATTGCGACCAATATCCTGCAAAGTCTCTCCGGCACGATCAATACAGTTTTTGTGGGACAAATGCTCGGAGTGAATGCGATTGCTGCTGTTGCCGTTTTTTTCCCAATCCTGTTTTGTCTGATGGCCTTTGTAATTGGTTTGTCTGCCGGTTCTACCGTACTGATTGGACAGGCTTGGGGTGGAAAAAATATAGAAAAAGTGCGCTGTGTGGTCGGTTCAACTTTATTTATGACCTTGATTGGCGGCAGCTTGATTGCGCTTTTCGGGGTAATTTTTGCTGAGAATATTCTTTTGGCCCTTGGCACAGATCCTGATGTAATGCATTTGTCCTTGCCCTATGTACAATGGATGCTGGCGGGTAGTCCCTTAATTTTTATCTATATTATTTATACTTCCATCTTGCGTGGCGTTGGGGATAGTACCACGCCCCTGTTTGCTTCCGCACTTACCATTGGGGTCGGTTTGGTGGTGACACCGGTCCTGATTGCCGGTTATTTTGGCTTTCCTAAAATGGGCATTATCTCACCGGCGATTGCCACCATTCTGGGAAATCTGGCGGTTCTGTTGTTTTTAATCCTGTATTTGAACTATAGGCAACATCCGCTCAAGCTGGACTGGGCCTTATTAAAAAATATTCGTCATCAACCACAGTTGAGCAGAATGATCTTGAAACTGGGGGTTCCTACTGGTGTGCAAATGGTCACGACTTCAGTTGCCGGACTGGTAATTGTCGGACTGGTCAACCGCTATGGCGCAGAAGCAACAGCGGCCTATGGCGCAGTCAATCAGGTCTTAAATTATATTCAATTTCCGGCTTTGTCGATTGCGATTGCCGCATCTGTATTTGGTGCGCAAGCGATTGGCGCAGGTAAATCAGATCTGCTGAATAAAGTTACTCGGACTGCACTGAGTATGAATATCCTGTTTACCGGCGGTTTGGTGATTCTGGCCTACCTGTTCTCCAAATATCTGATGGCGCTGTTTATTACCGATCCTAAGGTTATAGTACTGGGACAACAACTGCTGTTTATTGTGCTGTGGTCGATTCTGTTCTTTGGTGCCAGTGCCATTTTTGCTTCGATCATGCGTTCAAGTGGAACGGTGACCATGCCAATGCTGATTAATATTTTTGCCATTCTCTGTATTGAAGTTCCCGCCGCTTATCTGTTTAGCCGGTGGTGGGGTCTGGAAGGTATCTGGTATGCCTACGCGTTGGCCTTTGTCAGCCTGTGTATTTTGCAGGGACTGTATTACCAGTTGGTCTGGAAGAAAAAAACGGTTGAAGCGTTGATTTAGATGCAGGTTTTTTTACGTGCCTAAAGCATTACAGGAGTTAATACTCTCATTTGCAAAAAATTAGCCCCTATCACAGCGATAAAAAAACCCGCTTTCGCGGGTCTGTTTTACAATTTCTTAAGCAGACTTTTTCTTTCTTTTACCAAATTGGGTCGCCAGTGCAGTGACATGCTGATAACCGGTCGGCAAGATTCGCTGAATCAGGTCTATCGCTTTGGCATCATTGCCGATGAGCAGACGGCGCTTGTCTTTTTGTACCGCCTCCAGAATTTGACGGGCAGCTTCTGCAGGTGGACAACGCAATAATTTATTAAAATTACGGGCCGATTTTTCCGGATTCATACCTAAAGTCAGCAGGCTGTTATTCATTTTTGCTGCATTGGCAATGTTGGTACGGATACCCCCCGGATGCACACACAGTGCACTCACGCCACAATTTTCCAGATCCAGTTCCTGACGCAGGGATTCAGTAAAACCACGCACGGCAAACTTGGTCGCATTATAAGCAGACTGGGTCGGCTGAGCTGTTAAACCAAACAGGCTGGAAATATTGATGACATGACCATCGCCAGTTTTCTTGATCAATGGCAGGAATTCTTTGGTACCGTAAACCACGCCCCAGAAATTGATTCCGACGATCCATTCCAGCTCTTCATAAGATGCCCCTTCAACGGTTGAACCCAGTGCAACGCCGGCATTGTTAAAGATCATATTGATACTGCCATGATCCTGTTCGACCTGTGCCGCCCAGTTACGCACCTGTTCCAGTTCAGCCACATTCACTTTTTGCATGGTGACACGAACATCAGTCCCTTGGAGTAATTCTACAGTTTGTGCCAGACCCTGTTCATTAATATCACTCAGTGCCAAATGACAACCCTGCTGGGCCAGTAATACTGCCAGTTGCTGACCAATACCTGAACCGGCACCGGTAATCGCAGCAACTTTATTGTTAAAATTTTTCATTCAATTTCCTTATGTAAACCACTGCCATTCCATGACAGCAGGATCTTGTTCTGTTGTTTCAGGAGCTAGCACAGATCCTCAATATAGTTTTGACAATATAGATTGTCAATAATTATCCCATGTCCTTAGAGGCCAAATTTCAGGGGAGCATTTCTATATAGGTCTAAGCGTGATTTATTGTTAAGATATTCAAAATCTTCATGCAGATGAGCACACAGGCCTTATGACCGATTCAATCGACTCAGCAGCAAAATCACGACCCGCCAAAACCAAGGAACGTCAGTTTAAAGGCCTGTCGATGGCTGAACGGCAGCAGGCACGTCGTGAAAAGCTCATCGAAGCCGGGATTGAAGCCTATGGTAGTTATGGTTTTTTTTCAGTTACTGTCAAAGATATCTGCAATGAAGCCAAACTGACTGAACGTTATTTTTATGAATCCTTCAAGAAAAGCGAACATCTGTTTCAGACCATTTTCCTAAAACTGATTGATGAACTGCAACAGAATGTGATGCAGGCCATGATGCAGGCATCGAGTGATCCGAAAAAAATGATCGAAGCCGGTTTGAGTGCGCTGCTCACTACCCTGCGTGACAATCCGCGCATGGCACGGATCATTTATATCGATGCCATGCTGGTACAGGAGCTGCATAATCAGGCCACTATTCATGAAACCATGTCACGTTTCGACCGCATGATTCATGCCTTTGTCATGTTGATGATGCCGCAATTAAATCGCAGCGAGCAGGAAATTTCATTGGTGTCGACCGGTTTAAATGGCTATGTCACCCAAATTGCCATTCGTTGGGTGATGAGTGGTTTTAAGCATTCGCTTGAGGAAGTTTTATCGTCGTGCAGTGTGGTTTTTTTGGCGCTGCTCGAGTCATTTTCCGAGAAAAAATAGCTGTTAAATCCTGTGCTTAATCGGCTTTCCTGCATTTACCAGTGAGTTGAAGATTTATGCTGTACTACGGAAATGAGTAAAATTAATTTATGATTTTTTAACAAGTTTCTGCGCTATATTTGTCACAAATTTTTGCGAATATCAGCAGTTTTTCCCTTTCTGCAATGATACTGTCATAATTAGTCTTTGTAATAAGCCTGTCATAAATATAAAACGGTTCACCGTTTACATGAAATAGGGTATTGCGTTGTGAAAGATGACTACATATTAATCGTCGATGACGAGCTCCCGATTCGGGAAATGATCCATACCTCTCTGGATATGGCCGGTTTTCAGTGCTTACAGGCAGAAGATGCCAAGCAGGCGCATCAGATGATTGTGGACCAGCGTCCGGCATTAATTTTGCTGGACTGGATGATGCCGGGTGGTGTGAGCGGTGTGGACTTATGTCGTCGTCTGAAACGTGATGAAAGCCTGTCAGAAATTCCGGTGATCATGCTGACAGCGCGCGGTGAAGAAGACCACAAGGTACAAGGTCTGGATGCCGGTGCCGATGACTACATGACCAAGCCATTCTCGACCCGGGAACTGGTCTCCCGAATTAAGGCGGTACTGCGCCGCGCCAATGCCCTGAGCGGTGAAAAAACTATTGATGCCAATGGCCTGATTCTGGATCCGGTCAGCCAGCGGGTGAATTTTGGTAACAACATTCTGGAAATGGGGCCGACTGAATATCGTTTGCTGGCATTCTTCATGACCCATCCGGAACGTGCCTATACCCGTGCGCAATTGCTGGATCAGGTGTGGGGCGGTAACGTCTATATTGAAGACCGGACCATCGATGTACATATCCGCCGTTTGCGTAAAGTGCTGGAACCTTATGGTGTAGACCGTTTTGTACAAACCGTTCGCGGAACGGGGTATCGCTTTTCGACCCGTTCAGATGTCGCTTTAGGTTAATATCTTTTAAGGTAAATCTTGTTTTATGTATGAACCCTACCCTGTCCCCGAACTGGCACGCGAACATAAAAGAATCCGTTACAGTAGCTTATGGGATTTTGCGAAACAGGATTTACGCTTACTGGCTTTTTTCCTGATTATCGCCAGCTTTATCGGTTTTGGGATTGGGTATTTCTGGGTTTGTATCGTAATTGCTTTCGTGGCGTTCTTTGCGACCCAAATGCGTTCCTTATATCTGGTCAATGAATGGATTTCCAATCGCCCTTATGATGTTCCACCAAATATTGGCGGGATTTGGGGTGCGCTACTTTTCAATGTTTACCGCGCCCAACGTCAGGAACGGATTGTTCAGGCGGAAATGGTCGAACTGATTGATCGTGCACAGTCTTCACTGGTGGCCTTACAAGAAGCTGTGGTACTACTTGATGAAAACCAACAGATTGAATGGTGGAATCCGGCAGCCGAACGTCTGCTCGGAATCTCCAGTGATGACCGTCGCCGTAATATCCTGACCTTGCTACGCCAACCGAGCTTTATCGAATACTATCACCATATTGATGAATCTCCCGACGGCCTAAAAATGCGTTCTTCGCTGTTTGAAGACCATTATGTGCAGGTCAAAATGACCCGTTTTGGCGGAGAAAGTCGGGTACTGGTCGCTTATGATGTGACCCGGATGCACAATCTGGAACAGATGCGAAAGGATTTTGTCGACAATATTTCACATGAACTGCGCACTCCTTTGACCGTGCTCAGTGGCTATATTGAAACCTTTACCGATCAGGAAGATATCAATCCACGCTGGAAACGCGCTTTTGATCAGATGCAGTCGCAAACCCGACGCATGAATGCACTGGTCAACGATCTGTTGCTGCTGTCACGTCTGGAAAATGATAAAAATATTGCCAAAAACCAGATCATTGAAATGCCGAGTCTGATGAACCAGCTATTTGATGATGCCCAGGCCTATAATATTGATTATGGTCATACCCTAAATCTGGACATTGACAGTCATTGCGATCTGATCGGTTCAGATATGGAACTGGCCAGCGCCTTTAGCAACCTGATTACCAATGCCATCAAGTATACGCCTAAAGGCGGCACCATCACCATCGGCTGGCATGATGACGGTGAATCGGCCTATTTTGTGGTGCAAGATAACGGCATCGGTATTGATCCCAAGCATCTGCCACGTCTGACCGAGCGTTTTTACCGCATCGATTCAGACCGCAGCCGTCGTACTGGCGGTACCGGTTTGGGATTGGCAATTGTTAAACATGTACTCATGCAGCATCAGGCACATCTGGAAATTGAGTCCAAGGAAAACCAAGGTTCCACGTTTAAGGTAGTTTTCCCCAAAGAACGTCTCAGCTTTCCGGACTAATCTCACAAAATCAAAAAAGGTACCATCGGCACCTTTTCTTTTAAGCGTTTAAGAGCTGATCTGTTTTTCTTTGGACAGTGCACGCGCATAGGCAGCACGTTGCGACACCCGTTTAAGATAGGCTTGAATCGCTGGATAGCTTTGACCCGTCCGGCTCTGCATGGCCTCCAAAGGAAAACTCATCTGAATATCGGCAAAACTGAAATGCCCGGCAAAATAATCATGCTCACTCAAATAGCTTTCCAGAAACTGGATATGATCTTTTAAACGGCTCTGTACAAATTGCTTTTTCACCCCATCACAGATTTTCTTGGCCACAGGTCGAATCAGCAAAGGCGTATGTTTAGGCACTGTGGTCATTACCAGTTGCATCACCAGCAGCGGCATTAACGAGCCTTCCGCATAATGCATCCAGTAACGGTACTGGGCCTTGTCGGCAATATCTTCTGGGCGAAACTGCTGCTGTTCATCATAAGTTTCCTGCAAATATTCCAGGATCGCCGCAGATTCTGCCAGTACCTGACCCTGATCGACCAGAATCGGGGCTTTGCCCAACGGATGGATCTGTTTTAAGGCCGGTGGCGCAGAAAGGTTGGGCTGACGTTTATAGTATTTAACCTCGTAATCCAGTCCTAATTCTTCCATGGCCCACAGGATACGAAATGATCGTGATTGTTCGAGATGATGTAAAACACGCATATTAGACTCATGATTTTATTGTTTTTGCCCACTGAGCATAGCAAAAAGCAGCAGACTCTAGCTCATTTTTTGATGACTGTAATGATATATATCCTATGTTGCAGATTCATTATTTGAGTTCAACTCAGACAGCGTTCCATATTCCCATCATTTTTAGCATTTATCGGGAAGCCCGCATCTGGTCTGGAAGTGCGGGCGCTTCTAAACGTGGTCCATCATAGGCAGGAATGGAACCAAAACGTTCATGACCTTCAATCCATTGTTCCCGCGCAATTTTAAGTTCCTCTGTCGTGCGCCCGACCAAATTCCACCACAGTAAAATCGGGCTTTCAAATGGCTCCCCACCAATCAATAGCAGCCGGCTCCCGGCATGAACTTCAGCATTGACCTGCTGTAAGCCGGGCTCCAGGATCAGCATATTATCTTCATTTAGTTCATGCCCATTTATACTGGCCGTCCCCTCAAGCACCATAAAGCCATATTCAAATTTCGGATTCAGAGGCAAGCGCGCACTAGTACTTTGAGCTGCATACAGGTCTACTCCGAGTAGTTCGCTATGTACTTTAACCGGTGATCTCGTTTTTAAATATTCTCCGACCAGCACGGTAAATTCAATGCCTTGCTCATTGACGACCGGCAATTCAGGATAATGTTCAAAACCTGGTGCCATATTGATCTTGTCGTCCGGCAAGGCAATCCACAACTGTGCTGCATGCATATGCGTTTCACTTTCAGGAGAGACTTCGGTATGTGAAATGCCATAACCCGAGGTCATCAGATTGACCTGCTTGGGACGAATCAATTGCTGATTTCCCAGACTGTCATTGTGCATCATGCTGCCTTCGATCATCCAAGTAAAGGTCTGCAGACCAATGTGTGGATGAGGGCCGATATCCAGACCATCTCCTTGCGGGAAACTGGCCGGACCCGCATGATCCAGAAAACACCAGGCACCTATCATGCGCTTATGTCTGCTTGGCAAGGCACGTTTAATCACGGTGCCCTGTCCGATTTCCGCGCGACGTAAAGGAAACTCCTGAATAAACTGATTCACATACTTTTCGCAATCATCAGAATTCGACAGTTCAATATCACTATTATTCGACATGGCTGAGCTTACCTCGGCATTTTCATTCTACTTTTTGAGTGGGTGAGACATGTATTTGACCGATTCAAGATGCCTCTCTGTTCAGGACAATGTACAGGGTCTATGGGCAAAATCTATCCCTGGAAATATTTAGATACGTATAAAACGCCTCACTAGTCCCATCAATTTAAATTCTGAAAAGCTGATGAGATTTATATTCAAAGCCCCAAACTTGAGTTTTAACAAGTCAATCATGATTTAGGTACATGACGTTAGGAGTTTAAATAAACTGAAGATCAGGAATGTCATTTATGTTTCACGTGAAACGAATCCACAACAACTAAAGACCCCAATGAATAAGATGATTATTCATGTATTTCAATCACTTTCAATTTTATAAAACACAAATTTTGTTACGTTTTAGCTTTAAAAACTTCCCGGATACCCAATTTTTGGGAGGTTATTTTTTACTCAAACACGGCATAATAGGCACCTATAAAAATAATACTGGACCAGGACATGTCTGCTCAGAATGAGAATATATATTCAACGGCGAATGTATCTTTTCAAAATTCGACGACCGATAAATCACTGAAATTATCTGAATGTGATCTGCAAAACCGTCAGCTGATTGAACAGGCGCTGACAGATCCTCATGCCCGTATCCCTGCCCTGTTTCAGCAGTATTTTCATGATTATGTCTATACGCATAGTCATCATAACTTGCGTCAAATTAACTATCTGGCGCAAATTGCCTTTTTACTGTATTTCTTTGCCGATATCCTGATTATTCCAGACATGTTTTTTATTTCTGGTCTGATGCGCGTCGTTCTGGTTCTGGGGGCGATGTTTTGCTGTTATTACCTGTTTAAAAAATATAAAAATATTCAGATTTTGGACAGAATCTTGCCGATAGGCACCACTGTAGCTGCAGCGGCCTGGATTAGCTTACTCGCGCTTTCAACCAGTCCCCATGTTGCCACCTATATTTATGCCTCTGCGATCTTTATTCTTATCGCCAATCTCTGTGTACAGACCCAGTTTAAAGTCGCGGTCTATTGCTCCATCTTGATTGCCCTGTTTATCATGCTTGGTGTATCCCAGTTCATGAGTGCCTCTCAAGCCTTTATTTTTAGCGTGGTCTTTAGTCCACTGTGGTTTTTTAGCATTTATATTAACTGGAATAATATTCTGAATGTGCGGCGTTCTTTTCTGCGCTCCCTGCTTGATGAATGGAACTATCAAACCTTAAAGAATCTGGCACATACCGATGATTTGACCCAGCTCTACAACCGTCGCCATTTTGTCGATATGGCTGAACGCTCTATTCATCAATGGCCCAAACATGCCAGTAGCTGCCTGTTGATGTTTGATGTGGATCATTTTAAAAATATTAATGATAGCTATGGGCATGATGTCGGTGATCGGGTGCTACAACTGATTGCTGAAGTGACCCGTAAAGAAATGCGGCATAGCGATGTACTGGCACGTTTTGGCGGGGAAGAGTTTATCGCTCTCCTGGAAGATACTCAGCTACAAGACAGCCTGGTGATTGCAGAACGAATTCGTTGTGCAATTCAAAAGCAGTATATTTATGTTGAATCCAATCATGCCATCCGGTTCACCATTTCGATCGGTGTTGCAGAACTAGAATCCCATACCCAGACTCTGGAAGATCTGATCAAACAAGCCGATATCGCCTTATATCAAGCCAAGAAGTCTGGCCGAAACCGGATTGAAGTCTATCATCCGGATATGCTGAATAAGCCCAAGCCAGCAACAGAAAATCCCTGGAATGTATTTAAGCCAGACACTCAACCAGCCCAGTCAACGGCGAATTAAAGCTGAATCATTAGTCTGTTCTATAAGCTAGGATCATTCTTAGAATGCGTTAATCGGGGATTTCATTTTATAAAATAAATTTGATTCTTCCACTTTTAAAATATCCAACAAAAGAATAGAATATTTTTTATACAACTATATATAAATTTCATCTTATTCATTTTTATATATTTTAATTTGGGAAGGCTGCATGCCGCATGATAACGAAAAAGAATCACGTACCCTGATTCAGGAGGCTCTTCAAGATCCGCTTGTTCGTATTCCTGCACCTCTAAAACCGGCCTACTATACTCATCAGAAAAAACTCACTTTAAAATACTTATTACAGGTCAATTTATTCGCACAGCTGGCATATGCCTCTTATACCCTCGCCGATATTCTGGTGCTGAATGATATTCTCAAGTTACTCATTTTGACCAAAATCAGCTATACCATCCTGATCGTACTGATCACGATCTGGATGTATCACTCTTACCGCAATCTGCCTGTCTTTGATCTGCTCTTGCCTACCTCGATTATTGGTGCAAGTGCCATCTGGTTTTTTAATCTGAATCAGTCTGAAAGTGCTTATACCCTCATTTATCAATATGCCTCCTTAGTCTTTATTGTACTGGCCAATTTATGTGTGCAGATCCGGTTCTGGCCGTCTTTGATTACTTCAAGTCTGATTACCCTGATGATTTACATCGGTGTATATTTCAATACTCGGTCTGACCTGTACCAGATGTTTTTATTTTCCCTGATTTATCTGCCAGTATTGACCTTCAGTCTATATATTAGCTGGAGCTCGACCTTAAAATCACGCATGGTATTTTTGCAGCATACCCTGAATGAATATAATCGGCAGGCCTTTGAAAATATGGCTCATACCGACTCACTCACTGGCCTGAATAACCGTCGCTGTTTTGAATATCTCGCGCAACAACTGGTACAACAGAATTTTGATCAACCGGTGCCTATGAGTTTACTGGTCTTTGATGTCGATCATTTTAAGCAGATTAATGATCGTTATGGTCATGATATCGGAGATCAGGTCTTACAGACGATTGCCCTAAATACACACAGCGAAATGCGGCAGCATGATATTTTGGCACGCTATGGAGGCGAGGAATTTATTGCATTTTTACCTGAAACCTCTCTGGATGAAGCGCTAAAAGTTGCCGAGCGTTTAAGGCATAAAATTGAAAATATTGTGATCGATCTGGACAGCCAACATCGTTTCAGTTTTAGTATTTCGATTGGTGCTGCCATTCTGGAAAGCTGTGAAACGGATTTGATGACCCTAATTAAGCAAGCCGATATTGCCTTATATCAGGCTAAAGCCAATGGACGGAATCGGGTTGAAGCTTATGATCCAGATCTGGAGCAAAGTTTAGCTGGAGAGATGCAAAACTGGCAGGTTAAACCGGCTTAAGCATCTTTTCCGAAAAGCATAAAAAGAGCGCCGAAGCGCTCTTTTTAATTTGGAAAGTTTATATTTCTAAACTGCCATGCATAGCGTTTAGCATAAAACTTTCAAGCAGCGATGCTGCTTGAAAGTCCTTACTGCCGCGCGCCTAGCGCTTGGCGTAATTTAGGCGGACAGCAGTGCTGTCCGAAACCCCTAAATTACTCCCATTCAATCGTTGCAGGTGGCTTAGACGATACGTCATAAGTCACACGAGAAACGTCAGCAATTTCATTCATGATACGCGTAGAGATTTTGTCTACTAGTTCATATGGCAGGTGTGCGAAACGAGCTGTCATAAAGTCCACCGTTTCTACCGCACGCAATGCAATTACCCATGCATAACGACGGCCATCACCGACTACACCCACCGATTTCACTGGCTGGAATACCGCAAATGCTTGAGCAGTCTTGTCATACCAGCCGCTGTCACGCAGTTCTTGCATGAAGATGTCATCTGCAAGACGTAAAATGTCTGCATATTCTTTTTTCACTTCACCCAAGATACGCACACCTAGACCTGGGCCTGGGAATGGATGACGATAGATCATGCTGTGTGGCAAGCCTAAAGTCGTACCCAATTTACGTACTTCATCTTTAAACAAGTCACGTAATGGTTCAACCAGTTCAAATGCTAGGTCTGCTGGTAAGCCGCCCACATTATGGTGTGATTTAATCACATGCGCCTTACCCTGCTTGCTTGCAGCAGATTCAATCACGTCCGGATAAATCGTACCTTGTGCAAGAAATTTTACGCCATCTAATTTACGTGCTTCTTCAGCGAAGACAGCAATAAATTCACGGCCAATAATTTTACGTTTTGCTTCAGGATCAACTTCACCTGCAAGCGCAGTCAAGAAACGCTCTTCAGCATCAGCACGAATCACGCGGATACCCATGTTGTCAGCAAACATTTGCATCACTTGATCGCCTTCGTTCAAACGAAGCAGACCATTGTCTACAAATACACAGGTCAGCTGATCACCGATCGCTTTATGCAACAGCGCTGCTACTACAGATGAATCCACACCACCAGAAAGTCCTAGTAATACTTTTTCATCACCAATCTGTTGGCGAAGCTGTTCTACACGTAGATCAATAATGTGTTCTGGCGTCCACAGACCGCGACAGCCACAAATTTGATGAACGAAGTTCGACAGTAATTCTGCACCTTTAGAAGTATGTGTAACTTCAGGATGGAACTGAATACCATAGAAACGGCGAGTTTCGTCAGAAACCATCGCAATTGGACAGCTAGGAGTTTGTGCAGTGATCTGGAAGCCTTCTGGAATACGGGCAACCTTGTCACCATGACTCATCCAGACATGCAGCTGGTTTTCACGGTCCTGTAAATTACCGATCAGCTTGTCACGTACAACAATATCTACTTCTGCATAGCCAAACTCATGCACAGTACCTGGCTCAACTTTACCGCCAAGTTGTTCGCACATGGTTTGCAGACCATAACAAATACCCAATACCGGCACACCCAGCTCGAATACCACTTGTGGCGCACGCGGGCTGCCTTCAAGGTGAACGCTCTCAGGTCCACCAGACAAGATGATACCATTTGGATTAAATGCACGAATGTCTTCTTCAGACATATCATAGGCATACATTTCAGAATATACACCAGCTTCACGAACACGACGTGCGATGAGCTGACTATATTGAGAACCGAAATCCAGAATCAGGATACGATCTTCAGTAATTTGAGTATTGGTAGTCATGACGAACAACTATGAAAGGCAAACGAAAGATAAGCGCCGTATTCTAACATTTTTCAGCGCATTAAGCACACAATTCGCATTAGGTATGCATTTAGTTGATTGCATTATATTTCTAGCACCATAAAGCATCCCTTCGGATGCCTTTCTTAGTCTGTCATTTTTATATTTTTAAGCTCAAGATTTAATCCAACTCAGCCTGTTTTTATAAAAATCTGAAGATAATATGTAAGAGAAATTTTTGCTCAATTCAAGATGGATGAAGCGTTAATTATTTTACTTTCTGGTACTGACTTTCATGCCCCGGGCTGTTAGGATTTGACCACACTTTTGCTTGTACTGGGCTCATGGAACTGATTGATTTTATCTTGCATGTTGATGATCACTTGCTTGAATTTATCACTAATTACGGGATCTGGATTTATGCCATTCTTTTCCTGATTATCTTTGTAGAAACAGGTCTGGTGGTCATGCCGTTCCTGCCTGGCGACAGCTTGCTATTTGCAGCAGGTGCACTGGCAGCCTCTACTGGTGCAATGGATCCATGGGTGCTGATTCCACTCTTGTTTGTTGCGGCAGTTCTGGGTGACACCCTGAATTATCATATTGGTAAATATATTGGTCCTCGGGTTTTCGAGATTGAATCGCGCTTCATCAATAAAAAACACTTATTGGCGACCCAGCAATTCTTTGCCAGACATGGTGGTAAGACCATTATTTTTGCGCGTTTTGTTCCTTTTGCCCGTACCTTTGCACCCTTCGTTGCCGGTGCTGGCAGCATGAATTACAAATATTTCCTGACCTATAATGTAGTAGGTGCATTTGCCTGGATTAGCTCATTTGTCATTTTGGGCTATATGTTTGGCAATATGCCGATCGTCAAAGACAACTTCACCTATCTAATTTTTGGCATCATTATTTTAAGTGTATTGCCAGGTGTGATTGGCTTTATTCAACAAAAGCTCAAAAAAAGTAAAACAGCTTAAGAACTTTTTACATTAAGATTCTTTTACAGCCTGTGCGTTTAATCCCAGAGCTTGATCAAGAGTGGGATGAGACAAAGCAGGACAAATAGAGCCGCGCCTTTATAAATGAGGCCGGCTTTTATTTTTTCAGATGGACTGGTCAATATGGCCTGACCAAAGACCATCCAGAATATCCCGACCGGAACGGTACTCAAGCTAAAGGCAGCAAAAACCAGAACGAAGTTGGTCGGGCTTTGCCAGGTTTCCATCGGTAAAATTCCAGAGGCCAACAATGCTGCTTTAGGATTTTTTAGGGTAGTTGTAAACATTTGCCAGGGGCGAATCTGCGGATGGTTCTTGCTGTAGCGTTCTAACTGCTGGGCCTTATATAAATGCAAGGTCATCCAGCCCACACAGATGGTACTCAGCACATAGACCAAGCCTTTAAAATTTGGCCAGATCGGTGACGCCAGATGAATCACCAAGGCCCATACATTAATGGCATAAAAATAGCCGAGCAAAATGGCAGGAAGATAGAGACTGGTTTTGGCCTGCCCCTGCTGATGAGCAGAACTAGCCACCAAGGCATTGGCGGGCCCTGGAACCATCATTACAGCAATGAGTCCTAAAACAAATAACCAATTTTCAATCATCGCAATGAACTTTTCCGGGCCAAGGTTGTAGCTTAATCAATATGAGAGTGTGATAACAAGCTTATAAATTTCAGATTTATATACAGTCTGGTCAATTTCCCGTGAGTTTTATCTTAATGTAAACCGCCCTATTCTTGGTGAAAGCAATAAAAAAATGCCGACCCGAAGTCAGCATTCATCCGTTTAATGTTGAATGATTTATTTAGGCGTCGCCTGCCGAACGATGATCGGACAGTTCTTATAACGCGCGGCCTGTACAATCGCTTCCTGCTCGCCTAAAAGCCGTGCCAGTTCGGTTCTTTTGGTATCGGATGATTGTCCCATATTGACTGAAACACTCGGGCCAATACCCCAGCCACCGCGACTGCCCCAGCCACCGCCAAGACCAACGCCCACACCGACGCCAGTACGTTTCGGTGGTTCAACGCCATTGTCGATATACTGCTGAATACGATTATATTCACCCTGTAATTGCGAACAACCCAAAGTCTGATACAGGGTGGGCGACACATAAGTCGGTTTTACCGGCGTTGCACAGGCACTCAGTAATGCCAGTGCAGCAATACTCAGGCTTACTTTCACAAGTTTCATAGCTAACTCGATCTTAATTCTGCTCTATCTCATTGAACAACGATTGATAGGCCTGAGTCAATTTATGATCAGTAGCCAAATAAATCAAAGGCAGATTTTTCTGATGAGATTCTTTCATCAAGATTGACGGTGGCAACATACTGTCGAGGACCGGCAACCCTTCATCTTTGAGTTGCTGTACCACTTCACGCGGTAATTTGGCCTGTGCCTGAAACTGGTTCACGACAATCCCTTCGATTTCCAGCCCTTCATTATGGTCATCCTGGGTTTCAATGACATTTTCAATCAGGGTCTGTAGGGCACGTTTAGAAAATACATCACAGTCAAATGGAATCAGCACGCGGTTCGCCGCAATGAGAGCAGAGAGGGTAAAGAAATTGAATGCAGGCGGTGTATCAATAAATACCCGGTCATAATGCCCCGACAGTTGTTGCAAGGCATCTCGTAGCTTATAAATCTTGTGCTTGGACTCCAGTGCATGGGCCAATGCACCCAGCGTTGGACTGGCCGGAATAACATCCAGATGTTTAAAAGAGGATTGATGCACATAACTTCCCAAGCCTTTGCTACGACTTTTTAAAATCGAGCCAATCGCATTGCCGAGTAGGCCCTTGCTTTGCTGATTACCGAGTACATCTTCAAAATAGTTTTCGATATTCGGTTCGAGTGCCGGCTTGTCACTAGAATACGTCGCATCATCACCCAGCACATACTGGCTAGAGTTGGCCTGCGGATCCAGGTCAATCAATAAGGTTTTTAAACCCTGATGTGCACTGATCGCTGCCAGATTGACAGTAATACTCGACTTGCCTACCCCACCCTTTTGATTAAATACCACACGTGTACGCATGTCCCCCTCCTCACATTTTTAATTACTTTTACAACATTTGTATTTTCTAATTATTTGCATGGACTGGCTGTGCTGATCATCACAGCCAGCCTGCTTTTAGCCAAAATTCGGCTTGATCATCACCAAAGCCAGAATAGACACCAATGAAACTACAGCAATAACTAAGCCAGCCCGACGCTGCGATAGCAAGATAGAATCATCTTTTTTATAGGCTTTGCCTAACGAGGACACCAGTACCAAAAATAAAATGACTTTGGCATAAAACCAAGGCTGTACATCAAAGTCTTTGAGGACGAGCGACACAATGCCGGTCAGTGCAATCACCGTGATAGCTAAATGCTGTAAAGCGACTAGCGCTATACGTGCCACCGGATTAGGTAAATTCCCTTGTGTACCGACAAACAAGGTCAAGGCACGGGCAAAAATGGCGACAATGGCCAGTCCTGCTGCCGACATATGAATAATCTTGACTAAAAGTTGGGTTTCCATCATGTCCTCTTAGTTTTTAGGTGCATGTGCACAAGCCGGACTGGTGGTGTCCTGACCAGCCCATTCTTCAGGCAAAAATGCATGAATGGCCAGCGCATGAATTTTGTCTTTTGACAGCAGATCACCTGCAGCAGCATAAACTTTCTGATGACGCTGGACTGGACGTAAACCGGCAAAAGCCTGACTCACAATCACGGTTTTAAAATGCGATTCTTTTCCCGGGAAATAACCGCCATGACCCGAAGATTCATTCACCACTTCCAAATAGGTTGGGGATAATTGCGCCAAACGGTCTTTCAGTTGTTGTTCTAAGCTCATGGCCTGACTCCGATCTGCAAAAATATAATCCCAGTATACCTTGTTCTGCCGAGTATTTCGGTAATCTGTTCAGGTGCAATCCGTTGATTGTGGCGAAATTTCATTGATTTCTATATGGATATTGGTTATTTATTGTCTGGTCTGCAGCATTTTGCTTTTATTTTATGCAATTGATGCAAGATTTTTAACAAAGGTGTTGACCACATTTTTGCATGCTGTATTATACACGGCATGCGGGAATAGCTCAGTTGGTAGAGCATAACCTTGCCAAGGTTGGGGTCGGGAGTTCGAGTCTCCTTTCCCGCTCAAAATTTTTTCATTTAGTTTTTTCATTTAAAAAACTTTATAGACTCCGCGGGAATAGCTCAGTTGGTAGAGCATAACCTTGCCAAGGTTGGGGTCGCGAGTTCGAGTCTCGTTTCCCGCTCCAGAATTTTAAAAGCCTCAGTCGAAAGATTGGGGCTTTTTTTGTTGATTTTAAATAGTATTATTATCTATCAGAATTTCTGATACTTAAAAAAGCAAGTTAACAGAACATTACATTTAAAATTGGTGACCAAATGGTGACCAAAAAGTGACTCTATTTTTTTACGCGCTACTTTCTAAGTTGGCCGAATCTGTATGACCAAGCCCCTATCATGTAATTACACAAAAAATTATTGATTATCTATTTTATTATTCATCATCGGTATCTCTATTATTTGACTGCGCTAACAAATCATTAGTCCGCTCAAATATAAATAACTCCCCAACCTGTATATCTAAAAAATCACATACCCGATCAATAGTATCAAAATCTATTCGTGTCAAATCTCCATTATAAAGCTTATGCAATGTGGTTTTATTAATACCAGTACCACGGATAAGATCTGCTACTCTCATCCTTCTTTCAGCCAAAAGAGTTGGAAGTTTACAAATAATCACAATAAATTCCTCTAATCCGATTACTTTTTCATTGCATTTGAGCAATTTTAGAGTTAATTTATCTTCAAGGATGTAATTTATCTCCACATCCGATGAAGTTTTACAGGAATATCATTATGACATACACCTATATGACAGCCCAACAGTTGGCTGAAAAAATTCATTACGACCCACGTACCATCCGTAACCAACTTAAGGACAGTATTTTCCTTGAGGGCATTCATTACATCCGCCCATTCGGTGGACGCAAAATTTTGTTTGTATGGGAACGTATCGAAGAAGATATGTTGAAATTCACCAGCCTAGGGCTAACCACTTTGCAATAAGGAGTCCTGCATATGGCGAATATTCAAGAACGTTATGGAAAGCTCGTTGTCGACTTCCGCTATCAAGGTGTACGGTGCAGAGAAACAACCAATCTCGAAGATACGGCCCAAAACCGTAAACTTTTAAAGAAACGTTTAGAACAGCTTGAAGCAGAAATTACTTTAGGGACTTTCGAGTATGCAAAGTATTTTCCTAAAAGCAAACGAGTTGCACAGTTTAGTGAGATACAGCAACGTAAAGCTGTACTGAGCTCATCAACACCCCTATTTAAGGATTTTGCGCATATTTGGTTTGATGAGAAAAAAATTGAATGGCGCAGTTCCTACCAGGAAAAGGTACTGATTATTTTAAATAATTATTTGATCCCTGCATTAGGCCATCAGTGCTTAGATCAGATAAAGAAGCCAGACTTGCTTGAATTCCGTTCCTCTCTCGGCAAAGTGAATTACGGTTTAAAACAAGCAAGCCTGAAGGCATCCCGAATCAATCAGATCATGACACCTTTACGTATGATACTTAATGAAGCAGCGGAACGATACAACTTTGTTTCGCCTTATAAAAATATTAAGAATCTCAAGGAAAGTCGCATTGACGTTACACCTTTTACCCTACAAGAGGTGCAAAAGATCATAGAGACTGTGCGTGATGACTTTAAACCGTACTACACCGTTCGCTTCTTCACAGGTATGCGTACCAGTGAAATCGATGGTCTACGTTGGCAAAACGTGAATTTTCAACGGCGTGAGATCTATATCAAAGAAGCATTAGTCAACGGCAAACTTGGTGATACCAAAACCTTTGGATCAGACCGTGGCATTCAAATGAGTGAGCGTGTGTATCAAGCACTCTTAGAACAAAAGAAAATGGTCAAGAACCGCTCTGAATTCGTTTTTTCTATGCGAAATGGCAACCCATTGGACTATCGCTTAGTGAATCGACGCGTATGGCATCCATTATTAAGATTTTTAGGTTTGAAAAGTCGTCGTGCATATCAAACACGGCATACTGCAGCGACATTGTGGCTCTCAGCTGGTGAAAATCCGGAATGGATTGCCAAACAACTAGGACATTCTACGACTGAAATGCTGTTTCGTGTTTACAGTCGCTATGTTCCTAATATTACCCGTCGTGATGGCAGTGCTTTTGAGCTGATGCTAGAAAAGCTCAATGAGATGGAGAATGAATATGACTAAATCATTCTTTGGTGGGGTTGTGGTGTCACAGGAAGTTGATGCAATTGCACGTGAGCTGATTGAGGAGTTTCAAATTCCCAAACTGCACAACCTCGCTTTCATGCTCAACGTCAACAAATGTTTTAATGATCATCAGGCTTTAAGGCTTTGGTTACAACGACAATTGGATGATGGGCAAGCCAATTATGCAAATTTGGCAATGAAAGCCCGCCTTTACTTAACCAATCTTGCTTACACATAAATCAAAAAACTAAGGTCATCTAATTGATGACCTTAGCCCTTTTACACCAATTAAAAGGTAGAAAACAAATAAGAGTTTTTCGTTTGGAAACCTGTCGACATCGGTGATTGAATAGCCACCAAAATTCTAGACACACATAACCATCTTTTGATGGGCCTTTTCATAATCTAATGGAGAACGCTGACCATTGGAACCATGTCTGCGTTTTGAGTTATAGAACATCTCTATATATTCAAAGATATCCGACCTTGCTTCAGTTCTTGTCACATAGATTTTCTTCTTGATCCTCTCTCGCTTTAACAGCTGAAAGAAGCTCTCAGCAACAGCATTATCATGGCAGTTTCCACGCCGGCTCATACTGCTTTCAAGGTTGTGATGCTTGAGAAATGTCTGCCATTCATGACTGGTGTATTGGCTACCTTGATCAGAATGAATCAGGACTTTGTTCTTTGGGCTTCTTCGCCACAAAGCCATCAGTAGAGCATCTAAAACCAGATCTGTTGTGATTCTCGACTTCATAGACCAGCCAACGACTAGCCGTGAGAATAGGTCGATTACTACTGCAAGATACAGCCATCCTTCATGAGTGCGAATATAAGGGTGAGTAGACCAAGGGAGTCTCACCCTTAGCCCCTCGCAGAACCGGACGTGAACCTCTCAGCTCATCCGGCTCCCATTATCCAACCGATGGTAAACATCCCATTTTCCAGTGCACAAAGGCATTTGGAAAATCACGCGCAAGTCGCCCTAAGGCATATCTAGCCCGTCTTTTATGACGGGCCAAGTTTTTATACTTACGCCTCATCCAGCGTATAAGATAAGCATTCATGTGTTGCCAGATCGTTGACATTGCTGAACCATGGAATCGACCATAGTATTGCTGCCAGCCTTGAAGAATTGGATTAAATATTGCAGATAAATCACTTAATTCGCGATTACACATCAGATGTAGATGCCATTTCCGAATAGTCTGTCGCATTGTTTTAAGTGCATCACGACTGACTGCAGGAGAGAAATTTACATAAACTCTTTTATACTTGTCCACAGCCTTACGGGGCCTAAACGTGTACCCGAGAAAAGTAAATTGAACATCTGGATATGCTTGGCGACGATTCACATCTTGGCAATAAACAATCTTTGTCTTATCTGGATGCAATTCGAGTCCACATTCACGAAATCGTGCACCAATCTTTTGTAAAACAAGTTTGGCTTGAGATAAACTTCGGCAATGAATTACTCCATCATCCGCATAGCGGCAGAATCTTACACTCGCAAGATTCTTGGTAATCCACATGTCAAAAGCATAATGCATAAATAAATTAGCCAATAGAGGACTGATAACTCCACCTTGCGGTGTGCCGTGATTCCTTTCTAAAACTTGACCATCTACATTTTGCATAGGTGCTTTTAACCAGCGTTCTACATAGAGAAGAATCCATGGAATTTCGCAGTGTTTCTTAAGTGCACGCATGAGTAGATTATGGTCAATGTTATCAAATAGACCTTTGATATCAAATTCCACAACCCAGTCATACTCCCAACTTCGTCGTCTCACCACAGCTATCGCATCATGGGCTGAACGCCCTGGACGATATCCATAAGAGTTTGGATGAAATAGAGGATCAATCTGTGGCTCCAATATAAGCTTGACAGCTGTTTGTGCTACTCGATCCGCTACTGTTGGAATGCCTAACATACGTACCCCACCTGATTTCTTTGGAATCGGAACGCCTTTGACTGGCGGTGGAAAATAACTGCCTGAACAAAGTCGATTCCATAGTTTATACAGGTTGCCTTTTAAGTGGTGTTCGAATTGCTCAATAGATTCATGATCGATGCCTGCAGCACCGCCATTCTCTTTGACTTTCTTGAATGCCTCCCAAATTAACGCTTTAGGAATGTTAAATGGTTTGGTCATAAAGCCTTGTTCCTCCTGCTTGTGCAGTTGACAAGACCGCAGACCTGGATAATGCAGCCCCTTCGCTCCATTACCATTACAGTAACTTCAACACTACTACGAGCTGCTCCGCCCCTTGGTGACGCATTGCTATTATCGGCCTTGCCTTTTGAGCTTGTACCTTTCGCTTGACATCGCCACCGAAGGTTCCCGCAGTTCAACGTAAAAGCCTGAATTAGGATCGCGCTGCCTCTACGCCGGACACCGAATGGCCCGTAAGCAGGTAACGGCCAAACTGATCGCGGGGCAACATCCATCCCCGGTTTTGATGTCATTTGAGTACTTTCGACACTTGAACGGCAGTTCACTGGTGTTCGCCTTCCTAATTCTTACCTGACGCCTTTACAACGCCTTTTCCATAACGCTCACGACCGGGACTTTTGATCCAAGCCGCTTATGGTGGTTTGCTACCTGCTCCTGCAAGCCGATAGCGAGGGGCCATACCCTCATCTCTTACGCCGCTTGCTGCGGCACACTGATGTCAGTCACCCACAACTGGTTGGGCTGGGTGGGGTTAAACTGTCTGTCTAAAGTATTTCGAGCCACAATCGATGGAGTACTAACATTAGCTCTAGGTTTGCGATAGCCACGCTGTGACTTGAGACCATTCGCCTTCATGAGTCGATGTACTCGATTGATACCGCAACTTTCGCCAACGTCTTTCAAATCACAATGAATCTTGCGATAACCGTAGACTCCGCCAGATTCCAACCAGAACTGTTTAATTAATCCTGAAAGCTGTTGCCGCTTCCTCGCAGTTATACTGGTAGGTTTCTTTAACCAGGCGTAATAACCACTGTGATGAACATCTAACGTTGAACATAAACGACGAACAGACCATATATGTTGGTTGTCCCGAATAAAGGCGTACCTCATTTGGACTGGCTTGCGAAGTACACCGCGGCCTTTTTTAATATGTCCCTTTCTTCAGTGACCCTTTGCAGCTCTTTTTTTAATTTCGCTAATTCTGTAGTTGGATCACTAGATTCTGTTGTCTTGGGCTGCTGTGGATCATAACGTTTGATCCAAGCATACAGACTATGTGTAGTGGTTCCTAAACGTGTAGCAACTTCAGCCACACTATGACCTTTCTCAGTGACTTGTTTTACTGCTTCAATTTTGAATTCTTCAGGGTATCGTTTACTGCTCATAAGCACCTCGTTAATTAGCCATTTTATCTAACTAAAAGGTGTCTACAAAATCGGTGGCTATTCATAGTGACTTTTGTCATCAAGCCATTCAGAAAGCGTTAATACTTGATTGGTTTCATGCTCATGCAAGTAGCTCACCAGAAGATCTATGCACTTGTAGACATCAATAATTGCTATGTCAGTTGTGAACGTGTCTTCAACCCTAGTCTGAACAAAAGCCTGTCATTGTGCTATCCAACAATGATGGCTGTGCTGTGGCACGTTCCCAAGAAGCCAAAGACTTGGGCATCAAGATGGGTGTTCCTCTCTTCCAGATTAAGGACATCGTCGAACAGCATCAGGTACAGGTGCTATCGAGCAACTATGCACTGTATGCAGAGATGTCTCGCAGATTCATGAAAATCCTAGCCGATTTTGTATCGCCAAAAGAGCAAGAGATTTACTCTATTGATGAGTGCTTTCTGGATCTGACAGCTCATGCAGGGAATTACGACTTGACTGAATATGCTCATCAGATTCGTCAGCGTTTGTTTTCTTGGCTTGGTTTACCTGTATGTATTGGCATAGGACGCTCAAAGACAGAAGCGAAACTCGCAAACCATATTGCCAAGAAGAACGATTACTTCAATGGCGTATGCAACTTGGTTTCAATGGATCCATGCTCAGCCGAGAGCGTCTATCAAGCAATTGATGTAAGTGAAGTATGGGGCATTGGTCGAAAGTATACGAAGAAGCTCAACAGTATGGGGATTCATTCAGTGATGGATTTTGTCTTGGCTTCCCCTCTGATGATCCGAGACCAATTCTCTGTAGTGATGCACAGAACCTTATTGGAACTCCATGGAATTGCTTGCATTGAATTGGAACATACGCCTCCTGCAAAGAAGCAAATCATTGCTAGTCGCTCCTTTGGGCAGAGGGTCTATCACATAGATGATCTCAAGGAAGCCATGTCGCTGTATGTCATGGATGCTGTTAGCAGACTGAGAGATGATAATTTGTTGTGTGGTTGTCTGATTGGTTTCGTTCAATCAAACCCATTTGATAGCTCAAAGCCCTGCTACAACAAGTCTTTATCATTAGCTTTACCAGAACCTACCGACAACTTATTAGTGCTCTCTAAACTCGCTACAACGATGATTGATGGCCTGTATGCAAATGATATAGCATTCAAGAAATGCGGCGTGATTCTGACGTGTCTCGAACCAAAGGAAAACCATGTGTATGACATGTTCATTGATATGAAACACATCGAAGTCAGCAATGCCTTGATGGATTCCCTTGAAGCGATTCATCTTAAGTATGGCAAAACCAAGATTGCCTTGGGCGCGAGTTTAATGCCGAACAGAACATGGAATATGTCACGAGATCGGCTAACACAGAACTACTTTAAGTGGGATCAACTGCTAACAATTAAAGATTAATCCTTAAAGCTTTCATTCAATGCTTGTTGTACTGCATCAATGCGTTGCTTACAGTTTTTATAAGCTGCCATGGATTCTTCAACAACTTTCATCAGGTTATCAATGTCCGGCTCCTCTTGAGACTCTAGAAGCTCAGCATTCTTCTTTAAGATGTCATAGCCTTCTTTAAATGTTAGTTGTTGTTCACTCATTTGGTTTCACCTGTAAAACTTGTGTATTTGTCAACGGCATTCTAAAATTGACCCCTTTTACCTTACAAATGGCAAAGTAAAATTGACCCCTTTGATCTCGTATTAAGTTTCAACCTGGGGCTGAATCCCAATTCTTTTTTTATCCTTCAAACGATAACTCTCACCCGATATTTGTACCACATGACAGTGATGTAATAGCCGATCTAACATCGCAGCGGTCAACCTAACATCATCCGCAAACGACTTAGACCATTGGCTAAAGGGTAAGTTACTCGTCAATATTGGACTGCCTTTTTCATAACGCTTGGTAATCACGTTAAAGAACAGATTCGCTTCTTCACGTCCAAACGGTAAATAACCAATTTCATCGATTATCAGTAATTTCGGGGCGAGTATCACCCGTTGCATATAGGTTTTCAATTTACCTTGCTGATAGGCTGTACTGAGTTGCAGCATGAGATCGGCGGCGGTAATAAACTTGGTTTTGACATTGTTTATGATGGCCTTATAGTCTAATGCCATGGATAAATGCGTTTTCCCTACATCACTAGCACTAAGAAACACCACATTTTCTGCTCTCGAGATAAAGCTCAAGTTGAACAACTCGACCACCTGTGATTTTGGAGCACCTAGTGCATAATTAAAATCGTAACCTTCCAGTGTTTTCATTTGAGGCAGGCCTGAGAGTTTCATCAGGACCTGCTGGCTGCGCTGTTGCCTGGCAGCATATTCATGCGTCAAGATCGCTTCAACAAAGTCGGCATAACTTCCATCTTGACCTAATGTTTGTTGTGCATGATGTGACCATTGTGATGCGATGGCAGGCAGATTGAGCTTTTGGCAAAGTTGCTCTATACGGTCGTATTGCAGATTCATCAGGAAACTCCTAGCAACTGGTCATATACCGATAAGGGATGCTGCAAACTCTCGTAGGGCATGACATGCTGTGCTGCTGCAACAGGTACAGTGCTAGAACCTGTATCTGATTGCGGTAATGGCGTAAATTTTTGCTGCTCCTGTTGCAGTCGAACAGCCGGTTTTTCTTGCGTGGTGGCATGAATCCGCTGATTGGCGGTTTCATGCAGCCACCGGCCAATGTGGGCATTGGCGACATCAACATCTAACAGTAAACCCGAAGTCTTCAGGCTTGCTTTCAATGGCACAATAAAGCTTGATTTGAGGTATCCATTAAAGCGTTCAACTTTGCCTTTGGTCTGTGCGCGGTAGGGCTTACATACGCGAGGACGAAAGCTGTACTTCTTGGCACAGTCGAGCAGTTTGGGGTTCCATTTATGCTGCCCCTCCTGATAGGCATCCCGTTCAATCATGATCGTTTTAGCGTTATTAAACAGGATTTCTTGAGGTACTACTGCAAAGAACTGAAATGCATTTTCTAGACCATCGATCCATGCATCCGTACGTTCATGATCATAAAATTTCACGAAAGTCGCTCTGGAATACCCTAATGTTGCGACAAAGGCTTTTAAAGTCGTGTTGTTGCGTCGAATTGTCGTGAAATCTACCTGCATTTGTTGGCCAGGTTGGGTTTCAAAACGAATGATCGGTTCTGGTTTAGCAACTGGTTTTAATGTTGCAAGATATTCCCTCAAGATCCTGATCTTTCCTGGATATCCCAACCTTAAAATTTCCTGGTAGAGCACAACAGCAGGAATCCATTCAGGATGAGCTGCGTTTACACGTTGGAGTAAATAGGGTTTATATGGGTCAAGGATACTTATTCTAGGCTGTATACGCTGATACTGAGGTGTGGTGTTTTGCCGTAAATATTTACGTACGGTATTTCTGGACACCCCCAGTTCACGACTAATGGCTTTAATAGATTTACCTTGTTGATGAAGTATTTGGATTGTCACTGCTTGCTCCAAAGTTAACATGTTGAGCAGTCCAAAATGACCGCTATATTAACCAAGGGGGTCAGTTTTTAAATGCCGTTAGGGGGTCATTTTTACACTGTCGCTAACAGCAGCAATCTGATGATCATTTAATTCGATACCATCCTGTGCCACTTTAGCTGCGAGTGCTTTCAAACGCTTCTTAAAGTTCTCTAAATCATAGCGTAACCAAATAGAGCGAACACCGCTACCTGAAACAAATACACCCTTCTTGCGTAATTCGTTACTAGTACGATGCTGCCCATAAGCTGGATACTGAGTTGCGAAATCAATGACTGCTAGTTCTGTAGCATCATCTACACGATTTTTTAGATTAGGTACTCGACGGGATTTATTGATCAATGCATCCATGTCCCCAGACTGTACTAGCTCCTGATAGCGATGAAAAGTATCTCTAGAGACACCCATCACTTTGCATGCTCTAGAAACATTTTGAAGCTCTTCAGCTAAATTGAGTAAGCCTACTTTGTGTTTGATGATTTGATTGTTAGTATGCAACATAAGAAAGTTACCTTTGTTTGATTAAGATTTCGACACCTTTATCAAAATGGGTAACTTTCTCTTTTTCAAGAGTTATGTCCGATCAAGTCTGAACTAATACATCTGATGAATAAAAAAATTTGCTAGAGGTGCACTATGAAAAATATTGCTTATCATTCTTTTATATGCAGTCTATACTTTTTACTACATGGATGTTCAAATTCACAACCACAACAGCCTTTGCAGCATCAATCAAATAAAACCATTGCAAAATCAACAACGATACCCACTCAAAAAAATCCTCAACAGACTTTAGCCTCTTTTGACAAAATCTCTTGTGATGACATTAAAAATCCACAATATCAGCAAGCCGTTTTAAATGCCATTAACGTGATTCGGCATCAACCGCAACAATGTGGAAAAATAGCTTACTCGGCTACCCACTCGCTAAAATGGAATAATCAATTACAAACAAGTTCAACTGCACATGCGCTGGATATTTCGCAACGTCAGATTTTAAGTCATGTCGGTCGAAGTGGTGAAAATCTGAGAGCTCGTATTAAAAAAACAGGATACAAAGGTGGTGGTGGGGAAAATTTAGCAACAGGTCAAAGCAACCTAAAACAAGTTTTAGAAAATTGGCTGGCGCTCAGTCCTGGACATTGCGATAACTTAATGAAACCCCAATTTAAAGATTATGCGATTACCTGCGTTCGAAATGATGTAACTCATCGAACGTATTGGGTGCAACATTTTGGCACTGGAAAAAACTAAAAATGAATTTAGATTTTTTATCTGCTTCAATAAAATGTAAATTTCGCGCGTTTAAAATTTACTTTATAAATCAAAAATCCCTCTTTTCAAAAGAGGGATTTTAAGAGATTTCGGTTTTTATTCGACTTAACGTTCGGTTAAGGCATTATTTTTCGCTTTAAGAATTGGTTTAAGCAGATAAGAAAGAATAGTTTTCTTCCCTGTCATAATATCCAATTGAACGGTCATGCCGGGAATCACGGATAATCCTTTACCAAACGTTGGTTTATCAGTCACTGCACGGACGATATAAAACATATTGCCTTTTTCATCGGTAAATGTGTCTGGGCTAATATGTTTTACTTTCGCATTCATTCCGCCATAGATTGAAAAATCATAGGCCGTAAATTTAATCACCGCAGGCAAATCTGGTCGTACAAAAGCAATATCTTTCGGAGACACTTTTGCTTCAACAATCAATTGTCCATCTAAAGGTACTATTTCCGCGACTTGATCGCTTGGTTTCACAACCCCACCAATGGTATTAAAGAAAATTTTCTGCACGATACCATTGGTCGGTGAACGAATATCGGTGGTTTTCACTCGGTCTGCTACGCCTGAAATACTTTCTTTTAAACTCACTAGCTGAGCTTGCGCTTCTGCCAGTTCATTGCGCCATTGATTTTTTAAACTCACCGCAGCCTCAGAAGTGCGTGATTGCGCTTCCCCAATAGATGCCTGCGTAGCTCTTAAATTCGCTGCCGCCTGCTTACGTTCACCATCGGCATTCGATACGTCACGTTCAAGGCGCAAAATATCCATTTCCGACACCGCACCAGTCTTTAACAAAGGTCGTGTGGTATTGAGTTCACGCACTGCAAGTTGATAGGCTCTTTCAGCTTGTCCGAGTGCAGCTTGAGCACGTTGCGATTCCTGTTGACGAGTCGAAACCGTACCTTGATTGGTCATCGTTCTTTGGCTCAGTTCGCGCAAACTTTCCGCATAATACTGGCTTTCTTGCGCCATAATGTTTGCAGCTGCATCAGGTGAAACCCCCGCAGGGACACTGCCTGAGGTATAGCCCGAGCCATTTAATTGTGCACTTAAACGTCTAACTTTGGTTTGCAAGGCAAAAATCTTGGCATTAACTTCATTCAAATTTGAGGTGAACCGTGTCGGGTCAATACGAATCAATAGATCGCCTTTTTTGACGTGCTCACCTTCCTGCACATACACCTTTTCAACCACGCCACCATCAACCGATTGAATCACTTGCATCTGTTGAGATGGAATCACTTTTCCTTCACCACGAGTAATTTCATCGACTTTAGCAAAACCTGCCCAAATAATTAAACAGATAAACAACACTACAATCACATAAAGAATGACTCTTGCCTGAATTGGCTTTTGTGATTGAGTTACTTCTTGTACCTGACTTTTCCAGTCATTTGTATCAGCAGGTTGATATTTTTTAAATAAATTTAAACGCCCTAGCACTGGACTCAGAACTTTTTCTGATTGTTCAATACTTTTACCTACGCCCCCAAACATCTTCTCTCTTTGGGTTTTATTGTGTTCTGTGCTCATGATACAGCTCCTGCAACTTTAGCTTGTTGGGGAAACATGGCTTTCATTACACTTTCCTTATCACCATCAGCAATAATCTTTCCATCTTCTAAAATAATAATTCGATCAACCAATGTAAGTAATGCAGGTTTATGTGTGACCAAAATTAAAGTATGTTGAGCTGTCATATAATGTTTTAGATGATGAATCACATGATTCTCAAGGGGAGTATCCATCGCACTGGTCGGTTCATCAAAAACCAAAATTTTAGCATTCTGGGCAATTGCACGTGCCACGGCAACCGCCTGCCGCTGTCCGCCAGATAATTTATGACCACCCTCACCCACTTGTAATGACAAACCATCTTCATGTGCTTTTAGAATCTGGCTTAAACCAGAAACAACCAAACTTTGTTCCAAAGCAACACGGCTAGCATGTGGATTACCTAAGACAATATTTGATAATACTGTACCGTTCAGCAATTGTATGTCCTGGGGAATATAACCAATCTGGCTACGTAATTCTGCTGGATCAATCTGACTAATATTGGTTTGATCAATAAATACTGACCCTTCAGTCGGCTTATAGAGCGACAATAGTATCTTTTCAATTGAGCTTTTACCTGAGCCTACTTTTCCTAGAATCGCCACTTTTTCTCCTGCTCGAATAGAGAAAGAGATATTATTTAAAGCAGAATGTGATTCATTTGGATAACATAAGCTGACATTTTTAAATTCGATATGTCCTATAAGATGTGGATGACTCACCCAACCTTTTAGATTCTCTCGTTCCTGTTCAGCGTCAACAGTTTGATTCAGCATATTTAAGGCACTGGATGCCTGATAATATTGGGTTAATAAACCTGCAATTTGTGCAATTGGAGCCAAGGCACGAGTTGATAATAAATAACAGGCAATCAGTGCACCTTGGGTCAACTTTCCATCTACAATAAGATAAACTCCAACCAGGATAATTACAACGCCTGCTGTTTGTTGTACCCATCCAGCAAAATTACCAACAGTGCCACCAATAAAACGTAATTTAGAAGAATACTGTACGGTAAAACGAGTGGCTTTTTCCCATAAAGTTTGCATTCGTCCAGCAGCATTAAAACTTTTAATCGTTTCCTGATTATTTAAGGTTTCTATCAATAATCCCTGACGCTGTTGAGAAGCTTCTGACATCGCATCAGATAATTTTTTTAAACTAATATGAACTGATAATGCATAGAGTAAAATAATGATTGCAGCGATGACTAAAGGAATAACGAAAACCCATGAAATAATACAGATAACAGCTAAGAATAGAACAAAAAATGGCAAGTCAATCAGTGATACCACAGTCATAGAACTGGTAAAAGAACGAATTGCCTCATAGGACTGAATATTGGAGGCCATCATACCAACAGACATATTATTCTGTTCCATACGCCGACCTAATACTTTTTCCATAATATAGGCAGATAGCTTGTTATCAGCACGGGTTGCAGCCAAATCAACAAAATAACTACGGACCAGTTTTAAAATAAAGTCAGCCGTAATAATAATCATGATTCCAAAGGCGAGTACCCATAGGGTATCTGTAGCATGGTTGGGAACAACACGATCATAAACATTCATTACGAAAAAAGGTGCACACAAAGCAAAGATATTGACGAACAGGGCTGCTAATAAAATATCTTTGTACATGGAACGGTGCTGTCGAATTACGCTCCAGAACCAATGCTGATTTGTCTTTTCCAGCTTAACCTTGTTATCCGCCACAAATTGACGTTGTTGTAAATAAATCACTGAACCCAGATATTTTTCTTGTAACTGGACAATTGGCACTTCTGTCACAGTGTCCAACATTTCAGGAAAATATACTGTTGCAGTCTGTCTTTCTGTATCAAAACGATATAAAACACAAGCTGTATTATTATTCAATATTAAAATGGCAGGAAAAACAAAATGGTTCAGTTGATCCAGATTCTGCTGTACCATATTACTTGTCAAACTTACCCGATCAGCTGCACGTGAAAAAAACTGAGGTATTAGCTTTCCATTGGGTAAAGGCAAACCTGATAATAAACCTTCTTGTGTAATACTAATTTCATAATCTTTAGCCACCCGAATCAGGCATAAAGCTAAAGGATCAAATATTTGTGTTGTCACTTATTCACCATGAATCAAACAAGCATAAAAGGTTCATTATTCCTAAACTCAGAGTTATATCATTGAGTTAATAGAATAATTGTAAATTCACCTTACCCAAAAGAGTTGGAGCATCTATAAAAACAGGGTGCAACAGCACCCTATTTTATTTTAACTGATTAAAAAATTATTCAGCTTGTGCATTTGCCGCTGTACATACATTTGCTGCATTCAGTTCACGTTTACTTACTTCTGATACTTCTGGTAAATTATCACGTTGAATACCGAGCGCAGGCAATAATTGACCCATGCTATACAGTGTTTGGAATTGTGCAATTTTCAAATCATATTGCGCACTGACATAAGCACGATTGGCCTGAAAGGCTTCATTTTCTGAATCAAGTACATCAAGCAAAGTACGACGACCAATATCAAACTGATCATTATAAGCTTTTACAACGGATGCAGATTCATCACGATGACGCTGTAACCATTGCAACTGGTTGCTATAGTTATTGACATTGTTATAAGCCACGGCTGAAGTTTGGCGAATATCGACACATGCTTTGTTTTTCAAATCATCGGATTGTAAAACACGTGCATTGGCAGCATTCATGGCTGCTCTATCAGCAAAACCATTAAATATATTATAATTGAGTCTTAACTCAACTGCGCTATCTTGCCCATATTTATCATTATCGGGATTGCTACGCTCATCAAAACTGTTACGGTTTTGATATAAACCTGTACGCGCCACAAATGAAAGTTTTGGGTACATATTGGCTTTAAACTCTTGCGCACTCGCACGTGCATATTGCATTTCGCTTAACGCCGCTTTTAGGCTGTTGTTATTGTTATAAGCAGAAGCAATCACTTCTTGTGCACTGTTCGGAAGTGCTGCATTAATACTTACTGGCGAAAGATTATTACTTGGCTCAACCCCAACAATTCGTGCAAAACGTGCAGATACATCATTTAAATTGGCTTGTTCTGTCATCAAGTTGGTTTGAGCAAGCGATAAACGACCTGAAATTTGTGACAAATCTGCTTTATTGCCTACACCTTGGTTGGTCCGTTGTAATACTTGATTATAAACGCGCTGGTGATTGGCAAAATTTCCTTCTGCAAATCTAACCAATTCACGATAACGCTGTACATCTAAATACGCTTGAGTCGCTTCAAGTGCTTTTTGTTCAATACCTGCATTCAAGTCATAATAACGTTTTAACGCAGCATAATCGCCTTGTTCAACTTTGCTTTTAATACGAAAACCATCGAACAACACTTGCGTTAACGCAATTTCTGCCTGACCTTGATTGAACCAACCACGATCGCCATCGAATTCACGATTGCCTTTGCCATAGGCTGCGTTCAAATCTAACGATGGTAAATAGCCAGCACGTGCTTGTTTTTGATTTGCTGTTGCTTCAAGGAAGCTAAACCATTGAGTTTGTACTTCTGGATTATTTTCAATCGCAGTTTTGGTCACCGAAGTCAAATCGGCTGCCGAGGCAGTATTCAACATAACCGCACTGAATAAACCAGCCAGTACGGTTATTTTATTGAGCGCAGAAGCGTTACGTTTAATCACATGTTTCCCCTGTATTTTACTTCGTAATTATTACCTATTTGGCTTGTTGCTTTTAAATGAACAAGCCGTTGTCAATTTTTTTGATCTTGGCAACCGTCCAGTGATGACAAAATTCGTTTCCTCTTTTTGTTTACTCGCTGATCGGCTGCCTGATTAATCACTGAACTAAACCACAAAGAACGTTCAGCCATTAATCAGATCAAACCCTTTTCAGTTCGTTAAACAATCAGTTGATTATTAGTAATCATGTCATTGAGGCTAGCCCATGTATTGTTTTCAATCACAATCGTGACAGTATTCGCACCATTGCCGACTACTAAGTTTGTGTCTGTACCTGATGTGAAATCAATATAATTGGACAGAGTACCTGCCTCACCATCCCAACCCAGTTGATCCAGCAACCCACTCACATCAACCACATCATCAGCTTGAACAAAGTCTTTGATGACATCTGTACTATTGTCATTATCACCTGTACCCCAGACAAACAAGTCTGCGCCTGTGCCACCAAACAGAAGGTCATTGCCTATGCCACCATGCAGAATGTCATTAGCAGCATCACCATACAGATAGTCATTACCAGCACCACCCAACAGAATGTCTTTGTCATTGCCACCATGCAGCTCGTCATTGCCTAAACCACCGACTAGACTATCCTCACCGTCAGCACCAAAAATGATGTCATTACCTGCATCAGCATTGATATAGTCATTGCTGCTTGAACCTGTGAGGTCATCATTACCTGCTGTCGGAGTGGCTGGCGAACCAGAACTGGTATCTGTAATTATTGCAGTAGTGCCTATCACATTCAGATTAAAGTTCTGCACACCAAACAAACCACTGGTATCAATAATCGCACCTGTATCTACATCCACTTCATAAGTTTGTGCATTAACAGTAATCGGATCAAGTCCAGATGTTGGCGTGTGCAAGATTTGCAGTGTATCCAGCTCTGATTGGGTCAAGCCCTCAATGGTATGCGTACCTGCATTGTAAGTAATCCGTGATGGATTAATCATGGCATTGTTGGCGAGGAATACCGCATTAGCCCCATCTTGAATGCCAGTAAATATCAACCGTGTCAACTCACGATTGCCATCAGGCGCACCAACCACAATCAATGCAGGGTCTTCCATCCCTATATTCAAGTTGAGGGACACTGGTTTGCCAACGTTACTGAAGCTATAAGTTGGCGCAAGCGCGAAGATACCATCCGCAACTGGTGTCACGATAAGGTTAAATGGGAAATCTGTGACATTGGCTGGTAAACTCGCTTCACCACTCACAAGCGAGAACTTGACACTACTCAATGTTCCACTCCAGTACGCAGGTGGCTTAATGCTGATGTACGGCGGTAAATCATTGCCAGAAACAGGAATTAACCACGTACCATCACCTGCATTAGTTGCCAAGGTTGCCGAATTCTGATTTGCCCCGTAGTACACCAAGAAACCATTTGGCAAATTCTGAATCAATGCAGAATATAGATTTTCATTCACATCCGCAGGCATTAAGGTTTTGGTGATTGCCAACTGAATACTACCAACTGCCATCGCACCTGAACCATCATGTTCATTATTAGTCGCCACGATGCTAATGTCTGGTGGGGTATTCACCTTGTTCACCGTCAGCGTCGTCGTACCATCAGAGAGTAACTCTAAATTACTGCCATTCTCTTGGTTAATCGTCCACGCCTTCAGGTTAAAGCTACCGCTTTCATATTCAGCAGCATCATCAATCACATATTGCAGATTGACCAATGTATCTGGCGTAGCACCTGTAATGTAGTAATACGTGCCAGATGGTAGGCCAGCAGGGTCAGTAACCGTAGATAAAGGCGTACCATTGGTATATTGCAACTCACCAGCAATCACCGCACTTGTACCAGCACTCAATTGGAAGTAGACAGTGCCATCTACAATATCCCAGTCACCTGCTTCATCGGCTTCATTCGATACAGTGATACTGATTGGGATAGTACCGCCCTCATTGGTGGTCGCTGTTTGAGTAACGGTCAAGGTAGCTGGGTCAGTCACAGGCGTGATGATCACAATGCCTGCATCATCATCAGCACCCGCTACATCAACAGGATTATCATTATCATAATCCGTAGCACCACCAACACGATCACCACGCCCGACACCACTGCTATTGAACACCGCAGAAACATCGATAGGTACAGTGCTATTCAGATTATTGATGTTACCATTCGCATGTTCTGCGGTATGCACTCTGATGTCGTCCAAGATACCTTGCAATGTCGACTGTGCATTGGCATCAGTGACAGTTGTCGTCACAATCCACAAGGTCACGACCTGTTCTTGTGGCGTACCTGCATTTTCAATCACTGTAATTGGACCACTAATGCCTGCACCTGTGAATGTAGTGTCATCCCCTGGATAAGTGCGTATGGTCACGGTCAGGTCGTAGCTGGCTGGGCTACTCGCTCCTTGGTCAAAGGTGACAGACTCAAGTTGCACTGCTTTAGACAGAGCGAAACCAGCTCCATCACCATCAGCGTCATTGTAATCATCTTCCAATACTGTTGGATTAAGCGGACTTAAATCAAGGGTTGGCAATATCACTGTGGTACCGCCACCAGTCACCGTGCGGATATTCACAGTCACTGTGTCAGTAGCGATACCTGTGCTGACATCTGGATTGGACTCCACTGCATTCTTATCCTGTGTATACACAGTCATGTAAATGTCCCGACCATCCACATCAAGAATCGGTCTATTCACAGTAAACGTCACGTCTTTGCTTATCACACCTGTAAAGCCATCTGTCGCACTGATCTGCCATTGACCACCGCCTAGGAAAGTTGCGCCATTTACCGTTACGCCATCAGGCACACCAGCAATCACAATACGCGTAATATGCTCACCTGCACCACCTGCATAGTCATGGTCACGTTCATTGGAACCGCTGGTGTTTAACGCATCATGTGAATCGGTATCAATGGCTTTGGTAATATCCAAATGAACAGTGACGGTATTACTGATGGCTAAGTCTAATTCATAGCCAGAGTGACCAGCGTGAGCGTCAAAATAAGCCGTTCCCCCAGTGCCAGTGATGGGAGGTGTATCATCGACAAACTCAACGGTATCAGTGACTGGACGGAAATGTAGCGTGTGGGTAATGCTATTGAAATTACCTGCGACCCAGTCTGAGCCTAGGATTGGAGGCACAGTGGTGACACCTGCCGTGGTAGGGCCTGTGTAAGTCGGTCCTGTTGTACCGTCGCTGGAAGTATCACGGACGATATAATCCATATTGAGATTAATGTCTCCGCTATAGTTAGCAGGACTACGCACATATAAACTACCCAAGTTCGCATAGGCGATATAGTAGTAACCACCTACTGCCATCAGTGCGTTCATTCCACCCGCATCGCTATACAAAATCAGATTTCGAGCCGTAACATCTGATTCTAAGATGCGTACCGCATAGATTTGTTCATTGACGTTATCGCCATTTTGAATGACTGTCGACAGGTCAATCCGACCTATATTTCCACCGATTTCATCTTCCCAGACATCAGATTGCAGATTCAACGTAGCTTCTGGTGATGGCGTGACATGGAATTCAGCGAATTGCGGTGGGCCAAACTTGGTGGCTCTACCATCGTTTTCTGTGACCACAGGTTCTACGGTAAAGTTTTCCGTACCACTAAAGTTCACAGGTGTTTTGATTTGTGTGGTCACAATCTGTGCTGGAGTCAGCACCCAAACACGCGCATCGCCTGAACCACCCAAGGTGGTGATTGGATTGCCTGTTGCTGCATCTACTAAACTAAAGCCTTCAGGTAAATTGGTAATACGCAGCGTCAATGTTTCTGAATTGACTGACGGATTCAATGGGTTTGTTTCGCCGACCGTCGCAGCTGTAATAAAGTTGCTCAGATCAATCACATTTGGATCACCATTGGCAGCAGCACTATTAATGCCCCCATTATGCTCATCCAAATTATTTTCCACCCACGTTTGACCACCCACAATGGTTACCAACGGTGCATCAGGCACACCAATAACGGAGATAGCGATGGTTTGTGTCGATGTCACTGGATTGGTCTGGGTATATGTTCCCGCATTCGGCCCACCTGAAATCGTGATCGTATCTACGGATACGGCTTCAACGGTTAAATTGATATCCAAACCATTGGTATTACTGTCTTTAGGTGGGGTGAAGATCGGGTTAATGGTGCCTTGTGGCAAGCCATGCAATTCTAAGGTGTATAGACCACCACCTTGATCAACCAATTTATCGCCACCATTGATCCAAGTGCTATTATTTAATGTATAATAGACATGACCATTAAATTCGATTTTACTGCCTTCTGGAATGCCTTGAATTCGGATATTAAAGGTTTCGCTACCATCGAGATCAGTGGTTTGTGTACGAATGGTCAATGCTCTTGAGGTATCTTCGTCCATCACCTCACGAATTCTGACCCGCAAGGTCACAGCATCTGCAACAGGCTCAAGCAATATATCTTTCAGCCAAGCTACGCCAGAGTCTTGTATCACTTCCGCATTGGTTTCTTCATCGTAGTCTTTGGTACGTGCTTGTACTTTGATAAACACTTCACCTGAAAAACCCTCTGGCCCTTTGAATTCAACTGAATCTAAGAACTGTATGGCAACTTCACTAGCAAATGCTGTGCTGCCGCTATGTCTAAACTCTCCAGCAATTGGATTAAGTCCTGTAATGATCCCACCTGCATCACGCACCACTTCATAGGCAGTGAGCACTGCAAAAGTATTTTCTTTATTGCCATTTGCACCGCCTGAACCCACACCATCTTCATTACGCCAAGGTGCTTTAAAGTCGAAACCAACGGTATTTAGTGCAAACCATGTATCTTCAAAACCATTTGTTACATAGCTAAAGTTGCCATTCATGCTTAAGTCAGGTGTAAGACCACCATTGGCAGCATTGATATCGGTATTCATCGCAGTCCAATTGGCTGGGTTGTCTGCTGCTGTGGCATAGTAATCAGTCGTTGAACCTGTAATCGTGGCATTGCCTGTCAGCGCTAAAGCTTCAGCGGTTGGGGTCACTGTGATGCGGATACCAATGTTTCTGGTTGCAGTATCTGAAACAAGGCTAGCGTTAACTGTATTGGTATCGGTCGAATTAATAGAAACCTGAAAGTCAGCAGCTGGCAAGTCTTTACTGCTATGTGCTGGCGGTTGAATCATGAAGCTATCTAATACTACTTCACGTTGCGCCCTAGTTAAAGAGTTGTCAAACGTAATAGTATAGATACCCGTTAGACCATCACCTGTCGTTGACCAGCCACTACTAGGTGCTGGTGCAATGACTTTCCAGTCTGTAGGTACGGTAAATGACACGCTATTGATACGTTCATCACCTGTGCCTGTATCGGTCACTCTCACATGCTGCAAGAAAGCGACTGCGGTATCTTCTGCTGTTGATACATTCCCAGCGGCAACGTCGCCTGCAACTGGAGTAACACGCAGATTCAGCACCACCGTGTTGTTATTAACCAGTGGGTCAGCATCATGCGTATCTGCTTCGGGTACACCCAATGTCGCTGGATTTGCAGGTGCGAATACGAGTGGTGTGCCTGAATTATTATCATGATCGTGATAATAACCATCGGCATCATAATCTTGAGCGTTAATGGTAAGAATAATATTATTCAAATCACCACTAAAGTTGCCTGCCGCACCAATCCTGATATTCGGGAAGCTACCTATTCCGCCTGTTTGTCCAGCACCACCTGCGTTGTCATTGACCGTGACGCTAGCACCGTTTACCAATGTTGAACCATTGACAACAATATTTTGTCCAGTGGTATTGGTGATAGTGATCGAGCGGATTTCGGTATCATCTAAATCGGCAAATTGCGCGCTAAGAATATCTTTTACATTAAACCTTGTTTCTTCTTTAATGGTCACAGTGGCAGCGGTATTACCCCCTGCACCACCGTATGTGACGGCATCCACGTTGATAGGCAGAGCTGCAGCAGTATTAAATATCAACTGCGCATCGTCTGTTACTGCTTCTACAGAGACAAAGATATTTTGGGTAGCTGTATTACCATTTGTGCCGTTATCTGGTGTAGACACAATCAGACCACTATCATTCACTTCGTACTCGGTCACACTCACATTGACATTAAAGTTCTCATGACGATGTAATGCTGGACTCACCGTAATGGCTTCATATTCAGCAATCGTGAGGTAGTTAATATTCGCTGCACCACTTGGCACACCAGCATGATGGTAGCTGGTAGAAGGCGTTGTGCTACCACTGCTATCCACGATCACCACAGTAAAGACACTACCATTTGCAACTGTTGGTATCAGTGCTGTTGCACCATTCAACAACTCCGTTCCAGTTACTGCACCAGCACCCGACAGTGTCAGTGTGATTGCGCCTAACCGCTCTGGATGATCGCCTGTTGTAGCACCATTTTGATCGGTTGGATCGGTAATCACAGGGGCTTTCAAGCCCAACAGCACATCGGTATCTTCGAGCGTATACACAAAGTGCGGATGCGTGGCGTTTGTTTCACCGTCATGTGCAATTGTAGGCACATCATTGGTAATTGGGCGTACTGTCACATCAACCGTATAAGTTTTAGGCCCTTGATCGGTGGTGGTGGTGTAAGCAAAATTATCTACACCGCTAAAATCTGGATCTGGATAGTAGGTAATCTGACCATTCGTTTCGACTACTGCATAACCATTTTCAGTTCTATAGGCATCCACAGTCTGTGCTACACCATTCACATATACTGTTACACCAGTTTCAAGTGTCGCTGCTGTACCTGCTGACGCACCTTGCATATCAACAAACGTATTGCTACTTGTGGCATCCGCGTTGGTATTAAAGGTGTTGCTATCAGGCGCACCATGACCAAAACCACCATCATTCGTTAAATCTTCATTAACAATTAATACCTTAGGATCTGGCACAGGTGGTTCATCATCCAGCACGATGACACTAAAGTTACCGATCGTGGTATCGCCATCACCATCAATAATCTGAAGATCATTAAATGGTAATGTCAAATCGCTCACATTCAAGTGGGTTAATGGCCCTTGCAACGTGAATACATAAGTGACAGCCCCATTTGCCGCAACAGCCAATGTCACCGTGAATGCAGGATTACCATTATTCAATGCCGTTAGGGTATGTCCATCAGGTGAAATACTTGCAGTCAAATTCGGATTGGAATTACTATCCGCCCATGCTTCCAGCGCAGTTTGAGTGGCGATAGTAAACCGAACATCGCGCGATGTTGCTGCACCTGTATCCATCCCAAAATTAACGTTAAGTGAGCCATTAACTGTCAATGCAGGCGCGTTAGGGCTGCTACCTAGAGGTAAATCTGCTTCATCCACTGTAGGTGCAGGACTTGCACTGATAAATGCAGGACCATCATCTAGGAAGGTAAAACGACTACCGACGTCTACTTGCGTTTGAACGTTATCGCCATCTTTATCAGTTGCAACCGCTCTGACAAACAATGCACCATTTACTAACCCCACAGGTTCGTTATGCGAGGCACCAGTCGTTGGATGCACCACCGCACGAGATTGAGTTAAGGTCATGGCATCACCAGTCAAGCTCATACGGAAGGCTTCTGCACCACTTGAATTGCCCACATGTCCAACAACATCATTGCCTACTTTGTAAAGTAGAATCGCCTGACCAGTTGCAGTATCCACCAAACCACTGTTTACACCATCACTCGCAATCTGCAAGCTGTACACCAGAGGATTGGTGGTTGCCGCACCATCTGCACGATAATTTGGAGTAAACACGTTTGTTACAAAGTCAACGTCTGTGGCTGAAACCGTAGCGTTACTTTGCAGTACAGTTTCATCCACTTGCACAGTGCCCAATACACCAGGATTCGAGCTGATTGTTGGGGCGTCGTCTAGGAAGCCAATTCTATTACCTATATTAAGACTGGCGGAATTTTGGTCGCCGTCTTTATCAGTAGCGGTAGCCGTTAATATCACTGTATCGTTGGTTAAATTAATCAATTCATTCGGATTACTCGCATCTGGATGCTGTAATGCACGAACCTGATCTAGGGTCACTGCACCTGTACTCGAGTCGACAGTGATATTAAATGCAATTGCACCTGATGAATTAGCCACACCACCACTGCCTACGCGCCCTACCACACCACCAAATTCCGAATACAGCCAAATCGCTTGACCTGTCGCAATATCAACCACACCGCTATTCGCACCCTCACTTAATACGCTTAGGCTATAAGCGGTAGTGCCTGCATTATCTGCACCGTAGTTCACAGTAAACGCCGTCGAGAAGTTTTCGGTATCATTGCCAGATAAGGTGGTTTCATCAACCAGCAGATTCGTGGTCGTTCCTACAACTGCAACGGTTGGCGCATCATCACGGAAGCCAACTTTATCACCCAAACTAATGCTTGCAGTGGCACTATCACCGTCTTTGTCGGTCACAGTAGCCGTCAATGTCACTGCATTCGTCGTTAAGTTAATGAGTTCATTCGGTTGTGCTGAATTTGGATGCTCTAATGCGCGGACTTGGTCTAGTGTCACTGCACCTGATGTGGCATTAACATGGATATTAAACGCAACTGCACCACCTGTATCTGCCACACCACCACTACCAACACGTCCTACGACACTGCCTGATTCTAGGAACAGATAAACACTTTCACCTGTGGCAATATCAACTACGCCACTCGGCACACCATCACCTAATACGCCTAAGCTATAAACGGTAGTGCCTGAACCATCTGCACGATAATTCGTATTAAATGCTGTGGAGAAGTTTTGGGTGTGGTCAGTTGCCAAGGTTGTTTCATCAACCTCCAGAGTAACCACAACACCTGTCGGTGTAATCGTTGGCGCATCATCTCGGAAACCCACTTTATCACCCAAGCTAATACTTGCAGAAGCAGTATCACCATCTCTGTCGGTAACAGTTGCAGTCAAACTCACTGCACTAGTAGTTAAGTTAATGAGTTCATTCGGTTGTGCTGAATTTGGATGCTCTAATGCGCGGACTTGGTCTAGTGTCACTGCACCTGTTGCTGCATTCACACTGATATTAAATGCAGTTGCACCACCTGCGTCTGCCACACCACCACTACCAACACGTCCTACGACACTGCCTGATTCTAGGAACAGATAGACACTTTCACCTGTGGCAACATCAACTACACCACTCGGTACACCAGCACCTGATATGCCCAAGCTATAAACAGTAGTTCCCGCACCATCTGCACGATAATTCACATTAAATGAAGTGGAGAAGTCTTGTGTAGCGTTGGATGCCAAGCTGGTTTCATCAACCAGCAGATTCGTGGTCGTTGCTACAACTGCAACGGTCGGCGCATCGTCACGGAAGCCAACTTTATCACCCAAACTAATGCTTGCAGTGGCACTGTCACCGTCTTTATCAGTGACTGTGGCGGTTAAGGTCACTGCAGCAGCGGTTAAGCTAACGATGTCATTATCATCACTACCATCAGGATGACTTAATGCACGCAATTGATCTAAAGTCACTGCGCCTGTACTTGAAACGATAGTGATATTGAATGCGATTGCACCATTTACGTCTGCCACACCACCACTGCCAACACGTCCTACGACACTGCCTGATTCTAGGAACAGATAGACACCTTGACCAGTGGCAACATCAACTACACCACTCGGTACACCAGCACCTGATATGCCCAAGCTATAAACAGTAGTTCCCGCACCATCTGCACGATAATTCACATTAAATGAAGTGGAGAAGTCTTGTGTAGCGTTGGATGCCAAGCTGGTTTCATCAACCAGCAGATTCGTGGTCGTTGCTACAACTGCAACGGTTGGCGCATCATCACGGAAGCCAACTTTATCACCCAAACTAATGCTTGCAGTGGCACTATCACCGTCTTTGTCGGTCACAGTAGCCGTCAATGTCACTGCATTCGTCGTTAAGTTAATGAGTTCATTCGGTTGTGCTGAATTTGGATGCTCTAATGCGCGGACTTGGTCTAGTGTCACTTCTCCTGTGCCTGCATTTACGCTGATACGGAATGCTTCCGCACCACCTGCGTCTGGCGCACCTGCTGATCCTACCCGTCCAACGATGTCCGCACCCTCTTGATACAGATAAACCGCTTGACCTGTGGCAACATCAATCACACCACTCACTGCACCAACACTGGATGCAGTCAGACTATAAACCGTAGTGCCTGCACCATCTGCACGATAATTGATATTAAATGCAGTGGAGAAGTTTTCAGTTTGGTTCGTTAATAAGGTTGTTTCATCAACCTCCACATTAATGACAGCACCTGTGGTCACAATCGTTGGTACATCATCACGGAAACCCACTTTATCACCCAAGCTAATGCTTGCGAAAGCACTATCACCGTCTTTATCCGTTGCTGTGGCAATCAATGTCACGGCATTGGTCGTTAAATTAATTAACTCATTCGGTTGTGCTGGATTTGGATGTTGTAATGCACGGACTTGATCGAGGTCAACCTGACCTGTTGCTGCATTAACGCTGATACGGAAGGCTTCTGCACCCAATGGATCCGCAAAGCCTCCTGCGCCCACTAAGCCGACCACTTCACCTGTTACCAAGGCGTACAGATAAACTGCCTGACCTGTAGCAACGTCAATCACACCACTCACTGCACCAACACTTGATATGCCGAGGCTATAAACTAGCGCGTTGCTTAATGCTTGTCCATCTGCACCGTAGGTGTTGACGGTGAAGGCACTAGCAAAGTTTTCGCTGTCATTCGTGGTCAACACTGTTTCGTCAACTTCTAATACTGTGAGTACCGCGTTGGTGGTGACGCTTGGGCCGTCATCCAAGAAGCTTAAGGTGCCTTCAATATCAAGATCCGCACTGGCCGTGTCGCCATCTTTATCCGTCGCAGTCGCTGTCAACGTGATCGCGCTGCTGATCAATGCCGAGGCATCGTTGTGATCCGCAGTGTCCGCATGCACGATGGCGCGGCTTTGGTTCAAGGTCACGTCGGCATTGGTCGCATCCACACTGACGCGGAACGCTTCTGCACCCGCTGGGTCAGCAACACCTGCTGCGCCAACCAGTCCAATGATGTCGCCATTCACGTCTTGGAACAGGTAGATGTTTTCACCAGTTACGGTGTCAACCAGACCACTGTCGCTGCCGACGGTGGTGCTTAAGCTGTAGACCAAGCTATTGGTCACTGCGGCAGTGTCTGCACCAAACGCATGCGTGAACGCATCGCTGTAACTGGCTGTCGCATCAACGCCGTAAGCGGTTTCATCCACGGTCAATGTCGCAGCGGTGCTGCCAACGCTGACGCTTGGGCCGTCATCCAAGAAGCTTAAGGTGCCTTCAATATCAAGATCCGCACTGGCCGTGTCGCCATCTTTATCCGTCGCAGTCGCTGTCAACGTGATCGCGCTGCTGATCAATGCCGAGGCATCGTTGTGATCCGCAGTGTCCGCATGCACGATGGCGCGGCTTTGGTTCAAGGTCACGTCGGCATTGGTCGCATCCACACTGACGCGGAACGCTTCTGCACCCGCTGGGTCAGCAACACCTGCTGCGCCAACCAGTCCAATGATGTCGCCATTCACGTCTTGGAACAGGTAGATGTTTTCACCAGTTACGGTGTCAACCAGACCACTGTCGCTGCCGACGGTGGTGCTTAAGCTGTAGACCAAGCTATTGGTCACTGCGGCAGTGTCTGCACCAAACGCATGCGTGAACGCATCGCTGTAACTGGCTGTCGCATCAACGCCGTAAGCGGTTTCATCCACGGTCAATGTCGCAGCGGTGCTGCCAACGCTGACGCTTGGGCCGTCATCCAAGAAGCTTAAGGTGCCTTCAATATCAAGATCCGCACTGGCCGTGTCGCCATCTTTATCCGTCGCAGTCGCTGTCAACGTGATCGCGCTGCTGATCAATGCCGAGGCATCGTTGTGATCCGCAGTGTCCGCATGCACGATGGCGCGGCTTTGGTTCAAGGTCACGTCGGCATTGGTCGCATCCACACTGACGCGGAACGCTTCTGCACCCGCTGGGTCAGCAACACCTGCTGCGCCAACCAGTCCAATGATGTCGCCATTCACGTCTTGGAACAGGTAGATGTTTTCACCAGTTACGGTGTCAACCAGACCACTGTCGCTGCCGACGGTGGTGCTTAAGCTGTAGACCAAGCTATTGGTCACTGCGGCAGTGTCTGCACCAAACGCATGCGTGAACGCATCGCTGTAACTGGCTGTCGCATCAACGCCGTAAGCGGTTTCATCCACGGTCAATGTCGCAGCGGTGCTGCCAACGCTGACGCTTGGGCCGTCATCCAAGAAGCTTAAGGTGTCTTCAATATCAAGATCCGCACTGGCCGTGTCGCCATCTTTATCCGTCGCAGTCGCTGTCAACGTGATCGCGCTGCTGATCAATGCCGAGGCATCGTTGTGATCCGCAGTGTCCGCATGCACGATGGCGCGGCTTTGGTTCAAGGTCACGTCGGCATTGGTCGCATCCACACTGACGCGGAACGCTTCTGCACCCGCTGGGTCAGCAACACCTGCTGCGCCAACCAGTCCAATGATGTCGCCATTCACGTCTTGGAACAGGTAGATGTTTTCACCAGTTACGGTGTCAACCAGACCACTGTCGCTGCCGACGGTGGTGCTTAAGCTGTAGACCAAGCTATTGGTCACTGCGGCAGTGTCTGCACCAAACGCATGCGTGAACGCATCGCTGTAACTGGCTGTCGCATCAACGCCGTAAGCGGTTTCATCCACGGTCAATGTCGCAGCGGTGCTGCCAACGCTGACGCTTGGGCCGTCATCCAAGAAGCTTAAGGTGCCTTCAATATCAAGATCCGCACTGGCCGTGTCGCCATCTTTATCCGTCGCAGTCGCTGTCAACGTGATCGCGCTGCTGATCAATGCCGAGGCATCGTTGTGATCCGCAGTGTCCGCATGCACGATGGCGCGGCTTTGGTTCAAGGTCACGTCGGCATTGGTCGCATCCACACTGACGCGGAACGCTTCTGCACCCGCTGGGTCAGCAACACCTGCTGCGCCAACCAGTCCAATGATGTCGCCATTCACGTCTTGGAACAGGTAGATGTTTTCACCAGTTACGGTGTCAACCAGACCACTGTCGCTGCCGACGGTGGTGCTTAAGCTGTAGACCAAGCTATTGGTCACTGCGGCAGTGTCTGCACCAAACGCATGCGTGAACGCATCGCTGTAACTGGCTGTCGCATCAACGCCGTAAGCGGTTTCATCCACGGTCAATGTCGCAGCGGTGCTGCCAACGCTGACGCTTGGGCCGTCATCCAAGAAGCTTAAGGTGCCTTCAATATCAAGATCCGCACTGGCCGTGTCGCCATCTTTATCCGTCGCAGTCGCTGTCAACGTGATCGCGCTGCTGATCAATGCCGAGGCATCGTTGTGATCCGCAGTGTCCGCATGCACGATGGCGCGGCTTTGGTTCAAGGTCACGTCGGCATTGGTCGCATCCACACTGACGCGGAACGCTTCTGCACCCGCTGGGTCAGCAACACCTGCTGCGCCAACCAGTCCAATGATGTCGCCATTCACGTCTTGGAACAGGTAGATGTTTTCACCAGTTACGGTGTCAACCAGACCACTGTCGCTGCCGACGGTGGTGCTTAAGCTGTAGACCAAGCTATTGGTCACTGCGGCAGTGTCTGCACCAAACGCATGCGTGAACGCATCGCTGTAACTGGCTGTCGCATCAACGCCGTAAGCGGTTTCATCCACGGTCAATGTCGCAGCGGTGCTGCCAACGCTGACGCTTGGGCCGTCATCCAAGAAGCTTAAGGTGCCTTCAATATCAAGATCCGCACTGGCCGTGTCGCCATCTTTATCCGTCGCAGTCGCTGTCAACGTGATCGCGCTGCTGATCAATGCCGAGGCATCGTTGTGATCCGCAGTGTCCGCATGCACGATGGCGCGGCTTTGGTTCAAGGTCACGTCGGCATTGGTCGCATCCACACTGACGCGGAACGCTTCTGCACCCGCTGGGTCAGCAACACCTGCTGCGCCAACCAGTCCAATGATGTCGCCATTCACGTCTTGGAACAGGTAGATGTTTTCACCAGTTACGGTGTCAACCAGACCACTGTCGCTGCCGACGGTGGTGCTTAAGCTGTAGACCAAGCTATTGGTCACTGCGGCAGTGTCTGCACCAAACGCATGCGTGAACGCATCGCTGTAACTGGCTGTCGCATCAACGCCGTAAGCGGTTTCATCCACGGTCAATGTCGCAGCGGTGCTGCCAACGCTGACGCTTGGGCCGTCATCCAAGAAGCTTAAGGTGTCTTCAATATCAAGATCCGCACTGGCCGTGTCGCCATCTTTATCCGTCGCAGTCGCTGTCAACGTGATCGCGCTGCTGATCAATGCCGAGGCATCGTTGTGATCCGCAGTGTCCGCATGCACGATGGCGCGGCTTTGGTTCAAGGTCACGTCGGCATTGGTCGCATCCACACTGACGCGGAACGCTTCTGCACCCGCTGGGTCAGCAACACCTGCTGCGCCAACCAGTCCAATGATGTCGCCATTCACGTCTTGGAACAGGTAGATGTTTTCACCAGTTACGGTGTCAACCAGACCACTGTCGCTGCCGACGGTGGTGCTTAAGCTGTAGACCAAGCTATTGGTCACTGCGGCAGTGTCTGCACCAAACGCATGCGTGAACGCATCGCTGTAACTGGCTGTCGCATCAACGCCGTAAGCGGTTTCATCCACGGTCAATGTCGCAGCGGTGCTGCCAACGCTGACGCTTGGGCCGTCATCCAAGAAGCTTAAGGTGCCTTCAATATCAAGATCCGCACTGGCCGTGTCGCCATCTTTATCCGTCGCAGTCGCTGTCAACGTGATCGCGCTGCTGATCAATGCCGAGGCATCGTTGTGATCCGCAGTGTCCGCATGCACGATGGCGCGGCTTTGGTTCAAGGTCACGTCGGCATTGGTCGCATCCACACTGACGCGGAACGCTTCTGCACCCGCTGGGTCAGCAACACCTGCTGCGCCAACCAGTCCAATGATGTCGCCATTCACGTCTTGGAACAGGTAGATGTTTTCACCAGTTACGGTGTCAACCAGACCACTGTCGCTGCCGACGGTGGTGCTTAAGCTGTAGACCAAGCTATTGGTCACTGCGGCAGTGTCTGCACCAAACGCATGCGTGAACGCATCGCTGTAACTGGCTGTCGCATCAACGCCGTAAGCGGTTTCATCCACGGTCAATGTCGCAGCGGTGCTGCCAACGCTGACGCTTGGGCCGTCATCCAAGAAGCTTAAGGTGCCTTCAATATCAAGATCCGCACTGGCCGTGTCGCCATCTTTATCCGTCGCAGTCGCTGTCAACGTGATCGCGCTGCTGATCAATGCCGAGGCATCGTTGTGATCCGCAGTGTCCGCATGCACGATGGCGCGGCTTTGGTTCAAGGTCACGTCGGCATTGGTCGCATCCACACTGACGCGGAACGCTTCTGCACCCGCTGGGTCAGCAACACCTGCTGCGCCAACCAGTCCAATGATGTCGCCATTCACGTCTTGGAACAGGTAGATGTTTTCACCAGTTACGGTGTCAACCAGACCACTGTCGCTGCCGACGGTGGTGCTTAAGCTGTAGACCAAGCTATTGGTCACTGCGGCAGTGTCTGCACCAAACGCATGCGTGAACGCATCGCTGTAACTGGCTGTCGCATCAACGCCGTAAGCGGTTTCATCCACGGTCAATGTCGCAGCGGTGCTGCCAACGCTGACGCTTGGGCCGTCATCCAAGAAGCTTAAGGTGTCTTCAATATCAAGATCCGCACTGGCCGTGTCGCCATCTTTATCCGTCGCAGTCGCTGTCAACGTGATCGCGCTGCTGATCAATGCCGAGGCATCGTTGTGATCCGCAGTGTCCGCATGCACGATGGCGCGGCTTTGGTTCAAGGTCACGTCGGCATTGGTCGCATCCACACTGACGCGGAACGCTTCTGCACCCGCTGGGTCAGCAACACCTGCTGCGCCAACCAGTCCAATGATGTCGCCATTCACGTCTTGGAACAGGTAGATGTTTTCACCAGTTACGGTGTCAACCAGACCACTGTCGCTGCCGACGGTGGTGCTTAAGCTGTAGACCAAGCTATTGGTCACTGCGGCAGTGTCTGCACCAAACGCATGCGTGAACGCATCGCTGTAACTGGCTGTCGCATCAACGCCGTAAGCGGTTTCATCCACGGTCAATGTCGCAGCGGTGCTGCCAACGCTGACGCTTGGGCCGTCATCCAAGAAGCTTAAGGTGCCTTCAATATCAAGATCCGCACTGGCCGTGTCGCCATCTTTATCCGTCGCAGTCGCTGTCAACGTGATCGCGCTGCTGATCAATGCCGAGGCATCGTTGTGATCCGCAGTGTCCGCATGCACGATGGCGCGGCTTTGGTTCAAGGTCACGTCGGCATTGGTCGCATCCACACTGACGCGGAACGCTTCTGCACCCGCTGGGTCAGCAACACCTGCTGCGCCAACCAGTCCAATGATGTCGCCATTCACGTCTTGGAACAGGTAGATGTTTTCACCAGTTACGGTGTCAACCAGACCACTGTCGCTGCCGACGGTGGTGCTTAAGCTGTAGACCAAGCTATTGGTCACTGCGGCAGTGTCTGCACCAAACGCATGCGTGAACGCATCGCTGTAACTGGCTGTCGCATCAACGCCGTAAGCGGTTTCATCCACGGTCAATGTCGCAGCGGTGCTGCCAACGCTGACGCTTGGGCCGTCATCCAAGAAGCTTAAGGTGCCTTCAATATCAAGATCCGCACTGGCCGTGTCGCCATCTTTATCCGTCGCAGTCGCTGTCAACGTGATCGCGCTGCTGATCAATGCCGAGGCATCGTTGTGATCCGCAGTGTCCGCATGCACGATGGCGCGGCTTTGGTTCAAGGTCACGTCGGCATTGGTCGCATCCACACTGACGCGGAACGCTTCTGCACCCGCTGGGTCAGCAACACCTGCTGCGCCAACCAGTCCAATGATGTCGCCATTCACGTCTTGGAACAGGTAGATGTTTTCACCAGTTACGGTGTCAACCAGACCACTGTCGCTGCCGACGGTGGTGCTTAAGCTGTAGACCAAGCTATTGATCACTGCGGCAGTGTCTGCACCAAACGCATGCGTGAACGCATCGCTGTAACTGGCTGTCGCATCAACGCCGTAAGCGGTTTCATCCACGGTCAATGTCGCAGCGGTGCTGCCAACGCTGACGCTTGGGCCGTCATCCAAGAAGCTTAAGGTGCCTTCAATATCAAGATCCGCACTGGCCGTGTCGCCATCTTTATCCGTCGCAGTCGCTGTCAACGTGATCGCGCTGCTGATCAATGCCGAGGCATCGTTGTGATCCGCAGTGTCCGCATGCACGATGGCGCGGCTTTGGTTCAAGGTCACGTCGGCATTGGTCGCATCCACACTGACGCGGAACGCTTCTGCACCCGCTGGGTCAGCAACACCTGCTGCGCCAACCAGTCCAATGATGTCGCCATTCACGTCTTGGAACAGGTAGATGTTTTCACCAGTTACGGTGTCAACCAGACCACTGTCGCTGCCGACGGTGGTGCTTAAGCTGTAGACCAAGCTATTGGTCACTGCGGCAGTGTCTGCACCAAACGCATGCGTGAACGCATCGCTGTAACTGGCTGTCGCATCAACGCCGTAAGCGGTTTCATCCACGGTCAATGTCGCAGCGGTGCTGCCAACGCTGACGCTTGGGCCGTCATCTTCAACAATAACATTCAGCGTCGACGCTGCTGTCGCACCATGGTTGTCGGTAACGCTGGTCGGAATGGTGAACTCAAGGATGTCTTCTACGCTGTTATCCGCATGATCCACCGCACCATCTAAGGTGACGATGTAGTCGCCTGTTGCGCTGTCTAAGACCACACTGACCACTGGAATACCGTTGGCTCTTCCCACAACTTCGGTCGCGCTGACCAATGTCCAAATCACAGCAACACCATTGGAGGTCAATACGTCGCTTGGAACACCTGTAAACGCATAGGTTAACACCGCGTCGCTGTCAACATCCGCACCCACTAGACTGCCATTAAAGATTCGACTGTTGGTGAGGTCATTACCATTGCTATCAGCAAGTCCGTCAACTAAGCCTTCTTCAGAGACCCGAGCACTACCTGCCAATAGCGTTGGGGCGTCGTTGGTACCCGTGATGGTAATGGTTAAGGTGGCTTGGCTTTCGTCGCCATCCGCATCAATCATGGTGTAGCTGATGGTTTCAGTTAAGGTTTCACCTAGTGCCAATGCCTGTACTGCGGTATCGCCGTTGTCCAAGGTATAGGTGTAATCACCATTGCTATCTAAAGTGATTTCGCCATGGTTCAGGCTGACGGGTTGTCCAACATCCGCTGGATTGCCTGCTACTTCGGTGACTGCTGTGGCGATATCTGCATAGCCATCCCCACCTGTGGTGTCATTGGTCAGCACGTTGCCTGTGACATCAATATCATCTTCGTTGATCGCTGCGCTGTCATCAACCGCAACTGGGCTGTCGTCTTCAACAATGACATTCAAGGTCGAAGTGGCGCTTGCACCATGGTTGTCGGTAACGCTGGTCGGAATGGTGAACTCAAGGATGTCTTCTTGGGTAATGTCCGCATGATCGACGGCTTTGTCTAAGGTGACGGTGTAGTCGCCTGTTGCGCTGTCTAAGATCACACTGACCACTGGAATACCGTTGGCTCTTCCCACAACTTCGGTCGCGCTGACCAATGTCCACACCACGGCCACGCCATTGGAGGTCAACGCTTCGCTTGGAACACCTGTAAACGCATAGGTTAACACCGCGTCGCTGTCAACATCCGCACCCACTAGACTGCCATTAAAGATTCGACTGTTGGTGAGGTCATTACCATTGCTATCAGCAAGTCCGTCAACTAAGCCTTCTTCAGAGACCCGAGCACTACCTGCCAATAGCGTTGGGGCGTCGTTGGTACCCGTGATGGTAATGGTTAAGGTGGCTTGGCTTTCGTCGCCATCCGCATCAATCATGGTGTAGCTGATGGTTTCAGTTAAGGTTTCACCTAGTGCCAATGCTTGCACGGCTGGATCAAGGTTGTTCAAGCTGTAGCTGTATGCACCATTGCTATCTAAAGTGATGTCGCCATGGTTCAGGCTGACGGGTTGTCCAACGTCCGCTGGATTTCCCGCAACTTCGGTGACTGCTGTGGCGATATCTGCATAGCCATCCCCACCTGTGGTGTCATTGGTCAGCACGTTGCCTGTAGTGCTGACGTCGTCCTCAGCAATCGCTGCTGTGTCATCAACCGCAACTGGGCTGTCGTCTTCAACAATGACATTCAAGGTCGAAGTGGCGCTTGCACCATGGTTGTCGGTAACGCTGGTCGGAATGCTGAAGTCAAGGATGTCTTCTTGGGTCATGTCCGCATGATCGACGGCTTTGTTTAAGGTGACGGTGTAGTCGCCTGTTGCGCTGTCTAAGATCACACTGACCACTGGAATACCGCTGGCTGTTCCCACAACTTCGGTCGCGCTGACCAATGTCCACACCACGGCCACGCCATTGGAGGTCAACGCTTCGCTTGGAACACCTGTAAACGCATAGGTTAACACCGCGTCGCTGTCAACATCCGCACCCACTAGACTGCCATTAAAGATTCGACTGTTGGTGAGGTCATCACCATTGCTATCGGCAAGTCCGCCAACTAAGCCTTCTTCCGAGACCCGCGCACTACCTGAGGTCAGCTCTGGTGCAGTATTTGTTATCGTAATGGTTTCAATTGCTTGACTAGTACCGCCATGACCATCGCTGATGGTGTACGGGAAGCTAACTTGACCCACAAATCCTGTATTTGGAGTAAAGGTGATGGTGCCATCAGCAGCAACAGTCACAACGCCATTGGTTACAGGAATGCTCTGTGCTGTACCTGGTGTCAGGGTGACGCCGTTAATGCTGGTAATGCTTAAGGCGTCATTTTCTGGATCGGTATCACCTTGCAGTGGACTCAGTGTCACTGGAGTGTTGTGCGGCGTGGTGTAGTTGTCATTCACCGCAGCAGGTGCAGTGTTGGTGATCGTAATCGTTTCAGTGGCAGTGCTACTACCACCATGTTCATCGCTGATGGTGTACGAGAAGCTAACTTGACCCACAAATCCTGTATTTGGAGTAAAGGTGATGGTGCCATCAGCAGCAACAGTCACAACGCCATTGGTTACAGGAATGCTCTGTGCTGTACCTGGTGTCAGGGTGACGCCGTTAATGCTGGTAATGCTTAAGGCGTCATTTTCTGGATCGGTATCACCTTGTAGTGGACTCAGTGTCACTGGAGTGTTGTGCGGCGTGGTGTAGCTATCATTCACTGCAACAGGGGGGGTATTTCCTGTTAGTGTAGATACAGACAATGGCATCCAACTTCCACCGCCCAAACCATGTTCAAAAGGCTTAATAACTGATAAGGATGCTGGATATTCAATCCCTAAAGGTGGAATATTATCGACCACCCTATTCAGCATCAAAGGGTTAATGCCATCAGCGACAGATGTTTCACCTGCCCGTGTCAGTTGAACAAAACGATGCCCACCTTGGGTAACATCAGGATCGCCCTCGAAAGACTCCCCTGCAATTTCAACGTAGTCCTTACCTTCTTTTTTAAATACGCGACCATCATCCAAACGAACAACATCATTTTGTTGTTCAGTGTCATTCATTTGCTGAAATGATTTTGCAAAATTTACAATTTTATCGATATCTGAATTTGATTCGCCCAATAAAGAACTCAGGCTAAAATTACCGCCATTATTCGTTAAATCTTTACCGTGTATTTCAACCACACGACCATTTGAAAGCTGCAATACGACATTGCTTTCTTCAGAAAGATGCAATACATCCTTTGCCTGAAGTTTTGCCCCTTTTTTTAGAATTAATTTTTTATTTGTATTGGAAAAGTGCCAAACATCACCGTCAACCGAGATTACTTTTACTGTTGTATTCATTTATAATTTTACCTCAATTGGCTTTGTTGCATAAATATGTAAGCATCTGATTTAAATAAATTTAATTTTGGATCAAAAAATAATCAAAACTTTTAAAATCATATAGTTATGAAATCTTTGTGCAACAAAGCCACCTCAATTTGAAAGTTTAGCCATATCAATTATTTATACTTGTATGGCAAAATTTACTTTAGCGCGGACACGAAATTATCCTAGTTTAGTTAATTAATATACAATATTAGTGTTACAGTCCATATACATTTACCTTCTTAAGTTGGCATTTTTTTAACTAAAATTGTTACAAAGGCGCATTTATTTAACTTTATTTAAACTATTGGTATTGTCATTTTGATAAATCGTTTTACCTTGGGATTAGCTACTATGTTGAGTCGTTTCTTAATTATTTGCTTGAGTAATATCTGTATTTTTTCAACTTATGCAAACGCACGAGAACCGCACAGTCTACTTAGTATTTCAACTAATGATCAGAACAATTTGGCATTGTTAAATCAACCCAGCACATGGTCTTTAGATAATCTAAATAAAGCTGAATGGTCAGACAATCTTGAAAAAGGCTATCTTCCTGTTTACGCAAAGTTACAAGTCCTGTTGAGTCGCCACTATTCATCCTCAGGGGCGATTGATGGTTCATTGGGCTTAAATACTGTTAAAGCGATTTCAGCTTTTCAAATTATGAAGGGTCTAAGTGGTGATGGAATCTTAGACGCAAATACTTGGCATCTTTTAAATGAAGATACAACCCAACCAACATTTATTGAATACACGATTACTGCACAAGACTTGAAGGGGCCTTATGCTCAATCTATTCCTGTAGATTATGCTGAACAATCAAAGATGCGAGGTTTGTATTACACCCGTGTGACTGAGATGCTCGGTGAAAAGTTTCATATGGATGAATTGTTTTTACAAAAAATAAATTCAGGTGCAACTTTTAATAAAGTTGGTGAAAAGATTATTGTGGCAAATGTGAAAAACACGTTGCCAAAAAATATAAAAATGATTATCGCGCACAAAGGCTCAAAACAATTATATTTGCTTGATCAACAAAATAAGATGATTGCTTCTTTTCCTGCAACCATTGGTAGTGAAGATAATCCCTCACCATCTGGCACTCATGTGATTGGGAGCATTGTGCCAAATCCACACTACAGCTATAACCCTAAGAATTTTATTCAAGGCAAAAATCTTAAACCTCTTAGTTTACCGCCCGGACCGAATAATCCAGTTGGAAATATTTGGATTGGTTTATCTCGACCTTCTTTTGGAATTCATGGGACACCCAACCCCGCTTTAATTTCTAAAACAGCTTCGCATGGGTGTATTCGATTGACCAATTGGGACGCAAATAATTTATCTAAAATTGTTCGCAAAGGCATGACTGTCAGATTTTTGGAGTAGAAGCGGCTTTGTTGCACAAAGATTTGAAATGCAAAGCGCCCCTAATTGAGCCAAATTTAAGGCGTAACTTGGGTAAGTGGTCGACCTAATTCCGTAAATCTGTTAAGGACTGCTACACGTGCATGGATCTCATTCACTTGACTAGGAAAGCTTCTTGCCATTAATTTATCGCCTAATAATTTGATGCAATGCATCTTGGTTTCAACCAAACTTCGCCGATGATAGCCTGACCATTTTTTCCATAGTGTCCTGCCTAAACGTTTAATTGCTCGAAGTAATTCATTTCGCTCTAGCGAGCTACTCTTTGTATCTTTCCATGGTTTCGCATTTTTTCTAGGTGGAATCACCGCATGTGCTTGCCGATCTGCAATGACCTGACGGCATTGCTTGGTGTCATAAGCTCCATCGGTATAAACAGAGTCAATCTGCTCATCTTGTGGAATCTGATTAAGTAAATCACCAAGCACCTGTGAATCACTGACATTATTGGTTGTGAGCTGAATAGCGCGTATTTGTAGGGTTTTGGCATCTATACCAATATGTAGTTTACGCCATTGGCGACGATATTCAGCTCCATGTTTCTTGCGTTTCCATTCGCCCTCACCTAGAAACTTCATGCCTGTAGAGTCTACGAGTAGATGCAGCCCATCGCTACTTTTTTGGTAGCTGATTACAATATCAATATGCTTTTGTCCTCTACAAAGCGTGGTGTAAGAATATCACTGATATTCGGGGCTGCTCATCCGCAAAGTTTAATCAGACTTTGCACAAAGCCAGTAACCATACGTAAAGACAGACGGAATAAGGATTTAATCATTAAGCAGCATTGGATAGCTGCGTCGGAGTAGATTTGATTTCGCCCTTGTTTGCCTTTTGATGGCGCATACCATTGCGTAGCAGGATCAAACCAAATGGCAATATTTCCGCGACTCATGAGTGCTCGGTTATATGCGGGCCAATTGGTTGTGCGGTAGATTTTGTGTGTAGGCTTCTTCATTTGAAAATTATATCGCTGAAAAAGCCTTTACAGATAGGTTTGTGCAACAAAGCCCTAAAAAGATTAAAAACACTATATATAGTGAAATTTACAATTTAATAACACAATATAGGGTGCACAACCCTTGACTCTCCTATAAAAAATACGTGAATATTATAGCTTATTTTTCAGCCACTTGGCATAAATATGGGGAGACATCAGCATATGTCTATAAAAAAAAAGCTATTGAAAGTCATCGTGTATCTTCAAAAAACTTACAATTAATGTGTTATCCAAAATGTATGCATGCCTACCAAATCTGGATTGCTCTATTTTTTCAGCTTAATCAGAAACAGCAAAACTATCACTTGAATTTAACTTTTAAACAGAATATCGAAATCCCTCTTCTGACAACAGACAAAGCTGATCACTATTTTTTTAGTAGTCATTTCAGTTGGATCTATGCCTATTTTTACAACAAGAATAAAAATGAATTTAAGTTCAGAGCTTATGAAAAAAATAATTCCTACGAATTCACCATCCAGGCTTTAAGCGAAGTAAAGGCCTTACTGTGTTCCGGATTACACCACTCCATTCATGGCTTAGACGTCATTTCGAATTGGCTAAATGAACAATACTTAGCTGCACATCTTCAGGAAGTTTTCGGTCAGGAAGTTTTAACTATCAATTATCTACGAGAATTATCAGGACTGTCTAAATCCAAAAGTCCAGTGAGTTCTATTTCAAATTATGCCGACCCACTGTCATTAGAAAAAATTCTGGCGGGAATTTAATCATGAATGAATATCGTTATTTAGAAGATACTCAAGAATTAAAGCTTGAACCATTTCGAGACTTCTATCAAGCACTGGCGGAAGCAAAACTGGAAAATGATCAGGACTTCTTTAAGCTCAATGATTTCATCCGACCAACTGAAGTCGTTAAACTAATTAAAATTATGAATCAGCATCCTACTGATCTATCGATTAGTAAGTATCCATTAGCTCATTATCTCCTGGCGCTGATCAACACTCCATCAGCATATCAATCAAATGCACTGAAATGGGCCATTTTCAATACTCAATGCATTGAATTACTTGATAGCAAAGAACATGCAGCTACTGTAGCTAATCTTTGTAGACGTTTTCGTTTAGCCAGTACAAAGCAGGAATACCATTGGCTTTACAATTTTTTACCGTCTCTTCCGATCGAATTAGACGATCTTGTTGAATTTCTAAAAGAAGCTGAAACTGAGAATAGAAAATTATTTGACAAATCCAAAGAGAGTTTAAAGAAAACCGAAATAGGCCAATTGGCAGAAATCCGCGTTATTTATACGTATACCTATACTCAATCAGAACGTCAAAAAAGACACCGTCAAAGTAATCCAGGCATCCAACAAGAATCTCCCCAAACAGATATTTACAAGACATCAAGAACTACTCTTGATGATGAGCAAACGTATCAGACCAAGTTTGAACAGGGTACAGCTAAACAATCACGCGAAGATAAAATCATTGAAACAGTTGAAGATCATAACTTTGAATTTAATGGATTAGAGCAACATTCTGTCACTGCTCAAATCGTAAATCTGAAAAGTAAAATTCTGCATCAAAACAAGAATGAGCTAATGAACAAGCCAAATCCTCGGGTTTTCGATTTACCTACTGCACGGCACGTTATGCAAGTTTTATTTGAAGAAGCAGAAAGTTCTCCCATTCATGCTTTACTTCTATTTTCAGTACTCAGCCTTACTTATTATAAAGATCTGCCAGTTTTCCAAAAAAACTCACGAATCACTGCAAAAAATAAAAAGGTTTTACTGAAGCCTGACTCGTGTTTCTTCAAACAAAGCTTTGAAATCTCTAAATTCAAAGATTTTGTTTTGAAAGAACATATGCTGAATACCATAAACTCTTTTACAATTCCCTTGCCTCAAGTTTACTTTAAAAATATTTTTCAACTAAAAAAGTGGGATCATGCAAAAATTGATTCAAAGGTACAAGAGCATTTACGTAGCATCAATAAAGAGCTGACTTTCCAGCTAACTCAACAAAATCTCCCACGTTTACTCAGTGACATTACATTGAATGAGCTAGGTTATGAATTGGAAAGTAAGTTACTTAGCGGCGTAAGCGTTCAGCACTATATTCCATGCCATTACTCTTCAACACAGATCATAGATATTCTCGATATTTATAGCCAAACACTTTATCTAGTTTGCCCGCAGCTCAACAGCAGTTATATCGAAGAATTTAAATCTCCTATTACTTTCGGTAGTCAGCAAACACCAGATCTGCCACTGGTTAAATCTTTATTTAAACAGCTTGATGAACAAGTTCGAGGTAATCCAAATCCTTTCAAAACACTGAAGTATTATTCAATCTGGCTTTGGCATATTTGCATGCTGATAACTTCAGCACGACCAAGTGAGTCCTTCCCGCCAAATCTAGATTATATTGACCTCGACAATCAATTGATGGCTGTTGCAGATAAAGAGCAGCGTTATTCGGGCACCATTGGACGATATCTACCGTTTAACGATTATCTTCGTGATGAAATACAGCATTACCTAAAATATTTAAAACACTTTCTCTACCTCACAAAAGCCTATCTGTCCAATGAACAAGTACAAACAATCCATGAGGTCTTCGAGGGTGAACGCCCCTTTCTATTATTTTACGATCCACAAGGAGATATCCGAAATTTAGAACTTTCTGATATTCAAAAATTCTGTACAGAAATAGCCCTTCAGCGCAATTGGACCCGCCACTTTTCTCGTTATTTTTTTGCACAATACTGCAATGAAGATATAGTTAAAGACATCTTTGGTCATGACGAAGCAATGCAGGGACTGTTTGATCGTTATTCGGGTTTTCAGGCAACTGATTACGATCATATTCGAGTAGCACAAGACAAGCTTGTCGAAATATTAGAACTTAAAAGTATGTCTACATTTAACGGGTTCCTGATTGAATGAGTAAACACCCACACTCCCTCAAAAGAATAAAAAAGCATAGAAAAAACAAAGCATTTCTTCTGAACTTGTTTAGTGAGAAATGTATAGAGCTGACGCCTGAGAACTATTCGGAAATTTGTCGTCAAGTTGATAATCAGCTTTTAGAACACTGTAAGTCAAACATCCGTAGCTATCAGATGGCACGTATAGAATTTGCTAAATATATCAAGCGCTTTAATCTTTCATCGAATCACTACTATCCAGTGCCTGCCGCTCCCGTAAGGTACGAAAGATCTCTGCCACTACAAAATATTGAAACCTTAAAACATGGTAAAAAAGTTACTCAATTTGCCAAAAATATGATTGCTTACTTGACAAAACATAATGACTTCAGTCCCACTCAATCTCTTGGCTTTTGTTTGATCAGTTCAATATTATTTAATGGCATTTATAACCATGCCGAATTGCAATTTTTTTTAAAAATCATTTTAAAAACAAAGAAATTTCAAAGTTTTTTAAACCTAAATCATATGGTAACACTCGAAATCCCGAACCGGAATTTCGGTAATCAGCGTATAATTGACCCTGATTTTTCAGTCAGCTATACAAAAACGTTTGTGCTACACGACATTGTGAAATGCTGGATCTACAGACTTAAACATCAAAAGTTTGATTTATTTTCGGATATTGAAGATGCAGAACATCTGATTAACGCTTGTATTATTGAATGCTTCCCTGAGGAAAAGGTACGTTGTAAAGACCTGTTAAAATACGGTTTTTACTATACACAGTTCCTGAAAAACAGCGGACTGGATCAAATGTCCATTTGTATCCTAAAAAATGAAATTTACAGTTCCAGTCCTCTCGAAAAACAATTAGAAGCTTATTTTGTTCAGTTTGAACAAAAGCACACCAATAACATTAAAGTTGAGAATACTTGTGAAAACCATCAGAACCACTCTAGAGTCAATATCGCATCAGATATAGCAGAAACTCTTGTAGAAATACGTCAAGCCATTCGTGCAAAAAACTATAAAGATCAACTCATAGGGTTATATTCCAGAGAACTGTCTCCTGCCTTAGAGCGTTTGTTGCTGTGGACCATCCTACGTTCAAAATTAACAGAGACTCAATTAAACTGCTTAAATCAAATTATCCAACAACAGAAACGATTTGAGCGCAAGCTTATACGTGCAGATTTTCAGTCAATTAAGCAAAGCTCTCTAAATACCATGTTTTCACAGTTTGCCATCGATTGGCTGATGGCAACGCAAGACAAAGACATTTCATCATTTTCAAATGCCGATTTTGAAGATATGTATGGAGAAATGCTTTTATTAAAGAAAGAAACAACTAGAGAGACTTTACAAAAACGTCTACAGGAGTTTCATCACAAACAGACATTATTTTTTAACGCGCCCACTGTGGATCTGGATAGTTTAATCCAAGTAAAAATCTGCAGAACCGCATTGATCTCGCCCCATATTTTTTACCACATGCTAGAGCAGCTCGAAAATACTCAAGATATTTCGATTCAGGATAAAAATATATTTAAACTGATTTTTATTCTGGGGTTCAGAGTCGGACTACGGATCAATGAAACATTGAATATCTTCGTACGTGATCTATTTATTAGTGAAGATGCTGTGATACTCACCATTCGCAACAATCGCAATAAAAATCAAAAAAGCTACTCAGCTTACCGCAAGATTCCCCTGCATCATCTACTTAAAGCCGACGAATTACATACATTTAAAACATATAGTCAGAATAGAAAACGTCTGCTAAAAGAACAGGGAAAATCAGTTACACAACCGCTGTTTTTAAAACAGTCCTTAGAAGAAACTCATGAAAATGAAGTGAATTCCCTATTGAAACAATTGATCCAGTCATTTTTCGGTGAGCACAATTTTACTTATCACAGCCTGCGTCATTCAGCATTTAATCATCTTTATCTGATTTTAAAACACTCACCGCTTGCTGATGCATTTACAGACTATACGCCAAATGAGCAACTCCGCATCCGTTATGCCTTGCAACGAAACAGAAATACTCAACAGATCTGGTACGCCCTTTCTCATTTTGCCGGGCATCTGACACCTGAAACAACCTGTTCTAGCTATCTGCATTTAATGCATCTGGCAATCAGTTATCAGCTCAATCAAATACAAAGCCCGCTTCCTAAAGAAGCCTATTTTAATATTCTAAAACATGATGCTGCTGTTAAATACCCTGTTCAACAACGTGCAATCAGGTCGTTCTTATTTGATCAACTCACTAAAGACCGTTACAAGCAACATGATCATCAATATCAACCAGGGCACCAGCGTTCCACTGATCCACTCGTACTGGGAGCACATGATTCCGAAATGAATTTTGAACTATTGCATCACATTCTTGTAGTTGAAAAAGAACAAGACCTTATGTTACCTGAAACTATTCCTTTGCAAATCGCGCAAAAATTACGTGCTAGAGCCCAGCATTTGAAAACCTCCTGTGTAAACCAAAAAAAATCTTCCCGCCTATTTACTACAGACTTTTTAAGAAAATCTCCTGATGCACTGGTCACCATGTTGCCCACCAATCAGGAAGAAAAACAGATCATTCATAAGGTTCAGGAACGCTTCACAACAGTACATCATCAATATGAAAAACAGCTCAATACGATCTATTCAATTTATCTTGAAAAAGTTCAGCCCAATTCAGCCCAGTTCATTTTTGAACTGAATGAAAAACGCCAACTGAAAAAGTTTATGTCTTTTATCAGCAGTTTATTTCCTAAAAAATATCTTCATCTTGAGCTTTCCCAACGGAGTAAGGAACAGCTCAAAAACACATTACAGGATTTAGCATTACGGATAGAAAATTTCAGCCTGAATGAGGATGAAGAGCGAATCAAGTTCTCTTTCAAGTATAAAGATGCAAAAGCACTTGGGGTATTCAAACTACTGATGTATCTAATGATCGTTTCTCGTCTTTAAGCTGTTTGTAATAAAAATTTGAACTCTGAGAAACGATAATCAAATAGTATAAACTCTAGGTATCAGCAACGTCTGAAACTGAGATCAGTCATGCATAAAACATCAGAAAAAATTGCAAAACAAAAAAAGGTATTAACTAAAGCTGTTTTATCATCTGCAAAACAACTTGGTTTGACACAGGACCAGCTTGCTATCGTTATCAATTTAGATTCAGTGGAAACTTTAAATTCGCTTGAGTTAGATCCCGATTCAAGTCAGGGAGAACTCGCAATTATTTTAATTCGTATTGCGATATCACTAGATGCTCTAACAGGTGGAGAGGCTAAATGGATGCAGCATTTTATGAAGTCACCAAATAAGCTAACCAAAGGCATTCCGATAAAACAGATTCAGACTACTCATGGATTAGCTACTGTATTAAACGTAGTCGAAGGACTTCGGCTTCAGGGTAAATATTAAGAAATACAAAGCTTCATTACACAGAAAATTAAAAGTCATAATTTTGTCTAATAATTCAAATTCAAGGTATAAGAAGTTCCTCTTCTCAAGAGGTATACAACTGCCTCATTATTGAGAACTGTCATACATATATGGATTCTATTAACCTAATTCGAGGCTAAATTGAATCTTATAAGTTCAATTTAGCTATTCAAGAATCATTATAAAAGTTTGCTATATAGCGAACATTAACCATAATTAGTTAAAAGTTTGCTATATAGCTAACAAATTTCGGGAGAAAAAATGGCTACACGAGGTGAAATAGGTAAAGAAATACGTTTGGCAAGAAAAGGGTTAGGCTATACACAGAAAAGCCTTGCAGAAAAAACTCAAGTCAATAAAACAACAATTTCAGAGATGGAAAATGGCCATTTTACAGGTTCATTTGACATATTTGAACGTGTGCTTGATGGTGTTGGTTTACAATTCGAAGTGAATAAAAAAAAGCATAAATTGCCGCAGTGGGATGAAATTGAAGAAATATTTTCAGAATATGATGAATAAATTGTGAATCGGTACCGAATAAGGTATCAGAAAAGGCAAAGCCCTGCCCATCAACCTCGTTGCTCCAGACCACTTGTGCCAGATATTCCAGATTGACCTGATAGCAAATCCCAGTTCCTCGCGACACCACGCGAAACTGATTGAGCTTAAAGCAAGTTGTTAGACGCTATTAGATTGTAAATGTCTAATTAGACTTCTTTAATCTAATAGGATCTAATCACCCAATAAAGCACCTTTTCACCGATCAACCGACACATTTTATAATTCCATTATTTTGTGGCTTAATAGCCATATCCAAACATAAGACCCAATATTATGGATTTAAGATTCAGAAAACCTGAAGAAGTTGTTGGATTATTATATGAGAGGCTTCGCAAAGAACGACTTTATCTGGAAATGACTCAGTCAGACGTCGCTACACGTGCTGGTGTTAGCGTGAATACAGTATCTAATCTGGAAGCTGGTCGAAATGTTTCATTTGAAAATTTAGTATGCGTTGCCATGGTATTGGGCAGATTAAAAGAATTAGAGGAACTCTTCAAACCAGATTTAAACAGTGTAGATGACATTCTCCGCTATGAGAGCAATACGGCTCGCCAACGTATCAAAAGGAAATAAATCCATGCTCAAAAAACTTAATGTTTACTACAATGGATGGGGTGAATATTGGCTTTGGGGTACACTGGTCTCCTCAACCGCAATCACAGGTCGACCATTAATCGCCTTTGAATACAGTGCAGAAGCGATCAGTAAAGGTTTAGAACTTTCCTCTTACCTACTTCCGTTAAAACGTGACCATTAAGAAAGAACTTTCCTGCACATCAAATGGGATTGCCAGGTCCTATATATGATGCCCTACCCGATGGTTGGGGCATGCTTCTTATGGATCGCTTATTTAAAAAGATGGATTCAATCCAGCACGGATTGGGCCATTAGAACGACTCACGTATATTAATACACATGCGATGGGGGCATTATCCTTTGAATCTTCAGCACCTGAGTTAGCATTAACTGAAAATATTCCACTGATTAAACTCGCTCAAGAAGTCCAGGAATTTCTCAAAGGAGAAGGTGCAGAATTTTTACAGCATTTATTAATTATGGGTGGATCGCCACAAGGTGCAAGGCCAAAAGCACTCGTCTATCGTGATCCTGTCACCAACGAATTCTCAACAGTTAGCTCACATCAACATGAAGCTTGGCTGATCAAATTTCCCGCTCAGCAAGAGCATCCTGAAGTTTGTGCAATTGAAGCTGTTTATGCAGAATGCTTGCGTTATTGTCATATTGATACCCCTGACACTCAATATTTTACTCTTCCGAATGGATTAACCGCATTTGCATCAAGGAGATTTGACCGCCACGATGGCATGCGTATCCCTATGCAAAGTTTAGCGGCCGTCACCGGAGCTGATTTTAAATCACCAGGGAGTTTAGACTACAGTAATTTTCTTCGCGCTACACACTTTTGCACCAATGATGTTCGCGAAAAAGCAATTGCATTCAAGCGAGCTGTTTTCAATGTAGTCTTCAATAATCGAGATGATCATTGCAAAAACTTTTCATTTCTGATGTCCCAAAATGGGCAATGGAAACTCTCCCCTGCCTATGATGTTACTTTCTTTGAAGGGCCAGGTGGATATCATCAAATGGATATCATGGGTGAGGCACTGGATATTCCTCGACAAGCTCTTGTAAAACTTGGTACTCAGGAAGCGGAACTTTCTGCCCAAGAGGTCGATGAAATTATTGGCTCGATTTGTAAGGTTGCAATCCGATTCAGTAATATCGCTCATGACCTATTACCTGGACAAATTCAAACAGAGACTCTCCAGATGATCCAAAATAGGATTGAGCATAATATTCATTTATTGAATTGAATATAAAAAATTTTCATGAGGATCAAGAATCATTATATTAAATTATATAATGTTGTTGTTTCTCATGAAAATTAGCACCAAAATACAGGTGACTTTTATAGACTAAAATTTCCAATATGAAGTGACCAAAATACCCTTAAATGATCTAAATTGCTAAAAATTTTACCCCACTAGAAACCACAAACAATCAATTAAATCAAACACTTATATAGCTAAATTCTAAAAACACTAGCACATGGAAACATCTGTAAAACCTCATTTCCTATGGTTATTTTTTATTACAACTTCATTCTGATTTTATCCATCATTTCCTGCATCTTATTTGAACTATCCAACATCTTTTGTTCTTCATTTTTTTGCTCAAACATATTTTTTTTCAATTCATTACGGTTATTTAATGCATCTTTAATTCGTGAAATAGAAGCGACCGTATCCGTATAACCTTGTTCAATCCAATCGTTAATGCTATGTGCATTAAATGCCAACAAGTCTCGAATACCCTCCCTTTCAACTAATTTTCTAGGACGTAATTCTATTACTGTAGTTTCATTAAAAACCGTCCTGTTCCAAAAAGAACCATCCGATAAGTGACTTACAAGTACCAAATTACATCCAGCATTAATTAATGGTGTAATAGGCGTATTGCCTTGAACCGTTTTCCATCCTCCCTGTCCACCATCAGTATACGTTTCTCCTCCTATTTTTTGACTCTCATACAACATTGGTAAAGCAGCAGATGCCATTAATGCATTTTTCCATTCATACTCTTGCAGTTGTTGTAAGCACAAAAAATCAGATGGTGCTGTATCCTTCAAAGAAAGCATCGCGGCTAAACATTCAATTAAATCGGACATACCACCATTACTTTTATATACTGATACGTATAACTGTTTGCCTCGCTGTAAAGATTGCCAATCTAAATACTTATTAATTAAAGTTGTCAGTGGTGAATTATCTAAGAAACTAGGATCTTGCTTAAAAATATCAGGACCAATGCGATAATGAGCAAGTAACTTTTGAACAACCATCAAGGGCACAGCATTCAATCGCAATCCAAAGCTTGCTAAAAGTATCAAATAGTATGGTATGGGGAGATTTTTCACTTGTGGCTTAATTGGCGATTGCTGAATTAATGACTGCCAAATTTCATTTAATCGTTCATAACCTTCTTGCATTGAAGAACTTGTTGCCAATAAAGCACCATTAAGTGCCCCTATGCTTGCACCAGAAATAATATCTACTTCTATTCTATATTCGGCTAAAGCCTTAACAACCCCAACATGGTACGCACCTTTTGCACCGCCCCCTGAAAGTACAAGCCCTGTTTTCAATATTTTTGTCATTTTCTGATTCCAAACATTTCATTTAACGCATATTGAGATAATTTTTCAGCAGTTAAAATACGTGGCACATAGATAGATAACTGCTCTGGTTGTTGGGAAGCATAATAGCTAATTGGCATCTGTTCATCTTTAGTCCAGTCACCCATAAATGCATAACTTTCTTTAATTGATACGCTTAATGATGTTGTTCTTTTAAGCCATTGTGAAGGATGTAAATATTCATCTACTTCTATCTGCATATCACTTTGCAAGCATTTTATTGCTTCAAAATAAATAGTTTGTTTAATATCTTCTACTGCTTTTATTGCTTTAGGGTGGCTATGATAGTTTCTATAGTACTCACCAAAATCTCCCCAATATAAGCGTTCTAATACAGTGTATAATTTCTGTAATGGGGATAATATTTGAAAATGATTTGCTTGCCATTGCTTAAATAATAAATTGATTTGTCTATGCGCCCTAGATTCCGCTTCAACTAGAGATAAACGTTGATCAAGATCGAATATATGATGATTAACCTTTTCATTTAATTGCTCTAATAACTCCTGTGTGTGCAAACTAAATTTTGCCAAATCAGTCACTGAATTTTGCACTTCCGTCATTTTCTGATTGAGTATTTTAAGTGCTGAAAATCCCACATTTAACTCACTCATTAAGGTATTGAGCCATTCAAAAGCTCCTTCTAGGCCTTGTGCTAAATTTTCATTGACTTGATTTTGCCGTATTGCAGATGCTCCAGTGAATGAATCTACTAAACGAGACATCTTATTCAACCTAGTAGACTGCACTCTAATATGATCTTGTGATACATGTATGCTATTTGCAATTTCAATAACAAATTTGTCTGCGATACATGGCATTATTTCTGATAATTCAGATTGCATTTTTATTTCCTTAGAATGAATAAGACATAATGTCTTATTCATTATTTCTATATTAAGCTGCTGACTTGATTTCTTTATTTAATGCAGACTTCAAAACTGTAATTCTCTGATTAAAATTTAAATTTTCTTGAAGCATAAATTGTATAATTTCTAGCAACAATTGATCATTTTGATGAGAATTTTCTTTATCATTTAAACTATTCTCAATGTCTTTTTTAAGACCTGAAATTTTACGTTTAAATTCAATAAAAAATTGCTCGGTAGTTTGAATTAGAGGCAACTCAATATTTTTTTGAATAGATTGATTTAAAAGCTTTTGACTATCCTCTAAATCTTTTCTCACCTGTGTTTTAATTTTATTCATATCTACTTTATATTCTTGCACTTTAACTGTATATTCTTCTTGCCCCCAATCACTATTTAACCAATTTTTAAATCGCCCCCATTTACTATCTACAACTCTTGTTCTTTTTTCCTCATACTGCTCTTCCAATAAAGCATCTTGCATTAATCGAGCACTTGTAAGTTTTAAATCTAAATTCTTACGGCTTGGCAACTTAATTTGAATATCATCAAAGCCACTTTGACTTAATGTTTTGTTAATTTGCAACATATTTTTTTGTGCATTTTGAAGAATATTGTTTTTAAATTCATCCTCAAAAACAACCAATAGCTTATCGAGCTCCTGTTCAATATTCTGGTTAGTCAGGTTATGTGACGTCTGTAATACATTTTGAATACTTTCTAAAAACTCTAATGCCCCCTGCTTATCATCTCCAAAATTGATCTTAGGATTTTTCGGATCATATTGCAGATCTGAATAAGTCTTACGTACTACACCAAGCAATTTGGATAATCTTGATAGACTTGCACTAGATGAAACTAAAGTATTTTTTTCTTGTGCTTTCTTTGATTTCTCATTAGCTGCAAACAGTTTTTGCTCTAGTTCTTGTTCAACCTGCTTAAATTGTTCTTTAATAATATTCAGAATTTTTTGTGAAAAGTTTTTTTGATGTTGACGAATTGAACTTTCTGCTACGACTTCTGTTTTATCAATATTTTTGATATTTTCCGTTAAATTAGAAATCAATGCTTTCAATTCTGCTGCTGACTTTTGCATTGACTGCTCTTTTACCCCCAAAACAGTATGAATTTTATCAGAGCACTCCTCTAACTTATCAACTGCAGCCTCTAAAGCTAAAATTGCTGCATTATCATATGAACTTGCAATGATATCTTTCAATGGCTGACTTAACTTAGAATCTGCCCACAAGTCATCAATACTGTCTGCAATACGCTCTGGCGTTCTTAATGACTCTCTACGTAATCCCGCTTCTTGATAGAAATCATTAACCCAAGCTGTTTCATCGGTTATTTCAGGTAATAAACCGTCCTGATCTCTTTCATGTCGTGCACGATTTGCAAGATAACCCCATTTAGCCGCGATTGGATAAACACGATCTTCTTTAATCAAACCTTCTGTCAAACCATCAACAAAGGTTTTAACCTCATCTGCTTGCATACCATTTCGGTCACAATTATCAAATTTGTTGACCAAAGCATAAATCCTATCTTTAACAGTTCCTGCAATACTCTGTAAATCTTCACGAACTTGAGCATCGGCCTCAGATTTGAGTTGCGTATAATCCATCACCGCAAGGACAGCAGAGGCTCTTTTTAATTGTTCTTGTAACATCGGGCGTAAGTGTGCCTGACCTGCTTCATTGGGTCCTGGTGTATCTAGAAGAATTAGCTTTCCTTCTGTATCTCCCGCACCTTGAAGATGAGAAAACTCAATTTCAATTACTGGTAACTGATCAATATTTTGATATTCATCAAATGGGAATGTTAAATCAAATTTAGGTGCAATACGGACAAGGTCATTTAAACAAACCAAGAAAGAGAAAATTTCTTTCTCACCCAAAGCCTCTGTTTGTATTTTCAAACCTTGTTGAATCTTTTCAACGGTCACATATAAGTCTTTATCTGACTTTAAATCCTCAAGAATAGGAGCATTCTTTTTATTCGAAATCGCTTTTTTTAGTTCATTAATTAATTTATTGAGTGGTAAGCCCGCTTTTTCAGAAAATAATAATCGTGGGATTTTTTGAGTTGGCGTATGACGAATTAATGTTGGAATTGCAGTCATTGGGGCATTACGATTCGGTAATATCTCAGAACCTACAATTGCATTAATCGTTGTGGACTTCCCTGCTTTCATAGTACCAACAACCGCCAATACCATTTCTAAGTTTGAAAGTTTAAATTCTTCACCACGTAGGACAGCAATTTCCATTTGAACAGAGTCCTTATCTATAGTCGCTTTATCATATTGATTGTGCTTTTTACCATCAGACTCTGATAAAAGTTGCTGATCTAGCATTTTATTCAAAAATGCATGTTCAACTTGTAATAATGCCTGAGCTTCATCTCTTAACGTTTTTATATCTAAAGACATTTAATTTATCCTGCTGATTTATTTAAAGTATAAACAAGATTCTGAAGTTACTCAGAACTATATAATCGTACTTGCTGTTGCAATTTTTTAAAGGATACTTGCCAATATGAAAAGTCCTCAATCAGTTGAGATTCAATATTCATAGAAAGAATATTTTTAGAATTATGTTCGTGTATCCATTTTAAATTTTGATGCATATCTTTTAGCTCGGCCACCATTTTTTGCCTAACACCATCATAAGAATGTGTATCGTTAACCAATATGCTGCTGACTTTTTTTATAATTTTCTCAGAATCACTTATATATATATCTAAGCTTCTTTTATCTATATAAATATCTAATGGATACTGCTCTGCAAATAATATAATTGAATCTAATTTAGAAAAAACTTGATCATGCAGTTGTCTAATATCACTCATGATTTTATTAATTTTATTTTTCTTACTTTTTTTCTCTTCACCATATAGCCGTGATATTTTTTTAGAACAACTCATTTCTTTATTAATTTCTTTAGTCAAACTATCTAGGGAATTAAATACTACCTGTAAGTCAGTATTTACTGAAATTTTTGAGATTAGTTCTAGAAATTCAAAAATAGATTTTAGTTCATTATTGTTTGGATCTAGCTTATCGACTGCTGCTTCTAAAGCTAAAAATGCAGCATTGTCATATGAACTCTCAATAATATCTTTTAACGGCTTACTTAAATTAGAAACTCCCCACAAGTCATCAATGCTTTCTGCTATATGCTCTGGTGTTCTTGATGCCTCTCTGCGTAATCCTGCCTCTTGATAGAAATCCTCAACCCAAGCTGTATCATCCGTTATTTCAGGCAATAAGCCATTCTTGTCTCGTTCATGCCGTGCACGATTTGCAAGATACCCTAACTTCGCAGCAATTGGATAAACTCTATCCTCTTTAATTAAACCGTCTGTTAAACCCTCAACAAAGGTTTTGACTTCATCTGCTTGCATTCCATTACGGTCACAGTTGTCAAACTTATTGACCAAAGCATACATCCTATCTTTCACAGTTCCAGCAATGCTCTTTAAGTCATCACGGACTTGTTCATCAGCTTCTGACTTGAGCTGCGTATAATCCATCACAGCTAAAACAGCAGATGCTCTTTTCAACTGTTCTTGCAACATTGGACGTAAATGTGCTTGACCGGCTTCATTTGGTCCTGGGGTATCTAGAAGAATAAGCTTCCCTTCTGTATTTCCTGCATCTTGAAGACGAGAAAATTCAATTTCGATTACAGGAAGTTGATCAATATCTTGATATTGATCAAATGGGAATGTTAAACCAAATATAGGTGAAATACGGACAAGATCATTCAAATAAACCAAGAAAGAAAAAATCTCTTTCTCTCCTAAAGCCTCAGTTTGAATTTTCAGCCCTTGCTGAATTTTTTCAACGGTCACATATAAGTCTTTATCTGACTTTAAATCATCAAGTACATGAGCATTTTTTTTATTTAAAATAGCTTTTTTTAATTCACTAATTAATTTATTGAGTGGTAATCCAGCTTTTTCAGAAAATAATAATCGCGGGATTTTTTGAGTTGGTGTATGACGGATTAATGTCGGAATTGCAGTCATCGGTGCATTACGATTCGGTAATATCTCAGAACCTACAATTGCATTGATCGTTGTAGATTTTCCTGCTTTCATGGTACCAACAACTGCCAATACCATTTCCGATTTATCTATTTTAAGGTATTCATTTTTAAACTCAAAAATCTTATTTTTCAAGCTTACATTATTAAAATTTCCGTGAATCAAATACTCATTATCATCAATTTTTTGTAAAATTTTTATCATTAATAATAATAAAATTTTTGTCTCTAAATTTAAATTTCCAACAATCAAATGACTCAATTTAACATCCTAAAATTTATTGATTTTTTACTTAATCCATGAATATAAAATTATACACACATGCCCTTGAAAATCAATGAATTCTTATATTTCAAGACTGAAATTTTAATATAAATAAGATTTAAAAATCCGAAGTAACTTAACCTTTTTAATCGCAATTTGATAAGTGATGTTTGGGGTTCAGGGGTCGCCCCTGACAAGCCCTGTTGCATACCAAAAAGCGATCCGTAGGATTGATTTTTGTAACTACAGGTAGGCTTGCTTGAATTGGTGGATAGAAAACCTAAAACCTTTATTATTTTTAAAATCAGGTAAATAATCATTTACAGACAGATGAGACTATCCATAATTATATAAAGTGTGTGATTCATAGATATCATTTCAATATAATGGGTGTCTATGAACAGAGAAATTCAACAAAGACTCGTATGGGTTAAATTATTTGAAGAGACCAATAATGCTGGCCTAGTTTGTCGGAGATGTGGCATTTCTAGACCAACGTTACGCAAGTGGTGGAAATGATATTCTGAATAAGGTACAAGACCAAAAGCACTCATCTATCGTGATCCTGTCACCAACGAATTCTCAACAGTTAGCTCACATCAACATGAAGCTTGGCTGATCAAATTTCCCGCTCAGCAAGAGCATCCTGAAGTTTGTGCAATTGAAGCTGTTTATGCAGAATGCTTGCGTTATTGTCATATTGATACCCCTGACACTCAATATTTTACTCTTCCGAATGGATTAACCGCATTTGCATCAAAGAGATTTGACCGCCACGATGGCATGCGTATCCCTATGCAAAGTTTAGCGGCCGTCACCGGAGCTGATTTTAAATCACCAGGGAGTTTAGACTACAGTAATTTTCTTCGCGCTACACACTTTTGCACCAATGATGTTCGCGAAAAAGCAATTGCATTCAAGCGAGCTGTTTTCAATGTAGTCTTCAATAATCGAGATGATCATTGCAAAAACTTTTCATTTCTGATGTCCCAAAATGGGCAATGGAAACTCTCCCCTGCCTATGATGTTACTTTCTTTGAAGGGCCAGGTGGATATCATCAAATGGATATCATGGGTGAGGCACTGGATATTCCTCGACAAGCTCTTGTAAAACTTGGTACTCAGGAAGCGGAACTTTCTGCCCAAGAGGTCGATGAAATTATTGGCTCGATTTGTAAGGTTGCAATCCGATTCAGTAATATCGCTCATGACCTATTACCTGGACAAATTCAAACAGAGACTCTCCAGATGATCCAAAATAGGATTGAGCATAATATTCATTTACTGAATTGAATATAAAATATTTTCATACTGATTAATACTCATTATATTAAACCATATATTGTTATTGTTTCTCATGAAAATCAGTATAAAAAAATAGGTGACTTTTACAAAGTAAAATATCCAAAATTAAGTGACCAAAATAACATTAAATGATCTAAATTGATGAAAGATTTACCCTATAAAAATTTAAATCATTCAAATTAAATCAGTTACTTACAATTAATGTAATTTAATGAAATAAATCTCGGTGACCTTGCCAAGGTTGGGGTCGGGAGTTCGAGTCTCCTTTCCCGCTCCAGATTCTAAAAAAGCCCTGATCGAAAGATCGGGGCTTTTTATGTTGATGTTATTTTTTTAAATGATCCTTTCATTTTTGTTTCACTCAATAACAAATTCTTAAAGTACTTTCTGATTTTATAACCAAGATGTGACCATGCCACCCCTACGACAATATAAAAAGCCCTCATCAAAAGATCAGGGCTTTTTATATTTCACCAACGCATCAGATAAACTCAAGCTAGCAAACCACTAGCCACAATACAGAGTCCATTTCCAATATAATTAAAAGGTAATTCGCTGATAGTTACGGTATTGCGGTGTCCAGAAATTACGTTCAATAGCCAACTGCAATTCTTCTACACTGACTTTCGGTGCTACCCCATCTTCAATCGCAGCAAGCGCCACTTTTAAGGCAATCTGCTTCGAAATCGACTGTAAACAATCCAGATTTGGCAATAAATCTGCCTGAGGATCTTTCAGTTTCGGAGAACAGTCCGCCAAGGCATTACTCGAGGCCATCAGCATATTATCCGTGACACGTTTTGCACCTGAAGCAACTACACCCAAACCAATGCCCGGAAAGATATAAGAGTTATTGCATTGTGAAATATGATGAATCTGCCCCTGATAATTCACTGGTGCAAATGGGCTACCCGTCGCAATCAACGCTTTGCCCTTGGTCCATTGCAAGATATCTGCCGGAACAGCTTCTACGCGGGAAGTCGGATTGGATAAAGGGAAAATAATCGGTTGCACACTGTTTTCAGCCATGGCTTCAATCACTTCCTGAGTGAATAGACCTGGCTGTCCAGATACGCCTATCAGTACCGTCGGTTTGGCACGCTTAACTACATCTAGCAGAGAAATCATGCTCTCAGCATCTGCCCAGCTTTCTACATTTTCAAGAGGCTGTGCCAGTTTGCGCTGGAAGTCCAGTAAATTCGGCTGATTTTCTGTGATCAGACCAAAGCGGTCGACCATAAACACGCGTGCACGCGCTTCAGCATCACTTAAACCCTCAGCAACCATTTGCTTAATGATCTGTTCTGCAATCCCGCAACCAGCTGAACCAGCACCCAGGAAAGTAACCACCTGATCTTTGAGCTGTTTACCTGCTGCACGCGAAGCAGCAATCAGGCTGCCGACAGACACTGCTGCGGTGCCCTGAATATCATCATTAAAACAACAGATTCGATCACGATATTTTTCCAGCAAAGGCATGGCATTTTTCTGTGCAAAGTCTTCAAACTGAATTAAGGCATCTGGCCAGCGCTGTTGAATCGCCCGAATCACCGTCTCGACAAAAGCATAGTATTCATCGCCGCTGATTCGTGGTTCACGCCAGCCCATATAAATCGGGTCATTTAACAACTGCTGATTATTGGTACCGACATCAAGAGTAATCGGTAAGGTATAGGCCGGACTGATCCCGCCACATGCGGTGTAGAGTGCCAGTTTTCCAATGGGAATCCCCATACCACCGATGCCTTGATCTCCAAGACCCAAAATGCGCTCACCATCTGTAATCACAATCACTTTCACGTTCTTTTTATTGATATTGTGAATAATCTGGTCGATCTGATCACGGTCAGGATAGGAAATAAAGATCCCACGATGACGGCGATAAATATCAGAAAAGCGCTGACATGCCTCACCCACAGTCGGGGTATAGATAATCGGCATCATCTCACTGAGGTGATTTTCAATCAGATGGTAAAACAGGGTCTCATTGGTATCCTGAATATTCCGCAAATAAATATGCTTGTTAATATCACTGCTAAAAGCACAATACTGCTGATAAGAACGCTGACTTTGTTCTTCAATCGTCTCGGTGACATGAGGAATCAAGCCATGCAAGTTAAAGCTTCTACGCTCTTCTTCAGAAAATGCAGAGCCTTTATTGAGTAGTGGGAGTTCTAGCAGAGTATTTCCAGCATAAGGAATATATAAAGGGCGTTTACTGTTCAAATTTTCTCTGGGCATTATTTAACTCATCTAATCAATCTTCGGCAGTTCTGCCAAAATAGTCACATCACTTTGTTTATTTTATATAGCTTAGCCTGATTTTAAGCTGTTAGGTCATTTAGCAAATTTATAATACTTGTAGCAGGATTTTATAATCTGATAACACTCATTTTCAGCCTAGGTTTTGGACGGTTTCTAAAATTAATCCCTATTCGTATTTTTAATTTAAATCGGCAGCAAGATCTGTTTGACAAAAAACCTCAGCTCATCAAGGATAAAGCATAAATTTAATAAGATGAACGAGTATAAAAATGAGTGAACTGCAACCGCTTTATCAGCTCGATATTCTGGGGACAGGCTATGAACAAGCGATCTTAAACTTTCCCGATGATTATGAGGGCAAAGTCGTAGCAACCCTGATCCGTAAAAAAGCAGCCCAACCCACAAAAAAAGCAGTTTTATATATTCACGGCTTTATCGATTATTTTTTTCAGACCGAAATGGCAGAGCGCTTTAATCAGCATGGTTTTGATTTTTATGCGCTGGATTTAAGAAAATACGGACGTTCGATTCTGCCGCATCAAAAATATTATAACGTCTATGACTTGGCTGAATATGATGCAGAAATTACCCAGGCACTCGACATTATAGCAGCCGAAGGTCACGATGCTGCCCTGCTCTGTGGTCATTCTACCGGCGGCCTGACCACGACCTTGTATGCGGCACATCATCCGCAGCACCCTTTAATCAAAGCACTTTGGGTCAATAGTCCATTTTATGACTTCAATATGAATCCGATTAAACGTGCGCTTGGCATTCCGCAACTGAGCAGACTGGCCAAAATTTTTCCCAATCTTAAATTTCCAAGCGAGCTGAACAAGTGGTATGCCACCAGCCTGCATAAGGATTTAAAAGGCGAATGGGACTTCAGTCTGGACTGGAAAAAGACCCGCTACCCGATGGTTCGAATCAGTTTTATTCGTGCCATTCATGAGGCACAGAAGGAAATTCATCGCGGTGTTCAGCTCGATGTTCCGGTACTCATCATGCATTCGCATCAGACCTTATACCCTAAAAAATGGGGCAAAGCCGCACAGAGCAGCGATGTAATTCTAGGCATTAAAGACATTCAAAAATATGCCAAAAAAATTAAAGGCGATGTCACGGTTCAAAGTATCCAGAACGGTTTACATGATCTGGTACTTTCAGAGCAATCTGTGCGTAAGCAGGTTTATCAGCAACTGTTTCAGTGGCTGCATGACCAAGGACTTTAGATAAACGCGGAAGAAGAAATGAAACTTACCCTCATTTCTCTTGCCTGGCTTCTTTTGAATCCTTATTAGGTTGGAATGTAATCAAGCACATTGAAAATATGCCAATCTTTCGATGTTTTATAAATGCTATAAGCCCTTGTTTTTAAATTTAAGGCTTGAGAATTTATAATTTTTATTATTCTACCGCTTGTCTCCAAATATTGTCTTTTGTAGCAAGCCTGTAAACAAACAACCGTCCGTCTTGTTCCCTCTTTATAGTAGAGCTGAATGCAGAAGCGCCTATATTTTTTGATCGGCAACATGCGCGCAGCCTGCACCACTAACAATCATATAAAGGAATAGATTATGCGTTATGCAGACCCCAATACTGACGGTTCAAAAATTCAATTTAAAGCGCAATACGATAATTTCATTGGCGGCGAATGGGTCGCTCCAGTCAAAGGTGAATACTTTGACAACATCTCTCCGGTAGATGGCAAAGTCTTTACCAAAGTGCCGCGCTCTTCTGTAGAAGACATTGAATTGGCCTTAGATGCAGCACACAAAGCCAAAGAACAATGGAACCGGTCATCGCCGACCACCCGCTCCAATATTCTGTTGAAAATTGCAGATCGTCTGGAACAAAATCTGGAACTGTTGGCGGTGGCAGAAACCTGGGACAATGGTAAACCGATCCGTGAAACGCTGGCTGCCGATATTCCACTGGCGATTGACCATTTTCGTTATTTTGCCGGCTGTATCCGGGCTCAGGAAGGCGGCATTTCCGAAATCGACGAAGATACCATTGCTTATCATTTCCATGAGCCGTTGGGCGTCGTGGGTCAGATTATCCCGTGGAATTTCCCGATTCTGATGGCTGCCTGGAAACTCGCGCCAGCCTTGGCTGCAGGTAACTGTATTGTGCTGAAACCTGCGGAACAGACTCCAGTCAGTATTCTGGTGCTGGCTGAATTGATTCAGGACATTTTGCCGCCAGGCGTATTGAATATCGTCAATGGCTATGGAGTCGAAGTCGGCCGTCCACTGGCGACCAATCCACGTATTGCCAAGATTGCCTTTACCGGCTCAACCGCAGTAGGTCAGTTGATCATGCAATATGCGACTGAAAATATTATTCCGGTGACTCTGGAACTTGGCGGTAAGTCACCGAATCTGTTCTTTGCCGACATTATGGATCAGGAAGATGATTATCTGGATAAAGCCCTAGAAGGCTTTGCCATGTTTGCCCTGAACCAGGGTGAAATCTGTACCTGTCCTTCCCGTGCCTTGGTACAGGAAAGCATTGCCGATGAGTTTTTGGCGCGTGCGGTAGAACGGGTACAACGCATTAAAACCGGGCATCCCCTAGATACCGACACCATGATTGGCGCGCAAGCTTCTCAGGAACAGCAGGATAAGATTCTGGGCTGTATTGCCACTGGCCGTGAAGAAGGCGCACAAATCCTGACCGGTGGTGAAGCACGTCAGGAAGTGGGTCAAGGTTTCTATATTGAACCGACCATCTTTAAAGGCAGCAATGACATGAAGACCTTCCAAGATGAAATCTTCGGGCCTGTACTGGCTGTGACCACCTTCAAAGACTTCGATGATGCGATCAAGATCGCCAATGATACGATTTACGGACTCGGTGCCGGTGTCTGGTCACGCTCAGCGCATACCTCTTACCGTGCTGGCCGTGCCATTCAGGCCGGTCGGGTCTGGACCAACTGTTATCACATCTACCCTGCCCATGCGGCTTTCGGTGGCTATAAAAAATCAGGCATTGGACGTGAGAATCACAGAATGATGCTGGATCATTATCAACAAACCAAAAATCTGTTGGTGAGCTATTCAACCAAACCGGCAGGTTTTTTCTAATCAATCTGATGATTAAAAGCGGGCTTCGGGCCGCTTTTAACCTAATATTTTTTAAAAATTTTAATACTATAGGACTTACGCACTATTATTTATAGATTTTCTGTGGCAGCAGATGATTCTTATCGAGAATAAATTCATCAATAAAGTTCTTGATAATTGGTCTAAATAATTTCTTCTGCCAACGATATACATTTTCAAAGATCCGCTCAAACTGGTTCTTTTGTATCTCAACATAGGCCATCAAGGCTGAGAAAATATGATTCAAAATCAGCTTGGATCGTCTTACTTGAAACTTTTCAATATGACAAACCTGTTTAATTACTCGATGATATTGTTCTATTTTCCAATGACTTGAATGTAATTCATAAAAACCATCAAAGGACAATAAATCATCTTCATCTTGATGCACAATATAAAATCTCTGCTGTTCTTTTAACTGAGTCTTAAATAATTGTACAAAGCCAACATCTTTGAGCCAGACCACTTGACCCTGATGAAAATTCGGCAATAAACGGAGTTGAAACCATTGTCCTTTTTCAGGGGAAACCTTACGGTTACTGTCGACACCAAACATAAATCGAATACCATGTTTTCTTATGGTTTTTAGATTTTCAGTCGATGAATACCAACTATCACCTGTAATGAATTGAATCTTTGCACCCCAATCGAGTACTTCACTTAACATCTCCATAAAGTAATCATTCTTGGTTTTACTTTCTGACTTATCATAAATTCGAAAATTAATTGGAATATTTTTGCCATGTTGATCTGTCGCATACAAGGTAATGAGATTAATACCCTTGACGGATCGGTGGTGTTTACCTGACCAAAAATAGCTAACTAAGTCCATATGTTGACTATATGGCTTATCTAAAACAGTATCATCAATACTGACTATAAGTTTATTATTATCAATGTGTTGAATTGCTTCTTGATATAGATCGTGAGCTGTGTAGTCTTCACGCTCCAAAAAGCGATTTACACTGTCATGCGAGATATTATAAGTCTCGGCAAGTTGTGTGCAGCTAATAGAGTTTGGTTCTGTCATGAGAAAGCCCATATAAATGGGTAATGTACAAGTTGCTGTAGAAGCATGTTTAGTTCGTCTGATCACAGATACGTTATAAAGTAGTTTGAGACTTTTTTAAATCCGTCAATGCGTAAGTCCTATACTAGGTAAAATTTTCCAGCATTGTTCGTCCAGAATTCCCTTGAATGACTGACAATAAATTAAAATACTTTCTGAAAATACCTTAATGTCTGAGCTTATGTTGATTTCCCCTAAGTTTCTCATTTTTTATGCTTTTTAATTGCTCAAAAAACCTGCATAAAGCCCAGGCTTTCATTTAAAGTCGGCTTTTCATGTTTATCAAGACTGTGTATAACAATGAACTACTAGAGGGAAAGCAATAAGCATAGGCAAAATTGCGCAAAAAGCGTTAGACTATGTACCCAATAATGTCATGATTCGGTCTGATCAAGATCAAAAAAGAAGGTGAAGGTTGATGCCGCTCAATACTGTTGAAGAGCTTGTAGCAGATATCCGTGCAGGAAAAATGGTCATCCTGATGGATGATGAAGACCGTGAAAATGAAGGCGATTTAGTGATTGCTGCCACACACGTACGTCCTGAAGACATCAACTTCATGATCACCCATGCACGTGGTCTGGTCTGCCTGACTTTAAGTAAAGAGCGTTGCCAGCAGTTGAATCTGCCGTTGATGGTAGATGCCAACGGTGCCCAGCATGGGACCAATTTCACCCTGTCGATTGAAGCGGCTGAAGGTATTTCTACCGGTATTTCTCCGGCTGAACGTGCGCACACGATTCAAACTGCTGTGGCTGCTCATGCCAAACCGGCAGATATTGTACAGCCAGGACATATCTTCCCGCTGATGGCGCAACCAGGCGGTGTCTTGCACCGTGCCGGACATACTGAGGCAGGTTGTGATCTTTCCCGTTTGGCAGGACTGGAACCGGCATCAGTCATTTGTGAAATCATCAATGAAGATGGCACCATGGCGCGCCGTCCGGATCTTGAAGTGTTTGCTGAAAAGCATGGCCTGAAAATCGGTACTATTGCCGATCTGATTCATTACCGCATGACCAATGAACAGACGGTTGAGCGTATCGATCAGCAAAGTATTGATACTGAATACGGCAGCTTTGACCTGTACCGCTATCGTGAACTGGGTAACCCGGATATCCATCTGGCCTTGGTCAAAGGTGAGCCTAAAGAGGGTGTGACCACAGTGCGTGTACATGGTTTTAACCCGACCCGCGACTTGCTCAAACTGAAGAAACAGGATGGCGAGCCGGCCTGGAACCTGGATCGTGCCCTGAAAGAAATTTCCAACAGTGATCGTGGTGTACTGGTCTGGATTGGCCAACACCATTTACAGGACCTGGGTCCAGCATTAGATACCCTTAAAGCACCAAAAAATGTAAAATCAAATTCTGCACTGTCTCAGCAGTATCAGACCATTGGTGTGGGTGCACAAATTTTGCGTGATCTAGGCGTTGAAAAAATGAAGCTGCTGAGCTCTCCATTGCGTTTCAATGCCCTGTCAGGCTTTAACTTAGAAGTGGTAGAATACATCACCGCACAACAAACATCTTAAGAAATCATCGAGGTTGTTATGGCAGTTCGCCGTATTGAAGGTATGTTACATCTCGCGAACGAAGACCGTTATGCGATTTTAGTTGGTCGTTTTAACAGCTTTGTGGTTGAACATCTGTTAGAAGGTGCCATTGATACATTGAAACGTCATGGTGTATCAGAGGATAATATTACTGTAGTTCATGCACCTGGTGCCTGGGAACTTCCTGTAGTTGCGAAAAAACTGGCAGCTTCAGATCGTTTCGATGCCATCATCGCGCTTGGCGCCGTTATTCGTGGTAGCACGCCTCACTTCGATTTCGTTGCAGGCGAATGTGCCAAAGGTTTAGGCGTGGTTGGCCTGGACACTGGCTTGCCGGTCATTAACGGTGTACTCACTACGGATAGTATTGAACAAGCGATTGAACGCTCTGGAACAAAAGCAGGCAATAAAGGTAGCGAAGCTGCCCTGACTGCGATTGAAATGGTTAACTTGTTAAAGGCTATTTAACGCTATGTCGCAAACACTTCAAGCAACTTATGCAGCAAAACGTAAAGCACGTCGCTTTGCTGTACAAGGAATTTATGAATGGCAAATGAGCCACAATCCGGTGCATGAGATTGAAGCACGTACGCGTGTGGAAAATGCCATGCACAAAGTGGATCTGAGCTATTATCATGAATTGTTGACTCAAGTGGTTGCCAATCATGAAGCATTGGATGCGCTCTTAATCCCGGTACTCGATCGCGAACTTTCAGCACTGGATGGTGTTGAGCTTGCAACCCTTCGTCTTGGTGCCTATGAACTCAAAGAACATCTTGAGATTCCATATCGCGTCGTTCTAGATGAAGCAATCGAACTGGCTAAACATTTTGGCGGTGCCGATAGCCATAAATACATCAATGGTGTATTGGATCGTTTAGCGACAACTTTGCGTGCAGCAGAAAAACAGCAGTCTAACTAATAGCGTAGATTCGTTGTATGGCTGAATTTTCGATTATCGACACCTATTTCAATCGCAAGAATGCCCATTCTGTCGATCTGGGCGTCGGTGACGATTCAGCCTTGCTCACCCCCCCTCCTCAGCAACAACTGGTCATCTGTGCCGACACCCTGGTTGCTGGACGCCATTTTCCAATAGACACCGATCCGCATGCGATTGGCTGGAAATCTGTGGCGGTTAATTTATCTGATATTGCCGCGATGGGCGCAACCCCGTACAGTATTTTACTCGCATTGAGCCTACCCCAAATTGATCATGACTGGCTAAAAGCTTTTAGTCAGGGTCTATATGATTGCTGCGATCAATTTGGGGTGAGTTTAATCGGTGGTGATACCACTCAGAGTCCTCATTTAACCCTGTCTGTCACTGCATTAGGCTGGGTGGATATTGGCCAGGCTGTGCCACGCTCAGGGGCAAAACCGGGTGATCTGATCTGTGTCAGTGGAACTGTCGGTGATGCAGCTTTTGCACTACAGCATCTTGGTCATCCACTGCAAAAACGTCTGGACTATCCAACGCCACGCTGTCAGCTCGGTGCTGCCTTAAAAGGTCTGGCGCATAGCATGATTGATATCTCGGATGGTTTGGCACAAGATCTTGGACATATTCTCAAAGCTTCTCAAGTCGGTGCAAAGCTGCAACTCGAAAACTTACCGATCAGTCCTGCCCTGCATGCCTTAAACGATGCGCAAAAATGGCAATATGCCCTCGCTGGTGGCGATGATTACGAGTTATGCTTTACAATAAGCCCGCAAAATTACCAAAAATTATTGCAAAAACAACTTGATGTTCCGATTAGTATAATCGGAAAAATTCAGCCGCAGCACGGCTTAACTTTTGAAAAAAATGGCGTAGATCATTTACTTCAATTTAATGGGTATCAACATTTTGCATAAACCTGCGATCAATTTTAAAGCCATGTCATGGATCGACCGACTGATTGTCTTTAGTGGGGTTGGTTTTGGTTCCGGTCTGGCACCTAAAGCACCTGGTACCTTTGGTTCGGCTTTTGCACTTTTATTTATCCCTATTTGGCTGCATCTTGGTTTTCTAAACAGTGTTTTTGCCATTGCCATCATGTCTCTGGTTGGCATATATATCTGCGGGCATACTGCTAGAGTCATGGGCGTACATGATGATGGACGTATCGTCTGGGATGAATTTGCAGGACAATCCATCACATTTTTGCCCCTGATCTACTTAGGTCAGATGAACTGGTTATGGTTGCTCGTCGGTTTTGCGCTATTCAGATTATTTGATATCTGGAAACCTTGGCCGATCCGGGTGATTGACCGTCAGGTCGACGGTGGCTTCGGCATCATGCTGGATGACATTATTGCCGGTCTTTGGGCGGCTCTTTGTATTTTGCTTTATTTTTACTTCACAGTGGCATAAGCCATATTTAGGATTAGAACATGTCAACGACTGTTATTATTCTTGCTGCAGGTAAAGGCACGCGCATGCGTTCAAGCTTACCGAAAGTATTACAACCTCTTGCAGGACGTCCTTTACTGAGTCATGTCATTGAAACGGCAAAAAAATTAAATGCAGATAATATTATTACGATTTATGGTCATGGTGGTGACCGTGTTCAAACAGCATTTGCACAACAGGATATTAAATGGGTAAAACAGGCTGAACAGCTGGGTACCGGACATGCGGTGCAAATGACCTTGCCTGTACTGCCTAACGACGGCGTATCTCTGATTCTTTCCGGCGATGTACCGTGCATTAATCCTGTGACCTTGCAAAAATTACTCGATGCCACCGCAGAAACCGGTATTGGTCTGGTGACCCTTACCCTGCCGGATGCCAATGGTTATGGCCGTATTGTGCGTGAACAGGGTCAGATCCAGGCCATTATTGAACATAAAGATGCCAACGATGCCCAACGTCAGATCAAGGAAATCAATACCGGTATTTATGCGGTCAGCAATGCCAAGTTGCATCAATGGCTGCCAAATTTAAGCAATGACAATGCGCAGGGTGAATATTACCTGACCGATATTGTGGCGATGGCTTTGGCAGATGGTATGCAAGTTGCATCGGTAGAACCTGAGCAGGCTTTCGAAGTTGAAGGGGTAAATGACCGTGTGCAGCTCGCTGCTTTAGAGCATCAGTTCCAGGCTTATCAAGCCAAACAGCTAATGCATCAAGGTGTACATCTGATTGATCCAAGCCGCTTTGACTTGCGTGGCAATTTAACTGTCGGTCAGGATGTCCGCATTGATATCAATGTGATTATCGAAGGTGATTGCGAGCTGGGCGACAACGTTGAAATTGGCGCCGGCTGTATTATCAAGAATACCAAGATTGCAGCTGGCACCAAGGTTCAGCCATATAGCATTTTAGATAGCGCCATCGTTGGGGAAGATACCCAAATTGGACCTTTTGCACGACTCCGTCCGGGTGCAAAACTCGCAGCTGAGGTACATATCGGTAACTTCGTTGAAGTTAAAAATACCACGATTGGTCAAGGCTCTAAAGCCAACCACTTTACCTACCTGGGTGATGCTGAAATCGGTGCCGGTTCTAATATCGGTGCAGGAACCATTACCTGTAATTATGATGGTGCGAACAAGTTTAAAACGATTATTGGTGATCAGGCCTTTATTGGCTCGAACAGTTCATTGGTGGCACCTGTAAAAATTGGCAATGGCGCCACAGTCGGTGCAGGCTCAACGATTACCCGTGATGTGGAAGACAACAGTTTGGCAGTAGAGCGCTCTAAGCAATTTGCCAAAGAAAACTATCCACGTCCGCAAAAAATCAAGAAATAAGGGGAATAAATATGTGTGGTATCGTTGGTGGCATTGCAGAACGTAGCATTACCAATATTTTGATTGAAGGTTTAAAACGCCTGGAATACCGTGGTTATGATTCAGCAGGTTTGGCACTCATTAACAACAGCCAAGTCCTACGTGAACGCCGTGTCGGTAAGGTTGCGAACCTTGAACAGGCTGTGAATGAATCACAGATTAGTGGTTCACTTGGCATTGCGCATACACGCTGGGCGACCCATGGCAAACCGACTGAAGAAAATGCCCATCCGCATATTTCTGAAAATGTGGCAGTGGTGCATAACGGAATTATCGAAAACTATCAGGAACTCAAAGATGATCTTGAAGCTTTGGGCTATGTGTTTACCTCACAGACTGATACTGAAGTGGTTGCCCATCTGATCAATGATGCACTGAAATCTACCCCGAGCCTGTTAGAAGCTGTACGCCAAGTGGTTCCGCAATTGAAAGGTGCCTATGCCCTGGGCATCGTACATACTGACCACCCGGATGAACTGATTACCGTGCGTGAAGGTTCTCCACTGGTGATTGGTGTCGGGATTGGTGAAAACTTCATTAGTTCAGATCAATTAGCCTTACTTCCAATTACTAACCGTTTTATCTACCTGGAAGAAGGTGATATTGCCCGTTTGACCCGCACCACCATTGAGGTCTTTGTCGATGGTCAACTGGTAGATCGTCCGGTCAAGGAACTGGATGCTGCGGTCAGCAATGCGTCTAAAGGTGAATACAAGCACTATATGCTCAAAGAAATTTATGAGCAGCCTGAAGCGATTAAACAGACCATTTCCCAAGCCTTAAATGGCAATGACCTGCGCGAAGACTTCCTTGCCAGTGCGGAACAAGACTTTTCAAAAATCCAGCAAATCCAGATTATTGCCTGTGGTACCAGCTATCATGCCGGCATGATTGCCAAATACTGGTTTGAACAGCTGATTGATCTACCTTGCCAGGTCGAGATTGCTAGCGAATTCCGTTATCGCACGCCGGTGATTGTGAATCACACGCTATATGTGTGTATTTCCCAATCTGGTGAAACTGCTGATACTTTAGCTGCATTACGTGATACGCAAAAACGTGCAACTGCCAAAGGCCTGGACATTACCACGATGACCATCTGTAACGTGGCGACCTCTTCGATGGTGCGTGAAACCCAGCATAGTCTGTTGACACTAGCAGGCCCTGAAATTGGTGTGGCTTCAACCAAAGCTTTTACTACCCAGCTTGCTGCATTGATGCTGTTGGTACTCAAAATCGGTTCTGTAAAAAATACGATTTCTACAGAACAAATGACGGAGATCACCACAGAACTTTGGCATACGCCTAAAGTGATTCTGGATACCTTGCGTCATGACGATGAAATTTTACGTCTCTCTGAACTGTTTGTTGAGAAGCAGCATTGCCTGTTTTTGGGCCGTGGTACCCATTTCCCGATCGCTCTGGAAGGTGCCCTCAAACTGAAAGAAATTTCATATATTCATGCTGAAGGTTATGCTGCAGGTGAGCTGAAACACGGGCCATTAGCACTGGTCGACAATGACATGCCGGTGGTGATTCTGGCGCCACAGGATGACATGCTGGACAAGCTTAAATCCAATATGGAAGAAGTTCAGGCACGTGGTGGCGAGCTATTTGTGTTTGCTGATGAGCACAGCGGTATTAAAGCCAAAGAGCGCAAGCACGTGGTACATATTCCATCAGTAAATGCAGTACTGGCACCGATTGTGTATAGCATCCCGGTGCAGTTACTCTCTTATCATGTGGCAGTGCTACGTGGTACGGATGTGGATCAGCCACGCAACCTGGCAAAATCGGTTACTGTAGAATAATTAAAATTGAATCGAGGCTGGGAATGTATTTAGGTAATAAAGTATCACCCTAGGTAATATAGTTTCATCTTTAGTAATAAAGTATCATCTCATATTGATTAAAGATTGATCGCCTGCTATTCTGAATAAATAAAGAATAGCGGGCGATTTGTTATGGTTACAGAACATCAGCAGAAACGCTGGATCAAAGAAGGACGTGGTCAAGGCTATCTAAAAGATTATAAGCCATGGATTACTGTACGAGATGTTAGCTCAAAAGGTCGTTCTCACCGAGTTTTTGGCCATACAACGAAACGCACCCATCATTTATTATCCGATTTAGAACTTGCAATTTTTCTACTTTTAGACTGGAATCCGTTAATTACTGATATCAGAGAGCAGTTCCCCTTGCCTCTCAACACTACGCTCGAAATTTCAGAAGGAGCCCAAATATCTCACCCCAAAATTAAAGATACTCTACAAACTATAAGTTCAAGTTTTTATGTAAATAGTCAAAGTACTAACCAACCAAATTTTGTCATCCGAACTAAATACACAAATAGCTTAAAGGATGAGAGAATCATTGAAAAACTAGAGCTTGAGCGTAGATATTGGAAAAGTACAGATACACCTTGGTATATCCTTACAGAAAAAGAAATTCCTTCCGTTATTTTGAATAACATCAAATGGCTTTATCCAGCCATGAGAGAATCTAGTACTGAATTTTACAATCGTTTAAACGATTATATTCATATATTTACACAGTATCCTGAGCTCGACTTAATTACTTTAAGTAAAAAAATAGATCAAGTGTATAATTTAACGATTGGTACGTCTTTAGCTGAGCTCCGAGAACTGCTTGCTCAACGCTATTTTATTTTCGATATAACTAAAGACTATAAAAAGATTAAAGCCTCTGAGATCAAGTTAGGTAATTTTGAAATATGGAAGGAGATTCGCCATGTTTCGAATCAATAGTGTATATAAGTTTCAAGGTAAAGATTACCGAATTCTTAAAATTATTCCTTCTCATATTATCTGGATTGATTTAAATCATCCCAATGCCAATCCCTCTATAATTAAAAAAGAAGAACTGATTACAGCCATAGAAGTAGGCGAAGCAGAAATAACCGATGATCCTTTTGCCGATATCTCCTTGATTAATGTGACAGAAGACTCTGTACAGCAAAAAAAACGTGATATGGGAATGAACATTATAGATTTACTCATATCTAATGAGCATTTCTATGATCCATCTATTCGTTTTAGCCTTGTTAAAATAATTACTGAGCAGCATAAAACAACTCATCAAACCATTTATAGATTAGCACGTCGATACTGGCAACGAGGTCAAACACCAAATGCACTTATTCCCAGTTATAACAATTCTGGTGCTAAAGGTGTTAAACGTATTGCAAAAAATAAAAAACTAGGTAGGCCAAGAAAATATAGTGAAGGTGTTGGTGCATTAGTTGATCAGAATGTCGAGCGACTTTTCAGAATTAATATTAATAAATATATGTTAACGAAGGATAAATATTCTTTGAGTTATGCCTATCGTAAATTTTCTACGATGTATCATTCATTATTTCCAGATACTGCTGATAGCGAAATTCCGACCATCTGGCAATTTAAATATTTTTATGAGCGTGAGTTTCCAAAAGTAACTCAACTTACTGCTCGAACCAATCCAATTATCTATGCAAAAGACATCCGAGAGCTCCATTCAACTGTCAACACCCAAGTCCTAGGGCCAGGTTCTCGCTATGAAATTGATGCAACAATTGCTGATATTTATCTTGTATCAGATTCAGATCGTGCCTGTATTGTCGGAAGACCCACTATTTATTTAGTTGCTGACGTATTTAGTAGAATGGTGGTTGGTTTCTATATTGGATTTGAAAATGCCTCCTATGTAACTGCAATGCAAGCTCTACAAGTCGCCATGACAGATAAAGTTGAGTTATGCAAACAATATGGTTATGAAATTACATATGATGACTGGCCATGTATTGGATTACCCGATGCTATTTTAGCAGATCGAGGAGAATTATTAGGGCATCAGATTGAAGCTTTAGAATATAACTTTTCTATTCGTATCGAAAATACTGCACCTTATCGTGGAGATTTAAAACCAATTGTTGAACGTTATTTCAGAACTATTCAGACAAAATTTAAGCCTTTTGCTTCTGGTGTAGTACAACAGGTTAAAGAAAAAAAACGTGGGGGCTCTGACTACCGGTTAGATGCAACACTTACTATAACTGAATTTAAGCAGATCATTATTGGTTCAATACTTGCACATAATACATCACATCAATTGACAACTTATGATCGTGATATAGATATGCCTAGCGATTTGCCTTTAGTTCCTATTCATTTATGGAATTGGGGAATACAACATCGTGTGGGTCAGTTAAAACAAGTTTCTGAAAAAGCATTACGTGTTGCTTTATTACCTAAAATTAAAGCGACCTTGTCTGACCTTGGCCTAAAAATGTTTGGAGTATTTTATAATTGCCCTGAAATATATAAACAAGGCTGGATGCATCGTAAAAAATCTATTTCTCGTCCAGAATCATTTCAAGTGGCTTATGATCCAAGTAATGCAGAAATAATTTATGTGTTTTATCAGGAGCATAGTTTAGATTATTGGGAAGCTACAATTTCTCCAAGATCTAGAGAATTCATGGGCTGTAGTTTTTGGGAAGTTTGGCAGGTTCAACACGAACAAAAGAAAACAAAAGCCGCTCAAAATCTAAAAACCAATAGGTCTCAAGCAAACCTTGAAGAACATATTGAATCAATTATTGCTCGGGCAGATGCAAAAAAACCTTCTTCAACACTTAGTAAAAAAGAACGTTTAACTGATCTTCGTAAAAATAAACAAGCTGAAAAAGATAGTGAACGATTGAAACAGAGAAACAACAGCCAAAAATCGTCAAAATCTGTCTTTACGGTTCTAGACCACTCTGAACAGTCTTCAGAAAATCAAAGTAATATTATTCCTATGCCTAAGTCTAGACAATTTATAGATTTAGAAAATGATGAAGATTACAAACTACGTTTTGGCATTTATCAAGAGTTACTAGATGACCTTGGAGATTCTGGCGATGAAAATTGATATTCACTAAATTCAAATAAGCAGGATACAATTATGACTAATAAAAACGACCATGCAGTGTATACAGCAAGTCCTGTTTCCGACTATCAGGGAAATCCTTTTATCGAAGCCTTACCCGAAATTTTTGAGGCAAAAGATACTATCCAAGCCATTAGAGGTACTATCGAATTTAAATTATCTGATCGACAACTCCCCAACAATACTCGTGCTCATATTATATCCCAGTTATTAAATAATTTTTTTCACCCTATTAAACGGCATTTAACATTAGAACAAAAAATTTCTATTATGTTAAGAAAGGGGTATGTAGGACGTAATATTACTACAGGTGATTTAAGTCGGCATTTACAAAATAGTTTTGAACATATTAAAAGCAATGATTTTAATGCTTCCCGCCATACAAATTTAATATCAACAGCACAGAGTCTAGTGTTTATTGGCTTCTCTGGTAGTGGCAAAACAACCACATTAAATCGCATTCTTAGAAATTATCCACAAAAAATTTATCATCCTGAACATAATTTCACTCAACTGGTCTATCTAAAAATAGACTGCCCATATAACGGCTCACTTAAATCTCTATATTTAAGTTTCTTTAGTGCTGTTGACCGTGCTTTAGGAACTAGTTATGAACAACAATACACTCAAAAAAGACATAATGAACAAAAGCTCTTGCAACTTATGGGACACATTGCCCATCTTCATGCAATCGGTCTTTTGGTGATTGATGAAATTCAACACCTCATGGCAAACAGATCTAAAAATTCTGATGAAATGTTGAATTTCTTTGTGACTTTAGTGAATGTTTATAGCTTGCCAATCATTATGGTAGGAACACCTAAAGCAAGTAACATATTTGAACGTGATCTGCGCTCATCACGTCGAGCTGTAGGTTTTGGTTCAATTCACTGGGAACCTATAAAAAATGAGCCTGCAATAAAAACCCCAGATGGGAAAGTTCGAAAATCTGAGTGGATGACATTTACAGATGCTCTTTGGAAATATCAGTGGTTAAGAAAAGCTGATCTCGCACTCTCAGAGGAGTTACGACAATGCTGGTTTGATCTAACCCAAGGTATTTTAGACGTAACAGTTAAGCTTTTTGTCCTTGCACAAATACGAGCAATTGAATCTGGTTTAGAACGAATCACTGTAAAATTGCTCCAAAATACATATCAAGAAGACTTTAAACCAATTCATCATATTATAGATGCCTTACGTTCAGGTGATGCTCGACGAATTGCACAATATCCTGATTTGATCACACCTGAAATTGACAGACAATTGTTAAAACTTTTTTCCAAAATCGAAGAAAGTGCAATTGAGCAAGAAGATGAGCTTGATGAATATCAAGGACATGATGAATCTATGCGTTTACATGCTCTGTTACTTGAGCTTGGTTATGACTCCAAGATTTTGATACCGATGGTTAAAAAAGTATTTATTAAACATCCTGACAAGCATTTGACCGAACTACTATCAATTATTTTGGACTGGTTAAAACAGAATGAAGATTCAACAAAGAGCCCTCCACTCTCCAAACCTAAAATATCCAAACCTAAACTACTTAAATATGATCAATGGCATACATTGGATTCAGTTGACTTACGTTTTCAATTTTCACAAAAAAAGAGTGGTCAAAGCTTTTATGATCATCTAAAAACTGAAACAGATTTGATCTTTGATATACCTGATTGGATCAAACAAGTGAGTTAGTTATGCTAAATTTCCCTATGCCTTATGAACATGAGCTAATTTATAGTACGGTGGCTCGTGCTGGAATCCGCTTGGCATTTGAAAGTCCCAAGCAATTACTTGATGCTGTATTTGAAAATAGACAGGTTATTGCGACGGTTGATTTACCCTGCCATCTTAATGCGATCGTTAATCAGTATTCTGAACAACAATTGACTCTACAAAATATAATATACAAACATACATTATTTCCTATATATGCACCTTTTGTGCCTGAAGCAAGAAGAAAACAATGTATCAAATGGATGGGTAATATTTCACAAGGTTCGGTACATCTTTCTTTGGGAATTAATGCTTCACGAGTCCCTATTATTCATAGACTACGTTACTGTCCACAATGTCTGAAAGAGCAAGCGCTTCAAAAAGGAGAATTTTACTGGTTGAGTTTATGGCAAATTCAGGGAGCTTGCTGTCCGCAACACGGTAATCTTGTAGAATCAAGACTAGATTTAAGATCATTACATCGACATGACTTTATAGCACCTTCAGATGTTTTTTGTACTGAGTGGAATCAGGTACCAGCAACAAGTGATGAACTTTTCATTAGTTCTAAAATAATAGAATTGTTATCTACACCGCCTTTTGTATCACCGAGTTATGAACAGTGGACGATGTTTTATAATGAACTAGCCAGACGGAATAACTGTATCCGTGGGGAAAACCAAATTGCTTTCGATCAAATTTTAGAAAAAATATCATTAAGGTGGCCAGAAAAATTTCTTCAGCAATATCATTTAGATGACTTAGCTTCTGAAACCAGTTGGCTACGTCATATTTTTAGAAAGCATCGCAAAAGCTTTAGTTATCTGGAGCATATTATTACAATCGAAGCTTTTTTAAATACTGACTGGTCTTTTACAGATATCTTCACTCAAGTTAAGTCCTTCCAGAAAGCAACTACTCAACAGAATAATCAAATAAAATTCCAGGATACTAATTTTGAAATAACTAGAGCTGAGAATCGTGAAAAATGGGTAGGTTTAGTACAAGAACATGGGGTTAAACCGGCTCGTCACCTGCAGGCAGCTCTTTATGCATGGTTATATCGAAACGATAAAGACTGGCTATTGCAGACAAACCAAAATTTCCATCAGAAATTTATTCCTCAAGAGGCTAAAATTGATTGGCAAAAACGCGATCTTTTTTATGTAAAGCAACTTATCCAACTTAATAATACTTTAATCTGGGATTTAGATAGCCCGAGACGCTCTATGAAATGGTGGTTTAAACAGACGTCTACTTCAAATACATTAGAGAAAAATTTACATAAATTACCTCTGATTCAACTTTTTCTAGAACGGTATAGTGAAAATATTAGCTGTTATCAAATCAGACGCCTAACAAAAGTGTTTATCGATATTAAAATCAATAAACAATCAATTCCTCAGTGGCGCATTCTACGAAAAGCTGGATTAAGTGAAGAACGAATGACATCTGAAACGAAAAGATTTCTAGAATATATCACTCTTGAATTCTCTCAAATTATTCAAAATTAATTTGATTAAATCGTTACCTTACTGAAATTAAACTTTGAAATTTCAATAAAATAAGCTTTAATATATGCAGTATTTTTCAATCAACTAAAGATTCAAATGGTAAAGAATAGATGACAAAAATTAAAAATTTTCCTGAAAATGCTAGAATTACTTTTTTAGGTTCTATTTTTAAAGAAAGAAAAAATCCTGAATGCTATATAAATATTGGATTAGAAAATTATAAATATTCAATAGAAAATCAGAGATATATACTGAAATATGCTCGTTTTTCTAATATGCCATTATTAGCGCGCAACCGACGTTTCAATCAGACTGAAACCTTTACTCCTTTTAATGAATCTACTATCACCATTCAAATTGATAACTTTCAAAAATGGAATATTTTAATTAATGAGTCAGGACAATATAATTTCAGCAATATTGTTAGCGATATTAATGAAAAATATAAAGATATTGAAATTATTTTACCCCAGATAGAACTCGCTAGAGTATTATTCTTGCATAATGCCTATCTATCTCGTAGTGCACTGGATCAAACACGTCTTTCTGGTGAATTTGATATCATAAAGGGAGAGAATCAAACTGTGGTCAATATTCCTACATTCTGTAACTTCCCACCATCCCAATATGATAATGTCGGAATGCGCCGCTTGCTCGCATGGATATTACTCGATACAGAAGCACGAACATCTTTCGAAAGCATCTCCAAAAAATTTTTAAGTGAGAAGTTTCAGACCAAAGTCCGAGAATACTGGAACTTTAATTTTGTCCCACCCTCATTAAAAGGTGCTGAAATCACATTAAAAGTATATTTTAGTCCGAAGAAAAACAAATATTATGTAAATGAAATTCTAGCAATATCAAACTTACCCAGTGAAATTAATCATACTGTCATTTTCTGCAGTCCTAAATTTACGGTAAAAAATACTCAGGAAAGCTCTCAGGGCTCTTCCAGAGGTAGTAAGCATCTCCAAGATGAAGATCCTATAATTGATGATAAAAAAGAAGCAAATAGTGATAAAAAAATAGCAATTATTGATTCACCTAAAATCACACTAGCACTCTCATCTCCTTTTGAAACGAAAAAAGCAGTAATTAAACGTTCTGGTAAAAAGGGCAGCTTTAATAACGATGATATAACTACCTTACCTGAACCTGACGTCGGTACAGGGGAATCCACTATTTTTGGAGAAATTGGCCGGGGGGAATTTGAAAATTGTCAAGATGAGAGTGATGACCTTAAACTATTTATGAAAAGATTTGAATCATTTCAAGCTATGATTGAGGAATTCAGATCACAGAATAATATTCTATCAAAATTTAGATTTACCATTTCTAAGCTTCCCGCTGTCAATCGATCCAAGCTACATAAGACCGATGATGGCAACTTTCGAAGTATTGCGGAAGTACAGCTAGAATTTCAAGGTAAAAAATTTTCCATTCTAGAAATTGATACTAGCGACAATTACAAACCACTTTCAACATTAATTGTTAAAGTCGAAGATTTTGAAGCCTGGGATCAAAATTTTCCAATTTTTAAACAACAGATTATTAGACGTTCTTTGCGTTGGCCCACGGCAAAATCCTTAAAAGATATTGGCATTCCCAAAGGCATTAACCATCCAAAAAACAAATTTGAGATAAGTGAGTCTGATAAAGAGTTTGCAGATTGGTTAAAGCGGTTTACAGAAGCCTTAAAATCTGCTTAATAGTTTTCTCTATGCTCTATGGCATAAATATTTGGATCTTTGAATTTAACTCACCCACCTTTAAGATGATACTTTATTACTAGACATCCTATAAAATTAAGAATATATGATTATGTACGATGATACTTTATTTTTAATAAGTTATGATCATAAGTTATTAAAATCAAGCACTTAATAAAACTTAGGATGAAGCTTTATTACTAGCTTACAAGACGATGTAAATTATTACGCTGACTGGGCTCAACGGATCTTAGTAAAGATAAAATCGATATAAAATTAAACGGCAACTTGGATAATAGGACCTATTTTCCTTCTATAATCATACTTTCCTTACTTCGCAGGAATTATTTCGAGAATTTAGATGACACAACTTACTTGTTTTAAAGCATATGACATCCGCGGCAAACTCGGTACAGAACTCAATGAAGAAATTGCTTATAAAATCGGTCGTGCTTATGGGCAAATTTATCAACCAAAGAAGATTGTGGTGGGCAGCGACATCCGTCTCAGCAGTGAAGATTTAAAACAAGCCACTATCAAAGGTCTCAATGATGCGGGTGTTGATGTATTAGATTTAGGTATAACGGGGACTGAAGAAGTCTATTTCGGTGCCTTTCATCTAGATGTTCAAGGTGGGATCGAAATCACGGCAAGCCACAACCCGATAGACTATAACGGCATGAAATTGGTCCGCGAAAATGCACGTCCGATTGGAGCGGATTCAGGTTTAAAAGAAATTCGTTTATTGGCTGAATCAGGCAACTTTAATGAAGTTATCGCTAAAGGCAAAACTGAAAAATACAATATTCTGCCTGAATATATTGATCATTTAATGTCGTATATTGATCCTGCAAAAATTCGCCCACTCAAATTAGTCATGAATGCGGGCAATGGCGCTGCTGGTCATGTGGTTGATGCCATTGAAGCAAAGTTCAAACAACTTAACCTTCCAGTAGAATTGATTAAAATTCACAATGAAGCGGATGGTAACTTCCCAAATGGTATTCCGAATCCAATTCTGGTTGAGAACCGTAATAGCACCCGTGAGGCGGTCATTCAGCATGGTGCGGATATGGGTATCGCTTGGGATGGTGACTTTGACCGCTGCTTCTTATTTGATGAAAAAGGCCAATTTATTGAAGGTTATTACATCGTCGGTCTATTGGCGCAAGCATTCTTACTGAAACAATCTGGTGAGAAAATTGTGCATGACCCTCGTCTTGTTTGGAACACCTTTGATGTCATTGAACAGTACCAAGGTGAAGCTATTCAATCAAAATCAGGACATTCATACATCAAAGAAAAAATGCGTGAGCATAATGCTGTCTATGGTGGCGAGATGAGTGCGCATCATTATTTCCGTGATTTTGCTTACTGTGATAGCGGTATGATTCCATGGTTATTGGCAATTTCCGTGCTCTCAGAAACCCAGCAAACCCTGTCTTCACTGGTTGAAGGCATGATTGAAAAGTTCCCTTGCTCGGGTGAGATCAATTTTAAAGTTGCAGATACTCAAGCCACCATTCAAAAGATTTTTGCTCACTTTTCCGATCAAAATCCTGCGATTGATGAAAAAGATGGTATCAGCCTAAATTTTGGTGCATGGCGCTTCAATGTTCGAGCATCGAATACAGAGCCATTATTGCGCTTAAATATTGAGAGTCGAAAAGATCAAAATCCAAAAACAATGCAAGACTATGTGGATGAATTGACTCGACTGATTCAAGGTTAAATAATATTCATCCTAAAATAAAAAGCCATTCAATTGATTGAATGGCTTTTTAACAGATTTTTAAGACAGCTTTCTCAATTTAGTAAAATAATGAACGATCTAAAGGTATATCAATACCTAAAGACACTCCACTATCACCACCATGTACATCAGAATCACTGACCCATCCACTCAATTTAAGGGGTATATTTGGGCGGATATAATGTGTCCATGTTAAATCTAAAGCTTTCACTTCATCTTTTTGTGGAAATGCACGATTAATTTCTAGCGCAGCTTGATTTACTTTTGCCCATAAGACTCGACCATTTAGACGATTCATAGCATCAATGCGAATATCTCCGCCCATACTGTACATTTGACCATCTCCCCCCATAGCATGCGCTAAAGGAAAACCATGTTGGTAATAACCATCGGTATAAATATAGTGGCTATAAGAAATACCCCGAACTTCTCGATTGGTACGTGTATCCGCCCATTCAGTATAAAGCTGGAACGGCATATTTTTCACTTGTGAGGAATAGTCTAGCCCTGCCAAATACATTTTTTTCGCAGGCAATAGACCAGCCTCATCTTCCCCAACAAATTCTCCATAAATACTGACTGGGGTATCTAACCACTGGTGTAAATTTAAACGTGCATCCAGACCTGCGATTTGATTAGACTTATCTAGAGCACCATCATCAAAGTTGTCATTACCTTTAATCGCATTCCATAATGAATCAAAACTTTCTGACCGCCCTTCACCTCCCCATTGAAGAATTCGAGAAGCACCTAGCTCCAAGTACGGCAATGGCTGTGCAGTTAAACGAAATCCTAATAGTTTGGCATCTGGAATTGCATGGTAATCATCCAATTGTCCCGCAAAAGCTTGGTATTGCCAAGGCCCGATCCAAGACAGCCACTTTGTTTCAAATGCTTGTTGTTCAGCACGCTGCATGGTCAATCCATAGACTGGACGGCTTGCATCACCACGAATTAAGCTACCCTCATGTCCAGGACCCCAATAGGTAGGGATTTGACCAGCAATCAACCATTGATTCCACAAGTTTCCCGCAAGATATGAGCCTTCTACATTTACATCTTGCCCATGATCAATAATTGGATCTTTTTCAGCATTGACTCGCAGTCTTGCATCCCACTGCTTTCCACCTGCATTTATTTCAAACGTCGCTTGATATTGCGATTTTTGCTCATCAGCAAACTTTTGAGGTAGATTTTGAGGATCAGATTCAGCATATAAACTGACTTTGGCCGTTGTATTTTCCGCACTTAAAGCAGCTTGCACGGAGTCCAAAACTTGCTGCTGAACTTGATTATCAATCTTGGCATTAGACAAAGCACGTTGTATTTCATCGCCACTCAAAGGCCATGTTGAAGTACTAATTTGAATCACGCCTTGTTGGTTTAACCAATTTAAATCCGTGCGTAAATCTTCATTATTTAAGACAATCCCTTGAGCTGCTACAGGCAGTGCTAAAGCAGATAAAATGGCAAATGACAAAACCCTAATACTTTGATATTTCATAACTATTCTTCAATTTAGCTTGTTTTAACAACATCATAGCGAGTTTTATCTACAATTGCAGAATATGCATATGCTGGTTTGCATAATCACTACATTATTCACTCATCGTTTTAAACAGCGCTATCTTTATACTTCTCCAAATCAATGTCACATCCCAACCTAACTTATTGTTAAGTCAAGTGTTAATCTTTAGTAAAACCATTCGGATTTTGCTTTTGCCAGTTCCAGCTATCTTTCAACATATCTTCTAAACCATATTGAGGCTGCCAATCTAACTCTGCGACAGCACGGGCATTATCAGCAAATGAGGTTGCAACATCACCTTCTCGACGAGGTACATATTCAAAAGGTATATCAATACCATTTACCCTCTCAAAAGTATCTCGAATTTGTTTTACTGAAATCCCATTGCCTGTACCAATATTCCAAGCGCGGCATCCTTGCGTTTTTAAACGATGATTCAATGCGCATAAATGTGCATTCGCCAAATCGACCACATGAATATAATCACGAACACCTGTACCATCTACCGTCTCATAATCATTGCCAAAAATTGACAACTTATCACGACGGCCGACTGCCACCTGTGTGACATAAGGCATCAAATTATTGGGTATCCCTTGTGGGTCTTCACCAATTTGACCACTTTGATGTGCCCCTACAGGGTTAAAATAACGCAGCAAAGCGATTGACCAACGCTCATCTGCTAATGCCAATTTCTCAAGTAATTGCTCGACAATCAGTTTGGTATAGCCATAGTTATTACTTGGCATACCTGTAGGCATGGTTTCATTCAAGGGTGAAATATTGGCTTCATCATAGACTGTTGCAGATGAACTAAAGACCAACTTAAAGACTTGAGCACGCTCCATCGCTTTAACTAAGCTAATAGAACCCGAGATATTATTTTCAAAATATTTTAGTGGCTCTTTTTGGCTTTCACCCACAGCTTTTAAACCTGCAAAGTGAATCACTGCATCAATAGAATGATGCTGAAAAATTTGATCTAAAATTTGCTGATCGAGAATATCACCTTCAACAAAATCTAATGTTTTAGCTACCAACGCTTGAACACGTGCTAAAGATTCGACAGAACTGTTGGACAAATTATCCAGTACAACAACCTCATGCCCTGCGCTCAAAAGTTGAATACAAGTATGTGAACCAATATAACCAGCACCACCTGTTACTAAAATTTTAGCCATTTGTTTTTCCTAATAATATGTGTAGTAAGCCTTGCGTTGAACCATCTAAATCCGAAATATCCTTTCGATCACCATTTAATATTGGAAGTAGCTGATTGGCAATTTCTTTGCCTTTTTCTACCCCCCATTGATCAAACGGGTTAATATTCCAAAGCACCGACTGTACAAAAACTTTATGTTCATACATTGCGATCAACATGCCCAAACTATATGGATTTAGCTCTTGCAATAAAATGGTTGTATTTGGTTGATTACCTTCATATTGTTTATATTCCGGCAAATCTTGTACTTCATGTTGATTTAAAGCTTGATTACCAAATGCAAGTAAGCGCGATTGAGCCAAACAATTAGATAAGGCCAAATGATGCTGTTCCACCAGCGCCTCTGCATTATCGACATAGGTAAATTGTTGGGCCTGATAGCGCTGCACCGGCGCAATGAAATCACAACTCACTGCTTGGCTGCCTTGATGCAGCAATTGGTAAAAGGCATGCTGTGCATTCGGACCGACTTCCCCCCATATAATCGGGCAAGTATCCCAGTCCACTTTTTTACCATTACGCTGAATCGATTTACCATTCGACTCCATTTCCAACTGCTGCAAATAAGAGGCAAAATATTTCAAACGCCCATCATAGGGCAGTACTGCATGAGTTTGAATATCAAGGAAATTATTATTCCACGCACCCAATAAGCCCATTAATACAGGAATATTTTGTTCGAAAGGTGCCGTCTGAAAATGCAGGTCTACCGCATATGCACCAGCTAACAGTTGTTTAAAGCCATCAACTCCAATTGTCAGTGCAATCGGTAAACCGATACATGACCAAAGTGAATAGCGACCGCCGACCCAATCCCAGAGCAAAAATTGGTTTTCAGCTGCAATGCCCCATTCGGTCATTTTATCTGCTTTAGTAGATACGCCAATAAAATGATGCTTTAAAATTTGTGATTCTTGTCCAAGTGCTTTTTCAAGCCATAAACGCACTGTTTGCGCATTAGATAAGGTATCAATGGTCCCGAACGATTTTGAAGAAATAATAAACAGCGTGGTTTCGGGACGAAGTTGATGCAATAAATCTGAAAGCTGGCTACCATCAATGGTCGAAACAAAATGTACATTGAGTGGCTTATATGTGGATTTTTTGAAATCAGATAAGGCATGACTCACCATCAGTGGTCCTAAATCTGACCCTCCAACACCAATATTCACCACATCTTGAATGACTTCACCAGTTGCGCCGCGGCACTGACCCGCATGAATTTTTTCTACCAAAGCATACATACGCTCAAGTTGTGTATGGACTTGAGCAGCTATTTTAGAATGCTGCGAATCCTGTTTTGGCAACCGCAGCGCCCAATGCATGGCTGCACGCTGTTCGGTATAGTTAATTTCTTCAGTAGAAAATAAACGCTTTATCCACGACGTTAAATCTTGTGTCTGTGCCCACTGGACTAGGTTTTTGACAACGGGCTGATTGACTCTATGTTTACTAAAATCAAAAACCACCGGCTCTAAATTCACAGAGAATTTTTCGAATCGCTGAGGGTCCTCAGCAAAGAGTTCTGTTAAATGCTTATTTTCAAATTCAGCTTTTAAACCATGAAGTCCGCCTACAACTGAATCTACATGTTCGACCGTATAGGGTTGAGTTTTAATAGCCATTAGCGTCCTACCCCCATATATGCGAAACCTTGAGACTTCACATACGCTGGATCATAAATATTGCGCCCATCCAAAATAAGTGGGTGCTGCATGGTTTTAAGCAATTCGGTATAACTAGGACTCCAATATTGTTTCCATGCAGTCAATAAACACAAAGCATGCGCATCTTGCACTGCCTCATATTGCTCTGTGCAATATATAAGATCAGGTCGCTCACTATATATTTTTTTAATTTCATCCAAGGCTTGAGGATCGTGTAATTTAACTTTTACACCTTGGGCCCATAGTGCTGCCAACATGGCATGTATAGGAGATTGTCGCGTACTGGACGTTTTTTCTTTAAACGCAGCGCCCCATATCGCAACAGTTTTCCCTTTTAAATCACCATGATAATAATTCCATAATTTACGGAATAAAACTTCTTTTTGCTGCTCATTAATTTCCCAAACTTGTGCAAGGAGTTGGCTATTTGCACCCACACCTAACACCGTATGCGTTAGAGTCTGAATATCATGTGAAAAGTTTTCTCCACCAAAACCTGCCCCCGGATAGAGATAAGATCCTCCAATACGGTTATCTGCAGCCATTCCCTGACGAACTGACTCAATATCAATGCCTAATTTTTCAGCAACCATTGCCAAGTCATTGATATAACTAATTCGTGTCGCCAACATGCCGGAGATACTCAACTTGCTAAATTCGGCATCTAAAATGGGCATAAAAAGATACTGCTGCTGACGTGGAAATAAAGGGCGTAAGAGTTCCTTAATTTTAATTTGAGCAGCATCTGATGCGGACCCAACAATCAACTGCTTGGCTTGGGCAAAACTTTGTAAAGCGTTTCCTTCCTGAATCATGTCAGGTAAATAAACCCACTCATCTTCCTGCAAAATTTTTACAAATTTTTCTGTCCCATGCATTCCTAAAGTAGACGCATTGATCATCAGTTTAGGGTGAATAATGGGACGAGACTTTAATTGTTTTAATATCTCAATCGCTTGAGTTTCTTCAGCTGGGTTAAAACTGAAGAAATAGGCATCTGCATCTAATGGAATATCATTAAAATCGCAGTATTTTAAAAAACTACTTTGTTGTTTGTTGAGTAGATTTTTTACAGCTTCATCTTGGATATACATTTGTTCGCTTTCATACGTTTTCAGTGGTTCATACCAAAAAACGTGATGACCGCATTCTGCTAGCAAAGCAGCAAATACACCTGTAAAGAGTGTTTGTCCAAATACTGCAACCTTCATATCAATCTCTTTTTATAGTTTTAGTTCTTTGATCAGCGCTTTAAATTCTTCACCTAATTTTGGATGGTCTACGCCATAATGTAAAACTGCTTTGAGATAGCCCAATTTATTGCCGCAATCAAAGGTTTGCCCTTTCATGCGATAGGCTTCCACCGTATCGGTTGCTTGCAAAGCTGCAATTGCATCGGTCAACTGAATCTCATTACCTGCCCCTTTAGGCGTGTTCTCAAGTAATTGCATAATTTTGGCAGGTAAAATATACCGACCCACTACCGATAAATTTGATGGTGCAGTACCGAGGGCAGGTTTTTCCACGATACCTTGCATTTGAATACTATGCCCTTCGGCAGGTATAGAGGCAACATCCACAATACCGTATTGATCTACCAAATGATCAGGTACGGCCTCTACCATAATTTGTGATGCATGGCTTTCATCAAAACGTTGGATCATTAAACTCAAATCATTGGTTTCCGATGAGTCTTTTACAAGAACATCTGGTAATAGCACAGCAAAATCATCATCTCCCACAACATCTTTGGCACAGAGTACAGCATGCCCCAAACCCAGTGGCTGTGGTTGGCGCACGCTGATTACGCTCACATGTGGCGGTAAAATTTCGGTAATCTCTTTGAGTAAATCAAATTTCTTTTTATGTTCTAGAGTAGTTTCCAGCTCAAAATTTCGATCAAAGTAGTTTTCAATCGAAGCTTTGGAAGAATGGGTAACAAGAATAATCTGTTCAATGCCAGCAGCAACTGCTTCTTTCACGACATATTCAATCGCGGGTCGGTCAACTACTGTGACCATTTCTTTGGGAATAGACTTGCTCGCAGGTAAAAAACGTGTACCAAGGCCTGCGACTGGGAGAATGGCTTTTTTGATCATTACAAATAGTTCACTAATAAAAAATTATGACTTGATTTCATCTTTAATATTTTCAGGATCATTTCCTTGAAATAAAGAAGGGCCAACATGACCCGGTGCATTAATACCTTCTCGTTTGGTCATCACAGCGACTGTTTTGAACATGATTTTAAAGTCAACCAAAGTATTATGGTTATCTACATACCATACGTCGCATTTAAAACGTTCTTCATAATCAAGTTCATTTCGTCCACTTACCTGTGCTAGGCCAGTCATACCCGGTTTAACTTCCAGACGACGAGCTTGTTCTGGTGAATATAATGCTACAAAGTCTTTAAGCATAGGACGTGGACCAACAATACTCATATCTCCTTTTAAGACGTTTATGAGTTGTGGCATTTCATCTAAACTTGTAGAACGCAATTTTTGTCCAAAAGGTGTAATACGCTGTTCATCTGGTAATGGATTGCCTTCTTTATCCACTGCATCTTTCATCGACCGGAACTTAATCATTTTAAAAAGCTTGCCGTCCTTTCCTGGGCGTTCTTGCAGAAAAAAGATTGGAGAACCTAGATTTTTACGGACCTTAAAAGCAACCAAGCAAAAAATTGGTGATAAAAGGATGAGTGCTATTACTGAGATCAAAACATCAACTAAACGCTTCATAACTAAAATTACCACTCTTATTTATGAACTTTTTTTCGTAGAAAAGTATTATAAATTTTACCTAACAATGAACTAGGCATCAGCCTAAAAGCAGACCTTATTAGGAAGAGAATATTAGCATGTATTGGGTTTTGAATTTTGAGTTCTTTTTTTAAATTTAGTAATTGTTTTTCACTTTTAACATATTCGTAACCTTTACGACGAGCATGCATTCCATTACCAACACGTGCATACAATACAACATCCTCTAAATTAGCAACTTCATAACCAGCACCAATTATACGCAACCATAAGTTATAATCTTCCATAAATAAATGGTGTTGATATCCACCCAACTTCATAATCACACTTTTTTTGTAAGCCACTGTCATATGATTAAATGGACAACGGTTTTTAGCAAATTTTTTTATATCTTCGTGCGTTGTTGGTACAGTTTTGATAACTGCTGAATCATCAGGATTCTGATCAAACTCTAAAACTTGACCACCAAATAAAACTGTATCAGGATTTGACATTATAAAATCGACCTGTTTTTGGAATCGATCTGGTGTACAAATATCATCTGTATCCATACGAAAAACCCATTCATATGAACAATGTTTTAAACCTTCATTTAATGCTTTACCCAAACCAATATTTTTTTGAAGGGGAACAATTTTGAGTACTGATTCTATTTTATTTTGCCAAGTCGCTATACATTCTTGTAGCTCATAATCAACAGGACCATCTAAAACAATAACAATTTCATTAGGTTTTAAAATTTGGGTGCTCCAAATACTAACTAATGAACTGTCTAAAAAATCTTTTTTTTCCTTATAATATAAAGACATTAACACAGAAAAATTAATCATTTATTTCTCTTATAATTATATACATTGAAATATTGTTCAGCCATTTTCTCATCACTAATAAGATCAACTTGAGCACCATTTATCTCTGAAAATTTCATGCCACTCTCTAATATATTTTTTATAGGAGCCGTAGAATATGGAAATAAAGACATAATCTCTCTATGAGGCTCAATATCTGACAAATAAACAAAACAACCACAAGATATTGCTTCTAAAATAGCCAGAGGAAAACCTTCAGAGCTCGAATTGGATAGAGCAATATCAGCTAGTTGTAAGTAGAATTCTGGGTTAGGAACCTTTCCAACCATTTTGATATTATCTTCTCCTTCTATCTTTTGTTTACATAGCTTTTCATCTGGACCATCACCTAAAATTAGCAAAAACGAATTAGGATCTATTTGTAATTTTTCTTTAAAAATATCAATTAATTCAGGGACTTTTTTCATAGGCCATAAGGACCCACTATAAATATATACAATTTGATTATCTAAAAGATTTAACTCAACTCTTCTTCTTTTTTTCTCAAACTTAGATATCTTCAAAAACTTATTGATATTAATCCCATTATAAATTCGCAATGTACTCTCAGTGCCCAAATTATTATTTATTAAATTCTGATAAACACGATTTGAACAACCAACAACTTTATCAAAGAAATTTCTTAACAAAAAGTAGTGAAAATGAGAGAAAAAACTTCCTTTCCTTCCAAATGTAAAAAAATAATCTTCATGGATTATATTGTGGCTAGTAGATACTTTTAATAATCCTTTTATAGAGCTAAAAGCTAAAAATGAATCGGGGTAAAACCCATGAGAATGAACAACATCAATAGCATTTTCTCTTAAGATTTTTTGAAAATTAAAGTAACTTTTCAAATTTACACCTGAGAGTGAAATTACATTATCACCAATGACATTTTTAAAATTTTTTTTATATTCAGTTTCGTCGGATGCTCTAATTTCAACAACCCAAACACACATTTTCGATTTTTTAAAAAAATTGGACTCAACAAGGCTTAATACAACGTTAATTGGACCACAAGGCCTAATTTCAGGCACTAAAATTAACAAATTCATAAAAATTTAATAAAATATTAATTAGCATGCTATTCTAGTTGATTTCTTTGTTAAAAAAAAGTACTTTAAATTACATTATACCATTATTTGATCATTTAGTTGCAAAATATGACTTGTCTATTCAGCATAGCCGTACATGAAGAATATGATTGTGTTCTAGATATGATTCAGAATTTAAATTACTATGTTCCTGAATGCTACATAATATTACACATAAAACAAGATTTTGTTTTTGATGTAAAGAACTTTTCAAAATTTAGCAATGTATTTATTAATCCAGAAAAATTTATGACTGGTTATGTAGATGGCTCACTACTTTACGTTCATTTAAGTAATTTTTTACTCGCTGAAAAACTCTCTCTAAAATATCAATATTTTAGTATTTTTGGAAGTAACCAGCTATTTGTAAAAAAAGGTTATGAAAACTACATTAAACAGTACGATTGCTCTAAAGCCCAAATATGTACACAAAAAGATCTATATGGGAAAATGAATTACCAATACACTCGTTTCTTCTACGACTCTTCATTCCCTTACATCCCTAAAAACCATTCCTTCTGGTGTGCACCAGAAGGAACTTTTTATAAGTATAACTTATTATTAGAATTTATTGAAAAGTCCAATATCTTAGATTACTATAATATAAATAAAAAATTCTATTTGAAAAATAATTTTAAATATCGCGAATTCTTAAGAGATTTAAGTAAATTGTTTTCAAAACTTAAATTATTATTCCTCTTCCCTAAAGTATTATTAAAATATACATATGCAAATGAAGAAATTTTTTTTCCTAACATTAATCAGCTTTCAAAAAATTCTAATTTTGGTGATAACACTTGCTACATAAACTGGGAAAACAACCTTAATATTAGCATTACTGATATTAAAAATATTAGGGAGAATAATTCACATTTCTTTAGTGTCAAACGAGTTGACAGAAAATATAACGATCCTATAAGAAAATATATAAGAGAGACATCCACCTATTGATTGAATAAATATTTTGTCAACCTTTAAAATAAGTTTCCCAGACTTTGAGAAACTTATTCATTAAACTAATCTAAAACATAAAATTTATAGATTCTTATAGCATTTAAGAGCATTGCTTTTTGCCTATCTGCTCTATCAGAATGTAACGGCAACATTGAAAGAAATAATAGAACTACTAAAGGCATTATTTCCCTAACTGATACATGATCAATAAATACTCTATCCACGAAAAGTCTTTGAATATTCCTTAACCTTTCATCCAACTCGAACTCAATAACTTCATTATTTTTATTATTTCTTTTGATCTGATAACGCCCTGCTATAATAAAATCATACATCCCAAGGACTGAATGTGCTAATTTTGCTAAATCATATTTCTGATCACCATAAAATGTCATTTCATTTAATGAGTTGATACCTCTTGGATCAATTACTTTTATTCTTTGTGAACGTGAATCATATAAAATATTACTAAAACACAGGTCACCATGCATAATAGAATGAATTACAGGCAATTTATCTGTTCTATCTAAGCAATCCGAAACTATATCCTTTACCAAAAAAAAATCTTCATTAATTTCAAAACCATAGCTATTAAAATCTTCTCCAATACCATTTAAATATGTTGCTATTCGCTTAATACTTTTATCGAAATATAATCTTCTAGTTTCTTCTTCAATTTCAATAATATTTATTTTTTTTAATTCTTCTGCATTTAGCACTGAATCTTTAAAATAGTTATTCAACAAATCAAATTGCATGGACCAAAAAAAAATGGAATTTCTTCCATGCACATATATCTCATTTAAAGGGAGAAATGATAAATATTCCATTGCATAATATGGTGTATCTTTATCATTACGACCAGATTCAATTATTTGAGGAGTATACTTTTTTAATCTACTTGGTATATCACTCAACCAATGTGCTTCTGCAATTATTTTGATTGAGGGGTTTCCACTTTTATATAATATACCATCTTCAATTTTTATAGAGTTAAATGATCTTTGTGTAGTAATTTTGGATCTTGAAACAAAGTAAGTATTTATATGCCCTAAATCATACCACTCCTTACTCTCAAGATTGTTTGTAACAATAACTTCTCCATATAAATGAATTGCTTTAATAAAATCACCATTAGATAAAGATAAACTACGAAGGAGTATATTTTTATCAGAAAATGTAAAGAAACCAGCCCAAACCAAATTGCTACTCTTCTCTAAATCATGAATAACTGTTTCCCAATTATAATCCGTTGAAGCTCTGGCTACTGAAATTACATCTAATTGATTAGGAAGGTCATAAATTAAAGTATCGCCATGCAGGATTCTGATATTTTTTTCATATGATTCAAACATATTTATCGCATAAATTAAGGCATTTGCTAGAGAAAAATTATCTGGTATAAATACTGTATCTATATCTAACTCATTAATTAAAGACTTCTCACCTAATGTTAACTTATAACTTAATGGTAATGTTACTATAATACGCTCATTTTCAAATTTCCTTAATAGTTTAACTTGATGTTGGATTAGCTTTTGATTTCCTAAGGGTAACATACACGGAGGAATAGCCCCTAATTCACTTTGGAATTCAGGTATAACATAAGCAGCGGAATTAATAATAATCATTATTATAAACCTAATAGTTCATTTATTTCTTCATGGGATAATTTAACAAATTCATCTGGTCTTATTGCTTTATCATCTACATAAAAACCTTCAAATCCACACCACGGCTTACCCGTATATATTTCATCATATGGAATATGGTTTTTATTCAACCAATCAATGATAATTGGCAATGTATTTGCATTAATTTTCCCAATAGAACCCTCATAAGTTCTCATATTTCGACTTGTATTGATAACTATCTCAAAACCTTTATCTTTAAACTCAACCATCTTATTAATAACAGCTTTATCTGGAATAGAGTTTGAATAATCTCCACCAACAGTTGTGCAAATGGTATCATCTAAATCCATTATTAAACGCTTCATCATATCGTCCATTTTTTCTTTAACATTTCATATTCTGCAGGTGTCCCACAAAATTCTATTTGATTAAGCTGAATTTGATCATATTTGATTCTAAGGCCAGCTTGGATTAAATCATTATAAAGTGGAGCAATATAAAACTCTCCTTTCACTTGGTTATTATTTTGTACTGCAACTTCAAATAACTGACAGAATTGTTTTTGGCTTTTAAAATAATACAAACCATCGCTACATAAATCAGAAATTCGATCTTTTTCAGTTGTACGTAAAACACTAAAATTATTGCCTGGCTCTATAAATGACCAATGCTCACCTTCAGCTGAAAATACCTCTAAATACCCATCACATTCATTTATAAATAAGGGTTTTTTATAATTATAACGAATAGTATCAATATTAAAAATAGTAATTCCAAAATCATGACTGTAGTTTTTTAGTGCTAAATAAGCTGTTTCAGCTTGACCCCTAGTATCTTCTTCTAGCACTAAAATCGAATATCTCTTAATACCTAATTCATTAACTTTTTGTTCAACAAATGCTTTAGCTTCACTATCTGGACGTAAAATAAATAAAAAACTTTCATCATTAAAATAGTATTCAAATGAACAGACAGCATATTCAAAAATAGTTTTACCATTTATTTCTAACATGTATTTAGGAAGACTATACCCAGCCTTGGAAAAACGACTACTTAAACCAGCCATTGTAATTAAAATCATATATTCTCCAAATATTAATATAATGGTATCAAATATAGTTTAACAAAATCTTGAAAATCAATCTGAAAAAAGTAAGCAGGAATAAAAAGTCCCAAAATATATAATAAAATTAAAATATTTGAAAAACTCTTACTAAAGCTTTTAAAAACTAAATAAACAATTAAAAACAATTCAGCAATTGTGAATGGCGTTGTTAATCGCCCACTCAATATATCTATCTCTAACATACCAAATTTCATCCCTATGCCAGCCGTAAGTGATAAGAATAGGAATTTATATTTTATATTCACACCATTAAAATTTTTAAAAAATAAATAAAATATAAATATATAGCAAACTATCATTCGTATATTATTAAATCCAAAAATTGAAACCTGGTTCCCAAAATCAGAATTCAAGTATCCCTCAACAGCCTCAGAACTAGCAATTAGAAAATTTATAAGAAAATATTTTGAAAGAAAGAAAGCTACAATTAAACCAAGAAGTGAAATTATAAAGAAACCAACTTTATTTAAATTAACAAAAATCTTAAAACATATTAAAACCAATAGAAAAAAAGCTACGGGCAGGAAAGCTGTTTGATGAATAGACAGAGATAAAGCAAACAGAAATATTGATATAAAAAATTTTTTATCAAAAAAAATTAAAGCAGCATATAAATATAAAAAAGTGCTCAGCGCCTGCCTAATTTGCATAAACTGTTGAAAAATAAAAAACCCACTTAATATATAAATTAATACTAGTAGCAATGAGTTTAATTTTAAATTTATCGAAATTTTTATATATAAAAAAAATATTATAAATGAAACTATAGAAAATAAAAAAAATGATGAACTTGAAAAAAAATGTATTATTTTTAAAAAATACCCAAAACCAATTTCCATGCGGGTATCTTCATAAAAACTAGCCGCATCAAAAAAATCATAATATGGTATTAGCTTAAATACATTATAATATACTTGAGTATCATTTGTTTGTCCTCTACCGCCAATAATTAGCACTAGAAAAAAAACTAAAATCCAAGTGTATACATTTTCTTTTCTTGCAATAAATATGTTTTTCATTTATCACCTAAAACTTCAACCCATTGAGAAATCAAGCTATCCAATTCAAACCGTTTAATATTTAGAAAAGAATTATTGCAGACCTCCTGAAATTGATCTTTTTGTATCATAATCATCTCAATTAAAGCATCTGCCAGTTTTAGTGTATCATAACACTCGACTAAAATCCCATTATAGCCTTGTTTGATAACTTCTGCCGGGCCTGTGTCACAATTAAAAGAAACTATTGGTAAACCATAAGCCTGAGCTTCAAGTAAAACCATAGGCAGCCCTTCAAATCTGGAACTCATACAATAAAATGATGCTTTTCTATAAAAAGATTCAATCTCTTTTGTTGGTCCAAAAAAATTTATATTACTTTCCAAATTTAGCTCTTGAACCTTTTGCTTAAGTTGAAGCTCATCTTCGCCACTTCCAACTATAACCAATTGCCACTCTGGATGTTTTTCGCACACAAGTGCCCAAGCTTCAATTAAATAATCGAATCCCTTTTGATAAGTTAAACGACCTATTGAAAGAACTGTTTTGAAGCTTTGTTGTGGTTCATTTACAATACTCTCATATGGTGTAGGATTAGGTATTGCAATCATATTAGTATTGATTACTTTTAATTTTTCTTTCCATAGCTCTTTATCTCTTTCTGTCAGAGTTACAACTACATCTGCATACCTTGCAGCCAATATCCGCCCTATCCCTCTAAAAGCAACACCTAAATCTTCATTAAAATTAAAATGCTCCCAACAAATATGCCGTACTGGCAATCCTATTTTTGCAATAGTTGAAAAAACACATAAAATGCTATCAACATCTATAATTGTAGAAATGGAATTACTTTTAATATAATTTCTTAAACCACATATAATTTTAAAAAAATTTTTTTTTGTTGAATGTGGGGGCAAGTTTAATGTATAAATTTTTATTTCTTTATTTATTTCAAATTTTACTTTATTACCTCCGATTAGATTAAAAAAGCATACATCATATCCTAGTTCAGTTAACTTATTGGCAAGCATAATTGAAACACGTTCAGTTCCCCCAGTGCTTTCTATACAACTTGTTAAAAAACAAATTTTTTTCACAATGTATTTCCTTTTAAAACAACTAGAATAGCAATGTATAATATACCAAAATTATAAAATAATTTATTTCCTCTCATCAAAAGTTTTTTATTTACATGTGTCAAATCTACATTTGAATATTGTTTAAATAAATCACTAAAATTCTTTCTCTTCACCAAAAAAACAAGATACTTTACAACCATTGAAATATATGCAGCAGAATACAATTCATCATCTTGTAACCTATTCAAGTAAACTAAAACAATATTATGATAACTATTCTTAATTTTTTCTAAATTTTCTGCACTCTTCCCTTTTAAGCTTCCATTATTATTATCCCTGTAAAAGTATAGACGATTATCTATAAAATGTATTTTTTCTGCCTTAAAAAATATTTTTGGTATTAAATCAGCATCTTCAAAATAGAAACCTTCTGGAAATTTTTCATTTAGAAAGAGGCTTGTTCTATAAACATTCATCCATGGAAACCAAGCACACTTACTAAACAGTTCCAACATAAGTGATTTATTATTATAAAAACTCCCTACTGCTTCAATACCTACATTAAAATCATATTTATTATTAATGTTATTTTCAAACTTGAATGACTTAAATTGAATTATATCTACTTCTTCATCTAACAACACATTAAATATTGTGGAGAAATACTCCATCGAAATCAAATCATCTGAATCTAAAAAAGCAATATATTCTCCTTGCGCTATTTTAATTCCATTATTTCTAGCAACACTTTGCCCTTGATTTTCTTGATCAATGAATACGAACTGCTTACAAAAAATTGAATATTTCTCCAAAATATAATTTCGAGCTAAAAACATTGAATTATCAGGTGTTCCATCATTAACAAGTATGACTTCCACACCTTCAATTAATTGACAACAAATACTTTGCAAACAATCAACAATATAACTTTCTACTTTATATATTGGAATAATAACACTCAACTTAACCATTATTATTTCTCATTTCTATATGTTGATAATAAAAAAATACGCTTTTGAGTATCAAGTATCATTCCCTCGCGATAAAAATAGTTAAATACAGTATAAGACATGATTTCTGTAATCAAAATTGCAATAATCGCTCCTTTTAGCCCCCATAAATGAACAAATAGCGCTGTTAGAACAAGATTAAAAGCAACTAGATATAGTGTCTTTTTCTTTAAATAATCATATGCATTAAATTTCAATAAATACTTTTCTGCGACAGTAGATAAACCCGAAAATAGCGTAACCACGACAGTAAACAGTAAAATTTCATCAACACTTACATACTCAGCCCCATATAGCCACTGAACAATATAATGTCCTGTCACAGCAAAAAAAGCCATTACGGCTAAGCAAATAGCAACAATCATTACACTTAACTTTGCAACCATTTTTTGGCTTTGCTCGAAGTCTTTTTCTATATAAATTTGAGTAAAATAAGATGAAATAATAGCAACGAGCACAAAGTAAAAACTATTACCCAAAGTCATTGCTACAGTATAAATCCCAAGGTCATACTGAGATTTCAAACCAAGAAATAACTGTGATGTCTTTGTAAATACTGCAACTGACAAAGAATAAAAAATAAGTTTACGACCAATACCAAGCATAAATTTACGATATCTATTTACTCGCTCTTTTGTAACATAAACTTTTTCCAATTTAACTTTATTAAATAAATATTTTCGAATAAAAAAAGGTATTATAGTAATTAGAATAATCGGTACACTTAATAGTTCAACAGCGAGTTGAAATTTTGCAATAAAATAGCGTACAAGCAAAGAGATCATTAGAGCAAAAATATTACAATATGCATTAATCTTAGATTGCAAAATAGCATTAAAGTAAATAATGTATACATCATGAACTGCAAAATATATCGCAATACTCGTAGCGACAGAAAAGATAAACGTAAGCTGATCAGCAAAAAAATAAATATAAACTAAAGTAAGCAAAGATAAAGAAACATACATAAAATCACGAATAATTTTAGTTGAATCAATAATATATTCACCAAACCGTCGATCTTTGGCTGTTTTTTGAAAAATAATATTTTCTGAACCAAACATTGCAATCGTTTGAATAATTGCAAAAATCGAACTAGCGAAAGTTAACTTTCCAAAATTTTCTGGTCCAATATATTTAGCTACAAATGAAGTCACAAATATAAGACCAAATATCGAGACCAACTTTTCAGACATCATCCAAAGTGAGTTAGAAAATATTTTTTTTGACATTATTTATGTTCTGCATCTAATAAAGGGCTTTTTTTTCATAAAATTCATATTAATGTCTAAACCCATCAACATAGTGTTTCAATCGACCAAACAAGTCACTCAAATTTTCATGTTGAGAGTATTTTTCAAACTGAATAAAAGTGTCATGCATTTCAGCATAGGTAAAAAACTTCTCGAAAGACTTTAATATCCGTTCATGATCTGTTTTTTGTACATTTTCCGCATCAATCAACAACTCTTCATATAGTTTTTCACTCGGACGTAAACCTGTAAATTGTATCTCAATATCACCTATACCATTTTCATCTATTGCTCGAAAACCACTCAAACGAATCATTTGTTTAGCTAAGTCTACTATTTTAACTGGCTCACCCATATCCAATAAAAATACATCACCACCAGTCCCCATCGCACCCGCCTGAATTACCAATTGCGCAGCTTCAGGAATGGTCATAAAGTAACGAGTGACCTCTGGGTGCGTTACTGTAACAGGCCCGCCTTGAGCAATCTGCTTTTTAAACAAAGGGACGACAGAACCTGACGAACCAAGTACATTGCCAAAGCGCACAATACTAATTTGAGTTTTTGGATTCGTCGACGCTAGGCCCTGACAATACAATTCTGCCATACGTTTGGACGCACCCATAACATTGGTTGGACGTACCGCTTTATCTGTTGAAATTAAAACGAAGGTTTCAACATTTTGATTCACCGCTGCATCTACACTACGCTGTGTGCCAATGGACGTATTATAAATACCTTCAAATGGGTTTGCTTCAACAAGTGGCACATGTTTATAGGCTGCAGCGTGATAAACCGTTTGCACTTTGTACTCTTGAATAATACGTTCTAATTTTTGCTGATTGGTGACAGAACCCAGCACTGGAATAATTTGTATATCAGAAGCCTGCAATTCACGGTCGATTGAATACAAAGCAAATTCAGACATTTCAAACAGCACCAGCATTTTAGGCTGATGCTTCACAATCTGACGACATAACTCAGAACCAATTGAACCGCCCGCCCCTGTCACCATGACCACTTTATTTTTAATATTTTTTTCTAACAGTTCAGGTTTCGGCGGTACAGGATCACGGCCCAATAGGTCAATAATATCTACCTCACGGATATCTGAAACTTTAACTTGACCATCGACCAGTTGGGTTACCCCTGGCAGTTCCATAATTTTGACATCTGCCGTATCAAAAGACTCAATAATCTCTTTTTTACGCGCACGTCCAACAGAGGGCATGGCAAGTAATACTTCTTCAATGCCAAATTTACCCGACTTGGCAGCTGCACGATGTGGGGCGTAAATTTTTAAACCACTCAGTGACTGACCTTGTAAGGAGCGCTTATCGTCAATAAAACACACAGGTAAATAATCATCTGAACGGTTTAAAGCTGCGGCAATTTGCTGACCTGCCAGCCCTGCGCCATAAATCGCCACACGTTTACGGCTTTGCTTTTTAGCAAAAGTTTTAAGAGTAGCGTAGCGAATGACGGCACGGCTCCACCACATGTATGAAAACAGCATAAAGCCATACATCAGTGGAATACTCATGGGAATAAATGCAACATTCAATTTTTTAATCGTATATAAGGCCACGATTTGAATAAATGTTCCGATTAAAATCCGCAGTAAATAGTCTTCATTAAATGAACGTACAATCGCACGGTAAATACCGAGCAATGCAAAAATAGCAATTCCATAAATACCGACATAGATATACCAAGCATCCAGTCCTTGCATGACCTGAACATTGGGACGTGCCAAACGTATGGCATATGCCAGCCACATCATTAACGGTAAAACACAGATATCCATCAGCACCAAAACGATTTGTTTTTGGCGACGCGGTAATGATGCTATAGAACGGATAATGTCTTTCACAAGATGCTCAAATGGGGGTCAATAAAGCGGATGAGAGCGCATATTATACGCGATTTTCTAGTTTAGATTTTTGCGATCACTGCTTGAATCGCATCCACGGTTTTTTGCAGGCTGTGCTCAGACAATGTTGGGTGTACAAGGAACATTAAGCTTGTTGTACCGAGCTGTTTAGCGTGCGGTAAAGACTGCGCAGGACGCCAAGGTGTACCATCAAATGCTTTTTCTAAATACACTTCTGAACACGAGCCGCTAAAACAAGGCACATTCAATGCATTGATTTCTGCCATAATGCGATCACGCGACCAGTCTTCAGGCAAGGCTGAAGTATTCACTTGCACATAGCATTTATAGGCTGCATGCACATAATCGTTTGATGGTTTTGCTACAGTAAAATACGGACTATTTTCAAACGCCGCTTGGATACGCGCCATATTGGCATTACGTTTTGCAGTCCATTCTGGCATTTGTTTGAGCTGTAAACGGCCAATGACCGCCTGCATTTCCATCATGCGCCAGTTGGTGCCAAATGAGTCATGCAGCCAGCGGAATCCCGGCGGATGTTGCTTGTTATACACGCTATCAAAGTTTTTGCCGTGATCTTTGTACGACCACATTGTTTTCCAAAGATCTTCATCATTGGTGGTGACCATGCCGCCTTCACCACCTGTGGTCATGATCTTGTCCTGACAGAAGGACCATGCACCAATATGACCGATTGAACCTGCTGATTTGCCTTTGTACTTTGCACCATGTGCTTGAGCACAATCTTCAATCACGAAGATGCCTTTTTCCTCAGCCAACTGCATGATCGGATCCATATCACACATCCAGCCTGCCAAATGTACACAAATAATCGCTTTGGTATTCGGCGTAATCACTGCTTCAATGGTACAGCGTGAGATATTTTGTGAATCCAGCTCTACATCAGTAAAAATAGGATTGGCACCTGCAGTCACAATCGAGCTTGCCGAAGCTAAAAACGTACGTGAGGTAACAATCACATCATCGCCTGCGCCAATATCTAAGGCTTTGAGTGCTACATCCAGCGCAACTGTACCATTGGCCACGGCAACTGCATGCTTGGTTCCTGCAAACTGTGCAAATTCCTTTTCAAATTCACGGCATTCTTGACCAGTCCAATAATTCACCTTATTAGATAAAAGGACTTTTGATACCGCATCGGCTTCTGCTTGAGTAAAGCTTGGCCAAGGTTCAAATGCACTGTTTAACATGGAGTTTTCCTAGTCCCAAAATCGAGTTTAAAAATCTATTTTTTCGTCACAATACGGGCAGGATTTCCCACCACTGTTGCGCCTGCAGGCACACTTTTAGTGACAACAGCGCCCATACCCACAACCGCACCTGCGCCAATGATGAGTGGCTGATCGGGTGTACCCTGCTTAATCATCGCACCCGCGCCAATATAGGCATGCGCGTGTATATGAATATTGCCGTTGCATTTTACGCCTGGCGCGAAAGTAACGAAATCCCCAATCACACAATCATGTTCAACATAACTGTATAAATTGGCTTGAAAACACTTACCGATTCTGACATTTGAGCCAATGGTGACAAATGGACTTAAAGCAGAGCCTTCATCGAGCTCAAGCTGATCCATTAGAACTACATTGTCCGCGATGATCGACCAAAGCTGAATGCCATCCATCTTTAAACGCTGAGCGATCTTTTCTCGTACATGACTATTGGCAATGGCAATTTGTACGTATTTTTCTGAAGCCGTTTCATTTAAAAATGCGAGGTAATTCATGGCACGATGAGCGTTTACTTCTGCAACCGATTCCAAGGCATCATCAATAAATACGATTTCTGAAGCATCGCTTTCACGTGCTAATTGCTGACGTGCAACAGGCATTAAACTGCGCCCGCAGCCTGAAGCGCCATAAATTGCATAGAGCTTAGTCATCTTTAGGCTCCGAAGTACCCGTAAATTTACTTATGGTCGCTTCACCTTCGGCACTAATATCATCTTTAGACAATACTTTTTGTACCGTTTTCAGCATGATTTTAAAATCGAGCCATAATGAACGGTTTTCGACATACCATGTGTCTAGCTCAAATTTCTTTTCCCATGAAATGGCATTGCGGCCATTCACTTGAGCATACCCTGTGATGCCCGGACGCACGTTATGACGTTTGGCTTGTTGCTCATTATAGAGGGGTAAATATTCCATCAGCAGTGGTCGTGGTCCGACAATACTCATCTCGCCTTTAAGCACATTCCACAGTTCAGGCATTTCATCCAAACTGCTGGAACGCAGCATTTGACCAAAGGGTGTTAAACGCTCACTGTCAGGCAAGGAATGACCTTGTGCATCAACCGCATCTTTCATACTGCGGAATTTGATCATTTCAAAAGGTTTGCCATTGAGCCCCGGACGCACCTGACAGAACAACACGGGTGAACCCAAATTTTTTCGCACCTTATATGCCACAAAAGCATATACAGGAGACAGCAGCACCAGCGCAGATGATGCAATCACGATATCCAATAAGCGCTTTAACATGGTTCACTCTTGAGGTTAGATAAAATGGCGGAGTCAATATTCATTTCTAGCAATGATTATACCCTGTCCAAAGCCATCAGATTTGTAAAATATTTCAACGGTCAAAGGGACTCAAGTATTCCCCATTCTAAAAGCTGTCACACCATATATCCGTTTAGAAATCTGTCCAACGACGATTGACTGCCTGACCCGGATTATTCATGCTGATCACCTTCGCATAGTTTCCCACCGCAGTTGCATTTTCAGGAATATCTTTCGTCACAACGCTTCCTGCACCTATAGTGGCATTATTGCCAATTTTGACATGCTCAATGATGCAGACATTGGGCCCAATATAAACATTATCGCCAATTTCTGCGGCTTGACGGCCGCCATTTGCACCAATGGTGGTAAATTGCGATAAATTCACATTATTGCCAATCACAGTTGTCGGATTAACGACCAACGGCCCGCCATGCCCAATAAACAAGCCGTAGCCAATTTGAGTCGTGGTATGAATATCAATGCCGTACTGCTTTTTTTTATAATAATAAATAGGATAAGCCAACTTTGCCCATACAGTTTTTGAACTGGCTAAACGCAGCCAAAATGAAAAATTAAAACCGCGATTGAAAAAATAAGTTTTCAAAAAAGTTTTAAAACTGACATGACTGGTATAACGGTATAAATCACTTTTTATATATTTTAAGGTCATCTGGATCGCCTCTAAAATTGGGTAAATCGCCTTTAATGAATATCCATTTCAGCCAGCATGTGCTTATTCACTTGATGCACATCATATTTATTCAGCGCAATTTCTCGCGAACGCTGTCCCATATGCTCAATCAGTTTTGGATCCTCAATAAAGTATTGCATGCATTGCACCAAATCATCTACAGACTTCACTCCGACCAAATAACCATTCACACCGTGCGATACCGTTTCACGGCAGCCCGGTGCATCGGTGGTAATAATCGCCCGTCCCATAGCCATCGCCTCTAATACCGTACGTGGCGTGCCTTCACGGTAGGAGGGCAACACATACACTGAGCATGCTGCAATTGCAGGACGGACATCACTGAGCTTGCCCCAATATTTGAGGCGACCATCTGCAATCCAAGTATCGAGTTCGGCTTGCGAAATCGCAGATGGATTATCATCAATCCAACCGACCAAATGAAACTCAGCTTCAGGATATTGTGCTTTGATGATACGTGCCGATTCAGCATATTCACGCACACCTTTATCCCCCAAAAGCCGTGCAATGAGCAAGAATGAGGCTTTGACCACGCCTGCATCATCTTTCGGTAAAGGCATGACATCAAAGTCTTGTACATTTACCCCTGAACCATTCACTACTACAGTGGGTTTATTGGCATCAAGCAAATGCATGTCTTGGAAAAGCTTTAAATCATCAGGGTTTTGGAAAAAGACTTTGTCGCTACGTTTGAGCGCTTGCGCATATAAGCCATGCACCAGCTTTTGAAACAGACTACGCTTGCCAGATTCCACATTTTGAAAGGCATAACCTAGACCAGTAATTAAAGCAAAACGATGCGGTACTTTCGCCAGCCATGACGCGAGCGTGCCATAAATCACAGGTTTAATAGTATAGGACAGCACATACTCAGGCTGAATTTGACGAATTTGCCGATAGATATGTTTTAACAGTTTTAAATCCGCCAGCGGATTGGTGCCAGTGCGCTGCATGGGAATTTCATGCAGATGATAGCCAAGGGCTTGCAGTTTTTGCTGTTCTTCGGGGAATGATGCGAATTCAGGCACCATGATGTGAATTTCATAGCCGTGCGCAGAAATCGCTTCTAATAACTTGCCACGAAAATTGAGTACCGATGGCAAAAAACTGCTGATCATTAAAAATTTCATGCCTGTTGGCTCCACACCTGCATATATTGACTACTCACAGTGTCAATACTGAAATTCTGCTCTACCCGTTCACGCGTCGCCTGTTTTAAGCTTTGTTTTTCTGCTTCTGATTTTTGTGTATAGGCTAAAATGGCATCCGCCAAAGCTTGCGCATTACGTGGTGGAACGATACTTCCTAAATCCTGCACAATATATTTGGCATCGCCCACATCGGTGCTGATACAAGGCAAACCTGATGCCATGGCTTCGACCAACACATTCGGAAAACCTTCGGTAATCGAAGTCATCAGAAAAGCATCAATCGATTGATAAAAAGCAGGCATATCTGAGATTTGATCAAGCAAATGCACTTTTTCGGCATCTAACTGATACTGCTCGAATAAAGCTTTCACTTCAGGATTTTCTAGGCTTGCACCACCACCTGCAATTTTAAAAATGATGTTTTCATTTTTCAGCAAGCCAATGGTTTCAAACAAATAGGGATAGCCTTTGGCTATGTGATAGCGCCCTGCAAAACCAATCACGGTTGGTTCATGCAATTGAAGATTGGGCTGAAATTTATCTAAAAACACGCCATTGGCAATCACTTGACTATTGCCATTTTTAAAGCCAAAGGCCTGATGCTGCTGCATAGACGAATGCGCACAATAAATAATAGCACTGGCTTGTTGGGACAGTATTTTGCTTATGCCCAAGGCAATCTTGGTACTGATCGATTCATCTTTGGGAGAAGCAAGCGAATGATGAATACCCCAAACTACTTTTGGTTTTTGGGCTAAACCAATAATACTGAGACTGGTCAACACATTGGCATGGTACATCCAGCATTGCAACGTTGCAGGCTGTAGTTTTTTAAGCAATGTACGCAGTTTGCTTACCGTACCCAATGTGTTTATGCCATTCCAATCCAGTGCATAATGCGCCTGACAACGATCTAAAGTACTTTGATACACCTCTGATGTTTTCATTAAAGCAATGATCACGTGCTGATACTGATCTTCTGTAAATTGGATCAGGCGGGCCAACATCATCTCTGCACCCCCCACGCCCGCAAAGTTGGTAATCACATGCACCATCGACGGTTTGCTCATGCTGCAGACTCCATCATACGCAAATACTGCTTAAGTACGGTTTGCTTATGAAACTGCTGAATATGCGCTTCAAAATCAGCTTCTTGATATTGCACATAATCTGCAAAAATTGCCTGTTGCATGGCTTGCATCAAGCCAACTTGATCATTGCATTCGATTAATAAGCCAAATTTTGCATGGTCTAAAATTTCCATTGGTCCACTTGGGCAATCGGTACTGACCACCTTCACTTTAGAAGCCAGTGCCTGAATCAGTACCCCAGGTAAACCTTCCCAATTTGAACTTAAAACAAATAGCGATGCATATTTAAAATAAGCGTATGGATTAGCATCAAAGCCCGGTAAATCCACCACGTCTTTTAAACCCAAGTCCGCCACTAGCTCCTCAAACTCTGCACGCAGTTCACCCTCACCTAAAATCAATAATCGGGTTTCAGGATGCTGATCATGCAAGGCTTTAAAGGAGCGGATCAGAAAACCAAAGTTCTTTGCTTCAGTGAGACGCCCCACTGCCAAAATCACTTTATGGTCATTATTAAAAAAGCGATGTGTGACTGGCGCTTTGAGTTTTCCAAAATAGGCATCGTCCAATACAGGGTTATAAATGGTACTCAAATTATTATTTTTATAGCCATAATATTCACGAAAATCAGCTTCTACCCCTTTAGAAACACAGACCACTTGCTGTGCCATGGGGTAGGTCCAATTCACCAAAGTTTTCAGCACAAATTTAGCAATGCCTTGCAACTTTATATTTTTTGACGGCGTAGATACTTCACGGAAGATCAAACGTGTTGCAACACCTGAGAGTTTTTTCGCAACCCCTGCCACAATATGGGTATGGGTTTGCGTGGCCACTAAGCAATCATATTGCTCAGCTTTCATTTTTATTTTTAAAGGCGTGATGCTATTCATCACCCGACCGCAATTAAAATTGACCAATTCAATTTTAGAACTCACTTCGGGTAACAGCTTGGCTTTATCGCCATTCAGGTCACATACGCCTAAATGAATTTTAAGTCCTTGTTCAGCAAAACTGTTCGCCAGTTGAATGACCGTACGTTCTGCACCGCCACCGCCCAAGCTTGGCAAAAAGAACATGACTTTATTCAACATATGCAGACCTAAACTTTATGAAATGGGAGAATATTAAAGATGGTTTTTTGAGGCTTGAATCGACATGGCACGTTCCACACGGGCACGGTAATCGGTGATGCCAACCAAGTCGCTATCACTGGCACAGATGCTTTGAATTTTGGCTTGATAATCAGCAAAGTTCGACACCACTTTGGCAGGTACACCAATCACCACGCTATGGTCAGGAATATCTTTGGTCACCACCGAACCTGCACCAATCACGACATTTGAGCCAATGCTCACGCCCGGCATAATAATGCTATTCACACCAATAAAGACATGCGAACCCACTTGAATCGGGGCAAAGCGTTGATAGCGTTTCCCTTGCTCATCTTTGACTAAACAGGTACTGCCATCATGGGTAATAAATTTCACGCCTGAAGTCACCGTGACATGATCACCAATTGAGACTAAAAACGGTTCTGAGCCCCAATTTTTAATATAAATTCGGCAGTTTTCACCAATTTTCACCCCCTTTTTACGTGCATATGCCACACTGCCCTTTGCCATAAAATAAGCAAGATCAAACAGCTGTCGAAAAGCAGAAACCATAAATGCCATACGCATGACCTATGTCAGGATCAGAAAATCAAAAGGGAGAAAATTAAGCTGAATATTTTACGCTGAAAATATGTTTTACGATATGCATAGCACTTTACACAGATTTGATTTTTTTGGCTGGAATACCGACATACACCCCTGATTCAGGCAAAGGTTTAGACACCAAACTACAAGCACCAATCACGCTATCATCGGCAATAGTTACACCATCAAGTACCGTAACTCGTGCACCAAGCCAAATATTTTTCCCTAAACTCACGCCCTGCTTGGTAATCGCATCTTTCACCAACAGATCAGGCTCACCAAATTTATGATTGCTCGCAATAATAATGCTTTGCGTGCCAATACGGGTGTTATCACCAATGGTCACACCTCCACAACCATTGATATACGACTTGGAATTAATGCTGACATCTTTACCAATTGAAACCTTACCACCGAAGCATTTGATATAGCAGTTTTCACCAATAAAACTGTTGTCGGCAATCTCAAGCACCGCACCATTTTCAACAATTAAGCTGACATGATCACCAATATAGACATTGTTGCCAATCTGCATTTTTCCACGAATATCGACGGTACAACCTTTGCCGAAATAGCGAAACTTAGTGCCAAAGGCCATGTTGTACATCACTTTACGGCACTGTGAAGCAAACCAATTCATGTATTTTAAGATTTTAAAAAACATCAGTTTTTGTTTCTCCACACTACATATAAAATGGCAAAGTTATAGAAAATTAATGCCACAGGCACCGCAAGTAACATATACACTTTATCAGCAAAGACAGCATAGAAGCCTGCAAATAAAGCGAACTTAATGATGAGTTCTACGATTTGCAACTTAAATAACACTTGGCTGTTGCGCTTAGCAATCAGAAAAGCCGAGCTTGGTGGATTACAGAAAATCGCCCAATAGCCCAAAGCTAAAATTTGGAAATAGCTCGAAATACCCACCCATTCACTGCCAAAAACCCATAAATATAAAAATTCAGGCAGAATGAAGAAAATGGCAAATAAAGGTAGTGAAACCAGACTAAGCAGTACACTCGCCTTTAAGACATTTTGATTGGATTCGGTGTTTTTAAATTTGCGAATAAAGAACTGACGCAAGGTTTGCGAAATCAGATTGATCGGTACACGCAAAGTCCGTTCGACAATGGCATAGAAACCCATCGCCTGTACACCGACAAAATGCGACACAACATAGTAGGGCAAGTTATGCGAAAAACTATTCAGCAACGCATGTGGTGTATTGGCATAAATAAAATCTTTGTAATGTTTAAATACCTGCCAACTCACTTGATACAATTGATGTTTCAGTAAATAGATCAGCACCGCCACAATCATGATAATGGAGCTGACGTTGTAGCTATTGACCAAACTAATTTGCATCACTAGTGGTAAAGAGAGTTGAACCGCCACGACGATTGCACTTCTAAAAATATTTAAGCCTGCGCAGAAATATTCTTGATGTGCTGAAAAGTGATAATTATACAGACTTTGAATCAGCGTATTTGCAAGTATGCCTGTCGCCACTGCACCTGCCATTTCAATATTTAAAATAAAGCTGATAACGATGCCACTAACAACAGCAATAACAGTTGAGAACACCGACCCTTCAAAAATCAGGCTTTTTTTATCCTGTTCCTCAGCGACCAATAAAGCTTGATCTAGGCGTAAATTGGCAATAGTAGATAAAACACTGACAAGCGCCAAGACAATGCCATACGCACCAAAGTCCGCAACAGAATACAGGCGTGTTAAAACAGGAAGTGCGATAAATGTCATTATCGCACCTGCCAGTAAACTTAATGTGATCAGCCCAATCGACTGATACTTTGCGAAGAGTTTCGCAATCATCTGTTTAAGATCATTCTAAGTTGTTCACATACCAACGCATCGCCAGTTGAATGCCTTCGGCAATTTCAAACTTAGGTGCATAACCTAAGTGTTGCTGAATTTTAGCAATACTGGCTTGTGAATGACGCACATCCCCTGCACGGAAATCACGGTACACAGGATCACGCTCAAACTGCACATCATTTTCCGCAAGCGCAGATTGAATGGCACGATATAAGTCATTCAATGTGGTACGGTCACCGACTGCGACGTTATAGACCTGATTTTTAGCCTCGTCCGATGCCGTTGCCGCCAAAATATTGGCTTGCACGGTATTATCGATAAAGCAAAAATCACGACTGGTTTCACCATCACCATTGATGAAAACATCTTCGCCAGCAATCATGGAAGCCGTCCATTTTGGAATCACCGCTGCATAAGCACCATTTGGATCTTGGCGTTTGCCAAAGACATTAAAGTAACGCAGACCAATCGCCTTAAAACCGTAGCTACGTGCAAACACATCGGCATATAACTCATTGACATACTTAGTCACAGCATAGGGAGACAATGGATTGCCAATATTCTCTTCGATTTTTGGCAATGCAGGATGATCACCATAGGTCGAACTGCTGGCCGCATAGGTAAAGCTGGCAACACCTGCATCACGTGCCGCAGTCAGCATATTTAAAAAACCGCTGATATTGGTGTCATTGGTGGTGATGGGGTCGGCAATCGAGCGCGGTACTGAACCGAGTGCGGCTTGATGCAGTAAATAATCCACACCTGTACAGGCTTTTTGGCAATCTGCAAACTGACGAATATCACCTTCAATAAAGCGGAATTTCGACCATTGTTCAGCAGACACCAAGCTTTTTACTTCATCTAGGTTATGCTGATGACCAGTAGCGAAGTTATCTAAACCCACCACAGTTTGATCAAGCTTCAGTAAAGTTTCTAGAAGATTGGATCCGATAAAACCAGCAACACCTGTCACGAGCCAGGTTTTCGGCTGAGCTTGCAGTTGCTCACATACCTGTTGATATTGATGCATGGGGTATGTCCTATTATAAACGAAGGTCAGATTCAGACCGACTCAATACATATTTCAAGTCATATAATACGTGATTGGCTTTACCCAGTGCACGGATAGCTTCTGCACCCATCTCTTTAAATTGCTCATGTGCAACCGCCAAAATCACAGCATCGTATTGACCATTTTCCAGTGCCTCGACAGGGGTAATCCCATATTCATGCTCCGCATCTGATACATTCACCCATGGGTCATAGACATCAGCTTGAATATGATAATCCTGAAGCTCATGAACAATATCAATGATTTTGGTATTACGAATATCCGGGCAGTTTTCTTTAAAACTTAAACCAAGGACTAAAACTTTAGCACCTTCAACCTGAATCTTTTTCTTGATCATGGCTTTAACAAGCTGAGTCATCACATAAGCCCCCATATCATCATTAAGACGACGACCCGCCAAAATAATTTCAGGATGATAACCAATCGACTGCGCTTTATGGGTTAGGTAGTATGGATCGACGCCAATACAGTGTCCCCCCACAAGACCAGGACGGAATGGCAAGAAGTTCCATTTCGTCCCTGCCGCTTGAAGTACTGCTTCGGTGTCGATCTCCATTTTATTAAAGATCACAGCCAGTTCATTGATCAGGGCAATGTTAACGTCACGCTGGGTGTTTTCAATCACTTTTGCCGCTTCAGCGACTTTAATGGTTGGTGCCTTATGTGTGCCTGCTTCAATGATCAAGTTATAGACTTCATCGACAAAATCAGCAACTTCTGGAGTGGAGCCTGAAGTAATTTTAAGAATATTGGTCACACGGTGAAGTTTATCACCTGGGTTAATCCGCTCAGGGCTATAACCTGCAAAGAAGTCTTGGTTAAATGTCAAACCTGACACCTGCTCAAGCACAGGGATACAGACTTCTTCTGTTGCACCTGGGTAAACAGTTGATTCGTAAACTACGATATCACCTTTTTTCAATACATTACCAATACTTTGAGATGCTTTTACTAGTGGCATTAAATCAGGTTGTTTAAATTTATCAATTGGTGTTGGCACAGTCACAATAAAGAAATTACAATCTTTTAAATCTTCTAAATTTGAGCTGTAATCCAGCTGTGTCGATAGAGCGAGTTCTTCAAGAGAGACTTCCAATGTATGGTCTTTACCAGATTTGAGTTCATCAATACGTTTTTGATAAATATCAAAGCCCACAACCGGAACTTTTTTACCAAATTCAACAGCTAGCGGTAGACCGACATAGCCTAATCCAATAATGGCAACTTTCACTTCCGAGAGCTTTAGCATCAATCTAAACCTTGAATTTTGATGAATCTAACAATATAAACTAAAGTGATAAATGGAATCACTTTACTGAGTATTTTATTATACTTTTATTTAAGAAAGTGAATAACCACCAAAATTCTGAACACACATACCGTCTTTTTGGACTGCTCCCAGTATCCTAGACAAATTTCGTCTATTCTTTTTGCATAGGAGAGAACCTGATGAGTGGGCAAAGATATACCCCAGAATTTAAAGATGAAGCTGTTAAATGGATTACTGAACATGGATATTCTGTCACTAATGTAGCAGAGCGTTTAGGTGTATCACAGCACAGCATTTATAAATGGCTAAAGGCGGTACAGCCTTTACGTAACAACTCTGATGAACATGAACTACTCGAAGCAAAGAAAGAAATCCTACGTCTTAAAAGTCAGCTTAAACAGACTGAAGAGGAACGGGATATCTTAAAAAAGGCCGCAAGGTACTTTGCAAGCCTGCCCGAGTGAAGTATCAGTTTATCCTGGAATACAGCCATCAATTTAAGATTAAAACGATGTGTCGGGTCCTTAAGATCGCTCGTGCTGGTTACTATGCCTGGTTACATGGACTCGAATCAGGCAGGACTATTGAAGATAAGCGGTTATTACAGCTCATCCGTTCTTCTTATGAGGCCAGTTATGGCATCTATGGTTATCGTCGCATTACGCTGGATCTAAAAGAATTGGGTGAAAGCTGCGGGTCTAATCGTGTGCTGAAGATCATGAAGAACAATGGTATTGCCGCTGTTCGAGGATATAAGAAGCATAAAAGCTATGGTCGTGGTCGTCGTCATATTGTGCCACCCAATCACTTAAATCGAGAGTTTATTGTAAACACATCTGATACTTTACGAAACAGTGTTTCTCAGGTGACTGATATTACCTACATCCGTACTTGGCAAGGCTGGTTATATCTGGCTGTAGTTCTTGATTTATATTCAAGGAAAGTCATCGGTTGGTCAATGAAACCTACGCTTGCCAAGGATATTGTTTTGGATGCACTTCTTATGGAGGTATGGCGACGCAGAGCCAGTGATCCAGTGATCCAGTGATCCAGTGATCCAGTGATCCAGTGATCCAGTGATCCAGTGATCCAGTGATCCAGTGATCCAGTGATCCAGTGATCATACACTCAGACTAAGGTTCACAATACAACAGTGGAGACTGGCAGAAATTCTGTCAGAAGCATAACTTGGTTCCAAGTATGAGCCGGAGGGGCAACTGTTGGGATAATGCTGTTGCTGAATCCTTTTTTAGCAGCTTGAAGAAGGGAAAGAATTAAAAAGCGAATCTATAAAACACGAGAAATGGCCCGTGCAGATGTGTTTGATTATATCGAGATGTTTTACAATCGAATAAGGCGTCATTTGCATCTCGACGGGATGAGTCCAGAAGCCTTTGAGGCAGCTTCAAAATGAGGCTGTCTCATGTCTAAGATACTGAGAGCAGTCCATGCTTATTTAAGTGATGTGCTGAAAAGGCTGCCGACGCATAAAGCGACCCAAATAGAAGGATACTGCAACACCGCTGGAAACCCGATCAAAATTAAAAAATGGCTATGGGGTTCAGCGGATGCTTACTCCTTCACTACCTATTAGAATTAGCAACAAAGTCACAAATTGTTATATATTCACCTCATAAGTTGGGTAGAATAGCTTCAATCTAAAATGAATTTAACAAATTAACATGTAGGAAAACTTGTGCGACACTTTCAAATGGCTTTTTTATTGGTATGTGGCATCTCAACTACAGGCTGTGCTGTTACCTCTGGTTTACAAACCTATGACCTCCCTGCACAAGGTGCTTACCAAACAGACCAAGGGGCTCAACTCACCGTCGTTCAGCTAACCCAGAATAATTTACCTAGTCACTTGTTCAATCATATTCAGAATTCAAATTCTATTTATCATTTATTTAATAATAAGCAGCACATTTACCGTTTAGCTGCTGGTGATGTTCTCTCAATTCAACTTTGGGCCTACCCAGAAATCACCCCTCCTATTCAGGATATTTCAAATGTAAAAGCTGCAGGTTATCCCATAGACTCTAGTGGCAATATACAATTACCTTTAGTGGGGCAGGTACGGGTAGCCGGGAAAACACTGGCTGAAACCAATCGTTTTTTACGTAGTCAATTTGCGCGCTATTTGATACATCCTGATGTGGTGGTTCGAGTATTGTCTTATGAGGGTCGTCGCTATTTTGTCAATGGACAAGTTATGCGTAGTGGTCAATATACCCTTAATGATCAACCTATTAGTATCTATACAGCACTCGGACAGGCAGGTGGTATTAATACTGAAACGGGTGACAATACCAATATTCAATTGATTCGGGAGGGTCAAACTTTTGACCTAAATGTATTACAACTAGAGAAACAAGGCTTATCATTACATAATTTACTGATTCAACCGAATGATACTATTTTTGTGAATACCAAACAGAATCAAAAGCTTTATGTTATGGGTGAGTCGAGTAAAAGCCAAGCTCTGGCTTTACGTGACCAAGGTATGACCTTAAGTGATGTTTTGGGTGAAAGTGAAGGAATTAATCCTTACTCCGCAAGTGCGGCTAAAATCTATGTAATGCGCACCGATTTAGCCACCAAGCAATCCACTGTGTATCACTTAAATTTAAGCAGTTTTGGTAATCTGGGCTTAGCCAATCAATTCCAAATGAAAAAAAATGACATCGTTTATATTGATGCGACTGGATTAACGCGCTGGCAACGTATTGTCAACCAGATTATTCCGTTCTCTAGTGCACTCTATAGCTTTGACCAACTGGGTAAATAAAATATGCAAATTCGGAATATTTTGGTCGTCTGTGTAGGAAATATTTGTCGTAGTCCAATGGGTGAGTTTTTTCTCAAGAAAAATCATCCTAACTTACATATTGAATCTGCGGGTCTTTCTGCCATGGTAGGCCATAGTGCTGATGATAAGGCCATTGCAAGTATGGCAAGAAAATCAATTGATATGAGATCACATGTCGCAAAACAAATTGATGCCAACTTAGTCAAAACTGCAGATTTAATTTTAGTGATGAGTTCAAATCAACAAAAACATATAGAAAAGACTTGGCCATTTGCTAAAGGTAAAGTATTTCGTTTAGGACATTGGCAAGGTCATAATGTTCCCGATCCTTATAAGCTTGATCAAGCATTTTTTGAAGAAACATGTAATAACATCGAATCTTATGTTTCGGATTGGCAATCACATATTTAATTTTATCTAGTAGTTTATCCATGAATCAAAATTCAAGTACTAATGACGATACCATTGACTTAAAAGAATTATTTTTTTCGTTAATTGCACAATGGAAAGTGATCGCGCTTTGTATCGTATTGAGCTTAACCTTCGCATTACTTTATTTACGTGTTACTCCCTCAATTTATTCTGCTGATGCAATGGTTCTAGTAGAGGATAATAAAGGCGCTGGAGCTGCTGCCCTCTTGGGTGGGTTGAGTGATGCTATTCCAGGGGGAATGGGCGGAAAATCTCCCGCAGATGCTGAGATTGAAATATTAAACTCACGCATGATTTTGGGACAAACTATTCAAAATTTGCACCTTGATATCCAAATTAAAGATAATAGTAATACTTTATTTAATCGTTTGATTAAAAATGACAAAGCTGAAGTTCTTTATAAAAAGGATATGGTGGTTTTCCAAAAAGAAAATCAAGCCTTTTTAATCAAAACATTAAAAATTCCAAATTACTATCTAGATAAAAAATTAGAGTTAAAATTCACGGATAACAACCAGTTTACTTTCTCTTATAAAGATGAAGTGATATTTAAAGGTCAATTGAATTCCAGCAATCAAACCATAGACTCTAAGGGACTTTGGGAAGTTGTAATATTTAGCAAATCTCTATTTAAAGAAACATTTACTATCACTAAACTCGCACTACCTACAGCAGTCCAGTTCTTCAAAAGTAACTATAGCGTAGCTGAGAGAGGGAAAAACTCCGGTGTTATTGGTCTAAATTATAATGGCAATGATAAGGAACATATTACTCAAGTTCTGAATAATATTTTATCCGTCTATCAAATACAAAATATTCAACGCAAGTCTTTAGAATCTAAACAAACTTTAAATTTTTTAGACAAACAGCTGCCGGAACTTAAACAGCAACTTGAGGAATCAGAAATCAAGTTCAACCGTTTCCGTGAGCAATACAATACTATTGATGTAACTCAAGAAGCCGAGTTAATGTTAAAGCAAAATGTTGAACTGGAAAAGATGAAAATCCAATTACAACAACAGCAAGCGGAACTCTCTTCAAAATATACCCCTGACCACCCTCTTATGTCAGCAATCAATGCTCAACTTTCTGAAATTAATCAAAAAACTTCAGAAATGACACAATCTATTAAACGTTTACCAGAAACACAACGATTATATTTACAGCTATATCGAGATGTAAAAGTAAATACTGAGCTTTATACCGCATTATTAAATAGTTATCAGCAATTGAAAATTGCAGAGGCTGGTGAAATTGGTAATGTCAGAGTTATTGACCAAGCTGTTGAACCCGTTAAGCCAATTAAACCCAAGTCATTAATTACAATAATTTTATCAATTTTTGCTGGTGGTTTTATTGGAGTATTAATTGCACTATTACGAAATATGATGCGTTCAGGCATTAAAGACGCAGCGCAAATTGAAAATGAGCTTGATCTGCCAGTCTATGCCACTGTACCGCGCTCTGTTATTCAAGAAAGTCGTATTAAACTATTAAAGAAGAAAAAGAATATTCCTATTCTTGCGGTTAAAGATAGCAGTGATATCGCGATTGAAAGTCTCCGTAGCATGCGAACAGCAATTCATTTTGCCTTAATGAATGCGACCAATAATGTGATTGCCATTTCTGGTCCTGCACCTGAAGTTGGAAAATCATTCATTACCACTAACCTTGCTACTATTTTAGCGCAAGGAGGAAAACGGGTTCTGGTCATTAATGGTGATCTACGTCGTGGCTATTTACATAAGTACTTTAATGCCGAAGTGCAACCAGGTTTAGCAGAATTATTGAATCACCAAAATAGCTATGAAGAGGTGGTGCAAAATTCAACTGTAGATAACCTGTTTTTTGTGACACGTGGTAAGAGTCCGGTTAACCCGTCTGAACTATTAAGTACAGATCAATTCAAAACTTTCTTGAATCAAGCCTCTGCTCATTTCGATCATGTACTGATTGATACGCCACCTGTGCTTGCGGTGACCGATGGTATTATTATTGCGCAATATGCGGGTGTGAATTTATTGGTTGCCCGTCATGCCAAAACACAAATTAAAGAGCTGGAAATCACTGTGAATCGTTTTGAACAGGCCAATGTGAAAGTCAATGGTGTGATTATAAATGATGTACAACAAGGGGCAGCAGGTAGCTATGGTTATAATTATGCCTATGCTTATACCGCAAATAAAGACAATGACTAATTCATTGTAAACTTTGATATCACACCCTGTTCGAGGCAGGGTGTGATAGTTCTCTCTATCACATTTATTCCAAATGTTCATTGTTGAAAAAATCAACTAAAAACCCTATCTTGGTTATAGTTTAAAACTCCTGAGAATATACAAAAATGTTACCCAAAACACTGCTCGCCGGCTTGGCATTAAGCTCCTCACTGACCTTTGCCCAAGGTATCGTTTTAAATGACCAAAACCTGCGCACCGATTTAAACTGGTTAAATCAGCAAGGTGTGATTCAAGTTAGCACTTCGACCTGGCCAATGAGTGGTGATGAAATCCAACGTGCCCTTTCTCAGACAAAAATCAGCAATAGTAATCAATAAAAAGTCATTGATTCAGTCACGGCTCATTTGAATACCAATAACCAGTTACTCAAAGCATCACTATTTGCAGAGACAGATCAAAAAAATATTCCTCAAGCCTTTGGCGATCAGCAAAAAGCGCAATATCAGGCGGGTATAGAGTTGAATACAGGCAATCAGAATTGGGATGCCAGACTTCGTATCAATGCAGAAAAAGATCCCCAGATTGATAATGATCAAGATGTGAATATTGAAGGGTCTTACCTTGCAGGTAAATTATGGAATCAATGGCTGATTGCTGGACAAATTCCGACCTACTGGGGATCTGGCCATGATGGCAGCTTAATTCGGGGGTGATGCCTGTCGGTCCTGCGTATGGTGTGACCATGCAGCGTGCCGAACAGCATGCTTTTGCAAACAAATGGCTATCTTGGATTGAGCCTTGGCAATATCAAGCTTTTGTCGGACAACTGGATGATTACCATGCTATACCTGATGCCAAACTGATTGGCTTACGTGTCACCGCACAACCTTTACCCTATTTGGAGCTGGGTGCATCGCGTGCTATGCAATGGGGTGGTGGTGACCGTTCAGAAAGTTTATCTACACTCTGGAATGCTATAAAAGGCAATGATAACTTTGATAATAGTGATGATGATAAGTCTAACCAAATTGCCGGTTTTGATGCACGGTTAAGCTTACAACCACTGGTGCAAGTACCAATGGGTATCTATGCGCAATATGTCGGTGAAGACGAAGCAGGCGGCTTACCGGCCAAAAAAATGTACTTGGCTGGAGTCGATTATTCTTCTAGCTATCACAATATGCCTTTCCAGCTGTATACTGAATGGACAGATACCCGTAGTAATGGTAGTGCCGATGGTATTTCATATAACCACCATGTTTATACCGATGGTTTTTATCAGCATGGTTACCCATTAGCACATGCGATAGGTGGTGATGGTCAAATGATTTCAGTAGGTGGTGATATTCGTTTCGATCGCCTCAATCGTGTTAATGCTCGAGTGCTATTTGCCAAGCTGAATGAATCCCACCGAACTACTAATTTAGCTTTTCCAGCGCAGGATGAATTAAAAGCTGTTGATTTGAGCTGGACGCATTATTTACGCCCCGATATTCCACTAAAATTAAATGGCTGGATCAGCGATTCAGACCTACATGACAATGATATTGGTGCATCGATTGGAATTGAATTTCCTTTAGAAAAAAGCTTGTTTTCCTACTAAGCTCTTTGCAAAATATAATTTCGGTTGAGGCAGTCATTGATCCTAGACATTCTCCAACAATGATTAAGTTCTGAAAAATAAAAAACCAGCGATTGCTGGTTTTTTTATTTCTTTAAACTTCAACACAACTGCGATGTCCGCTTGCTAAAAAACCACCCATTCTGCAAGATTTCTCAAAATTTTCTGCTAAGATGGAATGAACCTCAACGATAACATTAGATTGGAATAATACATGAGTAAGGCCTTACCGATTGCTGTCGCTGTTCTTTTAGGCGGTGCCGCGCTAGTACCTGTTTACTATGCAACTCAAAACCCAGCTGCTCAAACCACAAAAGCATCTAAAGATGCCTCTGCTGTTTCTAAAATTAGCTATGCACTCGGTTATGAAGTCGCTCATCAAACTCCACCTGAGCTGGATATTAACAGCTTTGTGACAGGCGTTCGCGAAGGCCATGCCCGTACTGCTCCTGCTTATACTGAAGAAGAATTACAAGCAGCTTATGAGCAGTTCCAAAAAGAAATGCAGCAGAAGCAAGTGGATAGTGCCAAACAGGCTCAGGCATCAAGTGATACTTTCCTGACCGAAAATGCCAAAAAAGCTGGAATAAAAACCACAGCATCTGGTTTGCAATATTTAGTGACCAAAGAAGGTACGGGCAAGCAGCCTGCAGCAACTTCAAGTGTGAAAGTACATTACACAGGGAAATTAGTTGATGGTACCGTGTTTGACAGTTCGGTTGAACGTGGCGAGCCGATTGAGTTCCCACTCAATCAGGTCATTCCAGGCTGGACCGAAGGTCTGCAACTGATGAAAGAAGGCGGTAAAGCAACCCTGTATATCCCATCTAAACTCGGTTATGGTGAACAGGGCGTGCCAGGTACGATTCCTCCACACAGTACTTTGATTTTTGATGTGGAACTCATCGAAGTAAAATAATCCACGAAAAGGAGAGCAACGCGCTCTCCTTTATTTTGAGAATGAATCATGAAAATACAAATAAGTTTGATAGTTTTACTGCTGAGTTCTGGCAGTCTTTTTGCCAAAGAAGTCACCAATAAAAGCCCTGAGGCTGAACAGGTCGGCTACAGCTTTGGTTATCTGATGGGAAAAAGCAATGCCGATTCCTTACAAGGCATTGATCTGGATGCCTTCAGTGCCGGTTTAAAAGCGGCAGCCGCTGGGAAACAGGCGACTTTAAGTGAGGAAGACATGGCGCGAGTCTTGACCCAATTTAAGCGTCAGGCTGAAGCCAAGGAGCTGATTACCTTGAAAAAGCAGGCGGATGAAAATGCCAAAATTGGTCAGGCATTTCTGGCTGAAAATGCTAAAAAACCGGGGATCAAAACCACGAAATCAGGTTTGCAATATCAGATTCTTCAGGAAGGTAAAGGGAAATCGCCGAGCGCAAATAGTAATGTCCGGGTACATTATGAAGGCCGTTTGATCGATGGTACGGTTTTTGATAGCTCAATTGCCCGTAATCAGCCCGTAGTATTTCGTACCACACAGGTCATTACCGGCTGGACCGAAGGTTTACAGCTGATGAAAGAAGGTGCCAAATATCGTTTCTTCATTCCGGCCGAATTGGCCTATGGACAGATTGGTTCAGGGGATGTAGTTGAACCGAACAGTACTTTAATTTTTGATGTGGAATTACTGGAAATTATTAAATAATAAGTCCTATTTTTCCAGATCTAAAATCGGAGAGGTTCTATATTTGCCTCTCTTTTTTATGAGCTTAAGTATCCGTAAATCGCAGGTTTTCATGTCACATTCCGATCAGTTTTGCTATGTTATGTTTTAATCAAGCAATTCAACAACAATAGAGGATGTCAGCATGGCAGCAATCAAGACTCGCGAAATTTATTATACTGCGCAGGATGGCAGCCCATTAATTGGTTATTTTGCCGCCCCAGAAACAGATACCCCTGTTGCCGGTGTACTGGTCGCACCCGAATGGTGGGGTCGGAATGAATATACCGAACAGCGTGCCCGTGAACTTGCAGAACATGGCTATGCGGCCTTGGCCATGGACATGTATGGGGATAAAAAAGTCACGACCAATTCTGATCAGGCTCATCAGTGGATGATGCAAACTTTTGAAGATCCTGACACTATCGTCAACCGTGCAACAGCAGCCTTGAATGCTTTGGCAGCACAGGATGAAGTCAATGTTGAAAAGCTTGCAGCGATTGGTTTCTGTTACGGCGGCAAAGTCGTACTGGATCTGGCCCGTTCTAATGCACCGTTAAAAGCGGTGGCCACTTTCCATGCCATTCTGTCGCCAAAAGCACCTGCTCAGGAAGGTCAGGTACAGGCGGAAATCCTGGTGCTACATGGTGAACTGGACAGCATGGTGACTTTGGATGATGTGGCCAGTTTCCGTGAGGAAATGCATGCCGCCAAAGTCGAGCATGAAGTAATTGTTTTTGAAAATGCCAAACATGGCTTTAGCAACCCGCTTGCGGATGAACGGGCCAAAGCCAATGGTGTAGATCTTGGTTACAATGCAGAAGCGGAACGAAAAAGCTTGGCAGCAATGTATGCCTTGCTGGATCGTCATTTGGCATAAATAGAAACAACTATTTGGCTTGTTCACAGGCTAAATATTTCAGATACTTCATGAAGAAAAGAAAGATAAATCCTACCAGAGGAGAATGTGTATGATGGCTGAAACCAACTGCCCCTACTGCAATTTTGACGAATATGATGTCATTGCCAAAAATGATTATGGTGTGGTGTTGCCTGAACCAAATTCATTGTCCGAAGGTCATTGTGTGATCATTCCATTGCGGCATGTGGCCTCATTTTTTGAAGTGACTGACAAAGAACGTAAAAGTTTGATGTCTTTATTGGAACAGGCACGCAATGAACTGCAATTACGCTACCAGCCTGCCGGTTTTCATGTCGGTTTTATTGATGGTGAAGTATTTCAGGAAAAGGTTGAACATCTGCATATTCATATTATTCCGCGTTATGCAGGCAAGACCTTGAAGCTGGATGAGCGCTGGGGAATTAACGATTAACCGGATTTTTGATCAAAAATAAATGCTCTCCGGAGCATTTATTTTTATGAAAGCTAAGTTCTATCAAGCTCGATGAACATCTACGTTTTTATCTCACTTTTCACATTCCCACCCTGCTGATTCCGCTATACTAGCTGCTGCTTATTCGGTTGCTATGTGTTCATGTTCGTATTTTCAGATGCCCTGTTGGAATGGTTTGATGTGCATGGTCGTCATGACTTACCTTGGCAGGTGACAGATGACCCCTATAAAGTCTGGGTCTCTGAAATCATGTTGCAGCAAACCCAGGTCAAAACTGTACTGCAATATTTCGAACGATTCATCCAGCGTTTTCCGACTGTTCAGGATTTAGGTCAAGCCTCATGGGATGAGGTTGCACCTTACTGGGCAGGTCTCGGCTATTATGCGCGCGCCCGCAATCTGCATAAAGCTGCCGGCATCGTAACCGCACAGCAGCAGTTCCCTCAAACCCTGGAAGAATGGATGGCCTTGCCCGGCATTGGCCGTTCTACCGCTGGCGCGCTGATGTCACTCGGTTTACGTCAATATGGCGTAATCATGGATGGTAATGTCAAACGGGTATTGTCACGTTTCTTTGCGATTGAGGATGATCTGTCCAAACCCGTGTATGAGCGTGCCCTCTGGCAACTGGCGGAACAGCTCTGTCCTATCGAACGCAATCATGACTATACCCAAGCGATTATGGATCTGGGCGCGACCGTTTGTACGCCGAAAAAGCCTTTGTGTCTGTATTGTCCAATGCAGCAGCATTGCAAGGCACATCAGCAAGGACTAGAAAATGAATTGCCTTTCAAGAAGGCCAAAAAACCGGTTCCGGTACGCTCTGCTCAGGTCTTGCTGATCCAGTCCGGTACAGACTGGCTCTGGCAGCAACGTCCCAATAGCGGTCTCTGGGGCGGTCTCTGGTGTCTGCCGATTATTGAAAATGCACATGAATTGGAACAGCAATGCCAGCAACTTGGCCTGAAAAATATCGTCAAAAAAACCCAGATTAGCCACAGTTTTACCCATTTTACCTGGAACCTTGAAGCGATTGTTTTTACAGTAGATCAGGATCAGCAGGAACATCTGGCCATTGAACTGCAAGGCTGCTGGATGCATCCAGAGACAGCCATTGATTGCGGTCTGCCAACAGCGATGAAAAAATTGATCTCTGCGGTAAATGTATGACATAGTCTGGACAAAGCAAAAAACCGATCAGCTCAGAATGAGCATTGCCAATATTTAAGGATGAATAGCGTGCGCCAATATCTTGCTTTGATATGGATTGCTTTAATAGCTGTGCTGCTGGCAGCCTGTAGCAGTACACCGAAAAAATCCCCCTCTGTACAGCTCAATCCCATTCTGGTGCAAAAGCTGAAAAATATGCGGATGCCTTCTTCTTTGCCAATCCCGGTTGCACGTGTACAGGCACGTGAATTAACAGATACTTGGGGCGCTTCGCGCAGTCGCGGACGTCTGCATGAAGGTATTGATATCATGGCTCCACGTGGAACCAAGGTTTTTAGCGCGACTGAGGGCCTGATTGCGGATTTACGTAATAACAATTTGGGTGGTAAAGTAGTCTGGATTTTGGGTCCAGGCGGCTCCTGGCACTATTATGCGCATCTGGATGGCCATAAACGTGGCTTAAAAGTCGGCGACTATGTCAAAAAAGGCCAGCTGATTGCTTATGTCGGCAACAGCGGCAATGCCCGGCATACTGCTCCCCATCTGCATTATGGAATCTATTTACAGGGCAAGGGCCGCGGTGTGGTCAACCCTTATCCCTATTTACGTTAATTTTAGGATATTTACATGTCAGAAGCGTTGATCAATCGTCTGGTGGAATTTGCTGAATCAGGCAATCAACAAAAAATTGTATTGAATGGTCAAACTTACCAGGGCTGGGTGATGGAAATTACCGAGGATGCGCTTCTGATCAGTACCGGTTATGCCGACAAGGCCGGTAAAGATATGTGGATTCAATTTAGCGATCTGGATCAGGCTGAACTGTCGTATTGGGACAATCAGCAGGATCAATGGACTGTGTTTAAATTATAAAAGCATCAAAACAAGGAGCATCACATGACTGTGCAACGCTGTGGCTGGTGCTCCGATGATCCGCTGTATATCACCTACCATGACCAGGAATGGGGACAGGCCCTGCTGGATGAAAATCGCCTGTTTGAAATGCTGTGTCTGGAAGGACAGCAGGCCGGTCTGGCCTGGATTACCGTTCTCAGAAAACGTGAAGCTTATCGTAAACATTTTTTTCAATATTCGATCGAATCTATCGCCTCACTTACAGATCAACAACTCCAAATAAAACTTGAAGATGCTAGCCTGATACGGCATCGCGGCAAACTCAATGCCATTCGGGAAAATGCCCAAGCATGGCTTAAGCTACAGCAGCAAGGGATCAATCTGGTAGAATGGCTCTGGTCTTTTACCCAGCAACCGCGATTGAATAATGATGTTGTGGATTATCGTCAGGCGCCTGCTCAAACCATTGAGAGCCAGAAGATGTCTAAAGCACTCAAACAGGCTGGTTTTAAATTTGTCGGACCCACCATTTGCTATGCCTTTATGCAGGCCGTTGGTATGGTCGATGACCATGAAAATCATTGTGACTTTAAAACAATATCCTCGCATTTAAATAAGAGCTGAAATCATGTCGAATAATATTATTCAAGCTTATGCTGCCATGTCCGCAGGTGCGGAACTGGAACCTTATCAATTCGATGCCGGAGAACTGCAGCCGCATCAGGTCGAAGTCAAAGTGGAATACTGCGGTCTCTGTCATTCTGATATTTCAGTCATTAACAATGACTGGGGTTCTTCAGTGTATCCGGTCGTAGCAGGACATGAGATTATCGGCACCATTACCCATCTGGGTGCAGAAGCCAAAGGCCTGAAAGTTGGGCAACGGGTTGGCATCGGCTGGACAGCGGAAAGTTGTCAATATTGCGATCCTTGTATTTCGGGCCAGCAAGTGCTGTGTACTGGCGGTCAGGTGGCGACCATTGTCGGACATGCCGGTGGTTTTGCCGATAAAGTGCGTGCCGGCTGGCAATGGGTCATTCCCCTACCCGAAGATCTTGACCCTGAAAGTGCGGGTCCCCTGCTCTGTGGCGGAATTACCGTATTCGATCCGATTCTCAAACATCAGATTCAGGCCATTCATCATGTGGGCGTAATTGGCATTGGCGGTTTAGGACATATGGCCATCAAGCTGCTGAAAGCCTGGGGCTGTGAAATTACTGCCTTCACCTCGAACCTGGATAAAACTGATGAACTGAAAGCCATGGGCGCTGACCATGTAGTGAACAGTCGTGATGTCGCTGCATTAAAAGCCCAGCGTGGCAAGTTTGATTTATTACTGAGTACTGTCAATGTCACCTTGAACTGGCAGGCTTATCTGGCAACTTTGGCGCCGAATGGCACTGTGCATATGCTGGGTTTACCACTTGAGCCGATGCAGATTCCGGCTGGCATGTTGATTGGCGGAGCCAAGTCAGTTACCGGTTCACCGACAGGTTCGCCGGCGGCATTACGTCAGTTACTCCAATTTGCTGCACGTAAAAATATTGCTCCGCAAATTGAAGTCTTCCCGATGTCACAACTGAACCAAGCGATTGAACATCTGCATTCTGGCAAAGCCCGTTACCGGATTGTGCTTAAAGCAGATTTTACAGCTTAAATCCTGCTTATTTTCAGCTGTTAAAAAGACCCAGAAATTGGGTCTTTTTTATTGTAGAGCTTCAGGCAAGACCGCAATAGATGAAGGCTTGGCCAGCTCGGTCTTCATTTTCTGCAGCATCTGATAAGGTTGCTGTTGCACAAACATATTTACGAAGCTCAAAGGAATGGAACCTTCCGGATTGGCATAACCATAGGTAGAGACCTTGACTTTATTATTGGCCAGTTTCTGAAAAGTCCAGTCACCCTGATAATCGGTTAAACGCACATAATCCGGGTTTAAAGGATAACCACTTTGGATGGCTTTATTCTTAATGGTGATCTGACCATTGGCTTCCTTGATCATCTTGCCCTGCACAATCAGGTCACGGTCTTTTAAGGGAAATGGAAAATCCAGCACCATATACAGGATAAAGTCACCTTTTTTATCATTTCGGGACAGAACCTTGATGCTACCCATATAGGGAACCCACTGTACTGTATGCTCGACATTCAGAATCAGGGACACGGCATTTTCAATGGGGGTGGTATAGGTGGTTTCAGCTTTATAGAGAAACACTGGGTTTTGCTCATTCTGATAAGTCCAGACCTTGATATTATTTTTATAAATACTGAGTTTAGGCTTCTCGAGAGGCTTTGCCTGCGCAATGGCACCAAGTGCCACTGCACAGAGCAGGAAAATCATTTTTTGCATTATATTATTCGTCTTATTCTAGTTTTATACTTTTTTATAAATGATTTTAACTCGGTTTTAAACCTGAATATCGTTAAAACCAAGCACGTCTTTCATATCATATTTACGCGCTTCACGACCTACGACCCAAGCCGCAGCACGTACCGCACCAGAAGCAAAGTTCATGCGATTGGTCGCTTTATGAGTAATTTCCACACGTTCCCCATCGGCAATAAACATGGCGGTATGTTCACCGACAATATCGCCACCACGAATGGTCTGGAAGCCAATGCTCTTACGCTCACGCGGACCGGTATGACCTTCACGGCAATAGACCGCATCTTCTTTCAGGTCACGGCCTAAAGTTTCCGCAATCGCCTCACCCCACATCAAAGCTGTACCCGATGGCGCATCTACTTTGTGACGGTGATGTGCTTCAATCACTTCGATATCTACGGTATCACCAAAAACTTTAGAGGCCAGTTCAAGCAATTTGATCGATACATTCACACCCACTGAATAATTCGCTGCATACACTACAGGAGTTTCCGTCGCAGATTGATCCAGATAGGCTTTTTGCTCATCATTCATACCCGTCGTACCGATCACGATGGCGACACCAGCTTCACGGCAGATTTTCAGATGATTGACGGTCGCTGCGGGTGCGGTAAAATCAATCACGACATCACAGTCTTTGACTACATCGGTAAGGCTACCCACAATCTTGACACCTGTTGCGCCAATTCCGGCAAGTTCACCAGCATCTGCGCCTAATAGTGTACTTTCAGGGCGTTCTACCGCGGCCGCCAATTGATAACCTGCTTCATGCACCGCCTGAATAAGGATACGCCCCATACGACCGCCTGCACCTAAGATCCCAATGCGTGGTGTAGCTGACATAACATAGTCCTGATGTTGATCCAAAATTGCTCTTACTATAGCAAAACTGCAGAATAACACTAAGATGCATTGCATAAAAATCAATGAAAATACTCAAAGAGTGAAATCACTGATATTGATAAGAGTTTTAATCAAGCTTAAGAAGTTAGGCAATCACTTCCGTCAAAGCTATACGATATACATCAACTTGACTCGTCATATAGTTTTTAGCAATTACTCATATAACTGAAATAAGCTTATTCATAATTTTATCGCTCTGATTTTGCATTGATTTACTGAGATTACTGATTTGTGAAGTTAAACAGACGACTTGCCAATACAGTTTTTCCTGTTTAGTCTCGCCATTATTAATTGAGCTCAAAATCTTGATGATTTAAATCTCAGTTAGATTAACAGGATTCTTATGCAAGACTTTTTACTAAATTTTAATTATGAATATCTACTTTTGAATTGATGAGCAGATAAGATTTTAAGTCTTATTGAGATTAAAAGGACTCAATTTTGCTTTATACAAAAATCAGTCCTTAGATTGAGCAAATGAATTATCTAGCTCTTAGGGAACTTATTAAAAATAATAATACCTAAAGCAAAATTTGCATAGTCTATACAATTTTGAAAATTTTTCCACTTAAGGTACTTTGAAAGCACATTTCAAAACTGGGACGAATATCTTCACCATCTACAGTGATATGTTTTATATTGGAATGAGATTGTGTTTTAGAAAAATGATGATCGACTGTTGCTTGAATAGCGTGTTGAGCCCCAAACTGATCCTTCACACTGATACTTTGTTTAAGCATATCTATACCTTTAATAATAGTTAAAGTGGCAAAATATCCACTAAAAATTGATGTTTCTTAATTTTATCTTTAAATAACTTTATGATTTAGCTTAAATAATTGATTTAGAGAAGTATAGAATGTACGGCCATCTAAGTTTAAATCTACCTCAACTCCAGATGAAAGAAGAACTCTTTTACCCACTTCAATTCTTTTTAAACCCTGACGTGTATTTTGCATTTTATTGAGAGGAATTAACGAAACAATAATTTCAGTACCATTTTTAGATTTTGCAATTAAATCATTTATTTTTAACAACTTGAATCCTGTTTTTCTAAAGATTTTTCCAATTTGGAAAATAACTTAAAATTAAATTTGAACGATAAAAAAAGCACTTATTAAGTGCTTTTTTTTACTGTTTATTCTTACTTAGATAGCAACAATATTTACAGCATTCGGTCCTTTTTGACCTTGAGCTACACTGAATTCAACCAGTTGGCCTTCCATTAAGGTTTTAAAACCTGAACTGGCGATTTCGCTGAAATGAGCAAAAACATCTGGACCTGATTCTTGTTGAATAAAACCAAAACCTTTAGTTTCGTTGAACCACTTTACAGTACCTTTAACAACATTTGAGTTTGACATAATATATCCTACTAATTTTTTAATAATTTTTAGTCAATTTATTGACTGAATATAACTTTGAAATAATAAAGAATGAGACTTAAAATCTGAAAAAAACGAAGGATTATGACTAAAACTGCGATACTTAAAGAAGATTTACCGAAACAAGACTTTTTTCTAGTTAAGTTAACTATACACGAAAAATTTAATTAATCAAGTTTTCTTATATATATATTTATTTTATTTATTAAAAAATGAAATTTTAAAAATTTATAGTGATTTCAATAAGATTAAGCTTCCATTGTCATGAGAACAAAATAAGAGTAATCTGCTGTACTGGTAAATTTGATAAGTAATGAATGCGATTATATAGCTCTGTAATAACAATATTGGTCTTTTTAATTTCGGGAATGATGCTTTTTTCTCACTTACAAAATATCTATCACCCTCCAAATTTGGACTCATACTTTCTATTTAGATAATGAAATATAAAAATAGAAACCGCTTTTTAGGCGGTTTCTGTTTTTAAGCGATACCTATCAACTAATAAATAGCATCTTCTAATCTAGAGTATCTTATCTACATAATAAAAAAGGACGCCTCAGCGTCCTCTTTTACTTTCACTCAATTAATCAAACAAGCGATCAAAGAATGATTTTTTCTTTGGTGAGGACTTGCTGTCTTCCCCATCCATGGTTTCTTGCAGTTCTTTTAACAGTTCACGTTGACGTGCACTTAAATTCACTGGAGTTTCCACCACAATACGGCACAGCAAGTCACCTTGCATGCTGGTACGTACCGGTTTAACACCCTTACCACGTAAGCGGAACAATTTACCCGTTTGCGTACCTTCAGGAATTTTCAAGCTAACACGACCATCCAGCGTAGGAATCTGAACTTCCTTACCTAAGGCTGCATCAGCAATCGATACCGGCACATCCATATACAGATCAGCGCCATCACGCTGGAAGATTTCGTGCTCACGCACCACCACTTCTACGTACAAGTCACCTGACTGACCATCACGGATTGCTTCACCCTTACCGGTCAAGCGTACGCGGTCGCCATTGTCCACGCCCGCAGGAATAGTGACTTCCAAGGTTTGCTGACGATCTGACACCCCTGAACCATGACATTTATTACATGGGTTCTTGATGATCTTGCCCTGACCGCGACAGGTACTACAGGTTTGCTGTACCGAGAAGAAACCTTGCTGCATACGCACTTGACCCGCACCATGACAGGTACGGCAGGTTTCCACATCGTTTGGATTTTTTGAACCTTTACCATCACAGGCATCACACGGTGCCGGTGCAGTAAAGGTAATGGTTTTCTTGACGCCTTTGACCGCTTCTTCCAGAGTCAGTTCCATCACATAGCGTAAGTCCGAACCACGGCGTGCACGTTGCTGGCCACGACCACCGCCGCCACCAAAAGCACCACCGAAAATATCACCGAACTGGTTGAAAATGTCTTCTGCGCTGAAACCACCGCCGAAGCCGCCACCGCCGCCCATACCACCCTCAAAGGCCTGGTGGCCCATACGGTCGTACATGCTGCGCTTTTCACCATCAGAGAGCACTTCATAGGCCTCTGCTGCTTCTTTGAATTTCTCTTCAGCTTCAGCATTGTCCGGGTTACGGTCTGGATGATATTTCATCGCCAACTTACGGTAGGCTTTTTTGATTTCATCATCACTAGCGGTTTTAGCGACGCCCAAAACCTCATAATAATCACGTTTAGCCATGTCTGGCGATGCTCCTCACGGAATTTTGTTTAATATTCAACTGAGGTCTGAAATTGGGGTCAAACCTGATTTTACAAGGGGAAATATGAAAAAAATTATATGCTTTAGAACACAGCTTTATTTTGAGAGAATTTATGCAGGCCTTTAAACCAGGCATTGAGCAGGAAAATAAAGGCAATAAAGCTGAAAATCACCCCGGTCACGACACAGGCCTTGACCCATAACTGGCTGTCCCAGGCAAAGAAAAACAGCGGAATAAACCACAGCGCAGCAAAGAGCGCCAAAATGGTATAAATCACGATATTTCGCATGATCCACAAGGCCTGCGCCTGTAACCAGACTTCGGCATAATCGACTTGTGTCACTTTACGGGCCAACCAGTAGGCAAAAAGTCCACTAAACAGGGTAAATAAGGCCAAAAACATGAAGACATAAGCCATCGCTACGGAACGTCGCATCTTGGTTAATGTAGTTTGAGTCATGTTGGTTTAACCTCATTACCGGATTGGCAGTTCGGCCAATGCAGTAGTTACTTATTTTTTTAAATTATAAAAATCTCAGCTGCTACTATATTGAAAATTTCAATATTTCGCACCTGAAATTATGACAATTTTAAACAGAATTTAAACTTTTTTTCACTTTAAACCATTGTGCATATAAGGCAGGCAGGAAAAACAGGGTCAGAAGTGTCGCCACAATTAAACCACCCATAATGGCCACTGCCATCGGCCCGAAAAAAATACTGCGGGACAAGGGAATCATGGCTAAAACAGCGGCCAATGCGGTCAAGACAATCGGGCGACAACGGCGGACTGTGGCATTGATAATGGCATCCCATGGGGATTCTCCGGCCTGAATATCCTGCTCGATCTGGTCAATCAGAATCAGGGAATTTCGCATGATCATTCCAGAAAGCGCAATCGTCCCGAGCATGGCCACAAAACCAAAAGGTTTATTGAAAAGTAACAGGAATAACACCACCCCGATAATGCCTAAAGGTGCGGTCAGGAATACAATAAAGGCCCGTGAGATGCTCTTGAGCTGAATCATTAACAGGGTCATCACCACCGCCAGGAATAAAGGCATGCCGGCATTGACCGAGTTCTGGCCACGTGCGGATTCTTCGACCGTGCCGCCGACTTCCAGCAGATAGCCATTCGGCAACTCAGCTCGAAGTTGGTGCAGTGAATCGTGTAATTCATTCACCACAGTGGCCGGCTGTAAGGCCGTGCGAATATCGGCACGCACCGTGATGGTCGGTAAACGATTCCGATGCCAGATCAAGCCTTCTTCAAAGCTATATTCAATGTTGGCAAGCTGTGCCAACGGTACCGAAGTACCACGTGACGTCGGTATCGCCAGACTGCTTAAAGAAGCGACATCAACGCGTTCAGCCTGCGCACCACGTAAACGGATTTCAATCAGTTCACGCTTTTCCCGATACTGATCAATGCCGGCCCCCAAAATCGAGCTGTTCAGCACATTGGCCAGTTCGCTGCTAGTCACGCCCAACTGACGGGCACGATCCTGATCGATCTCCAGTTTGATGACTTTGCTCGGCTCACCCCAGTCTAGATGTACATTGGTGGTATTCGGATTTTCGCCCACGGTTGCGGCGACTTTCTGCGCCCATTCACGAACCAGTCCCAGATCTTCACCAGAGACCCGGAACTGCAATGGATAACCGACTGGAGGGCCATTTTCCAGCAGGGACACCCGGGTACGGACTTCCGGTAATAACAGCCGAATCTGGTCACTCAAGGATTGACGGATTTCGTTACGATCTTCCAAAGAGGATGCCAGCACCACAAACTGGGCAAAACTGGTTTGCGGCAGCTGCTGATCCAGCGGTAAATAGAAACGCGGCGATCCCATCCCAACATAAGCCACATAGTTATCAATGCCCTCTTGTTTTGATAAAAAGGCTTCGACTTTTTTTACTGCAGCTTCAGTGGCCTTCAGTGATGCACCTTCTTCAAGTTTGAGATCCACCAGAATTTCAGCCCGGTTCGAGGGCGGGAAAAACTGCTGCGGCACCAGCTTAAACATTAAAATAGACAGAATAAAAATTCCGACCGTGGCAGCAATGACAGTTTTACGATAGGTCACACAGGCATCGACCCAACGGCGAAAACCCCGATAAAACCGGGTTTGATAGGGGTCATAATGTTTACCGGCGTGATGCACAATCGGCTGAGGTTCTGGCTGTTTGCGCAGACGTGCCCAGAGACGCTGGTACCACGGCGCTTTTTGAATTAAATCTTTGTTGAAATCCGGTAGAAGTTTATCGCCTAAATATGGCACAAACAGTACCGCGGCCAGCCAAGATACCAGCAATGCAATGGTCACTACCTGGAAAATCGAACGGGTATATTCCCCGGTACTCGAAGCTGCAGTGGCGATCGGCAGAAAACCGGCAGCGGTAATCAGGGTCCCGGTCAGCATAGGAAAAGCCGTGGTGCGCCAGGCATGCCCGGCCGCCTGTAAACGGCTATAACCCTGCTCCATCTTAATCGCCATCATTTCAATCGCGATAATGGCATCATCAACCAAAAGACCGAGGGCCAGAATCAGGGCCCCCAGGGAAATTTTATGCAGTCCGACATCAAACAGCTGCATACCGGCAAAGGTCATGGCCAGCACCAGCGGAATCGAGAAAGCTACCACCAGACCGGTTCGGAAACCGAGCGAGAAAAAACTGACCAGCAATACGATAATCACCGCTTCTGCCAGCACTTTCATAAATTCGTTAATGCTGCGTTTGACCGCCACCGGCTGGTCCGAGACTTTTTGCAGCTCCATGCCAAGTGGCAGGGCTTTTTGCAGGCGGGCGAATTCCTGTTCTAGATTTTTACCCAAGGCAATGATGTCCCCACCCTTACGCATCGATACAGCAATACCAATGCCGTTTTCGCCCATAAAGCGCATCCGGGGCTGTGCCGGATCACTAAAGCCTCGATAGACTTCTGCGACATCTCCCAGCTGAATGGTCTTGCCATTTACCAGAAGTGGCAGTTGCTGTAATTGTTCGACACTGCTTAAAGCACCGCTGACCCGAACCTGAATCCGGTCTGAACCGGTTTCAAAAAATCCGGCATTGCTCATGGCATTTTGCTGCTGTAAGGCCTGCTGAATGGCGCTGACTGGAACACCCAGCTGAATGGCTTTGGTGTTGGAAATCTCAATCCAGATTTTCTGGTCTTGCAGGCCAATCAGCTCAACTTTGGCAACATCTTTGACCCGTTGCAGTTGCAGCTGTAAGCGGTCGGCGTATTCCTTGAGGGTCGCATAGTCAAAATCTTTACCCTTGAGCACATAAATATTGCCAAAGGTATCGCCAAATTCATCATTAAAGAATGGACCTTGTACCCCTTGTGGCAATTCATGCCGGATATCGCCCACCTTCTTGCGCACGTTATACCAGACATCCGCGACATCTTTCGAAGCCAGGGAATCCTTGGCAACAAAAGTCACCATGGATTCGCCCGGACGCGAATAGGCCATGATACGGTCATACTGTCCCGTGGTCATCAGTTCCTTTTCAATCCGGTCAGTAACCTGTAGGGATACTTCTTTGGCACTGGCACCGGGCCAGTAGGTCTGGATTACCATGACTTTAAAGGTAAAAGGCGGATCTTCACTTTGTGACAGTTTGGAATAAGAGACGATGCCGATCAGACCCAGCAGGATCATAAAATACAGCACCAGACCTTTATTTTTTAACGCCCATTCCGACAGGTTAAAGTTCATGCTTAACCCCCTGCCTGAATGGTCACACGACGGTTTTCACGATCAATCGGATTGATTTTTTGCTGGTTACGCAGCAGATGTACGCCGCCAATCACCACATAGTCTTCCGGCTTGAGGCCACTGAGTACAGGAACACTGTCCCGGCCATAGGCACCGAGCTGGACCGGGACTTTACGTAAGGTATGATCCGGCTGGACCACCATGACATAAGCCTGCTGATCCGTTGCCGAGACACTGGATAACGGCACACTAAGCATATTATCGCGGCTATGCTGAAAAAATACCCGGGCACTTTGTCCCAACTGGATCTGGCCATTGCCTTCACGTAAGGAAACTTTAACCCTGAAGGTACGCGACTGGTCCGCTGCCGGTGAAATCTCGCGAACAAAAGCGGCAAATTTTTCTTCAGGTTTGGACCATAATGTCACTGTGGCTGTCTGTCCCACCTTGATCTCCGAAATAGCCTGTTCCGGCACCCCAATCACCACTTCACGCTCGCCGGCAATTGCCAGTTCATACACCACCTGCCCGGCAGCAACCACCTGACCTGTTTCAATATTGCGCGCAGTGATCACGCCGTTTCTAGTGGCAATCAGCTGGTTATAAGCAGTTTGGTTTTTAGCGGTATCATAGTTGGATTGTGCCTGCTTCAGATTTGACATGGCGGTCTTGTACTGGTTTTCGATCGCGTCATATTGTGAGCGGCTCACGGCATTGGATGGCAATAACTGCTTGAAACGTTGTAGTTCGTCTTGAGCAATCTTACTGGCAGACTGTGCACTTTCCAGCTGGGCACGTGCTGCATTCAGCTGCAGCTGGGCATCTTTGACATCCAGAGTTGCCAGGACTTGCCCGACTTTGACCTGGTCACCCACATCGACGAAACGCTGGGTCACCTGACCCGCTACCCGAAATGCCAGTGCCGTTTGCTGTCGTGCCTGCACATCACCGGCATAACTTTTTAGTTCATGCTGTGAAGTGGTGGGTGTGGCCACCATGACAAAGGGAACTTCCTGCCCTGCGGCAGCAGTATCTTTGCTGCACCCGGTTAAGGTCACGCTGCAAAGCACCACCATGCCAGCCAATATGCTGTAAATCCTGCTCATCTTATCCGCTCTTATCTGATCGTCTTTTTTAGGGCAAACTATGCTGATATATTGAATTGCTTGTTTTTTAATTAATATACCACCCGGTACACTAATTACAACTGAATCATCAAAGCAATGACCGTGTTGACTTTTTTTGGAAGAGATTGTGCAAATACCTGTAGGACGACCCAAGGATCTGGAAAAGCGTCAGCGCATACTCAGCGCGGCCAAAAGCTTATTTTTAGCACATGGCTATCATGCTTCCAGCATGAACCAGATTGCACGTGAGGCAAGAGTCACCAAGCTGACGGTGTATAACCATTTTCAGGACAAGGCCACCCTGTTTAGCTGTGCGATTGAGGATACCTGTGAAGCCATTCTGCATGAACATCCTCAGCTCTTGCAGCCGAGCAGTGACTTTGCGCAGGAGTTTTATCAGGCCTGTCAGCGCGCTTTAAATATTCTTCATTTACCTGAAGCGATCAAACTGGATCTGTTGCTGATGGAACTGGCCTCGCAGCAAAGTCCGTTGACCGAACAGTTTTATCAGGCCTCGCATAGCAAACTGGATGCAGTCTGGAATGATTTCTTTGCCCTGGCCCAGCAGTACCGCTTTATTCAGGTCGATCTTCCAGAAAAACAGACCGAGCTGATCGTATCCCTGCTGACCGGAACCCGTCATCAGAAAATCCTGCTGGGTCTCAGCCTTCCCCCTTCAAGCGCAGAACAGCAACAGATCATTAACGAGGCCATTGAACTGTTTATGCTGAAATATGCCCTGCCGGATTAACTCCTTTCCTTCGGACTGATCGCCGATAACCATATGTGGCCTAAAATTTGCTAAAAAAGCAGCCAATGCTCTGCAACTTTTGTCTCTAAGGGACTTGGATTGTCATGCAGTCGCGGTATAGTCAAAGCATGCATGTGAGGGAATAAAAAATGATTCAACAGATTGATGCACCACTACGCGAAGACGTACGCTTACTGGGTAATTTGCTGGGGGAAACCTTAAAATTACATGCGGGGCAGGATTTGTTTAATCAGATTGAGCAGATTCGTGCTTTATCTAAAGGCGCACGTGATGGACAGGTCGAAGCAGAAAAACAGCTAGAACAATTATTTTTGAGTCTGGAAGATGCAGAAATCCTGCCGCTGACCCGCGCCTTTACCCACTTTTTAAACTTTGCCAATATTGCCGAACAATATCATGTGGTACGTCGTCGCCGTCAGAGCGAGTTTGATGACACTGCAGAATCGCCCAATCCTCTGGTGCCTTTATTTGAAAAATTTAAACAGCAGGAGATTTCTGCCGATACGCTGTATCAGCAAATCTGTGAACTGAAAATTGAACTGGTTCTGACCGCGCATCCCACAGAAGTCAGCCGCCGTACCCTGATTCAAAAATATGACGGTATCAATAATGCCCTGTCCAAATTTGACCAGCAGAAACTGACTCCACGTGAACGTCAGGCAGTTCTGGCCGATCTGAAACAGCTGATCAGCTCCGCCTGGCAAACCGATGAAATCCGTCAGCATCGCCCGACTCCGATCGATGAAGCCAAATGGGGTTTTACCACCATTGAGCAAACCTTATGGAATGCAGTACCGAAATTTATCCGTGAACTAAATGGCATGGTGCAAGCGCAATGTGGCCAGAACCTGCCCTTAGATGTCGCACCCGTACGTTTTGCCTCATGGATGGGTGGTGACCGCGATGGCAACCCCAATGTCACCCACACCGTCACTCAGGAAGTACTGTGGCTGTCGCGCTGGAAAGCAGCCGATCTCTATGTACGCGATATTGAAAACCTGCGCTGGGAACTGTCCATTCAGCAATGCAGTCCGGAAATTTCTGAAGCCTTGGGCCAGCCCCATCCTGAACCTTATCGTGAATATTTACGTGATACCCGTACCCGCCTGAAAGCCACCCGTCACTGGCTGGCAGAAAAATTAAAAGGCAATGATGCCGATGACAGTCTGGTGATTAAAAGTAAAGATGAACTTTTACAACCGCTCCTGACCTGCTACCGTTCACTGATGGACTGCAATCTGGCCGAAATTGCCAATGGCAGCCTGCTGGACTTTATTTACCGGGTCAACAGTTTTGGGATCGAACTGCTAAAACTAGATATCCGCCAGGAATCGGGTCGTCACCGTCAGGCGATTTCTGCGATTACCGAATATTTAGGACTGGGGAATTTTGAAACCTGGACTGAACAGGCACGGCAAAACTTTTTACTGCAAGAGCTGCAAAGCAAACGTCCGTTGCTGCCAAAACATCTGAATGAGCCAGCAGGCAGCCTGATTGAACATCCGGATGTACAGGAAGTGTTTGCCACCATGCGTACGCTAGCCGAGCAACCGAGCGAATCTCTGGGTGCTTATATCATCTCGATGGCGGAATATCCAAGTGATGTGCTGGCGGTTTTATTGCTACAGAAAGAAGCCGGCATCAAGCAGGCGCTACGGGTGGTTCCCCTGTTTGAAACCTTAAAAGATCTGGATGGCGCAGCCGCAACCATGTCGACCCTGTTCAATATGCACTGGTACAAACAGCATATTCAGGGCAAACATGAGGTCATGATTGGCTATTCGGATTCTGCCAAGGATGCTGGTTTTATGTCGGCCAACTGGGCCCAATATCGTGCCCAGGAAGAACTGACCGCAGTTGCCCAACAACATGGCGTGCAATTGACCCTGTTCCATGGTCGTGGCGGTTCAATTAGCCGTGGCGGTGCGCCAACCCAGCAGGCACTCTTCTCTCAACCGCCAGGGTCGATTTCAGGTGCGATCCGGGTGACTGAACAGGGCGAAATGATCCGTTTCAAATTCGGTCTGGAAGAAATCGCCCTGCAGAATCTGGAAATTTATACCGCTGCAACACTGGAAGCGACCTTACTCCCGCCACCTGAACCCAAACAGGAATGGCGCGACTTGATGCATCAAATGACCGAGCTATCGGTGCAGGTCTATCGCCAGACCGTCCGGGAAAATCCGCATTTTGTGAAATACCTGCGTACCGTCACGCCAGAACTTGAACTGCAAATGCTGCCACTGGGTTCACGGCCGGCGAAACGTAAAGTCAGTGGTGGGATTGAATCACTGCGAGCGATTCCCTGGGTCTTTGCCTGGACCCAGATTCGCCTGATGTTACCGGCCTGGCTCGGTACCGGTGCTGCATTAAATGCGGTACTGGATCAGGGACAACGCACGGTACTGGATGAGATGCTGGCAGAGTGGCCGTATTTTCAGACCCTGATTGATATGCTGGAAATGGTACTGTCCAAAGCCGATGCCAATGTGGCGCTATATTATGAATCGCATTTGACTCAGGATGAAGATCTTAAAGTTCTGGGAACAGAACTGCGTCAGCGTTTGCAGGATGCTGTACAAACCCTGTTGAGCTTAAAAGGCGAATCGAAACTCCTGAGCAGTAACGGTGTACTGGATCAGTCGATGAAAGTACGTAAACCCTATTTGTTACCGCTGCACTTACTGCAAGCTGAACTGATGAAACGTCGCCGTTTATATCTGGAACAGCAGCAGGCTGAAAATACCCCGGTCGATCATGCCTTAATGGTCAGCATTGCCGGCATTGCAGCCGGTTTACGTAATACCGGCTGATTTTTCGCCCTCGCATTCAAAGCACATCCTGGTGATGTGCTTTTTTTGTACATGAATTGGCCAAAACCACTCACTGCATCGTATTTTTTATAACTAAAATAACAAATCTTTATGAGTGAATTTTAAGCATAGCTATATGATTAATCCACTGATTTAACGCTACTTTTATATTAAAAATATTTACCAATTGATAAAAAATAAATAAAAGTCAATGAATTAACTTGAACAAAAAGTTGAAAGGAGTGATTAAAACTTCCAAAAAACCGGAGTATGATGTGCACAATTTATCTTTTGAGTGCTCATTTTATGTCCAGTTGGTTTCCCAAATGGCGCCCGTATGAGGGCAGTATCGATGCACGACCAGTAGGTACCGCAGAGTATTTGCCACCCGCACAAACGGTAGTTTTGGGTGTACAGCATGCCTTTGCCATGTTTGGCGCAACCGTACTGGCACCTTTTTTAATGGGCTTTGATCCAAACCTGGCAATTTTAATGTCAGGGATCTGTACCATCCTGTTCTTTTTAATCACCGGTGGCCGGGTTCCAAGTTATCTAGGTTCAAGCTTTGCCTTTATTGGTGTGGTCATCGCAGCAACTGGTTATGCGGGTGGTGGCGGACTGAATCCGAATATTGGCGTTGCAGCAGGCGGGATTATCGCATGTGGCATCTTCTATGCGCTGATGGGCTTTCTGGTCATGGCGACGGGCACCCGCTGGATCGAAAAGCTGATGCCACCGGTAGTGACCGGTGCCGTGGTGATGATCATTGGCCTGAACCTTGCTCCAGTCACGGTTAAAAGCGTCATGGGCAACACCTTTAATATGTGGATGTCTCTCGTTACCGTGATGTGCATGGGCTCGATTGCCGTCTTTACCAAAGGCCTGCTGCAACGCCTGCTATTATTGGTCGGTCTGTTACTGGCCTATCTGATCTATTTCATGCTCAGCAATGTCATGGGTTATGGCACTGCGATTAATTTCCTGCCAATCCAGCAAGCAGCCTGGTTCGGTTTACCGACCTTCCATGCACCGACCTTTGAAGTCAATGCCATGCTGATCATCGCACCAGTTGCCTTGATTCTGGTGGCAGAAAATCTGGGCCATATTAAAGCCGTAGGCGCGATGACCGGTGAAAACCTGGATCCGCATATTGGTAAAGCCTTTGTAGCAGATGGTATTGCAACCACTTTAGCCGGTGGTGTGGGTGCGCCGGGTATGACCACCTATGGTGAAAACATTGGTGTAATGGCCGTGACACGGGTTTACTCGACCATCATCTTTGCAGTCGCGGGTGTCTTTGCTGTGTTCCTGGGTTTATCGCCTAAGTTTGGTGCGGTGATTCATACTATTCCAACGGCGATTCTGACCGGTGCTTCGATTATAGTCTTTGGTTTGATTACTATTGCTGGTGCCAAAATCTGGATTGAGAACAAGGTCGATTTTTCGCAGAACAAGAACCTGATGGTGGCTGCGGTGACCATTATTTTAGGTACGGGTGATTTTGCCCTGACTTTTGGTAGCTTCAATCTAGGTGGTATTGGTACGGCAACGTTTGCAGCCCTGTTCTTAAACTGGTTCTTCAGTCTGGTCGATAAAAAATAAAATTCAGCGATGACTGGGCACAGCCTGTTGCAAGCAAAAAGACCGAACATATATGTTCGGTCTTTTTTGTAGCCTAAAACAGTCTGTCTAGAATGAACTGTTTTAAGTGACTGGCAATTGATTCGCGTTGGCTTATTTCTGTTTTTTAAGCGCTTGCTTCAGTTGCTTCAATTTGCCTTTATGTTTTGAAATCTTTTTCAAACGTGCTTTGATTTCTTGCTTTAAAGATTTAACTTGCTTAGCCATGGTATTACTCCCTAGTAAGGCTATTCGTTAGGCTTGTGTTGTTTCACAAAACCACGAATAAATTTTCTTAATTCACGAGCAGCACTAGTATCCAGTTCTTCGCAGAGACGAATAAATTCATCACGCTCCGTACTCTGAATACGAATTAAAAGTTGTCCATCTTTCTTGCCTGTCTTTATTTTTTTGATTTTCTCGCTCATTGCTTATCTCTCCAAAATAAAGACTGCTTTGCAAAAGATGTATATACAATATATATACTTTTTAAATTAAATCAAACTTACATTGTAAAAATATTTAATAAAATCAATTTATTTTTTTTACCATAATTTCTATAAAACCGTGCAAAGCCCGTCCAGGCAAGGCTTTAGGCACTTGGCTGAATGGGCTTTTTATGGATAAATTATTTTTGCAAAAAGGCGATGTTGTGCTTAAAAATCGCCATGGCTACAGCAAGATCTCCTGCATAGCTTGAAGATCGTCCGGCGTAGTTGAACTGAAATGAGCCCGTTTAAGGACGAAACTCTTTCAGTTCACGTTGAATAAAGTATTGGAACATTTCACGGTATAGATGTTCAATAAACTCCTGATCGAGGCCCTGCTTTTGCGCCAATGCCCTAACATTTTCTACAATCTGTTCCATACGTTCTGGTGACTGCAAATCGGTTTCGGTTTTTTTGAAACGGGTGGTTTGATCAACATAAAATTGACGCGCAGCGATCAGCTCAACTAAAGCTGTATCAATGGCATCGATCTGTTGACGTGCATGTTCTAGTGATTCAGCTTTGATCTTTTCCATGTTTTTTCAGTTCACTTTCAGTTTGATTATTACTCTTATACTTTTCTTCTAACACATTACTGAAAATACTTTCAATCATCCAGACCCGATATAAGCTATTAAATGTATAACTTTGATCATCTATGCGCAGTTCCAGTACCGGAAAATTCGGCTGCGACTTCATTTCACACAGCATATCATTGTCCTGCAGCTTGGCCAGAATATCGTCCTGGGTCAGATCTACAATATTTAACTGTTGCTGCAAATGCTTGAAATGGGGTGCATAAGACAGGTCTTCACCACGGGTCCAGACGGCCTGCAAGATCTGGTACATCGCCTCAATCCGCTGCTCCTCGGGACAGCTATAAAATAACTGTGCCATTGGCGCGATCGCCTGCTCGGTCGGTCGGCAGAACGGGGTAAATTCTACGTCAGTCCGTTTGGATAAACGTGTGGCCAGACTCCAGTCAAACTCATCCCGGCCACGATAGGACAAGGGATAAACATTCAGCTGGATATTATAATAATCCGCCAGTTCTTCCTTGATGTAAGCTAGGAGCAGCCAGGAAATCGGATCTTCCAGCGCGAGATACAAGTCCAGTTCCGGATCCATCGACTGGATCTCGTTCAGCTCTTCAGCATCACTGATCAGATGCTCACGCCATTCAATGTGATCGATCATAAAAATCGGATTACCGGTCAGCAGTTTTTGCTGCTCCAGACGCCGGGTCAGACGCAACAGGTCATCGACTGCCTGATACTGGCGACCGCCTAAATTAAAATAGCTGGCCAGAATCGGGGTCTGATCAAAAATACGTTCGGGAAAGTCCTGTGGCTGATGATGACGACTGGCCATGGCATAAAGGGTTCGTAATTTTCCGGTCTGTTTTTGCCAGAGCATATGGAAAACATCTTCCAGCAAATACAGGAAATCTTGTCCACGCAGAGGTGTATGCCGCAAAATCAGTTCAGCCTGTTTTAAGGCCTCAGCGCTCGGTAATTCCGGCGTATCATGAAAACTGAAACGATGCTGTTTTGACAGAATCTTGGCATCATTTAGGGTGTAGTGCTGCCATTCATCAAAAGACATCTGATTTGGGGGGGCTGCATGCGAACTGGAAATAATTACTTTCAGCGGCTTGAGCTGCGGACTTAAAATTTCTTCGAGCTGGGGCAGCTGCTGTACCGCCAGATAGCTGTACACATCATCCAGTCTTAAATGGATACTCAGCCCATCTTGAATAGATAACACCGTTTGACGGATTGGTTTCTGGTAAAACCAACTCGATCGGATTGGATCAAACCAACGGCGTAACAGGGACATGAGTTCGGCCTCGACAAAGATGACGGTGTGCAGTTCAAAAAATTGAATCTGTACAGAATAATCTATTTTTAAGATCGCAGAGCCAAAGCCCTGCATGGTGTAAAAACTTATATCAAGTCTTGACATACTCCCGCCACTTTCGACTAGCTCAAGTGGGGGATTCTAAAAGCAAAAGCTCTTAGGTGACTTCCTCACGGATTTCACTTGCTTTCTGCTTCACAGGGCGATCTTTACCGCATCTTCCCTCGACAGACAAAACGGTATGTCCCACCGCTAAAATGTTACGAGAAGCGTTAATATCTGCATTCTCGCTAAAACCACAACTAACACACTCAAACTTAGCCTGAGTAGGTCTATTTTCTTTTGCAACATGACCGCATGAACTACAAGTCTGACTTGTATATCTAGGGTCAATCTTAACGAGTAAACCACCTCGCCATTGTTGCTTATACTCCAACATATTGACAAGCATTGACCAACCTTGATCTAGGATTGATTTGTTTAAGCCTGATTTAGCTTTAACATTCTTTCCTTTTTCTTCGATTGAGCCTTTGGCTGACTTCGACATATTGGCTACTTTTAAGTCCTCAACTACGATCATTGCGTGGTTTTTGCTGAGAGTTGTCGTGACTTTGTGCAAGTAGTCATGCCGAATATTGGCAATATGATGATGTAATTTATTGATCCTTAAATTAAGTTTTTTCCAATTTTGACTAAATTCGGTTTTCTTTCTCAACTTGCGTTGAAGCCTAGCCAACTTTACTTGATTGGCTTTAAAACTATTGATTGGGTCAAATACCTGACCTGTTGATATTGTAATTAATTTTTTAATACCAAGATCAACACCAATTGTAGATTTTGATGGATGAATTGGTTGTTCGATTTCACGGTTAGTAAAAAATGAAACATACCAAAGCCCACAAATTTTCTTAATTGTAATACTTGTGATTTTACCAACAATTTCTTGTGATTTTTTAAATCTTATCCAACCTGTTTTTTTAGGCAAAGAAACTCGATCACCAATAACCTCACAATCTGCAAATGGAAGTCTAAAAGATTGCTCACCATCTAATTTCTTCTTGAATCTTGGCATGAGTGGTCTAAGCTCAATCTCACCACCATCAGCCAATTTAAAAAAATTGGGTTTACGTGGTTTCCGCTTGTTTTGCTTTAAACGAGCTTGTTCTTTTTTGTTGTAAAACTTACCCCATGCTTGAGCAAGATCACGTATTTTTTGCTGTAAGCAAGCTGAATATGTTTGACCAAGAAAAGAAAATTCAGGTGTTTTTTTAAGGGGTACTAATTTTTTTTCAATGCTTTCGTAACGAATATATTCATCTTTAGCAAACATTTCAAATGATTTAGCGAGAATTTGATTCCACACAAAACGAGCAGAACCTATTGCTTGATTAAGCAATATTTCCTGTTCTTGGTTAGGCAGAAGCCTAAACTTGTAGTGTTGTAAAATCTTCATTAAATCATTGTTTATAAAAGAATTGTAGTGTTTGAATTATAGCAAAAATAAGCAATAAAACCAAGAAAACATTATCTTTAATATGGCTATCGCCACTCGCTTGTATCCCCCACCTGACTGTCGGTGAGGGTCTTACGCCCGATTAAGATAAACAAATGTTCAATGTTTAACAATGGATTAGAGGTCAAGATTCAAGTCAGTGACCGCCCCGGTTTCTGCACCTGAGGTCAGTTTGGCGAATTTGGCCAGTGCTCCATGGGTATAGTTCGGTTTTGGTTTGATCCAGGCTGCTTGACGTGCTGCAATCTCCGGCTCATCCACATGCCAGGTCATTTCCCGGGTTTCCGCATTAATTGAAATCTGGTCGCCATTTTGTACCAGACCAATCGGGCCGCCATCATAAGCTTCGGGGGTGACATGACCAATCACAAAACCGTGACTGCCACCCGAGAAGCGTCCATCGGTAATCAGGGCAACTGAAGCGCCTAAGCCCTTCCCGATAATCGCAGAGGTCGGTTTCAGCATTTCTGGCATTCCCGGGCCACCTTTGGGACCAACGCCACGAATCACCACCACTTCACCCGGCTGGACTTCGCCATCCAGAATACCGCGCATGGCACCCTGCTCACCTTCAAACACGCGAGCCGGGCCAGCAAAATGCAGTCCTTCCTTACCGGTAATTTTGGCGACCGCGCCCTTCGGTGACAGATTGCCTTTTAGAATCACCAGATGTGAGTCTTTTTTCACTGGCGCATCAAAAGGCAGAATAATCTGCTGGCCTTCCGGATAGTCCTGCACATCGGCCAGATTTTCTGCCAGCGTCTTACCTGTGACCGTCAGACATGAGCCATCCAGCATGCCGGCATCCAGCATGCGCTTCATCAGTGGTTGAATTCCACCAATCGCAATCAGTTCTGACATCAGATATTTACCTGATGGACGCACGTCGGCCACCACCGGAATATCTTTACCAATCCGCACGAAATCATCCAGACTCAATTCCACTCCTGCTGTATGTGCCATGGCTAAAAGATGCAGTACACCATTGGTCGAACCACCCAGCGCAATCAAGACTTTAATCGAGTTTTCAAAGGCGGCTTTGGTCATGATGTCGCGCGGCTTAATATCCAGTCGCAACAGGTTCATCACCGCTTCACCGGCCCGGGCACAGTCAATTTGCTTGTCTTCCGATACCGCTTCCTGTGCCGAAGAGCCCGGCAGGCTCATGCCTAAAGCTTCAATCGCAGAGGCCATCGAGTTGGCCGTGTACATACCGCCACACGAACCCGGACCTGGCAAGGAAACCTCTTCAATATGCTTGACCTGAATCGCGTTGATTTCACCTTTGGCATATTGACCCACCGCTTCAAACACTGAAATCATGTCGGTATGACCTTCACCCGGTTTGATGGTTCCGCCATAAATAAACAGCCCCGGACGGTTGAGGCGCGCCAATCCCATGATGCAGCCGGGCATATTTTTGTCACAGCCACCAATGGCAATCACACCATCATAAGCCTGACAGCCGACCACGGTTTCAATCGAATCTGCGATCACTTCCCGTGACAGCAGGGAATATTTCATGCCGTCGGTGCCATTGGAAATGCCATCTGAAATGGTAATGGTATTAAAGATAATGCCCTTGCCACCCGCCGCACTCACGCCCTGCTCTACGGTTCTGGCCAGACCATCAATATGCATATTACAAGGCGTGACATTGGCCCAGGTCGAAGCGATGCCAATAAATGGCCGTTCAAAATCGGCATCTTTAAAACCGGTAGCACGCATCATGGAACGCGCCGGTGCATTTTCAATACCTTCATAAACAGGGGCAGAATGCTCGCGGATATTATCTTTACTCATTATTCTCTTCCTGGGCGATGACCGATTTTAAGTGTCGGTCTTGGACAATTTATTTTAAGGCCATTGTTTGACATACTCCCACCACTTTCACTTTATTCAAGTGGGGGATTCTAAAAGCATCAGCTCTTAGGTGACTTCCTCACGGATTTCGCTTGCTTTCTGCTTCATCGGGCAACCTTTACCGCATCCACCCTCCACAGACAAAACGGTGTGTCCCACCGCCAAAATATTACGAGAAGCGTTAATATCCGCATTCTCGCTAAAGCCACACGCAACACATTCAAAATGTGCCTGAGTAAGCCTATTTTCTTTTGCAACATGACCGCAGGAGCTACACGTTTGACTTGTGTATTTCGGGTCAATCTTAACGAGTAAACCACCTCGCCATTGTTGTTTGTACTCCAACATATCAACAAGCATTGACCAACCTTGATCTAGGATTGCCTTGTTTAAGCCCGACTTGGCTTTGACATTCTTTCCTTTTTTCTCGATTGTGCCACTTGCTGACTTCGACATATTGGCTACTTTTAAGTCCTCAACTACGATCATTGCGTGGTTTTTGCTGAGAGTTGTCGTGACTTTATGTAGGTAGTCATGCCGAATATTGGCAATATGATAATGTAGCTTGTTAATTGTGGTGTTCAACTTTTTCCAATTTTCACTAAACTTCACTTTTTTGCTCAACTTACGTTGAAGTTTAGCTAATTTAATTTGGTTGGTTTTAAAACTGTTCTTTGGGTTAAATACCTCACCCTCAGATGTTGTGACTAATTTCTTGACACCTAAATCAACACCAACTGCGGTTTTGGATGGATGTACTGGATTTTCCAATAACTCTTTTTCACTGCCAAATGAAATATACCAATGACCTGATCTCTTACTGATTGTCACATTCTTAATTGTGCCTAGAATATCTTGTGATTTTCTAAATTTCACAAATCCTATGCCATTTGGCAGCTTAACTCGATTACCCTCAATTCGACAATATTTATCAAATTGCACCAATCTAATTGAATCGTAACCATCTGATTTTTTCTTAAATCTAGGCATCAGTGGGCGTAACTGGATTTCAGAACCATCAGTGAGTTTGAGGAATTTGGGCTTGCGTGGTTTACGCTTATTTTCTTTTAATCTTGCATGTTCTTTTGCATTGAAAAACCTTGTCCAAGCCGAAGCCAGATCACGAATTTTTTGCTGTAGGGAAACAGCATTAGAATGATTTGCTAAAAAAGCATATTCAGGATTCTTTTTAAGACTGGTGATTTTATTCACCAAATTGGTTGCATTGATAAATTCATTCTTTGCAAACATTTCAAATGACACAACTAAAATTTGATTCCAAACAAAACGCGCAGAACCAACAAGATTGTTTAAAATAACCTCTTGCTCTTCATTAGGCTCAAGCCTAAATTTATACGCCTTGTTGATTTTCATTTTTTTTAAAACTTATTTAAATACAATGTTATATTTCTTTTATTTTAACATAAAAACGAATTAAAGCTAAATTAAAAAACTTACGAAATTCACCTCCACCCTGACTGTCGGGTGGAGTCCTCTTTCATTTTAAGATAGTTTCTTGTATAAAAAAAGCACCCCATCTGGAGTGCTATTTAAATCTGTAAAATTACAAATTAGATATCACGTACCGCACCTTTCGACGCACTAGTAGTATGCATCGCATACGCTTTCAGTGCTTTAGACACTTTACGCGGACGCTGTTCAGCAGGCTGCCAGCCTTTGGCTTCTTGTGCTTCACGGCGCGCTGCCATGGTTGCATCATCCACTGCCAGGTGAATGGTACGGTTTGGAATATCAATTTCGATACGGTCGCCATCTTCCACCAGACCAATTGCACCGCCTTCAGCCGCTTCAGGCGACACGTGACCAATCGACAGACCAGACGAACCACCCGAGAAACGGCCATCCGTTAAAAGTGCGCAGTCTTTACCCAAACCTTTCGATTTTAAGTAACTGGTTGGATACAGCATTTCCTGCATACCCGGGCCACCACGTGGACCTTCATAGCGAATCACGACGACATCACCCGCAGTGATTTTGCCGCCAAGAATGGCTTCAACTGCAGCATCCTGACTTTCAAACACACGTGCAGTCCCGTTGAATTTCAGGATTGAATCATCCACACCCGCAGTTTTTACGATACAGCCTTCTAGCGCGATGTTGCCGTAAAGTACCGCTAGACCACCATCTTGTGAGAAGGCATTGGCTGCATTACGGATCACGCCATTGTCACGGTCACCATCTAAGCGCGCATAGTAACGGTCTTGCGAGAATGCGGTCTGGGTCGGAACACCGCCCGGTGCCGATTTGAAGAATTGATACACCTCTTCATCTTCGGTACGGATGATGTCCCATTTATCCAAGGCATCTTTTAAAGTTTTTTCATGCACGGTTGGAACAGAAGTATCCAGCAAGCCCGCGCGATCCAGTTCACCCAGGATCGACATGATGCCACCGGCACGGTGTACATCTTCCATATGCACGTCCTGCTTCGCCGGCGCAACCTTACAAAGAACTGGCACATTACGTGACAAACGATCGATGTCAGTCATGGTAAAGTCGACTTCTGCCTCGTGTGCTGCTGCCAACAAATGTAGAACCGTATTGGTTGAACCACCCATGGAAATGTCTAAAGTCATCGCATTTTCAAACGCTGCTTTGGTCGCGATTGAACGTGGCAATAAGCTGTAGTCATTTTGCTCATAATGACGTTTAGTGATTTCAACAATCAATTGACCCGCACGCTCGAATAATTTTTTACGGTTGGCATGGGTTGCCAGCGTTGAACCATTGCCCGGAAGCGATAAACCAAGTGCTTCAGTCAAACAGTTCATCGAGTTTGCGGTAAACATGCCTGAACATGAACCACAGGTTGGGCAAGCTGAACGTTCATATTCAGCAACTTCTTCATCAGTGAAGCTGTCATCTGCTGCAACAATCATGGCATCAACCAGATCAATGGCTTTTTCATTGCCACGGATTTTGACCTTGCCCGCTTCCATTGGACCGCCAGAGACAAATACTACTGGAATGTTCAGACGCATCGCGGCCATTAACATGCCTGGGGTGATCTTGTCACAGTTCGAGATACATACCATCGCATCGGCACAATGGGCATTGACCATGTACTCGACCGAGTCTGCAATCAGGTCACGCGAAGGCAATGAATACAACATGCCATCATGACCCATCGCGATGCCGTCATCGACCGCAATAGTATTGAATTCTTTGGCCACGCCGCCTGACGCTTCAATTTGACGTGCCACCAGCTGACCCAGGTCTTTAAGATGCACATGACCCGGTACAAACTGGGTGAACGAGTTCACCACCGCAATAATCGGCTTACCGAAATCTTCATCTTTCATGCCGGTGGCACGCCATAAACCGCGTGCGCCAGCCATATTTCTTCCGTGTGTCGATGTTTTTGAACGATAGTCAGGCATTTTATATTTCCAACAAAGTTTGAGCTTGCAATGAATCGGGCAGATCCACTCTGGCTAAATCATACTGACAAGGAGCTTAAATCAGTTGAATTTTAAACCTATCATACTACAAGCCCTTGATTTACAAGATGGCCTTTTGGGTGTAGATACAGGCAAAAATGTCTATAGAGAGATTTGGATGATCTGACGATAAAAATTTCTTAATGAAATCTACTATACCGCCATCATCATCAGGACAATACAAAACTTTCATGAATAATTTTTACAATTTGCATGAGTTTTTTTTATATAAAAATTCCACTGAAATTCAAGCACTCACCAAGCTTCTCGGATAAGTTTTTGCAACGATTAGGCTGAAATTTGGCTTTTGGCTTATAATAGCTTTTAAGTTTATTTGGAATTTCATGTGTGAAGATCATATTTGCAGGCACACCAGAATTTGCAGCGACTGCATTGGCTGCGTTGCTTAGAACCGAACATGAAATTGTGGCGGTCTATACTCAACCGGACCGCAAGGCCGGACGTGGACAAAAGCTCACGGCATCTGCGGTGAAGCAGTTAGCGCTTGAACATCATCTTTCGGTCTATCAGCCTTTACATTTCAAGTCATCGACTGAAGAAGGTCTGGCGGCGCAAGCGGAACTTAAAGCCTTAAATGCAGATGTGATGGTGGTGGCAGCTTATGGCCTGATCCTGCCACAAGTGGTTCTGGATACGCCAAAATATGGTTGCCTGAATATTCATGGTTCGCTGTTGCCACGCTGGCGCGGTGCAGCCCCGATTCAGCGCGCGATTGCTACCGGCGATATCGAAACAGGTGTGACCATTATGAAAATGGCAGCCGGTCTGGATACCGGGGACATGATGTATAAAACACTGTGCCCGATTAGCGCCGAAGATACATCTGCCAGCCTGCATGACAAACTGGCGCTGCAAGGTGCTGAGGCGATTGTGGCCGTGCTCGAATCGGAACAGACTTTACAGCACTATCTTGAGACCCGTGAAGTTCAGGATGAAAATCTGACTGTCTACGCGCATAAACTGACAAAAGCCGAAGCACAAATTGACTGGACCCAGCCTGCAGCAGATATTGACCGTAATATTCGTGCCTTTAATCCCTGGCCAGTGGCATTCACCCCGCTAGATGACGGCAACAATTTACGCATCTGGAATTCATCACTTTCCACACAAAAGGCAAGCAATGCCCTGCCTAGTGAAGTGATTGCCCTGGATAAAGATGGCGTGCATGTGATGTGTGGTGATCAACATGCTATTTGCATCACCAATCTGCAATGGCCAGGTGGCAAAGCCCTGAATGCTGTTCAAATTAATCAAACTCAAAAACTATCGGTAGGATATAAATTCGCATGAGCCAAATTCAATCATCAGCTAAAAACTTGAATTTGCGCGCGCAAGTTGTAAAAACCCTATTGGCTGTACAAAACGGCCAATCACTTGCTTCTGTACTCAATCAACATATCAACATCGTGTCTGAGCGTGACCGTGGTCTGTATCACGAGTTAACTTTGGGCTGTTTACGTCAGTGGCATGGCCTGAAAGCCATTACTTTACCTTTATTAACCAAACCTCTTGATAACCAAGCTTTAGAAAGCTGCTTATATCTGGGTTTGTATCAGATTCTATGTACCCGTATTCCGGCGCATGCTGCGATTTCAGAAACCGTGACTGCAGCCAAACAGCTGGGCTTTGAACCTTTAAGCGGTCTGGTCAATGCCGTTCTGCGTCGTGTTTCACGTGAAACAGAAGAATTTGACCTGGCTTTAAATCAGGCGCATGGTCTGCCAAGCTGGCTCTACAAGCGTTTAAAGAAAGACTGGCCAGAACAGCTTGCCGAACTGTCGCATGACTTGAAACAGATTGCGCCGCTCACCTTGCGTGTCAATGTCAACCAGGTCAGCCGCGATGAATATCTGGAAATTCTGGAAGAAGAAGGTTATGAGGCGCGTGCCTGCACTCTTTCCGAAGTTGGCATCGTTCTGGAACAGAATGTCCATATTCCGAATCTGCCAGGCTATGAAGCCGGTGGTTTCTCGGTTCAGGATGAACATGCCCAGCTATGTGCGACCTTAGTTCCTGACCTTGAAGGCAAAGTCGTGGTAGATGCCTGCGCCGCTCCAGGGGGTAAGACCGCGCACATTCTGGAAAAATATAGCCCGAAAAAGCTTTATGCGATTGATCAGGATGCCAAACGTTTAGTCCGTGTGGCAGAAAATCTGGAACGTTTACTATTAACTGAATATGCGGAAGTTGAAATTATCGCGGCTGATGCGATCACTTGGACAGCACCTGAGTCGGTGGATTGTATCGTGCTGGATGCACCATGTTCCGCAATTGGTGTGATCCGTCGTCATCCGGATATTCGCTTGCTACGTCACTCTACAGATATTCCGCAAACGGTACATCTGCAAAAGCAGATTCTGGAAAATATGTGGCAGCAACTGAAAGTTGGTGGTACGTTGCTGTACATCACCTGTTCAATTCTGAAAGCCGAAAATGAACAACAGATGGTCGAGTTCTTTGCTCAACATGCCGATGCCAAAGAAATCAAAATCGAAGCCGATTGGGGCATCGAACAGATTCATGGCCGTCAATTGTTACCGAAAGCGGATCAAGGCGACGGCTTCTTCTATTGCCGTATTGAAAAAACGGCATAAATCATGCGTTTAAAATGAAAGGCAGCCTAAGCTGCCTTTTTTATATCTCGTGATTTAGTGAATATGAGGTTTATTGAATAAACTTAAAAATCACCAGACTGCTGGCCAATGCAGCCATGCCACTGACCAGCCCATATACCGTTTCATGTCCTTTGGCATAGCGTTTTGCCGTCGGCAATAATTCATCCAGTGCCAGATAAACCATCACGCCGCCAATCACCCCAAAGATCAGACCATAGACGGTTTCACTCATATAAGGTGCCAGAATAAAATAACCGAGCGCTGCCCCCAATGGTTCGGCCAAACCCGAAACCAGACTGGCCCAGAGCGCATAATCTTTACGGCCCGTGGCCATATATACCGGCAAGGCAATCGCCACACCTTCTGGTACATTATGAATCGCAATTGCCACCGCCAGTGGCGCACCCAAAGCAGGGCTTTCCAGTGTGGCAAAAAACGTCGCCAGTCCTTCCGGCAGGTTATGTGCGCTAATCGCAAACAGGGTCAACATGCCGGTACGCAGTAATTGGGTTGAACTGACGCCCTTGGCAGAATGGGTTTCAATGGTGTCATGGGGATTCGGCACAAAGCGATCCAGCAATAACACCAGAACTACGCCCAGTAAAAAAGCAAAAGTGCCAAAGGCAAAACCGTTTTTTTCATCAAAATCCAGGCTAAAGGACGCGATCGATTTGTTCAGAATTTCGGTTAAAGAGACATAAATCATGGCACCGGCAGCAAAGGCCAGACCAAAGGCTAGCAAACGGAAATTAGGTTTTTTTAAGAATAATACCAGTCCCCCACCCACCACGGTGGCCAGCCCGGCAAATAAAGTCACGGCAAAGGCTGTATGGACTTGTCCATCTGAAACGGAAATCATGTCAAAGCATCAGCCATTAAAAAAGTCATTATCATCAAGGATGATAATGACTTCTATTTATGGTAACAGTAGGTTTATGTGAAGATTTTTAGTCTTCTGGTTCTTCCGGATTCTTTGCCAGATGAATCACAGCCAGTACCAGACCACCCCATAATAAAACGATAGAGATGATCATCATGATTAGTGCAGATGTATTCATAGTCGCTCTCCTAGCTGTGACGATCTTTAATCAGGCTGAATAGAATGGCACCCAGAATAAAGAATGCCATTACTCCTCCACCTACCATCCATAGGGTACTGGCAGCATAGCCACCATAACCTTCTGCCATGATCGATTTCAGGGTCAGGCCCAATGCCAGCAATAATGACAAAGGCGTGATCACCGTTAGCATGAAGTTCCAGCTCGCACCCAGTTTCACGCTGGCAAACTCATTCACATGGCCTTCCAGCTGTTTCATTAATGGACGACGGAACCACGACAACAGAATAATCGATAACAGACCGCCACCGACAATACCGATGTTATTGGCAAAGTAGTCGATGATATCGACAAAGGTAATGGCACTATGTGTCGAGAACATCAGGGTAGAAATCACTGCTGAACCACCAGCAATAATCGTCACTGACTTGTTCTTTGACCAGCCCAGTTTGTCCTGGAACGCAGCAATCGGAACTTGCAGGATACTGACCATCGAGGTAATACCGGCAACCGTCAATGAACCAAAGAACAGGAAACCGAACAGGTCACCACCTGCACCTAAACTGGAAATGATTTTCGGAAACGCAATAAAGGCCAGACCGATACCGCCAGATACTACATCTTCAACTTTCGCGCCTGAGCTGAACGCCATAAAACCAAGCGCGGCAAAGACACCAATACCCGCCAGAATTTCAAAAGACGAGTTGGCCAATGCCACCACAATCCCTGAACCGGTCAGGTTAGTTTTGCGTTTCAGGTAAGATGCATAGGTCAACATGATCCCGAAGCCCACTGACAGTGAGAAGAAGATATGACCAAAAGCGGCTAACCAGACTTTATAGTTGGCCATCGCTTCCCAGTTCGGCGTGAAGAAAGCATTTAAACCATCGACTGCACCAGGTAAACGTACTGCCTGAATCACTAGGATCGTGAATAAAATCACCAGCAATGGCATAAAGATTTTATTCGCCAGTTCTACCCCACGGCGTACTCCACCGTAAAGAATCAGCATGACTGCTGCCCAAACGACCACCAGACCAAAGAACAGCACAGGTACAAAACCGAGCGTCAGACCCTCACCATTTTGTAGGTAAGTATTGAAGAAGAAGCCTTGGGTATCTGTGCCCCACTGCTGTCCAAAGGAATAGAACATATAGCTGCCAGCCCAGGACAAGACGCTGGCATAGTAAATCCCGATCACCAGAGTGACCATGACCTGCCACCAACCCAAGGATTCGGCATTCATGAGTTTTTTATAGGCCATAGGCGGTGCTTTACGGAACTTGTGTCCGACCGCATAGTCTAAAAACAATAAAGGTAAACCTGCTGCGAAAATCGCAATCAGATAGGGGATCAGGAATGCCCCGCCACCATTTTCATAGGCAACATAAGGGAAACGCCAGATATTCCCCAAGCCAACGGCGGAACCAATCGCTGCAATAATGAATCCTGATCGTGCGGACCAATTCTCACGAGTTTCTGTCATAGAACACCTAAACTTTTAACCCCTTTAGATGCTGCTTGTTATGGTTATGGCGCAAGCAAAAAAAGAAGCATTTTCAATAATTTTGGGTGTTTGAATTAGAGGGCACCTTGTGGGCGTCGAATTCTAATGTACAAACAGGTCAGCAGGTCTTACATCTTGCTTAAAGTCTGATCGAAAAACTGACCTTGTAGATGATTTAACAATACTGACTTTTTTAAATTTTTTCTGTAAATTCTGCTTAAAATATTCGTTATTTATAATCTATTCGAATTAAGCGTTCAATAATTCTGCAAAATAAGGCAGATTAAACAAGTTATATATTGACAAACTTTTTGGAATATATTTTTCTTAAGTTTTACTACAGGGTCGCTGTTTCAAAAAATGTATTCCAAGACTCTGATCCAGCATCTGTTTTTAGATCATTATTTGAAGATGAAACGGCTCATACTAAGGCACATGACCAAGCCGTGATATGGGAAATCAAATTCTCTCATGGAATTTTGACCTCTTTAAAAACCGGTTTAAATATCACAAGCAGATTTAAAAACCAGCCACCTGTGATATCGAAGCGATGAATTGAATATTCTGAACCTAGGCTTTAATCACCAGCATGCGCTCTTCCTGCATATCGCGAATGGCGGACTGAATTCCTTCACGACCCAGACCTGAATCTTTGACCCCGCCATAGGGCATGTTATCGACCCGGAAAGACGGAATATCATTGATAATGACACCGCCGACATGCAGATGATCCCAGGCATACAGCATCTTGTTCAGATTCTGAGTATACACTCCAGCTTGCAAGCCAAAACGGCTGCGGTTGATACAGGCAATACCGGATTCGAAATCAGCATACGCTTCCAGAATTGCCACCGGGCCAAAGGCTTCATCACGGTAGATTTCCAGACTGTGGTCTACATTTTCCAGCAAGGTCGGTGCGAACATCACACCATTCAATTCGCCTCCAATCAGGATTTTCGCGTCTTTTTTCACGGCTTTATCCAGCCATTTTTTCAGGCGTTTGGCTTCATCTTCCTTGATCATCGGACCAACCAAGGTTGTGCTCAGATTCGGATCAGCGGCTTTAATCGTTTTCAGTTTCGCCAGCAGTTTGTCCTTCACTTCAGTATAAATCTGCTGATGCACCAAAATGCGTTGCACACTGATACACACCTGTCCGGCATGGTTATACGCCCCGCCAATTAGACGGTTAATCAAGACATCGTTAATTTCGGTATCTGGCTCAATCATGACAGCAGCATTGCCACCCAGCTCCAAGACCACTTTTTTGCGTCCGGCACGCGCTTTCATATCCCAGCCCACAGCATCGGAACCGGTAAAACTGAGTAATTTAAAACGCTCATCAGTGACCAGTAGATCGGCCAGCTCTCGCGGACAGGGCAATACCGAAAAGGCACCTTGCGGTAAATCGGTTTCCGCCAGAATTTCGGCAATTTTTAAGGCAGAAATCGGGGTTAGACTCGGCGGTTTCAGCACAAAGGGACAACCGGCTGCAATCGCAGGAGCAATTTTATGCGCGGTCAGGTTTAAAGGAAAATTAAACGGACTGATCAGAGACACTGCACCAATTGGCACCTGCTTCACAATACCCTGATAACCGGATGCTGCCGCAGTCACGGCCAAAGGCAGCATACGTCCCTGATCAACCTGGGTCACGGCATCTGCGGCAATCTGAAAGGTATTAATCAGACGCTCAACTTCAGCTTCGGCCGCTTTACGCGGTTTACCGCCCTCTGCAATCAGAATTTCGGTCAGTTCTTCATGAATCTCACGAAAACGGCGTACGCAATGCAGCAGAATTTTCTGTTTCTGGAACGGCTCTAAGGCAGCCATTTCGGCTTCTGCGTCTACGGCAGACTGAATCGCCTGTTCCAGTGTGTTGGCATCTGCCAAAGCGACACGGGCATACAGTTCGTGGTTATATTTATGTTTGACCTCTAGCCATTCACCCGTCTGAGCCACCTGACCGGCGACATATAATGCATACTCTTTCGCTTGTTGTGTGCTTCTCGCTACCATCTTATTGTCCTGCAAAATCTAAGGATATACATTTTTGAAATTCTCTATATCATGCACTTGCTACTCCATATTAAGAAGATGCTTTTAAGTAACCAGACACTTCTAATTTTAATAAAGCTTTAGGGAATAGAGCCATGCGCGCAAAAATACTCACCACCTTATTCTTCGGTTTTGGACTCAGTACGCTCAGTCATGCAGATGTGATTGGCGTGAAAGCGGATCTCAGCTACTGGGATTTTGACGGCTATAGCCAGGATAACAATTTCAAGCATGAGCTGGATCGACAAGGTACAGCACAACTATCTGTCGCTGTAGAACATCCGGTACCGTTATTGCCAAATGCCAAGATTAAATACGTCAATCTGGACAGCACCAGCGAACAGAGTTCTCCTGTCAATGCCTCAGATATCGAGCTGAACAATATTGACTATATTCTGTATTACGAATTGCTGGATACCATTGTGCATGCGGATATAGGTGCAGGTTTAACCAATCTGGATGGTACGGTGGAAAACCGGACTGCCGGCGCTTTCACGCAATACGATCTGGATGAATATAGCCCACTGCTCTATGCAACAGCCGGGGTTAAATTGCCATTTACCGGTATGAGTGCCAAAGCAGAAGCGGTTTACAGTCGCGGCAGCGATACCCGAAAAACCGACGTACAGGCAGAATTGCAATATGATTTCATTGATAATCTGCTGGTCGATGTCGGTGCCAAAATCGGTTATCGCCTCATGCAGGTAGATTTTGAACAGGATCAACGTCCAGACTTACAGCTGGAATTTAAAGGTCCTTATATCGGCTTAGATATACATTTTTAATGCAATACAACCGGTTAAGTTTGCACAGCTTAATTTCTCTGCGCTGATGTAAGCCAAAGCGTACAGCAATAACCGCAATCTGCTGCTAGTGCGCCACCGGGATGTGTATTACTTTATAAACATAGAGAGCAGGATGCTCCAGAAGACCTAAAAACAAGAATAACATCGCAACACCAGGACGTGAGGTACGACAGGAGTTATACCTAAATCACGAGATACGAAAAAGCCCCGACAGGATGTCGGGGCTTTTTTTTCTGCCTATTATTTTATTTATCATTGCTTAACAGTTCCGAGCTAAAACTCCAACATTGTAAGAATCCCCTTGTTGTTAAGCTAAAAATCCTCGCATTTTTTAGGAACAGCAATCATGGTAAAAAAGGTCCTCTTTATTACATCTAATCAAGGCATTGAACATGATGAACTCACTGAGCCTTTAAATTTTCTAAAGTCCAAAGGTTTTGAAGTGATTCATGCTGCCGAAAAAAATGAAGATGTCGCGACGGTCAAAGGTGATACCAAAGCTGCCACCCAATATACGCCGGATACCAGTCTTGAACACGTCGATCTGGATGATTATGATCTTTTGGTGATTCCCGGCGGTACAGTCAATGCGGATACCTTGAGAATCAATCAGGATGCGCAAAAAATCATTCAGCATTTTGCCGATAATCACAAACCGATTGCCGCGATCTGTCATGGGCCATGGACCTTGATTGATGCACAGCGTATCAAAGACAAGAATCTGACTTCATATAAGAGCATCAAGCTGGATCTGGAAAATGCCGGTGGAAAATGGGTCGATGAACAGGTTCACCGCTGCAATACTGGCGACTGGGTACTGATTACTTCACGTAATCCGGATGATTTACCGGCTTTCAATGAAGCGATCTTAAAAGAGCTTGAAGGTGATGCTGCCTAAGCTCATACCATAAAAAAGAACCTCAAATTTGAGGTTCTTTTTTATATTCAGACACCACCGGCCAGACTTTTCAGATAAGTCACAACGTCTTTATTTCCGGCCATTTCGGCCAATTCTAAAGCAGTATTAGGACTGCGATGTGCAATATCAGCACCCTTGCTGACCAAGAGTTTGACCACTTCCAGATGATCATTTTCAGCAGCGGCCTGTAAAGCACTATAGCCTTCTTCGTCGGCAGAGTTAACGTCCAGACCTTTCTGTAAGCCTTGCTCGACCTGTTCAACATCGCCTAAAGAAGCCCAGTACACCAGTTCAGGAAGATGCAGTTCATCATCTTCAAGGATTGGGGAGAATGAGTTGAGTTTCATAAAATTATCCGTTTCAAGTTATTTAATTGAAAAATCTTCATTAGCATAACCTACCGTAACCTCAACTGAGATAGGATCACTGGTAGTTTTGATAACCCATACACCGATAAAATTATCGGTTCTTATAGTTGTAAAATACAATGACAATAATGATTCTATTGCTTTAATTTCTTTAGGTAATGTATCAACAAAATTTTTTAAATTTTTATCATGTCCCCATGGATTATCTGCATGAAGATATTTACCTAATTTGTCATACAATCTGATGAAATTATTAATCGTTAAAAAATTCTCTTTTTGTCTTTCAAAGTGATAATACCCTTCCTTGACAAGAAAGGGTTCTGATAAAGGAATAGGATAAAAATCTTTATTGATATTTTTTAATATTTTGACAATAGTGCTAGCTTTATAATCTTTACGGTAATCATTACGACTTTCAGCTTTTAACCTAAATTTTGCATACTCTGTTTTATTTGGAGCTATAGCAGCAAAAGCTAATAATTCTAAAGTTTTCCTCAACTGAAGTATTGCAGACTCTAAATAAGCTTGCTTTGAGGAATTTAAATAAATTTCTAAAAATTCTTTTGTAACTTTTAAACGCGATAATGCTTGTTCAATATTCTGTATATAAATATATTTCAATTCTTCCATGTTTTTAATTTTCAAAAATAAATATTAAAAACAAAATATATAATATCTCAAAAATAAAAAAGCCCCCTTTCGGAGGCTTCTTATTTAAAAACTTAGCTTTAAGCTTTAGACACTGCGGGTTCAATTGAACCAATCTTTTCAGACTCATTGTCATGCATGATCAACGCAACCGCAATTGCAGTAATCAGAACCGGTAAACCAACTGCCATAAAGTTAAAGTAAGCAGGCAGATTCATACCAAGTAAGCCACCAATCAGGATCGGCCCTACAATCGCGCCCATACGACCGATCGCAGAAGACCAGCCAATACCTGTCGAACGTACCGCAAGTGGGTAGAACTGCGCCACATAGCTATACAGCAACATTTGCGAACCAATCGACGCTGCCCCCGCCAAGAATACTAGGATGTAAAGTAAGAATTGGTTAGATGCAAAGCCCATTGAGCTCATCACAATCGCACCCATCATACCCAGGAACATCAGTACCGGTTTCAAGTGGAAACGATCCGCAAGAATACCACCACCGACAATACCTACAACCGCACCAACGTTCATCACCATCATGAACATCAAACTGTTGTCCATCGAGTAGCCCGCTGCCATCATTAACTTCGGTAACCAGCTGCTCAGTGCATACATGGTTAACAGACAAGTGAAGAACGCGACCCAGAACAGTAAAGTATTGACCGCACGACCACGACGGAACAAGCTCACCACGTTGGCTGCTTCAGGCACATTTTCCTGTGGCAAAGTGAAAGTTGTATTCTCGGTAACTGTCAGATTTGGCGCCAAGCGACGTACAATACGACGAGCTTCTGGCTGCTTATTCTGTTTCACAATAAATGCGAGAGATTCAGGCAGGAATTTCCAGATCACTGGTAACAAAAACAGTGGAATACCCGCGATAAAGAACATGATTTGCCAACCAAAACTTGGGGTAAACCATGAACCCAATAACGCAGCCATTACGCCACCTACCGCATAACCACTAAACATGGTGGTCACCAGCGTACTACGCATTTTTTGTGGGGCATATTCCGAAGTCAATGCCACCAGGTTTGGCATTACGCCACCAATACCAAGACCGGCAAGGAAACGTAAAATACCGAATTCGGTTGGGTTTGAAGCAAAGCCGCCGGCAAAAGTTAAACCACTAAATAATACAATACAGATCATGATCACTTTCTTACGGCCGATCTTGTCCGCGAGGGAACCAAAGATCATCGCACCAAACATCATGCCAGCCAGTGCGGTACTTGCAAGCATTCCGGCCTGCACTGCACTTAAGCCCCAGTCTTGCATCAATAACGGTAAAACTACACCATTGATTGCGAGATCGTAGCCATCAAATAAGATAATGAGTAAACACCAAGCAACTACATTGAAGTGGAAAGGCGTGAATTTCGCATTATCGACTACAGAATTTACATCTATTTTTTCCGTTGTCATCGTTCTCATCTCCCATGAGTACTTGTCCATAACATCTTGTTGAAGACTGAAGTCAATCTTCAATGTCAGGCAATATACGCAAGCGGGATTTAAGGCACAATAAGACTAATTGATATTCTGCTATGCTCACCGAAAGGTCATTTATTTGCGTGATATGTCACACTATTACTAATATAAACTTTTGAATAATTGATATTTATTTTTTAATTCGCCCAATATTTAAGCTCTTTTAATCCGCTTATTCTTTTGACCAATTGAATATTGATTTAATTTCATACTAAAGATATGAAAAAGCCCCTTTAAGTAAGGAGCTTTTTAACTGAGTAGGTCAATTACGAGAGTTTAAATTTTGGCTGTTTTTAATTTTTTCACCATAACGCGACCAGGTTGTGGCTTACGAATCATTGAAATAGCGATGATGCCAATAATACCTGGCATTGCAACTGCGATAAAGTTCCATTTATGTGGTAACTCCATCCCAAGCAGCATACCAATCACGATTGGGCCAACGATTGCACCTGTACGCCCTACAGCAGAAGCCCAACCAATACCAGTAGAACGTACTGCAACAGGATAGTATTGAGCAACATAGCTATATAACAAGATACTGGTACCAATAGATGAGGCACCTGCTAAACTGACAAGTAAATAAATAACAGGGGTTGGAGAATTAAAGCCCAAACCAACCAAAGACAGTACACCGACAGTTAACATACTCATAAGAACAGGTTTAAAGTCAAAACGGTCTGCCAAAATACCACCGCTAATGGTTCCGATCACGGCACCAATATTCAGTGCTAATAAGAACATTAAACTGCTACCTAAAGAATATCCCGCGGCCATCATAAGTTTTGGTAGCCAGCTTCCAAGTGCGTAAAGCATGAGTAAGCACATAAAGAAAGCAATCCAAAATAAGAATGTTCCTGTGGCACGATTTTCTGTAAATAAAGCTTTTACTGATGCACTTTGGGTTTGATCAGCGCTAGCTAGAACAAGTTCAGTATCTGCTTGTATGTCTGCAGTTGGCTCGACTTGCTTTATAAAGCGACGTGCTTCATTCACTTTTTGTTCTTTAACGAGGAAAGTTAAAGACTCAGGTAAGAACTTCCAAAAAAATGGAACAAAAAGTAATGGAATACCTGCAATGAAGAACATAATTTCCCAACCAAAACTTGGTGTAAACCATGTACCGCATAATGCAGCCATAATACCGCCTACGGCATAACCACTAAACATGGTGGTTACCAGTGTGCTTTTTAAACGTTTAGGTGCATATTCAGACGTTAAAGCGACTAAGTTTGGTAATACACCACCAATCCCTAAACCAGCAATAAAACGTAAAATACCAAACTCTGTTGGATTAGTGGTAAATCCACCTAAAAATGTAAAAGCACTAAATAAAGACACACAAATCAAGATAACTTTTTTACGACCAATTTTGTCTGCAAGCATCCCAAACAGCATGGCTCCAAACATCATGCCAGCGAGTGCTGTACTTGCAAGCATGCCTGCTTGAACAGCACTCATACCCCACTCTTGCATAAGTAGAGGCAGAACGACACCGTTAATTGCTAAATCATATCCGTCAAATAGGACAATAAACAAACACCACAATACAATGCTTAAGTGAAATTTAGTGAATTTTGCCTGATCAATCAGATCATTCACACTTACCGTGTTTGCTACTCTGTTCATGTTTTCTGCCATTTTTACTCACCTCCTGTGAGTTTTTTTCGTTGTTTTCAGCACGACACATGACCCTAACTCTTATTTATTATTTTTAATGATTCTTATCGCCATGTCTTCGCAACAACTTAGTTCAACACAGCTACTTTTCATGCAATATCCGACTAAAGTCTTACTTATTCCTTAAAATTCTAAACCCATGAGTCCAGTTTTTAATCAATACTCAACACTTCAACAATTATTTGACTAAAACCCGCGCATAAAAAAACACCCCCTATCAAATGACAGGGGGTGTTTCGAATAATGAGCTGGCGATGACTTACTCTCACATGGGTAACCCCACACTACCATCAGCGCTAAGAGGTTTCACTTCTGAGTTCGGGAAGGGATCAGGTGGTTCACTCTTGCTATGGTCGCCAGCACAACTGTTTATGGATACTTGCTAGGTCTTATTGAGATGCCTTGCTTTCTACCAAATAGAATTCATTAACAGGTTTTATTTGAGTTGAATATTGTCATACTAACGAGCTTATGAATCAAGCTGTTTTGCTGAATATCGAATCAATTGATCCTCACTTCTTTCGAAGTTCGTACAACAACTGTTTGGGTGTTGTATAGTCAAGCCTCACGAGCAATTAGTATTGGTCAGCTTCACATATCACTATGCTTCCACATCCAACCTATCAACGTCGTAGTCTTCAACGGCTCTTTAGGAGACATAAAGTCTCGGGGAAATCTTATCTTGAGGTAGGCTTCCCGCTTAGATGCTTTCAGCGGTTATCCCTTCCGAACATAGCTACCCGGCGATGCCACTGGCGTGACAACCGGTACACCAGAGGTTCGTCCACTCTGGTCCTCTCGTACTAGGAGCAGATCCTCTCAAATTTCCAACGCCCACGGTAGATAGGGACCGAACTGTCTCACGACGTTCTAAACCCAGCTCGCGTACCTCTTTAAATGGCGAACAGCCATACCCTTGGGACCTGCTTCAGCCCCAGGATGAGATGAGCCGACATCGAGGTGCCAAACACCGCCGTCGATATGAACTCTTGGGCGGTATCAGCCTGTTATCCCCAGAGTACCTTTTATCCGTTGAGCGATGGCCCTTCCATACAGAACCACCGGATCACTAAGACCTACTTTCGTACCTGCTCGACTTGTGGGTCTCGCAGTTAAGCGCGCTTTTGCCTTTATACTCTACGCGTGATTTCCGACCACGCTGAGCGCACCTTCGTACTCCTCCGTTACTCTTTAGGAGGAGACCGCCCCAGTCAAACTACCCACCAGACATGGTCCTCGTCCCGGATAACGGGACAGAGTTAGAACCTCAATATTACCAGGGTGGTATTTCAAGGACGGCTCCATCGCAACTAGCGTCGCGACTTCAAAGCCTCCCACCTATCCTACACAAGTAAGATCAAAGTTCAATGTCAAGCTGCAGTAAAGGTTCACGGGGTCTTTCCGTCTAGCCGCGGGTACACCGCATCTTCACGGCGAATTCGATTTCACTGAGTCTCTGCTGGAGACAGCGCCCCCATCATTATGCCATTCGTGCAGGTCGGAACTTACCCGACAAGGAATTTCGCTACCTTAGGACCGTTATAGTTACGGCCGCCGTTTACTGGGGCTTCGATCAAGAGCTTCGCTTACGCTAACCCCATCAATTAACCTTCCAGCACCGGGCAGGCATCACACCCTATACGTCCACTTTCGTGTTTGCAGAGTGCTATGTTTTTAATAAACAGTTGCAGGGGCCTGGTTTCTGAGGCTGTCGGCCGCTCAAGGAGCAAGTCCTATCACAGACAACAGCGTACCTTCTCCCGAAGTTACGGTACCATTTTGCCTAGTTCCTTCAGCAGAGTTCTCTCAAGCGCTTTGGTCTACTCGACCTGACCACCTGTGTCGGTTTCGGGTACGATTCCTGTGTAACTGAAGCTTAGAGACTTTTCCTGGAAGCATGGTATCAGCCACTTCACTGTACAAGTACAGCTTGCTATCAGTTCTCAGCATAGAGTACCCCGGATTTGCCTAAGATACATGCCTACAACCTTCCACCTGGACAACCAACGCCAGGCTGACTTAACCTTCTCCGTCCTCTCATCGCATTACACAGAAGTATTGGAATATTAACCAATTTCCCATCGACTACGCCTCTCGGCCTCGCCTTAGGGGTCGACTCACCCAGCCCCGATTAACGTTGGACTGGAACCCTTGGTCTTTCAGCGTGCGAGTTTTTCACTCGCATTGTCGTTACTCACGTCAGCATTCGCACTTCTGATACCTCCAGCAGACTTCTCAATCCACCTTCATCGGCTTACAGAACGCTCCCCTACCACGCATAATAAATTATGCATCCGCAGCTTCGGCATATAGTTTTAGCCCCGTTACATCTTCCGCGCAGGCCGACTCGACTAGTGAGCTATTACGCTTTCTTTAAAGGGTGGCTGCTTCTAAGCCAACCTCCTAGCTGTCTATGCCTTCCCACATCGTTTCCCACTTAACTATAATTTTGGGGCCTTAGCTGGCGGTCTGGATTGTTTTCCTCTTGACTACGGACGTTAGCACCCGCAGTCTGTCTCCCGGATAGTACTCATTGGTATTCGGAGTTTGCATCGGTTTGGTAAGTCGGGATGACCCCCTAGCCGAAACAGTGCTCTACCCCCAATGGTATTCGTCCGAGGCGCTACCTAAATAGCTTTCGGGGAGAACCAGCTATCACCAAGTTTGATTAGCCTTTCACCCCTATCCACAAGTCATCCCCTGGCTTTTCAACGACAGTGGGTTCGGTCCTCCAGTTAGTGTTACCCAACCTTCAACCTGCTCATGGATAGATCACCTGGTTTCGGGTCTATACCCAGCAACTAAACGCCCTATTAAGACTCGGTTTCCCTACGGCTCCCCTATTCGGTTAACCTTGCTACTGAATATAAGTCGCTGACCCATTATACAAAAGGTACGCAGTCACCGGACACAATGCCGGCTCCCACTGCTTGTATGCATGCGGTTTCAGGATCTATTTCACTCCCCTCACAGGGGTTCTTTTCGCCTTTCCCTCACGGTACTGGTTCACTATCGGTCAGTCAGGAGTATTTAGCCTTGGAGGATGGTCCCCCCATATTCAGACAAGGTTTCACGTGCCTCGCCCTACTCGACATCATCATATAAGCCCTTTCGTGTACAGGACTATCACCGTCTACGGTCGCACTTCCCAGAGCGTTCCACTAGAACTTATATGACTTAATGGGCTCTTCCCCTTTCGCTCGCCGCTACTGAGGGAATCTCAATTGATTTCTTTTCCTAAGGGTACTGAGATGTTTCACTTCCCCTCGTTCGCCTTGCAACACTATGTATTCATGTTGCAATACCTACCTTATGGTAAGTGGGTTTCCCCATTCAGACATCTCCGGATCACAGGATATTTGCCGCCTCCCCGGAGCTTTTCGCAGGCTATCACGTCTTTCTTCGCCTCTGACTGCCAAGGCATCCACCACATGCACTTAATTACTTGACTATACAACCCCAAACAGTCGTTTATCCTTACAAGTAGGATAAGCAACAGAGCTTGTCTTGCGACTCACTCATACAGTTGGCGTTTGTGCACTTAAGCACTGTACAGCTTCAATTAGATTCATATACCAAAACGCTTGATTCAGTTAATTTCGCTAGAACTCATTTCCTTAATCTTCACATCACAGTAATAAATCACTGTTAGTGTTGATCTTAAAAACGAGTTTGAACAAATTATTTCAACTCAAATATATTCTGTTAATGATTTTTCCAGCCTTCGTCAGGTCAGGAAACTGTGATAAATCACAGAGATTATCAAGTGCGCGTATCATAACGCTTGTACTTGCTAATCTCTAGGATCTAAACACTTGATCGCTTAGGAACTAAACAACTTCATCACTGTATGCTTACATACTGCGCGAAGCGTAGCTTCTTGCTTAAATTTCAAGTAAAAGCCTTAAAGCAGTGCTTTAAGTTTTATGATCTTGAAATTTGGTGGAGACTAGGAGAGTCGAACTCCTGACCTCCTGCGTGCAAAGCAGGCGCTCTACCAACTAAGCTAAGTCCCCAGCTTATCAATAAGTCAATGTATCGTTCTGTTCTGTTTGCTTCAGCACTTTCATGCTTCGTTAGTCAGATTTGGTGGGTCTGACAAGACTTGAACTTGTGACCCCACGCTTATCAAGCGTGTGCTCTAACCAACTGAGCTACAGACCCTCAGATACATCGTATGAAGAACAACTTGTTGTGGATTCTTACCAATCGTCAATCTTTCGTTAAGGAGGTGATCCAGCCGCAGGTTCCCCTACGGCTACCTTGTTACGACTTCACCCCAGTCATCTGCCACACCGTGGTAAGCGTCCCCCCTAAGGTTAGACTACCTACTTCTGGTGCAACAAACTCCCATGGTGTGACGGGCGGTGTGTACAAGGCCCGGGAACGTATTCACCGCGGCATTCTGATCCGCGATTACTAGCGATTCCGACTTCATGGAGTCGAGTTGCAGACTCCAATCCGGACTACGATCGGCTTTTTGAGATTAGCATCCACTCGCGTGGTAGCAACCCTTTGTACCGACCATTGTAGCACGTGTGTAGCCCTGGTCGTAAGGGCCATGATGACTTGACGTCGTCCCCGCCTTCCTCCAGTTTGTCACTGGCAGTATCCTTAAAGTTCCCGGCTTAACCCGCTGGCAAATAAGGAAAAGGGTTGCGCTCGTTGCGGGACTTAACCCAACATCTCACGACACGAGCTGACGACAGCCATGCAGCACCTGTATGTAAGTTCCCGAAGGCACCAATCCATCTCTGGAAAGTTCTTACTATGTCAAGACCAGGTAAGGTTCTTCGCGTTGCATCGAATTAAACCACATGCTCCACCGCTTGTGCGGGCCCCCGTCAATTCATTTGAGTTTTAGTCTTGCGACCGTACTCCCCAGGCGGTCTACTTATCGCGTTAGCTGCGCCACTAAAGCCTCAAAGGCCCCAACGGCTAGTAGACATCGTTTACGGCATGGACTACCAGGGTATCTAATCCTGTTTGCTCCCCATGCTTTCGCACCTCAGTGTCAGTATTAGGCCAGATGGCTGCCTTCGCCATCGGTATTCCTCCAGATCTCTACGCATTTCACCGCTACACCTGGAATTCTACCATCCTCTCCCATACTCTAGCCAACCAGTATCGAATGCAATTCCCAAGTTAAGCTCGGGGATTTCACATTTGACTTAATTGGCCACCTACGCGCGCTTTACGCCCAGTAAATCCGATTAACGCTTGCACCCTCTGTATTACCGCGGCTGCTGGCACAGAGTTAGCCGGTGCTTATTCTGCGAGTAACGTCCACTATCCAAGAGTATTAATCTCGGTAGCCTCCTCCTCGCTTAAAGTGCTTTACAACCAAAAGGCCTTCTTCACACACGCGGCATGGCTGGATCAGGGTTCCCCCCATTGTCCAATATTCCCCACTGCTGCCTCCCGTAGGAGTCTGGGCCGTGTCTCAGTCCCAGTGTGGCGGATCATCCTCTCAGACCCGCTACAGATCGTCGCCTTGGTAGGCCTTTACCCCACCAACTAGCTAATCCGACTTAGGCTCATCTATTAGCGCAAGGCCCGAAGGTCCCCTGCTTTCTCCCGTAGGACGTATGCGGTATTAGCATCCCTTTCGAGATGTTGTCCCCCACTAATAGGCAGATTCCTAAGCATTACTCACCCGTCCGCCGCTAGGTTAGGTAGCAAGCTACCTTTCCCCGCTCGACTTGCATGTGTTAAGCCTGCCGCCAGCGTTCAATCTGAGCCATGATCAAACTCTTCAGTTTAAAATCAGTAGCACCTTTAAAGGGTGCCAATCTTGGCTCATCAATTTTCTGACAAATATTTCTCAAATAAACTTCGAGTAATTTCTACCATCAATCAATGAAAATAATTTCGATCGATCAACCAGTAAAAATCCACACAAGTTGTTCTTCATAATCTCTTAATGATCTTTCCAACACCTCGTCAGTGCCAGAAGCTGGACTTCGATAAACTCAACAACTCCGCCATTCTGCTTCGTTCGTTTCCGTCTATCTCGTCGGTATGTGCTCATTATAGGGCAATTTCTTACACGTGCAAGCGCTTTTAACGCACAGGAATCACGAGTGTTTTATTTTTATGCACCAAATTGGTTCAATTCCATACAATTCATTACATAAGTACATATTTTTAAAACAGAAATATAAATTAAATATTTCTGCTTTATTCTATGCCTAGTTTTTCACGACTGGTGCTTTAATCGTCACACTGGTGATTTTTACAGGGTTCACCGGCACATTTTGATGCATTCCATAGTTTCGGGTCGGTACTTTAGCAATCTGATCGACGATATCCATACCTTTAGTGACCTTACCAAATACCGCATAGCCGGCATTTCTAGCAGAACGATCCAGGAAATCATTATCGACCAGGTTCACAAAGAATTGTGCTCGGGCAGAATCCGGCTGATTGGTACGCGCCATGGCTAAAGTACCGCGTTTATTTTGCAGACCATTCGATGATTCATTTTTAATGGGTGCTTGAGTATTGGCTTTTTCTTGCATGTTCACATCAAAGCCACCACCCTGCACCATAAAGCCTGGAATGACGCGGTGAAAAATCGTGTCCTTATAGAAGTTGCTCTTTACATAGCTTTCGAAGTTCTTTGCCGAGATTGGAGCTTTGTCATTGAAGAGTTCAATTTCAATATTTCCAGATGAAGTCTTCATCTCAATAATCGTATTTGCAGCGAAGCTTGGTAGACTGACCGCAGCAAGTGCGATGACACATAATGATTTCTTTAACATTTATTAACTCATCTACTTAGAAGTAATGGTTGTGAATGACTATATATTAATCTTTTATAACTCATAATGCAGTGACCTGCCGACTAAAGACAAGAGAATAAGAATGAAGCATGCATTATTACAGGAGCAAAATATCCACCAGTTTCCACCTTGGCATTTGCAGGGTGAGGGTTTTATTCTGAATTATTGGCTGACCCCAAGCTTTATTGAGCAAGCGAAACAGTTCCGTATTGCGCCTTCTCCGCTGGGTCGTATGGTCCAAGTCTTATTGGTGCGTTATCACACTTCGCCGATTGGCCCTTATGAAGAGTTACTGATTCTGGATCATCCTTTAATTAGTAAACGGCGCCTCAGCTCGATTCCTAAAATTTATGTGTCTACCCATGAGTCTGTGGTACACGGTCAGCATTTATGGGGCATTCCCAAAGAACATGCGCAATTTGAATGGCAGGAAAAGGATCAGGAAGTACTGTGTCAGATTCAACACCAGAACCAGCATATGACGATTCGGCTGAAGAAAACCAAATCTGCACGCCAGTTCTATATTAATAGTCATCATATTCCAGCGTCTATGTTGAAAATCCAGCAAGCCTGGAAAGGCCAGCGTTTTCAGTTTAGTCCACAGTTTCGCGGTCACCTCTCCAAACTCTCGCAAGTAGAATGGCAAGATGCCGAGAATATATTTCCAGACTTTTCCAAAGCCAAATTGCTGCAAAGCTTTTATGTCCCCAAATTCAATCTGATCTTTCCTGAAGCGCAGATCAGCAGCAAAGTATAAGAACTGATAAAAACCTATCTATAAAAAAAGGTGTTTCATGAGAAACACCTTTTTGCATTTATGCTTTCGATTTAACTATTTTTGTCCCAGAATTTGCGGAAGTTCTTGCTGATCTCAATCACATATTTTTTGGCACGGCGGGAGATCGGGGTCAGGTTGATAAAACCATGGGCCTGATCGGTATATTCATCATAATGAACAGCTACACCATTCTGACGCAACTTGTGTGCATAGATTGAACCCTCATCATGCAGGACATCATGACGTGCTGTAATCACATAACTTGGCGGCAAGTTTTGCAATTCACCATAGGTCGGTGAAATCAGCGGATCATCCAGTTCAATCTGATGGGTTTGGGCATACATTAAGGTCACCAGATCAATATCCTGCTCTGAAAGTACCAGTCCATCTTTATAGGCATAGAAAGAAGGATGGCGGCTTTTAAAGTCGACCGCCGGATAAAGCAAAAGCTGCGCTCGTGCAGCATAAGATTTGCCTGCACTGCGCTGTGCCACGACAGTAGCCAGATTTCCACCCGCACTGTCCCCTGCCACGGCAATCCGGTTTTTATAGACTTTTAGCTGCTTGCTATGCTGATGTGCCCACGCCAAGGCATCTTCACAGACTTGTACCATCTGCAAGGGGCTAAATTCTGGCGTCAGCGGATAAGCTACGCTTAGCACCTGTACTTTGGCATGTACTGCCAGCAAGCGACAGAATTCATCATGGCTGTCCAGACCGCCCACCATAAATGCACCGCCATGATAAAAAATCACCATCGGCAACTTCTTTTGTGGAGCTGGATGATAATGCCGGGCAAAGATGCTGCCACTCTGTAGAGGAAGGCGGAGCTCTTCAACAAATTTGACCGCGGTCGGTCTAGCCCGGATGGCTTTCATACGTGCATCAAACAATGTGCGCGAATGAGCCAGATCCTCACTAATAAAACTGCTATGCCCCTGTTTTATCTGGATGGCCATCAGGCATTTAACCAATGGATCTAAATCAGGATAAACATGAGGATAATCCAGAGCCTTGACCAATGCTTCCTGTGCAATGCCAGGTAAGCGGTCCAGCATACGCGCTGCCGTCCCTTGTCCCTTTTCCATCACACTTTTCAGAACCGGAGGATTCACAGTCATTATTTTTAGTCCTTATTCTCTTAATTCTTCATAGTTTCTACACGATTAGTGTTTCAGTGACCATATTCTTATATAAGTCTTAATATCAATGTACATATAGCTTCTACTCGATACGTTACCCTCATTTATAAAAGATATCATTGACCGTTTAAAGGTTATTTTTGACGTACTTTTGCGAGCTTAAGTATATTTTTTATTACAAATCGGGAGGATGCCTATGGCTAGAAAAATTATAGCTCTGTCTTTGGCGACTGCATTTTTAGCTGTAGGCTGCGTCGCATTTCCTGAAGATGGTGGCTATTATGACGGCCGCTATGATCAGCGTTATGACCGTCGCTATGAACTGGACCGGCATTATGAACAAGATCGTCGCTATGAGCGGCAACGCTGGGAATATGAACAGCAACACAAACGTATTGAACTCGATCGACGTAAACAGGAATTACAACGTCGCAATTGGGAGCAGGATCGTAAAAGAAAGTTAGAGCTTGATCGACGTAAAAGCCAACTGGAACGGCAGCGCCATGAACAGCAACGTAAAAATATCATGACGCAACGGCAAAAACAGGCAGAAGCAGAACGCAAGCGTCGTCAGGATCTGGAGCGTAAACGTGCAACAGATCAGCGCAGTAAAAAAGTCCAGCAAAATCGTTCTAATCAACGCTGGAATGACAACCGACGCCATCAGGAACAACGTTCACGGGATCGTCGTGACTAAGACTTGAATCACCCTCTCTATTAAAAGCCCAGACTGGGCTTTTTTAATGAAAAAGGTAGCTGCCAGATAGACAAAGACCCTAAAGAAAATTTCTTTAGGGCCTTTGCAGAGGGTTATGTTAAACGAACTTCCACTTCGCTTATGCTTCTCAGCAATTCAACCAGAACATCCTGTTCTCTACACAAATTATCCTATCGAATCAACTTGCTCTCATGAAGCGGACATTCACTATCCAAGCTGTAAGTTTTATCTTACAAACCGCTAAAATAGAGACGACTGATTCCAACAAATTCAAAAAAGGTAAATTCTGGACAAAAAAAGGCTTATCTAGAGAACAGGATAAGCCACGAAAACACATTTCAAAATAAGAAGAAACTACAGCGATAGAATCTGGAATAAATATTAATCAAAAGTTCATCTATTGTGAAAGACTTTATTGCTTAGATATTAATCGTTTTTATGTCTAATAAATAAACAGGCAAAAAAAAGCTGAGTTTTGGGGATACTCAGCTTGAAAAAAGCAATTCTAAAATAGGGCAACAGCAACCCGGTTCGGCTCTCTCCTCTGAACAAGGTCGCTGTTAATAGAAGTATGATGCAATTTTTTTACCAATACTTAAAACGGATTAAAATTATTAATTTGATTCAAAAATACGATTATTCATTTTTTATGTTTATATTCAAATACTTAATTCTTAGATTTAGTCGCGAATTGAATCTATTCAGTTCAAAATTCGGATTCATCGCTGCTGATGTCCGTGTATTTTATTCTCATCCTATCCTGCTGTTGTGTTCTGAATAGCTTGTTCTGCTATCCGCTGGATTCAGTATTTTGTATAAATCTTAAATTTAATCTGGGTCGACGCTTGAATTTTTACACCCTGCCCCGATTTCTTTAGGTAATCAAGAACTTCACAACCATGGCAGTTCAGCATAAACGCAGTGAACACTGAGGCCTAAGGACTGTACATGTTTAAGAACCCATTTAAACGGAGTAAATCAATGGCGACTGAGCAAAACGAGCAAGCTCAACAACTTGAGCAAGAGCAAGCGGAACAAGATACAGCGCAAACTCAAGCTGAAACCGAGCAGGCTGAAGTTTCCGTTGAGTCTTTACAAGAGCAGATTGCGCAGCTTGAAGGTGATTTAAAGTTAGAAAAAGCCCGTACCGCCAATGCAGTCTATGAAGCACAAAAAAGTGTTGAACGTATTCAGCGTGAATCTGAAAAGCATAAAGATACGGTTCTGGAAAAGTTCTCTAAAGAGCTTCTAGAAACAGTCGACAATCTGGAGCGTGCCATTGTGGCTGCAGGTGAAGAGCAAACACCATTGCGTGAAGGCGTTGAACTGACCCTTAAATCGTTATTGCATACCTTGGAGAAATTCGGGGTTGTGGCAGTAGACACCAACAACGGTTTCAATGCTGACCTGCACCAGGCAGTCGGGATTGATCCAAATGCCAAAGCCAATGAAATTGGGACTGTTTTGCAAAAGGGCTACACGCTCAACAGTCGCTTATTGCGTCCTGCTATGGTGATGGTCGGCGCTTAAGCCAAATAATTTCGGGAGTTTGTGAAATTTTTCAAAAAATTTACTTGAAAAAAATCGAACGGCTCTCATATCGGATAACAAGTGTAAATCACAAAAAAATTTTAGAGGAAACATCCAAATGGCTAAAATCATTGGTATTGACTTAGGTACTACAAACTCATGTGTTGCAGTACTTGAAGGCGACAAAGTTAAAGTAATCGAAAACGCTGAAGGCGCACGTACCACTCCATCTATTATTGCCTATAAAGATGGCGAAATTCTGGTAGGTCAATCTGCAAAGCGTCAAGCAGTAACAAATCCGAAAAACACATTGTTCGCGATCAAACGTTTGATCGGTCGTCGTTATGAAGACCAAGCGGTACAAAAAGATATCGGTTTAGTTCCTTACAAAATCATCAAAGCAGACAACGGTGATGCTTGGGTTGATGTCAACGACAAAAAATTGGCGCCACAACAGGTTTCTGCTGAAATCTTGAAAAAGATGAAGAAAACTGCTGAAGATTACCTGGGCGAAACCGTAACTGAAGCTGTTATTACTGTTCCTGCTTACTTCAACGATGCACAACGTCAAGCAACTAAAGATGCAGGTAAAATTGCAGGTTTAGAAGTTAAACGTATCATCAACGAGCCAACTGCTGCGGCACTTGCGTTCGGTATGGACAAGAAAGAAGGCGACCGTAAAATCGCGGTTTACGACTTGGGTGGTGGTACTTTCGACGTTTCAATCATTGAAATTGCTGACCTTGATGGTGACCAGCAAATCGAAGTATTGTCGACTAACGGTGATACGTTCCTAGGTGGTGAAGACTTCGATAACGCGTTAATCGAGTTCCTGGTTGAAGAGTTCAAGAAAGAACAAAACTTTAACCTGAAACAAGATCCACTGGCGTTACAGCGTTTAAAAGAAGCTGCGGAGAAAGCGAAAATCGAGCTTTCTTCTTCAAATGCAACTGAAATCAACCTTCCATACATCACTGCTGATGCGACTGGTCCTAAACACTTAGTGATCAACGTAACACGTGCAAAACTTGAAGGTCTGGTTGCTGACCTGGTTGCGCGTACCATTGAACCTTGCCGTATTGCGCTTAAAGATGCAGGTCTTTCGACTTCTGACATCTCTGACGTGATCCTGGTAGGTGGTCAGTCTCGTATGCCAATGGTTCAACAAAAGGTTCAAGAGTTCTTCGGTAAAGAGCCACGTAAAGACGTAAACCCTGATGAAGCAGTCGCAATGGGTGCTGCGATTCAAGGTGCGGTACTTTCAGGTGACAAAACTGACGTACTTCTACTTGACGTAACTCCGTTGACACTTGGTATTGAAACCATGGGCGGCGTGTTGACTGCAATCATCGAGAAAAACACCACGATTCCTGCGAAGAAATCTCAAGTGTTCTCAACCGCTGCGGACAACCAGCCTGCTGTAGACATTTCAGTTTACCAAGGTGAACGTAAAATGGCGCAGCAAAACAAATTGTTGGGTAACTTCCAGTTAGGCGACATCCCACCTGCGCCACGTGGTGTGCCACAAATTGAAGTATCTTTCGACATCAATGCTGATGGTATCTTGAAAGTATCTGCGAAAGACAAGAGCACTGGTAAAGAGCAATCGATCCAGATTAAAGCAAACTCAGGTTTGTCTGATGCTGAAATCGAAGCAATGATCAAAGATGCTGAAGCGAATGCTGAAGAAGACCGTAAATTTGAAGAGCTTGCAAAAGCACGCAACGAAGCGGATGCTTTAGTTGCTTCTTCACAAAAAGCAGTGAAAGATCTTGGTGAACAAGTAACAGCTGACGAAAAAACTGCTGTTGAAACGGCGGTTTCTGAGCTTGAAGCTGCAACTAAAGAAAATGACGTTGAAGAAATCAAAGCGAAAACTGAAGCGCTGCAAAATATCATCATGCCAATTACACAACGTGCATATGAAGCTGCTCAAGGCCAAGGTGGTGCGCAAGGTTTTGACCCGAATGCATTCCAAGGCGGCGAAGGTCAATCTCAAAAAGCGGACGACGGCGTTGTAGATGCTGAGTTCACTGAAGTGAAAGATGACAAAAAATAATTTGTCGCTTTAACTGAAAAAACCGCGCGAAAGCGCGGTTTTTTTATGTCTCGACTTAAAAGAATAAAATAAAAATTACTAAAATTTGATCGTATTTTCAGGAAAAGCTGTTTAAGTTAAATCCAACATTAAAATACCCTGAACCCATGAAAATTCTAATTTTGCTGCCTTTACTGAGTTGCTTGGGCCTGACAGCGTGTAGCCTGCCCGTTTCATCTCTCCTATCTCAAAGCACTTCGACTCAATCCACCCAAGCCATTGCCCAATTATTTGATCAGGCGCAAAGCGCGGGTGTTCTAGTGATTCAGCGTGGTCAACAGATACAGGTTTATGGTAATGATTTAAGCCGTGCAGATACCGAATATGTTCCCGCCTCTACTTTTAAAATGCTCAATGCCCTGATTGGCCTGCAACATGGCAAAGCCACAACCAATGAAATTTTTAAATGGGATGGCAAGAAACGCAGTTTTGCAGCCTGGGAAAAAGACATGACTCTCGGCGAAGCCATGCAAGCTTCTGCTGTACCCGTGTATCAGGAACTGGCACGTCGCATTGGCCTTGAATTGATGCAACAGGAAGTACAACGCATCCAATTTGGTAATCAGCAGATTGGTCAACAGGTCGATAACTTCTGGTTGGTAGGCCCTTTGAAAGTTACTCCAAAACAGGAAGTCCAATTTGTTTCTGCGTTGGCCCGAGAGCAACTGGCCTTTGATCCTCAAGTCCAGCAACAAGTCAAAGCCATGTTATTTTTACAGGAGCGGAAAGCTTATCGACTATATGTCAAATCCGGTTGGGGCATGGATGTGGAACCGCAAGTCGGCTGGCTCACCGGCTGGGTTGAAACACCGCAAGCCGAGATCGTGGCATTTTCACTGAATATGCAGATGCGAAATGGTATGGATCCGGCGATCCGCCTTGAAATTTTGCAGCAGGCTTTGGCCGAATTAGGGCTTTATCCAAAAGCTGAAGGATGATGCAAATAAGCATGGGAAAGGCATTAAAATTAAGCTATATTTTTAAAAAATAGACATTTAAATAAAAAATATGCGTCTTCTGCTCTGTCTGCTCGTAGTGGGATTGATCATGTCTGCCTATCTACATATGCAGGCCCAAACCCATCCTCAACTGCGCTATAACTCGCTGGCTGATCGCTTGACGCATCCTTTCGATACACGCTTACGTTTCCGAATTGATCAGGTCGATTCAGGCTTTGGACTAAGTAAAGATCAAGTCATTCAACTGAGCAAGGAAGCGATCGAAATCTGGCATCAGGGAAGCAATCGTGATGATTTGATGGTCTATGATGAAAATGCCAGGCTGAGTATTCACCTGATCTATGATCAACGCCAGCAAGACTATGATGCCTTGAAGAAAGTCGAAAAACAGTTGCTGGCAGATGACGCCAAGTATCAACGTCAGGTCAAAAATCTGGAAGCATCCCATCAGCATCTGGAAAGTCAGCAGCAACGCCTCATTCAGCAAAAAAACCAGATCAATAGTGAATTTCAAGCCTTACAGCAACGACGCCGTCAGCCAAATTTATCTGCTTATGAACATGAGCAGATTGAATATGAGGTTTTGGCTTTACAGCGCAAATCGGAAAGTTTTCAACGGGAACTTCAGTACCTTCAGGAACAGCAAAGTTCCTTTAATATGAATGTTTCCATGCATCAACATGGTCTGCAAAACCATCAGCAGAATATCATTCAAGCCCAACAGCGTTTCCCTGCCCGCGAATTTCATAAAGGCGTGTTTATGGGTGATCAAATTCATGTCTATCAGTTTGATGCAGAAGATGATCTCCGTCTGACTCTGGCACATGAACTCGGACATGCCTTGGGGCTGTATCACCATAATGACCCGGAAGCACTGATGTATCCGGTGCTGGGTAAACAGAATCTGCAACACTTCCAGCTGCGACCTGCAGACAAGACCTTGCTTTATAACCGTTAAGTGATCAGCTTGAATTCCCTAATTAATTTAAGTGTATAAGTATTATAAAAAACACTCTATTCTGATTTCATGTTATTGTGATTGGCTACATTGTTCAGGCCATCTTTGGAGATTCGTGTGAGTTACTACCATATTTTAATTGAAGTAAATGACCACATTAGTACGATTGATGAAACCCGTGATATCGAAATCTTTGATATCGAGGACATCCAACCCTATCTTCATTCGATTTTGCTGCCTTATTTCAATGAACAACTGATTGAACTCGACGATGAAAATCTGGAATATAAAGATATTCTGCATCTGGAAATCAAACAGACTTTATTGCCGATCAATGACCTGATCGAAGAAGAACAGCGTCTGTTGCCAAGCGATACCGACATTACCATTAGCGCCTATGAAATTTTCAATAACCGCGAGTTGAGTCAGGATGTTACTACTGTAATCTTTGATCTGCTTGAAGCGGTAAAACTGGATAGCTAAACTTTCCTCCAGATATAAAAAAGTCCTCATTGAGAGGACTTTTTTTGTGCATGGATTTAGATCGAGAATGAAGATCCACAACCACAGGTCGTGGTCGCATTCGGGTTTTGTACCACGAAACGTGAACCTTCCAGACCTTCTAAATAATCTACAACTGAACCGACCAGATATTGATAACTCAATGAATCGACTAAGACTTTAACATCACCATTGGCAAATTCTGCATCATCTTCATTCTGGCTTTCCGCAAAGTTAAAGCCATAAGAGAAACCTGAACAGCCGCCACCGGTCACATAGACACGGAGCATTAAGTCTTGGTTACCTTCACTGTCACGCAACTGGCGTACTTTATTTGCGGCATTGTCGGTGAGCACAAGCGCTTGGGCATTCATGGCGGATTCCTCTGTTGAATGGAATGTCTTTAAAAAGAAAAGACCATATTTAAGTATAGCACACTCAATATATGGTCAGTCTGCACAGATTAAAAGTCAAATCAGAGTAATTTTATCAGGATTATTTGTAGTTCTCATCCTGTAAGGCACATTCAAAATTTGTCGGATTCTGTTTGCAGCGGAATTGCCACAGCAATTTCATCATGCGTTTGTCATAAACGCCGCGTTTGGTCAGGTCAATTCGGGAATCCCGCATCATTTTCTGATAACCCGGTTTATCTGCCGCAGGAATATCCATCCAGTATTTCGAAGGAATATCCGCTTTCATTTTACCCAAAATACCAAAGGCACGTGGTAACTGGCTCTTAACCCATTCACGTGATTTTTGTCCGTATCCGGCCGGGAATTTATCGGGACGGATAATAATATTACCGGTAACCTGTAATACCGGATAATTCACAATCGCACCTTTACTACCCAACCCTTTATGTAATTCTAAAGGCTTAAATGCTGCAGCTGGTGCACCGATAATATCCACCTGACCATTGTTAAACATACTGGCAAAATTGCTGATTTCGGCACTCACTGCTTGTGCACCAACCTGCTGTACCATGATTTTTTGTGCTTCGTCATGGCTTAGTACCGCAATTTTTTTACCGGCTGCTTTGGCAACAGTATTAATACTGCGGTCGTTCACTAACAGAAAAGCATCACCTACAGGAATGACACCGACTACCTCATATTTGCCTTGCAGCATATGTTTGGCAAAAGTTGGACTGGCCAGTCCCTGCATCACTTTAACCGCCAGATTCAGATCTGGAATTGCACCAATGGCATCGAGTGAACCAGTAAAATTATTAAATTGACGGCCACGCATACCGGTAACACTGATCCCATCACATTTCCCGGCTTTAAAATCTTCTGCAACCACCGCTTCATTGGTATTGACCCGCAGTTCGACATCTGCACCCCAGTTTTTGGCTGCCAACTGATAGTCTTTCATCACACTATAGACATCACCGTTTTTACCAACCAGATCAAATACGCAAATCACCTGTTTAGCTTGCGCCAGACCTGAAACAGCCAGTGTCGCCGTAGCCAATGCCAGTGCTTTCCATCCTCTATGCATCATCCTCATTTCCTTATCGCTTGTTTTTGTTATTGCACTTTTAGTCACATGTGATTGTTTTTTATATAAAACATGCGAATTTAATAGTTAATCAAGCTTAAGCTATTTTATTCGCTGCACAATGGCAGATCTGACCTGGTTCAGCCATAAAAAAAGCCTAGATCAATCTAAGCTTTTTTCTTTAAAAATCAGATTATTCGCCAGCCATTGAACATTCAAAGTTGGCCTTATCGACAGAACAACGGGCACGTTTTAAGACCGACATCATGCTGGCATCATAGATTCCACGTTTGGTCATGTCCATCCGGCCATCACGTAACATTTTCTGATACTTGGTTTTATCTTCAACGTTCAGGTTCATTTTATATTTCGACGGAATACCGGCTTCCAGACGTTTGATCATGGCCATGCTCTTTGGCAGGTTTTTGATAAACCAGTCACGCGATTTCTGTCCAAAACCTGCGGGGAATTTTTCTGGACGAATCACAAAATCAGACGTCACATGCAGCACCGGGAAATTAAACATCGCGCCGTTATTACCCAGACCTTTATAGATTTCTAATGGCTTGTAGGCATAGGCAGGCGCACCAACCATATCCACCTGACCATTGTTAAATTTGGCCACAAAGTTGGACACATCGGAAATCACGGCCTGTGCACCGACGCGCTGTACCATGATTTTCTGGGCATCGTCATAGCCGAGTACTGCGAATTTCTTGCCTGCGGCTTTTTCAATCGAATTGATATTCTTGTCACGGACGAAAATAAATGCCGAACCTAAAGGCGAAATACCGGCAATTTCATATTTTTTGCCGCCCAGATTGGTTACCATTTTCGCGGCATTACGTTTGTCCAGAGCAAAACTGATTGCACGCTGGGCAATGGCATTACTTGGTGCGCCGCCCAGTGCGTCAATAGAACCGGCAAATTTATTGTATTGACGGGCACGCATGGCGGTCATAAATACACCATCACATTTACCTGCCTTAAAATCATTGTCGGCAACCGCTTCATCCTGACGGGCAATCAGATTGATTTCTGCGCCCCAGCCTTTTGCAGCCAGTGCCCATTCTTGCGCCATCTGGAAAGACTCACCGGATTTACCCAGTAAGTCAAACACACAGATATCGACTTTTTCTGCATGCGCCGCACTTGCAAAACCAAATGCAGAGAATGCAGCCAATGATAAGAGTGTTTTTTTCATTGTAGTTATCCTTTGAAATCTTGTTATTCGCTGAGTGTCCGTACACGGGACAAATATTAAGCAAGTTTAATTAAAAAAAATAGAGCATTTACTCCATTTAAAACCGGCATTTTGGCCTATAAAGATAAATCAGCAATAGTTGCCTAAGTTATTTTTAAATATATATTTAAATATCAATATCTTAATGTTTAAAACTGCTTTCTTATAATTACATTTACCCAGATATAGTTACAAAGATATACATGATTTCAGATTTATTCGCCACCAATCGAACATTCAAAATTGGTTCTTTCTACCGTACAACGCGCGCGTTTCAATACGTTCATCATGCCCTGATCATAAATCCCCTGTTTGGTTAAATCGATCCGCCCATCACGCAGAATCTTTTGGTAGGCCACACGATCTTCACGGCTTAGATTCAGAATATATTTGCTTGGAATCTCAGCTTCCATGCGCTTGACCATGGCAAAGCTGCGCGGTAACTGTTTCACAAACCAGTTTCGGGATTGTGCGGCAAAGCTTGCCGGAAACTCTTCCTGACGAATAATCAGATCAGCAGTGACATTAATCACCGGAAAATTAATCATTGCGCCTTGACGGCCTAGTCCTTTCTGTAATTCCAGCGGTTTAAATGCATAAGCCGGTGCAGCGACAATATCCACTTCGCCCTGATTAAACTTGCGAATAAAATTGGAAATTTCCGACATGACCGGTACTGCTTCAATCCGGTCGACCATGATTTTTTGCGCATAGTCATAATGCAGCACGGCAAATTTCTTGCCTTTGACCTGTTCCAGTTTATTTAGAGTACGATCACGAACAAAAATATAGGCTGGGCCAATCTGACCAATACCCGCCACTTCGAATTTTTCTTTGCCAATCTGGGTGATCAGGCGTTTGCTATTGCGTTTATCCAGTACATAGCTGATGGCTTTCATGGCAATGTCATTATTCGGCACGCCGCCAATTGCATCAATCGATCCAGCAAATTTGTTATAAGCCCGGGCACGCATTGAGGTCATATAGAAGGCATCACATTTTCCGGCTTTGACGTCCTGATCGACCTTGGCTTCATCCTGATAAGCGCTTAGCTGAATTTCGGCACCCCAGCCTTTTGCTGCCAGCGCCCATTCCTCCAGCAGTTTGTAAGACTCACCAGATTTCCCCAGTAAATCAAAAACACAGACATTCACTCTGGCTTGAGTTGAAGTCGACACCAAAATGCCCAGTGCCGATAAAATTAAACATCCCTTTTTCATTTTTATTTGACTCTATGATATTTTTTGCTCCATCAGCCTGAACTATAAACCACTGTTCATGCATAAAATAGAGCTTTTACTCAACTTATGCGTCCACCCTAGATCAATTGACAGAGGTGAAAAGCACACTTATTTCAGCAAAAACGGTAAGATTTTTCATTTTCACAGGGCTTTCCTTTAGAATAGGCGCATCTTATTTCTTAGCTTTGATTTCTCAATGATTCAGTTAGACCAGTTATCTATACGTCGCGGTGGACGTGTTTTATTTCAAAAAGCGTCGATGCAGTTACACCCAGGATGGAAAATTGGCCTAACCGGTGTCAATGGTGCTGGAAAATCAACCCTGTTTTCAGCCTTGCTCGGCGGCATGGAATCGGACACCGGTTCGCTGACCCGACCTGCGGTATGGACCGTAGCGCATATGGCTCAGGAAATCAAAGCACTGAATATGAAAGCCATTGATTTCGTCTTGTCGGGCGATGAAGAATACTGGGATATTCAGCAGAAACTCGATCAACCGGATCAACTGGATGATGCAGAACTGGCTCATTTATATGGCCGTTTTGATGAAATTTCAGGTTATTCTGCTCCTGCCAAAGCTTCACAACTGATGGCTGGTCTGGGCTTCTTTGAACATCAATCACAGCTGGATGTTTCAAGTTTTTCCGGTGGCTGGCGTATGCGTTTGAATCTGGCACGTACCCTGATGAGCCGATCAGACTTACTGCTCCTCGATGAACCAACCAACCATCTGGACTTGGACGCAATTCTCTGGCTCGAAGACTGGCTGAAAGCCTATGAAGGTACGCTGGTACTGATTTCGCATGACCGGGACTTCCTCGATGCGATTACCGATCACATTTTACATATCGAAAATCAGGAACTGATTTTATATACCGGTAACTATTCGACTTTTGAGCGCACCCGTAGTGAGCGTTTAGCGCAGCAGCAACAGGCGTATGAAAAGCAGCTGGAAACCCGCGCGCATCTGCAAAAATATATTGACCGTTTTAAAGCGCAAGCGACCAAAGCCAAACAGGCACAGAGCCGGATCAAACAGCTGGAACGAATGCAGGAACTATCTGCAGCCCATGTCGATACGCCATTTACCTTCAGTTTCCGTGAACCGACCAAAATGAGTTCGCCGTTATTGCAACTGGAACATGCCGATATTGGTTATGGCGACAAGCTGATTGTCACCAATGTAAATTTACAGATCACGCCAAACAGCCGGATCGGTTTGCTTGGGATGAATGGTGCCGGTAAATCCACGCTGATTAAATCGCTGGTCGGTGACCTGAAACTGATTCAGGGTCTGCGGAAAGATTCAGAATTACTGAATATTGGTTATTTTGCCCAGCATCAAATGGATGCACTGGATGGTAATGCCAGCCCAATGTTACAGCTGGCACGTATCGCAGATAAAAAAATCAGTGAAGCCAGTCTACGCTCCTTCTTGGGTAGTTTCGGTTTTAGTGGCGAACGTATGGATACGCCAAGCGAAAGCTTCTCAGGCGGTGAACGTGCACGTTTGGCCCTAGCACTGATTGTTTGGCAGCGTCCGAATGTACTGATTCTGGATGAGCCGACCAACCATTTAGACCTGGATATGCGTCATGCACTGACTATGGCTTTACAAGATTTTCAGGGCGCGGTAGTTCTAGTTTCGCATGAACGTCAGCTCATCGCCAGCGTCTGTGATGAACTGCTACTGGTACATAATGGTCAATGCCGTGAGTTTGATGGTGATCTTACTGCCTATGCTGACTGGTTACGCCAAGCCCGTATTGAGATGATTAAAAATGGGCAAAAGCCAGCAGAACCGGTGAAATCCCAAGTCGAAGTCAAACCGACTATTTCCAAACTGGACAAGGAAGCACAACGTAAGGAAGCTGCTCGCCAGCGGGAACTAAGTCGTCCGATTCGCAAGAATATTGAAAAATGCGAAGCACAGATGGCCAAACTACAGCCGCGACTGATTGAAATTGAAAACCTGCTGGGTGACAGTGCTTTATACGAAGCATCACGTAAAAATGATTTGCTGAAACTGATGAATGAGCAAACCGAGCTAAAAGCCAAACTGGAAACAGCCGAAGAGCAAATGCTAGAACTGATGATGGAACTGGAAAGTCTGGAACAGACGTTCTAAAGCTCTTTTAGTAAGATTTAAGATAAGAGATGAATGACCAACGTTGTTCATCTCTTTTTTATTCACTATTTTTAATGTTTTCTCTTCCATTTTCCCCCCTGTATTTTTTCATCTACGTCTAGATGTTTCTTTAATTCTGTTCTTTTCTATTCATTCGACACATAAGGTCATGAATTACACAAACCCTATATAAGTTTATTTTTTAAACAGTTGGATGCCTTATTTCATACATTAATTTACAGCGCGCTGTTTCATCCTAAGGCTCTAATACAAGTGTTTTTTAATTTTTGGCAGCCTTGCTACGAGTCTGTTTAATGTTGAACTAGAGAGAGGAAATCCGCATGCGTGCTCTTACCTATCATGGTGCTCGGGATGTACGAGTTGAATCCGTTCCAGATCCAGTGATTCAGGAACCAGATGACGTTATTTTACGGGTGACAGCCACCGCCATCTGTGGCTCAGATCTGCATTTATACCGGGGAAAAATCCCGGCCACTGAAGACGGTGATATTTTCGGCCATGAATTTATGGGAATTGTAGAAGAAGTCGGCCCAGAAGTAACCGAAGTCAAAAAAGGTGACCGGGTGATTATTCCCTTTGTGATTGCATGCGGTCACTGTTTTTTCTGTGAACATGAACTCATGGCTGCCTGTGAAAATACCAATACCGGTCGTGGTGCAATTCTCAACAAAAAACAGATCCCACCAGGGGCAGCTTTATTTGGCTTTAGCCATCTGTATGGGGGTATACCGGGTGGTCAGGCTGAATATGTACGGATCCCCAAAGGCAATGTCGGACCATTTAAGGTGCCGGGTTCCCTGCCTGATGAAAAAGTATTATTCCTGACCGATATTCTGCCAACTGCGTGGCAAGCAGTGAATAATGCCCAAGTCGGTCGAGGTTCCAGTGTGGCGATTTATGGTGCTGGCCCGGTCGGTCTGCTGGCTGCTGCCTGCGCGCGGATGCTCGGTGCCGAGCAGATATTTATGGTCGATCACCACCCTTACCGTTTGCGTTTCGCGCATCAAACCTATGGGGTAATTCCCGTCAATTTTGATGAAGTCGATGCCGCTGAATTTATCATTCAAAATACCACGGGTTATCGTGGAGTCGATGCCGTCATTGATGCGGTCGGTTTTGAAGCCAAAGGTAGCATGCTGGAAACCGTAATGACCAACCTGAAATTAGAAGGTTCGAGTGGTTCAGCGCTAAGACAATGTATTGCAGCGGTCCGTCGCGGCGGTGTGGTGAGTGTACCTGGAGTTTATGCCGGTCCAATTCATGGCTTCCTGTTTGGTGATGCCTTTGACAAAGGTTTGACCTTTAAAATGGGACAAACCCATGTGCATAATTACTTGCCGCAGTTGCTAGAACATATTGAAAATGGAGATCTGTCTCCAGATCTGATTATTACCCATCGCATGAAACTGGAAGATGCTGCGGAAGGTTACCGTATTTTTGATAAAAAGGAAGAAGACTGTCGTAAAGTCATTCTAACACCATAAATATGATTAAAAAAAAGCGCCGTCAGGCGCTTTTTTATTTTTCATCGTCATTTTATCAATCCTCTTTTTCTTGTTCCTAATCAATATCATTTCAGCGATTCCCTCCCTCTTTTCTATCGAGTAATAAAAGAAATGCCCGATTTTCAATAATGAAATCAAGAAATAACTCAAAAATGAGAAATAAAAAAGTTAAGCAAAAATCGATAAAAGTATGATTTTAAATAAAAATGAAAGTTCACTTGATTATTAAATCAATTATGTAGTTTAGCTACATCTTGAGTTTTTAGTTAACAATATGTTCCACGGTAATGATTAGAGAAACTACACTATATTTACAAGTATTTAATTTATAATAATTTTTTATTTTAAAGCCAATCCAAGGAATAGTCTGGTCATACTAGCAATATATCGCCAAATCTAGCTTTAAATTTAAAATGCTATTTTAAATTTAAAAACACTTATCCACAAGATAATCGATTTCAAATTTGAATTTAAAATAAAGAATTAATACGTGGATTAAAGCTTGCGGAAAAATACTATCTTATTCACATAAAAATTATGGATAACTTTAGAGTTATTCACATCTCTGATCAGGCTTTCTAGATGCTTGAAGCAATATTATTCACGTATTATTTAGCGTATTAGACCAAGTTTCTTATAAGCTATTGAAAATTTAAAATTTAGTTTTAGCAGCTTTTTATTTATTTTTAAGATATTGGATCTTCTGAATAGGCGATTTATTATTTTTTAGTCGAATCCACCTAAAGTATTCGATCTGTTTTCATTACACGCATCTTTAAATACCACTTTGACTGATCCAGTTTTCACCTAGTGTCGTGAACTGCATGCAAACTTCTCATCGTATAAAGAACGTCTTTCTGCCTCACTTTCCTATTCAAAAATTATTTTAGAAGTTCTGATGCAGATCATTTTTATAACGATAGATTCACTCCAGATTTCAGGTATTCTCCCGAGTTGGTAATCTCTATACATAAACCCTTTCTTAGAGTCGATTTGGCTTACTCAACTTGGCTTTTTAAAACCTAAATGAACCCGTTCCATATCTAAAAATCGGTCCAAAATTACTTTATTTTGCCTAGCTCACAGGATATGAGTAAAAAAATTGGTCTAAAAAAAGCGCCTCGAAAGGCGCTTTTTTATATCTGATTTTATCCTGAAGGGTTATGCATCAATATCTGCATTCAAGGCATTTTCTTCAATGAAAGCACGACGTGGTTCTACGTCATCGCCCATCAAGCAAGAGAACATACGATCCGCTTCAATCGCATCAGTAACTGTCACTTGCAGCATGTTACGGTTGTCTGGATCCATGGTGGTTTCCCATAACTGTTCCGCATTCATCTCGCCCAGACCTTTATAGCGCTGGATCATCATGCCACGACGTGAGTCCTGCAAGATATGTTGCCAAACCTGATGGAAATTGCTGACCTGAATCTTGCGATCGCCTTTTTGCAAATATGCACCCTCTTCAAGCAGACTAAACCAGCTCTTTGAATTCTTTAATAAACGTGCATATTCACTTGAACCTAACAGTACTGAGTCTAACAGGTAGCTATGTGGCAAGTTATGTACATAGATCGTGATACGTGGCAACCAGCTTGCAGTTTTTTGACCATCTGCCAGTTCTTTTTCAAAACGCTCCAGGGTTAATTCTGGACGTAATGTTGGCTGAATGGCTTCAATCGCTGCACGCAGATTCTCACCCCATGTTTCCACATAGGTTTTGTCTTCCAGCTGATCCAGCTTAAAACCTTCCAGTGACAGCAGCGCATCAAGCAGACTCGCAGGATAACGCTGGGTTAAACGCGCCAAGCTCTTCTGTGAAGTCTGATAATCGGCAATCACATTCGCCAGTGCTTCACCACGAATCGCTGGTGCTTCTGCACTGACATGCAGTTCCAGCTCATCAATCGCGTTCGAAATCAGGTAAGTTTCCAGTGCATCATTGTCCTTGATGTACTGTTCTTGCTTGCCTTTTTTCAGCTTGTATAGTGGTGGCTGTGCGATATAAATATGACCACGTTCCACAAGTTCCGGCATTTGACGGAAGAAGAAGGTCAACAGCAGCGTACGGATGTGTGAACCATCCACGTCAGCATCGGTCATGATGATGATTTTGTGATAACGTAGTTTGTCCGGATTATATTCTTCACGACCAATACCACAGCCCAGTGCGGTAATCAGTGTACCGACTTCAGCAGATGAAATCATACGGTCAAAACGGGCACGTTCCACGTTCAAGATCTTACCTTTCAGCGGTAAAATCGCCTGCATTTTACGGTTACGACCCTGTTTGGCCGAACCACCTGCAGAATCACCCTCGACCAGGTACAGTTCAGACAAAGCTGGATCTTTTTCCTGACAATCGGCCAGCTTACCTGGAAGACCGGCAATATCCAGCGCACTCTTACGACGTGTCATTTCGCGTGCTTTACGCGCTGCATCACGGGCACGTGCTGCATCAATGATCTTGCCGGCAATGGCCTTGGCTGCTTGTGGATTTTCCAATAAATATTCAGAAAATGCCTTGTTCATGGCCTGTTCAACAGCGGTTTTTACTTCACTCGATACCAGTTTTTCTTTAGTCTGTGAAGAGAATTTCGGATCAGGCACTTTGACTGAAACGATTGCAGTCAGGCCTTCACGCGCATCATCACCCGATACCGCAACTTTTTCCTTTTTCAGGATATTTTCGCTGTCCATGTAGTTGTTTAAACCACGGGTCAACGCAGCACGGAAACCGGCCAGATGCGTACCCCCATCCTTTTGCGGGATGTTATTGGTAAAGCAACGTACATTTTCCTGATAAGAATCATTCCATTGTAATGCGACTTCTACCGTAATACCGTTGTCGGCCTGTGCAGCAGTGAAGTGGAAGATATCATTCAGGTGCGTTTTGCCTTCGTTAATATATTTAACGAACTCAGATAAACCACCTTCGTAGTCATAGACATTCTCAAGATTGACGCGTTCATCACGCAGGACAATACGTACACCCGCGTTTAAGAATGACAATTCACGTAAACGACGCGCTAAAATATCAACATTGAAAATGGTTTGACTAAAGGTTTCAGCACTTGGGTAGAAACGTACTGTTGTACCCGATTTATCAGTTGTACCTGTTTCACGTAATTTATAAACAGGATCACCATGACGGTATTCCTGTTCATAAGTTTTGCCCGCACGGCTAATATTTAATAGCAGTTTTTCAGACAGCGCATTGACCACCGAAACACCAACGCCATGCAGACCGCCAGAGACTTTATAACTGTTGTCGTCGAACTTACCACCGGCATGCAGAATGGTTAAAATTACTTCTGCTGCAGACACGCCTTCTTCAGGGTGAATGTCGGTCGGAATACCACGACCATTATCAGATACTGAAACCGATTCATCTTCATGGATCGTCACTATAATTTCATCACAGTGGCCTGCCAAGGCTTCATCAATCGAGTTATCGACTACTTCAAACACCATGTGGTGCAGGCCTGTACCATCGTCTGTGTCACCAATGTACATGCCCGGACGCTTACGTACTGCGTCTAAACCACGTAATACCTTGATGCTAGAGGAATCATAAGCCTTTTCAATGGTTTGTTCTGTTTGAGAAGCAGCTTGATCTTCTGAACTCATGGTTTCTCCCTAGTGAAAAATAGGTCTATCCAAAGATGGGTAAAACTCAAAAAATATTATTGCACAACTTGAACTGTACCGTTTTCAACACTGAATAACTGATATGAGATAGACAAATCATGTAAGTGCTTTTGTACTGATTCATGGTCTAAGGTGGTAATAAAAACTTGACTACCAAGTTGGCTCAATCGCTCAATTAAACGTTGTTGTGCGGTTAAATCTAATTCTGCTGTCACATCATCTAATAATACCACAGTTTCCTTATTACAAGAATGGAGCATTGCGATTTGCGACAGTTTTAGTGCGATCATCAGCAGCTTTTTCTGACCCCGCGACAGGATCACGTCGGCATCCCCCATCGGGGTCTTTAAACGCAAATCCGCGCGATGTGGACCATATTCGGTATAGCGTCGATCACAGTCTTTTTCATGCTGGTTGGTCAGATCATTCAGCAGGCCAGTTTCACTGTGAAAGCCCGGACTGTATTCCAGACTGACTTGCAAATCAGGTAATAACTGTTTCAGGTCATCTTCAAAAAAGGGCTTCCATTGTTCCACGATCCCGACACGTTGCGAATGTAAAATTTCACCATATTCACTGAGCATCTGGTTCCACGGTTCCAGATCTGACAGACTGAGAAAGCGTTTGCTTTTGAGCAAACTATTTCGCTGTTTCAGCGCACGAGAATAATATTGCCAGGCATGATAAAACTCTGGTTCCACGTGGAACATTAACCAGTCAAGGAGTTGGCGTCGTGGTTTAGCACCATGATCGATAATATCGGTGCTTTGCGGATCAATCAGCTGCAAGGGCAACAGTTTGGCCAGCTGTCCCTGGGTTGCGACCAGATCACCATTGACCTTGATCAGTTGCTCCCCGCTGGCCATTTTTTGCATGCCAATTTTTTCAGTCGCAGACTGTGCAAATACAATCGCATCCTGCGCGCCATGCTGGATATAATTTTTGGGAATATGAGTACGGAAGGAACGACCGGCAGCCAGTAAATGAATCGCCTCTAAAATCGAGGTTTTACCTGAACCATTTTGCCCATAAAAAACATTAAACGGCTGCAATCCGTGGAGAGCAACCGTCTTTAAATTCCGCACACGCTCAATATGTAAACGCGTAATATGCATGTCTTATATGAATATCAGAAGCCGCGGCTTAAACACGCATCGGCATGACGACATAAGTCTGATCAGTATGCGCCGGGTCTTGTACTAAGACAGACTGATTCGCTTCAGTCATAGTCATTGACACATCATCGCCATCCAGCACACCGAGGACTTCAATCAGATACTGCGCATTGAAGGACATTTCTAGCGGTGAATCGGCATATTGAATCGCCAGGTCTTCAATCGCTTCATCCTGCTCCGGGTTATTGGCACGAAGTTGCAAAGAATCAGCATTGAAGTTCAGAAACACACCGCGAAGTTTTTCATTACTTAAAATCGCCACACGCTGCAAAGACTGCTTGAACACGTCATGTGCGATCATCACGACTTTGTCGCCCCCACGTGGAATCACACGGCGGTAGTCCGGGAACTTACCATCAATCAGCTTGGTAGTGAAACGCACGGTAATGTTCGCCTGTTCCTTGTCACGGCTTGGCATATTGATGGTCACATTGAGCAGTTCACGACCAATCAATAGAGATAATTGCTCATCTTCAACGCTGAGCAGGCGCTGTAATTCTGCAACGGCCTTACGTGGCACAATTGCCTGAATCGGCTGTGCTGCAGTGGATTGTGCTGCTGTTTCACACAGTGCTAGGCGGTGGCCATCGGTGGTCACAGCACGTAGCTGATTGGCATCAATTTCCAGCAAAGTACCGGTCAGGTAAAAACGCACATCCTGAACTGCCATGGCAAAGGCGGTTTTTTCGAACAGGCGTTTAAGTTCACGCTGTGTCACCGTCACTTGCGTGCCTTGGGTGTTTTCAGTGTTCAGTAATGGATAATCATCAGCAGGCAAGGTACCCAGTACAAAACGACTGTTGCCTGATTTAAGGATGCAGCGCTGATCTTCAGTAATATGCAAATCCACCAATGCCGCTGAAGGAAGTGACTTACAGATATCAATCAGCTTACGTGCAGGAACTGTGGTCTCGCCTTCCTGCAGACATGCACCTTCAGCCAGTGCTGTACTCGCCACCAGTTCGACTTCCAGGTCGGAACCGGTCACGGTCAATGCTTGCGTAGTCACCTGAATTTTCAGGTTAGACAGGATATTCAAGGTATGGCGACGTTCAACCGCTCCTACGACATGTGAGAGAACATTCAGTAAGCTTTCTTTCGCGATTTTTAAACGCACAGTGCATTCCTCTAAAGCTGAAGATTAATATAGAAAAAGTGATTTTTTTGACGGTTTACTATGCGGCAAAAGCAGCCGCATAGCAAGAATAGAATTTGAGCGATTTAGGTCAACTTTGCAACAGACGTTGCAGGTTTTTATAGTCTTCGTTAAAGATCGGATCTTCTTCACGCAGACTCTGTACTTTCTCGCAAGCATGCATCACGGTACTGTGATCACGACCGCCAAAAGCCATGCCAATTTCCGGAAAACTGTCGCCTGTTAATTCACGTGCCAGCCCCATCGCCAGTTGACGTGGGCGGGCATAAATCCGGGTGCGTTTTGGACCGACCAGTTCTTTCAGCGGAATCCGGAAATACTCACTCACGACACGCTGAATATTTTCGGTACTGATGGTACGGGCACGAATCGCCAGCACATCTTTTAAAGATTCACGCACCACATCCAGATCAATTGGTGTGCCTTTAAAACGTGAAATCGCCACCACTTTGTTCAGCGCACCTTCAAGCTCACGCACGTTAGCCACCACCTGCTGGGCGATAAACAGCGCACAGTTACGTGGTAAATCGACCTGGTTGCTTTCGGCTTTTTTCAGCAGAATTTCAATTCGGGTTTCAATATCTGGTGGTTCGACTCCGACCGATAAGCCCCAGGAAAAACGTGAAACCAGACGTGGATCCAGTTCGGTTAGTTCTTTAGGATAACGATCCGAAGTCAAAATAATTTGCTTAGATTCATCCAGAAGTGCGTTAAAGGTGTAGAAAAACTCGACCAGGCTGGCTTCTTTACCGGCCAACAAGTGAATATCATCGACCAGTAATAAATCCAGAGAACGGCAATTTTTCTTAAACTCTTCAACTTTGCCCTGCTGTAACGAGCTGACAAAGTCCTGTACGAAACTTTCTGCGGTCATGTACATGACACGTGCATTCGGTTTGGCCTGTAACAGTGCATTGCCGACCGCCTGCATCAAGTGGGTTTTACCCAGACCGGTCGGACCATATAAAAATAACGGGTTGTGCTGTGAAGCACCCAGCTGAGTCAGCACCTTGCGACAGGTTTCTGCCGCCATCTGGTTAGATCGACCTTCCACAAACAGCGAGAAGGTAAACAATGGATTCAACTGACGTCTACGGCTATTTTTGCCGCTGTCTTCTTTTTCTTTCTTCGGTTTCGGCACCGGCATCGGTGTCGAGGTCAATGCCGCTGTCGTGGTCGCCGGTTGCTCACTGGCAGATAAAATTGCCCCTGGACGTGAATCGACCAAAATTTCGACCTTGCGTACCCGTCCTTCAGACAATTGCTCTGCCAGAATCGTGATCAGTTCCAGATGATGTTCTTGAATGTAACGCGTCCAGTAAGGATTAGGTGCATACAAACGCAAGCTGTCTTCCAGCTCTTCTGCAACCAATGGGCGAATCCACATTGTAAAGACATTTCCAGAGAGCTCTTGTCGCAGGCGATTTAAGCAGTCCGTCCAAAGCAT